>NZ_JCASII010000004.1:0-632098 GCF_059686035.1 Telluria sp. ZT3P26 | reverse complement strand
CTTGAATTCGCTGGTGTGAATAGTTCGCTTGGGCGAGGGTTTTGTTGTTTCATCCATGGTGACTATTGTCTCCTATTATGAATGTCCACGAAACCCGGGGTACCTCAGAGTCGAATTGTTGGGCAATTGCTCACCAATTTTCGATCGTTTGATTCCTGGCTTCATTGAATTGAATTCTCAGCGTATTTAAATGATTCGAGGATCATTCTTTTTTCCAAAGAATACGACAGCGTAAGAAAATTACTGGTCAAAAGGCAGAATCAATGAGGGTCAGAGTCGATTTATTGGACAATTACCGAATGTTGTCAAACAATTCGACTCTGACCCTAATTTAGATTTTCGGAAAGACTTGCAAAATAATTAGGGTCGGAATCGAATTAACTGGCAACTTCGAAAATTGCTTTTTAATTCTACTCTGACCCTAATTTATTTAACATTGATTGGGGGACTTTTAGCCGAGCCAGAGGCGGTAGCCGACGCCGGTTTCCGTCAGGAGGTGGCGGGGTTGGGCGGGGTCGGGTTCGAGTTTGTGGCGCAGGTGCCCCATGTAGATGCGCAGGTAGTGGCCGCTTTCGGCGTGGCCGGGGCCCCAGACGGCGCGCAGCAGTTGGGGGGCCGTCATCACGCGGCCGGCGTTGCTGACCAGGACGGCGAGCAGGCGGTATTCGGTCGGCGTCAAGTGGACGTGTTCGCCGTTTCGCGTGACCACACGGTCTTGCAGGTCCACTGACACGTCACTGAAGTGCGTTTTGCTGTCGCCACCGGCGGCCGGTTGGCGCTGGCGGCGCAGCGTGGCGCGCACGCGGGCGAGGAGCTCGCCGGTGCCGAAGGGTTTGGTCAGGTAGTCGTCGGCGCCGGCGTCAAGCGCACGGATTTTCTCGCCCTCGGCCACGCGCGCCGACAGTACGATGATCGGCACCACCGACCATTTGCGCACGTCGTGGATGAAGTCGATGCCGTCGCCGTCCGGCAGGCCCAGATCGAGCACGATCAGGTCGGGGCGGCGCGTGCCGGCGTCGATCAGGCCGCGCGCCATGCTCACTGACTCATGCACCTGCCAGCCTTCCTGTTCGAGGGCGGCGCGCACGAAGCGGCGGATCTGCGGCTCGTCCTCCACCAGAAGTGCGCAAGGCGCGTCAAGCATCGTTTGTCTCCATCGACAACAAGTCCAGTTCAGGGGGGCTGCCGGCCGGCAGCGAGAACACGAAGCCGGCGCCGCCCAGGGTTGATGTGCAGGCGCGGATTGCACCGCCATGTGCGCCGACGATCGCGCGGCAGATCGCCAGGCCCAGGCCCACGCCGGGCAGCGCCGATTCGCGTTCGCCGCGCGTGAATTTTTCGAAGATCGCTTCTTCGCTGCCGGCGCGCAGGCCCGGACCATCGTCGCTCACCGTGACGTCGATCCAGGCTCCGCGCGCCACCGCGGAAATCTCGATGCGCGAGCCGGCCGGCGTGTATTTTGCGGCATTTTCAACGAGGTTGCACAGCACCCGTTCAATCAGCACAGCGTCGAAGCGCACCAGCGGCATGTCGGGCGGCAGGCGCACCGTCACCGTGTGCTGGCGCAGCGATGCGCCGCAGGCGCGCAGTGCGCTGCCGATGACTTCTTCGAGCGCCTGCCACTCCATGTTGAAGCGCACCTCCCCGCTTTCGATGCGCGCCATGTCCAGCAGGTTCGCCACCAGGGTCCCCATGCGCACTGCCTCGTCGTGCAGCGCCTGGGCCAGCGCCTGCGATGTAGCGGGCAGCGCCGGCTCACCGCGCAGCAGCGATTCGGACAAGCCCACCAGCGCCGTGAGCGGCGTGCGCAGATCGTGCGACAGCGCCGCCAGCAGCGAATTGCGCAGCCGCTCGGATTCCATGTTCACCAGCGCGCCCTGCGCCACCTCCACGTAATGCACGCGCTCAAGCGCGATCGCGGCCAGCGCCGCCAACGCATCGAGCTGGCGGCGCTGCTCGGGAATCAAGACCCAGCGCCCGCCTTCCGGCTCGATCGCCAGCACGCCGCGCGTGCGCATCGGCGCCACCAGCGGCAGGTAGAACAACGGGCAGGCCGGCAGCGTGTCCGTGCCCAGGCCCGCTGGCTGCGCGTGGTCGTACGCCCACTGGGCGATGCCCAGGTCGACGTTGCCGGGCGCCGTGCCAGCCGCGCCGCCATCGTCCGAAGGCGGCATGCCGAGCCGCCCGTCGGCATCGGGCACCAGCAGCGTGGCGCGCGCGCCGAACGCATTCTGGATCACGGCGCGGCTGGATTCGAATACCTGCGACGCCGCCAGCGCGCCCGACAACTCGCGCGCAAATTCGTACAGCGCGCGCACGCGCCGCTCGCGCTGCGCCGCCACGCGCGCCTGGAAGCGCAGGCCGGCCGTCAGGTGCCCGGTAATCAGGCCCACGGCCAGCATCACGGCGAACGTGACCAGGTACTGCACGTCGCTGACCGCAAAATCGAACCGCGGCGGCACGAAGAAGAAATCGAAGCTGGCCACGCCGATGCAGGTGGCGGTGACCGATGGCGCGCGCCCGAGGCGCATGGCCACGAGCAGCACCATCAGCAGGAACAGCATGACGATATTGGCAAGGTCGAGCCATGGCTGCAGCGGCGTGGCCACCAGCACCGTGAGCAGGCTCGCGCCCGCAGCCCACGCGTGCGGCAGCAACGACTGGCGCGACTCCACGACTGCAGCCGCAGCCGCAGTCGTGCTGCTGACTGCAGCAGGCGGCACCGCCGGCTGCCCGATCTCGATCAGGTCCACGTTCGGCGCGCGCCGCGCAAGCCGGCGCGCCGTGCGCCGGCGCCACGGCCAGCGCGAACCATCCCGGCCCAGCGCGATGCGCGACAGGTTATGGTCGCGTGCGTAATCGAGCGTGCTGGCCGCGATGTCCTCGCCCGACAGCACGGCCGTGGTCGCGCCCAGGCTGTGCGCGAGCTTGAGCGTGTCCATGATGCGCGCCCGCGCGGATTCTGGCAGCTTGCCCAGGCGCGCCGTCTCGACATACACCGCATGCCAGCCCGTACCCAGTTGCGACGCCATGCGCGCACTGCTGCGCACGACGTGTTCCGCGTGGGTACCAGGCCCGATACACACCAGGAGGCCGGCGCCGGTCTTCCAGATCGCGTCGATCGATTGCGCTTCGCGCCAGGCGCGCACGTCACCTTCGACGCGGTCGGCCGTGCGGCGCAGCGCCAGTTCGCGCAGCGCAATCAGGTTGCCCTTCCTGAAGAAATTACCGGCGGCGCGCTCGGCCTGCTGCGGCTGGTACACCTTGCCCTCTTTCAGCCGCGCCAGCAGCGCATCGGCCGTCAGATCGACCATCACGATTTCGTCGGCGCTGTCGAACACGCGGTCGGGCACCGTCTCGGCCACGCGAATGCCGGCGATGCCGCCCACCACGTCGTTCAGGCTTTCCAGGTGCTGCACGTTGACGGTGGTGAGCACGTCGATGCCCGCCGCCAGCAATTCTTCGACGTCCTGCCAGCGTTTGGGATGGCGCGAACCGGGCGCGTTCGAATGCGCCAGTTCATCGACCAGGATCACGGCGGGTGCACGCGCCAGCGCGGCGTCGAGATCAAATTCATCGAGCGTCTTGCCGCGATAATCGATGCGCCGTCGCGGCAGCAGTTCAAGCCCGTCGAGCAGGCGCGCCGTCTCGGTGCGTCCGTGGGTTTCGATCACGCCCATCAGCGGCGCGGCGCCATCGCGCTGCAGCTTGCGCGCTTCTTGCAGCATGGCGTAGGTCTTGCCCACGCCGGCCGATGCGCCGAAATAGATGCGCAGGCGCCCGCGCGCGGCGCGCCGGTCCTGCTCGCGCAGTTGCGCAAGCAGTGCGTCGGGGTCGGGTCGCTGGTCGTCGTGGTGCATGATCTAGCGAGTATGCCCGCTTTCAGGGCCGCTCGCCACGCCAGCCGCCTGGTCCAGCGCCAGGTTCAGGGCCAGCACATTCACGCGCGGCTCACCCAACAAGCCCGGTACAGGCAGCT
The DNA here is from genome assembly GCF_059686035.1 of Telluria sp. ZT3P26. NCBI lineage: Bacteria > Pseudomonadati > Pseudomonadota > Betaproteobacteria > Burkholderiales > Oxalobacteraceae > Telluria > Telluria sp. ZT3P26. Next base: position 628,119 of record NZ_JCASII010000004.1, on the reverse strand, counting down.
CGGTGTGCCGTTCGATCAGCGCGCCGACCCGTTCGACCGGCATCGCGCGCGCACGCGCCACCCGCGCCGCCTGGTACTGCGCACCCGCCACGCTGATCTCGGGATCGAGACCGCTGGCCGACGCGGTCACCAGGTCGACCGGTACCGGCGCCGTGTTGGACGGGTCGAGTGCGCGCAGCGCAGCGACGCGGCCCTTGACCGCTTCCTGCAGGGCCGGATTGAGCGGGCCCTGGTTCGAGCCACCCGAGCCGCCGCCGTTATTGGCCATCGGGCCGGTGGCCGATGGCCGCCCCCAGAAGTAGCCCGGCGCGGTGAACGACTGGCCGATCAGCGCCGAGCCGACGGTCTTGCCATTCCGTTCGACCAGGCTGCCGTTGGCCTGGATGGGGAATGCCGCCTGGGCGATCCCGGTCACGGCCAGTGGATAGAACACGCCGCAGATCAGCGTGAGCACCGCGAACAGCACGAGTGCGGGGCGAAGAATCGATTGCATGAAAACTCCTAGGTCAGATTGAGTGCAGCAAGCGCCATGTCGATCAGCTTGATGCCGGCGAACGGCAGCAGCAGGCCGCCAAGGCCGTAGATCAGCATGTTCCGGCGCAGCAGCGCAGCCGCGCCAATGGCGCGATAACGCACGCCGCGCAGCGCCAGCGGGATCAGGACCACGATGATCAGGGCATTGAAGATCACCGCCGACATGATGGCCGACGATGGGCTGGTCAGCCCCATCACGTCCAGCGCCTTGAGCTCGGGATAGGTGGCGACGAACATCGCCGGCACGATCGCAAAGTATTTGGCGATATCATTCGAGATCGAGAACGTCGTCAGCGCGCCGCGCGTCATCAGCATCTGCTTGCCGATTTCGACGATCTCGAGCAGCTTGGTCGGATTCGAATCCAGGTCGACCATATTGCCGGCCTCCTTGGCCGCCTGCGTGCCCGAGTTCATGGCCACCGCGACGTCGGCCTGGGCCAGCGCCGGCGCATCGTTGGTGCCATCGCCCGTCATCGCCACCAGTTTGCCTTCGCTCTGGTACTTGCGGATCAGCGCGAGCTTTTCTTCCGGCGTGGCTTCGGCGATGAAGTCATCGACCCCGGCTTCGGCCGCAATCGCTGCCGCCGTGAGCTTGTTGTCGCCGGTGACCATCACGGTCTTGACGCCCATGCGGCGCAGTTCGGCGAAGCGCTCACGGATCCCGCCCTTGACCACGTCCTTCAGTTCGACCACGCCCATCACGCGGCTGCCATCGGCCACCACCAGCGGCGTGCTGCCACGGCGCGACGCTTCGTCCACGCTGCGTTCCACGTCGCCCGGCCAGACCGCGCCCAGCGCTTCCATGTGACGGCGCAGCGCCGAGGCGGCGCCCTTGCGCAACTGCCGCTCACCCAGGTCCACGCCACTCATGCGCGTCTGCGCCGTGAACGTCACGAACACCGCGCCGAGCGATTCCATCGCCCGTTCGCGCAGATTGAAGCGGTTCTTGGCCAGCACCACGATGCTGCGGCCTTCCGGCGTTTCGTCGGCCAGCGAGGCCAGTTGCGCCACGTCGGCCAGTTCTTCTTCCGTCACGCCGGGCGCCGGCAGGAAGGCGGCGGCCTGGCGGTTACCGAACGTGATGGTGCCCGTCTTGTCCATCAGGAGCACGTCAACGTCGCCCGCCGCTTCCACCGCGCGGCCCGACGTGGCGATTACATTGGCCTGCAACATGCGGCTCATGCCGGCCACGCCGATGGCCGACAGCAGGCCACCGATCGTCGTCGGGATCAGGCACACCAGCAGCGCCACCAGCGCGGTGAGCGTCACCGGCGCGCCGCTGCCGGACGCCTGCACCGCAAACAGCGAGAACGGCAGCAGCGTCACCGTCACGACCAGAAACACGATAGTCAGCGCGACGAGCAGGATGGTCAGCGCGATCTCATTCGGGGTCTTCTTGCGCGACGCGCCTTCGACCATGCCGATCATCCGGTCCAGGAACGTCTCGCCGGGATTGGCGCTCACCTGCACCACCAGCCAGTCCGACAGCACGCGGGTACCGCCGGTGACCGAGCCGAAATCGCCACCCGACTCGCGGATCACGGGCGCCGATTCGCCGGTGATGGCGCTTTCGTCGACCGAGGCCACGCCGTCGACCACTTCGCCATCCACGGGAATCACGTCGCCCGCTTCGGCCAGGAAGAACATGCCCTTGCGCAGATCGCCCGACGGGCAGGCCTGCCATGGCTCGCCATGCTTGGGCACCTCGAGCTTTTTCGCCGTCACGGTCTGGCGCAGGTTGCGCAGCGATGCCGCCTGCGCCTTGCTACGGCCTTCGGCCAGTGCTTCGGCGAAGTTCGCGAACAGCACCGTGAACCACAGCCAGACGGCAGTGGCCAGGATGAAGCCGGCGCTCGTCTCGCCATGCCCGGCCAGCGCCTGGAACCACAGCAGCGTCGTGATGATGCTGCCGACGTAGACGACGAACATCACGGGGCTGCGCAGCTGCGTGCGTGGATGCAGCTTCTTGCATGCGTCGAGCATCGCCGGCCAGACCAGCGCGCCGTCGAACAGGTTCAGCGACTTGCGCGGCACTTGGGCCGGCGTTGCTTCAGTGGCGTTGATCATTGATTGATCCATTGTCATTCTCCGAACAGTTGCAGGTGTTCGACCACGGGACCCAGCGCCAGCGCCGGGACGTAGTTGAGGACACCGACCAGCACGACGATCGCGGCCAGCATGGCGACGAACATCAGGCCATGGGTGGGCAAGGTGCCGGGTGTGGCGGGCAGGCGCTGGCGGCTGGCCAGGGAACCGGCAATCGCCAGCACCGGCACGATCACGGCGAAGCGACCGAACCACATCGCCACCGCCAGCAGCGTGTTGTAGAACGGCGTATTGGCCGACAAGCCCGCAAACGCACTGCCGTTGTTGTTGGCGGCGGACGTCAACGCATACAGGATTTCGGAGAAGCCATGCGCGCCCGGATTGGCCACGCCGGCCGCGCCCAGGCCCGTGGTGACGGCCAATGCGGTGCCCAGCAAGACCAGGCATGGCGTGACCAGGATGACGACGGCGACCATCTTCATCTCGAAGGCGCCGATCTTCTTGCCCAGGTATTCCGGCGTGCGGCCGATCATCAGGCCGGCGATGAACACCGTCAGGATCGCGAATACCAGCATGCCGTACAGGCCCGAGCCGACACCACCGAAGATCACTTCACCAAACTGCATCATCACCATCGGCACCATGCCGCCCAGCGGCGTGAACGAGTCGTGCATGGCGTTGACGGCGCCGCATGATGCAGCCGTGGTCACCACGGCGAACAGGCTCGATCCGGCGATGCCGAAGCGGGTCTCCTTGCCTTCCATATTGCCGCCCGACTGCAGGCTGCTTGCCGCCTGGTCGATGCCCAGTGGCGTGAGCAGCGGATTGGTTTGCTGCTCGGCGGAGAAGGCGCCGATGGCCGCGATCACGAAGATCAGCGTCATCGTGCCCAGCACGGCCCAGCCCTGGCGGGCGTCGCCCACCATGCGGCCGAACGCGAAACACAGCGCGGCCGGGATCAGGAAAATGGCCACCATCTGCGCGAAGTTCGACAGCGCGGTCGGATTTTCAAACGGGTGCGCCGAGTTGGCGTTGAAGTAGCCCCCTCCATTTGTACCCAGCATCTTGATGGCTTCCTGCGAGGCGACGGGCCCCATCGGAATCACCTGCGTCCCGGCGCGCGTCTCGACTGCCGCCTGGCCATCGGTGGCCGGCTGCGTGTAGGCGACCGGCTCGATCACCTGCGCCTGGACATGCGGTGACAGGTTCTGCACCACGCCCTGCCCCGCCAGGAACACGGCGAGGATCACGGACAGCGGCAGCAGCACGTACAGCGTCGAGCGCGTGACGTCGACCCAGAAATTGCCGATCGCGCCGGCCGAACGGGCCGCAAAGCCCCGGATCAGCGCGAACGCGACGGCGATGCCGGTGGCGGCCGAGAAGAAGTTCTGGCCGGCCAGGCCGACCATCTGGGTCAGGATGCTCATCGTCTGCTCGCCGCTGTAGCCTTGCCAGTTGGTGTTGGCAACGAAGCTGACGGCGGTGTTGAAGCTCGAATCGGGGCTCACGCCCGCCATCCCTTCCGGGTTGAGCGGGAGCCAGCCCTGCAGGCGTTGCAAGCCGTAGACAAACACCACGCCGACCGCATTGAAGGCGATCAGCGCCAGCGCATAGGCTTTCCAGCCTTGTGCGGCGCTGGCAGCGGGACCGGCGGCGCGCAGCATCGCGCGCTCGATGCCGCCAAGCCAACCCAGGCCGGGCACCGCGCCCGGCTTGATGTCGGCGGCGCCGATGCGCGCCAGCAGCTTGCCCAGCGGCCAGGCCAGTGCCAGCAGCACGACCAGGAACAGCGCGAGCAGCGGCAGGAACTGCGTGATCAGTTCATGGGTGGCCATCACATGTCCTCCGGTTTGAACAGGGCGATCAGGAGATAGACGAGGAGCGCGCAGGCGGCCAGGCCGCCGATCGCGTAGGAGAGATTCATTGCTTGCCTCCGAGGAGTCCGCAACCGCTCACCAGGAGGCAAGTCAGGCGGACAAAGACCAGGAGCGCGCCGATATAGATGAGATCCATGGACGTTCGCTTTCAGCGTGATTGTTATTCTGGTGGTTGGGTTCAGAACGTGCGGCTGACGGTCAGCTGCAGCGCGTCGCGGCCCGTGAACTTGCCGTTTCGTGGCGAGGCGTAGGCGCTCTTGCTGGCGTTGGTGCCGACGTACGCGACGGCCACCGTGGCCAGCGCGAAGCTGCGCGAGGCGCCGATCTTCCAGTCGGTGTAATCGGCTGCCGGGTTGTTGTCCACGCGCTGGCGGCCGGCGTGCAGCTGCACCGTGACGCCATGGCCGGCGTCGAGACTGGCGCCGATGTCGAGGTAGCCGCTGCCCTCGCTGTCGACGAAGCCGAACAGGTTCGTGGTGGCGTGCGAATACTTGATGTAGGCAGGGCCGTAACCCAGTTGCGCATACAGCTCGGTGGTGTTGGCATTGACGAAGCCGGCGACCTGGCCCAGGCCATTGTCCGGATACAGGTAGCGCAGCACGCCGACGTCGTACGTCAGACCCGAGGACAGGCCGACCGCCAACTCGCCGCGCTTGCCGGCGTACAGGTCGATCTCGACGTCGCCATCGCCCCCGGCATCCTTCGCGAACTTGACGGTCGAGCCCCAGGCGCCGGCGTACCAGCCAGCGGCGTGGACGTAATCAAGACCGCCCTGCAGCGCAGGCTGCAGGCGCGTCTGCGAAATGCCGCGGTAGCGGTAGTCCGACGTGAGGGCGGCATTGAAGGTGACGGGGGATACGGGTGCGGAAGGTTCAGCCAGCGCGACGGTGTCGGTGGCCTGGGCCTGGGCCTGGGCCGCGCCGCTGATGGCCAGCATGGCGGCTGCCGCCAGGGCGGCGCGGCGCGCGTGAATCGATGCGTTCATGGTGTCTGCTCGTGGTTGTGGTGGAACCCAGGCGGCGCACGATAGCGCCGCATGGAACACGATCAGGTTAGCGATCCGGGCATAAAAACCGGGTATAAAAGCGCCCGCCCGTTGTAAACGCGATGTATACGCCGCCGTCCTCCATGCCGCGCGCATATCCGTGACAGCGAAGCCGTCTTTGCTATACACCAGAGTTTCCCTACGGCATAATTATTGGATTTTTCCATTAGGCAATAATTATGGTCGGTCGTTCACGTGTTGCAGCTGTCCTGCTGGCCTTCTCGCTCGCTGGCTGCGGCGGTCAATCCGATGCACCAGTGCTGCAGACAGGCAGCGCGGCGTCCATGGCCTCCCCGCGCGCTGCAATACAGCTTGGTACGCCGGTCACCAACGAGGCGGCACGGGCCGCGCAAGGCTTCGCACCGGGCGTGGATTACCAGCGCAAGGAATCCGCGCTGGTTGTCGATGGCACGCCATTCACGATCGATACGAGCGACCGCGAGGCAGTGCGCCTGTTTTACAACCGCATCCACCGCGAGCCGACGCCGCCGATCGGCTGGACCGGCAACCATGCGGCTGGCGCGCCAGGCACGACGACTCCCGCGTTCAGAGCGGCCGTCATACAACGAGTGAACTGGTATCGGGCGATGGCGGGCCTGCCGGCCGCCGTCCGGCTATCGGAACAGAACAGCGCCAAGGCACAGCACGCGGCGCTCATCATGAGTGTGGCCGGCCAGCTGTCGCATACGCCACCACCGACCTGGAAGTTCTACACCCAGGAAGGCGCCGATGCAGCGATTTCCTCGAACCTGGGTCTCGGCACGATGGGCCCCGAGGTCATCGACGGGTATATCCAGGACTTCGGCAGCAACAATGGACCTGTCGGACACCGGCGCTGGATCTTCCATCCCAACACACGCACGATGGGCACCGGCGACGTGCCCGCAGGTGAAATCGACGGCAAGAAGGTGTGGGCCGCGAATGCGCTGTGGGTGACCGATACCGACTATTTCGGCGCCAGGTCGGCCGTACGCGACGATTTCGTCGCATGGCCGGCGAAGGGCTACGTGCCCTACGCAACCGTGTACGAACGCTGGTCGCTGTCGTATCCGGACGCCGACTTCGCACAGGCCGTGGTGAACGTCACGCGCGACGGCGCACCGGTCAACGTCACGCTCGAACCGGTGAAAGAAGGTGTTGGCGAAAACACCCTTGTCTGGAAAATGGCGGACATCGACCCCGCAGGCCACCATGCGCAGCCGGCAAACGACGTGCGCTATCGCGTCAGCATCACCAACGTCGTGATCGCGAACCGGGCGCGCAGCTTCAACTACGACGTCACGGTCATCGATCCGGCCGTCGCCAGCACGAACCGGTTGCAGCCCGTGGTCACCGCGCCGGCAGAAACGCCGCCAGACACGCCGTACCAGGTACGCATCGCGGCACTGCCCGGCGCCACCGGCTACAGCGTGACGGCCATGTTGCGCGCCGCCACCGGCACCACGCGGGCACCACTGGATACCGCCCACTGGACGGGCGCGAACGCCGGGCACCACGACATCATTGCGGTTGGCGCGCTGCGCTTTCATGTCGCCACAAACGACTGGGGTCAGCAAAGCGCCACGCTCGGCAAGCCCTTGTTCGTCGCAAGCGACAGCGCCCGGGTGCTGGTCAGCCGTACCATGCACCCGGCGACAAACAAACAGCGATTCCGGGTGCAGGTCTCCGGCGACGACGGCGCGAGCTGGAAAGATGCCTACAGCGAGTCTGGCACAGACTCGACGGCGCCGCTGACCGGCACGCTGCCGGTCGCACTGAGCGCCTATCGCGGACAGATCATCCGGCTGCGACTGGTCATGGATGCCACGGATTTTGCCTTCATCGGACCGGACACGGGATGGCACGTGAGCGCCGTCGACGTTGAAGGGCTTGATGCGCTGACGCCGGGTAACGCGGGCGATTACCGCAGTGCGGACGGGGCCTTCACGCTCAGTCACGCCAGGCCGGGCGCCTATCTGCTGATCCCGCGCGTGGAACTGGCGCACCTGTACGATTCGGATCCCGGCGTGCCGGCGTTCGTGACCGTCCGTGGCGCCGCGCTCAGCGGGCCACGTTCGGCCTACACGCTCACCCGCAGCGACAATGTCCTGACCATTGTCGACAGCACTGGCCGGGACGGCACGCAGACCGTGCGCGACCCGTATCGCCTGGAATTTACCGATGTGACGCTGGCCTTCGACATCGAAGGCAGCGCCGGCGATACCTACCGGCTGTACCGCGCCGCTTTCAACCGCCAGCCGGACAGTCACGGGCTCGGATTCTGGATTCGCGCGGTGGACGGTGGCTTGCCGCTGGACGACATGGGGCGCGAATTCGCGCGCTCCACCGAGTTCGCCAGCCTGTACGGCGCCGCGCCAACGCCGGTACAGCTCATCACCGCCATGTACCGCAATGTGCTGCATCGGGCGCCCGACACTGTGGGCGCGGCGTACTGGCTACAGCAGCTGAACAACGGCGTGCCGGTCGAACGCCTGCTGATCGAATTCAGCAACAGCCCGGAGAACAAGGCGCAGGTGGCAAGTGAAACCGCACTGGGCATGCAGTACACCCGCCCCTGACCATCAGCGCACCGGCTGCGCGCGCAGCCAGTCCATGTACTTCGCCACGCCGGTAGCCGCGTCGGTGAACGGCTCGTTGTAACCGGCGGCGCGCAGCGCCGAGATGTCGGCCTGCGTGAAGCTCTGGTACTTGCCCTTCAACTTGTCCGGGAACGGCAGGTACTCGAGCAGGCCCTGGTCGACGATCTCCTGCAGCGTCAAGGCCGGCTTGCCTTCGTTCGCCAATGCATTGGCCGTGGCCACCGCCAGGTCGTTGAACGGCTGCGCGCGGCCGGTGCCCAGGTTGAAGATGCCGCGCTGCTCCGGATGGTCCAGGAAGAACAGGTTGACCTTGACGACGTCGTCGATGTAGACGAAGTCGCGCATCTGCGCGCCGGCTTCGTAACCATCGTTGGCGCCGAACAGCCGCACCTTGCCGTCCTTCAGGAACTGGTGGTACTGGTGGAACGGTACCGACGCCATCGTGCCCTTGTGCCCTTCGAGCGGGCCATAGACGTTGAAGTAGCGCAGGCCGACGACCTGGCTGCCGGCATCCTTGCCCTTGGTGGCCCAGTAGCGGCGCAGGTACTGGTCGAACAGGAATTTGGAATAACCGTAGACGTTCAGTGGCCGCTCGAGCGGCCGCTCTTCGCGAAACACGGTGCCGGCGCCATACACGGCGGCCGACGACGCGTAGATGAACGGGATGTCCTGGCGCTGGCAGAATTCGAACAACGCGACCGTGTAGTCGTAGTTATTCTTCATCATGTAGCGGCCATCGGTCTCCATCGTGTTCGAGCACGCGCCCTGGTGCAGCACGGCGGTGAACTTGTTGTCGAATTCACCGGCCTTCAGGCGCACGAGGAAGTCTTCCTTGTCGGCGTAGTCCGCGATCTCGGCATCGACGATGTTGTGGAATTTTTCGGGCCGCGACATATTGTCGACGGCGAACACGCTGAACGGCTGGCGCGCTGACAGCGCATGCACGAGGTTCGCGCCGATAAAACCTGCGGCGCCGGTAACCAGAATCATGATGGGGTCCTCTGTTAAATCGTTTGGCTTGCCCGCGTCACGCGGCGGCAAGCATGGATTGCAAGGGCTGCCAGACAGCCTGCGGCAGGATCTGCTTCATGCAATTCTGGTGGCCCAGCGGGCATTCGCGCTGCTGGCAGGGAGAGCATTCGATGTGCAGCCACAGGACCTGCGCCAGTTGCGACAGCGGGGGCGTATGGCGCGGATCGGTCGGCCCGTAGATGGCCACGACGGGCCGTCCCAGCGCCGCGCCGATGTGCATCAGGCCCGAGTCGTTCGTGACCACGGCCGCAGCGCGCGAGATCAGCGCGATGGCTTCGGCCAGCGAGGTCGAACCGGCCAGGTTGTGCGCCTGCGGCACGATGGCAGTGATCTCGTCGCAGACCGCGCGGTCTTTCGGTGAGCCGAGCAGCAGGATCTGCACATCCGGGCGATGGGCCAGGATCGTCTGCGCCAGCTCGGCGAAGTAGGCGGACGGCCAGCGCTTGGCCGGGCCGAATTCGGCGCCCGGCGCGAACACCACATGCGCGCCGCCCGGCAGCTGCAGGCGCGCGAGCGCGGCCTGCGCTTCCTCGGGCGCCACCGTCATCACGGGTTCGGGCAGGCGCTCGGGCCGTGCCAGGCCGCGTACCGGCGCGTCGGCCAGCGCCTGGTAGAACTGGGCCATCGGGCGCGGCGCGGCCTTGTCGTCGTGGTGCATGACATTGACCAGGCCATAGCGCATCTCGCCCTTGTAACCCACGCGGCGCGGGATGCCCGCCAGCCACGGTATCAGTGCGAACTTGAGCGTGTTGGGCAGGACGTACGAGTCGGCGTAGCCGCGCGCCTTGAGAATCCTGGCGAACGCCTTGCGCTCCTTCCACTGCAGCGCGCCATGCTTGAACGGCGATTCGAGCACCGTGTCGACTTCGCGCATCGCGCGCCAGACCGGGGCCACCCAGGTGGGTGCGACGACATCGATCGGCCGATCGGGATGGCGTTCACGGAGGCGGCGCAGCAAGGGCTGGGCCATGACGGCGTCGCCGATCCAGTTGGGGGAAATCACAAGGGTGCGCTGCATGGTGTTCATCAATCTTGGGCGAAGGGCACAGGCCGCGATTATAGCAATCGTGCGCGATGTGGCGTGCCGCCCGGCCAGATGGACAAATTGACCAACCGTGGTTCGCGGCGCACTGCCAGGACTATAATTTGCCGATGCACAGGCTTCGCACAACACGCGCGCTATTTGGCTGGACCGTCCTCGTGGCGTTCCTGTTCGGCCTGTTCACGCCCGTGCTGTCGCATGCCATGGCCCTGGCCACCGCACAGCCGCCCAGCACTTACCTGACCGAGATTTGCAGCGCCAGCGGCACCCGCCACGTCCTGGTCGTGGACGATGCGGGCCAGACGACGGCGCCCCCGGTGCCGGACATGTCGCACTGCGACCTGTGCTGTTCGCACCAGCACGCCGCCATGGCGCCGCCGCCCTATGCTGGCGCGCTGCTGGTGGCAAGCCTCGGGCGCGATCCCTACCCGCCCCTGTTCTATCAGGCGCCACGCCCGCAATTCGCCTGGACCGCTGCGCAGTCGCGCGGGCCGCCTTCGTCGTTCTCCTGATCCGTCCCCACTTTTAATGCCGGCGGCGCACCTGCGTGCATCGCCGGCGGACCATGCGCGACGCGGTGTGTTTGCCCGTCGCGCGCACAGGAAACGCAATGAACCCATGTTTTCACGCCCGGCCGCGCATGACCGCGCTTGCCTTTGGCTGCACGCTGCTCATCCAGGCCCAGGCCCAGACCATCCCCACCGTCGAAATCACAGCCGATGCGCCGCGCGCCGGCAGCCTGCTCGACCTCGACACGCCGCTCGATACTGCCAGCCGCCTTGGCCTGAGCGCACGCGAAACCCCAGCCACCGTCACGGTCGTCGACCGCGCCCTGATCGACGTGCGCGGCGCCCAGGACACGCAGGAAATCCTGCGCGCCATCCCCGGCGTGACCGCCCACAATGCGCCGGGCAATATCGGCGTGAGCTACCGCGGCTTTGGCAGCGGCTCGATCAGCCAGCTGTTCAACGGCATCAACGTCCAGTACGCGATCGCCGCGCGCCCCGTCGACAGCTGGATCATCGACCGGGTCGAGGCCATCGGCGGGCCGTCGAGCTTCCTGTTCGGCTCGGGCGCTGTCGGTGGCTCGATCAACTACCTCACCAAACTGGCCGAGGCGCGCGAATTGTCGCAGGCCCAGGTGCGGCTTGGCGCGCATGGCTTGAAAGAAGCATCGGCCGGCCTGAATCGCCAGCTGAACGATGGCCAGTACGCGCGCATCAACATCAACCACCGCGACACCGGCAGCCCGATCGACGGCGTCGACAGCCGCTCGACCCAGCTGGCGGCATCCCTGCTGTCGCAGTTCGGGCGCGGCGTGACGCACACGCTGGCCTACGAATTCCAGCAGGAAGACGTGGATCGGCCGTACTGGGGCACGCCGCTGGCCAATCCGATCGCCGGCCAGGCGCGCATTCTTGAGGCGACGCGCTTCAAGAACTACAACAGCGCCGACGGCGTCTACGACCAGCGCGTGCACTGGCTGCGCTCGATCGGCAAGTGGCAGGTCAGCGACGCGCTGCAGCTGACGAACACGCTGTATCTCTACGATGCACTGCGCGACTACCGCAATGTCGAGACCTACCGCTTCAACCCGTCCAACACGGCCGTGATCCGCTCGGCCGCCCTGCTCCAGCGCCACGACCAGCGCATGGTGGGCGATCGCCTCGACGGCGTGTACAAGAGCCGCATCGGCGCGCGCCGCAGCGACTGGGCCTTTGGCCTGGACGTCAGCGTCAACAAGCAGACGCGCTTCCCGAACAGCCTGCCCGCCACGGTCAGCACGGTCGACCCGTACGACTTCGTCACCGAACGCTTTTTCGCCGTGCCGGGCATGAGCCCGGGCTTCCGGCCCGACCGTGACAACAAGGTCACGACGACGGCGCTGTATGTCGAGAACCGCACGGCGCTGGTGCCCGACCTGAACCTGGTGACCGCGCTGCGCCACGAGCGCATTGAACTCGACCTGACCAACCGCCGCGAGGTGACCAGCGCCAGCCCGGCCAGCTTCGCGCGCAGCTATACGCCGACGACGGGCCGCCTTGGCCTGGTGTGGGATGTCACGCCCGACATGAACCTGTATGCGCAATACGCGACAGCGGCCGATCCGCCGTCCGGCGTGCTGTCGACCGCGTCGTTTGCGGACGTGCGCAACAACAGCGAGCTGACCACCGGGCGCCAGTTCGAGGTGGGCAGCAAGCTGGGATTCTGGGACGGCAAGGGCACGGCGACGCTGGCCGCGTACCACATCACGCGCAAGAACATCGCGACGCAGGACCCGAACAACAGCGCCCTGACCCTGCTCGTGGGCGAGCAGACATCGCAAGGCGTCGAACTGGCCGTCGGCCTGCAGCCGACGCGCCGCCTGGGCCTGCAGGGCAACATCACCTACGTGGATGCCGAATACCAGAACTACCGCCAGGGCAACGTGTCGCTGGCCGGGAAGACGCCGGTCAACACGCCGGCCACCGTGGCCAACCTGTGGCTGTCGTACGCCGTCACACCGGCGCTGCAGACGAACGTCGGCGTGCGCCGCGTCGGCAAGGTGTATGCCGATGCCGCCAACACGCTGTACTGGCCGGATTACATGTTCGTCGACCTGGGCCTGTCCTATCAGGTGACACGCGACATCATGCTGGTCGGGCGCGTGCGCAATCTGACCGACCGCATCTACGCGGCCAACGTGAACAGCACGATGGCGTACCTGGGCGCAGCGCGCACGGCGGACGTGTCGCTGCGCGTGGCGTTCTGACGGGGAGTCTCGCATGAAGGCACAACTCAAGCGCTGGCTGTTCCTGACCCACCGCTGGCTGGGCATCGGTGGTTGCGTGCTGTTTGCGATGTGGTTCGCATCGGGCATCGTCATGATGTACGTCGGCTACCCGAAGCTGACCGATGCCGAACGGCTGGCGCATCTGCCGGCGCTGTCGCAACAGGCGCCGCTGCTGGCACCCAGCGTGGCGCTGGCCAGGGCCGGTGTCTCCAGGCCGCTGGACGGGTTGCGCCTGGCCGCATCGGGTGGCGGGCGCGCCGTGTACGTGGCGACGCCCAATGGCAGCGGCAAGCACGGCGCCATCGTCATCGACGCCATCAGCGGCGCGCGCGTGGACACGGTGAACGCGGCGCAGGCACTGGCCAGCGCTGCCGCCTGGGCCGGCCCCGGCGTGAACGTGCATTACCGGGACGTGATCGACGAAGACGCCTTCACCCATTCGCGCGGACTCGATGCGCAGCGCCCGCTGCACCGGGTCGAGGTGATTGACGCCGATCGCACGCTGCTGTACGTGTCGGGCAAAAGCGGCGAAGTCGTGCGCGATGCAACGCGCAGCGAACAGCTGTGGAATTACGCCGGCGCCTGGATCCACTGGCTGTATCCGTTTCGCGGCAATGTGTTCCAGCCTTACTGGACCAATATCGTCAATTACCTGGCGATCGCCGGCATCGCGGCTGCGCTGTCGGGCACCGTGGCCGGCATCCTGCGCTGGCGCTTTCGCACGCCCTACCGCAGCGGCGCGCGCACGCCCTACCCGAATGCGATGATGCGCTGGCACCACGTGACGGGTCTGCTGTTTGCGCTGGTGACGATCGCGTGGATCTTCAGCGGGCTGATGTCGATGAACCCATGGCACATCTTCGACACCGGTGCGCCGCAGCTGCGCATCGAAGCGATGCAGGGCGGGCCCTTGACGCTGACGGACCGTGATGCCGCACCGCCGGCGCTGCTGGCTGCCAGCAGCGGCGCCGTGCGCGAACTGCGCTGGGTGCGCGTGCTGGGCCAGAACCGCGTGCTGGCCTACCGCGCGGGCGGCGCGCCACAGGTACTGGACAGCGAGGCCGCGCGCCCGCTGACGCTTGACGCAGCGGCGCTGCAGGCTGCAGCCGCGCGCCTGGTCGACGCGCCCGTCGCGCGGGTCGAGCAACTGGCCGCATACGACCTGTATTACTACGCACGCGATGCGCACACGATGATGGGCGGCGCCGACAAGCCGCTGCCCGTGCTGCGCCTCGTGTTCGCCGATCCGCACGCGACCTGGGTGCATCTCGACCCGCGTACCGGCGCGGTGCTGGGCCACATCGACAGCGGCAAGCGCGCCAGCCGCTGGCTGTTCGCGATGCTGCATTCGTGGGACTGGCTGCCGCTACTGGAGCGGCGCCCGCTGTGGGACATCGTGCTGGTCATGCTGAGCCTCGGTGGTTTGCTGCTCAGCGTGACGGGCGTGGTGATCGGGTGGCGCCGGCTTGGCAGGAAGCTGCGCCCGGCGGGCGTCAACCCGCCGCGTGCCGCCGCGCCTGCGCCGCATCCGGTGCCGGCAACCGGTCGACATGGTTGATCGTCACCAGACGCATGACCGACAGCGTGCGGATGACGAGCCAGCCCGCATCGAACTCCCACCACTTCATCGACAGCTTGGCCGACGCCGGGTTGGCGTGGTGGTTGTTGTGCAGTTCGGCGCCGCCGAAGATGATCCCGATCGGGAAGAAGTTGCGTGACCCTTCCCTGGTCTGGAAGTTACGGTAGCCCACCACGTGGAAGATCCCGTTGATGAACCCCGAGGCCCAGAATGGCAGGATCGAAAACTGGAACAGCCAGATCAGGAAGCCGTTGGTCGCGCCGAACGCCAGCATCTCGAACGCCAGGAACAGGAACGCGCCGCGGAAGCGGTGCTTCGTGTACAGGTGCGCGTCCATCCAGTCTTCCTTGATGCCCACGCCGTAGGCCTTGATCAGGTCCGCGTTGCGCGCGGCCTTCCGGTACAGCAGCGTGCCCTTGGTCAGGATGGTCCACAGGCCGTGGATGTGCGGGCTGTGCGGATCGTCGACCGTGTCGCACTTGGCGTGGTGCTTGCGGTGCACCGCCACCCAGGCCTTGGCGGTCACGCCGTAGGTCGTCAGCCAGATCCACAGGCGGAACAGCTGGCACAGCAACGGGTGGAACGTGATCGCGCGGTGGCTGCGCGAACGGTGCAGATACAGTTCGCTGGCAAACACGGTCATGATGTACGACGCGGCCATGGTGAGCGCGACGCCCGTTGGGGTGAGCTGGATGAATCCTTCGAACACGTTGTTTCTCCCTGTTGTACATGGTCTGTGGACGTAACGACGTCCTGACGATGCACCAAGAGTAACGTGCGACTACCGGTTTCTAACGGCTGAGCAGAGCGGTATTTCGGGGCCTGTTTACCGTGCAATGCGAGCGTGTTTCCGGACACGCAAAAAGCGCATCAGCCCTGCGCGTCATCAATGCGCGTGACCAGTACCGAGGCGATACGCCGCTCCAGTACCTCTTCGACTTCCATGCGCAGACCTTCGATCTCGATGCCGTCGCCCACCAGCGGCAAGGTGCCGAAACGCTCGAGCATCAGGCCGGCCAGCGACGTGTAGTCGTCGGTGTCGCCCACCAGCGCGTCCACCTCAAGCACCTGTTCCAGATAATGCAGGTCGGCCGTGCCATCCACGCGCCAGCGCCCACCGCCCAGGTCCTGCACGACGGGCTGCTCGTCTTCGTCCGGGAATTCGCCGGCGATGGCTTCGAGAATGTCGATCGGCGTGACCAGGCCCTGCAAGGTGCCGTATTCGTCGGCGATCAGGACCAGCTGGCCGTGCGAGCGTTTCAGGCGATCCATCACCTTCAGCACGCCGCTGGCGTCGGGCACGATGATCGGCACGCGGATATGGTTCGCATCGATCGCGCCCGACAGCGCCAGGTCGGCGATCAGGTCCTTGGCGCGCGCGACGCCGATCACTTCATCGAGCTCGCCCCGGCAGACCGGGAAGAAGCCGTGCGGCGTGGCCAGGAGCTGGGCGCGGATCGTGTCGGCATCGTCCTCGATATTGATCCACGAGATGTCCGAGCGGTTGGTCATGATCGAGCGCACCGAACGCTGCGACAGGCTCAGGACCCCGCTGACCATATTGCGCTCCTCGAGCTCGAAGGTCGGCTCGTCCGGCTTTAGCTTTTGCTGCTTGTTCGTGACCGTCTCCGGCTCGTCGCCCGGCTCGATCCCGCGCGTGCTCCCCAGCAGGCGCAGCACCGCATCCGCCGTGCGGTCGCGCAGCGGGATGTGCGCATCCTGCTTGACGAAGTTGCGGCGCGCCAGCTGGTTCAGCAGCTCGATGACGACCGAGAAGCCGATCGCCGCGTACAGGTAACCCTTCGGAATATGGAAGCCCAGGCCTTCGGCAATCAGCGACAGGCCGATCATCAAGAGGAAGCTCAGGCACAGCACGACAACGGTCGGATGCGCGTTGACGAAGCGCGTGAGCGGCTTCGAGGCGAACAGCATGACGCCCATCGAGATCACGACCGCAGCCATCATGACGCCCAGTTCCTCGACCATGCCGACCGCCGTGATCACGGCGTCGAGCGAGAACACGGCGTCGAGCACGATGATCTGCGCAACGACGGCGGCAAAACTGGCATAGGCGCGCTTGCCGGTGGCGACGTGCAGCTTGCCTTCGACGCGCTCGTGCAGCTCCATCGTGGCCTTGGCCAGCAGGAAGAAGCCGCCCACCAGCAAAATCAGGTCGCGCCCGGAGAACGTCAGCGGGCCGAGTGCAATCAGGGGCGCGGTGAGTTTGACGAGCCAGGCGATGACGGTGAGCATGCCAAGACGCATGATCATGGCGAGCGACAGGCCGACAAGGCGGGCTTTGTCGCGCTGGTGCGGGGGGAGTTTGTCCGCCAGGATGGCGATGAAGATCAGGTTGTCGATGCCAAGGACGATCTCGAGCACGACAAGGGTGAACAAGCCGACCCAGATATTTGGGTCAAAAAGCCATTCCATTAGGTGTGTTTGGTAGTGATTGGCACGTCATTGTACGCGATCACGTCGTCAATCAACCAGATCCGGGCGGCGCCGTTGTATTGGCGTCGCCTGTCAAAACGGCTGTTCGGCCGCCGCCCTGGCTGGCAGCGCCGGCCGCAGCGGCTCGAGCAGCTGGCGCGTGACCGTGGGCGCGAGCGGCGTGTCCGTCCCTACTTCGGCCGGCCAGTGGTGCGGCAGATAATGGCTGCCGAACAGGCGGTCCAGGAACGGCAGCGTGGACGCGTAGTTGCGGTTGATGTGTTCGTGCCGGCTGTGGTGCCAGTGATGAAAGGCCGGCGTCGTAACAAACCATTCGAGCGGGCCGAAGCGCCAGCGCAGGTTGGCGTGGATGAAGAAACCCCACAGCGTGCCCAGCACGATCAGTGCGGCAGGCGCAGCGCTGCCGGCCGCCGTCGGGCTGGCCAGACCCAGCAGATACAGCGGCACGATGCCGAACAGGCGCGTGATGACCATGTCGACCGGATGGCTACGGGTATTGGCCAGAAAATGCATGCGCTCGGTGCTGTGGTGCAGCGCGTGGAAGCGCCACAGCCACGGCAGCTCGTGGCTGAGCCGGTGGCCCCAGTAGAAGCCCGTTTCGGCGACCACGAAGGCCAGCATCATGCGCACCGCGAGCGGCAAACCGGCAACTGTGGCGGTCAACGCATCCGGGACCAGCCAGGCGGCCAGCGCGGCCAGCAGCGCCATCGGTGCGCTCAGCAGGACAATGGGCACCAGGCTGCTGAGGAAGTAATACGCGAGATTGTGCCGCAGCTCACCGTTCGGCCCGTCGTGGCGCACGCCGAACCAGCGCTCCAGCGGCACGAACAGGGCCGTGAGCAGGATCAGCCAGACGCACAGGCGCAGTGCGGTGGCAGCGAATTCGGCGGGTGAAAAGTGCATGGTGGCGTCACGACCGGGTCGCAGCAGGCTGACTTGCCGCGCCCCGGTCGTCCTCTCAGACCTGACCGTTGCGTCGACGGCGCGCCAAGAAGCCGATCAGGCCCAGGCCGCCGAGCAGCATGGTCCAGGTGGCTGGCTCAGGCACTTCGGCGTTCAGCGCGACGTTATCGAGCAGCAGGAATGGCGGCGCACCCGGCGCGGTGCCACGGGCCAGGAACGACAGCATCTCGCTCGCGCTGGTGGCGGTGAAGGCCATCGTGGCCGACTTCCAGCCGCTGAAACCGTCATCCGGGATGCTCAGCTTGGTGCTGTTCTGCGTGGCTTTGCCAAAGCCGACCTGCCAGTAATTGTCGTAGTTGGCGCCGACGAAGCCGGATTGCTGCGCCAGTGCGAAGTCAAAGGTCAGCAGGTACGAGGTGCCAATCGTCAGGCCGTTGATGAGCTGGGACAGTTGGCCCGGGTAGTACTGCGAGTCGGACGCGAAGAAATTGCCGCCGGTTGGCGAGGCGGTGAAACCGTTTTTGGTGCCTTCGAGTCGCAACGCCGACGTGGTCGTGGTGGCGGTCGCGCCATCCAGGACGAAGTTGTAGCCGCCTGAGCCGCCGTTGCCTTCCTTGCTGGTCCAGCCGGTCAACGTGGTGCCTTTTGCATCGACCGTGGTGCCGTTTATCTTCTTGTTGCCACCGTTCGAGGTCAGCTCGAAATTGCCGTTCTGGACCAGGATCGGGCCGGCATGGGCGATGCCCGCACTGAAGGTGATGAAAGCGGACAGCAACAGCAGGACTGACTTGATGCGCATGGGACGGGACTCCGTGGAATATCAATATTAGTGACGGGGAGCGGCATTTCCTGAGCTGGCCGTGGCTCAGACAATGAAACTTTTGTAGATTGTTATTAATTTTTATTGCTTGTAAAATATTCTAGCAGATTCTTGGTGTGCCAAATCAATATTCATATTGCAATTTTTATTGCCTTTCATGTATCCACGAAGTTCTTCAAGCGAGGCATCGGGCAAATCGCGGTTACCACTGGTGCACGGTGGACGAATTGCATAAAACAGTGGACGAACTGCATGCCGTGAAAACAACAGACAGGCAGCACTGCGTTATCGGGACGGCACGCATGTTGTTAAGCGGTTCGTGAAATCACGCACTGACTCAGTGCTCTCTGGCCGCGCATCCTGAAGTTTTGAGGAGATACCCATGTCAGATAATCTTTCGAACAAAGGCAACCCGGACCGCAACCTCATCAGTCTCACCGAGACCCATGAGGTCCGCTATTGGACTGAAGCCCTTGGCATCAGTAAAGAAGAGCTGGAGCGCGTGGTTGGCCAGGTGGGCAACAGTGCGGCCAAGGTGCGCGAGCACTTGAACAAGTGATGCAGGGCTCTCCCGAGCAAGACAACACGCCGGTCTGGTTCATCACCGGCTGTTCAACCGGCCTGGGCCGCGCCCTGGCCGAACTGATCGTTCAGCGCGGCTGGCGCGTGGTCGTCACCGCGCGCGACAAGAACACCATCGCAGACATCGAACGCAGCGCACCGGATCGTGTACTCGCTCTGTTTCTGGATGTCACGCGTTCTGAAGATATCGATGCAACCGTTGCCGCGACGCGCGAACGATTCGGACGCAGCAATGTCCTGGCCAACAACGCCGGCTATGGCTACCAGAGCACGGCCGAAGAAGGTGAAGAAGCTGAAATCCGTGCGCAGTTCGACACAAACGTCTTCGGCCTGTTTGCCATGACGCGGGCAGTACTTCCCCTGATGCGCGAGCAGCGCAAGGGCAACATCATCAATATCACGTCGGTCGCTGGTCTCATCGGTTATCCGGGGTCTGGCTACTATGCCGCGTCCAAGCATGCGGTTGAGGGCTGGTCGGATGCGCTACGCGCCGAAGTGCTTCCGCTGGGAATTGGCGTGACCTGCGTCGAGCCCGGGCCATTTCGCACGGATTGGGCGGGCCGCTCCTTGCGCCAGACAACGAGCGGGATTGCCGATTACGCCGATACGGCGGCAAAGCGCCTGGCCGTCACCAAAGAAACCAGCGGCGCGCAGGCCGGCGACCCGGTCAGGGCCGCGCAGGCCATGGTCACGATTGCGAACGGCGCCGACGCGCCACGGCATCTCGTGCTCGGCGCCTGGGGCTTCGATGCCGTTGTTGAGCGCCTGCAGGAACGCGTTCGCGATATCTCGATGCACCGTGATCTGAGCGTGTCTGCCGACTTTGATGACGGGGCATGACCCTTTTTAATTGACGAGCAACTTTTTCATGTCTCGTTTTGGAGAATCTAATGAAACCCTATGTTATTTGCCACATGATGTCGTCCATCGACGGCCACGCACTGACCGATGGCTGGGATCGGCCCTTCAAGAAAGCCGCAGGCGAGCTGTATGAAAAGCTGGCCGCCACGTTTGACTTCGATGGCTGGATTTGCGGCCGCACGACCATGGAAGAAATCGCGCATGGCGAAGGTTATCCGAAAGGGTTGGCAAAGGAGCCGATCCCACGTACGCCCTATTTCGCCAAGCGTGACGCGAAAACCTACGCCATTGCCATTGATGGTCATGGCAAGGTTGCATGGAAAAGCAATGAGGCACTCGGCTCCCACGTTGTTGCGGTTTTGACGGAAGCCGTGTCGGACGACTATCTGGCCTATCTGCAGTCGATCGAGGTGTCGTATTTTTTCGCAGGCAAAACCGATATCGATCTGGCGCAGGTCGTGCAAACCCTGGCCGATGAGCTGGGCACGAAGCGACTGATTGTCGAAGGTGGCCCGCACGTCAGCGGCTCCTTCGTCAACGCCGGGCTGGTCGATGAAGTCAGCGTGCTGATACTGCCGCTGGTCGACGGGCGAGGCCATCATCCTGCATCGTTTGAAATTGCCGAAGAAGCCTGGAAGCAGCCGAGTTATCTGAAACTCGAATCGGCAGAGGTTCAGGACGGTGGCGGCGTGTGGCTGCGTTACAAGCGGTCGTGATGTTTTGAGCGGGGGATGATTACAGATGACGCAACTCGCGCGTGGCATCGTGTAGTCGCCGCTGCGTGGTCGAAAAAATGCGGGGCGCATGCGGGTGACACGGCTATTGCCAGACCTGTCGTCAGCACAACGGTGGCGCCGTTCTACGGTGACGACACCGGACCATCATCCCGACAGCGCCTCCCCTATCAGTGTGCCGCGTCGCGACTGTTTTGGCAGGATACCAGCGGGATAAGGCCAGTCACCGATGGGATATAACGGTATATCAATCCCTTAGTCGATTAATTTCTTCCAAGCTGTCCGCCGCCAGGCGAGATTGTTTCCGAATGCCAGGCTCGGCTTCGTGCCTTGCTTCTCGCTGCCTGGCATTTGCATTGCCTTCTTGACGCCATCGCCTTCGCTGAAGCCGGGGCTGTGTCCGTGTTTCCGACTACTAGACGTGGTCACGTTGGCCTGCTTTGCTTTGTTGCCCTGCTTCAGCCGAGGCCGTGTCCGAATGTCAGACCTGACCCCGTCGATGCGGTCAGTCGCGACGGTGACCAAATTACTTACGTCCAAAGGTTGACGCCAATAGTTTGCAAGGCGTGCGCCCATACAAACTTTATTCAAACGAAAACTACAGAAATGCTACGATATCCAGATGCGCTTTCAGCTACCTGCGTCGAATGTAACGAAACAACACTTGTGCGCCTTCAGCTAGTTCAGGAAACTCCGCCTAGCCAGTAACGAAACGCACATAAAACCGCTGTAACGCTATGGGGAATAACTTTCACTTCACTGTGTAAATCTGCTTCATCTGCAAAGTTTCGCCGTCAATTGATCTGATGAAAACTTCCATGTAAACGGAACGATCCATTTCTGAACTGCGGATCGGGATAATAACGCGAATCGATCGTTCAATAGTTTGATTTGCTGCCAAAGTAATTTCAGAGCTACGCAACTCGTAGGAAGGGATACGACCCGCTGATGCATTAGAATTCATTGATAACGTCACCAACAGCGGTGACGCACCAGTGTTAGTCATTCGCACCGGAACTAAAGTACTATCCCCTTTCGAGTGGGCGGTGCCTACAGTGAATTTTATCTCATTCTTAAGCAATCCTTGGTATAGCGAATTGTCTTTGCTTCGATAATGTTCCTGGATGTTCCAATCGCCGACTTTTACTGGAAGATCGTCTTTCTTTGTTATGGCTGGCGGTGGCTCATTTTGAGAAGCTGACGAATATCCGGTAATCTGCGAAAAGAAATAGACAATGGCACCGATTGTCAATAGCATAATTACAAGGTAAACTACGACTTGGATTCGCTGTGGCCCGGTCAGGCCAATTTCTTCAGCCTTAGAGACGATGATTCCCTTAGATTCTTTCGAGACAATCTGAAGTATATCCCCAAGTTGGAAAGTTCCCTTTTCCACGATCAGCAGTGTTGTGATTTCGTCTGCCGGTCCGACCCTAGAAATTTTGAGCCGATTTTTCTCTACTTTAACGTCTTGGCTATTGGCACCCAGCATTTGATACGACAACGTCGGATTCATGGTCACATCGATTGTGTCTTCAGTTTTCCAACCGCGATTGAAAACCGCGATCTCCACGAGTTGACCATGACCACTTTCGGTAAGTTCGGAGTAGGAAAAAGTTTTCGGAACCAATGCGACTAGTCGGGCCTTCTTAATCCATCCGATGAGTCCAGCAACGCCCAAAGCGCCAAATATTGAAAGGATGGACGTAAGGGGATTGAATTCGAGAGTCATGTCGGACGAAAACTTTCGTACTATTTTCACAACATCGGAAAAGAAAAAAGCGTTTTCTATTACTCCAAATCCACACTCCAAATGGAGCAATGGCAGGACAAGAAAACGCTTTAAAATCAAGGATTTAGGAACCCTCGTAAAATCTGGCGGAGAGAGGGGGATTCGAACCCCCGGTAGGCTATGAACCTACACACGCTTTCCAGGCGTGCGACTTAAACCACTCATCCATCTCTCCTGATGGTCAACGTGTGCATTCCACGAAGCCGCTCATTATAACAACAATTCCCGGTAGTACAAGACCGACCTGACAACGGCGAGACAAGCTGCTTTCCCATCGCCACCTGCGAATGGCATCGTTCCCGACTGGCAGACGCCCGCCTTTAGCAGCTTGCCGGGATCGGGAGGCGGCGACTTCGTGTTCGAGGTGGCATTCACCACGTACTTTGAATTGGCGCCGACCGGTGCGGGTGCGGCGTATGCCAAGGAGCAGTTGCAGAAGTTGTGAGGGTGGTTGGACGCGTGGATGGCGGAGCCATCCACCCTACGTCATAAAAAATGCCCGTGTTCGCAGTGCGAAGACGGGCATTTTTTTCACCGGCCCGCAGGCCGGTGCAGCTACTTGCGATTACGCCGATTCTTTCAACTGCTCCAGAATCGCTGGATTCTCGAGCGTCGACACATCCTGCGTGATGTTCTCGCCCTTGGCCAGCACGCGCAGCAGGCGGCGCATGATCTTGCCCGAGCGGGTTTTCGGCAGGTTGTCGCCGAAGCGGATTTCCTTCGGCTTGGCGATTGGCCCAATTTCCTTGCCCACCCACGCACGCAGCTCATTGGCGATTTTCTTCGCTTCTTCGCCCGTTGGCCGCGCACCCTTGAGCACGACGAAGGCGCAGATCGATTCACCCGTCGTGTCGTCCGGGCGCCCCACCACCGCCGCTTCGGCCACCAGCGAATTGGCCACCAGCGCCGATTCGATTTCCATCGTGCCCATGCGGTGGCCCGACACGTTCAGCACGTCGTCGATGCGGCCCGTGATCGTGAAATTGCCCGTGTCCTTGTTGCGGATCGCGCCGTCGCCCGCCAGGTAGTATTTGCCACCCAGCTCGTCCGGGAAGTAACTGGTGCGGAAGCGGTCCGGGTTGTTCCAGATGGTGCGGATCATCGACGGCCATGGGCGCTTGACGACCAGGATGCCGCCCTGCCCGTTCGGCACGTCGGCGCCGGCTTCATCGACAATCGCGGCCATGATGCCCGGCAGCGGCAGCGTGCACGAACCCGGCACCATCGGCGTCGCGCCCGGCAGCGGCGTGATCATGTGGCCGCCCGTTTCGGTCTGCCAGAAGGTGTCGACGATCGGGCAGCGTTCGCCCCCGACGTTCTTGTAGTACCACATCCAGGCTTCCGGATTGATCGGCTCGCCGACCGAACCCAGCAGGCGCAGGCTCGACAGGTCGGAATTCTTCGGATGAACTTTCTCGTCCACGTCCGACGCCTTGATCAGCGAGCGGATCGCCGTTGGCGCCGTGTAGAAGATGCTGACCTTGTGCTTTTCGATCGTCTTCCAGAAGCGGCCGGCGTTCGGGAAAGTAGGCACGCCCTCGAACACGACCTGCGTACCGCCGACGGCCAGCGGGCCATACGCGATGTAGGTGTGGCCCGTGATCCAGCCGATGTCGGCGGTGCACCAGAAGACGTCGTCGGGCTTCAGGTCGAACGTCCACTTCATGGTCAGCGCGGCCCACAGCAGGTAGCCGCCGGTCGAGTGCTGCACGCCTTTCGGGGTGCCGGTCGAGCCGGACGTGTAGAGGATGAACAGCGGGTGCTCGGCGTCGACCCATTCCGGCTCGCAGTCGGCCGACTGGCCTTCGACCAGCTCGTGCAGCCACAAATCGCGGCCTTCCTTGAAAGCGACGTCGCCGCCGGTGCGTTTGTAGACGATGACGTCCTTGACCGTGTCGCAGCCGCCCATGCCGAGGGCTTCGTCGACGATGGCTTTGAGGGGCAGCGATTTGCCGCCGCGCTGCTGCTCGTCGGCCGTGATGACCGCGACCGCGCCGGCGTCGATGATGCGCTCCTGCAGCGATTTGGCGGAGAAGCCGCCGAACACCACCGAGTGGGTCGCGCCAATGCGGGCGCAGGCCTGCATCGCGCTGATGCCTTCGACCGACATCGACATGTAGATGATGACGCGGTCGCCCTTCTTGATGCCGCGCGACTTGAGCGCATTGGCGAATTTGCAGACGCGCTCGTGCAGCTCGCGGTAGGTCACGCGGTTGACGGCGCCGTCGTCGGCTTCGAAGATGATCGCGGTCTTGTCGGCGTTGCCGTTTTCAAGGTTGCGGTCGAGGCAGTTGTACGACGCATTGAGCTGGCCGTCGCCGAACCATTTGTAGAACGGTGCGTCGGACTCGTCGAGCGTGCTGGTGAACGGCTTGTGCCAGTCGAGGTTCTCGCGCGCCAGGCGCGCCCAGAAACCTTCGTAGTCGCTGGCCGCTTCGGCGCACAGCTTGTCGTAAGCAGCCATGCCGCTGACCGTGGCGTTGGCGGCAAATTCGTGCGGCGGCTGGAACACGCGGTGCTCTTGCAGGCCCTGGGATTGCTCCTGCGTCGTCTCGTTGTCGGACATATCAGTCTCCATTCTAGTTAGTGGGTTATGCCGATACCATAGGGGCGCTCGCTTACTGAGCCCTTACACATCGCCCCCGGCGACCGGCAGATGCCGCCTGACCCATTCTAACGCCGTCGCTTGCAAAGCGGACAAGTGCGCGCCAGACGACACCGTAACGCTGGCGCCGGTGTAAAATGCCGTGCTGAATTTTCTCGCATTTCCTGGAGTTCCATCCCGATGTCGTCCCTGCCCCCGAACCAGCCTTTTCGCAAGCTGTCGCCCCTCAATTCGCTGATTTTCTCGAGCCGCTGGCTGCAACTGCCGCTCTATCTGGGCCTGATCCTGGCCCAGTGCGTCTACGTCTTTCACTTCTGGGTCGAACTCGTCGACCTGATCGGCGCCGCCATGGGCAACGCCGACTCGCTCAAACACATCATCGATGCCGTCAGCGTCCCGGGCGCCGCGCGCCCTACCCGGCTCAATGAAACCATCATCATGCTGGTCGTGCTCGGCCTGATCGATGTGGTGATGATCTCGAACCTGTTGATCATGGTGATCATCGGGGGTTATGAGACGTTCGTGTCGCGCATGCACCTGGATGGCCACCCGGACCAGCCAGAGTGGTTGTCGCACGTGAACGCGTCGGTCCTGAAGACCAAGCTGGCGATGGCGATCATCGGCATTTCATCGATTCATCTGCTCAAGACCTTCATCAATGCGTCGTCCTACGACGTGAAGACGCTGTTCTTCCAGACCCTGATCCACTTCGCGTTCCTGCTCTCGGCCATGGCGATTGCCTACACCGACCGCATCGTGATGAGCACGCACAACGACAAGCATTCTTAAAACAGAACCTTCCTGGTACTCCTGAAAGAGCGAACATGGCAACCGTGATTACCCAAGACGACCTGATCGAATCGGTCGCGGCAGCACTGCAGTACATCAGCTACTACCACCCTGCGGATTACATCCAGCACCTGGCGCGCGCCTACGAGGCCGAGCAGAGCCCGGCCGCCAAGGATGCGATCGCCCAGATCCTGACCAATTCGCGCATGTGCGCCGAAGGCAAGCGCCCGATCTGCCAGGACACCGGCATCGTCAACGTGTTCCTGAAAATCGGCATGGGCGTGCGCTTCGAGGGTTTCACGGGCACCGTCACGGATGCCGTCAATGAAGGCGTGCGCCGCGCCTACAACTTCGCCGACAACAAGCTGCGCGCTTCGATCGTCGCCGACCCGCATTTCGAGCGCAAGAACACCAAGGACAACACCCCGGCCGTGGTGCACATGGAGCTGGTCGAGGGCGAAACCGTCGACGTGAAAGTCGCGGCCAAGGGCGGCGGTTCGGAAAATAAAACCAAGTTCGTCATGCTCAACCCGTCCGACTCGCTGGTCGACTGGGTACTGAAAACCGTGCCGCTGATGGGCGCGGGCTGGTGCCCGCCGGGCATGCTCGGCATCGGCATCGGCGGCACTGCCGAAAAAGCGATGCTGATGGCCAAAGAGTCGCTGATGGAAGACATCGACATGTACGAGCTGCGCCAGCGCGGCCCGAACAACAAGCTTGAAGAGCTGCGCATCGAGCTGTGCGACAAGATCAATGCGCTTGGCATCGGCGCGCAGGGCCTGGGCGGGCTGACCACGGTGCTGGACGTGAAGATCAATATGTACCCGACCCACGCGGCCTCGAAGCCCGTGGCGATGATCCCGAACTGCGCCGCCACGCGCCACGCGCACTTCGTGCTGGACGGCTCGGGCCCGGTCTACATCGAACCGCCTGCGCTGTCGAGCTGGCCTGATGTGAACTGGACGCCGGACACGCAGAAATCCAAGCGCGTCGATCTGAACACGCTGACGAAAGAAGAAGTCGCTTCGTGGCAGCCTGGCCAGACGCTGCTGCTCAACGGCAAGATGCTGACGGGCCGCGACGCTGCGCACAAGCGCATCCAGGACATGCTGGCCAAGGGCGAGTCGCTGCCGGTGGACTTCACCAACCGCGTGATCTATTACGTCGGCCCGGTCGACCCGGTCGGCGACGAAGTGGTCGGCCCGGCTGGCCCGACGACCGCCACGCGCATGGACAAGTTCACCGACATGATGCTCGAGCAGACCGGCCTGATCTCGATGATCGGCAAGGCCGAGCGCGGCCCGGCGGCAATCGAGTCGATCAAGAAGCACAAATCGGCGTACCTGATGGCGGTCGGCGGCTCGGCGTACCTGGTCTCGAAAGCGATCAAGTCGGCGACCGTCGTCGGCTTTGCGGACCTGGGCATGGAAGCGATCTACGAGTTCGACGTGACCGACATGCCAGTGACCGTCGCCGTCGATTCGACCGGCACGTCGGTCCACACGACTGGCCCGAAGGAATGGTCGGCCAAGATCGAATCGCTGCGCGGCGTGCCGATCAACGTCGCATAACCCCTCTCCCCTCCAGCATGGTATCCACCACGCTTACGCACGACGCCCCGGTCGGCATGTTCGACTCGGGCGTCGGCGGTCTCTCGGTGCTGCGCCACATCCAGGCGCAGCTGCCGCATGAACACCTGTTGTATGTGGCCGATTCCGGCTATGCGCCGTATGGCGACAAGCCGGAGTCGCTCGTCATTGCGCGTGTGCTGGCGATTGCTGATTTTCTGATTGCGCAAGGTGCGAAAGCTCTGGTGGTGGCGTGTAATACGGCCACCGTGGCTGCCGTGCGCGTGCTGCGTGAGACGCATCCGGGGATGCCGGTCGTGGGGGTGGAGCCGGGGTTGAAGCCGGCTGCTGCTTTGACCCGCAGTGGCAAGGTCGGCGTGCTGGCTACCGAACGCACGCTGCGCGGCGACAAGTTCCTGCAACTGCGTGACCAGATCCATCAGGACACGGGCGTCGACTTCCTGCTGCAGCCGTGTGTCGGCCTGGCCGACCAGATTGAATTTGGCGAGGTTGAATCAAGCGTCACGACGGCCATGCTGGAGCGCTTCATTGCGCCGCTGCTGGCGCAGGATGCCGATACACTGGTGCTGGGCTGCACGCACTATCCGCTGGTGCGTGGGGCGATCGAGCGGCTGCTGGTGGATGCGGGGCGTGGTGATGTAACGCTGGTGGATACAGGGGACGCTGTGGCGCGGCAACTGGCGCGTTTGCTGGCGGCTGGTGGGTTGGCGCGGGCTGTTGGTTCGGATGCGCTGCCAGCTAGGCTGACGGGCTATACGACGGCCAATGCGGCGGCGCTGACGGCAGCGTTTCGCAGCCTGCTGGGGATCGACCCGCCGGTGTACGCGGTCGACATTGCCGAGCCGCAAGCGCCCTCTGCTTCGACATGCAATTAAATTTGCAAGCACGGGCTAAAGTTTATATAATCTTGTTCTGTCGCGGAAACAACGAGACAGATGTAGTAGTTCAGTGGTGGCTGTAGCTCAGTTGGTAGAGTCCAGGATTGTGATTCCTGTTGTCGTGGGTTCGAGCCCCATCAGCCACCCCACAGAATGCAAGCAAAAAGCCCAGTCTTCGGACTGGGCTTTTTGCGTTCTGATCCGCGCAAAAGCCGGGGTCAGGTCTGACATTCGGACACGTGCTCAACATTGAGCGCCAGAAGTGTCTACATGCGCGGACGCAGTTTTGATTTACCAACCTGGTCAGCAGGTAGTTGACACCCGCAAGGTGCTCGCTTGAAACAAGCACGAAGGAACTGCCAATGGCTGGCATTGGCGCACACGAGGAGCACAAGTAGATGAAGTACAAACTTATCCGCTCGATGGCGCATAACTGGTCGCACTCCTTCATGAGCGAAATGAACTACGTGGACGATGCCTTCGTCTTTGAAGACGTGTACACGCTGGCCAGAGAGCGACGCGGCGAGAAGGTCATCATCAGCTGGATTCCTGCCGACGGCGAAGATTCGCGCGACCTCCCGCCACGGGTACAACAATGTGTAGAGGCTTACCGGGCTGGATTAGCGGAACACCTTCGGCGACATCACGTTGACGCGTCAGCACTCAAGACTTTTCGCACCGAAGTGTATGTCGCCGAAAATTTTCGCATGTACGTTCGGGCTTTTGTCATTGACGATAGAGGCAAGGAACACGTTGCCTTTGTCTGGAGCTAGCCCGGGTACGCTCATCGCTACGGACCTCGTCACCAACAATCTGGACAAAAGCGGCACTGCAAGAGGACTGCTTTCGTATCACAATTCGTCTCACAGACCCGTGGAGCAACTGCCCTAACGCCCCGGGAGCGTAGATACACTGCTGTGGCCAGTGGTCCCCCATCAGCCACCCACAGAATGCAAGGAAAAAGCCCAATCTTCGGATTGGGCTTTTTGCGTTCTGATCCGAACAAAAGCCGGGGTCAGGTCTGACATTCGGACACGTGCTCAACATTGAGCCTCTATTCTTCCCTGCACGGCATCGAATTTCTTTGTTCAGCAAACTTTCTCAACTATTGCTGTCATGTTAAGCCTGAGCCCGTGTCCGAATGTCAGACCTGACCCTGGCTTCCCTGGCTTCCTGGCTTCACTGGCTTCCCACAGCAACGCGCAAACGTCGGTCGAATAGGCGCTGCGCTCCTGGATGGCAGCCACGTCGTCTTCAGTGAGCGCGGGTGCTCACCCGTCCGGAAAAGCGCCGGGCCATAAGCGAGCAAGTGTTTGCTGAGTTACCTCTGATCCAAGTAAGTCAACCTCACATCTCAACCGCGCTGACCCACGCCAAAATCTGGTAGCGACTACAAATAGAAAATATCCCCAATTCAATTGGGAGGGGTTATGGCCTATTTCATCTATTCTGGTAACGTGGAAAAACTAAACGGTCGCGCGCCATTTTCAGACGGCGAGTGTGTGGCGCTTGTGCAGGCAACGACAAGTGTTGGTCATACGAGCCGATGGAGGCCAGGACCTCGCGTAGTCGACCTGAGCTACCTGAATCCGGGAACGGTGATCGCGAACTTCATATTCGACAAGCAGGGTAATGGGCGCTTCCCAAATCAGCATGGATACCATGCAGCTCTGTTCGTGGATTTTTGTGGAAGGGGCGTGTCGAGCGCCAAAGCAAAGAATATACGGGTCATGGACCAGTGGCGCACACGCATCCCAAATACCGTCAGGCAGCGGGAAATCGTCGCACGCGGCAAAAGTAAGGCCGAGGGAAGCGCCTATTCTGACTCAGATAACGCAGATCAATTCTACGTGGTGATTTCCAAATGAAAGCAGCACTACTCGCAATTATCTTGGTTTCTGGTACCGTGCAAGCAGAGGTAATCGAATGCCCTGCGACGAATGTTGGAGCGAGGCTCATCGGAGCCGGCATGTTTGAAGGTGATGGGAAACAATACGAATTGATGGGTGAGCCGAAAATGGTGTACGCCGGCCAGGATGTCAGATTCGGCTTCAATGGTGGCGAGGTGAAGTGGATAGCCTGCTGGTACGAGCCCACCACCGCTCGCTGGTATCGCGTGAGCCCTTCCGCGAAACATTGCATACTCAGACAGCGAACACTGGAGTCGCGCCGAGTGACAGCATCGGTCCAGTGCAAATGATTTTGCGCCCCTACTTCGGCCAGGCCCAGAAAAGGTGGGATCAGGTCACAAAGATGGGATCGGGTCTGACATTCAGATACTTACTCTACATTCGCCTTGCAATCCCCGCTGCACGTATCGAAGCTCTTCGCTCAGCAAAACTTCCTAGTCTTCGATGCTCTTTAAGTAGGAGCTTGTGTCGGCATGTCAGAGCTGTCTCTGGCTATTGCTGGCTTTTAGTCTGACACACAGAATTGAAGCAAAAAGCCCAGTCTACGGACTGGGCTTTTTGTTCTGAGTACAAGCGGGGATCCGTTCTGGCATTCACTTACGTGCCCTACATTCATCCAGTTTTCCTTCCAGCGCGGCAAATAATGTCGTTGCTAAGCCAAACTTTTCAGCCTTCGACACTATGTAAGCCTGAGCTCGTGTCCGAATGTCAGACCTGACCCCGGCTTTGGCTTAATTCAGCGGCTGGCAATCATCACCTGCTCAACCCCATCATTCCACACCAGCTGCGTATTCATATCCCGCGACGCCGACAGCTTGCCGTTGATATATAAATTGGTCCGCAGCGCATACCGTCCCTGCGACGCATCCTTCGGCAGCGTGATTTCAAACGAGTTCTCGAAGCGACCGCCCGAACTGTTGGTCAGTGCCTTCGAGCCGGATTTGAACTGCTTGCCATCCTGGTCAAACACCACCAGTTCTTCGCGCACCTGCCTGACCGGCGTCGTCGCCCCGTTGACCAGTTCGACGGTCGACGTCACCACCACCGGCTTGCCGCGCTGTACCGTGCTGGCATTCAGGCGCGGCTGATACGACACCACTTGCGGCTCGGCTGGCAGGCGGCCGCGGGTGCGGATGAAGTCGCTGTCGACCTGGGCGGCAGTGCGGGTCTGGCGCGATTGCGAGTTGATTGCCACGCAGCCGAGTGCGGCCACGATGCCGCCGGCGGCGGCGCCCCTTGCTGCGCCGCGTTTGCCGTCCATCAGCGCGCCCAGCAATGCGCCGGCGGCGGCGCCCATCAGTGCCGATGAGCCAACAGCGCACGGGTCCTGCTCGGCGGCGACGCCGCCTTGCGGGTACTGCGTTTGCGACATGCCGCTCTGGCCCGTCGTGGCGCAGCCGGATACCAGGCTCGTCAGCAAGGTCAGGACAACGATCTTTTTCATTGGCGTTTTCATGGTTTTCCCTGATGAGCCTGCATTATCTGATGGTGGTTTCTTCTTGCAGCATCTGGCGTTCGCGATCGCGGATCTGCTGCATCATGCTGTCGAGCTGCGGATTGTTCGGGTCGGCCCGGCGCGCACTTTCCACATACGTTTTTGCGGCATCAAATTTTCGCTGCAACAGCGCTTGCTCGGCATCGCGCAGGAACATCGTCGCCATTGACGTGCGCTGCGCTGCACCCGTGTCTTGTGTACCTGGCGCAGTCGGCGCGGTCGGGGCACGCGGCGCCGTCGGCTCCTGCACCTGGCTTGGCGCGCGCTGGACCGGCGCCGCACCCGGCATGAAGACCTCGGCAGGCGGCGCCGGTTGGGCTGCAGCCGCAGCGGCAGCATCCAGTGCGTCGACTTCCCATTTGAGCTGGTTCAGGCTGGGCTCATCGCGGTTCAGGCCAGTCAGTTTGGCCAGTGCAGCCTTGGCTTGCGCCTGGTCACGCGCGTCGAGCGCACTGCGCACATCAGCCAGCGCTCCCTTGATGGATTCCTGGGTCGCTTCCAACCGGGTGCGCAAGGCTTCGGCCTCCGGCTTGTTTGAACACGCCGCCGTCAATTCGTTCAGGCCTGCGCGGGCACGACCTGGCCGGCTGTCCTGCAGCAAGCCGTCGATCGCACGGAAATTGCGCTGGCAGGTGTTGTCGGTCTTTTCCGCTGCCGCAATGGCGCGTTGCAAGGTGTTGACCTTGGCGCGCTCCTTGTCGCCGCATTCGGCGCTGGCTCGCAGCGCCTGAGTGCGCGCGGCATCAAGGTCGCCCGACGTGACCGCCTTGGTGCCAAGATCAAAGGCCGATTCGCAGGCGTTCTCCTCGATCACGGGCTTGTCGCGGGAGCCCACGTTGTAGAGCACGACCAGCAGCAGTGCGATCCCGCCGGCGATCCACTTGCCCTTCCCGCCTTTGCGCGTCGCGGGCGGTATCGGCGCGCGATCCGCTGGAGGCCTGGCAGGCGTTGGGGGCGCAGATGGCGGCACAGCGGCAACCGGCGGCACGCTTGCCGCCGGCGCTGCAGCAGGTTGTGGTGTCACGACAGGCGCAGCAGGCACAGGCACACTCGGCGGCGCTGGTATGGCAGCAACCGTAGCCACAACCGGAGCAGCAGCCGGCACAACCTTGCGCACCGCCCCATCCACCCCTTCACCACAGAAAGGACAGAACGCCACCTCACCCTGCAGCGTCGCACTGCAGCCAGAACACTGTTTCAAAGTTTCGTCCTCACAGCATCGGTGGCAACGGCGGCGGCGCTGCCGGCGCCGGCGCTGCGAACAGCATCGTCAATTCCGGCAACTGCGCCAGCTCACCCCAGGCCGCAAGACCGACGCGCCACACCTTCGTGCCGGCTACCACGACCTGCCCCGCCTGCACCATCTGCACGACCTGCTGCGCGCTGTACGGACCGAACTGCTGCCCGCCAATGCCCAGATGATATTGATGCTCGACGAGCGGTGGCGGCATCCCACCCAACGGCGGTGGCGAGGCAACCAGCGGCGGCGGCATGCCCGGCGCGCCAGCCGGGAACGTGGCAACAGGCGCAGTAGCCTGCGGTGCCAGCAACGCGTCTAACTTGCCAGCATTGAACGCGTCCGGCTTGATCACGTATTTCAGGCGCAGATGGCCATCCTCGCCCGGCTCGCGCACTTCCCAGTCATACGCGTCTTCATCCGAATCCGGCACGACGCTCGCCCACTCCGTCAGCACCTCGAGCAGTTGCTCGTCAGCGCGGTCGATGTCGCGCTGGCTCATGCCCTTGCGGCGGGCCTTCTCGGCCAGCTCGCGTTTGGCTTCGCCGGCAATCGCGCTGGCAAAGCCCTTGCGGTCATCCTGCGCGCCGGTCGCGTCTTCCACCAGTTTCGGCGTGTAGACGGCTGTCTCGTAGTAGCTGGCCAGCGCCGCCAGCGCGACGGTCTGGCTCGCGTCGAGTTCAGCCAGGCGCTCCTGCACCCGTTCGACGATGGCGTCGCGGTAGGTGGCTGGCAAGCCGTTCTGACGAATCGCCCGTTCGTTGCCGATGCGGCGCACGTCGCCGCGCGCGACGGCAAACTGGTACTGCCCGCGCGGGATCACGCGCTGGGTCGAGCGCGTCAGGATGCCCAGCATGATCGCCTGCAGGTACTGCTTGAAGTCTTCGGCCAGGCGGTTGATCTCGTCGGTCGTTGGCGCCATCGGATGGCTGAACTGGGTCGAGTCGATGTGCGTGTGGGTCGGGTTCTTTTCGGCTTCCTTGCGGTAGCTGGTGCGCCATCCTTCCATGCCGCGCAGCACCGTCATCGGGATGCCAGACAGCTCGCAGTAGCAGACGGCGCGGCCCGGTACGCCGGTCTCGACGATGGACAATTGCGCTGCGGTGATATTGGCCTGGGTCGGCACGCAGGTATTCAGTTCAGCACCGAACAGGCGTTTGAAACGGTCGGCATTGGCCACGCCCACGAAGCACTTGAACTGGTCGGCCTTGACCGTGAAGTCGCCCGACAGGTTCGCATCGATCCACGGCATCGCGCAGGCCAGCAGTTTGCGGAAGCGGTCCATCCGTTCGGCCGGGTTCATCTGTTCCAGCGCCTCGATCAACGGATCGTGGTCAGCAGTTTCAGCATCGCCCGCACCGGCCAGCGTCAACTGCCGCTCGGCCATGCGTTTGACTTTGTTGATGATCTCGCTGCGCTGGGCGGCGTCGCCCAGCATCGGGAACAGCACCTTCGAGCCGCCCAAATCCTTGAACGCCTCATCGGCCCATTCGCGCAGTTGCAGCGCGCCCGGCATCGGCACGTTGCGCTCGGCCACCGGCACCGTGATCAGGGTGGCATGGTCCTTGTTCAGGTCTTGCTGGATGATCGCATTGGCGTGCTGCAGCTGGCCCAGCATGGCCAGCACGGCTTCGCGGCCGGCCTGGAATTCGCCGACCAGGCCGTTCCAGATGGCGCGGCCCTGCGCGTCGACGCCGTTCTTTTTGCCCAGCCACGCGGACAGGTCGGCCATCAGGATCGCCGCTTCGTCGGCGGCCTTGGCGCGCAGGTGGAACTTGAGCGCGTTGGCGATTTCGGTGCGCAGGTGGTCCAGCACCGTGACCGCTTGCTTTTCGTTATTGCTGCTGAAGAAGCCGCCCTTGGTTTGTTCGAGGTTGGCCAGCAGACGTTCGTATTCGCGGGTGCGCACCGCTTCCTTGATCTCGCGGTAACGCTCGCTGTTGAGTTTTAACGCGCTGATCAGGCCCGTGCCTGGCGCTTCCAGGCGGTCCTTGATCTGCTCGACCAGCGACAGCACGTATTCGAGGCCGCCGAAATCCTTGTTGTCGAGGTAGGCGTAGAGCTGGTCGCGGATCGCCTGCTTGATGCGTTCGAGCACTTCGCGGCGGCGTTTCACGACGCGGTCTTCGGTCGTGTCGGCGGTGGAATCCTGGTCGCGCACCGAGTCGCGCTCGAGCTGCTGGACGGTGTCGCGCACCTGCGTCGGCCACTCGGCGCGATCGAAGCCGGTACGGATGCTGTCGATGCGCGCATTGACGCGCTGCTCGACGCCGGCCAGCAGCAGGCCGTGCTTGTCCTGCAGCAGGTCGTCGACGAGGGCGTAATCGAGGAACTCGCCGCTCGAGCGCTTCAGCTCGACGTTACGGTCGGAGAAGGTCGGGAAGTCGCTGAACGGCGCGGCGCGCAGCGCCATCTGGGCCGCCATGAATTCGTCGCGCTGCTTGTCGGTGGCGCGGTTCACGCCGGTATCGACGCCGCCCACGCCAAAGAAGGCCTTGAGCATCGCGCCGGCCCAGCGGTGCGCGCGCTCTTCGCGCCGCGCTTCCTGGCGCGTGTCGAGCACGGCCTGGCCGAATGACGAGAAGCGCTTCGAGTACGACAGGCGCATGTCGGCAAAGCGGTTCTTCGGCACCAGCGCATCGTGCAGGAAGTTCTTGTGCTGCGCCTGGTTCACGGCCACCGAGCGCTTGCGGCGCGCGAAGTCACCCGACGCGAAATCTTCGAACAGCGTGTCGGCCACCATGTGGTAGACATCCTTGACGTCGTTCGTGTGCTGCTGGGCCAGGTTGCCCGAGTCGATCAGATAGACTTCGCTGTAGGGTTCGCGCGGCAATTCCGGCTGGTCGTAGGCATCCCAGCGGCCCACGTAGCCCTTGTTGCCGAGCATGGCCGATTCGAGTTCCATCAGCGCGGCGTAGCCGTTCGCTTCGGTGCGCTCCTTGTTGGCGCCCGCATAACCGGTCGGCAGGAACAGCATCAGTTCGACGTCGGCATTGCCCACCTCAGACTTGGCCAGCCAGCGCGCCAGCAGACCCATGTCGAGGAAGGCGCCGGAACCGGTACCGCCGGCCACCGAGCCCACGATGACGATGCGGAACTTTTCGGTTTCCATGCGCAGGCCCAGGCGCGCCAGTTGCTGCTCGTGCGACAGGCCGGCCTTGAGCGTCTTGAGTTTCAGGCGGATCTTGTCGCGGATCTTGGTGTACTTGTCGAACAGGTACAGGCGCGAAACGGCGCGGATCTGGCCCGCACCCTTCGATGGATCGATGCCCAGTTCGCGAATTTTCTTCGGCGTCAGCGACAGCCATTCCTTGATGTGCGGGTATTTCTCGAGCGCGTCGTCGTCACGGCTGTACTTGTCCATGTCGAACGCTTCGACGATTTTCTCTTCGTCGGTGAACTTGACCTGGTCAAATTGC
Source organism: Telluria sp. ZT3P26 (assembly GCF_059686035.1). Lineage (NCBI taxonomy): Bacteria > Pseudomonadati > Pseudomonadota > Betaproteobacteria > Burkholderiales > Oxalobacteraceae > Telluria > Telluria sp. ZT3P26. Next base: position 591,544 of record NZ_JCASII010000004.1, on the reverse strand, counting down.
AGGTCTTCGGCCTGGGCGCGGCCGCTGTCGATGACGGCGCCCGTGTCGAGGTCGAACTGGATGAACTGCGCGACCGGAAATTCGGCCAGGCTGTCGACGCGGGTGCGCGCGCCGTTGCCGCCCCACAGCGTGTTGAGGATGCGGCGGCGTACGCGCATCAGCACTTCCATGCCAGTGCCGCCGATGCCGATGAACAGCGTCGGGCGCAGGTCGATGCTCTGCTCCTGCTTGCGTTCGCCGGTGCCGGCGCCGATCGTTTGGTTCAGATTATCTGCCATGTCGCGTGGTTCCTGGTCTGGGTACTTATTTGCGGGAAGACAGCAGCATCAGCACCAGCGCAATCAGGCCGATCAGCGTCAGTGGCCCGATGATCAGGGGCGCCATGAACTTCGGTGCATTGATCGCCGCCAGCACGACGCCGGTCGACAGGCTGGCCAAAAAGATGAACAGCCACCAGCCGGCCGCATTCGCCTTGCCCGGTTGAATACGTTTTGCCACCAGCGTGTTGGCGTAGGCATTTTTGGCAAAGAAGAACGCAATGAACAGCACCAGCAGGACGCCGCCGCCGATCAGCGCGTCGCGCGACGACGTGTCGACGTCGGGGGTCACCGGCAGCGACTCGACCGTCTCGGGCGTGCCCGTTGCCGGGGTCGCCGGGGTCGCCGCCGCGGCTGGCGCCTGCTGGCCTTCGACCGGTGCCGGCAGGGTAAAGCCTGCGTTATCTTTTGCTTGCTGCGTCATGCCACGTTCTCCTGAATGGGGTAAAGACTACTTGAATGGATTACGACGCGATGGTCAACGTCTGGCCCGGCTCGACCTGCACGACGGTCGGGCGGCCGAGCCCGCGCCGGATTTCGCCGACCGCAGCGCCGTCGTCGGCCTTGATCGCCAGCGACTTGAACGGCTTGAGCAGCACGTTGCGGCGCACGCCGTTGACCATGACCGGATAGCGGGTGGTTTTCATGGCCAGGAAGGCCAGCGCAGCCAGCGCCAGCAGCAACGCCAGCACGCCGCCAACGATCACGAGCACCGGCATCAATGGATATTGCACGCGCACGATCAGCGGCACCTGCGCCGTGGACGATTTCACGCTGTCGGGCGGCACGAACATGTCCGACAGCGGATCGCCGGGGAACAATTCCTGCATCTCGGTCTTGAAGGATGCCGGCAAGGCCAGCCGTTGATTGCTCAGGCCCAGGCTCACCGACATCGGCATGATCACTTGCTTGCCCATTGCCGCAATGGCCTGGCGTGACCAGGCCGACGGCACTTCTTCTAGCGGCAGCTTGAAGCTGACCTCGATCGACTGGCTGGCGCCCGGCGCAAGATTGCTCACGGCTGCTGGCGAAACAGTTAGCGGCGTCGTGCCGGCGCGCGTGCGCAGCTGGCCATCGACGTTCGCCTGGGCAATCAGGTATGGGTAGAACAGGTTCTGCAACGACGCTTTCAGGCGCACTTGCGGAACCAGTTTATCGGCATCCACATCAAGCACCACCGTGCGCTTGTCGGTGCCCATCGAGGCCGTCATGTTCGGGGTATTCAGTACGGCCTGCGGCACGATGCGCACGCCGTCCTGGTCCACCGGCTTCAGGCGCGCCGGCGGCTTGGTGAGGATGGTCGACAACCGGCCTTCGGCCACCATGCGGCCCAGCTCGTCGCCGGCTTCCTTGCCATAGGCCAGCCCATAGACCATCAAGCCCTTGGCGGCAAAGAACTTGCCCTGCACCGGCATGCGCAGCGGGAACACCACGGTGCGCGTGATGGACGGCTCCAGATGCAATAGCCGGTAGAACTCCAGGTTGCGCGCCGCCGTGGCGGGATCGTTGCCGGGGCTGTTCTTGTTGTTGGTGAAAATCCAGATGATGCCGGGGCGCGACTTGAACGTCTCACCGATCGTCTTGGTCACCGCTTCTCGAAAATCCGTGTCGGCCAGTGCACTGGCGCTCTTGCGCGCCGGCGCGAGCGGCGCGAGCCAGCCGGCCACCTGGGCGGCGCCATCGCCCTGCCCCAGCAGTTGCGGCGAGACATTGCTGCCGCTGGACTGGCTGAACGCCAGCACCATGACCTTGTCGCCCGGACGCGCGGCGGCATTGGCCACGGCGGCGATCAGCGGTTTGAACTGCGATTGCGGATCGGCGTAGAACGGCTCCATCCAGCCCGAATTCTGTACCAGGAACGCTTGCTGGATGGCCTGCGCCGGTACGGCACACAGACCCAGGACGACGCTCGCGAGCGCCGCGCACCACGCGCGCGGCATCATTGCTGGACGTCCCAGCCGAGGATGCGCTGCATGCCGGGGTGGTAGGCCCACAAATAACCGTTGTGCAGGAAAAGGCGCAGTTCCCATGGTTTGCTGACCGCAATGGTGTGGAACACGATGTCGTTGTTCTCATCATCGTAGACCAGTTGCGCGCGCATGCGTTCAGCCGAATTGAGCAAGGTGCCCAGGCCGGCCGTGCTGTCGATGCGCAGCCCCAGCACGGCGCTGCGCTCGCCCAGCTCGAGCAGCGGCACGACGACCGTGTTGGCTGCGCCGTCGTCGCCATGCTCCGGCTCGACCCATGGATCGGTTTTCAGCTTGGTGGCAAAGCGGTAGTTGATGGTGCCCGACGAGATACGCGGATTGAGCGCGGCGACCTGTTCGTGCTCGTTCACGCCAAGGCGCACGTACACATAACTGTCGAGACGGCTGTCAAAGCACAACTGCCACAACGACCCCGAGCGTGCCATGTGGGCGCTGCCGAACTCGAAATGTGGCGTGATGCCGTCCGGCCAGGCCAGGAACGTGGCGGCCACACTGCCGTCGGTCATTTTCTGCAAGCGCAACTGCCCTGCCGTGCAGGGCCAGACCGCCAGCCGGCCGTAGGCGCATGGCGCGCCCATCTCGCCCAGGGCCCAGCGACCATCGACGCGCAGCGGCGGACCGGCTACGCCATGGGCGTCGGCGAACACGAACTGCACCACGCCGTCTTCGTGACGGATCGGCGCCCACACCTGGTGATCGAACGCCACCGGCGCGCCCACGACCGGGGCGTTGCCGACGTAATCGATGCGGAACTGCAGCGCCGCGAAATCGGGCACCAGCATCGCCAAGCCATGCTCGGTGGGGATATACAGGCGGCTGTTGAAGGCGGCGGCCATCTCGGCGCGCCACGCATGCACGGGCAAGTTCGATTCGGACAGCAGGCGCGTGCCGGTGCCCAGCAGCGGCTGCCATTTCTGTGATGCCGGCAACCAGCCGAACAGCGTGCCCTTGCCCGTATCGAGCGCCAGCAGGACCGCATCGACCGTGCCAAAGGTGCCGGAGAAGAATTCATACTCGCCGGGTGGCGGCAGTGGCAATTCCATGTCGGCCATGCTGTCGGCGTCATGCCGGCGCAGGCGATCGACCGGCACGCTGTGGCGCGTGCGCTTGAGGCCGACAGCTTCGGGCATCCCGGCGTCCGTGATGGCCGACGCGCCGCTTGGCGCGATCCAGCTGGCGCCGCTCGCGGCATTGGGTGCCAGCCGGGCGCCATCGACGGGCGAGAAATTGAAATCGGGGGGATACAGCGTTGGCGCACCGTTGGCACGCCGCATTTTCATGATGGCGGCAATGTCCGCGGCACCCAATGAGGCGGCAACGGCATTGCCCATCACCGTGCGATTGAGGCGAATCTCGCCATCGTTGGCTGCCACCGTCCAGCTGCCGGAATCAAGTTCCCAATCAGCCGATTTATTATGATCCATCTTGTATTCCGAATTTCTCAAACACGATTACCCTTCAACTGTTTTCAACAGGCTTAACCAATAATAAGCGCTTATCAAAAACATAAAGGGAGCGACACTATCTTACCTTTTTTTTGTCCAAGTGGAAACTCAGCGTTGACCTTTTCCCGCCCTGCGCACAACACCCTGCTCCACCCTTTAAATGCGTGCAATTGTCGATGAAATCAGGCACGAATTGAGCATGGGCAAATTCAGGTAAACTGCTGCAATCATGATGTTGGCCGCCATTAGCGTAACCCGGGAACTTGAAACAAGGTCGCCGCTTTCGTACGCGCTTTTTTTCAAAACAAATTAATGCATACATTTACCGATTCCCCAGGCCGCGACGACATCGCTGCGGCGCTTACAACTGGCAGCATCACTTTTCTCGATTGCATGCTCGACGCTGCCGACCTGTCGCGGCTCGACCTGCGCGGCAGCAGTTTCATCAATTGCAGCATTGCCGAAACCTCGTTCTACGCCGCCAAGCTGGCGCAGACGACGTGGCAACGCTGCCGCGGCCGGCAAGCCGATTTCGAGGCGGCCGACCTGACCGATGCACAGTTCCAGAGCTGCGACCTGAACAACAGCAGCTGGCGCCGCGCGCGCCTGGCCTCGCTGACCTTCAGGGGGTGCAAGCTGACGGGGGCGAATTTCGAGGAAAGCGCGCACCTGGGCTTGACCTTCGAAGAGTGTTTGCTGATCGGCGCCGACCTGCGCCGCATGTCGTTTCGCAAGTCGACCTTGAAGGCGCTCGATTTTTCCGATGCCGACCTGGCTGCCTGCGACTTTCGCGACACCGTATTCGAGGGCGGCAGCCTGCGCAATGCCAGCCTGAAGCAGGCGCGCTTCGATAACGCCGACCTGCGTGAAGCGGATCTGTCGGGCCTGACGCTGGCCGACGTCAAGCTGTTCCAGGGCGCCTGGATCACGCCGCGCCAGGCGGCTGAGCTGATCAGCGAGCTGGAGTTGCGCGTGGCATGAGCTGCGCGGCTTTGTAACAAGGCGGAGACAATCCGGGCGAACCGGCAGCGCTGTGCGACAATTCGTCGGTTTTCTACCAGTAATGAGAGTCACTGCAGCTGACGGCCCCGTTGGTTGCGCCAGTGGCGGCTCGCCGCCCCGCCATGCCAGACCACAGCGCCGTTCCCGAAATCTCCCGCCTGACCGCTGAAAAGCGCCCCGCCGTCCGCAATGCCGTGCTGTTCGTGATTGGGTTGTGCCTGCTGCTGCTGGCGATCCAGATTTCGGACAGCTGGCGCGCGCGCAAGGAACGCCTGGCCGAGGTCGCCGTGGCCACTGCCAATATGTCGCACGCGCTGGCGGCGCAGGGGGAAAGCGCGGTGCGCGTGGTCGATACCGTGCTTGCCGGCGTGGTCGAACGCGTGGAAACCGATGGCATCGACAATGGTCAGGCGCGCACCCGGCTGCAGTTGCATCTGAAGAATATGGCGTCGCAGGTCGACGAGCTGCACGTCCTGTTCGTGTTCGCCGCCGACGGGCGCTGGGTGATGACGTCACAAGACCGCACGCCGCAGTACAACAACGCCGACCGCGAATACTTCCAGTTTCACCTGAAAAACCCGGATCGCGGTGTGCACGTGGGCAAACCCGTGCGCAGCCGGTCGACCGGCGACTGGGTACTGCCGGTGTCACGCCGACTCAATCATCCTGACGGCACCTTCGCCGGTGTGGCGCTGGGCACCATCCGCATCGCGTATTTTTCGACGTTGTACGAAAGTTTCGACGTCGGCCGCGCCGGCGTGGTCATGCTCACGCTCGACGATGGCACGATGGTCTACCGCCTGCCGCACAGCGAGTCGCTGATCGGCACCAGCGTCAGCAACGGGCCCATCCAGCAGATGTACATCAGCCAGGGGCCGATCGGCAGCGGCATGCGCCGCTCGAAGATCGACGGTATCGAGCGACTCTACAGTTACCGCCACCTGGACACCTATCCATTGATTGTCGCGACTGCGCAATCGAAGCAGGAAATCCTTGAAAAATGGCTGCAGTCGATGCTCACGCAAGCGGCGATCACGTTTGTCGCCATCGTGCTGCTGCTGGGTTTTGGCTGGCGCCTGGTGCGCCAGATCATGATTCGCGACCACCTGCAGCATGAACTGGTGGGCGCGCGCGAACAGTTGCAGGAGCATAACCGGGCGCTGACCGTGCTGGCCGACCACGACGGCCTGACCGGCATCGCCAACCGGCGCCGCTTCGAGACGGTACTGGCCAAGGAAACCGCGCGCGCTGCGCGCAGCAGGCTGCCGCTGTCGATCGTCATCCTCGACGTCGATCATTTCAAGCGCTTCAACGATACCTATGGCCACGTGGCCGGCGACGCCTGCCTGCGCCAGGTGGCGGCAGCGCTGCGCGACAGCCTGGTGCGCCCGGCCGATCTGGCGGCGCGCTACGGCGGGGAAGAATTCGTGGCGCTGCTGCCCGATACCGACCCGGCCGGCGCCCGGATGGTCGCCGAGCGCATCCGCTGCGCCGTGATGGCGCTGCAGATCGCGCATGCCGGCAATGACACCGGCATCGTGACGATCAGCGCGGGCGTCTACACGTCGGTCGCGGCCGTCACTAGCGGAGAAGGCGTGGCCGTTGCCACCAACACCTTGATTGAACGTGCCGACGCCCGGCTTTACCGGGCGAAGATGTCAGGCCGTAATCAGGTGTGCGGCAGCGACGACACGGCGGTGTGATCAAGCCGTGGCGCACCGCCGCCTTGCACATCTGAATCAATAACGGTTCGGATTGTTCGGACGGTTGTCGTGGCGGTTCGGGACGCCGTCGCGGTCACGGTCGCCGCGGGCACTCTGGCGCCAGCCGCCGCGGTCGAGGTGCCAGCCATTACGGTCCTGACGCCACTGTGCGCGCTGGTAAGCGTAGCCAGGACGCACTTTTTCCCAGTGGCCCGCCACCCAGTCGTGGCGGCGACCGTTCCAGTTCCAGTAACCCGGCACCCAGTCGAAACCACGGCGCGCGTTCGGCACGGCTTCGCGGCGCGGCGCTGGCGGCGCTTTCTTGATGATGATGACGTCGGCGCGCTGATGGTGCGGCTGCGCCTGCACTGGTGCGAAAGCCGAGGTGCCGATCAGGAGCGCGGCAGCGGCGGCGGTAGCGGTCGAGAGGAAGGTTTTCATGGTGTGCTCCGTTTCGGTGTCTGTTTGTATGACCCCACTATAGCGGGCACATGCGACAAAAAACGGGATTGAACCAAGTCATTACAGTAGTAACATATGGCAACAATCTTGTAACAACCAAGATTATTCGGGGCGGGGGATACAACGTGGAACAGCGTACTGCGGGGTGGTGAAACAACGCAGCCGGCACGGGGTGCCGGCTGCGCTAAAGGGGGCGTGGATCAGTCCAGCTTGAAGGCGTAGTCGATCTTGGTCCAGGTCTGTGCTGGTGCGCCATCCTTGGTGCCCGGCTTGAACTTGCACGAGGTCAGGCCCTTGACCAGCGCGCGGTCCAGGTTCTTGAAGCCGCTCGACTTGTCGATCTTCGATTCGGTCACGGTACCGTCCGCGGTGACCAGGAACGACGCGGTCGTCGTGCCCTGCTCTTCATTCATCAGCGACGCCTTCGGGTACTCGATGCTGCATTTCTTTGGATCGAACTGGGCAGCGGTTTCAGCGGCGAAGCTCGCGCCGGCAGCGGCGGTCAGGGTCAGTGCAACGAACAGTTTGGCGGACAGGTTTTTCATGATTTTCCCCACTTAAGGTTTTTGAATTGGAACGGCAATGGTCTTGGTATGCGCCGCACGGCGGGCCGGCGCTGGTCAACTACTTAAATCAGAACTCTTCCCACTCGTCGGCGCTGGCGGTGGCGCTGACGGCGGCTTTCTTCGGCTTCGGCGTTGCAACTGCCTCGTCCGCTTTTTTCGGTGCGGCAGGTGCTGCGGCCGGCTTCTTCAGTGCCGGTGGCGCCGGGCGCTTGACAACCGGACGCGTCACCACGGCAGTGGTGGTCACGACCGGCGCCGCTGCCGGGGCCTGGGATGGGACGTGGTGCTCTTCGCCCTCTTCCAGCTTGAAGATGCTGACCACGCGGGCCAGTTCGCCTGCCTGATCCTGCAGACTCTGGGCGGCTGCAGCGGCTTGCTCCACCAGCGCAGCGTTCTGTTGCGTCATGCTGTCCATCTCGATGATCGACGTGTTGACCTGGGCGATGCCGGCGCTCTGCTCGGCGCTGGCGTTGGCGATCTCGCTCATGATGTCGGTCACGCGCTTGACGCTCGAGACCACTTCGTCCATCGTCACGCCGGCCTGGCCGACCAGCTTGCTGCCGCGCTCGACCTTCTCGACCGAGTCGCCGATCAGCGTCTTGATTTCTTTTGCTGCGGCTGCCGAACGCTGCGCCAGGTTGCGCACTTCGGAGGCGACGACCGCGAAACCACGGCCCTGTTCACCGGCACGTGCCGCTTCGACTGCCGCGTTCAGCGCCAGGATGTTGGTCTGGAAAGCGATGCCATCGATGACGCCGATGATGTCCGAGATCTTGTTGGCCGATGTATTGATCTCGCCCATCGTGCCAACCACCTGCGACACCACATCGCCACCCTTGCGGGCCACGTCCGACGCGGTTGCCGCCAGTGAATTGGCTTCGCGGGCACTGTCGGCGTTCTGTTTCACGGTCGCGGTCAGCTGCTCCATCGCCGAGGCCGTCTTTTCCAGCGAGCTTGCCTGCAGTTCGGTACGCGACGACAGGTCGATATTGCCGGCAGCGATTTCACGCGAGGCGGTGCCGATGGTTTCCGTACCGCGACGCACTTGCTCGACGATACCAACCAGGCTGTTGCGCATTTCCTTCATCTCGACCAGCAGGCTGCCGCGGTCCGATGCTTTCGTGTCGATGGCGATCGACAGGTCGCCGTGGGCGATGCTGCCGGCGATCTTCGCGGTGTAGGCTGGCTCGCCGCCGAGCTGCTTGAGCAGGCTGCGGGTGATGGCCACGGCAGCGACGATACCCATGACGACCGCCAGCACCAGCAGGATCAGCATGAAGTTACGGGCATTGGCGAACGCGGTTTCAGCGTCGGCCTTGCTTTGTGCATTCTGTTTGTCTTCGAGGGCCGACAATGCGTTCAGGGCGTCGGTCCACTTGCGCTGCACGGGACGCACTTCGCGGATCATCACGCGGGTGGCGTCCATCGCGTTCGCAGCCAGATACAGTTCGGTCGCGCGGGCAATGGCGGGCATCGCGGTCGCTTCGTGCTCCTTGATCTGGTTCAGCAGCGTTTTTTCCTGGCCGTTGGCATACGTTGCGAACAACGCGGCCAGCTTGGCCTGCGCTGCATCGTACTTGGCGGTCTGTTCCTTGAATTTGACGATTTCCGGTTCCATGTCGGCCGGGTCGGTCATCAAGGTCAGCACGCGCAGGGAAGCAAGACGGTCGCTGACGTTGTTGCGCATCTCGACCACCAGACCGGTCGATACATTACTGACGCTGACCACGTGGTCCAGACGATCCTGGATCTGCGCCATGCGCAGGATACCGACGACCGCCACTGCGACCAGCAGTACCAGAACCAATGCAAAACCGAGGGCCAGACGGGTGCCGACCTTCATGTTGTTCAAATTCATTCGTGTTTTCCCTGTAACTTATTGATCAAAACTCGTTCGGTTGAGATCGCGTCCCGCGATACGCCGCACGATGCGCAAGTGAAATCTTTGTTTCCTACAGTTTTCAGCTATTTCATGAAGGATAAATCAAGACTTCTTCAATAAGCGTGAAAATCTATTTCTCGAATGAATTGTTTCAGCGTAACAACACCGTTGATATCGCTTAAGAAACAGAACAAGTGGGCATTATGGAACTGAGGTTGCCTATCGGCAAGCAAAATTGGTTGACCATGATTGTTTCTACAAGGAAATGTCTCGATTTGTCGACAGACGAAAAAAAAGCGTGCCGAAGCACGCTTCTTGTCAGCGAAATCGTGGTTACGCGGTGGCCGGCATCCGTGCGGCGGCGGCCAGCAACAGGCGGGCGTCGCCCAGCGCCAGCTGCTTCGAGTCCGACAGCGTCTGGCGGAAAGCGCGTGCGCCTGGCAAGCCCTGCATCAGCCCCAGCATGTGGCGCGTGATGCTGTTCAGTTTCAGGCCCAGCGGACCGTACTGGCGCAGCTGCGCGTCGATGTACGGAATCATCGCCTGCAGCACGTCGATCCGCGTGCGCAGCGCGCCGGGCGCGTCGTAAAAACGGGCATCCCAGTCAGCCATCGTCCACGGGTTGTGATACGCCTCGCGCCCGAGCATGACGCCATCGACATGCTGCAGGTGCAGCGCGATTTCGTCGTCGCTCTTGATGCCGCCGTTGATGATGATTTCCAGGTCCGGAAACTCGCGTTTGAGTTCATAGGCCACCGCATAGCGCAGCGGCGGGATCTCGCGGTTTTCCTTTGGTGACAGGCCTTTCAGGATCGCGTTGCGGGCGTGCACGATGAACGTCTTGCAACCGGCGTCGGCGACGGTGCCGATGAAGTCGCGCACGAAGCCGTATTCTTCATTATGGTCGATGCCGATGCGGTGCTTGACGGTGACGTCGACCGAGACGGCATCGCGCATCGCCTTGACGCAGTCGGCCACCAGTTGCGGCTCGTTCATCAGGCAGGCGCCAAACGACCCCTTCTGGACGCGCTCGGAGGGGCAGCCGCAGTTCAGGTTGATCTCGTCGTAACCCCACTGCTCGCCCAGCCTGGCGCTCTTGGCCAGATCGCCCGGGTCGCTGCCGCCCAGTTGCAGGGCGACAGGATGCTCGATATCGTCGAAGCGCAGATGACGCTCGGCGTCGCCGTAGACCAGCGCGCCGGTGTTGACCATCTCGGTGTAGAGCCAGGTATGGCGGGTGATCTGCCGGTGGAAGACGCGGCAGTGGCGGTCGGTCCAGTCCATCATCGGGGCGACACTCAGGCGCCGCCCGCCGTATTTAGTTGCTGTCATTGCGATTCATGCTTGTTTGCGCCCACCCCGCCCTGCGCGACGCTCGTTACGCAGAGTTGGGATAGCCTCGATCAGGAAGAAGGAAGAAATTCGTTTGCCGGGAGACGCACGGCGACAATTGAACCGTGCATTCTATCGCATCCCGCCACCCGGGGGATAGGTGCACCGGGCGATCCGGGTCTGGGCCTGGTGCCCTGCAGACGCCCCTCGGCGACGAGCGCGCCGATGACCTTACATCATCAGCTGCAGAAACGCGCCACTGAAATCAACCGCCTTCTCCAGCACCAGATCGGCACAATACGCGCCGTCGAACTTGACCTGCTTCTGGACGATGGCAGACAGCGCGCCGTCACCGGCATAGCCAGACGCCGACAGCACGCACTCCCATTGCTCTCCGGCTTTTTTTACCGTCGTGATCGCAAGGGAACGGTCACTGATTTCAAAGGTTATAAGTTTCATCACATGTTCGCAGAATATGTGCAGAACTATATCCTAGAGCAACAGAATGCACGCGATTCAGTTACCGCAAAACAACGGCACGAACAAAAATTGTTCCGAATCCTGTGCTCCGTCCGGGCACTGCCGACAAGATCAGGGCCTGCCTGCATTCGTCATGCAGTCAGGCCCTCGAACAACAACGTGGTACGACTTAGAAGTCGACCTGCGCCGACAGCAGCACCGTGCGCGGCGCGGCTGCCGTGCCAACGGTCGCCAGCGTGCTGCTCGACAACCAGTAGCGCTTGTTGGCGGCGTTCTCAACGCTGGCGCGCAGGACGACCGGCTTGCCCATCAGCTCGGTGCGATAGCGCGCGCCGAGGTCGAAGCGCGTCCACGACGAGATGTATACGGTATTGGTGACGTTCTGTGCCAGCTCGGCCGTGTGGATGGCGCGGGCATTGAGGCTCAGGCCGCTAATCCATGGCAAATCCCAGTCGATGCCGGCGTTGAATGCATTCTTCGGCACGCCCGTCGCTTTCTTGCCTTCGTTGATGCCGCCGGCAGTGCGCTGCTGCTTGGCGTTGTAGAACGTGGCGCTCGTCATCAGGCGCACGCCCGGTGCGGCTTCGCCGACGGCCGACAGTTCCAGGCCGCGATTGCGCTGCGTGCCGTCCAGGCTGTAGACCGTCGTCAGCGGATCGGTGATCGCGTTCGGGCGGTCGATCTGGAACACGGCTGCGCCGAGCAGCACGCGGCCGGTATCGATTTTCGTGCCCATTTCGTATTGCTTGGACTTGAACGGGGCGAACACTTCACCGGCGTTCGCAGCCGTCGGCGGGGCCACGCTGCCGCGGCTCAGGCCCGACGTGAAGTTGGCGTACAGCGACACGTTTTCCATTGGCATGACGACGAGGCCTGCCAGCGGCGACACGGCACTTTCGCTGTACGAGCCCGTCACCGCGCCGCTTGGCGCCAGGTTGTCCAGCGACACCTTTTGCTTGCGCAAGCCGCCAGTCAACATGACGCGGCCGTCCAGGAAGGTCAGCGTGTCGGTCAGCGAGACGCTCGACAGCTCGGTTTCCGAGGTCTTGGTCGGTGCCAGGCGGTTGCCCGTCATCGGCGTGATCGCCACCGGATTGTAGATATTCGACAGTTGAGACGAGCTGGCCGGCGCTGTCAGGTAGAAGCTGCCCGCCTCGCTGTCCAGGCGCGAGACCGAGGCGGTGATGAAGTGCTTGATGCCGGCCGTATCCAGGCTCAGGCGGGCGCCGACTTCGCCGGTCTTGCTGCGCGCATAGGCGTCGTACCAGGCGTTGGTCAGGCGGAAGTTGCCGGCAGCATCGACCCCGTTCAGGGCGCGCGCTGTCGGGAAATCCTGCTCGCTGGCGCCATAGTGGTAGCCGGCCGTCGCGTAGACCATCAACGCGTTCGACACATCGTATTCGAGGCGCGAGGCAATCGTCGCATCGCGGAACTCGAGGTCGGCGCCGCGGTACACGGCGCGGTGACCCGACGGTGGTGCCGGGATTGACGTGATGTCGGGCCGGAAGCTGTTCTGCGCGCGGAAGTTGTCGGTCTTTTCTTTCTGGCCATAGCTGTCCAGGGTCCAGCGCAGCTTGGGCGAGCGGTAATCGAGCGCGATCGCGGCCAGGCCGACGTCCTGCTTGCCGTCGTCGATATTGGTGTCGCCGCCACGGATCACGCCATTGACGCGCACGCCCCAGGCACCGCCCTCGCCAAAGCGGCGGCCGACATCGACCTGGGTGCCAAACAGCGCCTGGCTTTCATAGGTGGCCGTGACACGCGTCAGTGGCTGGTCGCCGGCGCGCTTGGTCACGATATTGATATTGCCGCCGACGCTGCCGTTCGGGCTGATGCCGTACATCAGCGTGCCTGGGCCCTTGAGCACTTCGACGCGCTCCATGATGGCGGCCGGCATGCGGTTCGACGACGACAGGCCGTACAGGCCGTTCAGGCCGACGTCGCCGCTGGTGACATTGAAGCCCCGGATCTGGAAGTCTTCAGAAAATCCCCCGGTCGACGTCATCACGCGCACCGACGCTTCGTTGACGACCACGTCGGCCAGCGTGCGCACCTGCTGGTCTTCGAGCATCTGCGACGTGTAGTTGGTGGTGGAAAACGGCGTCTTCATGATGTCCGCCTCGCCCAGCACGCCCAGGCCGCCACTGCGGCCGATCTGGCCGCCTGCGTAGGCGGGATCGGCTTGCATCTTCGCACCGGTGATGACGACCTGTTCGACCGGGGCGCTGGCGCCCTCCTGCGCCTGTGCGCCGAGCGGGAAGAGGAGGACGGGGGCTGTTGCGACGATGCCGAGGGCGCTCTTGATGCGACGCGTCAATTCCGATTGCGCAGGGAGTGCGGCGCCGAATGGTGCGCAGCTACGTTCGAGGGTCATAAGAAAAATTTGAAGACAGGAAAAAGACGATTCTAACATTGAATGATAATTATTATCATCACCATTCTCATCTATCCATCTCGAATCCGTAGTCTGCCTGCGTGATCTGGCATTCAGGTGACGGCTTGTTGCTGGCTGGCGACCAATCGGCGCGCCGCCCTCTGCTCGGCGGCGACTACAATGGCCATTGTTACCACGCATCCGTCTTTCTCATGACACGCTGCACACGAATCCGGCCATCCGTATTGTTCTTACAGGGCGTTCCTGCATGGTGATGGCCACGCCCACGGCATCTGCGCCGTCGGCGAACGACGCCGCCCCGCCGCCGTCTGCCTTCGGGCCGATGCGCGCGCCGGTGTTTCGCATGCTGTGGCTGACCTGGCTCATCGCCAACACCTGCATGTGGATGAACGACGTCGCCGCCGCCTGGATGATGACGTCGCTGACGACCGCGCCGATCTGGGTTGCGCTGGTGCAGACGGCGTCGATGCTGCCTGTTTTCCTGCTCGGCTTGCCCAGCGGCGCGCTGGCCGATATCCTCGACCGCCGCCGCTATTTCATCATCACGCAGTTCTGGGTCGCGCTCGTGGCCACCATCCTGTGCGCGGTGATCCTGGCCGATGCCATCACGCCGCCGGTGCTGCTGGCGCTAACCTTCGCCAATGGCATTGGCCTGGCCATGCGCTGGCCCGTGTTCTCGGCCATCGTGCCCGAGCTTGTGCCGCGCGCACAGCTGCCGGCGGCGCTGGCGCTCAACGGCGTGGCGATGAACGCCTCGCGCATCGCCGGGCCGCTCGCGGCCGGCGCCATTATTGCGAGCCTGGGCAGCGCCTGGGTGTTTGTGCTCAATGCGGTACTGTCGGTCATTTCAGGGTTTGTGATCATGCGCTGGCGGCGCACGCACGTCCCAAGTCCGTTGGGGCGCGAGCGCATCGGCGGGGCCATGCGCGTCGGCCTGCAGTTTGCCCGGCATTCGACCCGCGTGAAGGCGGTGCTGGTGCGGGTAGCGGCATCGTTTTTCCACTCTACTGCACTGATGGCGCTGCTACCGCTGGTGGCGCGCGCCCAAGGCGGCGGCGGTGCGGCCGTGTTTACGCTGCTGCTGGCGTGCATGGGCGGTGGCGCGATCAGCGCGGTGGTATTCCTGCCGCGCATGCGCCAGACGTACAGCCGCGACACGCTCGTCATGGGCAGCACGGTGCTATCAGCAACAACGATCGTGGTGGCGGCGATCAGCACCAACGTGGTCCTGACGTCGTGCGCGATGTGGCTGTCGGGAATGGCCTTCATCGTGTCGGCCAATTCCCTGAGCGTGTCGATGCAGATGGCCCTGCCTGACTGGGTAAGGGCGCGTGGTATGTCGATCTATCAGATGGCCCTGATGGGCGCGAGCGCGACGGGCGCGGCGGTCTGGGGCCAGGTGGCGACCCTCGACAGCGTGCAGCACAGTTTGCTCTATGCGGCGGGCAGCAGCGTGATTGTGATGGCACTCGTGCTGCGGCTGATCCAGGACCGCGAGCTGCTTGAAGACATGACGCCGTCGTCGGCATTGAAAGCCCTGGCCCCTTCCCTCTCACCGCTGCAGGACGGCGGACGCCTCGTGCTGACGGTCGAATACCGGATCGACCCGGCCCGCACGGAAGCGTTTATGGCACTGATGGAACTGAGCCGGCGCGCACGCCTGCGCCAGGGCGCGCTGAGCTGGACCCTGCTGCGCGACGTGAGCGATCCGGGGCTGTTCACCGAGCAGATCATCGATCCTTCTTGGACCGAGCACCTGCGCCGGTTCGACCGGGCGACGGCGGGCGACGCAGCGCTGCGCGAGCGCAAACTGGCGTTTCATCTGGGGCCGGATGGGCCGGTCATTACGCGGCGGCTGGTCGCGCGGTGATGAAACCATCGACGTAACTGGGCCGCGGTGCCCCGGGGGCATCGCCGCTGCCACGCATCGAACACGCTATTGCTGACCCATCAGTTTGGCCGCCCAACCAGGCAAGCGGTTGAAGAAACAGTGCAGACCTGTGTTGAAACTGCCGAACTCAAGGCCGTGAAGATTCGCCAGCTCGACCAGACTTTTTTTGGAGAACAGGCTGATATGCCCGTTTCGTGGCGATGCATACCACCAGTTGAGGCGACCTTTTGACTGGATGTGGTCATCTGACAGCAGCGTGGAAAAGATGACCACGCACTCTTCATCCATCAGACTGGTCAGGTTCGACATCAAGTCGCGCACGTCCGGCACATGCTCGAACACTTCGAAGGCAGTGATCAGGTTGAATTTTCCCAGCGATGAGAGCGCCAGATCGTTACTAGGGAACGGGTCAAACGTCCTCGAGTCCCAGCCGAGCTCGCCGAGCTTGGCGCTCAGCAAACCATTACCTCCACCATAATCGAGGTGCCTTATGACACCTCTCTGGTCGTTAAACAATTTGCCAACAAAATCCGCATTCGAGAGGGGGCGCTTGCTGATGTAATCCGGATCGACGTTGATGTAGTCGTCGTTGTATATCTGCGACGAGAATCGCTCACTCGGCCAGCGTTGGAACTCTGCAGCAAAAGTGAATCCACAACTGATGCAACGGTGATAATAAATCGGTATCCCGGTCAGTGGAAGGTGTGCTCCCCAAGACTCGCTGCAACTCTTGTTGAGATCAACCACGTCGTATATCAATGCGGTTTTTTCACATACTGGACAAGTGCATTCGATGCTGGTTGCCTGTTGACTTGGGGTGACGATATCCATGAAATTTCCGGTAGTGGCAAAGTGTGATTGAGCGTGATGATGCTACCCCGCTACACTACACCAAGCCGTATATTTCCATGAAGAAAACCTTTGCGCATGAGGTTGACCTGCACATACCTTGACTTTCCACACGTGATCGCCAAAAATACCATGAGGAATTCTTTATGTCCAAAAATAAATTTATTATATTGTTATTCATTTTTACACAAGAATACCCGTTAACCAACCAAGATTAGCTCAATGAAAAACTCCGTTTCGCGCCCCGTTGCATTCACGCTGGTCTCAACCAATCATGGTAGTTTGCTGGTGAACCGCCACGATTACCGCGCTGTACCTGACGGCGCCTATGGCGTCGGATACCAGCTTCTCGAAACGTCATCGTTTGACCATGAAGAAGTCGACACCGCGCTGCAATTGCTTGCCTCGCGCCGGAAGAATTTTGGCGATGGCGTGGTGGCGATCGATTGTGGCGCCAACATTGGCGTGCATACGATCGAGTGGGCGCGTGCAATGTATGGATGGGGCGAAGTTATCGCGTTCGAAGCTCAGGAACGGGTGTTTTACGCACTCGCCGGAAACGTGACGATGAACAACTGCTTCAACGCACGGGCAGTATGGGCTGCGGTTGGTGCCGTGGATGGAACGATCAGGGTGCCCGTACCCAACTACTTTTCACCTTCCAGTTTCGGCAGTCTGGAAATAAAAAAGAGCGTGCACAATGAATTCATTGGCCAGCACATCGATTACTCGCAAGAGAAAACCCAGCTGACCGACATGCGGTGTATAGACAGCTACGGGTTGCCCCGCCTCGACTTTATCAAGATCGATATCGAGGGGATGGAAATGGAAGCATTACAAGGCGCCCAAGACACCATCGCGCGCCTGAAACCCCAATTGATGATCGAGAAGATCAAGTCCAATGAAGCTGACATCAGCTCGTTCCTGACTGCCCATGGCTACACAATATTTCCGCTCGGCATCAATATGCTGGCGATCCACGACTCTGACCCTGTGTGCAAGGAAATCAGCGTCGGCTGAGTCTCATGACCGGGCCAGGGTTCCGCTACCTGGCCCGAACCCTGGCCCTGCTCTAGGCATGATAGGTGGACTGGTACCTGGCCTGGAACCTGGCCTGATGCCAGGCCCTATCTTTGGGCCAGCGATTGCAAGTTGGTGTACACTTCTTCGCGCACTTCGCTCCAGTCGTCCAGTACTCGCTGACGATACAGGGTGACGCCAGGATACCAGGGGCTGTCGCGGCGATTGCGCAGCCAGCGCCAGTCGGGGATGGCCGGCAGCAAAATCCAGGTAGGCCGCCCCAGAGCGGCCGCCAGATGGGCAACGCTGGTGTCGACCGATACCACTACGTCCATGAGCTCGCACAGCGCGGCAGTGTCACTGAAATCGTGCAAGTGCTCATTGATCAGAGTGACATCGCCGCGCTCACCAAGCGCTGCGATGTCCCCATCACGCACGTCTTTCATCAACGATATGTATTCGGGTCCAACGGGTAGCATGCGCATGAATTGCGCGAACACGATACTTCGACTCACATCGTTGCCATGCGTGGGATTTCCGCTCCAGACCAGGCCAACCCGCAGCCGCGTTTGCGGCCCCAGGCGCTGCGCCCATGCCTGCATCCGGCCTGTATCCGACCGCAAATAATGGGCTGGTGCGGGAATGTCGTCGAGCTCCATTGCGAGCGCCATTGGCACGCTCATCATTGGGCACCAGTAGTCAAATCTCGGAAGCTGGTCGCCCCGCGCCACCACCGCCCTCACGCCTTCAATCGAGCTTAACACCTCCACCAGCCCACGCTGCACTTCCATGATGACAGTCGCGCCACGCGCCGCCAACAGCGTCGCGAATCGGCTGCACTGAATCGTGTCACCGAATCCCTGCTCTGAACTCAGCAATATCGTCTTCCCGTTCAACGCCTGGCCTCGCCACTGCGGCTGCATGAAATTGCGACTGTCTGCGGAATTCTCGAAGTGTGGCGTCTTCCAGCGCCACTCATGGTCGATCCAGCCCTGCCGGAAATTACCGTGCTCGAGGTGCAGCAGGCTGCGATTCCAATAGGCGCCAGCCATGCGCGGATCACGCGCAATTGCGGCATCGTAGTCTGCCAGCGCACGCGCATAATCACCATAGCCGGCATAGACGGTTCCGCGATTGAGGTAGCTTTCCGAACGCTCATCGTCGAGCTCAATGGCTCTGGTGTAGGTCGCTTCGGCCTCGGCGAAACGCTTCTGGTCGCGCAAGACGTTAGCGAGATTCTGGTACGCACTGACCATGCGCGGTTCGAGCTCAATGGCGCGTTCGTGCGCCGCCAGCGCGTCTTCCAGGCGTTTCACGTCTCTCAGGATGGTTCCGCGTACGTCATGCGCATGGGCATCGTCTTCGAGCAAACGCACTGCCATGTCGGCGCAGCCCAGCGCGGTGTCGAAGTGCTTGAGGGCCCGCAGTACTGCTGCGCAGCTCTTGTAGGCTTCCTGATAGTCGGGCTTGAGCTTGATCGCCTGTTGGCAGTCGGCAAGCGCGTCATCGTAGCGCTTGAGATGATGCAGTACGGTTGAGCGATTGTGGTAAGCCTGGGCAAAGTTCGCGTCGATATCGATGGCGCGGCCATAGCTGGCCAGGGCGTCGTCATGGTCACCGCGCGCATGCTCGGTCACCCCGCGATTGAACCAGGAATCGGGCGAGGCAGGGTCGACGAACAGCGCTGCATTGAAGCTGGCCAGTGCCTCATCGAACCGACGCAGCTCTTTGAGCACATTACCCCGGTTATTGAGCGCATCCAGGCAATGTGGCGTCAACATCAGTACGCGATCATAACTGGCAAGCGCCTGCTCGAATCGCCCCAATTCCCTCAATACGACGCCCCGATTATTCAGCGCTTGCGTATCGTGCGGATTCATGGCCAGCGCCTGCTCATACTCGTGCAACGCTTCTTCGAAACGCCGCAGCGCCTGCAAGGCGTTGCCACGGCTGTAGTGCAGGTCCGCGCTGGCGCCGTCCAGTGCCAGCGCCCGGCCATAGCAGACAAGCGCCAGATCAAATTGTCCTAATTGCTGGTATGCATTGCCCAGGTCGACGTGAATCGCGCCGATCTCGGCATTGATTGCCAGTGCCGAGCGCAGAAAGCCTGCACCTCCTTCGTAACTACCCGTCTCGATGGCAATGATGCCGACGTGATGCAAGGCCCCCACATGACCGGGTGCCATGCGCAGCACTTTTTCGTAAGCTTGCATCGCTTGCGGGAGCAAGTTCTCTCGGTGAAGCGCAACCCCGCCTAAAAACAGTGCATGAACCTGTTCGTTGCGATCGTGTCCGGAGATGCCCACTGGCTCGGGTGACATACTGGTCATGGAAAATACCTTGCTGTAATGGATGGAATGCGTGGTGCTGGCGCCCGCAACATCCATCATATACGGCCACTTAAGTTTCCGTATGACAATTGTGGCACATTCCACTGCGGCACGCAGGCGATGTTGTGCATTGCCTACAGGGAGAGGACGGCATCCGGCAGCCCTGTCGCTAAACAAAATAAAAAATTTCCATACGGCACTTAATTAACTTGCAGATGTGGTCGCCTTGTACCTGTGAGAGCGCGCCGGAAGCGCATTTCAACCGAATTCAACCTTACCAGGAGCGTTACCATGCTGAGCCTTCACACCAACAACGCAGCACTCGCAGCACAAAATGCTTTGGGCCGCACCCAGAACTCGCTGTCGACGTCCATGACCCGTCTGTCGACCGGTTTCCGCATCAACTCGGCAATGGACGACGCTGCCGGCCTGCAGATCGCAACCCGCCTGAAAGCGCAAACCAGCGGCATGTCGGTCGCCATGCGCAATACCCAGAACAGCACTTCGATGCTGCAAACCGCCGAAGGCGCGCTGGACGAAGTTACCAACATGCTGGTCCGCATGAAAGACCTGGCCACCCAGGCAGCCGACACGTCGTCAACCACCAAAGACAAAACAGCAATGCAGGGTGAGTACGACAACCTGGGCAAAGAAATCCAGAACATCATGACCAACACCAAGTTCGGTGGCCAGGCACTGCTCAAGGCCGGCACCGTGGCATCGGCAATGACGTTCCAGATCGGTTCGGACACGTCGGAAACGATGCAGCTGAACCTGGCGACCGAAATGGGCGCGAGCGGTACTGTGTTCACCTCGCTCGGTTCGGCATCGATCTATGCAGGCCAAACTGCCAGCACGGCAACTGCCGGCACCGAACTGACCGCGTCGGCCAACGCCAGCATCAACCTGCTGTCGGACGCAATCGATAAAGTCAGCTCGGTGCGTTCGAGCATGGGTGCGACCGCAAACCGCCTGGACCACGTGTACAACAACCTGGCCAACATTTCGAGCAACACGAAGGCCGCAACCGGCCGTATCATGGACGTCGACTTCGCGACCGAAAGCGCGAGCATGACGTCGAACCAGATGCTGATGCAAGCTGGTACCGCCATGCTGAAGCAGTCGAACAGCATGTCGTCGATGGTCATGTCGCTGCTGCAATAATGGCCTAGCGCCCGGGTACCGCACCCGGGCATTGCCCAAAGGCCAGCCAAGCGGCTGGCCTTTTTTCATTCTGATACAGGTCCATCATGACCAGCATCGCCATTCCTCCCCTGCCTGCGCCAAGCGCGCCCACCCTGCATGTCACGCCGGTCATCGCAGCCGCGCCTGCCGCCCTGCTCACCGGCAGCGGCGATGGGCCGCCGTTGCCGTTTTCGCAGACGCTATCGAGCACTGCCGGCGCCGCAGGCCAGCCGGCGCCGGAGACCGGCGCCGAAGGCGCGGCGATGCGTCCGGACCAAGTGTTGATGGCGCGCCAGATGGCCTATCCGCAGCAGGACGGCGCCAGCCTGGCACGCAGCTGGCGCGCCCAGGTGCGCAACCACGGCAGCGCGCTGACCAGCCGCGCGCTGGCCGACAGCGGCGGCCACCTGTCGCCAGCGTTGTTGGCGGCAGCCCAGCAGGGCCAGGTGGCGCGCGCACCCGAACCACACCTGTTCCATCCGGATGCGTGGCGCTTCACGGTGCACGCCGGTTCGCACGCAGCCCAGCACCTCGCCGTGCTGGCCGAGGATGCCGAAGAAGCGCCGGGGCGCCGGCGCCGGCCGCGTGCCGCGCTGCTGCTCGAGCTGACACTGGCCGACGGCAGTGTGGTGGTGATCCAGGTGGAACCGATGACACAGGGCGTGGCGCTGACTATCTGCGCGGCCGACAGCCGCGCACTGACGCGGCTGCGCTGGCTGCAGCCGGTGCTGGAACAGGCGCTGGCACGTGCTAACGTCAACGTGCTGCGCTGGCAATACCGTGACGGGTTGCCTGAAGGCCGCTCGCACGCCATGCTGGCCAATGCCGAAGCTGCCGCGCAGGCGCTCACTCCGTCCGTGTTCCGGACAGTGGCCGAACTCGCGCTGCTGCTGCCGGCCCAGGGCGGGCCGGCCGAACCCGAGCGCTAGCCGACGGTCCCCACGATCGACACATCCCGGTTCTCGGGAATCTCGTTATACGACAGCACGTGCAGTCCCGGCGCGAACAGGCGCGCATAGCGCGCCAGCAGCGGGCGCACCTGCGGCAGGACCAGCAGCAGCGGCGGCGTGTGCTGGCCCTTCATCTGCTCGCGCGCCACCGGCATATTGATCTGCAGTTGCGACAGCAGTTGCGGGTCGATCGGGTAATTGTCCAGCGCCACCTTGCCGCCGCCGGCCTGGCGCGCCTGGTTCAGCGAGCCCAGCAGCATGTTCTCGAGCTCGGCCGACAGATTAAAGGCCGGCATGTCCTTCTTCTTGCCGAACAGGGTCGAGACAATCTGGCGCCGCAGCGCGCAGCGCACTTCGGCCGCCAGCAGGATCGGGTCCTTGGTCGTCTCCGAGCTGTCGAGCAAGGTGGTGGCGATCACCACGATGTCCTTGAGCGAGACCCCTTCGGCCAGCAATACCCGGAACACACGCAGCAGCTGGGTATGGGTCAGCGCCTTGTCGAGCGCGGCGGCCAGCTTGGGCGAGAGCGCGGTCAGGCGCTCCAAGATGGCCGGCACGTCTTCATGGCGAAACAGTTCGTGCAGGTACTCGCGCACCACCTTCGAGACATGGGTGGCGATCGCGCTGGGCACCTCGATCACCTGGTAACCCAGGCCCAGCGCATGCGCCTTCTGGTCGGGCGTGATCCAGGTGATGGCCATGCCGTAGGCCGGCTCCAGGCCCGGTACTCCGTCGAGCTCGCCATACACATTGGGCGACGGGATCGCCAGCAGATGATCTGGCATCACCTCGGCCTCGGCCACCACCGTGCCCGACAGGCTGATCGAATACTGGGTCGGGCGCAGCGCCAGGTCGTCGCGCACGGCGATCGCCGGCAACAGCATCCCCATCTGCTCCGACAGGCTCTGGCGCACGCCCTTGACGCGTTTTTGCAGCGGCTCGCCCTGGGCGCGGTCGATCATGCCGACCAGCTTGTAGCCGACCGCCACCGTCACGGGCTGCACGACCGGCAGCGCCTGCCAATCGAGATCGGGAATGCGCTCGTCGCGCAGCGCCGCCTCGATCTTGGCCACTCCGGCGACGTCGGGCGCCAGCACGCGTTTCGACATATTCCAGCCGACATAGGCCAGCACGCCCGCGGCGGTTGCGAAGAACCACCACGGCATGCCCGGCACGACGGCCATGATCAGCATCACCCCGGCAGCCGAGTACAGCACACCCGGCTGGGCGAGCAACTGGCTGCCGACCTGCTGTTCGAGGTCGCCCGATTCGCCGATGCGGGTGACCAGAATCGCTGCCGCCGCCGACAGCAGCAGGGCCGGGATCTGGCCCACCAGGCCGTCGCCGATGGTGAGAAGCGCATATACGCGGAACGATTCGGCCACCGGCAGATCGTGCATCAGCGAACCGATCGCGATACCGCCGATCAGGTTGATGATCAGGATGAGGATCGAGGCGACGGCGTCGCCGCGCACGAACTTCGATGCGCCATCCATGGCGCCATAGAAATCGGCCTCGGCGGCCACGTCCTTGCGCCGGATGGTGGCCTGCTCCTGGTTGACCAGACCGGCGTTCAGGTCGGCGTCGATCGCCATCTGCTTGCCCGGCAAGGCATCGAGCGTAAAGCGGGCCGAGACTTCCGAGATGCGCTCGGCGCCCTTGGTGACGACGATGAAGTTGATGATCATCAGGATCACGAACACCACCAGGCCGACCACGAAATTGCCGCCGATGACCACATTGCCGAACGATTCGATCACCTGGCCGGCGGCGTGCGTGCCTTCGTGACCATGCAGCAGGACGACGCGGGTCGAGGCCACGTTCAGCGCCAGGCGCATCAGGGTGGTGCCCAGGATCACGGTCGGGAACACCGAGAAGTCGAGCGGCCGGCGCGCCGTCACCGCCACCAGGATCACGATCAGCGCGAGCACGATGTTGAACGTGAAGAGCACGTCGAGCAGGATTGGCGGCAGCGGCAGGATGATCATGCCCAGCAGCGCAATCAGGAAGATCGGCGCGGCGAACTTGTGCCGTCGCAGCTCCGCCATCACGCCGTTGAAGGAATTCATGAAGTTCATGCTTTGGCCTCACTCAGATGAGATGGCACATCCATCTCGTTGGGGAACCGTGGGGGCGCCTGGCGCTTTCCCGAACGGAACGCATTCAGTTGTAAAACATAATTCAGGACCTGCGACACCGCCTGGTACAACTGTGCCGGGATCTGCTGCTGCACCTGGCTGGTGTTGTAGATGGCGCGCGCCAGCGGCGGCAACACCAGGGTCTCGACCGCGTTCTCGCGCGCCACCTGGCGGATGTAGAGCGCCATCTCGTCGACTCCCTTGGCCACCACGAACGGCGCCTCGGCGCGCCCGGCGTCGTACTTGAGCGCCACCGCGTAGTGTTCGGGATTGACGATCACGACGTCGGCGGTGGGCACGGTGCCGCGCACACTGCGCCGCGCCAGCTGCTGCTGCAACTGGCGGATGCGCTGTTTGATCTCGGGCCGGCCTTCGCTGCTCTTGTGTTCTTCCTTGATGTCGTGCTTGCTCATGCGCTGGTTGCGCATGAACATGAAGTGCTGCACCGGCACATCGATCAGGGCGAACACCACGAACACCGCCACCAGCGCCATCAAGCCGTCCATTGCCAGGGCGCTGCCGGCGGCCAGCGCCTCGGGCAGCGCCATCTGCTGCAGCTCGACATAGGCCTTCACGGCGCCAGTGATGGCGAACCACAGCGCCACGCCGAGCACGACCGCCTTGGCGGTCGAGGTCAAAAAACCGACCCAATGCTTCTGGCCGAACAGGTTGCCCAGATTGGTGATCGGGCTGAAGCGGCTGAACTTGGGCGCCAGGTTCTTGCTGCTGGCAATGAAGCCGCCCGGCACCGCGCCGGCCAGGATGATTGCCAGCGGCACCAGCGCCAGCGGTATGACCATCTTCACGAACAGCAGCAAGGCGGCCGTCAATACCACCGATAACGCGTTTTCCAGGTCGCCCACCTCACCGAGCGGCACGTACACCAGCTGGAACAGGTGGCGCAGGTCTTCCAGGTAGGCGGGCGCCATGAAGGTAAACACCTTCAGGCTGACCAGGATGCCCACTGCGGTGGCCAGGTCGCGCGAGCGCACCACCTGCCCTTCCTGGCGGGCCTTCTTGAGCTTCTGGGCCGAGGGTTTTTCGGTCTTGTCGCCGCTGCTGTTATCCGCCACGGGCCATCCTCATTTGTTCGCCCAGCATTTCAAGCACCTGGTTGGTCATGGCAATGTAGTGTTCGGGAATGAAGCGCACCAGCTGGATCAGCATCAACAGGCCAAAGATGGTCACCAGCGAAAAGCCCAGAGAAAACAGGTTCAGGCTGGGCGCCACCCGGTTCAGAAAGCCAAAGCCCATCTGCACCACCACGGTCGAGAACACGATCGGCAGCGCCAGCAGGATTGCCGCCGAAAACACCCAGCCCACATTCAGCGCCACCGCTTCGAGCAACAGCGGCTGCACGCCGGCACCGACCGGCCAGGCATGAAAGCTCTGGCCCAGCACGGCCACCAGCACCAGGTGGGCGTCGATGGCAAAGAACACGAGCATCGCCACCAGCGACATCAGGCCCGAGATCACGTCCGACGCCTGGCCGTTGACCGGGTCGTTCATCTGGGCCATCGAAAAACCGATCTGGCTCGACGCCAAAAAACCGAGCAGGGTGACAGCGGCCATTGCAAACTGGAGGGCAAGGCCGAGCACGGCACCGATCACGGCTTGTTCGAACATGGCAATCACCCCGGCCAGCGAGAACGGATCGGGCATCACGCCGCGGGTGGTCAGCGGCAGCATCAGGAACGACAGCACCAGCGCCAGCAGCGCGCGCACCGGCATCGCAATGGCGCCGTCGCCGAACACCGGGGCGGTCACCATCATCGCCATGATGCGGCAGAATGGCCACCACAAGGCGCCCATCAGCGGCAGAAGGAAACCAACGAGCTCCATCGGCGCCGCCCCTGCCCTAGCCCACGAGGGTGGCAGCGCGCTGGAACACCGAGATGCAGTAGTCCATCAGCTTGGAGGTCATCCAGTGGCCGGCCACGATCACCGCCACCAGGGTCACCAGGAGGCGCGGCAGGAAGCTCAGGGTCTGCTCGTTGATCTGGGTGGCGGCCTGGAACAGCGCCACCACCAGGCCCATCAGCAGGCCCGGGACCACCAGCACGATCACCATCATCATCACGATCTGCAGGGCTTCGACGACCAGGTCGACGGCAATATCGGGCGTCATGTCAGCCTCGCCCGGCGTTGCGCTGTGTCGCTAGTACGCATGGATGCTGCCCACCAGGGTGCTCACCGTGAGCGTCCAGCCGTCCACCAGCACGAACAGCAGCAGCTTGAACGGCAGCGAAATGACCAGCGGCGAGAGCATCATCATGCCCATTGCCATGAGTACCGAGGCCACCACCAGATCGATGATCAGGAACGGAATGAACAGCATGGCACCGATCTGGAACGCGGTTTTCAGTTCGGACAGCACGAAGGCGGCCAGCTTGACCGGGAAGCTGTGCTGCTGCGGCGGCTGCTCGAGCGATTCGCCGGCCAGGCGCGCGACCTGGGCCAGCGAGGTCTTGCTGGTCTGGGCAAGCATGAAGCGCGCAACGGGCACCTCGGCGATGCGCAGCGCCTGCTCGAGGCCGATCTTGTCCTGATCATATGGAAGAAAAGCGTCTTTCCAGACTTGCTCGCCGACTGGGCGCATCACCAGCACCGTCAGGATCAGGGCAATGCCGGTGATGATCCGGGTCGGCAGACCCTGCTGCAGGCCGAGGGCCTGGCGCAGCAGAGAGAGCACAATCACGAAGCGGGTGAAACACGTCATCATCATGATCATCACGGGCAGCAGCCCGAGCAGGGTCATGATGACCAGGATCTGCGACTTGACGCTCATGCCGGAACTAGTGGCGTTGGCGCCGGGGATCACCCCGGCCAGCAAGTCCTGGTTCTGGGCGACCGCCGGTAACGCCAGGCCCAGCAGCAGCAGCCCGCCGGTCAGCGCAAGCAGGCCGGCGCGGCGTGCCCCGGCTGCGCGCCAGGCACTGCGGGTAGCGCCAATCATGGCGCCAGCAGGTCCAGGTTCAAGCCATCGAGATCGATTACCTTCAGGCCGTACTGCTCGCCAGCGACAACGACCTCGGCGCGGCCGATGGGCGTGCCATTGACCTTGATCACCAGCGGCTCACCGGCGAGCGAATCGAGCGGCAGCACCGACGACGGCTGGATATCCATCAGTTCCTGCAGCGAGATGCGGGTCGATCCGACTTCGAGCGTCAGGGTAACCGGGATGCGGCGCATCATCTGCGGCAGTTGGCGACCTTTCTTGCGGCCGGGCGCTTCGCTGGCCTGCTCGACACCGTCCAGATCGTCAATGATCACGTCGTCAGCCAGTTGCTCGTTGAGGTTCATGTCCATTATTCGGCGTCTTCAAATGAGGTTAAACACAGTTTGCCCTTATGCTCGGCAACAGCGGCAGTGAACAAGCGGGAGTCGTCCAGCAGCACGTCGGCGCGGCCGACCGAGACCGGTATGACATCCCCGACCTTCAGATCGAACAGCGTCGCCAGAGTCACTTCCTTGCTCACCAAGCGGCCTTCGAGCTTGACCGACAAATGCGAGGCAAGCGATTCGCGCGCCATGCGCGGACCGCGACCGGCATTGCGCTCGGCCGACAGCCCCTGCAGCACCTGCGACATCAGGGCATGGTCGAGACTGATCCACAACTGCCCTTCGGGGGCTGCCAAGCCCGGCTCGTCCGAATCGCGCCTGCCGTACTGTTCGCGCAGGACAGCGCGGATGACCCAGCCAGCCTTGCCGGGAGCGCTGGCCGGCACGATCGCCGCGCCGATGCTGCCAGCTTGCCTGGGCGCAGTATGCTTCGCAACAACAACACGGGCCGCACCCAGTCCCTCGCCAACCCGCTCGTCGAGCAACAAGGCGACCTGCTGGGCCAGGGTTGCGGCGAGACGCTCTTCGGTCGAGGTCACGCGTTCGCCAAGCGGATCACGCTGCACCGCAGCAGAAGTCGTCGTCGGCGTGCGCCGGGCATAACGGCCTTCGAGCAGTCCCAGCAGCAGACCGCGCTCGAATGCAATAGCGGCCTGCCCATACGCGCCGCTGACACCGAGCCAACGCAGCGCCAGGCCCTCGGGGGCGGGCGCAAACGCCAGGCTCTCCAGGCGATAAGCACCCCAGTAGCGGCGCCCTTCGGGCGAGGCCATGGTGCTGCCCAATGCATCGGACAGGTGCGCAGCAAAGCCCGGCAGCAGGTGCACCGGACGTCCCAGCAGGCAGGGGTCGAGTACCTGGAAGTCGCGCGTACGGTCGAGTTGATTAATCGGCATCATTGTTAATTGAAAGTTCATGGTGGATGACGTCCTATCATTCCCGCCAGCAACAATTATACAGTCAACTGCGCTGCCAAAAGTTTGACATTCTCCTTTGATTTCCCACTTGCCCTACGGTAAGATTAATCTGTCGCATCGCAACAACCGCGTGCTGCTGTGGCCTCCGAGAGGCGAAATGGACTGCAAACTGAGGAAACGCTGTGGAATCGACAGAGCGTTCGTTGTTCAAAATTCAATAAAAACAATACCGACCTTCGTTTTTTATCGATACAAACCAGTAATTTTGTCGCGATCAAACAACATTTTCTAATGGAAAACACCATGGCAACTGAACTCGCCGGCCTTATCAGGGCCGACCTG
Organism: Telluria sp. ZT3P26; assembly: GCF_059686035.1. Classification (NCBI taxonomy): domain Bacteria; kingdom Pseudomonadati; phylum Pseudomonadota; class Betaproteobacteria; order Burkholderiales; family Oxalobacteraceae; genus Telluria; species Telluria sp. ZT3P26. The sequence continues at coordinate 563,008 of NZ_JCASII010000004.1, read as the reverse complement.
GCCCAACTGACCAACGATGCAAACCGCATGGCGATCGCGCCTGCGGCTGCGTCGTTTGCCGAACTGGGCGCGCAAGGCGCTGGTGCCGACACCGCGTTTTCGTTCACCCAGGCCATGAAGAATGCTATTGCGGGGGTCGATGCACAGGATCAGGCTGCCGGCGCACGCGTGGCTGCCGTCGAATCTGGCAAAAGCGATGACCTGGTCGGCGCGATGCTTGCCAGCCAGGAAGCCAGCCTGTCCTTTTCAATGTTGATGCAAGTGCGCAACAAGGTGATGACTGCAGTCGATGAGCTGATCAAGCTCCCGGTCTGATCCCTGTGGCCTGCTCCTAGATAAGCGACGTTTCCGTGATTTCATCTCTCAAGTCCGTCTTCGGCGGCAAGCGGGCCATGCCGGCGTTGCCACCGGCCCTGCGCAACAATTTGCCGCTGATGCTCGGCCTGGCCGTTGCGCTCACTGCTGCAATCATGATGTATATGTGGCAAGACCAATCGAGCTACAAGCCGGTCTTCGGCGCGCGCGAAAAGGTCGCTGCCGGCGACATGATGACCGTGCTGGAAGCCGAGCAGATCCCGTATCGCGTGCATCCTGACAGCGGTCAGGTGCTGGTGCCGGCAGCCAGCCTGGGCAAGGTACGCATGTTGCTCGCTGCCAAGGGCGTGACGGCCCAGTTGCCAGCCGGCCTCGAGCTGATGGACAGGAGCGACCCGCTGGGCGTGTCGCAATTCGTGCAGGACGTGCGCTTCAGGCGTGGCCTGGAAGGCGAGCTGGCGCAGAGCATCCTGACCATGGACGCCATCGCGTCGGCCCGGGTGCACCTGGCGATCGCCAAGACCAGCTCTTTCGTCACCGGCAACAGCGATGGCAATTCGGCCTCGGTGGCGGTGACAGTCAAGCCCGGCCGTCAACTGACCAACGAGCAAGTCGCTGCCATCGTCAACCTGGTCTCGGGCAGTGTCGCCGGCCTCAAGCCCCAGCGCGTCTCGCTGGTCGACCAGGCCGGCAATTTCCTGTCGTCGCGGGTCGATCTCGAGGGCGGCTTTGACGGCTCGGCCCAAGGCGACGGCGCATCCAAACGCTTTGCCGACGAAGTGCGCGGCAACGTCAACGACCTGCTCGCGCCGATTCTGGGCGTGAACAACTACAAGGTCAGCGTCACTGCCGCCGTCGACAATGACCGCATCGAAGAGACCCAAGAAAAATACGGTGAAGCGCCGAAAGTGACGAGCGAAGCGATGCGCGAAGAGATGGAGCGCAGCCGCATGGCCATGGGCGTGCCGGGCACGCTGTCGAACCGTCCTCCTGCAGTCGCCCCACCGGCCGAAGCAGGCGCCGCGGCGCCTGGCGCGGCCAACGACGACGGCAGTGCGCGCAAGAACGCCACCACCCGCCAGTATGCCTACGACCGCGCGATCACGCAGATCAAGCGCGAGCGCGGACGCCTGAAGAAACTGTCGGTGGCCGTGGTGCTCAACAATGCCAGCGCCGCCAACGCGCAAGCCTGGACGCCGGCCGAGCTGGCCAATATCGAGAAGATCCTGGCAGGCGGCTTGGGCATCGACGCCGCACGCGGCGATGTGCTCGCCGTGTCCGGCCTGAAGTTCCCTGCGGCCCCTGAAGCCGAGCAATGGTGGCAGGAGCGCGACAACGTCGTCGACATGACCAGCTACGCGCTGTGGGCGCTGGGCGCGGTCCTCGCCTACTTCTTGCTGGCCCGTCCGCTGCTGCGCGCGGCAACCACCCGCCTGGCGCCGCCAGTGCCACTGGCGCCGGGCGTGCCGGCATTGCCGGGCGCAGCCGGTGCCGCAGGCAGCGCCAGCGCTGCCCTGCCGGGTAGCGCCACCGCACTGGGCGCGCCTGAACCGATGTCGGCTGGCGGACCAAATGCGGTGGTGCCTTTGCTTGAAAACTACGATCTGCCGCCGTCCGGTTCGCCCGTCGACGTCATGGTCGACCATCTGAGAGTGCTGGCCGCCAAGGAACCGGAGCGGGTCGCCGAAGTCGTCAAACAATGGGTACAGAAGAAACATGGACGAGCTGAATAACGATGATGGCGCCGAAGGCGTCCTGAGCCCTGTCGAGCAGGCAGCGATCGTCTTGCTGTCGATCGGCGAAGAACAGGCGGCGGCCGTGCTGCGCTGCCTGGAGCGCGACGAATTGATGGAGCTGACCCAAGTGATGTCGCGCATGAGCGGGATCAAGGTCGATGCCGTCAAGTCGGCACTGCAGACGTTCTTCGACGACTACCGCCAGCAAAGCGGCCTGCACGGCGCATCGCGTAGCTATCTGAAACGCTCGCTCGACCTGGCGCTGGGCAGCGATATCGCCAACAGCGTGCTCAACACGATCTATGGCGATGCGATCCGTCCCAAGATGGCGCGCCTGCAATACGCCTCGCCCAAGTGGCTGGCCGAATTCATCTCGAGCGAACACGTGCAGATGCAGGCAGTGTTCCTGGCCTTCCTGCCGCCGGCACTGGCCTCGCAGATCCTCGAGGCACTGCCGGCCGAAGGTCGCGAACTGGTGCTGCTCAATATTGCGCGCCTGGATGAGATCAACCGCGACGTGCTGCACGAGCTCGAAGAGCTGGTCAGCCGTTGCCTGGCGGCGCTCGACACCCAGAGCGCCAACGTCGAAGGCGTGCGCCAGGTAGCCGACATCCTCAACCGCCTGCAGGACAACCGCGCCGGCATGGTCGAACTGCTGCGCGCCCACGATCCGGACGTGGTAACGCAGATCGAGATGTCGATGTACGACTTCTTCATCCTGTCGCGCCAGACCGAACAGGTCATCGCTCGCCTGCTCGACGACGTGCCGCTGGAACAGTGGGCGATCGCCCTCAAGGGCGCCGAGCCGGCGCTGCGCGATGTCATCCTGGCCGCCATGCCGCGTCGCCAGGCGCAGAGCTTCGAAGACCTGATGCGCCGCTCGGGCCCTGTCCCGATGTCGCGCATCGTCCAGACCCGCCGCGAAATCATGGCCACCGTCAAGGAACTGGCCGACGCCGGCGAGATCGACATCCAGCTGTTTGCCGAGGCGACGGCAGAATGAAGCCATTCCGGCCCTTCCACTTCCCGCCGCTGCACCAGTTCAGCACGGCGCGCCTGCCCGGAGCTGCCGGCGCAGGGGCCAGCGCCGACACGGCCGAAGAATGGCAAAGTGCGCTGGCCGACGGCTACCGTCAGGGACAGCGCGAAGGCTATGAGGTCGGCCTCGACCAGGGCCGGGCCGAAGGTTTCCCGCTGGGCCAGAGCGAAGGATTGCAGCGCGGTATTGAAGAAGGCCGCGCCATGGCGCTGGACCAGTTCGATCAACTGTCCAAGCCGATCGACGCGATGCTCAAGAATCTCAAGAAGCTCAAGACCGACCTGCGCGCGGCCCAGCGCACCGAGGTCGTCGAGCTGGTGGGCAAGATCGCGCGTCAGGTCATCCGCGCCGAACTGGCCCTTCAACCCGTGCAATTGTTGTCGCTGGTCGAAGAAGCGCTGGCCGTGATGCCGCCGTCGCGCGACCAGGTCGAGGTGTTCATGAATCCGGAAGAGCTGCGCCGGGTGCTCGAACTGGACCCGAAGCGGGCCAAAAAATGGACGCTGCTGCCCGATCCGGCGCTCGAAGCCGGCGAATGCCGCGTGCGCTCGGGCGACAACGAAGTCGACGCCGGCTGCCAGGGGCGCCTGGCCGCGGTCATGGAACAGGTCCATGGCCAGCTCATGGGTGAGGACGCAGCGTCATGAAGGCCCTGGCCGATTCCCTGCGCGCAGTCGACATCGGCGCCGTGCCGGTTGCCACGCCGACCGGGCGCCTGGTCGGCGCCCAGGGCCTGCTGCTCGAATCGGTCGGCTGCCGCCTGCATACCGGCCAGCGCTGCCGTATCGAGACGGTCGATGGCGAGTGGCTCGATGCGCAGGTGGTCGGTTTCCGCGAGAAGGTGTCGTACCTGATGCCGTTCAAGAAAGCCTCAGGGCTGTCGACCGGCGCGCGCGTGCTGCCGGCTCCCGACAAGAGCGAGCTGATGATCGGCCCAAGCTGGATGGGGCGCATGGTCAACGGCCTGGGCGAGCCGATCGACGGGCTTGGACGCCTGGGCGGCGACCAGCCGCTGGCGACGACGCCGCCGCGCGTCAATCCGCTCAAGAAGACCCCGGTCGAGGAGCCGCTCGACGTCGGCGTGCGCGCCATCAATGCCATGCTCACCATCGGCAAGGGCCAGCGCGTCGGCCTGATGGCCGGCTCCGGGGTCGGCAAGTCGGTGCTGCTCGGCCTGATCACGCGCCAGACCGTGGCCGATGTGATCGTGGTCGGCCTGATTGGCGAGCGTAACCGCGAAGTGCGCGAATTCGTCGAGCGCTCGCTGGGTCCCGAGGGCCTGAAGCGCGCGGTGCTGGTGGTGGCCCCGGCCGACGAAAGCCCGCTGATGCGGGTCATGGCGACCGAGCTTTGCCACGCAGTCGCAGCGCATTTTCGCGACCGCGGGCAGCACGTGCTGCTGCTGTGCGACTCGCTCACCCGCTACGCGATGGCGCTGCGCGAAGTGGCGCTGTCGCTGGGCGAGCCGCCGGCCACGCGCGGCTATCCGCCGTCGGTCTTTTCGAACATGCCGCAGCTGGTCGAATCGGCCGGCAATGGCGAACACGCGCAAGGCAGCATGAGCGCGATCTACACCGTGCTGGCCGAAGGCGACGACCAGCAGGATCCGGTGGTCGATGCCGCACGCGCGATCCTCGACGGCCACATCGTGCTGACGCGCGAACTGGCCGAGCGCGGTCACTATCCGGCGATCGACGTCGCCCAGTCGATTTCGCGCTGCATGGCCCAGATCGTCGACCAGGAGCACGCGCTGGCCGGACGCCGCCTGAAGGCGACCATGGCGCGCCACGCGCGGGTGCGCGATCTGATACCGCTGGGCGCGTATGTGCCGGGCGCCGACCCGGAGACCGACCGCGCGGTTCAGTTGCAGCCCCGGATCGAAGCATTCCTGTGCCAGGGCACTCGTGAAGAGGCGCCGCTTTGGGCCTGTATCGATGCCTTGAAAACGATGATGGCATGAGGAACCTGACATGAAACGACACGGCACTATCCGCAGCCTGGGCACCTTGGTTCAATTGAAGTCGACCCAGGTCGACCAGCTCCAGGCCGACGTGTCGAGCCAGCAGGCGACCCGGACACGCTACCAGAACAACCTGGACCGCCTCACCGCCCTGACCGAAGGCAGCGGCGCCTCAGGCAATGCGCGCAACGGCAGCGCGGCCAGGCATGCGCTATCGCCAACCCTGGCGCTGAACTGCGGCGCCTACAAGCAGGGCGTGATGGCGCTGGCCGACAGCCACCGCGTCGACCTGTCGCTGCACGATGCGAACATGGCCGTCTCCCAGGCGCGCCTGAAAGAAGCCTGGGTGCGGCGCGAACTGCTGGGCAAGGTGCTGGTGCGCGAGCAGGATGCGCAGGCCAGCGAAAAAGAACGCGCAATCAGGAAGGGCGAAGATGAGCTCGCCACCCAGGCGTGGATGGCAGGTCAAACGGGCGGCATGACTGCGCCATGAACGACGCACCCAAACTATACAAGGAGTAACGCATGGCGATTACCGCACCGACCTACGACCCGATTCCAACCGCAACCTCACTGGCCGAGGCCTATGTCGGCGCGCGCCAGCAAATTCTGACCAACCAGATCGCGGCCGCTACGGCCGCCGAAAAAGGATTGAGCGAGCTCAACTCGGCGATGACGGCGTTTCAAGGCAGCCTGTCCTCGCTCACCGGCCTGAACAAAACCGTGTACGCGCAGGCGGCAACGTTTGGCGATGCCACAATCGGCACAGCCGTTGCCAGCAGCACCGCCGCATCGGGGAGCTATTCGTTCTTCGTCAAGCAGCTTGCTACCGCCAGCCAGGTTTCCTACAAGGGCCTGAGCGACACGGCGGCAATCAGCGGCAAGCTGACGATCGAGATGGACGGTGCTGCCGCATTCGATGTCGAGCTGGGTGCCACAGAGCACAGCCTGACGCCGCGCGAACTGGCCGCTGCCATCAATGGCGCCAGTGGCAATGACGGCAAAGTCACGGCCTCGATCGTCACTACCGGCAGCACCGCCGAGCTCGTGCTCACGGCCAGGGACACCGGCGCAGCGTCGAAAATCCGGATCAATGCTGGCGGGTTGACCGGAGCGAGCGAGCCTGCGTTATCCGGCAAGTTTGTAGAAGGCAATGTGAGCGACCTGGTACAAGCCCGGGATGCCGAAATCCATGTCGGTGCCGAAAACGGCACTGTCATCAGTCAGGCCACCAATACCTTCACGGCCGTCGATGGCGTCCAGATGACGTTCACCAAGGCTCAGGCCAGCGGCGCGCCCCCGGTCACGCTGACAGTCGGCGCCGACAGCAAGGCTACCACCGACAATGTGCAGGCTTTCGTCGATGCCTACAACAAGCTCAAGGCCACCCTTAGCAAGCTGAGCAGCACAGGCGATCCTTCCAAGGGCGTGGCAGGCGGCGCGTTCGCAAGCGACAGCGGCATCCGTTCGCTCAATGATCGGCTCGCCACCCTGCTGCGTCCGAGCAGCGGCGATTCGCTGGCGTCGTTCGGCATCATTGCCACCCGGGATGGGACACTGGAAGTCAATTCGAGCCGCCTGCTGACCCAGCTGGCGCGTAACCCGACCGGGCTGGACACGCTCATTGGCAGCAGCTCATCGACTGCCCCGACCGGCATTGCCGGCGCGCTCGACAAGTATCTGAAAGGCTGGAGTAACGGCGTTGATGGCCAGATCAAGCAGCGCCGCGAGCAAACCAGCGATCAGCAAACGCAACTGGCCAGCCGCCAGCTCACCATCGACAAGCAATATGACTCGGCGTATAGCCGCTACCTGCAGCAGTTCACGCAACTGCAGAGCATGCAGGGGGTGATGAACCAGAACGTATCGCTGTTCGACGCCCTCTTCAGCAACGACAAAAACTGACGAAAGCCGCCATGTCCTACCAAGAAGCCTACGGCGACTATCACGCCGTCAACCTCGATGCCCAGACCTCGCGCGCCTCGCCGGTCGAACTGGTGCTGCTGCTCACCGACGGCCTGCTCGACGAGCTGGCGCGTGCCCGTGCCCACATCGTGGCCCGGCGCTACGAACAGAAAGCGGCCAGCATCGACAAATGCATCGAAATCATCAACGGCCTGTCGAGCTCGCTCGACTTTGAAAGTGGCGGCGAAACGGTCGTCAATCTGGCGCGCATCTATGACTTCTGCGCCAGCCACCTCAATGGCGCTGGCATCAAGCTCGACCCGACCATGGTGGACGACGTCACGGGCGTCCTGACGACTATCCGCCAAGGCTGGAAAGGCGTGCAGGAACGCAATGGATAGGAGCGCTGGTCTCGCGCAGCTGACTGCGCGCCTGCAGGATGCCAGCGCGCGCCGCGACTGGGACCTGCTCGAGCGCGCGGTGCGTGAACTCGGACCGCAAGTCCAGGCACTGGCAGCGCGCGGGCCGTGGAGCGCAGGCGAACGCGCCGCCCTCGCGCAACTGCGCACAGCCCATGATGGCGCCGCCCGGGAAAGTCGTGAAGCTGCATCTGGCCTGGCGGCCCGGCTGGCTGACATGTGTGACAACAAAGAAGGCTGGATGGCCTATGCCCTCGCGGGCGAACCCGAACCTGGTGATACCCCAAGATGAATCTGTCGATCTCGATGAACAACGGCGCAAACAGCGCCATGCAGGCCGCCGCCAGTCCGCGCGCCGCCAGCGGCGCGGCAGACGCGCTGAATGTCGGGGCGGCCCCTGACGGCAGCGTGCTGCCTTCTGCCGAGCTCGCAAGCACGCCCCAGGCCGTGCCGTTCCAGCAATGGATCGCTGCCGATGCTCCCCTGCCCGAGTTCGCCAGCGTTCCAGCTCCCGAAGCGGCGCCTGTCGATGGCGTGACGCCAGTGCCGTCGCCCGATCAGGACGATCCGGCCGGGATTGCCGTCGGCGCCGACCAGAGCATCTCCTTCGACACCCCCTTTGCAACCATGGCGATGGCCATGGCATTGCCGATCTCGCATGCCGCAATGCCGGCCATGATGATGGCGATGGCGGGGACCAGGACGGAGTCCGCCAACGATGGCACGGGCACTGGCACCGGCATGACCGCCACAGTGACCGCTGCCACGGCGGGGGTGGCCTTGCCTGCGTCGACGGTGCTGACTGCGCGGGCCGAATCGCGTATCGCCGGCGCATCCCCTGCACTGGCGGATGCGGCAGCGAACCCTGCGCCGACAGCGCGGGCCGTTGCTGCCCCGGTGCTGCCGGACACCGCAGCGGGCGCAGCGCACAGCGCGCCGGTCACCGCCCTTGCGGGCACGCCGGCTGGCAGCGCCGGCGCAGAGACCGCGCGCAGCGAGCGCGTCGAGGCAGCGCCCCTGAGTGCCGCCAGCGGGACCGCCGGCAACGCCATCCAGCCGGCGCGCGGCGCCGACAGCCTGACCCTGGCCGGTCCGCCCAGCGCCTGGCGCCAGAGCCTGCACGAAGCGCTGGGCGAGCGGCTCCAGCTGCAGGTCGGGCGCAACGCCGAACAGGCCACGATCCGCCTCGATCCGCCGATGCTGGGCCGGATCGACATCTCGATCCGCCACAGCGGCGGCAATCTGGAAGTGCACATCGCCGCCACGAATACCGAGGTGCTGCGTCAGTTAAATACCGTCAGCGACAGCCTGCGCAATGACCTGGCCGGACGCCAGTACGGCAACGTCTCGGTGAACGTGACCGAGGTGCCACGTGCCCAGGCCAGCGCCCAGGCCAGCAACCAGCCATCGGGCCAGCCGGGCGCCGATGCCCAGGGACGCGGCCGTCAACAAGAGCAGGAGCAGGCGCGCACCCCCGGCCTGGCCCTGAACGATGCCGGCGAAGCCGGTTCCCTGTTTTCCCTGTATTCACGCGACTAGACCATGAAAGCCAAACTGATCATTGCATTTGCCGCCGTCGCCGTTCTGGCCGCCGCGGCGGCCGGTGGGGCCTTCTGGTACCTGAACCCGGCCGCGGCCACCGCGCCCGGCGCCGCAGCCGCCAAGCCGGCCCCCGAAAAAAAGCTGACCAAGTATGTCACGCTGGACAAGGTGATCGTCATGCTGCGCCGCGCCCCGAACGAGCAGGCCGCGCATTACCTGTCGGTCGACCTGGTGCTGGCCACCACGCCGGAAGAAGAAAAAGAAACCAAGGAACAATTGCCGCTGCTGCGCAGCATCGCTGTCTCGGCGCTCTCGGCACGCACGCTGGCAGAAGCCTCCGGCATGACGGTCGACCAGTATGCGGCCGACCTGAACAAGGTATTCAACGCCAACTATGAAAAGGAAAACCATGCCAAACCGTTTTCCGAAGTCATGGTCGGCAAGCTGATCATCGAGTGAAGCGGCCACGCCTCGATCCGGGAACCCTGTGTCCTATATGACCGATTACGTCGACCCTGGCGCCGCCGCCGACTATGGCGAAGTGGCGGCCAGCGCAGGCATGAGCTCGCTCGAGGAAGGGCGGCACCTGCTGGCCTTTGCGCCGCTGGTCAAGCGCATCGCGCGCCAGCTCGGCAGCCAGGTATCGGGCGCGATGGGGCGCGACGACATGGAGCAGATCGGTTTGATGGGCCTGCTGGAAGCGCTGCGCCGCTACGGCCAGCCCGACACCGGGTTTTCGAGCTATGCGGCACTGCGCGTGCGCGGGGCCATCCTGGATGAACTGCGGCGCCAGGACTGGCGCCCGCGCACGGTACGCCAGGACAGCCACCGACAGCGCGATCTGCTGCGCGCGCTCACGCGCAAGCTCGGACGCGAGCCGGACGAACAGGAAGCGGCCAGCGCACTCGGACTGAGCGCGGCGCAGTACCAGCAATACCTGCTCGACGACAGCGCCGAGGAAATGCTCAGCTTTGACGAAGTGCTGCAGGATGCCGTGGCGCAATCCAACCACACGCCCGGCCCCGAGGAGCAATACATCGTCCGGCGCAGTCTGGAACAGGTGCTCACGGCGCTCAACGAAAAGGAACAGCGCGTGATTCAGATGATCTACGAGTTCGAACTGAGCTACAAGGAAATTGCCGCCGTGCTCGACCTGTCCGATGCCCGCGTCTGCCAGCTCAACAAGAGCGCACTGACCAAGATGAAAGCCGCGCTGCAGCGCGCCTGAACCGAATTTATACAAGAAAACGCCAGAAAGGCACCACGTCATGCAGCAATTACTCGGTATCGCCATCGTGCTCGGCGCCGTCTTCGGGGGCTTCACCCTCATGGGCGGCACCTTTACCTCGATCTTCCACCCGATCGAACTGTTAATCATCGGCGGCGCCGCCCTGGGCGCCCTGGTGCTGGGCAATCCGAAGCACGTGCTGGCCGAGCTGGGCCACCAGCTCAAGAAAGTCGCGGCGCGCAAGAAGCACGATTCGGAGTTCCAGCGCCAGTTGCTGCTGCTCATGTACGAGCTGCTGCAGACTGCCGCCGGCGGCCTGAAAGCCCTTGACGCGCACGTCGAGGCGCCCGCCGAGAGCCCCCTGTTCCAACGCTATCCGGCAATCCTGGATGAAACCAAACTGCTGGCCTTCATCGTTGATAACTTCCGCCTGATGGCAATGGGCAAGATCAATGCGCACGAGCTCGAAGGCGTGCTCGAGCAGGAACTCGAGGCCATCCACGAAGAGCTGACGCAACCGGCCAAATCGCTGCAGAAGATCGCCGAAGCGATGCCGGGCTTCGGCATCCTGGCCGCAGTGCTGGGCATCGTGATGGCCATGTACTCGGTCTCGGGCGGCGCCGATTCGGGCGAGATCGCCGAAAAGATCGGTGCGGCCATGGTCGGCACCTTCATCGGCATCTTCGCCTGCTACGGCGTGCTCGAGCCGCTGGCCAACCTGATGAAGCAGACGGTCAACTCGGATGCGTCGACGATGGAAACCGTCAAGGTCGTGCTGTGCACCCACGTGGCCGGCAAGCCCGCCCTGCTGGCGATCGACGCCGGGCGCCGCCTGATCCAGCTGAATACCAAGCCCAGCTTTGCCCAGCTCGAACAGTGGATCAACGCGATGGGTGGCGAAGACGAATCGCAGAACAAGCGCCGTCGCGCCGCCGACCGCATGACGGGGTAACACGTGTCGAAAACGAACGACAAACACGAATCGACCATCGTCAAGCGCGGCGGCGGCAAGCATCAGCATGACGAACATGGCGGTGCCTGGAAAGTCGCGTTCGCCGACTTCTGCCTGGCGCTGATGGCCCTGTTCCTGGTGCTGTGGCTGATCGCCTCGCGCGAACAGCAGAACCTCAAGGCCATCATCAGCGAGGCGACCGACAGCGGCATGCTCGAGGGCCAGGGCCAGAAGCCGGCCATCGCCAGTGAGCCCAGCGGCAGCATGATCGAACGCTTCCCGGTGTCGCGCACCGGCAACGCCGGCACCGGCGACCCCGGCAGCCCGGCCGCGCCGAAAGTCGGCTATGAAACGCCGGCCGACCTCTCGGCACTGTCCAAGGCCCTGACCGAACTGTCGGTCGAAGCGGGCCTGGCCTCGAACCTGGCGACCGTGGTCACGCCGTATGGCCTGCGCGTGATGTTGCACGATACCGACAAGCAGGGCATGTTCATGCGCGGCAGTGCGCTGCCGACCGGACGCTTCTCACGCCTGCTGCAAAAAATGGGGCCGCTGTTCGCGCGCATGCGCAACCAGATGCTGATCGTCGGGCACACCGATTCGAGCCGCTACGCCGGCGCCGACAAGGGCGGCTATTCGAACTGGGCGCTCTCGACCGACCGCGCCCTGAGCGCGCGCGCCCAGCTGCTCACCGGCGGCATGCAGAGCACCACCGTGCTGCAGGTAGTCGGCATGGCCGATCGCGGCCCGCTCCATCCGAAAACGCCGCTTGACGGCATGAACCGCCGCATTGAACTATTGATCCTGACCAGCGCCCAGTCGCGCGCTGTCTCGAACATGTTCGGCGCGCCCGGCGCCGGCGCCAAGACCCCGCTGGGCAGCGGCGCCACGGTCAGCCTGCCGGACGAAGCGGATCTGGAACAACTGCGCGGCCAACTGCCGGACACGCCATGACGATTCACACCAAATCCCGAGGACAGCGTATGAAAATCTCCGCGTCATCTTCCAGCGCCAGCGCTGGCGTGACTGCCGGCGCCCCGAGCGTGGCGGCCCCGCTGCCTGCCGAGGCGCCGGCTGCACCCGCCGCTGCCCTGCAGTCTGAAGTGCTCAGTCCAGCCACCCAGGCCATGCGCGCCATGCCCGACTTCGACGCCGCTCGTGTGGCCGAGTTGCGAGCAGCCCTCACGCGCGGCGAGCTGCCGTTCGATCCGGCCCGGCTGGCAGGCCTGATCCAGAAATTCCACGGAGGGCGCTAGCATGGCCACCCTCACCCGCCAGCAGGCCAACGCGCTGCTCAGTGACGGCGTGGCGCTCGACCTGGCCCAGACCGCGACCATCGGGCGATTGCTCGAAGAGCAATTCGACGCCGCCGTGCGCCACCGCAGCGCCGTGCTGGGTACACTGGCCGACGAGCTGCTGCCACTGCTCGAAGGAATGGAAGCGCGCCGTCAGCAGCGTTTGCAACTGGTACGCGCCCTGCTCGGTCCCCAGGCGACAATGGCGCAGTACATTGCCAGCCTGGCCCCTGGCGCGCGCGGCCATTTCGAAGCTACCTGGCAGGCGCTGGAATCGGCCGTGCGTGCCTGCCAGCAAAGCAGCCTGCGCAACGGCCAGTTCCTGGCCGATCAGTACAGTGTGATGCAGCGCGTGCTGCACGGAGAAGAACAGACCTATGCGCCACGTTGATTTCAGCACCCGCCCTGCCAGCCCGACTGCCGCCACCAACGCCACCGCGCCAACGGCGGCCACAGGCGGCGGCGATGGATTTGGCAACATGTTCAAGCAGCTGCAGGGCGAAGTGAATGCCTACATTCAGAACGGCGATCAGGACAGCAGCAGCGCCACCCACCTCAATCCGGAAGGCGCGCTGTTGCGCGCCCGGGCAAGCGGTTTGATCGTGAATGAGGGCGAGGCAGTGGAAGGCGCACCGGGTTCTGCAGGCAGCAGCAACAAGCCACCCGCACAGCAGGCATTCCTGGACAGCATCGCGCCGTGGGCGCGCCAGGCTGCCGCCCGCCTGGGCGTGGCGCCAGAACTGGTCCAGGCGCACGCCGCCCTCGAATCGGGCTGGGGCCAGCGGCCGCTACGCACCGAAAGCGGTGTCAGCAGTCACAACCTGTTCGGGATCAAGGCCAACAGCCAGTGGCAGGGCGCCACGGGCGATGCCACCACCACCGAATATGTCAATGGTGCGCCGCTCAAGACGCGTGAGCGCTTTCGCGCCTATCCTGACGCGGCCAGCGCATTTCAGGATTACGCCCGCGTGCTGCTGGAAAACCCGCGCTACCGCGGCGCCCTGAACACGGGCAACGATGCCCAGGCCTTCGCCGAAGGTCTGGCGCGCGGCGGCTACGCCACCGACCCCGCCTATGCCGCCAAGCTGGCGCGCATCGCGGGCAGCCTGCAGGATGATGGCCAGTAGAGTCTGACCGGGACAGCTCTTACTCGCCCATCTTCATGTCAAGGGGCTGGACCGCGCCCGCGCCCAGCACGCGCATGCGCACCGTCTGGCCGCTGGTGTGGTTCTTGACACGCACCACGGCGCCACGCGCGCCGGCGTCGAGCGCTTCGCCCGACATGCTGACCTCGATGCCGTCGTGGCGCGCCACCATCATCACCGCATCGCCACGCTTGACGACCACGGGCGCACTTAGCTGACTGGTGCGCAATATTTCACCGGCGCGCAGACTGCGCCGGCTTGACTGGCCGATGGCATCCTCCGGCATCCCGATCGGGTCGCTGATCTGACTGATGTCGCGCCGCTCGAGTGTGACGTCGGATGCGGCCAGGGCCCGGTTCGGCTGCACTGCCGTGGCGCTGACGGCCACCAGCGCCGAGATGCGCGCCCGCACCACAAATTCATGGCGCCAGCCGGCCCCGTCCGGGCAGCGTGCCACAAAGCGCATGCGTGCCGGCTGGCGCATATCGAGTGTCTCGACCTCCACCGGCCCCTTGCAGGACGGCGCGGGGCGGCTGCTCGAGACGCTCAGGTCAAATTCGGGTTCGCTCAGTCCGGCCGTGGCAGCACGGCGTTCGAGCTGCTCTCGTGCCGCCTGTTGTATCTCAACGGAAACAGTTTGCGCTGACCACGCTGTGGCGCACAAAAGACAGGTTACAATGGTAAAGGTTGCCCTTTGGAAAGCAATCATTGGACAATACCGTTCAGGCGAAAAGACCCATTCTAACCAATCCCACTACAGTTCACCGGAGAATCCCATGTCGATTAATTTCAAGGATGCCCTGGGCGTCAGCGCCGATGCGCTGACGGTGCGCGCCGAGCGCACCCGCGTGCTGGCTGCCAACATCGCCAATGAAAGCACGCCCGGCTACACCGCGCGCGACCTCGATTTCAACGCCGTGATGCAGGACCGGATGGATGAAGGGGATGGCGCGCCGACGCTATCGAACGATGGTCCCCTGTACCGCGTGCCCTTCCACCCGAGCGCCGACGGCAATACCGTCGAGATCGGCGTCGAGCAGGCAGCTTTTTCGCAGAACGCCTCCGACTTCCAGACGAGCCTGACGTTCATCAACATGAAGTTGCGCGGCTTGAACAAAGCCATCACCGGCCAATAAGGAGCGCTCGATGAGTTTCAAGGACATTTCCCAAATCGCCGGGTCGGCCATGGCTGCGCAAACCGTGCGCATGAACACGATCGCCAGCAACCTGGCCAATGCCAACGCCGTGGCCACCACCGAAGCCGAGGGCTATCGCGCCAGGAAGCCCGTCTTTGCCGCCGTGCTCCAGAACGATGGCGTGGCCAAGGTCCAGGTGCTGGACGTGGTGCAGTCGAGCGAGCCGCTGCGCCGCATGCACGAACCGGACAATCCACTGGCCGACGCCGACGGCATGGTTTTTTACGCCAACGTCAACGAAGTGGCCGAGATGGCCGACATGATGGCGGCCTCACGCGCCTTTGAAACCAACGTCGAAGTGATGGGACGCATCAAATCGATGCAACAGTCCCTGATCCGCATGGGAGAAAGCTGAGCATGGTAACAACCACCAATTCCTTCGGGTTCAACAGCAACCCGGGCACGACGGGCGTCAGTCCGGCCAGCTCACCGGTCAGCGCCAACAAGGACATGTTCACCAAGCTGCTGGTGGCGCAGATCCGCAATCAGGATCCGCTCGCGCCGTCCGATCCGGCCACGTTCGTGAACCAGTTGTCCCAGCTGTCGCAGACCGAGGCGCTGGAAAACATGACCCAGACCACCGCCGCCAGCGCCACCATGCTGCAAAGCCTGCAGGCGCTGGCCATGGGCGGCCAGGTAGGCAGCGACGTCTCCGTCGAAACCAGCCGCGTGCAACTGGGCCAGAACAGCATCGCCGGCAGTGTCCAACTCGACGGCGCCAGCACCCTGACCCATGTGGTGCTGACCGACCTGACGGGCAAACAGACCCGCATCGAGCTGGCGCCGCACGCGGCCGGCGGCCAGGCTTTCACGATCGACCCGGCCAAGCTTGGCCTGGCGCCAGGCAAGTACAGCATTGCGGCCGAAGCCTCGGACGGCACCAAGCCGGCAGTCGAGATCAATGGCCGGCTCGACAGCGTTCGCCTGTCGGCAACCGGCGGGATCATGATGCAGGTGGCGGGCGTCGGCGACGTCGAGCCAGGCTGGATCACCGGCTTCAATGGCAAGCCGAATCAAACCAGCAATCTCGCCACTGCGGCGCTGACCAACTAAAGGATTCCCCATGAGCTTCAATATCGCCCTGTCGGGCATCCAGGCCATCAACGAGCAGCTCACCACGCTGTCGAACAATATCGCCAATGCCGGCACCTACGGCTTCAAGAGCAGCCGTGCCAACTTCTCGTCGGTGTATGCGGGCGACCAGGCCAACGGCGTGCAAGTATCGTCGCTGACCCAGAACATCGGCCAGAACGGCGGCCTGCAAACCACCGGGCGCGGCCTCGATGCCGCGATCCAGGGCCGCGGCTTCTTTACCAGCCGCGACGCCCAGGGCGTCGTGTCGTACTCGCGCGTGGGCATCTTTTCAAGCAACGCCGACGGTTTCCTGGTCGATGCCACCGGCAACCGGGTGCAGGGCTATGGCCCGACCGTGGGCGGGGTGCTGGGCACGATGGGCGACATCGCCATCCCGACCGGCCAGATTCCGGCCGTGGCCAGCACTAAGGTCAGCTACACCGGCAATATGTCGAACGACTGGGTGACACCGACTGCAGCGTTCGACATGACCAATGCCAATACCTACAATATGGTCAAGCAATCGGTCGTCTATGATTCGCTCGGCTCTCAGCACACCGTGTCGCAATACTTCCGCAAGGCCGATGCCGACACGGTCAGTGTGTACTACAGCGTCGATGGCGCTGCAACGACCGGACCGCATGCGATGGACTTCGAGACCAGTGGCAAGGTCAACGCTGGCAGCACGGCCGGTCCGGCGCTGACCATCACGGCGGCGGGCGCAGCGCCGCTGACAGTCCAGTTCGACTACACCGGCACCTCCAAGTTCGCCGGTGAAGCCACCACCACCACCAACCGCGCCAATGGCTATGCTTCGGGCACTTTCGTTGGCGTGGAGCTGGCTGAAGACGGCTCGATCGTGGCCAAATACAGCAATGAACAGCAGCAGATCGTTGGCACGGTGGCGATCGCCACCTTCCCGGACGAAGGCAGCCTGGCGCCAGCCAGCGAAACGACCTGGGTTGCCAATGCCGGCTCGGGTGCGCCCCTGTACAGCACCCCGGGCGTGGGCCTGGCTGGCAAACTGGCCAAGGGAACCCTGGAAGGCTCGAACGTCGACATCACCCTGGAACTGGTGGGCCTGATGACCTCGCAGCGCAATTATCAGGCCAACTCGAAGGTGATCACCGCCGAGAACCAGATGATGCAGTCACTGATGCAGGCGCTGTGATCCTGAAAGCCATCCATGGATAAGATGATCTTTACCGCCGTCAGCGGCGCCGAGCGCACCTTGCGCGCGCAGCAGGTGCGCGCCAACAACCTGGCCAATGCCGATACCGCCGGTTTTCGCGCGAACATCGAACTGGCGTCGACCCAGGCGCTGGCCGGCTACGGCTATGACGACCGGCATCTGTCGATGACCCAGGCCGACGCCATCTCGACCCGCGACGGCGCGGTGCGCGACACCGGCCGGGCGCTGGACGTGGCCGTCAATGGCAACGGCTACCTGGCAGTCCAGTTCGATGGCGCCGAAGCCTATACCCGCTCCGGCGCGATCGACATCGACGCCACCGGCGCCCTGTCGGTGGCCGGGCGGCCGCTGCTGGGCGAAGGCGGCCCGATCGTGCTGCCGCCGCACAGCGCGGTCGACATCGCCAAGGATGGCACGATTTCGGTGATTCCCGAAGGCGGTACCTTGAGCCAGACGATCGACCGCCTGCGCCTGGTCAGCGCCGACGGCGCGCAACTGACCAAGAACGAGGCCGGCCTGATCGTGCCGCGCGACGGCCAGCCGCTGGCAGCTGACCCGAATGTCAGCGTACGCGGACGCGCCCTAGAAGGCAGCAATGTTTCGGCAGTCGAAGAAATGGTTGCCGTGATGAGCCTGAACCGCAGCTTCGAGTTGCAAATGAAAATGTTCAAGGCCAGCGACAGCATGAACGAGTCGGGCAACCGGCTGCTCGGCGCGTAATTTACGCCCCGCCACCACCAATAGGGAGCAACCATGAATCCAGCAATGTGGATCAGCAAGACCGGCGTACAGGCACAGGATGCCAAGCTGCAGGCGATCGCCAACAACCTGGCCAACGTCAACACCGTCGGCTTCAAGCGCGACCGCGTCGTGTTCGAGGACCTGTTCTATCAGGTCAACGCCCAACCCGGCGCCCAGAACGCGGACAATACCGTCAGCAATGGCGTCCAGCTCGGCAACGGCGTACGCGTGGTCGGTACCCAGAAGGCGTTTACCAACGGCAGCCTGCAAACGACCAGCCAGCCACTCGATGTGGCCATCTCGGGCGCCGGCTTCCTCCAGGTGCTGCGTCCGAACGGTGAACCGGCCTATACCCGCGCCGGCCAGTTGCAGGTCGACCCGAACGGTACCCTGACCAATGCCCAGGGCATGCCGGTGGTGCCGCAGATCACGATTCCGCAAGACGCAGCCGGCATTACCATCGGCGAGAACGGCGTGGTCTCGGTGACCTTCGCCAACCAGCCGGCGCCGCAGGAAATCGGCCAGATCAACCTGACCGGCTTCATCAATCCGGCCGGCCTGCTGGCCCTGGGCGAGAACCTGTTCCAGGAAACTGCGGCCAGCGGCGCGCCGAACGAAGGCCGTCCAGGCGACGCCGCCTTCGGCAAGCTCAAGCAAGGCGCGCTGGAAGGCTCGAACGTGCAGGTAGTGGAAGAAATGGTCGACATGATCGCCGCGCAACGCACCTACGAGATGAACACCAAGGTGCTCTCGGCAGCCGACAATATGCTGCAGTACCTGGCCCAGGCGGCGCGCTGATGACGAACCTGGCCGCCCTGGCGCTGGCGCTCGGCCTGGTGCTGCTTGGCGGCTGCGCCACGCCGCTGCCTGCGCCGAGCGCCGACTACGACGACATCATGCCCCCCCAGCGCGTGGCGCGCGCCGGCATGTCGGGCGGTGTGTTCACCGCCGACACCGTGTCGCTCACTTCGGACAGCCGAGCCTACCGCGTGGGCGACGCCGTCACGGTGATCCTGCAAGAGACGACCCAGGCCAGCAAGCGCGCCGGGACCAGCATCTCGAAGGCGTCCTCAGTGGGCATCTCGCCGCTGGCCGCGCTGGGCAAGATCTACGACAAGGCTTCGATCGACCTGAGCGCCGAGCGCGACTTCCAGGGCGACGCCACCAGCACCCAGCAAAACGCCCTGTCCGGCTCGCTGACCGTGATTGTCCAGGAAGTGCTGCCCAACGGCTTGCTGCGCGTGGCCGGCGAAAAAAACCTGATGCTCAACCAGGGCGAAGAATTCGTACGCCTCAAAGGGTTTGTGCGCGCCGCCGATGTCGATGCCGACAACCGCGTGTCTTCGCTGCGTGTGGCCAATGCCCGCATCGCCTATTCCGCGCGCGGGGCGCTGGCCGACGCCAACTCGCCGGGCTGGCTGACGCGCTTCTTCAACAGCCCCCTGATGCCGTTCTGAGGACCGCCATGAACCTGCGCTACCTTGCCCCCCTGCTGCTTGCCCCCCTTCTCGCCTGCGCCGCCCTGCCCGCCCACGCGGCGCAAGCCCTGCGCAACCTGGTCAGCGTCGAGGGCGTGCGCGACAACCCGCTGGTCGGCTACGGCTTGGTAGTTGGCCTGAACGGCAGTGGCGACTCGACCCAGGTCAAGTTTGCCAGCCAGTCGGTCGTCAATATGCTCAAGCAGTTCGGTGTGCGCTTGCCGGAAGGCGCCGACGCCAAGAACAAGAACGTGGCCGCGGTGATGGTCTCGGCCACGTTCCCGCCTGGCTACCGGCGCGGCCAGAACATCGACGTCACCGTCTCTTCGCTGGGCGATGCCAAGAGCCTGCGCGGTGGCACCCTGCTGCTGACGCAATTGCGCGCGGCGGACAATGAAATCTACGCACTGGCCCAGGGCAACGTGGTGGTTGGCGGCCTGAGCGCCACCGGCAATAGCGGCTCGTCCGTCACGGTCAATACCCCCACCGCCGGCCGGGTGCCCAATGGCGCCCAGATTGAGCGCGAGATCGAGACCGATTTCGCCACCCGCCCGCAAGTCATGCTGCGCCTGCGCCAGCCGCATTTCGAGACCGCCACCAATGTGGTGGAGGCAATCAACAAGCGCTTCGGGCCGATCGCCACGACCCAGGACGGCACCAGCGTCGAAGTCATCGCGCCGGAAAACCCGACCGCGCGGGTGGCGTTCATGGCGCGCCTCAATGCCCTGTCGGTCGAAGCCGGGATCGCGGTGCCACGCGTCGTGTTCAATTCACGCACCGGCACCGTCGTCATTGCAGACGGCCTGCGCGTGAAGGCCGCGGCCGTCACCCATGGTTCGCTTAAGGTGATCATTTCGGAAAGCTCGCGCGTCAGCCAGCCGGGCCCATTATCCCGCGGCCAAACCGCGGTGACGCCAGAATCGAAGCTGTCGGTCGACCAGGGGTCGGGCCAGATGTTCCGCTGGCCGCCAGGGGCGCGCCTGCAAACCATCATCGATACTGTCAACAGTCTGGGCGCGTCGCCTGACGACATCATGGCGATCCTGCAGGCGCTTGATCAGGCCGGTGCAATCGAAGGCGAACTGGTGGTGATCTGATGCGAATCTGCGACCTTGCCCCCATTCCACTCGGCGCGGGCACCGACGCGGTCGCGCCGGCCGCCGACGCCGAGCGCAACGAACCCGCCTACGTGGCGAAAGCGACCCAGGCCGCAGTCGAGTTCGAGCGTTTCTTCATCAGCCACATGCTGCGCACAATGCGCGCCTCGACCCGGGAAATGGCCAGCGAAGACAGCGTGTTCAAGAACCGCGTGAATCAGGACATGCAGGAGATGGCCGACGACCTGGTGGCCGGCAAGATGGCGGGCCAGCGCGCCTTTGGCGTCGCCGACGCCATCCTGCGCCAACTGGTGCCGGCACCGACCGCCGCCAGTGCGCAGCGCCACGACCTGCATCCCGTACCGGCGAAGCCGCTTTCGATTAAAACTTAATAAACGGCAATAATTGGTCGCCTTTATTGGTTAACGAGTCTCCAGGACGAACCGCACCATGACGATCATCAATAATGCTCTTTCCGGCGCCCTTGCCGCCCAGATTGCCCTGTCGGCAAGCAGCCAGAACGTCGCCAATCTGCAAACCAAGGGTTATACCCGGCAATCGGCGCTCTTCACGGCGGTCGGTCCGGATGCCAGCGGCCGCTCGGCCGGCAATGGCGTGCAGGTCAGCTCACTGCTGCGCTTTTCGGATGGCTACAAGAGCCAGGCCATGTGGCGCGCCGCCTCCGAACAGGGCATGTATTCGCAGTCCCAGGCTTATCTGACGCAGCTTGAAAGCGTGATGGGCGACGCATCGGCGAGCCTCTCGGCCGGCATCGACGAGTTCTTCCGCGCCGTGAATGCGGTGGCGGGCGATCCCGGCTCGAGCCCGCTGCGCCAGCAGGTGCTGACGGCAGCGAACCTGATGGGCGAGCGCTTCAATGGCCTGAACAATATTTTCAATTCGCAGCTGACCTCGGTGCGTCAGCAGCGCAGCGCGCTGGTCGATTCCGCCAATGCCGATATCAGCACCATCGCGCGCCTGAATCAGCAGATCATCGAAACCCGGGCCAGCGGCGTATCGGCGTCGAGCCTGATCGATGCGCGCGACCTGGCCATCGACGACCTGTCGTCCAAAATGGCGCTGGAAGTGTCGGACAATCCCGACGGCAGCCGCGATATCTCTCTCAAGAGCGGCCAGGCGCTGGTGATCGGCAGCATGAGCGGCACCCTCAAGGCGGCGGCCACCGCTGGCTCGCCGCAGGGGTTTTCCGTCACCTTCGCCAATTCGACCTTCGTCCTCGACGCCAGCAAGATGGGTGGCCAGATGGGCGGCCTGACCCAGTTCGAGATCACGACCCTGCTGCCTTTGCAGAAAGATGTCGACGCGCTGGCCAAGGATATCGCCTTGCGGGTCAACACGCAGCTGGCCGCTGGCTACACCGGCAAACCGCACCCCAGCGACCCATCCCTGCCTTGGGAACCGGGCAAGCCTCTGTTCGTCTATACGGCCGGCAGCGGCGCCGACATGCTAAAGACCGTGGCCGGCTTCAAGGCCGAGGATCTGGCATTCTCGCGCGACGGCTTGCCGGGCGACACTGGTAACCTGCAACTGCTGGCTGGCTTGAAGGGTCAGACGGTGACGCTGCCGGGCATCGGCACGGTGCTGCTGGGCGACGCCGACACCCAGCTGCTGGGCAAGCTGGCCGTGGACAGCAAGCTCAACAAGGCTGCTCAGCGGACCACCGAAACGGTGCGCATCCAGTCGATCAACGACTGGCAATCGACCAGCGGCGTCAACGAGGACGAAGAAGCGGTCAAGCTGGTCGAATTCCAGCGCATGTACCAGGCCAATATGCAGGTCATCTCGATTGCCAACTCGCTGTTCGACGCCACTTTGGCGATGATGGCTTAAGGAATACACCATGCGTATCGCAACGTCCCAATACCAATCCACGATGAACCAGTCGCTCCAGGTCAACCAGGAGCGCGTCAGTTCCATCATGCAGCAGCTGGCGACCAACAAACGGATTCTGCTGCCCTCGGACGACCCGGTCGACAGCGTGCGCCTGTCGCGCCTGGCCCGCGAGCAGTCGACGGTCGAACAGTACCGCAGCAATATCGGCTCGCTCCAGCTGCGCCTGACCCGGTCCGAGGGCTACCTGAGCAATATGGTGTCCGAGATGCAGCCGGGACGCGACCTGCTCGTATGGGCGTCGGACGGCAGCAATGCGCCGGACGACCTGAAAGCGATGGTCACGCCGCTCGAGTCGCTGCGCGAGAGCCTGTTTTTCACCGCCAACACGGTCGATCAGGAAGGTAACCAGTTGTTTTCAGGCACGCTGACCAGGACCGCGCCGATGGCCTACGACGGGACCAAGCCAGTCGGTTCCCGCTACAGCTACGTCGGCAACAGCAATGCGCAGAATGTGGTGGTCGGCAACGGGCTGACCCAGCCCGCCAACGAAAACCTGGGCGGCCTCGAAGCCCTGCTCAACCAGCTCGACAAGACCATCGCCACCCTCAAGACGCCGGGTGTGTCGGCCAACGATCCGGCCGTGCGCGCCGTACTCAGCGACAACCTGCAGGGCTTCGACACAGCCCGAGAGCTGATTTCGGGCAAGGTCGCCAACCTGGGCGGACGCCAGAACATCATCAAGACGCTGGAAGACAACCACGCCAACATCAGCCTGTCGAACAGAATGGCCATCACCGACATCGGGCAGCTCGACGTAGGCCTGGCAGCGACCGAGCTCAACGGCTATTCCAGCGCGCTGCAGGCAACCTACAAGGCGTATGCCAAGATCGGCACCCTCTCGCTGTTCAATGCAATCTGATGACCATGGACGCCCTGCTCAAACCAGCCAGTCCGCCTAACCAGCCCGCAGGGGCCGGCACTGCCGCGATCGGCACCAAACCTGTTGTACGAAACACCCCGGCCAGCACGCGCACGCAGGCCGCTGTGGGCGACAACAGCGATCGCTTGACGCGCCCCACGCCCACTGCCAGGGCGCTGCGCAGCACGACCCAGTCGAATCAACACCTGCAGGGCGAGGTTGCGCGCGCCCAGCAGGCACTCGACTATCTCAATGGCGTGGCCAGCCAGCTCGAGGCGCTCAAGTCGGATCTGAGCGCCCGCCTGTCGGGTCGCGCAGCGGCCTCGCGCGGGCTAGAAGCGCGCGCCATACAACTGGCTGACACACTGGACGCGCGCCGGACAGAGGGCGGCGCCAGCCTCGACGCGCAGCTCGATTTCGACGCCGACCGCGGTGCCCAGAAACGCTTTCGTATCCGCGGGCTGGACATCGCGTCGCTCAAAGCGGGGGGTGATCAGAGCCTGGGTTTTTCGGTTGGCAACGCCGGCGGCCCCCAGCTGGCGACCCGTATTGAACCGGGCATGACCGAAGAAGAAATTGCCCGGCGCCTCGACCGCACGCTGGCCGCAGTCAAGGTGCGCGTTGGCCTCGACCAGAATCGCGAACTGGTGTTTTCGACCCCGGAAGCACTCTTCGATGGCGTCAAGGACGCCATTGCCGTGACTGGGCGCGGCCGGGTCGAAACGGTGGCGCTGCCGGCTTCGCTGGCGCCGCAAGAATGGGAGTCCGGCAATCCAGACGCCCTGCGCCAAAGTCTGCGCGAAGTGGTGCAG
The DNA here is from genome assembly GCF_059686035.1 of Telluria sp. ZT3P26. Lineage (NCBI taxonomy): Bacteria > Pseudomonadati > Pseudomonadota > Betaproteobacteria > Burkholderiales > Oxalobacteraceae > Telluria > Telluria sp. ZT3P26. The sequence continues at coordinate 539,109 of NZ_JCASII010000004.1, read as the reverse complement.
GCGCTGGCGCGTGTGCGTCGCTCCCAGGATGCGGCATCGCTGGCGCTGAGCACGGCGATGGCGCACACTGCCCAGCCTGATATGCCGAGCGCTGAATTGGCCTCGATCGCCAGCGATTTTTCGGCGACGGCTGCGAGCCATGACTATGCTTCGCTGCTGGCGATTACCTCGGCCCTCGTCGGTGTCAGCCGTGACCGGGTGCAGGCGTTGCTCGGCCTGCGCTGAGTGTCGGCGATCATTTTCTTACAGAATCCGCTGTGCCATTCTTGCAAGATCAAGCGCCGTGACGGCCCCAAGTCGGGCTGTAACGATCGTGGTATCAACAATTTCTATTGGAAATATTCGGCACGGGCGTATCCATTCCGCACCGCTCTGAACAACGCACCGTCTGCCGCGCCAGGAACCTGCCTGACAAGCGGCGTCGCAATCCTCACATACAACGGGTTGTCTTAGCCGCAACACCTGCTGAGCCGCATCCCGGTGCAAACCCGCCCCATGGTCCACGTCGTCGTCTGCGACGATCTTTCTACCGTTGGCAATTGGGAATATCTTGAGACTCTGGCCGACAATTAGCAACGCCAGTCAGCTTGGCCCAATCGCCAACGTTGCACGGGAAAGTCAGCGCTTGCACAGCCCCTGGTTGTTGAATGAAGACGAGATGTATGTTACTTAAAAAACTCCGCTGCAGATAGCGGGGTTTTTTCGTGCAAGGGCAGCTTGGACTGCCATTGCAGCGACGGATCAGGTGGAAGGCGTCAAGGACGCCATCGCCGTCACCGACCATGGCCGCGTCGATACGGTCGCGCTGCCGGCCTCGCTGGCACCGCTGGAATGGCAACTGGGCAATCCAGACGCCCTGCGCCAGGGCCTGCGCGATGTGGTCCAGGCCCTGGCGCGCGTGCGCCGCTCGCAGGACGCCGCCACGCTCGCCCTGAGCGTGGCCATGGCGCGCACGGCGCAACCCGAGCTCGGGCAAGCCGAACTTGAGATGCTGGGCTGCGGATTTCTCCGGCACTGCCACCAGCCACGATTACCAGTCGCTGCTGGCCATCACGTCGGCACTGGTGGGCGTGAGCCGGGAGCGGGTGCAGGCGTTGCTGGGTTTGCGCTAAAGCCTGGCGTCAGGACACGGAAGGCTCGATTTATCGTTGCAAGACAGGTAAGATCGCGTACTGCTGTCCTGCGTGGAAAAAATGACAATTAGCCCTGCTCAAACTCTGAGTCCGACCGTTAACGGCCTCTCGCGTAACTGGAACTTTCAACCATCGACGGTCATGCGTTGGGAACGCCGCCGGATGATAGAAACGTTTTTCAGGTTCGCCCAACGCAGCCCCGCCTGGGCACAGGTCAAGGCGATCGTGCCGAAACCCGCGTGGGTGGTGTATTTTATGTACGCGCCCGACGGCGTTCTGACCGCTGCGCACCGTTTCACCCTAGCACGTCTTAAGGACAGCGGCCTTCCACTGCTCGTCGTGTGCGCATGTGCCGACCCACAGCGCATTCCCGCTGACCTGCATGGTGTTTGCGATGCAATGCTGTGGAAAGCGTTGAGCGGCTATGATTTCTCGGCTTATACGCGTGCCTTGCATCAAATCAGCCGACACTCGCCAGGCGCAGATGTCATCGTGATCAACGATTCGGTGTTCGGGCCCTTCACCGACTTGCGGCCCGTGCTGGCAAACAGCCCTTGGGCGTTGACCGGCTTTACGGCGTCCAGCCAGCTGACCAATCATATCCAGTCTTACGCATTCTGCCTGCGGCAAGTCGACCGGTTGCGGATGATGCGTCTGGCGCCTGTGTTTTTCCCTGCCCTCGCATTCAGCGAGCCCCAAGCAGTTATCGCCCTGCAGGAAACGCGTCTGGCGCGCGTTGCCGCCCGCAGCATGAAGGTTGGTGCGCTCTGGTTCGGCGCCGCCGAACAGGTGCTTGATCCCACGCTGGTGCGCCCGATGGAACTTCTCGACGCCGGCTTCCCGTTCTTGAAACGGTCGCTGCTGGCAAAGCACCAGTCATTCATCGAACGCGACCTGGTACTCGAACGCCTCGGCCGACTCGGTCACCCGGTCGATCTCTAGCATCGCGTCAGATCAAGCCACCATACGGTCCTCCGCCCTGCCAGCGGCAGCAACGCTGGCATGCAGTTTTTTCTTGTAATACGCTCCCGAGATGCTACACAGCAGCCGTAGCCACAATGGAGCACGACGCTCCAACACCGGCGCACCGTGACGCCCGGCAAGGAAATCGCCCACGCCCAACAAGGCCATATCCGCTTGCTGCTGCATGCCCCTTACCCGCAGACGATTGACATCGAACAGTGAATGATCGAGCTGCCTTAGCCGGAGCCCCCGGCGATAGGCACGCGGCATATTCTTTTCCCAGAACATCATTTCGTTCCGGTACATCAGATAAAAGAAATATGGCGGCCGCTCTTCGCGCACTGCCAGATCGTGCGTCGCCGTTGTGTCGAACACGACCTTGCTGTGCCAGCCACCGTCTGACAGCCGCACGCCGATATCGTTGTCGTCGAAGTAAGCAAACAGACGCTCGTCGAGCAAACCCACCTCGCGCAGAGCCTGCACCCGCAACAGCACCGCCGTGCCGGCCACGCAGAAGTTATCCGGATGCGCTTCCTGATGCCGGCGTGACTCTTCCTCACTCTGGAGCCAGATGCCTTCGCGCCCGTGCCAATCGTGCTTCAAACCCCATGCGTTGTAGTAGTTGCCACCATCGGTGGGTACGATGACTGGCGAGACAGCGCCGCAGCGTGCATCCAGAGCCATGGCCCTCACCAGTTTGGTGAGCGTATCCGGCTGCACCGTGGCGTCGTTGTTCAGCATCCAGACGTAATCGTAGCCCTCGTCGATGCCGATCTTAAGCGATGTATTCTGACCGCCAGTGAAGCCGAGGTTCTCTTCCACCCGCAAGATGCGGGCAGTCCCTGGTGCGACGGCGCCCTGCAGGGCCTGGTAATCGGCCTGGCGGGAACCATTATCGATCACCAGGATATCGGCCTCGAAACCATCGTGCTGCATCTGCCCCAGCGAGGCCACGCATTCAGCGGTGGCAGAAGCATTATTCCAGTTCAAGACGCTGACGAGTACGCGTGGTTGCTTCATGACACTCCCAAATATTTTGCAAAATACTAACAGTTCAACCTGCCCCGGTCCACACATTAAGGTTTGGGCAAAGGCGTAGCATACCTGCCTTTTTCATGCCACAAGGAAACAATAGAGTTCGAAGACGCGGTAACACCCGCCAGGCGTCAGCCTGATGGCTGGCGAGACTTGGACGAGTCGCACGGTAATATCTTGCAGTTACCCGCCCTGAGCCATCCAGACGAAAAAAACCCCGCTGCCTGCAGCGGGGTTTTTTCAAAGGCAGCCATGGCCGCCAATAGCGCGACGGATTAGTTGTCGCGGTTGGCCTTCTTGCGCTCGTGCTCTTTCAGGTAGCGCTTGCGCAGACGAATGCTCTTCGGGGTGATCTCGACCAGTTCGTCGTCCTCGATGAATTCGACTGCGTATTCCAGCGACATCTGAATTGGTGGCACCAGGCGCACTGCTTCGTCGGTACCCGACGAACGCACGTTGGTCAGCTGCTTGCCCTTGATCGGGTTCACGACCAGGTCGTTGTCGCGCGAGTGGATGCCGATGACCATGCCTTCGTACACCGGATCGTTGTGCGACACGAACATGCGGCCGCGGTCCTGCAGTTTCCAGATAGCGTAGGCAACGGCAGCGCCGTCATCCTGCGAGATCAGCACGCCGTTGCGACGGCCGGCCATTTCGCCCTTGCTGTTGTCGACTGGTGCGTACTCGTGGAACACGTGGCTCATCAGGCCGGTGCCGCGGGTCAGGGTCATGAATTCACCCTGGAAGCCGATCAGGCCACGTGCCGGGATCAGGTACTCGAGACGCACGCGACCCTTGCCATCCGATTCCATGTTCTGCAGGTCGCCACGACGACGGCCCAGTTCTTCCATCACGCCGCCCTGGTTGGCTTCTTCGACATCGACCGACAGGCTCTCGAACGGCTCGTGGCGCACGCCATCGACCATCTTGAACACGACGCGTGGACGCGACACGGCCAGCTCGAAGCCTTCGCGACGCATGTTTTCCAGCAGAATCGTCAGGTGCAGTTCGCCGCGGCCCGAGACTTCGAAGATCGTGTCGTCGTCGGTTGGGGCAACGCGCAGTGCGACGTTGGCTTTCAGTTCGCGGTCGAGGCGTTCGCGCAGCTGACGGCTGGTGACGAACTTGCCTTCGCGGCCGGCCAGTGGCGAGTTGTTGACCATGAAATTCATGGTCAGCGTTGGCTCGTCGACGGTCAGCATTTCGAGTGCGTCCGGGGTGTCCGGTGCGCAGACGGTCGAACCGATGCCGATTTCTTCGATACCGTTGATCAGGACGATGTCGCCGGCGACGGCTTCATCGACCAGCACGCGCTCCAGGCCCTTGAAGTTCAGGACCTGGTTGATGCGGCCCTTGATCGGGGTCGAACCAGGACCGTTCAGGACGATGACGTCCTGGCCGGCCTTGATGCGGCCGCGCGAGATACGGCCAATACCGATCTTGCCGACGTACGACGAGTAGTCGAGCGAGGTCACTTGCATCTGCAGCGGACCATCCGGATTGTCGTCACGGACTGGCACGTGTTGCAGGATGGCTTCGAACAGTGGCTTCATGTCGCCGCTGCGGACATCTTCGGTCAGACCGGCATAGCCGTTCAGGCCCGATGCGTAGACGACCGGGAAGTCCAGCTGCTCGTCGGTAGCGCCGAGCTTGTCGAACAGTTCGAACGTCTGGTTGATGGCCCATTCAGCGCGTGCGCCTGGACGATCGACCTTGTTGACGACGACGATTGGCTTGAGGCCCAGGGCCAGTGCCTTGCGGGTCACGAAGCGGGTCTGTGGCATCGGGCCTTCCTGCGCATCGACCAGCAGCAGCACGGAGTCAACCATCGACAGCACGCGCTCGACTTCGCCGCCGAAGTCGGCGTGGCCTGGGGTGTCGACGATATTGATGTGGGTACCTTCGTACTCGACAGCGCAGTTCTTCGACAGAATGGTGATGCCGCGTTCTTTTTCGAGGTCGTTCGAGTCCATCACGCGGGTTTCCACCTGCTGATTTTCACGGAACGTACCGGATTGACGCAGCAGCATGTCCACCAGGGTGGTTTTGCCGTGGTCAACGTGGGCGATGATTGCGATATTACGAATCGCGCGTTTGGTGTTTGACATGGTCTCTGAGAAGTTGCGTTGTACGGAAGTGTACGATCTGCCGAGTATCTGCTGCGCTGTACCGCGATGCTGCCGAGGTACTGCGACGATGTTGCCGCGATGGTGCCGCGAAGTTGCCGCGCACTTGCTGATTTCGGAAACCGACTAGTATAGCAGGTAAAGTACCGCTCTAACCGGGGTGGCTGGAAATAGCGAGGTATTTCAAGAGCTTGCCCGGTCATTGGGCAGACGGGGCGCTGCCTGCAAGGGTAGCGCCCGTTTATGACTGCCCCGTGACATCAACCTTGCGGCGCGGTCGAGATCAGGCGCTCGGGGGCGAGGATCGCATACTCACCCAAAATGCCGGTGCCCAGCAGGCTGCCGGCGTGATAGATGCGCACCCTGCCCTGCTGTTCGGGCACGGCGATCTCTTCCTTGCCGAGCGCCAGGCGCTGGCCTTGCAGGAAGCGGCGCGCCAGTTCGGGCGTGAGCTCGAGCGCCGGGAAACTCGACAGCAAGGCGTCGACTGGCTGCAGCAGCGACAAGGGGTCGGGGTGCGCCAGCAGATCGTCCAGCGTGATCATGCCCTCGATCGTCAATGGGCCGACTTCGGTGCGGCGCAGCGCGTTCAGGTGCGCGCCGCAACCGAGCGCGGCGCCGATGTCCTCCCCGAGCACGCGCACATAGGTGCCCTTGCTGCAGGTGACGGCAATCTTCAGGAACGGCGCGTCGTACGCGACCAGCGTCAGCGAGTGGATCGTCACCGGCCGCGCTTCGCGCTCGAGCACGATGCCTTCGCGTGCGTATTCGTACAGCGCCTTGCCGTCGCGCTTGAGCGCCGAATACATGGGCGGCGTTTGCAGGATCGGGCCGCGGTAGCGCGCCAGCGCGGCTTCGATCTGGTCAAGCGTCACGTCGACCGGCTTTGTCTCGACGGCCTCGCCTTCAGTGTCGCCGGTGGTGGTCGTGATACCCAGGTGAACCGTGGCCAGATAGGTCTTGTCCGACTCCAGCAAATCCTGCGAGAACTTGGTCGCCTCGCCAAAGCACAGCGGCAAGAGGCCGGTGGCGAACGGGTCGAGCGTGCCGGTGTGGCCGGCCTTCTTTGCGTTGAGCACGCGCTTGGCCTTGATCAGCGCGTCATTCGACGAGAAGTCCACCGGCTTGTCGAGCAGCAGCACGCCATTGATCAGGTCGCGCGGTTTTTTGGCGGCCCGACCGTTCACGCTTTGTTCGCCTTGTCGGCGTCGTCGACGCCATCGGTGTCCTGGTCCAGGTCGACGTCCGGCTCAGGTGCCGGATTCGATTCCGGGTCATCCTTCGAGCGGGTGGCGTTGGCCTGGTCGATCAGTGCCGACATCTGCAGGCCGCGCACGGTCGACGTGTCATGCACGAAGTGCAGCGCCGGCAGCGTGTGGATGTGCAGGCGCTTGCCCAGCATATTGCGCAGGTAGCCGGATGCCTTGTTCAAGCCTTCCTGCGTCTGCCTGACTTCTTCCACGCCATCCTTGAGCAAGGTGAAATACACCTTGGCGTGGGCATAGTCGGGGGTCAGTTGCACTTCGCTGATCGTGACCATGCCGACACGAGGGTCCTTCAGTTCGAAGGCGATGAGTTCCGACAGATCCTTCTGGATCTGGTCGGCCACGCGCAGGCCGCGCTTGGGAATGCTTTTGCTGTGTTTAGCCATGATATGTACCGCTCATTGTTCTTTTGTTTGCTTCACTTGCCGTCGTTCCCGCGAAGGCGGTAACCCAAGTATGCATGCACAGCCACATCGATCGAACTCCTGGCTGCGCAGACGAACCTGGGTTCCCGCCTGCGCGGGAACGACGTGCAGGGGCTGCAGGCCAATGCTACATCGAGGCCGGCAGCGAAAAAAGGGCCAGGCCCTTCGCGACGTTGCCGCGAAGCGTCCTGGCCCCCATGTTACGCCAACGTGTCGCTTACAGCGTACGTGCCACTTCGGTGACTTCGAACACTTCCAGGACGTCGCCGACCTGGATTTCGTTCTGACCCTTGAGCGACAGGCCGCACTCGAGACCGGCGCGCACTTCTTTTGCGTCGTCCTTGAAGCGCTTGAGCGAATCGATCTCGCCAGTCCACAGCACGATGTTGTTGCGCAGCAGACGGACCGACGACGAACGCTTGACGACACCATCGGTAACCAGGCAACCGGCAATCGCGCCGACTTTCGAGACCAGGATGACCTGGCGAATCTCGACCTGACCGGTAATGGTCTCGCGCTTTTCTGGCGCCAGCATGCCCGACAGCGCGGTACGGACTTCGTCGATTGCATCGTAAATGATGCTGTAGTAACGAATGTCCACGCCGTTCGACTCGGCCAGCTTGCGCGCCTGGGCGTCGGCACGGGCGTTGAAGCCGATGATGACTGCCTTCGACGCGGTCGCCAGGTTGACGTCCGACTCGGTGATGCCGCCGACCGCTGCGTGCACGATCTGGACCCGCACTTCCGAGGTCGACAGCTTCTGCAGCGAACCGACCAGCGCTTCCTGCGAACCCTGCACGTCGGTCTTGACGATCAGCGGCAGGTTCTTGATTTCGCCTTCGGCCATCTGCTCGAACATGTTCTCGAGCTTCGCGGCTTGCTGCTTGGCCAGCTTCACGTCACGGAACTTACCTTGACGGAACAGGGCGATTTCACGCGCCTTGCGCTCGTCGGCCATGACCATGACTTCTTCACCGGCGGTCGGCACTTCGGTCAGGCCCTGGATCTCGACCGGAATCGATGGACCAGCGGCGGTGATCGCCTTGCCGTTTTCGTCCAGCATCGCACGAACACGACCGAACGACGAACCTGCCAGCACGACGTCGCCGCGCTTCAGGGTACCCGACTGCACCAGGATCGTTGCCACCGGGCCGCGGCCCTTGTCCAGACGGGCTTCGACCACCAGGCCACGGGCCGGCGCTTCGGTCGGTGCTTTCAGTTCAAGCACTTCGGCCTGCAGCAGCACTTGCTCCAGCAGATCGTCGATACCGGTACCGATTTTTGCCGACACTGGCACGAATGGCGATTCGCCACCGTATTCTTCCGGCACGACACCTTCAGCGACCAGCTCTTGCGTGACGCGGTCGGTGTTCGAACCCGGCTTGTCGATCTTGTTGATCGCCACGACCAGCGGGACACCAGCGGCTTTTGCGTGAGCAATTGCCTCTTTGGTTTGCGGCATCACGCCGTCGTCCGCCGCCACTACCAGGATGACGATGTCGGTCGCCTTGGCACCACGGGCACGCATGGCGGTGAACGCCTCGTGACCCGGGGTGTCAAGGAAGGTGATCATGCCGCGTGGGGTATCCACGTGGTAGGCACCGATGTGCTGGGTAATACCACCGGCTTCGCCCGAAGCGACCTTGGCGCGACGGATGTAATCCAGCAGCGACGTCTTGCCATGGTCGACGTGACCCATGACGGTGACGACCGGTGCGCGCGAGGTCGACTCGAACTCGGCGTGCTCGCCGTTGTCGGCCAGCAGTGCTTCCGGATCATCCTCAGCGGCAGCGAAGGCCTTGTGGCCCATCTCTTCCACCAGGATCATCGCGGTCTCTTGGTCGAGCACCTGATTCATCGTGCACATCTGGCCTAGCTTCATCAGCTGCTTGATGACTTCCGATGCCTTGATGGCCATCTTGTGTGCCAGTTCGGCCACGGTGATGGTTTCCGGCACGTGCACATCGCGCACGATCGCTTCGGTTGGCGCCTGGAAGTTGGTTTCGCGGTCATCATGACCACGACGACCACCACGGCCGCCACCAGCACGCCAGCCATCACGGCCACCGGTGCTGCTGCCTGCGCCGCCGCGCGTTTTCACGCTCGGACCGCCACGCTTTTTGGCGTCGTCCGACCAGGTCGACGACACATTGGCCGACTTGATCGACTTCTTGTCGCCAGGCTTCTTGGCGTCGTCTTTCTTGACTTCGCCAGGCTTCTTGTCGGCAGGCTTGTGCAGCGTACCGGCCGGGGCCGCTGGTGCGACGACCGGCTTCGGTGCTGGCTCAGGTGCCTTGATGACGCGACGCGGCTGACTCATCATCAGCTTGATCTGCGCGACTTCATCGGCCACGGCCTTGCGTGCGCGCTCGGTGGCGGCAACGCGTTCGGCCGCTTCCTTGCTCGCCGCTTCATTGCGGGCCTTGACTTCTTCAGCAGCGCGCTTGGCGGATTCGTCAGCAGCACCGGCAGCGGCTTCTTTCGCGCCGGCAGCAGCTTCCTTGGCAGCACCGGCAGCCACAGCAGCAGCAGCCGATTTCTCGGCGGCGTCGCGCTTGGCTTGTTCAGCCGCATCGCGCTTGGCCTGCTCTTGCGCTGCCTGGGCTTGCGCCTTTTCTTCGGCTTCGAGTTTGATCAGGCGCTCTTGCTTCTCGCGCAGATCAGCCTCTTGGCGGGCGATCGCTTCGTTCTGGCGCGCTGCTTCCTCTTCGCGACGTGCTTGTTCAGCAGCGTCGACGACCGGCTCTTCAGGTGCTTTGGTCGTGACCAGGTCGTCGCGCTGCACGAAGGTGCGCTTCTTGCGGACTTCGACCTGGATGGTGCGCGATTTGCCCGACGAATCAGCTTGCTTGATTTCGCTGGTTTCCTTGCGCGTTACCGTGATCTTTTTCTTTTCACCGGTGTCGCTCGCGCCGTGGGTACGACGCAGATGGTTCAGCAGCTTGTCCTTATCATCTTTCGACAACGGATCTGACGTCGAACTTTTTTCGACGCCGGCCGAGCGCAGCTGCGTCAGCAGCAGGTCTGCAGGCATCTTCAGCTCGGTGGCAAATTGGGCTACGTTGTTACTCGCCATTCAGTCCTCTTTTCTATGTGTCGCGACAGATGATAAAGATTTGCTCAAGCTTTGGCCGTTTCAGCCAGGCTCCAGGCTTTCGCCTGCAGTGCTTTCGCCCGGTCGTCGTACTTGCCATCGACCAGCTTCATCTCGTCGTCGGTCACATCATTAAATTCACTCTTGATCAGGTCGCGGGCACGTTCCGACGGCAGTGCCAGGATGGCGCCAAACTCGTCATAGGCCAGTGCCGCGAATGCGTCGACCGTCTTGATACCAGCCAGGCCAAGCTTGCCGGCAACGGTACGGTCCATGCCTTCCAGATTGACCAGAGCTTCTTCCATGCCTTCGAGGCCTTCTTCGGAAGCGATCGCCTCGGTGACCAGCGCATCACGTGCACGGGTACGGAGTTCGTTGACGGTGTCTTCGTCGAACGATTCAATTTCCAGCATCTCGGAAATTGGGACATACGCGATTTCTTCCAGGCTCGAGAAGCCTTCTTCCACCAGGATGTCGGCCACTTCCTGGTCGACGTCCAGTTTTTGCATGAACAGCGCGCGGATGGCCGCCGACTCTTGCTCCACCTTGTTGGCCGATTCCTCGGCCGTCATGATGTTGATCTTCCAGCCGGTCAGCTCGGACGCCAGGCGCACGTTCTGGCCCGAACGGCCGATCGCGATGGCCAGGTTTTCTTCGTCCACGACGACATCCATCGCGTGCTTTTCTTCGTCGACCATGATCGACGAGACATTCGCCGGCGCCAGGGCGCCGATCACGAACTGCGCAGGATCATCGGACCACAGCACGATGTCGACGCGCTCGCCGCCCAGTTCGCCGGTGACGGCCTGGACACGCGAACCGCGCATGCCGACGCAGGTACCGATCGGATCGATGCGCTTGTCGGCCGTGAACACGGCGATCTTGGCGCGCACGCCGGCATCACGGGCAGCCGACTTGATCTGCAGCAGGCCCTGCTCGATCTCGGGTACTTCGAGTTCGAACAGCTTCATGATGAAATCAGGCGCGGTGCGCGACAGGATCACCTGCGGGCCACGCATATTGCGGTCCACACGCAGGATGAAAGCGCGCACACGGTCGCCGATACGCAGGTTCTCTTTCGGGATCATCTGGTCGCGCGGGAGGCGCGCTTCGATCTTGCCCGATTCGACGATCGCGTCGCCGCGTTCCATGCGCTTGATGGTGCCGGTGACGAGCGAATCGCCACGTTCCAGGAAGTCTTGCAGGATCTGCTCGCGCTCGGCATCGCGCACTCGCTGCAGCACGACCTGCTTGGTGTCCTGGGCAAAACGACGACCGAAGTCAACCGATTCGATCGGCTCTTCAATGTATTCGTCGACTTCGATGTCCGAGATCTGCTCTTTGGCTTCAAAGTGCAGGATTTCCTGATCAGGCAGCTGCAGGCCGGCTTCGTCGGGAACGACGTGCCAGCGGCGGAAAGTCTCGAATTCGCCGGTGTCGCGATCGATTGACACGCGAATGTCGACTTCGCCTTCATAACGCTTTTTCGTGGCCTGTGCCAGTGCGAACTCGAGCGCTCCGAAAACGACTTCCTTGTCGACGTTCTTTTCGCGCGCAAGCGCATCCACCAGTAACAAAATTTCGCGACTCATGCTTTGCGACTCCTAAAATCCACCTGCGGCACTAAACGTGCCTTATCCAATTCGGCCAGCGTAAATTCCATCAACGCCGGGCCATCTTTACTGTCAAATTCCAAGCCGACCTTGTCGTTCTCGACGCCGCGCAGGATACCGGTGAACGTCTTGCGGTTATCACTGCCCGGCACCGCGACGCGCAGCTTGACCGTGCACTCATGGCCGGCAAAGCGCGCGAAATCGGCGAGGGTTCGTACCGGGCGATCGAGGCCCGGCGACGAAATTTCGAGTCGTTCGTAATCGACGTTTTCCACGGTGAAGACATGCGACAGCTGGTGACTCACCTTGGCGCAATCCTCAACCGTGATCGGGCCCTTTTCGTCCGCGTCGGCAGCCGGAAAATCGATATACACACGCAGGATCCCGCGGTCGCCTCGCTCCACATCGACGAGTTCATAACCGAGACCACTGACTGTCGTGGCGATTAAATCAAACTGCTGCACGGCACTTCTCCAGGGCTTCTAAAACGATTTACCAAAAAAAAAATGGGCATCTGCCCATCTTTTTGTAGTTACAACCCAATCAAAATATGACGCTTACACCGGATGCACGCTGAACAACACGTCGGGAAGGTCTTCGATTAGGCTGCAAATTATACTGCTTTTCGGCGTGCCTCGCAATCCGCACGCCAAAATGAGCAGCTATACAACAGTTGACAGGCTGCCATCGGCAGCCTGCGACCGATGGTGCTCAGCCGCGACGGCCGCGACGGGGCGCCGCATGCTCGGCACCGCCGCGCGGACCCTGCCCGCCGCCGCCACCGCCACGGCGCGCGCCGCCACCGGTGTTGGCAAAACCGAACGTGGTCTGCAACGGATCAGGCTGGCGTGGACGGCTGCTGGCACCAGCGCCGCCCGTCTTGCCGCCCTGCCCGCCACCGAAACCGGCGCCGCGGCCTTTGCCGCCACCCTGGCCACCCGGACGACCGCCGACTGGCTTGTTGCCAGGCACCGGACCATTCAGGATGCCCTGGCCGCGGGTGCTGCCCACGCGGGTGACTTGCGGGCCGAACGGATCGACGTTGCGGTTGGCGTCAGCGCGGTCGATGCGGTTGCCATCGCTGCGGTCGTTGCCACGCTCATCGTCGCCCCCGGCGCTGCGCACGTTGCCGCGCTCACCACCGCGACTATTGCCACGCTCGTTGCCACGCTCGTTGCCACGTTCATTGCCACGCTCGCTGTCGCGCGCACCGTTCGGACGCGGACCCTTGCCCGGCTTGCCGCCCGACTTGGCGTTTTTCTCCGGCGCCGCTTTTTTCTCGACACCGAAGGCGGTCATCAGCGAACGGACATCGTTTTCTTCGAACTCTTCCCAGCGACCACGCTTCAGGCCACTTGGCAGCGTCATCGCACCGTAGCGGGTACGGATCAGGCGCGAGACGGTCAGGCCGACCGCCTCGAACATGCGGCGCACTTCGCGGTTACGGCCTTCGCCGATGACCACGCGGTACCAGCGGTTGATGCCTTCGCCGCCGCCGTTCTGGATTTTGGAGAATGCCGCCTTGCCATCGTCGAGGTCGACGCCGGCCAGCAGTTTCTGGCGCATGCCTTCTTCGAGCTCGCCGAGCGTGCGCACCGCGTATTCACGGTCGATATTGTAGCGCGGGTGCATCAGGCGGTTGGCCAGGTCACCCGAGGTCGTAAACAACAGCAGGCCTTCGGTGTTGAAGTCGAGGCGACCAACGGCCAGCCACTTGCCTGCTTTCATCGACGGCAGGCGATCGAACACCGATGGACGGCCTTCCGGATCGTCGTGGCTGACGATTTCGCCGGCCGGCTTGTGGTACACCAGCACGCGCGGCGGCTTGCTGCTCACGCGGCGCTGGATCAGCTTGCCGTTGATGCGCACGGCATCGGTCGGCAGGATGCGCTGGCCGATGTGGGCCGGCTCGCCATTGACCGACACGCGGCCGGCCACGATCAGGTCTTCCATGTCGCGGCGCGAACCCAGGCCCGCTTCGGCCAGCACCTTGTGCAGCTTCGGCGCGTCGTCGTCGGCGGTCAGGTCGCGGCGCACGGCCTTGACCGGCGCATTGCGGCGGGCGCCGTCGTTGGCGTCGAAGTCGTCCGACGTCACGAACGAGAACACGTTGTCGGCCTCGTCCATCGGCTGCGGCTTGCCGCCGGGCTTGCCCGGCTTGCCGTTGCGGCCGATCTGCTTGACCGGCTGGCCCTGGCGACCGGCGCCCTGCACCGGACGGTTGCTCTGCTGGTTGCGCATGCCCGGCTTTTGCTGGCCACGGCCACGGCCTTGCGGCGCGCCGTCGACGGCAGCCTCGGCGCCGGCACCTTCCACTGGCGCGTCGCCTGCTGGCGCAGCATCGGCAGCGACAACGGCGGGCGCTGCCAATTGCTCGAGCGCTTCACGCTCGGCGCGCTTTTCGCGCATCTGTCGGGGACCGCGCGGCTTTGGCGTCGGCGCAGGTGCGGCGTCGGTGCCGTCGGCAGCGGGCGCAGCGGCCAGCTCTTCTTTGGCGGCCTGGACTTCCTTGGCGGCCTTCATCGCGCGCGGCTTGCGCGCTTTCGCGGCTGGCGCGTCGGCAACTGGCGCATCGGCAGCCAGCTCGGCAGCGACCGGTGCGGCGGCGCCGGATTCGCTGGCGACGGCGACCTTGCGCGTGCGCTTTGCCTTGACCGGCGCTTCTGCGGCGGTGTCGACCGGCGCCGGCGCTGCGGCAGCAGCCTCGGCCGCAATCACGGCCTTGGTGCGGCGCTTCGGCTTGGCAGCGGCGGTATCGCCTGCATCGACAGGCATGTTTTCGGTTGGTTCAGTTGGGTTCATCGTTCGTATCTTTATTGTGCTGACCCGCCTCGGCAATTCCGTCGTCTGTCAGGTCTTGTATCGACACTTCAATGGGTGAAGTGTCCGGGTGTGTGACGGGCGCGCCGGCGTCCGCCTTCTCAAAATTGTCGTTCAGTGCTGCTTCCAGTGCTTCCAGGCTGCGCGCATCCGGCCCCTCGGCCAGCGCCTGCAGCGGCGGCAGTTGCGACAGCGACGCCAGGCCAAGATCATCCAGGAACTGGCGCGTCGTGCCCAGCAGCGCCGGGCGTCCTACCACTTCGCGGTGACCGAGGACATCGATCCAGCCGCGGTCTTCCAGCATCTTGATCGTCTGCGAATTGACCGCCACGCCGCGAATTTCTTCGATGTCGCCGCGTGTCACCGGCTGGCGGTAGGCAATGATGGCCAGCGTTTCCAGCGTCGCCCGCGAGTACTTCGGCGGCTTCTCGGGCGAGAGCCGGTCGAGATACGGCTTCATCTCGGGACGGCTCTGGAAGCGCCAGCCCGAGGCCAGGCTGACGATCTCGATACCGCGCCCGTCCCAGTCGTGGCGTAGTTCTTCCAGCAAAATCTTGATCGTGTCGGCACCAACGCCGGCGCCCTGGCTGCGACCGCCTGCATCGACCTCGGCGAACAGCTTTTTCATGCCGTGGATCGACAAGGGCTCGCGGGCGCACAGCAAGGCGGTTTCGAGGACGCGCTTGGCCTCGTCAGTATTCATAGTGCGATGTCGTCAATCCACAAACTATAGCGGTAGCAGAAACAGAACCCGGGCAGCAGGACCAGCACACGCAGGACCAGGGGACGCACGACCAGCGTCCGGCGGCCACGCAACGTGCGATGCCGGCGCGTGGGTGGCGACCCTGCTGCTCTTGCGATCTGCTGCCTGATACTGGAATCCGTGGGTCCGGGGCTGATGCGCCGGACAGTCTATTACACGACGGACAAGGAACCCGTCGCGGGCAACCTGCCTCTGAGTATTGATGCTCGTTGGGAAACGCGGCGTATCGGCGCACTCGCCATGTTCGGGAGGCGCCGGGGAGCGGCCTGTGCGGCACGCGGAGGGACGACAACGTTTCTTGCAACTGGCGGCCATTGTACCCGATAAAACGGCGCAGTGGACAAGCGACCATCCACGCGGCGGGTAGCTAGTAGCGTCAGTCTGACAGTTTTTCCGACAAAATGGCCGACACGCCAACAAATGCCGGGTACTCGGCGGTGATGACGTAGGTCGGTACGGCCGTCAGGTAATGTACGAAGCGCCCCTTCTGTTCGAAGCGACGGCGGAACGACGAGCGGTCAAAGCGCGTCCCCAGGCGCGGAACGATGCCGCCACCAATATAGATGCCGCCCTGTGCGCCAAGCGTGACGGCCAGGTTGCCGGCCACGGTGCCGAGCATGCCGCAGAATGCTTCGAGCACGTCGTCGCACAACGGGCATTCGCCGGACAGCGCGCGGCGCGAGATCTCGGCGGCGCTGAGGCGCTCGTCAGGGCTGCCGGCGCGATCGGCCAGTGCGCGGTAGATCAGTTCGACACCGGCGCCGGACAGGAAACGCTCGAACGAGACGTGGTCGTACTCGCGCCAGGCAAATTGCAGGATCGCGATTTCATCATCGTTGATGGGCGCGAAGCTGACGTGCCCGCCTTCGCTGCGCAAGGCCGTCCACGAACTGGCGCATGGGATCAGGCCCGACACGCCCAGACCGGTGCCGGCGCCGATCAGGCCCAGCGCGGTATCCGGTTGCGGCACGCCGCCGCCGACCTGCCGCTTGTGTTCGCCCAGATGCGGCAGCGAACGCGCCAGCGCCGAAAAGTCATTGACCACCATCAGAATTTCAAAACCGCACTCGAGCCGCAAGGCCTCGGTGGAAAATTCCCAGTGGTGGTTGGTCATGCGCACGTAATCGCCCGTGACCGGGTTGGCAATTGCCAGCGCCGCATGCAGGATCGGGCTGGACGTCAGCGCCTTGACGGTCGGGCTGGCCAGATAGGTGCGCATCGCGTCACCCAGCGTCGGGTAAGCGGCGCAGGGATAGACCTCGATGCCTTCGAGCTGGTCGGGACCACATTCCAGTGCAAAACGGCAATTGGTGCCGCCGATATCGGCCAGCAGGCGGGGGCCGCCGGCATGCAGGCGGGAAGTCTCGGACATGAACATGGAAGCGGTCATTGCAGACAGTGGGAGCGAAGCCGCAAGAATACTAAATTCTTTGCCTTGAAGACAAGAACTATCTGTAGTTTAGGTACAGAGAATCGCACACGCAGGGGCTACGTTGGCAAGAAATTCGCTCTGGAAGCGTAATCACACTACTTGAACAGCCGTGCAAGACACAGCCCGATCAGCATGGTGCCGGATCGAGCGATGGCGCGGCGCCACGTTGCGCGTTCCAGGCATCAAGCCCGCCCCGGAGCGGCCGCACGCGGTGAAAGCCGTTGGCCGCGAACTGACGCGCCACTTGCGCGGCGGTAATGTCGTCGGGACAACTACAGTAGACCACAATCTGGCGCTCGCGGTCGAGTGATGCCATCAGCTGCCCCGGCGGGCACGCGTGGAAAATCAGCGCCCCGGGGATGGCGGCTTCCAGCGTCTGCGCGGTCAGGCTGCGCGCATCGATGAGTACCGGTTCATCGCCGCTGTCGATCAGCGCCAGCAATTCGGCCATCTCGATGCGCTCTCCGGCGCTGCGCGAGCGATGCCGGCGCCGCTCGGCATACTTGAACGCGATGAAGAGGGCCAGAATGCTGGCGACGACGACCAGCGCCGTGCTGCCCATCGTCGACAGGATACCCAGTACGTCGTCGACGCTGTCATGGAACCAGGCACCCAGCAGGATTCCGACACCGCTCCACAGCGCCGCGCCCGTGACGGCGTACAGCAGGAACGGCTTCGGGGCCACGCCCATCGCGCCCGACAACGGCGCGGCGATGGTATTGAAGCCAGGGATGAACTTGGACACCAGCAGCGACTTGACGCCGAACTTGCTGAAGCGCTCTTCGGTCTGGTTGACACAGGAATCGGGGGACAGGGAAATCTTGCACAGCAGACGCAGGATGCGCTTGCCATAGAAGCGCCCGGCGCGGAACCAGAACACGTCGCAAATGAAGCAGGCGCCGATGGCTGCCAGCCACACGAGCTGCCAGCTGACGTCGGCCTCGACCGACAGCGCGCCCGCCACGATCAGGATCGGGTAGGCGGGAATGGGCAGGCCAAACTGCTCGACGAGAACGATGCCGAACACGATCAGCACGCCATAGACTTGAATGAGTTCGACTAACTGGGGCATCGTCACAGTGTACGTGAATTGGGCGCGCGGCACAGAAATGCGGCCGGTTTCGGCAGCCTGTTTGGCATATTCGCAACGGTCTGTCGCAGCATCGGCAGCGACCCGTAGTTACACGCCGCGCGGGATCGCCGCCAGCAGCGACTGCGTGTACGGGTGCTGCGGATTGCGGTACAGCACATCGGCATCGGCCACCTCCACCACGGCGCCATTGCGCATCACCATCACCTGGTCGGAGATGTACTTCACGACCGACAAATCATGTGAAATGAAGATATAGCTCAGGCCGAATTCATCCTGCAGGTCCTGCAGCAGGTTCAGCACCTGGGCCTGCACCGACACGTCCAGCGCCGAAACCGACTCGTCGCAGACGAGGATCTCGGGTTGCATCGTCAGGCAGCGCGCAATGGCAATGCGCTGACGCTGCCCGCCCGAAAATTCATGCGGATAGCGCCCGTACGCCGCGTCCGGCAAGCCGACCCGCCCCAGCAAGGTACGCGCCAGCGCCGCTCGCCCGGCCTCATGCGCGCCGATGCCGTGGATACGCATCGGTTCCAGCAGGATCTGGCCGACAGTAAAGCGCGGATTGAGCGAGGCATACGGGTTCTGGAAAATGATCTGGATGCGCCGCTTGTAGGGCTGGAATTCGCGGTCGGTCATCGTGACCAGGTCGCGCCCTTCGAACAGCGCCGAGCCGCCCGTCGCGCGGTGCAGCCGCAGCAGCGTCAGCCCCACCGTCGTCTTGCCCGAACCCGATTCACCGACCACGCCCAGCGTCTTGCCGCGCGCCAGCGTGAACGAGACATCCTCGACCGCCTTGAATTCGCGCTTGCCGAACAGGCCCTCACGCGTCCAGAAACTCTTGGCCAGGTTCTTGACCACCAGGAGCGGCGCATCGTCGGGGTTCGTCCCGCGTACGCGTTGCGGCAGCTGCGCGCCAGGCAGCACGCGCCCCGCCAGGTAATCGTCGATCACCGGCAGGCGCAGCGGGCGGGCGTCAAGCGATGGCCGGCAATGCAGCAGCGCCCGGGTATAGGCGTCCTGCGGCGCGCCGAACACCTGCGCGGCGGTGCCCTCCTCGCGCACCTCGCCATGGCGCATCACGATCACGCGATCGGCAATCTCGCCCACCAGGCCCAGGTCGTGCGTGATGAACAGCACGGCCATGCGCCGCTCGCGCTGCAGGCGCGCGATCAGGTCCATGATCTGCTTCTGGATCGTCACGTCCAGCGCCGTGGTCGGCTCGTCGGCGATCAGCAGTTTCGGCTCGCAGGCAATGGCCATTGCGATCATTACCCGCTGCTGCTGGCCACCGGACATCTGGCCCGGATAGGCGTCGATCTTGTGCTGCGGATCAGGAATGCCCACTTCGGCCAGCAGCTCGAGCGTACGGGCGCGCGCGCCGCGCCCGGTCATGCCCATGTGCTGGCGCAGCACTTCACCGATCTGGAACCCCACCGTCAACACCGGGTTGAGCGAGGACATCGGCTCCTGGAAAATCATCGCGATGTCCTTGCCGCACAAGGCGCGCCGTGCGTCCAGCGGCAGGCCGAGCAGCTCGCGGCCGGCAAACGCGATGCGCGAACCCGGATCGACGATCGTGGTCTCGGGCGGCAGCAGCCCCATCACGGCCAGCGAACTGACCGACTTGCCGCTGCCCGATTCGCCCACCAGCGCCACCGTGCTGTTGTCGGGCACGTCGAACGACACGCCTTTCAGAGCGGCGCTGGTGCGGTGCCTGTCGACCCGGAATGCGATGCGCAGGTCGCGCACCCGGAGCAAGGGGTTCGTGTCCTGGGTCATTTGATCTTGGGGTCGAGCGCGTCGCGCAAGGCGTCGGCGAACAGTGAAAAACTGGTAACGAGCACGGCCATGGCGCCGGCCGCCGCCGCCAGTTGCCACCACTTGCCGAGGATGAGTTCATTCTGCGCCTCGTTGAGCATGCTGCCCCACGACACGGTGCCCACCGGCACGCCGAAGCCCAGGAACGACAGGATGACCTCGGCCTTGATGAAGCCGACCACGAGGATCGACATCTGCACCAGCGCCACATGCGACACGTTAGGCAGGATGTGCCCGAACATGCGCTGCCAGTTCGACGCGCCGATCGCATTGGCCGCCATCACGTATTCGCGCGCGCTGTGCTTGATGTACTCGGCGCGCATCAGGCGAAACGGCCCGGTCCAGCCGGTCAGGCCCAGGATCAGGACGATGGTCGTCACACCCTTCTGCTGCAGCACGGCGGCCACGGTCAGGATCATCAGGATCGACGGAATCGAGGTGAAGATGCTGTAGAACCAGTTGAACAGGTCGTCGATCCAGCCGCCGAAAAAACCGGCGACAGCGCCGAACAGCGTGCCCAGCGTGACCGCCACCAGCGCCGCGACCAGGCCGACGACAATGGACGTTTCGCCGCCCTTGATCGTTTTTTTGACGATGTCGTGGCCCCATTTATCGGCGCCGAACAGCAGCGTCGTACGCTTGGCCACCGGTGGATGCGTGGTGGCCAGTTGCGCCTGCAGCGCCGCCAGTTCGGCCGCGAGCGGATCGAACGCATTCGGCGGCGTGGCGCGTGGCAGTTGCGCCTGCGCCTGCGCCAGTGCGCGCCCCGTCGCATCGGCGCCGACAAAAACTGGCGGCGCGTAATTGACGGCCACCTCGTCTTCCCAGTCAGCGGCTACCAGGCCCGTGCTCGAGAGCAGCACGAGCAGTAAAAAGCCGCCCACGACGGCAAGCGCCGCCATTGCCACGCGGTCTGCCCGCAGGCGGCGCCAGGCCAGCGTCCACAGGCCGGCCGAATCGGCGGACGTCTGCAGCGTCGTCATCGGAATTGCACCCGCGGATCAACGGCGCGGTACAGCAGGTCGGCCAGCAGGTTGAACACCATCGTTGCCGCGGCCACGTAGACCGTGATCGCCTTGATCACCGGGAAGTCGCTGCGCTCGACGGCGAGAATGACTTCGCGCCCGATGCCGGGAATGCCGAAGAAGCGCTCCAGCAGGAATGCCCCGATCAGCAGCGCGGGCAGGTTTGCCATCACGTGCGTGATGATGGGAATGGCCGCATTGCGCAGCACGTGCACCCAGACGATGCGGCGCTCGCTCAGGCCCTTGGCGCGCGCGGTGCGCACGTAGTCCTGCCCCACTTCGTCGAGCACGAAGCTGCGGTACAGGCGCAGCGTCGGCGCGATCGAGACGGCCAGGCCGATGATGATCGGCAGCAGCGCGTAGTGCCGCAAATTCTCGCCCAGGCTGCTGCCCCAGCCCTGCACCGGAAACAGGCCAAGCTGGTAGGCAAACACGTACTGGAACACCGAGATATACACCAGGATCGAAATCGACATGCCCACCGTGCAAGCCACCATCACGGCGCGGTCGGTCAGCGAGCCGCGCACGAAAGCGATGCCCAGCGCCAGCGCAATGCCGAAGAATACTTCGAGCACCGTCAGCGGGATCAGGACGGTGAGCGACGGCCCCAGGCGACTGGTGATGATCTGCGCCACCGGCTCGCCCGTGCTCCAGGCGTTGCCGAAGTCGAAGGTGAGGATCTGCTGCACGAAGATCCACAGCTGCACCGGGTACGGCTGGTCAGTGCCCAGCTGGCGCCGGATATTTTCGATGGCATTGGCATCGGCCATCTTGCCAGCCAACAGATAGGCCGGATCACCGCCGACCCAGTTGAACAGCACGAACACCAGCAACACGACGCCCGCCATGGTCGGCAACATCTGCCACAGGCGCCGGACGATATAAGCAACCATGAAACTCCCGAACCGGAACCAGGCAAATGTGCCATTTCCCGCGAAATCCGCCACGCCAATCCAGGCGTTGCGAACCCGACACGATAGCGCATATCGGCCCGGGCTGACAGACGCAGGATGTCATGGGGTGATAGACACAGGTTATTCAATGTACTGACGTTTGTGACATTGAAGCGGTACTGACAGCGTGTCATCAATGCTTCGGCATGCATATGCTGAATCAGCAATATCTGCCAATTAACCTGCCTCTTACCGCATTAAATACCGAGCAAACTCTATTTTCCTTCATATATTCCACATATTATTTTTCATGTCGGAATCATGACTAGCACCAAAATGCATACTTGTACAGACTAGTTGGTGCACAGTTGTATTTTTGATTCGTAAAGACTTTATACGTTGACACTGCCTCGCCGGAAATGTTTTTATTGCCAAGTAGTAAAAATTCGACGCTGCTATTCGCGGTGGCAATCCAATGACATTACTGCAGGCGACATCCGTCCTGCAGGTCTTACCTGGGAAAATCGACATGATGGTTGAAACAGTGTTATCTCGATCGGTTCGACTGATCTGTGCAGGCGGCATGATTGTCGCGTTCTCGGCGGCCCACGCCCAGGACACGGCGCCCGCTACCGGCGAACCTCAGCGCGTGGAAGTGACCGGTTCACGCATCGCCACGGCCAACCTGGAAAGCATCAGCCCGGTTACCGTCGTCAACGCCAAGGACATCAAACTCGAAGGTGTGCGTTCGGTCGAGAGCCTGCTCAACAACCTGCCCCAGGTCTTCGCTGACCAGGGCGGCTCGGTCTCGAACGGCTCGACCGGTACCGCCACCGTCAACCTGCGCAATTTCGGCGCCGACCGCACCCTGGTGCTGGTCAATGGCCGCCGCCTGCCAGCAGGTAGCCCGCGCAATACCGCCGCCGACCTGAACCAGATCCCCGTGGGCCTGGTCAAGCGCGTCGAAGTGCTGACCGGCGGCGCCGGCGCCATCTACGGCTCCGACGCCGTGGCCGGTGTGGTCAACTTCATCATGGACGACAACTTCCAGGGCGTCCAGATCGACAGCAACTACCAGTTCTACAACCACCAGCAGAACGGCGGGCCGGCAGCCGACGCCGCCACGCGCCGCAACTTCACGGTGCCGGGCGACAAGAGCGCCGATGCCAAGGTCAAGGACATCAGCATCACGATGGGCGGCAACTTCGCCGATGGCCGCGGCAATGCCGTGGTCTACCTGGGCTACAAGAAAGAAGACGCGCTGCTGCAATCGGAGCGTGACTTCACGGCCTGCTCGCTGGGCGGCTCGACCACGGGCGACACGTTCAACTGTGGCGGCTCCGGCACCAGCTTCCCGGGCCGTTTCCTGGTCGGCACGCGCAGCTTCACCGTGGCCGATGCCAACGGCGGCGTGCGTCCGTATATTGGCGCAAGCGATGCCTACAACTTCGGTCCGCTGAACTATTTCCGCCGTCCGTCGGAGCGTTACACGTTCAGCTCGTTCACGCACTACGACATCAACGACAAGGCCCGCATCTACGCCGAGGCCAGCTTCCACGATGACAGCACCGTCGCCCAGATCGCCCCGTCCGGCCTGTTCGGCCTCGACGCTTCCGGCGCCAACGCGATCACCTTCGAAAACCCGCTGCTGTCGAATGCATGGCGCCAGACGCTGGGCCTGAATGCCCCCGGCGACACGGCCGACCTGGTGATCTTCCGCCGCAACGTCGAAGGCGGTGGTCGCCGCGACGACCTGAACCACACGTCCTACCGCGGCGTGGTCGGTGTCAAGGGCGATGTCGGCAACTGGAAGTACGACGTCTTCGCCCAGGTGGGCCGGGTCCGTTACGCCGAAACCTACTTTAACGACTTCTCGGTGGCGCGCAGCGCGCGTGCACTGGACGTGGTCCGTGGCCCCAACGGCGCAGCGGTCTGCCGCAGCACCCTGAACGGCATCGACCCGAACTGCGTGCCGTACAATATCTGGAGTCTCGGCGGCGTCACCAACGAAGCACTGACCTACCTGCAGACCCCGGGCTTCCAGCGCGGCAGCACCTCGCAAACCGTGCAAGGCGTCAACCTGTCGACCGACCTGGGCGAATACGGCCTGAAGATCCCGACCAGCACCGAAGGCATCGGCCTGGCGCTGGGCTGGGAACACCGCACCGAAAAACTGACGCTGGACAACGATGCCGCCTTCGAATCCGGCGACCTCGCCGGCCAGGGCGGCCCGACCAAGAACGTGAGCGGCCAGTTCAGCGTGCGCGATTACTACGCCGAAACCCGCATCCCGATCCTGCAGAAGCAGCCGTTCGCTGAACAGCTCAACGTGACCGCCAGCTATCGCAAGTCGGATTACTCGACCGGCCAGAAGACCAGCTCGTATGGTGCAGGCCTCGAGTGGGC
Source organism: Telluria sp. ZT3P26 (assembly GCF_059686035.1). Taxonomy (NCBI): domain Bacteria; kingdom Pseudomonadati; phylum Pseudomonadota; class Betaproteobacteria; order Burkholderiales; family Oxalobacteraceae; genus Telluria; species Telluria sp. ZT3P26. The sequence continues at coordinate 515,205 of NZ_JCASII010000004.1, read as the reverse complement.
GCCGATCAAGGAAGCGAAGTTCCGCTTCAGCTATCAGCGCGCCGCGCGCGCCGCCAACGTGGTCGAGCTGTACACGCCGGCAGGCCTTGGCCTGTACGACATGTCGTCCGACCCATGCGCCGGCGAGACCCCGACCGCGTCCCTGGCACAGTGCGCACGCACCGGCGTGACCGCTGCCCAGTACGGCAACATCGTCGACTCCCCTGCCCAGCAGTACAACCAGATCACCGGCGGCAATACGAACCTGGCGCCGGAGAAATCCGATTCCTACACGCTGGGCCTGGTGCTGACCCCGACCCGCAACACGTCGGTCACCATCGACGCCTTCGACATGAAGGTCAAGGGCATCATCGGCGGCTTGCCGGCAACGACCAGCCTCGAAAGCTGCCTGGCAACGGGCGACCCGACGTTCTGCTCGCTGATCACGCGTGACCGTCTGGGCACCCTGTGGGCGCTGGAAACCGCGCAGATCGTCGCCACCAACCAGAACCTGGGCATGTCGTCGACCAAGGGTATTGACCTGGGCGCGAACTGGAACGCCAAGCTGGGCGCCTGGGGCAGCCTGAACCTGTCGCTGATGGGCACCTACCTGAAAGAGTTCAAGCAACAGGACTTGCCAGGCGGCGATGTACGTGACTGCGCCGGCCTGCACGGTCCTACCTGCGGCGTGCCGCTGCCAAAATGGCGTCACAAGGTGCGCGCTGTCTGGGGCACCCCATGGAACGGCGTGGAACTGGGCGCGACCTGGCGTTATGTGCGCGGTGTGGATCTGGACACCGAATCGGAACCGGCTGATGCAAGCCTGGGCGCACGCAACTACCTGGATCTGGTCAGCAGCTGGCAGGTCAACCGGATCTTCACCCTGCGCGCCGGTATCAACAACGCGCTGGACAAGGATCCACCACTGTCGGGCGTGGTTGCTGCGGTTTACGGCAACGGCAACACCTACCCGCAGGTGTATGACGCGATGGGCCGTCATATCTTCCTGAACCTGACCGCCAAGTTCTGATCCCGGCGGACAGATAGAACAACGGCGCACCTCGGTGCGCCGTTTTTTTATGCCTGCTTGCTTACTCCTGGCGCAGGCGACGCTGGCGCACTGCTGCCGCCAGGCCATCGAGCACCTGCAGGCTGCTGTCCCAGTCGATGCAGCCATCGGTCACCGACTGGCCATACGTCAGTTCCTTGCCCGGCACCAGATCCTGACGCCCACCCACCAGGTTCGACTCGATCATCACGCCCACGATGCGATCGTCGCCAGCCGCAATCTGCGCGGCGATGTCGGCGCACACGGGCACCTGGTTCTCGGGCTTTTTCGAACTGTTGGCATGCGACGCGTCGATCATCAGGCGGCTGGCCAGGCCCAGCGCGGCGATCTGGCGGCAGGCTTCGTCGACGCTGGCGGCGTCGTAGTTCGGCGCCTTGCCGCCACGCAGGATGATGTGGCAATCCTCGTTGCCCGAGGTCGACACGATGGCCGAGTGGCCGCCCTTGGTCACCGATAAAAAGTGGTGCGGCTGCGACGCGGCCTTGATGGCCTCGGTCGCGATCTTGATATTGCCGTCGGTACCATTCTTGAAGCCGACCGGACACGACAGGCCGGACGCCAGCTCGCGGTGCACCTGCGACTCGGTCGTGCGCGCACCGATGGCGCCCCAGCTGATCAGGTCAGCGATGTACTGCGGGCTGATCACGTCGAGGAATTCAGTGCCGGCTGGCAGGCCCATCTCGTTGATGTCGCGCAGCAGCTCGCGTGCCATGCGCAGGCCGTCGTTGATGCGGAAGCTGTTGTCCATGTACGGGTCGTTGATCAGGCCTTTCCAGCCCACCGTCGTGCGGGGCTTTTCAAAGTAGACCCGCATCACGATTTCGAGTTCGCCGGCAAAGCGGCGGCGCTGTTCGACCAGCCGGCGCGCGTATTCGATCGCGGCCTTCGGATCGTGGATCGAGCATGGCCCGATCACCACCATCAGGCGGTCATCCTGGCCGTGCAGGATGCGGTGCAGGTCGACGCGCGCGCCGGCCGCGGTCTGCTCGGCCGCCGGGGTGACGGGGTACTCGCGGATCAGGTGCGAGGGCGGCGTCAGTTCCTTCATTTCACGGATGCGTAGGTCGTCGGTGCGGGGCATGCTGGACTCTCTTTCGTGCTCGGTTGGGTTTGGTTTTATACCGTCTGAAAATAAAAAAACCGCCATTGCTGGCGGTTTGTCTGGATGCTGCCGGGACTTTTACTGCGCGTACCCGCTGCTGTTCCACCGCCTGAGGCTGGAATGGCTAAAGTAAAAAAAGCAGGTAAAGAAAGCGTGGCGCATGATGTCGTCCGTGTTTGGTCAATTGACTATAGCAACAACCCGCAAAACTTGGCAAGCCCTTTATCCGTCGATGATGGCTTGTACAGACAGCTTGTTACCGGATACCACAGCAACGCATCATCAATGCAGCATCAGGCCGTGCCGCCGACCGTGACACCATCGATGCGCAGGGTCGGCTGGCCCACGCCCACCGGCACGCTCTGGCCTTCCTTGCCGCACACGCCCACGCCGGAATCCAGGCGCATGTCGTTGCCGATCATCGAGATGCGGTTCATCACTTCGGGGCCGTTGCCAATCAAGGTAGCGCCCTTGACCGGATAGGTGACCTTGCCGTCTTCGATCATGTAGGCCTCGCTGGCGGAGAACACGAACTTGCCGTTCGTGATATCGACCTGGCCGCCACCGAAGTTCACCGCGTACAGGCCGTTCTTGACCGAGGCCAGGATTTCCTGCGGGTCCTTGTCGCCGGCGAGCATATAGGTATTGGTCATGCGCGGCATCGGCAGGTGCGCGAACGATTCACGGCGCGCATTGCCGGTGACGGGCATCTTCATCAGGCGCGCGTTCATCGTGTCCTGGATATAGCCTTTCAGGATGCCGTCCTCGATCAGCGTCGTGCACTGGGTCGGGTTGCCTTCGTCGTCGACATTGAGCGAGCCGCGGCGGTCCTGCAGCGTGCCGTCGTCGACGATGGTGACGCCCTTGGCCGCCACGCGCTGGCCGATCATGCCGGCATACGACGACGAGCCCTTGCGGTTGAAGTCGCCCTCGAGGCCGTGGCCGACCGCTTCGTGCAGCAGCACGCCGGGCCAGCCCGGGCCCAGCACGATCGTCATCGGCCCGGCCGGCGCCGGCCGCGCTTCCAGGTTCACGCAGGCCGCCTTGACGGCATCGGTCGCGTAGCGATCAAGCACCTCATCAGTAAAGTAAGCATAGTCGAAGCGCCCGCCGCCGCCGGACGAGCCGACTTCGCGCCGCCCGTTCTGCTCGGCGATGACGGTGACCGACACGCGCACCAGCGGCCGGATATCGGCCGCCAGCACGCCATCGCTGCGCAGCACCAGCACGACATCGTATTCGCCGGCCAGGCCGGCCATCACCTGCACCACACGCGGGTCTTTGGCGCGCGCCATCTTTTCGACGCGTTCGAGCAGCGTCACCTTGGCCGTCGCATCGAGCGAGGCCAGTGGATCGTTGGGCAGATACAGCGAGCGCCCGCCGCTGTGCTGCGTGCTGCGCGCGATCTTGATGCGCCCGGCGCCCTGGCGCCCGATGGTGCGGGTGGCAGAGGCAGCGTCCAGCAGCGCCTGTTCGGAAATCTCGTCGGAATACGCGAACGCCGTCTTTTCGCCCGACACTGCGCGCACGCCAACGCCCTGGTCGATCGAGAAGCTGCCGCTCTTGACGATGCCTTCTTCGAGGCTCCAGCCTTCGCTCTTGGTGAACTGGAAATACAGGTCGGCATAGTCGACCTTGTGCGTGAACATCGATCCCAGTGCGCGCAGCAGCTTGTCTTCGTCCAGGCCGAATGGCGTCAGCAGGACGTCACGGGCAACGGCGATGGCGGAAAGATTCGGTTCGAATGGCGTCATGGTGGTTCGATTCAGGCGTCGGTTGGAACGGGCATTGTGCCATATCCCGTTTGTTCGCATCGCTGCGCCAGGTGCATGTGACAGCCTGGTTTACATCTTCCGGTGCCGCAGCGCCGGCAGGCTGTCGCGCACGCCGCGCAGAAAGGCCGGATCGAGTTCGCCCGTGATCACGCCCTCGCCTTCCGGCAGCACCGCCTTGACCTCGCCCCACGGGTCGACCAGCATGCTGTGGCCCCAGGTGCGGCGGCCATTCACGTGCATGCCGCCCTGGGCCGCAGCCAGCACATAGCACTGGTTCTCGATGGCGCGCGCGCGCAGCAGCACTTCCCAGTGCGCGCGGCCGGTGGTGTAGGTAAAGGCGGCGGGCACGATGATCAGGGCGCACTCGCCCATCGCGCGGTACAGCTCGGGAAAGCGCAGGTCGTAGCACACCGACAGCCCGACGCGCCCGAACGGCGCGTCGAACACGCCCACCGCGTCGCCCGGCACGATGGTGCGCGCCTCGTCGTACGATTCGGCGCCCTTGTTGAAGCCGAACAGGTGGATCTTGTCGTAGCGGCTCATCGATACGCCCTGCGGGTCGTACACGAGCGTGGTATTGAGGACCTTGCCGGCGCTTGGCGAGACAATGGGCAGCGTGCCGCCGACCAGCCAGATGCCGTGCTCACGCGCCAGATCCGCCATGCAGTCCTGGATCGGACCGGCACCCGGCTCTTCGGCCAGCGCCACCTTGTCGACATCGGTCATGCCCATGATCGGCCAATACTCGGGCAAGGCCACGAGCGTGGCGCCCTTGCCGGCGGCCTCGGCCACGAGGCGGCGTACGGTGACCAGGTTGTCTTGAAGGTGCGGAGTGGAAATCATCTGGATCGCGGCGACGGTCGTCATGTCATTCCTTGCTGGCGGTGGGGGTGGCTGGTGTGCTGACAGGGACGCTGTCAGGTCCGTTGGGGATTTTGGTAATGGTCGGCGATTTCCACGGCCCTGTCACCTGCATCTGGTAGGTCAGCGCCTTCATCACCGGTGCACGCAGGAACAGCTGGGCCAGATAGCCGCCCAGGCCCAGCACCGGATTGACGGCCAGGCCATACACGAGCGGGCCGGTGCCCAGATTGAATTCCGGGATCACCACCACGCGCAGATTGGTCGACTCATTGGCAATGTCGGCCGTGCCATTCATCAGCACGGTCGCTGCCACGCCATGCATTTTGAGGTTATCGGTGCGCACTACGCCGCGCGTGATCATCGCGTTGGCCGTGATGCCGTCGAACGCCAGGCCGTTGGAGAACACGTCATGGAAGTCGAGCTTGAGCAGGCGCGGCAAGGCTTGCAGGCTGAGCACGCCCAGCAGCTTGGCCGCGCCCGGGTCCTGTTTGAGGAACTGGCCCGATTCAACGTTCATCTCGATCTGGCCCGACAGGCTCGGGATGTCCATCGCATACGGCAGGCCGGCCCACGAGATGTCGCCGCGCAGGTAGCCGTTGCCGCGCCCGATCGTGTCCGGGAAACCCACGCGGTCGAGCAGGCGCCCGGCATTGTCCATGTCGAGCGAGAAGTTCAGGCTGGTATTGCTCTTGCCATCCTTGGTCAGCCAGCGGCCCGACGCCTTCAGCTGGCCATCGGGGTTGCTCAGGGCCAGCCGGTCGATGCGCCATTCGCGTCCGGCCAGCGCGCGCACATTGCTGGCGTCCAGTTCCAGGCGCCCCAGGTTGGTATTGAACAGCTCGAAGCGTTCGGCCACGATGTCGAGCGACGGGATGCTGGCCGTGGCGCCCTTGTTCGACTCGAGCAGGTCCTTGACCTCGGCCTCGGCCGATTCCGGGATCACGAGCGAGGCCAGGCGCGCCGTGACCTTGCCCAGGCCGCTGGGCGTCTCGGCCCAGGTCAGGTAGCCGCTGGCCTGGCGCGAATGCAGGTTGGCGCGCCAGGTGTCGCCCACGTGCGTGGCGCCGATGACCACGTCGGCCACGCGCCGTTCGCCCACGGTCAGTTCGCTGACCCGGCCGGCCACCACCGTCGGCAGCACGTACTGGGTGAAGTCGGCGCCGCCGGCCGGCGTAGCATCGGGCGCCGGAGCAGGCGCGTTCCTGTCCATGCCGGCAATGGCGCGGCCCGCCGCCAGCCAGTGGTCGACATTGAGCGCTTTCATGTCCAAGTGCGCCATCAGGCCCTGGTCCGGGCGCGGCGCCGGCACGTTCACGCCGATACCGCCATGGGTTACGCGCCAGGCGCCCTTGCCCTGCTTTTCGCGCTCGTAGCGCGCGCCCAGGCCCTGCCCCACATCGACGCGGATGACGTCGCGCGCCAGCCCCTCGACGGTTGGCTCGCCCTCGAGCACGAAGTGCAGCGGCAGGTTCGCATCCTGCACCTTGTTCAGTGGCGCCGGCAGTTCAATGCCCAGCCCGGCCAGTACCGAATCGATGGTGATCGTGCGATGCCCGGCCTTGACGACGATCTCGCCGCGATACGGCGTGCTGCCCGACAGGCGCTCGGCCAGGCGGCCCAGTGCCGGCACCGGCGCGGTGCGGCGCATGCCCTCGGCCGACAGCGTGCCGGCCAGCGTGACGCGCGTGCTGCCGTCCGGCGCCGTGCCGCCGCCCACCGCCAGCGGCGCGCCCAGGAAATCGGCGCCGACGCCTTCCAGGCCGAAGCCGTGATCGTGGAACGCGATGTTTCCGTGGGCGTTCTGCAGCGCCGGCAGCTCGGGGAACAGCACCACGTCGTTGCCCTGCAAGTGCAGGTTGCCCTGCACTTTGGCTTCGTTCAGGTGCGACAGCGGCAGGCGCAGCTTCAGGTCGAGCCTTGCGTTGCCGCTGCCCTGCGTGTCTTCGGTGAAGTGGCCGATCCAGCCCAGCACCGGCGTGGCCGCCACGTAGCGCAGGAATTCCTGCAGCGGCCCGGCGCCGGCGCCATCGATTTCCAGCATCATCTTGTCATGCGCGCCCAGGTCGGGGATCACGGCCTTGACGTTCGACAGCGCCACGCCCAGCGTGCGCAGGCTCCTGCCCGTGATTTCCATGCGCGCGCGGTCGAACACGATGCGCCCGTCAATGGCTTCGGCCAGTGGCCACAGCGGCGTGCCGTCCGGATGGCGGTGGCCAGGCGCGTATTCGAGCCGCGCGCCTGCCAGGCGTCCGGCGACGCGAAATTCGCCGGTATCAAGAGTCTTGAACGGAAACTGCGCGAGGTCGCCGCGCAGGCGCAGCGTGGTGTCGTGCAGCTGGCCGCCCTGCAGCGCGCCGACCAGCCAGTCGTGCAGGCCGTGCGGCGTGGCCAGCGGCAGGAAGGTGCCGATCCTGTCGATCGGGAAACCGTCGAGATTGCCCGTGAAGTCGGCCGTGCCGGGGCCGTGACCCGGCGTGAGCGGCATGACATGGCGGCCCGAGACCGATCCCTTGAACGCGCCCTGGGCAAAATCCAGGTCCTCGACATCGACCTGCAATTGGCGGCCCGCGTCAAACTGCCAGCGCGCATCAAGGGCGAAGCGGTCGAACGACATGCGCGGCGCGGCGAACCAGGCCGGCATGTTCAGGGCAAATTGCTGCGAGTCGAGCCTGACGCTGCCGGCGCGCTCGCTGGCGTCGATGCGCCCGCTCAGGTTCTCGAAGCCGGGTGTGGCAGCCCGTCCCGGGCGCGCGGCCTGGGCCTTGAGCGCCAGTCCGGCGACATCGCCGCGGATGCGCCAGCCCGTCACGCCCGGGTAGCGGCCATCCCATTCGACACCGACATCCTGCAACACCCCGCGCGGCGCGTAATCGGCCAGCAGGCCGCGCTGCACGGGCGAGATCGGCAGGTACTGGGCCAGCGCCGCCAGCGCGCCGATATCAAGCCCCTGCGCACGCAGCGTGCCGTGCTCGGGCTTGCCGTTCGCGGCGGGCCGCCAGGTCTGTTCGAGCGTGGCCGGCGGCAAGGCGCGGCCATCGCGCGCCACCACCGTGAAATTGTCGAGCCGCAGTGCGTGGCCGTTCGCGCCGAAGGTCGGCTTGCCGTCGACCTTGCCGGGCAGCAGCGTTTCACGCGCGCTCAGCCGGCCCGACACGCGCGCCAGTTGCAGCGGCGCGATGTCCGAGCCCAGGCGCGCATTCACGCCGGCCAGCGCCAGGTCGGCGGTAAAGCCGGCCAGGCGGGCCTGGTCGACGTTGATCCAGGTGCGCAGCGAGCCGCGCCCCCGTTCGAGCTGGATCGGATAATCGACGAAACGCTTCCAGGCGCCCAGGTCGACGTCGCGCAGGTCGGCGTACAGCTCGCCCTTCCAGCGCGTGACATCGGACGGTTGCTGGCCGAAGCGGTGCCGGAAGCGCGCGCGGATGTCGATCGGGCCGCCAAGCCGCGCCGGCGGCGTGGCCGTCAACGCCACATGGTGCGCACCCCAGCGGTTGAGCAGCGCCAGCGTAACGCCCTGCAGCGCCAGCGGCGGCGTGCCGCGCAGTTCGTCGACCCAGTCGATGCGGCCATCGCGGATGACGATTTCGCGCTGGCGCAGCAGCCAGTCGGCGCCGGCACCATCGCCCTGCTGCTGGTCGAGCCGCACGCCGGCCACGACCAGCACGCCGTCGCGGCCGCGCCGCACCGACAGGCGCGGGCCAATGATGTCCAGGGATGCAAACCGGGGTTCGAGCGCGGCGATGCTCCACCAGCCGATCGTGGCGTCGACCTGCGGCAAGGCCAGCACTTGCCGGCCCCGGCGGTCGTGCAGGCGCACGTCGCGCAGCGACAGCGCCGGGCGCATCCCGTGCCAGGACGCCGCCAGCTGCGAGATCGTGACGCGGCTGCCCAGCGCATTGCCGGCGACGCGCTCGATGTCGTTCTTGTACAGGTCGATGTTGGGGAGGATGGCGTAGCGCAGCACCAGGAACAGCACGGCCAGCGCGAAATACACGACCAGCAGCAGCTTGATCGCAAAGCCCAGCACGTGGTGCGAGGCCAGGTTCGTGAAGCGGTAGCATGCACGCAGCCGGCGCCAGCGTACGGCCAGCGGCCGGGACGCGGATGTCGCCTGCGGATCCGGGTTGTGCATCAAGGTGCTAATAACAAAGGCTCGCCGAAAAATGTATAGCTTAAAAAACAGGTCGCTTGCATGCGTTGCGGCGTCTACCTTACCATCGGTGCTGACCCGGGCAGCAGCGACGGCCTGTTAGCGGGCCATTTTAACGCATCGACTGCCTGCCGGCCCCGACTAATGGCCTATTGAAACGGCCGTCCATCGCGTTTCCCAGGATCAACGATGACCGAAGTTTCCCCTGCACCACAAACTGCCCCGGACACTGTTGTCGTTCCGGTTACCGCATCGCGTTTCGTCGCGCGCTGGCTGGGCGCCGCGCCCGAGCGTGCCGGCCAGCTGGCCGACTTGTCCGCAGCATCGCTGGCCGGCGCCGATTTCCGGGCGCTGCTGGACGGCGAACTGGCCAAGGGCTTGCCGCTCGAGCGCGCGATGCGCCGGGTGCGCAACCTGTTGATCTCGACCATCGTCGCGCGCGATCTCGGCGGCCAGGCCGACCTCGATGAAGTCGTCACCGCGATGACGGCCTTTGCCGACTTCGCGATCCAGACCCACGTGGCGAGCCTGATGGCCGAGCTGGTCGCGGCGCACGGGATGCCGGTCGGCGACGACTCGGGCCGCCCGCAGCACCTGATCGTGCTGGCCATGGGCAAGCAGGGTGGCGGCGAACTCAATGTGTCGTCGGACATCGACCTGATCTTCGTGTACCCGGAAGACGGCGACACGGCCGCTGCGGCCGGCCAGCGCCAGCTGTCGAACCACGAATTCTTCATCCGCCTGGGGCGGCGCCTGAGCGCAGCCTTGTCCGAGGTGATCGAGGATGGCTTCGTGTTCCGGGTCGACATGGCGCTGCGCCCGAACGGCAAGTCGGGCCCGCTGGCGGCCAGCTTCGGCATGGTCGAGGAATACCTGATCGTCCAGGGCCGCGAATGGGAGCGCTATGCATGGGTGAAGGCGCGCGCCGTCACGGGCGAGCCGGATGACATCGCGGCGCTGGACGCGATCGTGCAACCGTTCGTCTTCCGCCGCTACCTGGACTTCGGCGTCATCGACGCAATCCGCACGATGCACGCCCAGATCCGCGCCGAGGTCAAGCGCCAGGAGCGCCTGCATCCCGAGCGCAGCCACAACGTCAAGCTGGGCCGTGGCGGTATCCGCGAGATCGAGTTCCTGGCCCAGGTGTTCCAGCTGATCCGCGGCGGGCGCGACCCGGCCCTGCGCGAGCGCTCCACGCGCAAGACGCTGCTCCTGCTGGCCGAACGAGAACTGCTGACGGTCGACACGGTCGAACGCCTGCTGGCAGCCTACACCTTCCTGCGCAACCTCGAACACCGCCTGCAATACATTGAAGACGCCCAGACCCACACGCTGCCGGTCAGCGACGACGACCGCCTGACCGTGGCGCGGATGATGGGTTGCCCGGACGAAGCGACACTGCTTGCGCGGCTGGAAGAGCAGCGCACGTTCGTCGCGCAGCAGTTCGACGCGATCTTCGCCGACAAGGAAGCGCCCGACCAGGACCCCGACGCGCCGGCGCTGGTCGACGACCTGGACAACCTCGATGCGCTGGCCGAGCGCCTGGCGGGCCTGGGCTTCAACGACACACGCAGTGCCGCCGGCCGCCTGACCAACACGCTGCAGGGCGCGCGCCTGGCCAGCCTGCCCGACTTCAGCCGCGTGCGCCTGCTGGCGCTGGTCGAGGCCGCCCTGCCCCTGATCGCCACCGTCGTCAAGGACGCGGGCATGGGCAGCCACGCTGCCACGCTGGGGCGCCTGCTCGACCTGTTCGAGGCGATCGCGCGCCGCTCGGCCTACCTGGCGCTGCTGACCGAATACCCGCACACGCTCGAGCGCGTGATCCGCATGATCAATGCCAGCGGCTGGGCCGCGACGTTCCTGACCCAGCACCCGATCCTGCTCGACGAGCTGCTGGACGACCGCAATGCCGGCGCCGAAGCGCTGCCGCAACTGGCAGCCACCCTCGACACGCAGTTGACGGACGCGGCCGGCGACACCGAGCGCCAGCTCGACATCCTGCGCGAGACGCACCACGCGCAACTGTTCCGCCTGCTGGCGCTGGACCTGGCCGGCGAACTGTCGGTCGAGCACCTGGCCGACCATCTGTCGGCGCTGGCCGACACGATCGTCGGCGCCGTGGTCACGCACGCCTGGCGCGCGGTCAACGGTCACCACCGCGAGGTGCCGCGCTTTGCCGTCATCGCCTACGGCAAGCTGGGCGGCAAGGAACTGGGGTATGTGTCCGACCTGGACGTGATCTTCCTGTACGACGACGACGACGGTGATGCGCCGCCCCTGTACGCCAGGCTGGCGCAGCGCTTCATCACCTGGATGACGGCGCCGACGCCGGCCGGCATCCTGTTCGACATCGACATCGCCCTGCGCCCGGACGGCGCCAGCGGGATGCTGGTCTCGTCCGTTGCCGCCTTCGAGCGCTACCAGAACGAGGCGGCCTGGATCTGGGAGCACCAGGCGCTGACGCGGGCGCGCTTCTGCGCCGGCGACGCCGCCATCGGCGCGCGTTTCGAAGCGATCCGCGAACAGGTGCTGCGCAAGGACCGCTCTGACCAGGCTGCGGTGCTGAAGAACGAAGTGGTGCAGATGCGTGCGCGCATGCATGACGCGAACCTGAACCGCAGCACGCAGTTCGACCTCAAGCACGACGCGGGCGGCATGATCGACATCGAGTTCATCGTGCAATACCTGGTGCTGCGCCACGCGCACACCTACCCGCAGCTGACCGCCAATGCCGGCAACATCGCCCTGCTGCACCTGTGCGGCGAACTGGGCCTGATCGATGCGGCGCTGGCCAGCCAGGTCGCGGCCGCCTACCGCGCGATGCGCAAACTGCAGCACAGCGTGCGGCTGCAGGGCCACGACAAGACGCGGGTCGAACCGGCCCAGGTGGGCGCCCATCCCGACAGCGTGCTGCGCCTGTGGCACGCCTGTTTTACCAATTGATTCCATGCGCACCACCCTGGTGCGCATGGTTTTTCCCCGCACCACCTCCATCCAGAAGCACAGTTTATTGCACCCCAAAAGTACATGCCGACTGCTGACTTTTTAGTCATTTAATTTCTTTTTTTTTAACTGTTGTATTCGCAACAGAAATGCCCTCCTGACATATTGACGCCGGTCAAGACCAAATGGTTTGATACCTGAGGGGTATGCATATCCAACAAAAAGTATCGCGTTTTGCTGGGCATGCCCCGGTTCGCCGATCAATCATAAGACTGCCCCGCACCACGGGGCTCAGGATGGAGAGCACATGCAACAACGTACCAAGATCGCACTGGCCGTAACGCTGGCGCTGACGTCGATGACCGCCATCGCACAAGAGACCTTGCAACGCGTCGAAGTGACCGGTTCCCGCATTCGCCAGGTCGACCTGGAAACGGCGCAGCCGGTCCAGGTCATGAGCCAGGAACAGATCCAGAAGAGTGGTCTGGTCACCGTTGGCGACATCATCAACAGCATGTCCTCGGCCGGTGTGCCAGCCTTCTCGCGCGGTTCGTCGCTGGGCGCGAGCCGCGAACAGGGCGGCCAGTTCCTCGACATGCGCAACCTGGGCGCGCAGCGCCTGCTGGTGCTGGTCGATGGCAAGCGCTGGACCCAGTCGGTCAGCGGCTACACCGACATGTCGACGATCCCGTCGGCACTGATCGAGCGCGTCGAAATCCTGAAGGATGGCGCCTCGTCGATCTACGGTTCGGATGCGATCTCGGGTGTGGTCAACATCATCCTGAAGAAAACCATGCAGGGCGGCCAGGTCAGCGTCTACCACGGCCAGAACGAAGAAAACGACGGCAAGACCAAGGATTACTCGGTCACCTACGGCGCCGGCGACGACAAGGCGTCGCTGCTGTTCGGCCTGACCCATACCGACCAGGGCGGCGTCTGGGCGCGCACGCGCGACATCACGGCCTCGACGAATGGCCCGACGCGGCCGAATTCGGCACTGGGCAGCGGCCCGTGGGGCCGTATCCGCCAGGTCAGCCCGACCGGCGCCGTGACCGGCTTTGACCGCGTGCTGAACCATACCGGCGGCCCGCTGGGTGATGGCGTGGGCCAGGACGCGCGCAATCCGGCCAACTACCATCCCTTCACCAATGCGCCGGCCGACCTGTTCAACTCGACCAGCCAGATGCACTTCCTGACGCCCACCAAGCTGACCTCGATCTTCGTCAAGGGCGAAGTCGAACTGCCGGCCAATATGCGCTTCAAGACCACCGCGATGTACGCCGATCGCACCTCGTCGCGTCAGGTTGCCGGCTACCCGCTGAGCTCGACCTCGCAGTCCCGCTTCCCGGTGTATGTCGACAAGGACAGCTACTACAACCCGTACGGCAATTCGGTGGCCGGCGCCGGCAACGGCCAGGACCTGTTCTTCTACCGCCGCACGATCGAAGTGCCGCGCGTGACCGACAACAGCAACCGCAGCCTGCACATCGATGCCGCGCTTGAAGGCGAATTCACGCTGCGCACGCTGCCGTGGAACTGGAGCATCGGCTACAACCACAACACGGTCGATGGCCTGGTCAGCGGCTACGGCGACCTGAACCTCATCAACCTCAAGCGCGCCCTCGGCCCGTCGTTCCGCAATGCGGCCGGCGTGGTCCAGTGCGGCACCGCCGCCGCGCCGATCGGCCTGGGCGAATGCACCCCGTGGAACATCCTGGGCGGCCCGTCGGCCTCGACCCCGGAAGCGCTCGACTACGTGATGTCGACCGCCCAGGCGACCTACAGCTCGGTCGTCAACAGCGCCACTGCCGACATCAGCGGCGAACTGTTCACGCTGCCAGCCGGCGCGGTCGGCATCGCCGGCGGCATCGAGCACCGCGAAGTGCGTGGCGACGACGTGCCGGGCCAGTTCGAACGCTCGGGTTACTCGTCGAGCCTGGCCGGCAATCCGACCTATGGCCGCTACACGGTGCGCGAAGCCTACCTGGAAGCGAACATCCCGCTGCTCAAGGATGTGCCGTTTGCCCAGCTGCTCAGCGTCAACCTGGCGTCGCGTTATTCGGACTACTCGAACTTCGGCTCGACCACCAACAGCAAGGCCAGCTTCATGTGGAAGCCGGTGCGTGACGTCCTCACGCGCGGTACCTACGCCGAAGGCTTCCGCGCCCCGACACTGGGCGACACGTTCGGCGGCGGCTCGCAGACCTTCGCCAGCTACCTCGACGCCTGCGACAGCGTCGTCGGCGAAGCGGCCGTCAACCCGGCCGTGGCCCAGCGCTGCGCGGCGCGCGGCGTGCCTGCCGGCTTCCGCCAGAAGAACCAGACGGGCGCGAACGTGCCTGCCACCGGCGGCCAGACCCCGTTCCCGTTCACGACCGGCGCCGGCAACAGCTTCCTGCTGCCGGAAACGGCCAAGACCCGCACGCTGGGCCTGGTCCTGAGTCCGTCGAGCGTGCCGGGCCTGTCGGTCTCGGTCGACTGGTTCAACATCAAGATCGACAACCTGATCACGGGCGTGTCGGCCACCGACACGATCGAGGAATGCTTCCTGTACAACGTGGAAAACTTCTGCTCGCTGATCACGCGTGACGCCAGCGGCCAGGTCGTCGATCTGCAGATCGGCAATACCAACCGCGGCAAGGTCGAGACTGAAGGCGTCGACGTGGCGATCAGCTACCGCCTGCCGCGCACGGCCTGGGGCCAGTTCGGCATCCGCAGCGAAACGACCTACACGGACACGTACAAGCAGCAATCGACCCCGGATTCGGAATGGGTTGAATACGCCGGCGAATACGACACGTTCCGCGTCAAGTCGAACACGTCGCTCGACTGGAGCATGGGCAACTGGAGCGCGACCTTCACGGCCCGCTTCTTCAGCAGCCAGAAGAACCGTTGCTTCTCGCTGACCCTGCCGGGCGAATGCTCGGACCCGACCGCCAAGACCAGCTGGGGCACCGGCTACACACGCGCCAAGGAGATGTGGTACGGCGACCTGTCGATCGGCTACGCGCTGCCATGGAACGCCAAGCTGCTGATCGGTGCGAACAACATCTTCGACAAGAAGCCGGTCATCAACTACAGCGCCGGCTCGGCCACCGGCGGCAACTCGTCGTCGTCGTCGGTCAGCCCGGAATTGCCGATCGATCGATTTGTCTACGTTCGCTACAATCAATCGTTCTAAGCAATTTCGTAACGCATAGCAATTTAATTGCGCAAAAAGCCCGTCCGGCGCAAGCCGGGCGGGCTTTTTGACGTCTAACCGAACTTAGATCAGCAAGTAACCGCACAGTCAATTACATGTTAGGTGGAAAATAAGTAAATACACATTTCTGCAACAAAACGGTCACATTCTCGCCCTTCTAGTGCGTATGCATTGACAGTGAAGCGCCCCGAATGGTTTTATTGCTGACTTGAAAAGTCGTTTAACCAAATTAGTTGGCGTTTTTCAGCGAGTCGCCCCGCGACATTTTTCGGTGGCAGGTCCTTACCCAGGTCCCGCCGCGCATACACCCCTAGGAGTTCTGCAACATGATGGAAACACTCTTGTCCCGTTCGGTCCGCGCTATCTGCCTCGGCGGTATGACCCTTGGCATGACCGCTGCGATCGCGCAGGAAGTCGCTGCGCCACAGCGCGTTGAAGTGACCGGTTCGCGTATTCGCCAGGTTGACCTGGAAACGGCTCAGCCGATCCAGATCCTGAACCAGGAACAGATCCAGAAGACCGGTCTGGTGACCGTCGGTGACGTCCTGAACAACCTGTCGTCGGCAGGCGCACCGGACTTCTCGCGTTCGGGCTCGCTGACGTCGAACACCGAAGCTGGCGGCCAGTACGTCAGCCTGCGTAACCTGGGCGCAAACCGCCTGCTGGTGCTGGTCGATGGCAAGCGCTGGACCCAGACCGTTGCCGGCTACACCGACTTGTCGACCATCCCGTCGGCAATGATCGAGCGCATGGAAATCCTGAAGGATGGCGCATCGTCGATCTACGGTTCGGACGCAATCGCAGGCGTGATCAACATCATCCTGAAAAAGAACATGCAGGGCGGCCAGCTGTCGATCTACAACGGTCAGAACGAAAAGAATGACGGCAAGAACAAAGACTACTCGCTGACCTACGGCGCAGGCGACGACAAGGCATCGCTGATGTTTGGCCTGTCGCACACCGAACAAGGTCGTGTCGGCACCCAGACCCGTGACATCACCCGTTTCCAGAACGGCCCGGCACACCCGTTTGACGGCCTGGGCGCAGGTCCATGGGGTCGTATCGCTCCGGTCAATCCAGCCAACGGCGGCGCACTCACCAGCGCTGCAGCTGGCGGCTTCAACCGCTACCTGAACCACACCGGTTCGTTCGACGGTTCCGGCGTCGGCGCAGATTCGCGCAACCCGGCCAACTACCACACGAACTCGTCGGCAATCCAGGAAGACAAGTACAACAGCACCCAGGACATGGACCTGCTGTCGCCGAACAAGCTCGATACGCTGTTCGTCAAAGGCGAGATCGCTCTGCCAAAAGACATGCGCCTGAAGACCACTGCGATGTACTCGCAGCGTCAGTCGCTGCGTCAGATCGCCGGCTATCCGCTGCAATCGACGTCGCAGAACAACTACAAGGTCTATGTCGACAAGGACAGCTACTACAACCCGTACGGCAACCAGGTTGCCGGCGCCGGTCGTGGCCAGGATCTGTTCTTCCAGCGTCGTACCATCGAGCTGCCACGCGTCACCGACAATGAAAACCGCACCCTGCACATCGATGCCGCCCTCGAAGGCGACTTCACGGTCCGGGATCTGGCGTGGAACTGGAGCGTTGGCTACAACCACAACAAGGTTTCGGGTACCGCAACCGACACCGGCAACATCAACCTGCTGAACCTGAAGCAAGCCCTCGGCCCATCGTTCATGAACGCATCGGGCGTCGTCCAGTGCGGCACCGCGGCAAACCCGATCGGCCTGGCATCGTGCACCCCGTTCAACATCCTGGGTGGCCCATCGGCATCGACCCCGGAAGCGCTGGCATTCGTCAACACGACCGGCACCAAGACCTACGGCTCGACCATCAACAGCGCAGTTGCTGACCTGGCCGGCGAACTGTTCCAGCTGCCAGCAGGCGCAGTCGGCCTGGCAGTCGGCCTGGAACACCGCGAAGTCAAGGGTTCGGACGTTCCTGACCAGTTCTCGCAGTCGGGCTACTCGACCAACCTGTCGGGTCAGGCAACCTACGGCCGCTACACCGTGCGTGAAGCGTATGCCGAGCTGAACGTTCCAGTCCTGAAGGCACAGCCATTCGCAGAACTGCTGAGCTTCAACCTGGCAACCCGTCACTCGGACTACAGCAACTTCGGCGTGACCAACAACAGCAAGGCCAGCTTCATGTACAAGCCGGTCAAGGACGTGCTGTTCCGCGGTACCTGGGCTGAAGGCTTCCGCGCCCCAACCCTGGACGATATCGCCGGCGGCGGTTCGCAGTCGTTCGACACCTTCACCGACCCATGCGACACCCGCTTCGGTGAAGCAGCTCGCAACCCTGCAGTGCAGGCACGTTGCGCCTCCGGCTTCGGCGGCGTCACCGGCACCCCGGTCAACTACCGTCAGCTGCAGCAGGCTGGTGGCGCGATCACCAGCGCCAGCGGCACCCAGTCGCTGGTCGCCTTCAACAGCGGCGCTGGTAACGAGTTCCTGACCCCTGAAACCGCAGTCACCAAGACCATCGGCTTCGTCTACAGCCCATCGTTCGTGCCTGGCCTGTCGGTTGGTCTGGATTGGTACAACATCAAGATCGACAACCGCATCACCGCAATCGGTGCTGAATACGTCGTCGACGAGTGCTACATCCAGGGCAATGCGAACTTCTGTAACTCGCTGCGTCGCGATCCTGCCAACGGTAACCTGACGGCCCTGTCGCGCGGTAACGCCAACCTGGGCGAGATGGAAACCGAAGGTCTGGACCTGGCAATTTCGTACCGCCTGCCACGTACCGCCTACGGCCAGTTCGGCTTCCGCAACGAAACGTCGTACACCGACAAGTTCCGTACCCGCAGCGGTGCTGATCAGGACTGGGCAGAGTACGTCGGTGACTACTTCTACAACCGCGTCAAGTCGAACACGTCGATCGACTGGTCGCTGGGTAACTGGAACGCAACCTGGGGCTTCCGTTACTACAGCCCGGTCAAGGACCAGTGCTGGGATGTTGAAGCACTCATCGAGTGCAACATGCCAAACGTTGAGACCGCTTCGTTCGGTACCGGCGCCAACAAGCTGGGTTCGGTCACGATTCACGACCTGAGCGTTGGCTACAAGACCTCGTGGGATGGCCGCTTCCTGTTCGGTATCAACAACGTCTTCGACAAGTCGCCACGTATCGTCTACAGCAGCCAGGCATCGGCTTCGAAGATCGACGCAGACCAGCTGCTGGACCGCTTCTTCTACGTCCGCTACACCCAGAACTTCTAATGGACCGGGGTCGCAAGACCCTGTCCTGAAGTCCTGACCAATGCCCGCCCGGCCCAGCCTGGCGGGCATTTTTACATCCCTGCCCTGCCCGCTTGGTGCCGACGCGGTATCATGGCGGTTTGCCTGCGGCGCTGCCGCGTGACTCCCTCCCCGTATGACCATCAAACTCAAGAACGACAAAGACATCGCCAAGATGCGTGTGGCCGGCCGCATGGCCGCCGAAGTGCTGGACATGATCAAGGAATTCGTCGTGCCCGGCGTCTCGACCGAAGAACTCGACCGCCGCTGCCACGACTACATCCGCAAGGTACAAAAGGCCACGCCGGCCAATATCGGCTACCACGGCTTCCCGAAAACCCTGTGCACGTCGATCAACGGGGTGGTCTGCCACGGCATCCCCAGCGAGAAGGACATCCTCAAGGACGGCGACATCGTCAACATCGACGTGACCGTGATCAAGGATGGCTGGCATGGCGACACGAGCCGCATGTACTTTGCCGGCACGCCGTCGCCCGAGGCGAAGAAGCTGGTGGAAGTCACCTATGACGCGATGATGGCCGGCATCCGCGCGGTCGGCCCGGGCGCGCGCCTGGGCGACGTCGGCCATGCGATCCAGAAGCTGGCCGAAGGCGCCGGCTACTCGGTCGTGCGCGACTACTGCGGCCACGGCATTGGCCGCGTCTACCACGAAGAACCGCAGGTGCTGCACTATGGCCGCAAGAACACGGGCCTGCTGCTGAAGGAAGGCATGACCTTCACGGTCGAGCCGATGATCAATATGGGTGCCGATGACGTGATCCAGCTGGAGGACGGCTGGACCGTGATGACGCGCGATGGGTCGCTGTCGGCGCAGTGGGAACACATGCTCGTGGTGACAAAAAACGGCGCCGAGATCCTGACGCCGTGGCCGGACACGCGCTGACCGGCACCAGCTCCGGGGCACAACGGACAAGGGCCGGAACCGCATGCGGTTCCGGCCCTTTTTCCTGTCCGCCAGGCCAGGCCGGACAGGGATTCACCCTGGCTGCCTAGAAGCTGTAACGGGCCGACGCGGTGAAGTAGCGGCCGTATGGATTATGCAAGCCTTCGTTGTAGCCGGCCAGTGGCGCACCCGACGTCGCGCCATAGCGCGGGTCGAACGGCGCTGCCTTGTCGAACAGGTTCTGGATGTTGAAGGTCAGCGACAGGTTCTGGATACCGGTGTAGGTGTACCCGACGCCGAACCGCACCCATTCCTTGACCTTGCAGTCCGGGAACTCAGCGAGGTAGCCCGGCACGGTAATGCTCGCGCTTGGCATGCTCGGATTGGTCGCTGGCTGGTAATGGCAGAACGCTGCCTCATAGGTCGTCTGGTTGTCGTACTTGCGCAGCAGCGAGACCGGGCCGGTATAGTTGACGTTGGCACTGAAGGCATGCGCGCCGCGGGTCAGCGAAGCGGACAGGCTCGTTTTCCAGCGCGGCAGGTCGATGCCACTGCTCAGGTTCCAGTCGATCAGACCGGCGTTGTAGCCAACCAGATTGCGCTCGGCGTCGCCCCGTTCCTGCTGCAGCGTGTACGAGTGCAGGTAGGCCGAGGTGAGCTTGGCGCTGAAATTGCCCCAGTCGCCCAGGTTCTTGCGGAAGGCGACATCGATGTCGATGCCCTGCACTTCCACCGAGCCCTTGTTCTGCCATGGCTGGCGTACGGTCAACAGCGGGCCGGTGCCCGGAATCGGGCGGCCTGCCGCGTCGGTGACGAAGTTGGCAGGATTCTGGTCGCGCACGATCAGGTCCGGATTGGTGTCTTCGTCGCGCAATGCGTCAAAGGCCGTGCCGAGCGCCACTTCGCCTTCCTTGCGGATTTTGTAGAAGTCCAGGCCGATATCGAAGCTCGGGGTCGGCGAGAACAGGATGCCGAAGGTGTAGCTCTTCGATTCTTCCGGCTTGAGGTCCGGGTTGGCGCCACCGGTGCCGGAGGCCGACTTGCGGCAATCGACTTCGGTCGCGTTCGGCTTTGGTGTCACTTCGTCGCTCTCGCAACGGCGGCGGTCGAACAGGTTGTTGAGGAAGAACTGCGCGCCCCCTGGCGTCACCTGCGACAAGGCCGGGGCCCGGAAGCCTTCGGAGTAGCTGCCGCGCAGCGCCAGGCTGTCGATCACGGTCCATTTGGCGCCCACCTTGGGCACGAAGTTGGTCTTGATGCCCGGGTACTTGTCCCAGCGACCGGCAAAGTCCATCTCGAAGTTCTTGAGGAACGGCGTACGCACTTCGACGAAGGCCGACTTGACGTCACGCTCGCCATCGATGACGGTATTCGCCAGGCCGTAGATCTGGCCGGATGCCAGCAACGCATCCGGGTTCATCTTCAGCTTTTCACGGCGCGCTTCGGCGCCCACCGCAACGCCGATCGCGCCGCCGCCCAGCTGGCCGAACTGAGTATTGGCCTTGGCGTCGATATGCGTGATCGACGATTTGTCGTTGCTCTGGGTCCTGCGGAACAGGTCCGGGTTGGCGGAGAGCTGCGCCAGCGTGGTGCCAGCGTTCAGCTGGCGCAGTACCGGCAGGTACAGGCGGCCCTCGTAGCTGTCCTTGCGGCGTGCTTCGTTGTAGAGCACGCCGACTTCCCAGTCCCAGTTGAAATGCGAGCCTTGCAGGCCCGTGAGCAGGCGACCCTGTTCATTGATCGTCTCGGTGCCGCTCGGGGCATTCTCGAAGCGGTAGGCGACCGAGGCGCGCGCCGTCGGGAACGGGTTGTCCGGGTGCCCGATCGGCAGGATCGTCTGGTAGGTCGGCGCCACGCCGGCCGCGGTGAAGTTGGTCACCGGTGCGGTGCCGATCGTGATCGGGTTGGCCGTGTAGAGACGTTCGGTGCGGGCGTAGGCGCCCTCGACGAAGGCGCGCACATTCGGGCCGAGCTTGATCGTGCCGCGGGTTAGCAGACTGGCATCCTTGCCCTCGCCCGTGCCTTCCAGGTTCTGGTTGGTGTCGTAGTTGCAGAAAGTGCGACCAACGAACACGCTGGTTGCCGCCAGGCCCATCGCGGTCGAGCCGGTCAACTGGCGCGATGGGTCGCAGTTCGTGCTCAGGCGCAGGCGGTCGGCGGCGTTGGCGCGGGTCGCCGTGAACTGGCCGGAGCCCGGCGCGGTCTCGCGGTAGAACGCAGGGGCGCCCGATATCGTGCTGCCGTACGGCGTGGCATAGCGGTTTGTCAGGCGGCGGTACTGGTCGAACTCGATGTCCTTGACGTTTTCGCGCAGTACGCGGTCGCGGTCGGACAGGTCGGCCGTGAAGAACACATTGTAGCCATCGGTGTCCAGATTGCCCGTGCCGGCCACGACATTGACGCCCTTGCGCTTGAATTCATTGTCGTCGTTGGCGCTCACGCGCGCCGAGATCTCGGCGCCGTTGTAGTTCGAGCGGGTGATGAAGTTGATCACGCCGCCGATCGCATCCGACCCGTACACGGCAGAAGCGCCATCACGCAGGATCTCGACACGCTCAAGGGCGGCCAGCGGGATCGCGTTGAGGTCGTACAGCGTCGAGTTGCCATCGTTCGGATCGGCATACGCCACCGGCGTCATGCGACGCCCGTTCAGCAGGATCAGCGTGGAGCTGGAAGACAGCCCGCGCAGCGATGCGGTCGACACACCACGGGAAAACCCGCCGTCGTTGGTGTCGAGGTTCACATCCGAACCCATCGCCGGCACCAGGCGAATCAGTTCGGTCACCGTGGCGGCGCCGGTTTCGCGAATATCCTTCGCGGTGATGACCTGGATAGGCTGGGTGCCTTCCTTCTCGGTGCGCTTCAGATTCGATCCCGTGACGTACACGGTCTGGGCACCCTCGCTGCCGGCGTTTTGCGCTGACGCGTAGGGGGACGTCGCAATGGCCATGGCGACCAGGATGACGCTGTGTTTCAGTACAGGCGGCTTCATTGATTCCCTCTCTCTGCGTTTATATTTATTAGAGATATTCGTGCATGACACGTACATACACGCAATAAGTTTCGCAGATGGAATCAAGAAAGAAAATGATTAATATAAATAAAATTCATTTTGCCAACAACGTGTTGTGTTTTCCAAACACCGACTTTTATTCGATGGAATCGTTGAAATCGTAATATCTATATTACATATTCAGCCTAAAGCAAAATTATTACCACCGGTCATCACCACGGACAGCATTGCCTGGTCACACCAAAAAAGAGCAATGTCGACCGTTAACGGTGCACACAGGTACGATCAATGCAGCATGTTTTATGACACGCCGCCTCTGTCATCTGTACTGGGCAAACAGCACCAAACGAGTGCACTGCCGGACGCGGTCAGCATGCGCACAACCGTACGGGGCGTCGCCCACAAATTCGGCAACCTCGGGCCGATGGCAGGCGTAAAAAAACCCGGTTGCTGGCAGCAACCGGGTTTTCAGTGAAGCGCCAGCAGATTACTTGGCGTTCATCAGTGCGACGGTGGTGTCGAGCATGCGGTTCGAGAAGCCCCACTCGTTGTCGTACCAAGACGTCACTTTCACCAGGCGGCCCGACACTTTGGTCAGGGTCGCGTCGAAGTTCGACGACGCCGGGTTGTGGTTGAAGTCAACCGACACCAGCGGCTCGGTCTGGTACGTCAGGATGCCGTTCAGCGCGCCGTCGGCGGCCGTCTTCATGATCTGGTTGATTTCTTCGACGGTGGTGTCGCGCTTGGCGATGAAGGTCAGGTCGACGATCGACACGTTGATGGTCGGCACGCGAATCGCGAAGCCGTCCAGCTTGCCGTTCAGTTCCGGCAGCACCAGGCCGACTGCAGCGGCAGCGCCGGTCTTGGTCGGGATCATCGACTGCGTGGCCGAACGGGCGCGGCGCAGGTCTTCGTGCATCACGTCGGTCAGCACCTGGTCGTTGGTGTACGAGTGCACGGTGGTCATCAGGCCGGTTTCCAGGCCGATGGCGTCATGCAGTGGCTTGACCAGCGGGGCCAGGCAGTTGGTGGTGCACGATGCGTTCGAGATCACGGTGTCCGAGCTTTTCAGCACGTCCTGGTTCACGCCGAACACGATCGTTGCGTCGACATCCTTGCCGCCCGGGGCCGAGATGATGACTTTCTTGGCGCCGCCCTTGATGTGGGCCGATGCCTTTTCTTTGGTGGTGAAGAAGCCGGTGCACTCGAGCACGACATCGACGCCCAGCTCGCCCCATGGGATTTCCGCAGGGTTGCGCTGTGCGAACACACGGATCGGATCGCCGTTGACGATCATGTTGTCGCCTTCGACCGTGACGGTGCCAGGGAACTTGCCGTGGGCCGTGTCGTAGCGGGTCAGGTGGGCGTTCGACTCGGCATTGCCGAGGTCATTGATCGCCACGATCTGGATGTCCTGTTTCTTGCCGCCTTCGTAGAATGCGCGCAGGATATTGCGGCCGATACGGCCATAACCATTGATTGCAACTTTGATCGTCATGCTTGGCTCCTGATTAGAAAAAAAACTTTTTCGTAACGAACATAGTAAAACGGACCATCCCTCCGGGACAGTCCGTTTTCTGGCGAATGCTTACGTTGCGATAACTTGTTTGGCCTTGGCAACCACGTTCTCGACGGTGAAGCCGAAGTGCTTGAACAGCACCGGCGCCGGTGCCGATTCGCCGAAGGTGTCGATACCGACCACGGCGCCTTCCAGGCCCACGTACTTGTACCAGAAGGCGGTGATGCCGGCTTCGATGGCCACGCGCGGCGTGCCACGGGTCAGCACGCTGGCCTTGTAGGCGGCGTCCTGGCGGTCGAACACGTCGGTCGACGGCATCGAGACGACGCGCGCGGCGATGCCTTCGGCGGCCAGTGCGTCGAAGGCCTTGACGGCCAGTTCGACTTCCGAGCCGGTGGCGATCAGGATCACTTTGGCGTCAGGCGTGTCGCGCAGCACGTAGCCACCTTTGGCGACGTCGGCGACCTGCTGGGTGTCGCGGGCCATGAACGGCAGGTTCTGGCGCGAGAAGATCAGCGTCGTCGGGCCATCCTTGCGCTGGACTGCCGCGCCCCATGCCACGGCCGATTCGACCGTATCGCATGGACGCCAGTTGTCCAGGCCCGGGATCAGGCGCAGCGACGACACGTGCTCGACCGACTGGTGGGTTGGACCATCTTCGCCCAGGCCGATCGAATCGTGCGTGAACACCGAGATCGAACGGAGTTTCATCAGCGAGGCCATGCGCAGCGCATTGCGGCTATAGTCCGAGAACGTCAGGAACGTTGCGCCGAACGGGATGAAGCCGCCATGCAGCGCCACGCCGTTCTGGATTGCGGCCATGCCGAATTCACGCACGCCGTAGTTGATGTGGTTGCCGGGGATGCCCGAGCGCACGGCGACCGATTCTTTCCAGTTGGTCAGGTTCGAACCGGTCAGGTCGGCCGAGCCGCCCAGGAATTCTGGCAGGCTTGCAGCCAGCGCCTGGATCGCATTTTGCGACGCCTTGCGGGTGGCGATGGTTTCCTGCTTTTCGATGCAGCTGGCGATCGCGGCGTCCAGCGCCTTGGTGAATTCGCCCGACAGCTCGCCCTTCATGCGGCGCTCGAATTCGCTCGCCAGCTCAGGGTGCGCGCCGCGGTAGGCCGCGAACATCGTGTTCCACTCGCCTTCAGACTGAGCGCCGCGCTCTTTCGCGTCCCATGCTTCGTACAGTTCGCCAGGAATATCGAACGGGATCGGATCCCAGACCAGGTGCTGGCGCACGGCCGCGATTTCCTTGTCGCCCAGTGGGGCGCCGTGGACCTTGTCGCCGCCTTCCAGGTTCGGGGCGCCCTTGCCGATGATCGTCTTGCAGCAGATCAGCGTTGGACGGTCCGACGTCTTGGCTTGCTCGATCGCTGCATCGACGGCCGCGACGCTGTGGCCGTCGACTTTCGGGATCACGTTCCAGCCATAGGCTTCAAAGCGCTTTTGCGTGTCGTCGGTGAACCAGCCTTCGACCTTGCCGTCGATGGAGATGCCGTTGTCGTCGTACAGCCAGATCAGCTTGTTCAGCTTGAGGGTGCCGGCCAGCGACGCCACTTCGTGCGAGATGCCTTCCATCAGGCAGCCGTCGCCCAGGAACGCGTAGGTGTAGTGATCCACCACGTCGTAGCCCGGACGATTGAATTCGTAGCCCAGCAGCCATTCGGCCAGCGCCATGCCGACCGAGTTGGCAATACCCTGCCCCAGCGGACCAGTGGTGGTCTCGACGCCCGGGGTGATGCCCACTTCAGGGTGACCTGGCGTCTTGGAGTGCATCTGGCGGAATGCGCGCAGGTCGTCCATCGTCAGGTCGTACCCAGCCAGGTGCAGCAGCGCGTAATGCAGCATCGAGCCATGGCCGTTCGACAGCAGGAAGCGGTCGCGGTTCATCCAGCCCGGATTGGCCGGATTATGACGGTAGTGCTTGTCCCACAGCGCAACGGCGATCTCGGCCATGCCCATTGGCATGCCCGGGTGGCCCGAGTTGGCTTGCTGAACGGCGTCCATCGCCAGCGCGCGGATCGCGTTGGCCATCAGGGTGGTGGTTTGCGTAGATTTCATGGAGATCGGGGATCAGGGATTGGGAAGCTGGTGGCCTGCGGCTGGCCGTAGCCCGTTATTTTACCAGACCGCCGTAGCGAGGATTTAAAATGCAGCCCTGTCCATAGCGATTTCAGGAGTGCCATGCCGCGTTTTTATTGTCCCCAGCCGCTTGTCAACGGTAGCACCATCGACCTGCCGGAAGCAGTCGCGCATCACCTGCATGTGGTGCGCCTGCAGCCAGGGGCGGCGCTGACGCTGTTCAATGGCGACGGCGGTCAATACCGCGCCACGCTGGTCGAGACCGGCAAGCGGCGCGCCACTGCCGTCATCGATGGCCACGAGGCGCACGAGGCCGAAGCGCCCTATGCCGTCACGCTGGCCCAGGGCTTGCCGGAAGGCTCGAAGATGGACTGGATCATCGAAAAGGCCGTTGAACTGGGCGTGGCCGCGATCCAGCCGCTGGCGGCGGCGCGCAGCGTCGTGCGCCTGTCGGGTGAGCGGCTCGAGAAGCGCCAGGCGCACTGGCATGGCGTCATCGTGGCCGCGTCCGAACAATGCGGGCGCAACCGGCTGGCGCAGTTGCTGCCGATGATGGAGGTGCAACCGTGGCTGGCGGCAAGCGCGGGCACGACCCGTATCCTGCTCAGTCCGCGTGCAACCGAATCGCTGGCCGGCTGGGCGCGCGCGCATGCGCCGCAGGCGGTCACCCTCCTGATCGGCCCGGAAGGCGGGCTGACGCCGCACGAAGAAGACGCGGCGGTTGCCGCCGGCGCGCTGTCGCTGTCGATGGGGCCGCGCGTGCTGCGTACCGAAACGGCCGGGCTGGCCGCGCTCGCCGTGCTGGCAGGCGCATGGGACGCCATCTGAGTAGATAGAGCGCACATGAAAAAACCCCGCCGGCATCGCTGCCGGCGGGGTTTTTTGATACAGCGACAGGCTTAGAACGTGTAGTTCGCGCCCAGGCTGAAGAAGCGGCCCACTGCGCCTGGCTGGTGCAGCGACGCGTTGTACGACGTTTGTGCACCGGCGTTGCCGTAGGTGGCGACGTCGTATGGTGCTTCCTTGTCGAACAGGTTCAGGATCGCGCCGCGGATCGTCAGGTTATCCGTGACCTTGTACGACAGGTTCAGGTTGGTGACGGTGAACGACGACACGTTGCAGTAGCCAATCGGCTGGACCAGGCCCTGGAAGTAGGCACGGCCACCAACGTCGGCTGCAGTCGATGCGCAATCGGTCGCACCCAGTGCCGGGTCGAAGGTCGAGAAGCCGCTCGTGTAGTTCACGGTGGCGGTCACGTCCAGAGGACCACGGTTGTAGCCGAGGGTGAACTGCGCACGGTCTTTCGGATTACCCGTTGCGCCGCCAACCGACGATGGACCCTGCGTGCCGGCCAGCTGGTACGAATCGCTGCCCAGTTCGGTCACGTAACCGAAGACGTGGGCTGCGCTCAGGTTCGCGCTGACAGTGCCCATGTCGTTGGCCAGGCGCCAGCGGTAACGGATGTCCGCTTCGACGCCGTGGGTCTCGGTGCTGCCGGCGTTGATGTATGGCGACAGGCCGTACAGGATCGGACCGGCGACCGGGATGCCAGGCACCGTGTTGTTGCCCACGCCGGTGGCGATGTCGATCGTGTTGGCAGGACCGCGGACCCAGGTTGGCGTGAAGCTTGGATCGTTACCTGCTTGCGTGACGACCAGGTTCTTGATCTTGATCTTGTAGTAGTCCAGGGTCATGTTCAGGCCGCGCATCGGCTCGACGATGATACCGGCCGTGAACGACTTCGACTTCTCTGGCTGCAGATCAGGATTGGTGGTCTGGACGTATGGCGGGCTGAACGAGCAAGCCGACGGCACGTTGCCGGCCGTGGTCTGGCTGCCGTTGGCGCACAGGATCGGATCGCGGATCGCGTTGAACGTGAAGAACGAACCGGCATTGCCGACTTCGGCAGGGTTCGGCGCGCGGAAACCGCGTGCGAACGTACCGCGCAGGCCGAACTGCTGGATCGGCGCCCACTTGAAGTTGGCCGATGGCGTGAACGAATTGCCGTAGGTGTCGTAGTGGTCGTAACGACCGGACAGGCCGATTTCCAGGTTCTTGATCGGCGTGGCCTGCAGCTCGGCGAACACCGCGCTGTTGGTCTCGTCACCAATGGTGAACGCTGCCGTGTTGGCGACTGCGCCATTGAGCGTCAGGCTCGATGGTGGCGCATTCTGCTTGCGCTCATGCCAGTGCACGCCAGCGGCGAAGGCCAGTGGGCCGGCACCGAAATTCGACAGCAGTTCACGCGAGCCGATCAGGTCGGCGTAGTTCAGCGTCGATTCGATTTTGTTGCTGAAACGTGGCGACACGGCATCGACGACGCCCGGCGCATTGTTGCCCAGCACATTGAACGTGCCATTGCGCAGCAGGTTGTACAGGTTGGTACGGTTGACGTAGCCGCTGTAGTTCAGGTCGCTCTTGACGCGGGTGCCGCCGATCGCAGCATTCACGTCCCAGCCGTAGGCACTACCGACGAGGTCAGCTGCGAAGCGGGTCGCGGTGGTCTTGTTGTTGGTGGTCAGAGCCGCGCCGACATCCGGGATGTAGCCGTACAGGCGGGCTGCTGCACCCAGCTGGTTGGTGATATTCGCGCCGACCGGTGCGCCAGCGGCAAAGGTCGTGTTCGGGATGGCGCCCACGCGCGATGTCAGCACGCCATTGACCAGGGTCGTGGTGCCGTTGAAGGTGGTCGGGCTGAATGCTGCCGGCGCCGCATTGCGGTTGTTGGTGCTTTCGCGCTGGAACATCGAGCCGTTGAAGCGCACTTCCCAGTCTTCGCTCAGCTTTTTCGTCATGCCGATCATCAGGTTGACGTTTTCGGTCTCTGGCTGGATGTTCGACAGTTCATCGCGCACCGAGCAGCCGCCGGCGCGGTATTTGGTGAAGTTGCAATTCGTCGGGTCGAGGAACTGGTAGTTCGCCGGGTTGTTGACGTTGGTGACGCCAGCCGGGTTGTTCGGGTTCGCCGCGTTGTACAGGAACGGGCTGCTGGCCGGGGTCAGGAAGTTGTTGATGTTGGTCGGCACGCCCAGGGTCAGGTCGTTACCACCACGTGCGCGCCAGTCGCGGTTGGCGTAGCCATACTGCTCGCGGTCGGCGACCTTGATCGCGTTCTGCTTGCGGTACTCGGCCGTGATGAAGGCGTTGTAGCCGTCGTTGTCGAGGTCACCGATGCCGGTGCTGATCGACGCGCGCTTGGTCTTGCCGCCACCATGCTGCGTGTCGCCGACTTCGGCCGACATGCGGGTGCCGTTCAGGTTTTTCTTGAGCTTGATGTTGATGACGCCGGCGATAGCGTCCGAGCCGTACAGCGACGAAGCGCCGCTTTTCAGGATCTCGATGCTCTCGATCGCGTCGAACGGGATCGACGACACGTCGACGAACGAGCGCTGGGAGTCATCCGACAGTGGGTACGGGGCCATGCGGTGGCCGTCGATCAGCACCAGGGTCGCGCCCACGGTCAGGCCGCGCAGCGAGATACCCGATGCGCCATTGGCGAATGCGCCGGCAAAGCCGGTGCCCAGGGTACCGGCGCCGTTGGCGGCCAGGTCGGTCAGCAGCTCGGCAACCGAGGTCTTGCCGCTCTTCTGGATGTCGGCTGCGGTCAGCACCTGGACCGGAGTCGGCGTTTCGGTGTTGGTACGGCTGATCAGCGAGCCCGTCACGACGACGCGCTGCGCGGCCGGTTCGGTGCTGCCCTGCTGGGCCTGGGCAAACGCCGGCGCTGCGCAGGTCAGGGCGCCGCTGGCAATTGCGCAGGCAATCGCGAAAGGCATCGACTTCAGTTTCAACATCATGGGTGATTCTCCTCGTACTTTCTTATCGGTTATTGCGCACCAAAATGCTCGTGTGTCTTATCCAGCAGGCCCTGCCTACCGGCCGCTCATGCCGACAAGCATCGCGATCGCGCTGGCAAGCTGGAAATACCTCGACCGTTTATCGCATTCTGGACAGCAGTATTTTTCATGCATACGTTTTACTGGGGACGATCAGCCTAAATAAGTGCTCGGATGAAACCAAACGTTATTCAAGTGGAGCTATAAAAACATGGCGTCAAGAATAGTGTCAACACAGCACCAAGGGTGCCGAGTGTGAAATACAACACTTTATTTTTTTGAAAGTTGGAAAGGTTCGATGGTGGTGCAGCGCAATATCAAGTTGGTGCATGTCTTTCACTATCCCAACGGCACCCAAGAACATTTAAGGTCTTGTATTTACTGTATTTTTGCAATTAAATCTTGAGCGTATTCGCAACAAAGCCGGTGATCTGGGCACATGTCTATTCAGGTTTCTATTTCAGTGCACCATTATTGGGCGCGACGGGATTGGTTGCGTAAATACAACACAATGTTTTTCGGCAACCTAATAGTAATGACCCAGTGGGCGGCGCTTGCAAGGTGACCGACGTCACATCCGGACGTCGACGACAAAAACCCCTGCTGGCATCTCTGCCGGCAGGGGTTGTAAAGAGCAGCGACCTTCCCTTACTGGTCGCGCTCGTGGTGCTCTACATCAAATACGCGATCAGTTGAATCGACGGTTGTACTCGATCGAGAACCTCGCCGCACGCGGTGCGCTGAAGTAGGTCGGAGTTTCGTACAGCGCATAACGATTGTTGCCGGTGTTGTAACGCTCGTTGACCTTTTGCGTCGACTGGTCGTTCAGCACGTTGAACACGTCGATTTTCAGTGCCAGGCCAGCCAGGAAGGTCGGACGGTAGACCACGTTCAGGTCGAGCGTCTTTTCCCATGGCAAACGACCAAGCGTTCCACGTTGAACCAATGTGTTTTGAGCACCAGTTTCGCCAAGGCAGTAGCGCGAAGCCGACTGGTAGTTTGGACCTTCCCAGCCCGGCGCGTTGGTGGTCGGGTTGGTGCCGGAGCACGAACGCGGACGGCCCGATGCCAGCAGCAGGTTACCGCCAATAACGATCTCTTCCGTCACATCGACAAAGCCAAACGCCTTGATCTGATGTTTGCGGTCGTTTGGCAGCAGGCCGTTCGAACCAATCATCAGCTCCGGGTAATCCCAGGTCTGGGTTGCGGCCACATCGCCCTGGGCATTGACGGTATCCGACAGGGTCTGACCTTCCGTATTACCCTTGCTGCGGCCCAGAGTGTAGTTGACCTTGGCGTACCAGCCATTACGATAGCCATGCTCGAGGAAGAAATCCAGTGCCGCATAGGTACGCTTCGGCTTGTCGAATCCCAGCTCTTCCTTGGTCAGATGGACCTTGGTATAGGTACCGTTACCCGCATAGTCCACCAGGAAGTCGTTGGCTTCGCCTGGATTGAAGCTGGCGCAGCCAAACCCGCCATAGTTCGACGTGTCGATGCCGTTACGCTCGGCAAACCGGTTGAACGGACGCGGATCGCAGGTATCGTCGATCGTTGAACGCAACGTGCGGTAAGTGAACTTGGCGCCAAAATTGTAGTCCGGCGTCAACTGGCGCTCGAGACCCAGGGTAATCTCGTCCTGGAACGCCGGCTTCATGTCCTGCGCGGCGACCGTATTCGGATCCTTGGCCTGGCCGAACTCATTGTTGTTCGAGCCAATCCCAGTCAGCTGTGTCAGACCGGTTGGCTGACCGTTTGCGTCGGTGCCGCTATAGGCAAAATACTGGGTCGTATATTCTGAACCATTCGCACCACGAAGCGCAACCAGCGTCGGAATCTGCACGGTGTAGCGGCCAACGCTGCCAAACACCTTGAACGTGCCGTCACCATTCACGTCCCACGCAATGTTTGCACGCGGCGCGATCTGGTTCTTCATCTCGATGTACTTGGTACCGTCCTGATTGGCGTTGTAGAAGCCTTCGCGACGCACGCCGAGCGTGAGCAGAACGTCCTTGTTCACCTGCCAGCGGTCTTCCAGGTATTGCGCATCCTGGCCTGCAAACGCGTTCGAGATGGTCGAATAGATGGTACGGCTCACGTAATAGCCCTGACCAGCAAGGCCGCCGAATTGGCCCAGCGCCGGAATATCATTCCCGTCACCCGCAATTGGCCTGGTCGTTTGCGGTACGCCATTTTCCAGTTCACGCAGATAAGTCCAGAGACCGCCACCAGCGTAGGCATCGCCTGCACCGGTCGAGACTGCCTTGTTGTTGTCCAGACCAGCACGCAAGGTGTGGTTACCCATCTTGTATTCCAGATCCAGACGCTTGGAGCTCACCTCGTCGGTCGAGCCGCTCAGCGGGATGTTGCCGGTAATACGCTGACCACCTACATACGCCAGACCAGGAGCCCGGTTTTCCGGCGATGCCGTCACTTGCAGCAAGGTCGGATCGTAACCAGTCGGAACGTAGATGTGCTCCGACTTGGTCTTGCCGTACAGAATGTTAATGGTCAGGTCGTCGGTGATATTGCCGATATAGCGCAGGCTGTTCAGCTTGCCGCCGTTCGGGTTGATCGGGCCGAATTCCTGGTGGATTTCCGAGTTGACCGTTGAACCGACCTCGCGAGTCGCGTAGTTATACGACTTGTAACGCAGGTCGGTTTCCGGCAGATCACCGATCGAGGTGAACTCGATACGATGGTTATCGTTGATGTTCCAGTCCAGCTTGCCGAGATAGCGCTTGGACGTCGTTTCTGCTTCGCGATAACCGCTGCTGCCCAACACCGTCGATGCGCTCGTGCCGTTCACCAGGTTCTGTTCGCGCTTGGTCTGTTCCAGTGCCACGAAACCGAACAGGGTGTCCTTGATCAGCGGGCCGCCAGCCCATGCCGAATACTGCTTTTCGGTCAGCTCATTGTCTTCGCGGCGCTGGTACAACGTGCCATCAGTGCGTGGGAACACACCGGTGTTTGCGTAGTACAAGTCGTGGTACTTGGCGCGGGTGGATTTTGGCATGATGGACGCCAGACCGCCGACTTCCCAGGTATTCGTGCCGGACTTGGTCGTGACATTGACCACACCACCGGTCGAACGGCCGAATTCGACACCGAAGCCACCGGTCAGGATCTGCGCTTGAGCGATCGCGCCGAACGGCAGCTCCATGGCACCCAGCTGCGTCAACGCGTTGGTCGCGACCATGCCGTTGATGTAGTACGCATTCTCCGATGCCGCGCCGCCGCCGAAACTGGCGCCGGCCGGGTAACTCGGATCGCCGCGCGTGGTGTTCGGGGCCAGCTGGACGATCGATTCCACATTGCGGCCGACTGGCAGTTTCTCCAGCTCGCGCGCCGTGAACGTTGCACCGTTGTTCGAGCTCGACACGTCGATCCGGTTGCGGCGACCGCTCACCTGGACCGATTGAACACCGCCTGCCACTGCAGTCGCGAAACTCGCTTCGATACCCTGACCCGCCAGAACCTCGACCTGGGTACTGCCGACGCTTGCGCCGCCCTTGGTCAGGGTGGCGGTGTAGACGCCGATAGGAAGGCTGGTAACGCGGAAGTTGCCGCTTGCATCGACAGTCGTCGTACGCGTTGCATTGGTACCCGAGTTGACCAGGGTTACCGTGTCTCCGGCGCCGCCTGCGACCTTGCCATAGACCGAACCCGATGCATTGGACTGCGCCATCGCCGGCGACATCGCGGCCATGCCCAGCACTGCACCACCGAACGCCAGACTCAGTGTGTGAACTAATACGGTTTTCTTCAACATGTGATTTCGCTTTCTCGCTTATATCGGACCGCTCATGGCAGTCCTGTTATCGGTCGCACCAGGCAGCGCAATGGCTGTGGCACAAATCCTTACTCCACCCGCACCATCCTGTAAGTACGCTCATGCCAATTTTCCTGAAAAGAAAAAATGAACGTTCATCTACGTTCGTTCATCTGGCGTTATGGCGTCAACAACTTTTCATACATATCAATCTGCATGAAGAATTTTCAGATGCACAATGTGGCATCCCCGACACAGCGCACCAAGGGGGTGCGCCCACTCACCAAAAAGGCAGTATTTACTCTCTGTTGCAGTGCACATTAGCGGGTATAAAAACGGTCATCGGAAGTTAAAACTACGGCCAGAATCGTTGTCTCATTTCCACAATAGTCGATGTATCCCGCCACGCTTTTTGTCCAGTCGGCGCGCCTTCGGCGAAAAAACACCAGAAACACAATCATTCTGTAAATACAGCCTTATTAGACGAATCATTTTTTCGTTCCATAGCCCAACTTGTCGTTGAGCGTCGCGGTAAAATAGCGCCTTGCCCGCAATTCTTTGTTGCCTCACCAGCAACCACTCCCATGCTGCGTATTAACGAACTCAAACTCCCCCTGAACCACCCCGATGCCGCCCTGCGCGAGGCCATCCTGGCCCGCCTTGGCATCCTTGACGCCGAGCTGCTCGACTTTTCCGTCTACAAGCGCAGCTACGACGCGCGCAAGAAATCCGCCATCGTCCTGATCTACTCGATCGACGCGACCGTCGCCGACGACGAGGCCGTGCTGGCGAAGCTGCGCGATCCGCACGTCATGCGTGCGCCCGACGTCGAGTACAAGTTCGTCAATGCCGCGAAACCGGCGCCCGGTACGCCGCGCCCGGTCGTCGTCGGCACGGGGCCGTGCGGGCTGTTCGTCGCGCTGATCCTGGCGCAGATGGGGCTGAACCCGATCGTGCTCGAGCGCGGCAAGGTCGTGCGCGAGCGCACCGTCGATACCTTCGGCTTCTGGCGCAAGCGCAAGCTCGATACCGAGTCGAACGTGCAGTTCGGCGAAGGCGGTGCAGGTACCTTCTCCGATGGCAAGCTGTACAGCCAGATCAAGGACACCAACCACTACGGCCGCAAGGTGCTGACCGAGTTCGTCAAGTTCGGCGCGCCCGAAGAGATCATGTACGTCAGCAAGCCGCACATCGGCACCTTCCGCCTGGTCAAGATGGTCGAACAGATGCGCGCCGAGATCATCAACCTGGGCGGCGAAATGCGCTTCGATACGCGCATGCAGGATGTGCTGGTCGAGGAAACCGGCGGCGTGCGCCAGGTGGTCGGCGTGCGTCTGGCCAGCGGCGAAGAAATCCCCACCCGCCACCTGACGATCGCCATCGGCCACAGCGCGCGCGATACCTTCGAAATGCTGTACGAACGGGGCGTCTACATCGAAGCCAAGCCGTTCTCGATCGGCTTCCGGGTCGAGCACCCGCAGTCGCTGATCGACGTCTGCCGCTTTGGCCCGAACGCCGGCAACAAGCTGCTGGGCGCAGCCGACTACAAGATCGTGCACCACGCGTCCAATGGCCGCTCGGTCTACAGCTTCTGCATGTGCCCGGGCGGCACCGTGGTGGCTGCGTCGAGCGAAGAAGGCCGCGTCGTCACCAACGGCATGAGCCAGTATTCGCGCAACGAGCGCAATGCCAACAGCGCGATCGTGGTCGGCATCACGCCCGAGGATTTCCCGGGCCACCCGCTGGCCGGCATCGCGTTCCAGCGCGAGCTCGAATCGCGCGCATTCGTGCTGGGCGGCTCGACCTACGACGCACCGGGCCAGCTGATGGGCGACTTCGTGGCCGGCCGGCCGTCCACGTCGCTCGGGTCCGTCACGCCATCGTTCCTGCCGGCCGTGCACCTGACCGACCTGGCCACGGCGCTGCCCGACTACGCGATCGTCGCGATGCGCGAAGCGTTCGTTGCGTTCGACAAGCAGATCAAGGGCTACTACAAGGAAGACGCCGTGCTGACCGGCGTGGAAACGCGCACCTCGTCGCCGATCCGCATCCGGCGCAACAACGACGACCTGCAAAGCCTGAACACGCGCGGCCTGTTCCCGGCCGGCGAAGGCGCCGGTTACGCGGGCGGCATCATGTCGGCGGCCGTTGACGGCATCCGCGTGGCCGAGGCGGTGGCGCTGGCCATGGCGCCACGTTGAGCGCGGCTGACCGGCATGCCGCATGGGGCCCGGGTCTGGCGATCCTGGCCTCGATGGTGTCGGTCAATGCGGGCGCGGCCTGGGCCAAGGGCCTGTTCCCCGCCGTCGGCAGCGAAGGCGTCACCGCGCTGCGCGTGGGGCTGGCGGCGCTGATCCTGCTGGCCATCGTGCGCCCGTGGCGCTTCGGCCGCCCGGCGCGCGCCGACGTGGGCAACCTGCTCGTGTACGGCCTGATGCTGGGCGCGATGAACCTGTGCATCTACCGCGCGTTCGAGCGCATCCCGCTCGGGATCGCGGTGGCGATCGAAGTCACGGGGCCGCTGGCGGTGGTCGTGCTGTCGTCGCGCCATGCGCGCGATTTTATCTGGGTCGTGTGCGCCGGCGTTGGCCTGTGGCTGCTGCTGCCGGTGGCCGGCGCAACGCAGCTCGACCCGGCCGGCATCGCGTATGCGCTGGCGGCGGCGTTCTGCTGGGCGATGTACATCGTGTTCGGCAAGCGCGTCTCGACCCTGAACGGCGGCCAGGCCGTGGCCTGGGGCTTGCTGGCAGCCAGCGTGTTCGCCGTGCCGTTCGGCGTGGCGCATGCGGGGATGGCGCTGTTCACGCCGGCCATCCTGGCGGGTGGCGTGGCGGTGGCACTGCTGTCGTCCGCACTGCCCTACTCGCTCGAGATGATGGCGCTGCGGCGCCTGCCGCAGCGGGTGTTCGGCATCCTGGTCAGCAGCGGACCGGCCATCGCGGCGCTGGCCGGCTTCATCTGGCTTGGAGAACGCCTGACCAGCCTGCAATGGCTGGCAATCGTGCTGGTGATCGTGGCGTCTGGCGGCGCGGCCGCCACGGCCGGCAAGCGCCAGGTCCTATAGCCACCCCACCCGCTTGAACTTGCGATACAGGTAGCCGCACACGCACACCATCGTGAAGATCGCAAACGGGTAGCCGTACTTCCATTTCAGCTCGGGCATGAATTCGAAGTTCATCCCCCACACGCCGGCAAACGCGGTGAACACCGCGAAGATCGCAGCGTACGACGCCAGCTTCTTGCTCACTTCGTTTTCTTCGATGGCCACCATCGACAGCGTGACCTGGATCGCGGTATTGATCGTGTCGCGCACGGCGTCCAGGCGGCCGGCAATGCGGTGCAGGTGGTCGTGTACGTCGCGGAAGTATTCCTGGGTTTCATCCACCACGGCCGGCACGCGTCCGCCGTACAGGCGCCCCAGCGCGTCCATCAGCGGCATCACTGCGTGGCGCAGCGTCTGCGCCTTGCGCTTCAGGTCATACAGGCGCTCGACGTTGTCGCGCTGCTTGCCCTGCATCGAAAAGATGTGGTCTTCGATCGATTCGAGCTCGGATTCGAGCGCGTCGACCACGGGGAAGTAGCGGTCGACGACGGCGTCGACCAGCGCATACAGCACGAAGCCGGCACCTTTCCTGAGCTGGTGCGGTTCACGCTCGGCGCGCGCACGCACACCGAGGAAGCCCTGGTTGGCATCGCGCCGCACCGACAGCACGTAATTGGGGCCGGCAAATACCGACAACTGACCAACCGACATCTCGTCGCCCACCAGTTCGACGATCTGCACGACGACGAACAGCGAGTCGCCATACTCTTCGAGCTTGGGCCGCTGGTGACCGCGCAGCGCATCTTCCACCGCCAGTTCGTGCAGGCCGAATTCTTCCTGCATCAGCGCGATGTCGGCAGCGTTTGGGTCGCGCAGCGCGACCCAGACAAAGGTGTCATCCAGCTTGATGTATTCGCTGATATCCTCGACCGGGATATCGGACAGCTTTTTGCCTTCCTGGTAGGCGACGCAATTGATCAGCATTGAGTAGAAAATGAAACGGGCGCAGCGCGCCGATGCAGGACTTTACACCAACGCCCAGCCATCTGACAGCCTACTCTTCGCGCGCCCCGTCGATCCCCAGCTCCACGATCTTGCGCGTGATCGTATTGCGCCCGATCCCGAGCCGCATGGCCGCATCGTTCTTGCGCCCGTGTGTGTGCTTGAGGGCCGTGCGGATCAGGGCCGATTCGAACTGGCGGCCCAGAATGTCCATCACGTCCATCTGCCCTGCGCTCAGCATGCCGGCCGCCTGCAGTTCAAGCAGGGCCAGCCAGCCTTCGGGCGACTGCACGCCGGCTGTCTGCAGCACGACGCCACCGCCAGAGGCCATTGGCTGCGCACCGGCGCTGACGATGCCGTCGGACAGCGGCACGACATTCGGCACGCCGGTACCCGTCAGCGGCGCCTGGCCCTGGGTCAGGTCGCGCGGCAAGTCCTTGACTTCGACCGTCTGGCCGGGGGCCATCACGGTGATCCAGTTGCACAGGTTTTCCAGCTGGCGCACATTGCCCGGCAGCTCGAGGCCCGACAGGAAGCGCATCGCCTGCTCGCTCATGCGCTTGGGTTCCACCCCCAATTGGTGCGCACTTTGCACCAGGAAGTGGCGCGTAAGAACAGGAATGTCTTCGTTGCGTTCGCGCAGCGACGGCAGGCGCAGGCGGATCACGTTCAGGCGGTGGTACAAGTCTTCGCGGAACAGGCCGTCGCGCACGCGCTGCTCGAGGTTCTGGTGGGTGGCCGCAATCACGCGCACATTGGCCTTGACCGGCTGGTGGCCGCCCACGCGGTAGAAGTGGCCATCGGACAGCACGCGCAGCAGGCGCGTCTGCAGGTCGAACGGCATGTCGCCGATTTCGTCGAGGAACAGCGTGCCGTCCTCGGCCTGCTCGAAGCGGCCGCGCCGCATCGCCTGCGCACCGGTGAACGCGCCGCGCTCGTGGCCGAACAGCTCGGATTCGAGCAGGTCTTTCGGGATCGCCGCCGTGTTCAACGCGATGAACGGTTGCTGCGCGCGCGGGCTGTGCTTGTGCAGCGCGCGCGCCACGAGTTCCTTGCCCGTACCCGATTCGCCCGTGATCAGTACCGTGACGTTCGACTGCGACAGGCGGCCGATGGCGCGAAACACTTCCTGCATCGCCGGCGCATGGCCGAGGATCTCGGGCGTTTCCGCCGGAGGGGCTTCGACGCTCGCTTCGCGCAAACTCTCCTCTAACGCACGCCGGATCAGCGAGACGGCCTTGTCGATGTCGAATGGCTTGGCCAGGTAATCAAAGGCGCCGCCCTGGAACGAGGACACCGCCGAATCGAGGTCCGAGAAGGCGGTGATGATGATGACCGGCAGGCCCGGATGGCGCTCCTTGACGGCTTGCAGCAGGTCGATGCCGGATTCGCCCGGCATCCGGATATCCGACACCAGCACTTGCGGGGTGTCGGTTTCAAAGGCGGTCATCGCTTCGCGCGCATTGGCGAAGCTGCGGGTCTCCAGACTTTCGCGCGCCAGGGCCTTTTCGAGGACCCAGCGAATCGATGCATCGTCGTCGACAATCCAGATTGGTTTCATGGTTTCGTGCTTCCCGCAACATGGATTCAATAAAGGACTGGTCGGGACGGTCCGCTGTCTCCCGCTTATGGCAGGGGCAGCAGGATCCGGAAATCCGTCAGTCCAGGCCGGCTTTCGCACTCGATCACACCCAGGTGTTGCTGCACAAAGGTTTGCGCCAGCGTCAGCCCGAGGCCACTCCCGCCGTCACGCCCGGATACGAGCGGATAGAAAATGCGGTCGCGGATATCGGGCGCGATGCCCGGTCCATTGTCAATGATATGCAAGTCTAATGCCAGCCCGTAGCGGACCTTGGCCAGCGTGACCTGGCGCGCCACGCGGGTGCGCAACACGATCTCGGCGTCGCCCTGCGCAATGCGCCCGGCGACGGCCTGCGCGGCGTTGTGGGCGATGTTCAACACCACCTGGATCAGCTGCTCCATATCGCCGCGGAATTCGGGAATCGACGCATCGTAATCGCGCCGGATCGACAGGCCCTGCGGGAATTCGGCCAGAATCAGGCTGCGCACGCGTTCGCACACTTCATGGATATTGACGTCGCCGACGATGTGCGGCTTGCGGTGCGGCGCCAGCAGGCGGTCGACCAGCGTTTGCAGTCGGTCGGCTTCCTTGATGATCACCTGCGTGTATTCCTGCAGCTCCAGCAGGTGGTGTGGCGGCAGTTCGAGTTCGAGCAGCTGCGCGGCGCCGCGGATGCCGCCCAGCGGGTTCTTGATCTCGTGCGCCAGGTTGCGGATCAGTTCCTTGTTGGCCTGGCTCTGGTCCATCAGGCGCTCTTCGCGGTCGAGCTTTAGCTGCTGGACGTTCTCGCGCAGCTCGATCAGCGCCGTGCCGTCGCCCAGCGCGCTGACGATGCTGTTCACGTGCAGCGGCTCGCGCCCGCTGCGCTGCAGCGTCAGATCCTGGCGCAGGTCGGCGTACTGGTGCACGAGCGCCTGCGTGATCAAGACGCCAATCTCGGCGCCGTTGGTAAACAGCTCGGGCAGGCGATGTCGCTGCAGCGACTTGAACGACAGCTCCATCAGGTTTTCGGCGGCGGCGTTGGCATACACCACTTCGCCGTCCGGCCCGGTCATCATCACGGCCGAGGCCAGCAAGTCCAGGCCGGCGTAACGGGCCGGGTTGCCCGGGTCGTACACGGGCGGGGCCATCGGAGGCAGGGTCATCTGATATTGCCGATCTCGCGCCTGAGCGCTTCGATATTGCGTTCGCTGCGGTTGATTTCGTCGCGCATGGAGGCCACGCGCTCCTGGTATTTGGCGTAGTTGCGCTCGTTGCCCTGCCGTTCTGGTTCGCCGTTGTTGAAGACGCGCTTCAGATCGGTGAGCTTGCGTTCTTCCAGGCGCAGTTCATCGCTCAGGATCTCGCGCCGCTCGTCGTCGCGGGCGCGCTGCAGGACGTTGTCCACGCGCGGGAAGTTCGACTGGGCCGCGCTCGGGGCGGCGCCTGGCGCCGGCCCCGATGACGCGCCACCGCCCCCTGCCGAACGCGGTGCGGGAATCGGGGCCGAGGCTGCCGGCGGCGCGCTGTAGCCGGTATCGATCAGCTGGCACTTGCCCACCTTGGTGTCGGTGTACAGCGGCCGGCCATTGGCATCGGTACAACGGTAGATTTGCGCGTGCGCACTGGCGCACAGCAGCACAGAGGCAAACACGGCGGTAAAAACGGCCACACTGGCCTGAAACACACTATTTGTCATTCCCATCCCGGTTGGTCGCAAGGGCACGCTATTGTAGATGCGCCCGACTATACCCCAAGGAATATAAACCCCAAGCAACAAAAAACGCGGGGAAAGCATGGCTTTCCCCGCGTTTGTTCTACCCGCCAGCTGGCGCGACGCTTTGCCGCGCCAGCATGATCAGGCCGATTACGACGAGTAGTACATGTCGAATTCGGCTGGGTGCGGGGTCATGCGCATGCGCTGGACTTCCTGCATCTTCAGGTCGATGTAGGCATCGATCATGCTGTCGCTGAACACGCCGCCACGGGTCAGGAACTCGCGGTCTTCGTTCAGTGCGTCGAGCGCTTCTTCCAGCGATGCGCACACCGTCGGGATCAGCTTGTCTTCTTCA
Organism: Telluria sp. ZT3P26; assembly: GCF_059686035.1. NCBI lineage: Bacteria > Pseudomonadati > Pseudomonadota > Betaproteobacteria > Burkholderiales > Oxalobacteraceae > Telluria > Telluria sp. ZT3P26. The sequence continues at coordinate 474,042 of NZ_JCASII010000004.1, read as the reverse complement.
GGCGGCAGATGGTACAGGTCTTTGGTTGCCGCTTCGCCCGGGTGGATCTTGTTCTGGATACCATCCAGACCGGCCATCATCAGTGCTGCGAAGCACAGGTAGACGTTTGCCAGTGGATCCGGGAAACGCGTCTCGATGCGGCGGCCTTTCGGGTTTGCCACGTGCGGGATGCGGATCGAGGCCGAACGGTTACGGGCCGAGTACGCCAGCTTGACCGGGGCTTCGAAGCCTGGCACCAGGCGCTTGTACGAGTTGGTGCCTGGATTGGTGATCGCGTTCAGGGCACGGGCGTGCTTGATGATGCCGCCGATGTAGAACAGCGCCGTTTCCGACAGACCGGCATAGCCGTCGCCTGCGAACAGGTTCTTGCCATCTTTCCAGATCGACTGGTGCACGTGCATGCCCGAACCATTGTCGCCAGCCATTGGCTTTGGCATGAAGGTCGCGGTCTTGCCGTAGCTGTGGGCCACGTTCCAGATCACGTACTTCATGTTCTGGGTCCAGTCGGCGCGCTCGATCAGCGTCGAGAACTTGGTGCCGATTTCGTTCTGGCCGGCGCCGGCGACTTCGTGGTGGTGCACTTCGACCGGGATGCCCATCGATTCGAGGATCAGGCACATTTCCGAACGCATGTCCTGGAACGAATCAACTGGTGGCACTGGGAAATAGCCGCCCTTCACGCCTGGACGGTGACCGCTGTTGCCGCCTTCGAATTCCTTGTCGGTCGACCACGATGCTTCTTCCGAGTCGATCTTGACGAAGCAACCCGACATGTCCAGCTTCCAGCGCACGGCGTCGAAGATGAAGAATTCAGGTTCCGGACCGAAGTAGGCGGTGTCGCCGATGCCCGACGATTTCAGGTACGCTTCAGCGCGCTTGGCGATCGAGCGCGGATCGCGGTCGTAGCCCTTGCCGTCCGATGGCTCGACGACGTCGCACTGCATGAACAGCGTGGTCTCTTCCATGAACGGGTCGATATTGGCGGTGTTTGCATCCGGGATCAGGAGCATGTCCGACGCTTCAATACCTTTCCAGCCGGCGATCGACGAACCGTCGAAGGCGTGACCGGATTCGAATTTGTCCAGGTCGAAGTGCGACACCGGGACCGTGACGTGCTGTTCCTTGCCGCGGGTATCGGCGAAGCGTAAATCAACGAATTTGACTTCGTTGTCCTTGACCATTTGCATTACATCTGCGGCGGACTTTGCCATTCGGAATCTCCTAATTGAAAAAAGGATGTCAGTCTATGCGAACCGACAACTTGCATCATGTTGAAGCACAAATTGTGCCAACTGCGGTACTGACTTCTGTGCATGAGGTCATGCGCAAATCGTTCTTGGGCAATGGGCTAGTTTACCCATAAAATCGCCTCGACCGGGGGCATCCGGGAAGATTTACCTGCGTGTCGATTTGCACCAGCAAAGAGCAATTCTACGTGCTTGCACCAAATGGGCGCACAACGCTGCGCGCCAGATTGGTGCATGACAAACGATGAACCAACAATGGGCACCACGAATATGACCAAAGAACAAATTCTCACGGCGGCGCGCCAGCGTGGCGCTGGCCAGCCCTACGCTGGTGCAGTCACGCCTCAGGAAGCGTACGACCTGCTCCAGGGCAGCCCCGACGTCAAGCTGGTCGATGTGCGCACCAACGCCGAACGCGACTGGGTGGGGCGGGTCGCGATCGGCGACGCCCAGCACCTGGCGGTGCAGTGGGCAACCTATCCGGGCGGCGCACCGAATCCCGACTTTGTCGCGCAACTCGAACAGGCGGCGGGCAAGGACGACGTGCTGCTGTTCCTGTGCCGCTCGGGCGTGCGCTCGCGCCACAGTGCGCGCGTGGCGACCGAACTGGGCTATGCAAACGCCTTCGACATCCTGGAAGGATTCGAAGGCGATCGCGATGGCGACGGCCACCGCAAGACCATTGGCGGCTGGTGCACGGCGGGCTTGCCGTGGATCGGCGCCTGATCTAGTTGGTACTGCCCGGGTTCGGCAGCACCATCAGCTCCAGCCCGGACGCTGTCCCCGGCGCGTGGTACATGCGCTGGGACGCCTTCTTGAAGTCGCCCGGCTGTGCGTCGGGAATGCGCATGAAGGTTTGCGGATTCAGGTCGATCAGCGGGAACCATGAACTCTGCACCTGCACCATGATCCGGTGGCCGCGCCGGAAGGTGTGGTTGACCTGGCCCAGTTCGTATTTGATGGGCTCGACCTTGCCCGGCACGAACGCTTCCGGCGTTTCATAGCTGTTGCGGAACTTGCCGCGCAGCGGATTGCCGCGTACCAGTTGCTGGAAACCACCCAGGCTGACCGATGGCGGACCGACATCGCCGCCCCGCACGGCTGCCGGGGTCGGGAAGCTGGCCGGGTAGACATCGATCAGCTTGACGACCCAGTCGGCATCGGTGCCGCTCGTCGAGACGAACAGCTTCGGTATCACCGGCCCTACAACCGTCACGTCCTCTTCCAGCACGGCGCTCTGGTACACCAGCACGTCGGGCCGCGTGGCGGCAAAGCGCTGGTCCGACACCATGTATTCGCGCGGCACGCCCAGCGCCGGGTAGCCGATGTACGGCACGGGACGTGCCGGGTCGGCCACGTATTCGTCGAAACCGGCGCCCGTGGTCGTATTTGCGGCCGGCTGTTGCCAGCCCAGCGTGCCATTCGTGCCGAAGTACAGCGTGCGCGCTTTCGCCGGTTTCGGCGGCCAGGCGTCGTACTGGCGCCAGACATTCGTGCCCGTCTCGAACACGGTCACCGGCGCCAGCGTCCTGCCCGGCTTGATGCCCTTCAGGTGCTGCTCGAAGAACGGAAACTGGACTTCGCGCCGGAACCATTCACTTGTTTTCGCGTCGAACGTGACGTGGCCAAGCCGGGCGCCATCCCCGCGTGCCCAGCCGCCGTGCACCCACGGTCCCACCACAAGCGCATGGTTGCCACCTTTGTTCTGCGCTTCCAGCGCGCTGTGCACGATGAACGGGCCGGCGGCGTCTTCGGCATCGAACCAGCCGCCCACCGTCAGCACGGCGGCGTTGACGTTCTTCAGGTGCGGGCCGATGGCGCGTTCTTTCCAGAAGCTGTCATACGTGTCGTGCTCGATGTTCGGCATGAACAGCTCGCGCTGCGTGGCGGTCATGGTCGCCGCGATGTTCGCCAGCGTGCGGTGCTTCAGAAAATAATCGTAGCCGTCGGCCACGCCGTAATCAAATTCGCTGCCGGTTTTCGGCAGCGGCGTCGGGTTCGGCGCCGCCGTGAAAGCGGCATAAAAGTCGAAGTTGGCCGCCAGCTTGAAGGCGCCGCCGTGGTACGAATCGTCGCCCATGTACAGGTCGGCAATCGGCGCCTGGGGCGAGGCGGCCTTGATCGCCGGATGCGAATCGATGACGCTGGCAGCGGCGTAGAAGCCCGGGTAGCTGATGCCCCAGATGCCCACCTTGCCATTGTTGTTCGGGATGTTCTTGAGCAGCCATGTCACTGTGTCGTGCATGTCGTCGCTCTCGCGGCCCTCGCCTTTTGCCAGCTTGCCCTTGCCGTGCGGCGTCATTTCCTGCCACGCGCCTTCGGACATGTAGCGGCCGCGCACGTCCTGGCTCACGAAGATGTAGCCGGCCTCTTCAAATTCGCGCGATGGCCCCAGCGACTCGGGCAGCCAGTCCACGCCATAGCGCAGTTCGCCTTCGGCGCGCACGCCGGCGCTGTACGGGGTGCGCTGCATCAGGAACGGGTAGCTGCGCGAGCTGTCCTTCGGCACATAGACGACCGTGAACAACTGCACGCCGTCACGCATCGGGATCCGGTACTCGTACTTGGTATAGGCTTCGCGCGTCGGGCGCTTGCTGTCCTTGACGCTGTCGGCGGCAATCGCGGTAGATGGACTAACCAAACCAGCGGCAAGGCACAAGCCGAAAACAAGGGCGGGAAGCGTGCGGCGGATCATGGCGGCCTTGGAAGAAATGAATGGGGACGCCAGTGTAATGGGATTTCCCGACCAATTTCAAAGAGAAATGATCACGCCAACGGCTGCGCTACCTGCTCTTCATGCACACCACGCACCCGCTCGCGCACCAGGTGGATATGACTGCGCAGACGGTACAGCTCGTCTGCATAGGCCAGCGGCACCGAGATATGGTTGACGCGGTCTTCCAGCCCGTCCAGCCGGCCCAGCAACTCCTTGCGCACCGCGTCGGTGGCATCCGCCCCACTCTCTTCCAGCGCCTGCTCGATCGCGCGCAGCTCACCATACCAGCGGTACACGCGCGAGCGCACGCGCCATACATAGATCGGCGGCACGATCTTGGACAGCGGGATCAAGAGCGCCGTCAGCGCCACCACCACGACCCACAGCCGCTCGGCCAGGTTGGCCAGCCAGAAGCGCAGGTAGCGCTGCATGAACGGCGGGCCGTCGCGGTAGTAGCGCGCGGCCTCGGGCGCGACCGGGATCTCGGTGTACTTCGGCGACGGGAACTGGCCCTGCTGCTGGAACCAGCCGGCGCCGCCGTGGATCTCGGTCGCCGCCTTGACCAGCAGGCCCACCAGCGCCGGATGGATTTCCTCGCGCGCGACAAGCGTGGCGGTCGGCGCGATCAGGTGGTAATCCTGGTTCGGGATATTGCGGCCCAGGTCGACGATCCCGCGCGGCAGCACCACGTGCGTCAGGAACGGCAGGCGCCGCGTATAGGCTTCGGCCTCCGAAAAGTCGAACAGGCGGATGCCTGGCGTTTGCAGCAGCATCTGGATCAGCGGCGCTTCGGGCGCCGAGCTGAACACCAAGCCGTCGATGCGACCGGCCAGCAATTCGACGGTGGCCGGCGTGTTGGCCAGGTCGCTGATCGTCAATGCGCCCGGCACGATATTGTTGGCGTCGAGCAGCTGACGCACCAGGCGCGGCACGCCCGTGCCTTCCGGCCCCAGGTTGATGCGCTTGCCGCGCAGATCGGTCAGGCGCGTGACCTTCGCTTCGTCGCGCACGAACAGCCAGACCGGTTCGGTAAACAGGCTGCCCAGCGACACCAGGCCGCGACGTTCGACGCTGTCGGCGTTGCCAGTCGTATCGTCGGTCGAGCCGCTTTGCACGAAGGCGACGTCGGCCTGCCCGGCCAGCAACTGCTGCAGATTGTCCTGCGAGCCGAGCGTGCCCTGCAGCGTGACCTTGATGTCGTCGCGCGCCAGCACACTCGCATATTGCTTGCCAAACTGCTCGTACGCGGAATTTTCCTGGCCCGTGGCCAGGCGGAGCGTGCGCGGCGGCGCCGGGTCGACCCACCAGTAGGCGAGCACCACGGCCGCTGCGACCATCAGGATCGTCGGGCCGGTGGCCACGACCAGGTCGCGCAGCGAGACGATGCTGAAGTTCTGCAGGCGGGCGCGCAGCCCCTTGACCGGCGCGCCCGGAAGATCCTGCTGTGGCCTCAACGCACGCACTGCCGCGGCGCGGCGGCGACGGCCTGGCCGGCCACGGGCGCTGGCGCGACCGGCGGTTCGATCATCGGCATCAGGCTCGGCGCCAGCGTGACCAGCAACTGCACCGGCAGCGCGCTGGTGAAGTCATAGTTCTCGGACTGCGGCCCGTGCACGTACGCCGTCATGCTGCCATAGAAGCGTTCGCCGATGTTGAACACGAACGTCGCCGACCGGTTCACGTAGCGCGACTCGATCAGGCGGCCGCCACGCGCATACACATCGAAGCGCTGGTCGCCGGTACCGGTCTTGCCGCCCACGGCGATGATGCTGCCGTCGGCCTGCTGGAAGGCGGTCTTGACGCGCTTGGCGGTACCGTCCGACACGACGCCCTGGATCGCGTCGGCCACGGCGCGCGCGACTTCCGGCGCCAGCACTTGTTCCTTGCCACCGCCCTTGTTGCGGCGCACGAGCGTTTCGTACGGCGTGGCCTTGGCAAAGTGCAGCGAATCGATGCGCTCGATCGGTTTGCGCACGCCGCCATTGACGATGATGCCCATCATCTCGGCCAGTGCGGCCGGCCGGTCGGCCGAGGCGCCCAGCGTGGTGGCGTACGACGGCACGAGCGAGTCGAACGGGTAACCCATCTTCTTCCACTGCGCATGGATCTTCAGGAACGCTTCGACTTCGAGCAGGCCGGCGATGCGGTTGTCCTGCGCATGCTTGCGGTGCGTCTTGAACAGCCATTGGTAGACTTCCTGGCGTTCCTTGACGCTGGCCGCCGTTACCTCGGACCAGGTCGCTTTTGGATGGGTGCGCAGATAGCTCACCAGCCAGAGTTCGAGCGGGTGCACCGATGACACGTAGCCGCGGTCGGCCAGCGACATATTGCGTGGGTCGTAGGTCTCGTACAGTTTCGGGATGCGGTCGGGATCGATCTCGTTGCTGGCCGGGACCGACGCATCGATGAACGCGCCGAACTGCGCCAGCGTGGCGTTCGGCACCACGGTGCGGTGGGCCGCAGCAAGCTTCGAGGCCAGCGGACGCACGCTGGAGAACAGCAGCGTCTCGACTTCTTGCGGCGTCTTGCCCTTGTACTTGTTCCAGAACTTGGCCATGAAGACCTTGCCTTCATTGTCGGCAAAGCGCGCCAGATAGGCGGCGCGGCGCGGATCGTCGGCGTCGGCCAGCAGTTGCGCGGACGAGCCCGGCAACTGGAACATGTAGTAGCGCACGACGTCGCGCATCATGCGCACGAACACGAGGTTGGTCGAGCTGCGCAGCGCCTGGTTCACGTCCATGATGCGGCTGTCGTCGAGCTTGCTGAAGTTGCCGAACGTATGCACACCGCCGCCGGTAAAGAAGCGCTCGCCCGGATTGGCCGAATACTTGCGCGCCATGGCGGCATCCAGCATCGGCTTGAGGCTGCGGTCGGCGCCGTCGGGCAGCGTCTTGAAGTACTCGAGGCCCCACAGCGACATGCGGTCTTTCGGATCGACCTCGATGCCCATCAGGCCGATCTTGTCCATCGCACCAAAGCGCTTGTGCAGCTGGTCGACGATGTCGAGGTAGGTCACCAGCGTGCGCAGCTTGGCGGTCGAGCCCAGGTCGAGCTTGGCGCCTTCGTTGATGTCGAGCGGCTGGTCGTAGTTGTCGGTCTGCACCCGAAGGTAGTTGACGTGCTCGCCCCGCTCCATCAGCGTGAAGCTGTAGACCACTTGCGCCGGATCGCCATTGCCGAGCATGCCCTTGCCGGTCAGGCCGGCTTCTTTCGCGTGTTCGGCGTCGGACAGCTTGCGCAGCGCAGCCGTGACGGCTTGCTGGGCATTGCCGTCAAGGGTCGAGACCACCGACAGATCGAGGCGGTCGACGTTGTACAGGCGCGCGTCGCCGATCAGGTAGCCCACGTGATTACGTACCGCATTGGCGGCCTTGCGCGAAACGAACGCGTCCGCTGGCGGCGGCGCCACACCCGTGTGCAGCGCCGGTTTCAGCTTGGCGCTCAGGGCAGCGTCGCGCAGTTGCGGCGAAATCACGCCCTGCTGCGTCAGCACGCGCAGGTGGCTGTTGGTCAGGGTTTCCAGGTCGTTTTCGCCGGCGCCCAGGTAATACGCCGGGCGGCGCTGGGCGATCATCAGCGACAGCGCTTCCTTGTAGGCCATCACGGCGTCCGGACTCGTCATCGGGCCCTTGAGCATCGCGTTGACCTTGTCGAAATCGCGGCCGTACCAGACCCACATGCCATCGCCGATACCGTTGACTTCGCCGTAACCGGGCTTGGCCGACAGCGGCACCGTGTTCAGGTAGTCGAGCACGACCTGGCGACGCGAACCCGTCGTGTCTTCACCGTCCTGGTAGGCGCGCAGCGTGGCGGAGGCCATCTGGATGATCTTGTCGGTCAGCGAGCCGGTGCGGCCCTCGGCCGAGTGGCGGTATTTTTCGATCTGCGTTGCCAGCGTGCTGCCGCCGGCCACGCGGCCTTCGCCGCCCAGGCCGACACTGGCCAGCGTCTTGTCGAACACGGCCTTCGAGAAGCGGTCCCATTCGACGGCCGGGTTGCGGCGCGGGTGGCTCGCGTCGAGCAGTTCGCGGTTTTCGATGAACAGCAGGCTTTGCACCAGCAGCGACGGCGCGGCATCGAATTTATCGTAGTAGCGCTCGGGGAAGCGCGACGTGAACAGGGGCTGGGCGCGGCAATCGAGGATCTCGAGGCCAACCTTGGTTTTCTCGTGGTACGTGGCGTACAGGCCCAGATCAGCCATCTTGACCATCTGCGGCGAGATGCGCGCCTGCGATGCAATCGCGTAGTCGCGCGTCTGCAGGCGTTCGAGGTATTTCGGCAGGCCGGCATAGCCGAGCCGGGTGTCGTACGGGCTGGCGGCGGGGAAACGGATCGAATCGCTTGGGCCATTGCCCATGCGGAACGTCAGTTCGCTGGCCATGTCGGCGAAGATTTTGGACTGCAGGCGCGAGGTGCGGGTTTCCATCACGGCCCAGGCGGCCGCGATCGCGATCAGCAGCAAGCCAATCAGCGCGAGCCAGAGCTTCCAGCGGCTCTTGCGCGGTGCCGGCGGTGCGCCATCCGGCCCACCGGACGGGCCGCCCGGCACGCCGCCGTTGCCGGCCAGGTGCGGGAAGGCTTCGTACAGGGGAACGTCACCCGTCGACTCGGGCGTGACAGGGGCCGCAGAAGCCCCTGCCGCTGCCGCAGCGACGGGCGCAACAACGGGCGCATCAACTGCGCCGTCCATGGTCGGTTCGCTCCGCGAGGTGGCGGCACGCTTGCCGAAGACATTGTTTGGTCGCACGAGGCGACGAATACTTTCCATGATGGCTTAACCGGTCCGAATCAAAACGCTTGCAACCCCCGCCAACCTGCTCGCCATCTCTTGCTGCTGGTCCGTTCGAGTGATTGTGGTGTCTGTTAGTTCACAAATTTCAGCAGTGCAATCCCACTCCAGATCGCTCCGTCCATAGGTAATATTCCACCACATCAATAAGACACACGCGAGATACCGTTTAACAAATTGGCGTTATCGCGAATATTTTCGCAAAAAAACAACGGGTTGGCGCAATGGCATCACCACAGGGGATGCCGCTGCGTCATGACAGTTGGCGGCAACGCATCAAGCGCCGTGCGCACGGCCGACGCTGGCAGTTAACGCACCCGCTGCCGCCATGGTGCACAGCGCACCGCTGATTTACATGGACTCGCTGGCGCCAGAATGTGTCATGGCCTGGCGCGCGCGCAGGTCGGCAAGTGCCTGCAGGCAGTAATACTGGAACCACAGCCCGGCAAACAGAAAAAGCATGATGTACAGCCACAACGAAACAAATGCCAGGATCGGGAACAGCACGACCGAGATCACCGCCCCGCCCATCCAGGCGATACCGGGCAGTGCGCCGGCCAGGCCCGAGGCCAGGCCAATCGTTAGCAATGCCGGCCGGCAAGCGCGCATCAGTGCCTGGCGCTCGGCGCTGCTGGCATGTGCGGCCAGCGCGTCATAGCTCATCACGCGCGACGTGACCCAGGCCCACAGGCCGGCCTGCACCAGCCAGGCCAGCGGTGGCACCGCGTACAGCGGCAGCGTGAATAGCCACAGCAGCGCGAACACGGCCGTGCTGCCCAGGTTGATGGCCAGGCTGCCGACGAACGAGCCGCCTTCTCTCCGCTCGAGCCCCGGGAAATGGCGGCTGCTGACGTGACGCTCGATGGCTGGCATTGCGACGATGCCCATGAACAGCAGGCTCGAGGCGATCATCAGGGGCAGCAGCAACGCGATGGCCAGCAGCGGCACGACCATCACCTTGAGCATGCCCAGGCCGACCATGCCCAGCATGCTGTTGCTGGCGTCGAAACCGCCGTAGTCGGTAAACAGGCCGTGCAGCCAGTCGAGCAGCGGTTGCAGGCCCAGCCACATTGCCACGCCCCACAGCGTGAGCGAGAGCAGCAGCGGGACCAGCGAGAGCAGCAGCATGCGGCCGCTGAACTGCGAACGCAGCGCGCGCCGCCAGGCCAGCATCACCCCCTTCATCGGGGCAGTTCTCGGAATAACGGTGGCGCTGTCGGCGTGCGGCATGGCGGTTCCAGATGGGATGGTCAATCCGGCATTCTACGGGACTGCGCCGTGCGGCAACGAAGCGCACGGCAGCCCCGGACAATGGCGGTTTCATGACCCATGCACTACAATTGTCGTTCAATCTGCATAACAAGGAAGACCATGTCCACCATCACTACCGATTCTGGCCTGCAATACGAAGAACTCGTCACCGGCACCGGCGACGAAGCCAAGGCTGGCCAGCACGTCACCGTGCACTACACCGGCTGGCTGCGCAACGACGACGGCAGCCTCGGCGCCAAGTTCGATTCGAGCAAAGACCGCGGCGACCCGTTCGAGTTCGCACTCGGTGCCGGCCAGGTCATCCGCGGCTGGGACGAAGGCGTTCAGGGCATGAAAATCGGCGGCTCGCGTCGCCTGACCATCCCTGCAGCCCTGGGCTATGGCGCGCGTGGCGCCGGCGGCGTCATTCCGCCAAACGCCACCCTGATCTTCGACGTCGACCTGCTGGCTGTCTAAGCACCGTCACCGATTCACTGCCATGCGCGGCCATCGAGGCCCGCATGGCAGCTTGCCCCGCATTTGAAGTTCCCCTCTAAAGTACGCCCCAATCTCCGGGCCGTTCCCGTCTCCTGCGCTAAGATGCCTGCCGCCTTGTCCGAGCGACAAGAATGCAACCAACCATCACAGGAGTTTCCATGAGCGTGCAAGAACAGTTCAACCAGGCCCAGCTCGATTCGAAGAATCTGTCGGAGCGTCCGGACAATATGACCTTGCTGAAGATTTACGCGCTGTACAAGCAGGGTTCGAGCGGTGATGCCACCGGCGAGCGTCCGGGCATGACCGATTTCGTGGGACGCGCCAAGTTCGACGCCTGGGCCGGCCTGGCCGGTACGTCGCAAGAAGAAGCCCAGCAGCAATACATCGATCTGATCGAAGAGCTGAAAGGCTGATTCACGGGGTCAATGCCCTAGGCGGCGAAGGTCTTGCGCATCTTCTCCGCCACCTTGGCCTCGATGGCCGGCGCAAAAGCGCCCATCAGAAATCCCAGGTTGATCCGCATCGCTGCCTGCTGGTCTTCCAGCGTCAATGCGCCCTCCACGCCACTGCGCTCGAAGCGCAGCACGTCGCCATCCCAATGGCATGCCAGTCCATATTCGGTCGCAATACGCTGCGCCACTTGCTCGGCCGCCGTGCGCGCCGCAGCCGGGCTCAGGGTGTGTTGCTGGACGATGCTGATTTCCGCCATCGGGCGTTCCTTCCTCAATTATTGCGAACAATCCGCCATGATGCCAGTTGACGCCGTCGTATGCCAGAGCGCGCTAGAACTGATGCCGTCGTGGCGCTGTAATTGACGCGTATCAACGCGCGCCCGTCATGGCGGGCGACCATGAAGGTGAACGCTGTCATTACGCGAGGAGCCGTCATGGACACCCATCCCCTGAGCGATCCCGTCACTCCCGCCAAAAACACCGAGCCCGCCGAGTCCGCCGAGTCCGACCCTGGCCCGCCCGTCGAAGCCGAGCCACTGCCGTACGCGTTCGGCGCCCGCGTGCTGATGTGGAAGCAAGACCCGTCGGTCGGCGCGATCGGCCCCCGCACCGCCTATCTGCCCGGCGTCGTGCTGGCCGGCCCGCGCGACGCCCGCATCGCGCCCGGCACGCCCGGCATCGACCTGGTCGAACCGAACGCCTCCGGCGACTTCGTCACCCTGCCCGACACGCCCCAGTTCGACGCCGTGCACACCTTTGCCGTCGTGCGCCAGACCCTGACCATGTACCAGCGCGTGCTGACTGCGGCCGGCGTGGCCTTGCCGTTGTCATGGCAATGGAACAGCAGCAGCGACACCGATCCGCTGCGGCTCTTTCCGCATGGCCTGCCCGATGTCATGAACGCGTTCTACAGCCGCAACCAGGGCTGCCTCAAGTTCGGCGACTTCACCCCTGGCGGCGCCGCAGAGCGCGTCTTTACCTGCCGCTCGTTCGATATCGTCTCGCATGAGACCGCCCACGCGATACTCGACGGCATCAAGCCACGCTGGCTGCAGGCCGACGCCCCGCCCCAGACCGGCGGCCTGCATGAATCGTTCGGCGACCTCACGGCCGTGTTCCTGGCCCTGGCGCAGTTCGACCAGTGCGAAGCCATCGTGGCCCAGACCAAGGCCAACCTGCATGACAAATCGTTCCTGACCGACGTCGCCGAGCAGTTCGGCCTGGCGCTGGGCTACCGCAACGGCTTGCGCAATGCCGACAACGATCTGCGCCTGAGCCAGGTGGGCACCCAGGTGCACGCCATTTCCCAGGTTTTCACGGGCGCCGTGTACGACGTGCTGGCCGACCTGTTCGCCCATGAGCGCAATCCCGAGCGCGAAGACGACGCCGCCGTGCTGCACCGGGTGGCTGCCTATCTGGGCGGCGTCGTGCTGCGCGCCCTGATTGGCGCGCCCGACGCCGCCGCCACGTTCGCCGACGTCGTCAACGGCATGCTGCAGGCAGTTGCGGCCGACGGCAAGCACCCTGCATACGGCGGCTTCATCCGCAACCAGTTCAGCCGCCGTGAAGTGGTCCAGACCGGCGCCTCGCCAGCCGGGACCACCGAAGACGTCTACCTTCCCGGCGCGCCGCTGGCCGCCTGCGTGTGCGATGCCCCTGGCGCCAGGCAAGACCGGCGTGCCTGCTGCGGCACCATGCGGTTGCCCGAATACGATGGCGCCGCCGGCCTGCCCACGTCCACGGCCGCCCTGGCCGCCGATGCGTCGCTGCGCGCATGAGCATCGGCACCCGCACGACCGTCAGCGGCGACAAACGGCAAAATCTTCCGGTGCAGCTGCGCCAGGCTGCCTGACGCCGGCGCCCGTGCGGTTCAGTACGTCATTTGCTTATGTCCATTGTGTATATAAGCGAGTTTGTGAGAAAACCGGAATTGCCCTAAAATACAGTGCTTTGTCTTGTCCGGCCGGCCCTCGTGCGCCCGGCAATGCGACACCCCACCAACTGATAGGACTGTTATGACCCACGTTGTCACCGAATCGTGCATCAGCTGTCGTTACACCGACTGCGTCGATGTATGCCCGGTAGATTGTTTCCGGGAAGGCCCGAATTTCCTCGCCATCGATCCCGACGAGTGCATCGACTGCGCCGTGTGCGTTGCCGAGTGCCCCGTGAATGCAATCTTTGCCGAAGAAGACGTGCCCGGCGATCAACAGCAGTTCATCAAGATCAATGCCGATCTGTCGCGCTTCTGGCCGTCGATTACCAAGACGAAGGCCGCCCTGCCCGACGCCGACAAGTGGAAAGACGTCACGGACAAGCTCGACCAACTGGTTCGCTGATCGGGCGGTCAGGTTGCCGTCGCACCGGCTGTTGTGCGCCGGCGCCGGTCCCGGGGGCGTTACGCACGGCGGCTCCGGCCGCCCTCGCCTCACCATTCAAACATCACAGGATTTAAGCGCATGACTATCAGTGCCACCCACGAAGCGGGCAGCATCGCTCCCAACAGTTCGTTCGCCGGCGCCATCGAGACCGATGCCGTCATCATCGGCGCCGGTCCGGTCGGCCTGTTCCAGGTCTTCGAACTCGGCCTGCTCGAAATCAAGGCCCACGTCATCGATTCGCTGCCAGCTGTTGGCGGCCAGTGCGTGGAACTGTACCCGGACAAGCCGATCTATGACATTCCAGCCGTGCCAGTGTGCACTGGCCAGGAACTGACCGACAACCTGCTCAAGCAGATCGAGCCGTTCGAACCGACCTTCCACCTGGGCCAGGAAGTCACTGGCGTGCAACGCCGTGAAGACAACCGGTTCAATGTCGAGACGTCGACCGGCACGCAGTTCATCACCAAGACCATCTTCATCGCTGCCGGCGTCGGTTCGTTCCAGGCACGCACGATCAAGGTCGACGCGATCGACAAGTTCGAAAACGAGCAGCTGTTCTACCGCGTCAAGGATCCGGCACGTTTCGACGGCAAGAACATCGTCATCTGCGGCGGCGGCGACTCGGCACTCGACTGGGCGCTGAACTTCGTCGGCAAGGCGGAGTCCGTGGTGCTGGTGCACCGCCGTGACGACTTCCGCGCGGCACCGAGCTCGGTCGCCAAGATGAAGGCGCTGTGCGACGAGTACGAAATGCAACTGATCATCGGCCAGGTCACCGGCTTCGATGAAAAAGACGGCCAGCTGACCGAAGTGAAGGTCACGGGCGCCGACGGCGTCACCCGCCGCGTCCCGCTGGACATGCTGCTGGTGTTCTTCGGCCTGTCGCCAAAACTGGGCCCGATCGCTGAATGGGGCCTGGACATCGAGCGCAAGCAACTGAAGGTGGTCGATACCGAGAAGTTCGAGACGAACGTCCCGGGCATCTTCGCCGTCGGCGACATCAACACCTATCCGGGCAAGAAAAAGCTGATCCTGTCGGGCTTCCACGAAGCCGCGCTGGCCGCGTTCGGCGCTGCGCCGTACATCTTCCCGGACAAGAAGATCCACATGCAGTACACGACCACGTCGCCGAAACTGCACAAGATCCTCGGTGTCGAGACGCCTGTCTTCGACTAAGTACCCGGAAACAGTCGTTCAGTAACATCGCAACGACAAGGTCCCCGTCAAAACGCCCCGCACCGCGGGGCGTTTTGTTTTATGTGGGGTGGCCAACGAAGCGCGCACGGGTAAATATGCTACAAGTGCTCCAATGCTTCAGCATCGGGCTGGCCCAGTTTCCACAAGCCAAAAGCAAATCCCCTATAATCGTTGAAGCTTCAACGCAAATATTTTGCGGCGCGCACAGTCAACAGAAGGATTTATTTATGCTTTACCAATTGCACGAAATGCAACGCTCCTTTCTGACCCCATTGATGCAATGGGCTGAGGCGTCGTCGAAGATGTTTTCCAACCCGGTCTCGCCCTTTGCGCATACGCCGTTTTCGCAGCGGATCGCCGCCGGATACGAGCTGATGTACCGCCTGGGCAAGGAATACCAGAAACCGGCCTTTGGCCTGAAGACCACCACGATCAAGGGCGAAGAAGTCGGCATCGTCGAAGAGATCGTGCTGGAAAAGCCGTTCTGCAGCCTGCTGCACTTCAAGAAGGATTTGCCGGACGCCGGGATCGCCGCGCTGGCCCAACCGACCGTGCTGCTTGTTGCACCGCTGTCCGGCCACCATGCCACGCTGCTGCGCGACACGGTCAAGGCGCTGCTGGTCAACCATGACGTGTTCATCACCGACTGGACCGATGCCCGCATGGTACCGCTGTCCGATGGCCCGTTCCACCTCGACAATTACATTTTCTACATCCAGGACTTCATCCGTCACCTGGGCCCGGACGTGCACGTGATTTCCGTGTGCCAGCCGACCGTGCCGGTGCTGGCTGCCATTGCGCTGATGGCGAGCGCCAACGATCCCAAGCTGCCGAAGACGATGACGATGATGGGCGGCCCGATCGATCCGCGCAAGTCGCCCACCGCCGTCAACGATCTCGCCGTCGAAAAGCCGTTCTCGTGGTTCGAAAACACCGTGATCTATTCGGTGCCGGGCAACTACCCGGGCTTTGGCCGCAAGGTCTATCCGGGCTTCCTGCAGCACGCCGGTTTCATCGCGATGAACCCGGGCCGCCACGCCCAGAGCCATCGCGAGTTCTACCAGCACCTGGTGCAGGGCGACGACGATTCGGCCGAATCGCACCGCCAGTTCTACGACGAATACAACGCCGTGCTCGACATGCCGGCCGAGTACTACCTGGATACGATCAAGACCGTGTTCCAGGATTTCAGCCTGCCGAAAGGCACGTGGAACGTCGGCGGCAACCTGGTGCGCCCGCAGGACATCAAGACGGTGGCATTGCTCACCGTCGAAGGCGAACTGGACGACATTTCGGGCATCGGCCAGACCAGTGCCGCGCACGATCTGTGCAGCGGTGTGCCGGCAGAGAAAAAGCACGCGTTCGTCGTCGAGAAAGCCGGCCACTACGGCATCTTCTCGGGCCGCCGCTGGCGCGAGATCGTGTGCCCGAAGATCACCGAGTTCATCCGCGACAACAAATGAGCGACCGTTGAACAGAAAAAGCCATGGCAAACGCCATGGCTTTTTTTGTGCGGCAGAGACGTTCAGCGCCCCAGTACCACCTGCTCGACCCGGCCGGTGGCGATTGCCACCAGAGCGAAGCTACGATCGGCCTGGACCCACTGGTGTCCGCGTGGCGGCTTAGTCAGACGGAGCTTGCGCCAGTCTTCGACCACGTACTGGACGGCCTGATAACGTGCAGGCAGGCGCTCACCACGGCGCAGCTCGCCACTGGATTCCACGCTTCGGTACAGCGACGGCAGCTCCAGAGCTGCCTCGGTTTGCGCGGGCGCCGCTGCGGCATGACTGTCTTTGGGGTTGCGCGTTTGCAGGTTGTCCCCTGCGGAAAAAATGGCAGCAAACAGCAACGGGGCGATCAATTCATTCATGTCAGTCCTCGTCGGTGGATCGGTTTATAGTACAGCAGGTTACGCCCTACACCTCTGTTCGATTGACCACGCACGTGTTCGACCCGTTCCGGCGCAGTGCCGCCTCGCCTTGTTTCATCGCAGCGCCCGGCATTTTGGCGGATAATGTCGGCTTTACCAGATTCGCCACGCCGTGACCAAAACCCTCGCCGACCAGCTCGAAGACCTGCTGCCGCAGACCCAGTGCACCAAGTGCGGCTACCCTGCGTGCCGTCCGTACGCAGAAGCGATCGCCAGCGGCGAAGCCGACATCAACCAGTGCCCGCCGGGCGGCATGGAAGGCGTGCGCCGCCTGGCCGCCGTCACCGGTCGCGCTGTCATCCCGATCAATCCGGCCAATGGCCTCGAGCGTCCACGCCCGGTGGCCTTCATCGATGAGGCGCTATGCATCGGCTGCACGCTGTGCATCCAGGCGTGTCCGGTCGATGCGATCCTGGGCGCAGCCAAGCAGATGCACACGATCCTGCCGAGCCTGTGCACCGGCTGCGACCTGTGCGTGGCGCCCTGCCCGGTCGATTGCATCGCGATGGTGCCGGTCACGGGCGAGCGTACCGGCTGGGATGCCTGGAGCCAGCCAGCCGCCGATGCGGCGCGCAGTCGCCACGATTTCCGCGAAGCGCGTCTGCGCCGCGAACGCGACGAGAACGACGCGCGCCTGGCCGCCAAGGCCGTGCAAAAGATGCGTGAAGTCACCGCCGAACCGACCAATACCCCCGAAGAGCTGGCAGAAAAAGAGCGCAAGCGCGCGATCATCGCCGCTGCCATGGAACGCGCGCGCCTGAAGGCCGCCGGCAAGACCGACCCGACCTGACCTGCATGAATTCCGCCAAACGCCACGAGATCTTCACGCGCTTTCGCGCCGCCAACCCGACGCCCACCACCGAGCTGGAATTTTCGACGCCGTTCGAACTATTGATCGCGGTGCTGCTGTCGGCGCAGTCGACCGACGTTGGCGTGAACAAGGCCATGCGCCGTTTGTTCCCGGTGGCGAACACGCCGCAGGCGATCCTCGACCTAGGCATCGATGAACTCAAGACCTATATCGCGACCATTGGCCTGTACAACACGAAGGCCAAGAACGTGATCGCCACCTGCCAGATTCTGGTCGATCAGCATGGCGGCGAAGTGCCACCCGTGCGCGAAGCACTCGAGGCACTGCCGGGCGTCGGCCGCAAGACGGCGAACGTCGTGCTCAACACGGCCTTTGGCGAGCCGACGATGGCGGTCGACACGCACATCTTCCGCGTCTCGAACCGCACGAAGATCGCACCGGGCAAGAACGTCGACATCGTCGAACAGAAACTGCTCAAATTCGTGCCAAAGGAATTCCTGCACGACGCCCACCACTGGCTGATCCTGCACGGGCGCTACACCTGCGTGGCGCGCAAACCCAAATGCTGGAATTGCCTGATTGCCGACCTGTGCGAATTCAGGGACAAGACACCGGCGCCAGCGGACGTACTCGACCCGGCTGCTGTCGCGGCAGCCACGGCAGCGAGTTAAATCCGGGTCTCGCCGGTCGCGAACGACGCGCGCACGATGCGCCCGTCCATCACCTCGTAGACGCACAGCATTTCCACGGTACCGCGGCCTTCCGGAAAATTGCGGGTGACGATCTCGAGGTCGTTAACGAAGTTGCCCAGCACCGTGCGCGACAGCAGCCGCGCATGCAGGTCCGGCTCCAGGAAACGCTGTTCGTAGCGCGGCCGGATCTGGTCGTGGCCCCGGGCCAGCAGATCGCCGTGCAGCGCGAACTGCGCCGCGTCCGGCGCATAGGTGGACATCAGCGCGTCGAGGTCTTTGGCGTTGTAGGCGTCAAGCTGCGCCTGAACCACGGCGGAAGGTGAAAGTGGCGTCATCGGATGGTGGATCACAGGGTGCGCCACCGGTTGCCGGGCCCATCCCGGCAATACGGGCGCGCGGGCATCTTACCGCGCACCCCGTTCGTGTCAAGCAGCCAGTGCCAGTTTGGTACGGGGCGGCGCCACGGCGCCACCTGGCTCTTCCACCTTGAACACGCTGACCACTTCCGTCAGCGCCACCGTCTGCTCGCGCAGCGACTGCGCGGCGGCGGCGGCCTGCTCGACCAGCGCCGCATTCTGCTGGGTCGTGACATCCATTTCGGTGACGGCCTGATTGACCTGCGAGATACCCTGGCTCTGCTCGCTGCTGGCAGCGCTGATCTCGGTGATGATGTCCATCACGCCGCGCACGCTGGTCAGGATTTCGCCCATGGTCACGCCCGCTTCGCCGGCCAGCCGGTCGCCCGTTTGCACGCAGGCCACCGATTCGCCGATCAGGTCCTTGATTTCCTTTGCCGCCGTCGCCGAACGCTGCGCGAGAATGCGCACCTCGCCCGCCACGACGGCAAAGCCACGGCCCTGCTCGCCGGCGCGCGCCGCTTCGACCGCTGCATTGAGCGCCAGGATATTGGTCTGGAACGCGATGCTGTCGATGACGCCGATGATGTCGGTGATCTTGCGCGACGACGCGCTGATCGACGCCATCGTGCCCACGACCTGCTCGACCACCTTGCCGCCCTTGACCGCCACATCGCAGGCCGACACGGCCAGCACGCTGGCCTGGCGCGCATTGTCGGCGTTCTGGATGACGGTCGAGGTCAGCTCTTCCATCGACGACGCCGTCTCTTCCAGCGCGCCGGCCTGGCGCTCGGTGCGCGCCGACAGGTCGAGATTGCCCTGCGCGATTTCGCCGGACGCCACCGCGATGGTCTCGGCCCCGCCACGCACTTCGAGCACGATGCGCTGCAGGCTGCCCGACATCTCTTTCAGCGCCATCAGCAGCTGGCCCGTTTCATCGTTGCTGCGCACCGTGATCGCGGTGCGCAGGTCGCCCGCCGCCACGCTGCGCGCTGCCTCGACCGCTTCATCGAGCGGCCGCGTGATCGAGCGCGACACCAGCACGCCGGCGACGACGGCCACCACGGCGCCCAGCAACATCAGGCTGTAGCTGAGCAGCGTGGCCCGCTTGCCGACCGCGTCGGCCTCAGCCGCCGTGGCCAGGCTGACCGCCGACATTTTTGCTTCGGCCTGTACCAGCAACTCGGCCGGGGCACGGTCTTTTCCCTTGACGGCCACATCGCCGGCAGCGGCATCAAAACCGGCCGCTTCGAAATCCTGGTACCCGCGCCGGAAATCCGCGCCCATGGTCGCATGGGCCGCGCCGAACTGCGTCACGAGGGTGCGCACCTCGCCGTCCGGCATGGCGTCGACCAAGGCCTGGACCTGTTGCGCGACTTCCTTTTCGTTCTTCTGGAAGGCATTCCAGTACTTGACGCGTTCGCTTTCCTGCTTGCCACGCAGCAGCGTATTCTTCCACTCCTGAACCTGCTTGCGGAAGTGGGACAGCAGCGCCTGCACTTGCTGCGCCTGTCCTTCGGTGACCACCGCCTGGCGGTAAGTATCGACCGAGCTGTTCATCTGCGCCATGCCGAAGAAGCCCGCGCAGGCGACGAGCAGGGTGACGGCGGCAAAACCCAGTGGTAATTTGCGGCTTAATTTCATGGTGGACATCCTGAATATACGCACGACGCGCTTAAGCGCAGTGTATAGCCAAGCCCAACGATTGAATCCGCACAGCAATATTTTTGGACGATTTACCGCACAAACCCGTCATTACGTCAGATTGGCGCAACAACGGGTGAGCGAGTGCTCGCTGCCTACAACAAGACCATATTGTCGCGATGGATCAGCTCGGGGCCTTCGACGAAACCCAGGATGCGTTCGATTTCGGTCGACGAATGGCGCATGATGCGCCGCACTTCGCTGCTGGCGTAGTTGGTCAGTCCGCGCGCCAGCGGCTTGCCCGTGTCGTCGACGCAGGTGACCACCTGCCCACGGCCGAATTCGCCCTTGACGGCGATGACGCCGATCGGCAGCAGCGACTTGCCTTCGCGCGTGAGCTTGATTGCCGCACCGGCGTCGATGACGACTTCACCGGCCGTATGCAGATGGTCGACCATCCACTGCCGGCGCGCCGTCAGGCGGCCGGTCGGGGCCAGCAATTGCGTGCCGATTGCTTCGCCACCCGCCAGGCGCGTCAGGACATCCGGCTCGCGCCCCCAGGCGATCACGGTATGCGCGCCGGAACGCGCGGCGCGCTTGGCTGCCAGCACCTTGGTCAGCATGCCGCCGCTGCCGATGCTGCTGCCGGCGCCGCCCGCCATGCTCTCCAGTGCCACGTCGCCGGCCTGGGCGTGCGCAATCAGGCGCGCATCGGGGTTCTTGCGCGGGTCGGCCGAGTACAAGCCGGGCTGGTCGGTGAGGATGACGAGCGCATCGGCCTCGATCAGGTTGGCGACCAGCGCACCGAGCGTGTCGTTGTCGCCGAACTTGATTTCGTCGGTGACGACGGTATCGTTCTCGTTGATGATCGGCACCACCTTCAGGCGCAGCAGGGTGGTCAGCGTTGAGCGCGCGTTCAGGTAGCGTTCGCGGTCGGCCAGGTCGGCATGCGTTAGCAGCACCTGGGCCGTCTGCACGCCGTGCGCGCGAAAGCTCGTTTCATAGATTTGCGCCAGGCCCATCTGGCCACAGGCAGCGCATGCCTGCAGTTCGTGGATGTCGTGCGGACGCTTGGCAAAGCCCAGGCGCAGCATGCCTTCGGCAATGGCGCCCGAGCTGACCAGGACGACGTCCTTGCCAAGGGCGCGCAGCGCGGCAATCTGGGATGCCCAGCGGGCAATGGCGGTATGGTCCAGCCCCCTGCCCTCGTCGGTGACGAGGGAGGAGCCGACCTTGACGATGATGCGGGAAGCTTGCTGGAGGGCGGAGTTCATGGCGACAGGAATTTTCCCCGCGGTCGCAATGCGAGCAGGGAAAGTCCTGCCAGCAGTTCAACCGCGCAGACAGCGAATAAGACCCCCGTGGGCAAGCCGATGGCGAAGGCCGCGGCAAGGCGGCCGGCCGGCTGGGCCAGGAGGAACAAGGCAGTCAGGTCGCCCAGGATCGGCTGGTCGCCGTGCCTGGCCGCCAACAGCGCCAGTCCCGCGGTAGCGAGACGGACGCCCACATAGATGGCGTAAAACTGGCTGTAGCCATTCACGCCAACGAGAAACAGGCCCATCGCCGACGCAATACGGTCGGGATCGAGCAATGCCGCCAGCGCGGCCAGCGAACTGACGGTCGCGACCAGCTGCAGCAGCTGGCCACGCAGCCAGGCGCGCGACCAGATCAGGGTCTGAGGAGCGCTGCCGGCCAAGGGTCAGTCTTCGAGGATCTTGAAGCGTGGATCGTCCGGATCGATCGAGGAAATGCCGCGCGCTTCTTCGGTCATCGCGGTTTCTTCGGCGCGGTGCTCGGCGTGGCGCTTTTCTTCCAGGTGCAGGTAGATCGCGTTGATCAGTTCCTGGCAGCCTTCGCGGTTCAGCGCCGAAATCTCGAACACCGGGCCCTTCCAGGCCAGGCGCTTGATCATGTCCTTGACGCGCTTCTTGCGCTCGGCTTCGTCGAGCACGTCGAGCTTGTTGAGCACGAGCCAGCGTGGCTTGTTCAGCAGCTCTTCATCGTACTTTTCGAGTTCCTTGATCAGGGCCTTGGCTTCCTTGACCGGATCGATGTTGGCTTCGAACGACGACAGGTCGACGATGTGCAGCAGCAAGCCAGTGCGCGCCAGGTGACGCAGGAACTGGTGACCCAGGCCCGCGCCTTCGGCGGCGCCTTCGATCAGGCCCGGAATGTCGGCCACAACAAAGCTTTTCTCGTGCGACACGCGCACCACGCCCAGATTCGGGTGCAGGGTGGTGAACGGGTAATCGGCAATCTTCGGGCGCGCGTTCGAAACGGCGGTGATGAAGGTCGATTTGCCGGCGTTCGGCATGCCAAGCAGGCCCACGTCCGCCAGGACTTTCAGTTCCAGGCGCAACGTGCGACGCTCGCCTTCCTTGCCTTCGGTCTTTTGACGCGGGGCGCGGTTGGTCGAACTTTTAAAGTGGATATTGCCCCAGCCGCCCTCGCCGCCTTTGGCGAGCAGTTCGGTCTGGCCATGTTCGGTCAGGTCGGCAATGATTTCGCCATTGACATCGTCGATGATGAGCGTGCCAACCGGCATGCGCATATAGATGTCTTCGGCGCCCTTGCCGTAGCAATCCGAGCCGCGGCCCGGTTCGCCGTGCTTGCCGGTGTGGACTTTCGAATAGCGAAAGTCGACCAGCGTATTGACGTTGCGGTCGGCAACCACAAAGATCGAGCTGCCCGTGCCGCCATCGCCGCCGTCGGGACCGCCAAATGGGCGGAACTTTTCGCGCCGGAACGAGGCGCATCCGTTGCCGCCGTCGCCTCCGATGACTTCAATTTTTGCTTCGTCGATAAACTTCATGATTGTGACCGCTTAAAAACTAAAAAGGCCCTACCGTGGGCAGAGCCTTTCGATGGAAGGCTTGCGCCTCGCAAAGAAGCGCCGCTCGAAAGCGGCGCGAAACGCGCAATTACGCTGCGACTGCTTCCGCTGCTTCGTTAGCAACGACGGTCACGAATTGCTTCGAGCCCACGCCTTGCTTGACGAACTTGACGGTGCCAGTGACCAGCGCGAACAGGGTGTGATCCTTGCCCGTACCGACGCCGGTGCCGGCGCGCACTGGGGTGCCGCGCTGACGAATGATGATGCCGCCGGCATTGACTGCCTGGCCGCCGTAGACTTTCACGCCAAGGCGCTTGCTTTCTGAGTCACGGCCGTTGCGGGTAGTACCGCCGCCTTTTTTGTGTGCCATTTATTTACTCCTGGATGACGTTGCTGGGAACCGGAACGGGGATTAGCCGTTGATCGAAACGATCTGGATTTCGGTGAAGTTTTGGCGATGGCCCATACGCTTCTGGTAGTGCTTACGACGACGCATCTTGAAGATACGCACTTTGTCGTGGCGACCCTGCGAAACCACTTTCACCAGCACCGTTGCACCTTCGACCAGCGGAGCACCAAACTTGATGCTTTCGCCTTCGCCGAGGGCGAGGACCTGATCGATCGTGAGTTCGGAACCAATGTCTGCCGGTATCTGTTCTACTTTAAGTTTTTCACCAGCGACAACTTTGTATTGCTTGCCACCGGTTTTTATGACCGCGTACATGATTTGAAACCTCATCAAATGTTAAAAGAACCCCTCGGCGCGTCGTCCTGCGCTTGTAACGCTGAACTATTCTTAAGCCGGGGAACAGAGGATTATACATAAGTGCGCGCACTGCGTCAAAAGCATTCGACGCCCTGTTCACGGCACGGGCCGCTGCCAGCGGCAGCCTGAAGCGCCGTACGGCGAATGCATCCCCGTCAGCCCGACGGTTACCCCTCCCATGACGTATAATCGCCCCACTCTTATAGTTAACCCAACGCTCACGCAGGTCAGCCTTGTCAGCCGCTACCCAACACGCCCAACAGAACACCATCGTCCAGTCGATCGCGCCCGATATGGAGGCCGTCAACACGGTGATCCGCCAGCGGCTGCATTCCGAAGTCACGCTGGTCAACCAGATCGCCGAATACATCATCAGTGCCGGCGGCAAGCGCATCCGTCCGGTACTGGTGCTGCTGCTGGCCAATGCCTACGGCTACCGGGGCACCGCGCACCACGAGCTGGCCGCCGTCGTCGAATTCATTCACACCGCCACGCTGCTGCACGACGACGTCGTCGACGAATCGTCGATGCGCCGCGGCCGCCAGACCGCCAACGCGCTGTTCGGCAATGCCGCCTCGGTGCTGGTGGGCGACTTCCTCTACTCGCGCGCATTCCAGATGATGGTAGGCCTGGACAGCATGCGCATCATGCAGATCCTGTCCGACGCCACCAACGTGATCGCCGAAGGCGAAGTGCTGCAGCTGCTGAACATGCACGATCCGGACGTGACCGAAGCGAGCTACCTGCTCGTGATCCGCTCCAAGACCGCCAAGCTGTTCGAAGCCGCCGCCGAACTGGGCGCGCTGATCGCCGGCGCAAATGATGCACAGATCGCCGCCGCCGGTGAATACGGCCGCTCGCTGGGGACCGCGTTCCAGCTGATCGACGACGTGCTCGACTACGCCGGCGACGCCGCCGAGATCGGCAAGAACCTGGGGGACGACCTGCGCGAAGGCAAGCCGACCCTGCCCCTGATCTGGCTGATGGAGCACGGCACGCAAGAGCAGCGTGAACTGGTGCGCAGCTGCATCGAGCAAGGCGACGAAGCGCAATTCGACGCCGTGCTGGCCGCCGTAACAACGAGCGGCGCGCTCGATTACACGCGGGCGCAGGCCGAACAGGCAGCGCGCCGGGCGTCCGAAGCCATTGCCGGCTTGCCCGACAGCGTGTTCAAGAACAGCCTGCTGCAACTGAGCAGCTTCGCCGTTGACAGGAACCACTAAGCGCTTTTATATTACGACCATCCCGGGGTGCTTGTACGTACATCCCGAACCGTCGGGGTGTAGCTTAGCCCGGTAGAGCGCTACGTTCGGGACGTAGAGGCCGGAGGTTCGAATCCTCTCACCCCGACCAGACAACTGAAAGCCAGACCGGCAAACCGGCCTGGCTTTTTTGTTGCCCGCCTTTCGGCATCAGGCCGGGATACTGCTGACGCTGCTTATGGCGCGACGCCGACCGTATGCTGCAGATTGTTGAAGCCGGTCGACGCTTCCCACGTGTTGCTGTTGGCCAGCTGGATCGCATACTCCGGGCGATCGCGCAGCGACGCCTGTGGATCCGGCAGGTTCAGCAGCACCGCATACGAACCGGCAACCATATTCGCCGGCAACGCCACGGTCTGGTTGATCGTCACGGTCTGGTTCGACAGCCAATGGCGTGGATCGGTTGCCAGCTTGACGCGGTAGCTTGCGCCGCTCGCCGTGTTGCGGAATACGAGTTCCACGTCACGGCTGTTGAATGGCGCCGACCAGCCCTCGTTCTGCAGCTGCAGGTTGACGACGAAGCCGCCACCCGGTTTCGCCGTGCGCGAGAACGCGCCGCTCTTGAGCACGAAGCGGTAACCCAGCTTCTGCTTGACCTGGGTGAAGCAGCCCTGCGTTTTCCAGTTGTTCAGCACCGTCGTGTTGTAATCCAGGTTCAGGTACGACCAATGGAAGCGGCCCATCTCGGCAAGCGCGGTGGGGCAATCGCTGCGTGGCGGCGCGTAGTTGCAGGTCTCCCCACCCGATGGGACGTAGTTGGTTTCGGCGGCCAGGTACGGGAACTCCACCGATGGATTGATATAGGTGCCGTAGTCCGACGCGTTGGACAGGAAGCAATCGTTGTGGTGGCCCAGGCGCGCCTTGGCCGAACCGTTGTAGGCCTCGCTGGCGGTCAGTGCGGTCGGGGTGTAGAGCTTGGTCTTGAACAGCGGCATGCGCAACTGCACCATGCGTTCGGCCGGCACCACTTGCAGCAGTTTGTCGACCACCGATTTGCGGTCGGCAATGTTCTTGGCGGTCATATTGTAGCTGTCGCCATAGTTGTTGGTGTTGCCCCACTCGCCCCACGCACCGATCAGGCCGGCCTGCACGACGGCGATGATGTCCTTGTTGGCCGTCAGGTACGGTGCCAGCTGCGTCAGGTGGGTGTTGACCATCGCCGGGGTCGCATCGACCGGCGAGTTGTTGTCGTTGTAGGCGAACCGGACGATGGCTTTCAGGCCAGCCTTGCGCACCGTGTCCATTTGTTGCTGGAACAGATTGAGCGTGGACTGGCTGATCGGCGCGTTGACGAAGCTGCGCAGATAGAACACGCACAGCATCAGCGATTCGCCGCCCGAGGTGCGGAAGCTCGTCAGTTGCGACTGGCTCAGCGGTGTTTCGCAGCCGACATGGCGATAGAAGCCGCGCTCCGGGTTGGTGATGACGGCGGTGCTGGCGGTGTAGTTCACCGGAACCGTGGTGCCCGGCGCGGGTGACGGCGTCGGGGTTGGCGTCGGGGTTGGCGTTGGTGTCGGCGTTGGCGTTGGCGTTGGCGTTGGCGTTGGCGTTGGCGTTGGCGTTGGCGTCGGCGTCGGCGTTGGTGTTGGCGTTGGCGTCGGCGTCGGCGTTGGTGTTGGCGTCGGCGTCGGGGTCGGGGTCGGCGTCGACTTGATGATCGACAGGCTCAGGATTGGCGAGCGCTGTGCCGGCGGATCGGTCTGGGTAATGACGCTGATGTCAGTGGCGCTGCCGAGATCGGCACGCGTCACGGTCATCGTCGCCTCGTTGTTTGCCAGGGCATACGGGACGGTTTTGACGAACGTCCAGCCCCATGCGCCGTTGCTGCCGCTGTAGCGGTACAGGCGGCCGTTCTCGATCAGGAAGCCGGCGCCGACGCCATTGAATCCGTAGCCGGTGGTGGTGACGGCGTCGTTATCGATGAATACGCGCACCCAGGACGGCGTGCCGGCATAACGGATGCGGATGCTGACATTGGTGCCATCGCTGCTTGCGGTCGTCGGACCGGCCGTGACGAGCGCCGACGCCATGGGCGCAGCGGCAGCAGTCGACAGCAGCAACGGGCTGGAAATGAGTCCGGCGCACAGCAGTGCGAGGCCGATGGGACGGCGGATGGAAGGGATGGAAGGGGTGGAAATGCGGTGAATCTGTGGCATTTGATACTCGCTTTATAAAAAAATCCAACAACCGGCGCGTGACGATCCAGCCGCCGCTTGCAGCACAAGTGGCAGGGAGCATCCGCAGACAAAGAGCGTGACAATCCCGCTGCAGCCCGAATGGGCATGCAGGGACATCCGCAGGACTTGCTGAAAGGACTAGCTGGATCGACTGGCGATCAGCTAGTGGCGGGGAAGCGCGGATCAGGCGCTTGGGTGGTCAACTGGCGACGAGAAGACGGATTGGTCTCCTTGCTACATGACGCGAAGAAGCTCACACAGAAATCCCCTGCTGGGTTTTCCGTGACTACGACGACGTGCTATCGATCATGGCATCTCCTAATTTCCTGGAATCACTAAATCGTTTGAGTTTCCTCAAAGCGATTGGTTCCAAGAATTAAAAAAAAATTTCCTGAAAAAATGTTCTGGAGTTTGCGTTATGGCAAACCAACCACGTGCTTTGGCTCGCAAAAGTTCCGCTCCAACGTTTGGCGTGTGTCAAAAAAGTACCTCTTAAAAATGCACACACTGACGTTGGAGATGCCTCGCGCCAATAAGTTCCCAAAATATTTTTCTTTGGGAAAACTGAGACGATGCAACATCGCGACATGGGGACGTAACGGAACCGCCGCATGGCGGCGGCGGGTAAAGGATCGACCAGGCGGGGGAACAACAGAGGGGTGGTACGGCTTGCGGATCGTCAGGACACTGGGTAGATCATTCTGCAACGACGTCAACGGCAGCATCGACGCCCTGCACGCACGTCGACGCGGTGAACACCGCTTCCCACATGCGCGATATTTTCACCATCGAGAACCGCTCGCGCGCATCGACGGCACGCTGCGCGAAGCCTGCCCTTGCGTGAGCGTCGCACATCAGGCGATCCAGTGCCGATGCCATGCCATCGGCATCGCCTGGCGCCACCAGCAGGCCATCGATCCCGTGACGGATGATGTCGCGCGGGCCGGTGTCGCAGTCAAAGCTCACCGCTGGCACGCCATGCGCCATGGCTTCGACCAGCGTGTTCGGGAAACCCTCGAAATGCGAACTCATCGCGTAGAGACTGGCCTCGGCGTACCAATCGCCGATATTGCCGACGCTGCCGGGCAGGAACACGCGCTGCGCCAGTGCGCCAGCGCGCACCTGCGCCGCCAGCGCAGCGCGCTGCGGCCCCTCGCCCAGGATGACGAGATCCCAGTCCGGGTGTGCGGTTGCCAGCCGGGCAAAGATGGCAATCAGCGTCGTGAAATTCTTCTCGTCGCTGAGCCGGCCGACACCGAGCAGGATCTGCCGGCCGGGCGCACAGGCGATTGCGGGGCTGACCTGCGGCGCATGCTGCGATAACGGCCACGCCACCGGGTTCGGAATCACGGGAACGCACCTGGCATGGGAATGGCGTTCCAGCCAGTGCGCGCATTCGTGGGTCAGCGCGACGACAGCGTGCAAATGGCCATAAGCGTGACGCCGCAACGTTTCCCAGATCGGGCCCATCGGCGCCTTGGGTGGAAAATTGTGCTCGGAACCGACCGTCCGCACACCGGGTAGTCCGTGCGCGGCCAACGCCAGCACGACATTGGCCGTGTGCATGGCGGACAAGGCCACAGTGGGTTGCACGTCACGCAGTACCCGGCGCAGCGCACACGCGCGCCGGGCCGTGCGCACGACACCGGCCAGCACGCCGCCACCGCGGCCAGTGAGGTCGAGGCAGCGGCGCCCGACGCCGGGATCCAGCACATAGAAGTCACGCGCCCGGGGCGCCACGGTCACCACCGTGACGGCCCAGCCCAGCGACGTCCAGTGGTTGGCCAGGTTCGCGACCACACGCTCGGCGCCACCATTTTCGAGGGAGTGAATATAGATCAGCAAGCGCATCGTCATGCCTCCGCGTTCATCGCACCAGCAGCCGCATGTGGCCGGAACGCGCCTGCTGCGCCAGATGACGATCGAGGCAGACCGTGCCGGCGGCGGTGCTCGCCGATGGATTGGCCACGACGCGGCCGTCGAACTCGCCGGTGATCGCGCCGTGCAGCGCGATCGCATCCCACACCCGGGTAGTGGTTGCCTTGACGAAGCGGGCTTCGTGGTCGAACAGGAACAGGATCGTGGCGGCGCCGGCATTCACGAGGTGGACCGTGGCGTCGATATTGCGCATCGCGCCGTCAGGCTCGTCGCCCTGGTGATAGAAGTGCACGTAGCTGTCGTGGATGGGCTGGCCGAAGGCTGCGAGCGTGACCCGCACGTTTTCCACATTGCCCACGCTCGCGCCACCGCAGATCAGCGCGATCAATCCATTGCTGCCGGGCCAATGCGCCGTACTGGACACGGTCATCCGGATGTCGGCATTGCGCAGCGCGGAGGCGATGATGCCCCGGCGCACGTTGTGGCACACCAGATCGACATCGACGTTTTCCCTGATAAAACTGGCGCCGACCCCGTAATACGCCTGGCGTACTTCGCCGTGCACCCGGATATTCGACAGAAAGCGCTGGGTGGCAGCATTGTTATGCGACGAGAGCAGACTCACGACCCGTTCGGCGTAACAATCGACCAGCGTGAAGCCGCGGCTCGGCCGGTCCGCCTGCAGCCCGACGCACACCATGCCGCGCCAGTCCGGCCGGGGATCAAAGCCAGCATCGGTAAAACTGGCGCCGGCAATCGTGACGTTCTGGAAATTGAAAAAGTAAAACAGATTGGGCACGACATTGGCTGCCGTCGTGACCGTAAACAGGGCCCCGTACGCCGAGATGGCAATGTCGCGCGCATCGCGGCACAGGACAAGCGTGGCGGCGTCGGCGCAGGGACCGAAATCGTAGACGCCGCGCGGGACGAACAGGGTGCCGCCGCCCTGCCCCGCAAGATCGGCCAGCGCATGGCGAAACGCCCGCACCAGTGCGGCGGCGCGCGCGCCAGGCACACCACCGTAGTCGGCCAGGCTGACGGTGGCCGGCGGCACCATGGCCGCCTTGATACCGCCCAGCCGGCTACGCCGTGGCTGGCTTCCCGTGGCATCGCCAAGCGGGGCTGGCAACAACGCCGCCGCCGCGCCCAGGGCGACGCCACGCAGCAGCAAGTGACGCCGCTTTGCTGAGCGGCTCCTCAACTGGACAGCATGCAGGCACGGCGTCATTTGCGGCGCTGTAACAGGTAGAACGCCCTGGACACGAGGCGCGCCCAGGGCGCCTGCTTGTGCCTGTGCACCAGATGCTTGGCCGATCGCATGGCGGCAGCGAGCGCGACGCCAGTCGCATGACCGATATGGCGCAGCTGCTTTGCAGATGAACGGTAGATATGTACTTCGTCCATGTCGAACGGCACGCCCAGCAAGCGCTCCTTGAAGGCGAACACGCCCCCGCCCAGATAGAACCTGGTTCCACCGCGCACGATGCTTTCGCAGATCGTCAGGTAGACGCACAGTTTGCCGAGCCCGAATTTTTCATACTGCGGGTCGTACCCCATGGCGTCGCCGAAGAAGCTGGTGCCCACCTGGTAGTTGACGGAGCCGGCGCAGAGGCGGCCATCGATCAGGATCACGTGCACGAACCCGCACCGCCTGGCCAGCCGGACAAGCCGCGCCACGTCGTAGAAAAACACGGCGCCGCCGGCATTGATCTTTCGTTCGCTCAGCGCCACGATCGCCCGGATATGGTCTTCGTCGATCTCGTCGTTGACGAAAAAAAGCGACTGGAACGACGGGAAGTGGCGCCGGATACCATTGCGGCCCTGGTGGATGCTGGCGCGCGTGGACTTGCCGATGCGCGCCGTATAGGCCTCGGGCGTGGCGGGCAGCGTGATGACATAGCTGCTCTTGGCCCGGTATTGTTGCACCGGGAACGGGAGCGCACGCGCCGGGGTCTTGAGCGCCTTGAAGCTGATCAAGTCGATCTGCGGGAAATGCGTGAAGACATACGCCACGAAGCGCGTCATCTCGGCCTGCCCGATCTCGATCATTTCGTTGATGACGTCGATCCGGTGACCGCTGAACGTGAACAGCAGGACCGTGCTGGGCGCGCCGGCAGACCGGGCCAGGTAGCAGCTGGCATCTTCGATCGACCTGAACACCGTAAAGAACGCCAGGGACGAATGCAGCGACGCGTAGGTCGTCACCAGCGCTTCTTCGACACCGGCCGGAACCTGCCCGACGTGGCACGTGATGCTGTCGGCAGGGGAACTCAATGCGCTTGCATGCATGCCGGCTGCTCCTGTTGGGGATTGAGCGCGCTGAAACCACAACGCGCCAGGCTGTCGTTGAGTTCAGCGCTCAGGCTGCCCTGGTAGTAGATCGCCGATTGCGGGTCGCGGCGCCGGATGTCCTGCACGACACCGTCGATAAAGGCATCGACCAGATCGGCCTGCATGCACTGCCGATGCACGTATAAACCAGACAGGACCACGGCCGCGCCTGCCGCATCGCTTCTCGCCCAGCACAACAGCGCCAGCCGGTTGTCCCGGACCAGACTGTAGACATGCTCGGCGCGCTCCATCCGCTTCATGACCGTGTTCATGAACGCGCAGTACGCCCAGCCGGTATCGCCGGCGTCAAATTGCAGCACGTCGGGCACGCTGTCGCGGGACGGCAATAGCGTGCCTCGGCCTGCGCCTGTGCGGGCAGGCCCGGGTCGAAGGATGCGGGAGACAGCTTCGGGGCGTATGCGGCGCTGCCCCCATCTGGCGGCGAGGCTTGCCGGGCGCCACGTGCGGACGCGTTGCACGATGGCGCGCAGGTCGTGGTGACGCCAGCCGGCCCTGGTCGCCAGTGCCCTGGCAGCATCGGTCAGGCGCTGGCGCGCCGCTGTCAGCAGCAAGCTGCGCAGGTTACGGTGGACCGTCAGTGCCCGGACGTGATCGTGGCCCGTCGCAAAATGCTCCTTGTAGCCGTCGCCACCCGGCGTCAGGTCGAGCAACGGCATCTGCTGCGCCGCGAGATGCACGCCCAGCATGGCCAGCAGCAGGTTGCCTGGTGAGTGCGCGGCCGTGGCCGGGTGATAGGTATTGATCCCAAGGTGTACCGCGCGGCCTGCGCTCAGCAGGCCGATGTGGGAGGCGGCAACTTCGCCGTCCACCGTCAGGACCGTCACGTGCAGCAGCCCGCGCCGATGCAGCGCGATGTAAAACCGTTTTTTTGCCGCATCGAGCGCGAACGGCCTTGCGCGGTACAGGGCCGCCTGCCTGAAGTCGTACTGGTCGCAGATGGTATCGACCACCCGCAAAAAATGGTCATGCCCGGTGATCTGCTCGAAGCCCACGGCGCCAAGCCGGCCCAGGCGATTGACGTTCTGCCGGTGATTTTTCTTGTTGCGCTGCCGGTTCATCGCGACCGGATCGATCTGCATCAGTGGCCGGCGTACGCTGCGCAGCGTGCACCACCGGCCTGCAGCGCGCGCGTCGTCGCGCCACGCATCGAGCCAGGACAACGGCGTGCCGGCCGGCAGGTAACGCAGCGCAAGATCGGCACGCGGCAGATGCGCGCGGATGGCGTGCAGCGCCGCCGTGATGAACGCTGCGCCAGCGTCAGGTGCCTGTAGCCAGCACTGGTATTCGGCGTGGCGTTCGCCGGCGCCAGCAATACGTCGCCCCTTCTCGTCCAGTGCCAGCGACAGCAGGCCGACCAGGGCGCCTTCGTTTGTTTCCTGGACGACGACCACGGGCATGAACAGCGCCTTGTACAAGTCATACCACGGCACGACAAAATCCGGATGCTGGCATGCCGTGGCCCAGGGGCAGGCGGCATGCAGCGCCAGCCATCCCGCCACGAACGCCTGCGCGCGGACGTGCTCCAGTGCGGCCTCGCCGGTCAGTAATCGCAGCGTCATGTCAGACTTGCGCCGTGGTTTCGAGGCCCTGCACGGCATGCGCCCGCGCATTGGCTTCAACCTGCCGCAGCGCGTGCAGGTAGCGCGCGATCACGACGTTTTCATCGAACTGCGCGACGACCTTGTTCCTGCCAGCCTGCCCCATGATCAGGCGCTGTGCAGGCGTGAGGCCGACCATCTGGATCATCCTGGCGGCCAGGTCGCCCACATCCTTTACATGGCACAGCAAGCCGTTGGCCTGATGCTCGACGATATCCTTGCAGCCGGCCACATTGGTGGCGATGATCGGGCGCGCCATGGCCGCCGCCTCGAGCAGCGTGTGCGGCACGCCCTCGCGGTACGACGGCAACACGACGCAATCGGCCTGCGCCAGGTAGGGCCGGACATCGTCGGCCTCTTTCAGGTACTCGATCAGCCCGCTGCTCGTCCAGCCCGTGATCCGTTCGAACGGGATCGAGTTCGGATTGTGTGCGTCCACCGGCCCCAGCAGCTGGAACTGCACCGCAGGCAACTGCTGACGCACGATGCGCGCCGCGGCGGCGTATTCCTCGACACCTTTATCGCGCAGCATCCTGGCCACCAGCAGGAACCGAAACGCGGCCGGTGCGGATTGCCGCGCCGGATAGGGCTGGAAGTGCTGCAAGTCGATCCCGGAACCCGGCAGCACTTCCACCACGTCAGGCCGCGTCAGGCCCGCATCGACAAACAGCTTGCAATCGTCGGCATTCTGGAAGAACACCCGATGCGATCGCCTGAGCGAACTGCGGTACAGCCGTTTGACGAGGCACGTCAGCAGGGAGTTGTTGATGAAGGTCGCGCCCAGGCCCGCGATATTGTTGATGACCGGGATACCGAGCCCGTGCGCCGCAATCGATCCATAGATGTTCGGCTTGATCGTGTAACCCAGGTAGGCCAGCGGGCGCACCGATTGCAACACGCGCCAATACTTGACCAGCAGCGACAGGTCGCGGCTGGGACTGGTGCCATTGTTGTCCATCGACACCGTCTTGAAACGACAGCCGAGCGAGGCCAGCCGGGGCGCATACGCGTCGGCGGGCGCCATCACCATGACGTCGTAGCCTTGCGCGATCAGGGCCTTGACCAGGCCGGCGCGAAAATTATGGATATTCCAGGCGGTATTCACCGAAATAACGATTTTCTTGTTCATGGTGTCCATCCTCAGAAATTGGCGCAGTTCACGAGGTCAGCTCGCCAGCGTACAGGGCGGCGCCACGGCCGGCGCCGGCAGACAGTGCAGCGCAGCGTCGCCCGCTTCACTGTGCGGCGCGCCCTGCTGTTCAAGCCACGACTGGAACATCAGGACATCCCACAGGTGGTATTGCCAGTTGCGTTGGCCACAGACGTGCTCGTGCCAGCGCGTGCGCAGCAGCGCGGGATCGAAAAAGCCTTCGCTGCGTAGCCGCGGCTCGGCCAGCAGAGTCTCGGCCCAGTCACGCAGCGGGCCACGCAGCCAGTCGCCAATGGGCACGCCAAAGCCCATCTTGGGCCGCTCGATCAGTGTTTGCGGCACATAGCGATACAACACTTGCCGCAGCGCCCACTTGCCCACCCCATCGCGCAATTTCAGCGCCAGCGGCAGCCGTGCGGCGAACTCGATCACGCGGTGGTCGAGGAATGGCACGCGCGTTTCCAGCGACACGCTCATGGCCGCCCGGTCGACCTTGACCAGGATGTCGTCGGGCAGATAGGTCAGCGTGTCAAGCGCCATCATGCGTTCGACACTACCGAGCCCGGCCAACGCTGGCGCGGCGCCGCGCAGCATTGTGGCCGGCTCATGACCACCGGTCACGAGTGCGGCCGGATCGTCCCAGTGCGACACCAGACCCAGGTACACAGCGTCGAGCGACCCACTGGCAATGACCTGGGCGCCTTTGTGCAGTTTGTCGCCCGTGTTGGCAAAGCGCATCGCGCGTGGCAACCATGGCGCCAGCGCGCGCGCCAGCCGGTTCCAGGAGGCCACCGGCACCCGCGTGATGCCGCGGGCGGCGAGCCGGCGCACGGGCAACGGCGCCGCGCTGATCGACTTCCACAGATGAGCGGCAAAACCATAGCGGGTGTAGCCGCAAAACAGCTCGTCGCCGGCGTCGCCAGACAGCGATACCGTGACGTGCCGGCGCGCCAGCTGGGACACGAGGAACGTGGGAATCTGGGATGAGTCGGAAAACGGTTCGTCGTACATCGATGGCAGCCGCGGAATGACGGACTGGGCCTGCGCGGCCGTCACGTACAGCTCGGTGTGATCGGTGCCCAGATGACGGGCCACGGCTTTCGCATGCGGCGCCTCGTCGAAGCCCTGCTCGTGGAAGCCGATGGAAAAGGTCTGCACCGGACGCATGGACCGGGCCTGCATCAGTGCCACGACCGTCGACGAATCGACCCCGCCGGACAGGAATGCACCGAGCGGGACGTCGG
The DNA here is from genome assembly GCF_059686035.1 of Telluria sp. ZT3P26. Taxonomy (NCBI): domain Bacteria; kingdom Pseudomonadati; phylum Pseudomonadota; class Betaproteobacteria; order Burkholderiales; family Oxalobacteraceae; genus Telluria; species Telluria sp. ZT3P26. Next base: position 438,818 of record NZ_JCASII010000004.1, on the reverse strand, counting down.
CCATCATCTGGGCGCCGACGGCGTCCCTGAGCAAGGCGTCGAGAGCATCGACTGCCTGCGCTGGCGTGCCGGAAAACGGCGAGGCCAGACCCGCCATGTACTGCTGCGCGGCCGACCAGTACCTGTGCAGCACCGGTTCCGGGCGCGCCGCCGAGACGGTCAGCAGGCAGCCCGGCAGCAGCTTGGCGATACCGCGATAAATCGAATACGGCGCCGGCACATAGCTGTGCCGCAGTTGCAGGCACAGCGCCGCGCGGTCGATGTCGGCACCCCATGCCGGATGGGCGCGCAGTGCCTTGAGTTCGGAGCCGAACAGGAACACCGCGTCGGCCCCCCTGCCCTGCCAGCCGTAATACAGGGGCTTCTCGCCGATGCGGTCACGGCCCAGTGTCAGCACGCCCGTCTGCCGGTCCCAGACGGCAAAGGCAAACATGCCAATGGCGCGTTCGACCGTGGCGGCAATGCCCCAGGCATCGAAACCAGCCAGCAGCGTTTCGGTATCGGAACGGCCGCGCCATCCGCAGACCCCGGCACTTGCCTCGAGCTCGCGCCGGATGCTCAGGTGGTTATAGATTTCGCCGTTAAAGACCAGCACGAAGCGGCTCGAGCACGACCGCATCGGCTGCTGGCCGGCCGGTGACAGGTCGATGATCGCCAGGCGCCGGTGCCCCAGGGCGATGCCATGCGCGCCGTCGCACCAGTAGCCGGCATCGTCGGGGCCGCGATGGTCGATCGCGTCGGTCATGCGCCTGAGCGAGCCGTTCTGGTCGGTCGCCGGTGCAGCAGCCGCTGCCAGAAAACCAGTGAATCCGCACATTAGCATTCCCCTTTTGCCATGATGCCTTCGTAAATGCGCTCGAAGCGCTCCCGGACGCAGGCCATCGTGTACTCGGCGCCGATGCGCGCCCTGGCCTGCTGCCCCATCTGCCTGCGATGCGCAGGATCCAGCGCCACCAGACCTGCCACACCCTGCGCAAGCGCGCCGGGATCGGCCCGCGGCACCAGCACTCCCGTACCTGCCATCAGGACGGCGACATCGCCGACATCGGTCGCCACGCACGGCAAGCCCATCGCCATCGCCTCGCCCACCACGTTGGGAAAGGCCTCGGTGCGCGAGGACAGGCAAAAGATGTCCATGGCAGACAGGCAGATGGCGACATCGGTGCGCTCGCCCAGCAGGACAAAGCGCGCGGCGTACCCGGTGGCATCGATCCAGCGCATCAGTTCGGTGTTGGCGACGTCGACGTTCTTGCCGATCATCAGAAAGCGCAGCCGCGGGTGACGGCCGGCAAGCTGCCCGGCGGCGGCGACAAAGTTGGCGTAATCCTTGTCGAGGTTGAAGCGCCCGAGTGTGCCCAGCACGATATGGTCGGCAGCAAAGCCACAACGCGCGCGCAGCGCGGCGCGCCCGTCATCGCCCGGGGTCAGCGCCGACAGATCGAAGCCATTGCCCACGACCACCATACGGCTGGCATCGTAGCCAAGCCGGGCATGGGAGCGGCGCGCCGCCTCTGCCACGCACACGATCGTGTGCGGCACCCAACGCGACAACGATGCGCACAGGTGGCGCACGAGCGCCGTACTGCGCGCGGAGCCGCCGTCGACATCGGTCGTGCGAATGCCCCAGATGACATTGCGGTTGCCGGCGAACCGGGCCGCCAGGCCGCCGAGAAAATCGGCGTGATACAGCCAGGTCTGGACGATATCGGGACGCATCGCACGCATCAGGCGAACCAGTCGTACGAGATCGGTGACGGGCGCACGCCGCACGTCCAGCACGATCAAGGTGATGCCGGACGCGACGAAACGGGGATACATGCCGCCGCCAGGGGTGAGCACGATGACCGTATGCCGGTAGGCGCTGTCGTGAAACGCAAGGATGAGCCGGTACAACGCCATTTCGGCGCCACCTACTGCCAGGCCGGTGATCACATGCAGGACGTGGCGTGTCATGCGCGCTCCCACGCGGCCGATCCAGTGCGCGTGGCCGGAGCAAAATCGGCCATGCAATGGCTTTGCATGCCATGGGTGTCAGCCAGGCGCCGGTAGTGCCGCAGCAGCACCTCGAGCTGCGCAAGATTCTCGTCCAGGTTTACACCGAAATTGTGCGGATGCCACCACAGGTGAAAAATACTGCCCTCGCGCGCTGCCAGCGCCATCCCCTGTTTCAGGCGACGCAGGCGCAGCGGCAACAGGGCGCGGTGCCGGCGCGACCATGGGTAGAGAAACTGGCTCCCCGGCACATTCACGAGGGCGCCATGCGCCTGCGGGCGCACTGTCCGCTTGCCGCTCAGGGGCAGGCAGGCATCGGCAAAGCGCACCGCGCGACCGGCAACGCCGCCGACCACGGCATCGCCATCGCGATACAACGGGTGCTGTGCATTGCCGCGATACACCTGGATCGCCGACTGCGCCAGGATGGGCAGGAAGGCGGCCACAATCTGGTTGCGGGGCAGTACTGCGCTGCGCAGGCAGGCGCCCATGCCGGCGGCCACCGATTGGGCGCATGCCAGATCCGCCGCAAACTGCGCCGGCGATGCGCCCGCTTCATTGCAATAGAAATGGCCGTAGGTGTGCGTCCCCAGTTCCTGGCCCTGCGCCGCCAGAATCTGCTCGACCAAGGGCCGCGCAAAGAACAGCCGCGGGTAGCTGCGCACGACCTGTTCCATGGCATACGGCGACAGCGCTCTGCGCGCGTAGCCCGGCAAGAGCGTGGGACGGGTGGCGCGCCAGTCATCGTAGTTGCGGCACATGATCATTCCCACCGTCGCCCACGTGACGCGCACGCCGTAGCGCGCGAACAAGGCCAGCATCCGGGGCACGGCGTCCCATTCGCCCAGCACGTTGCGCCCGTAGGCAGCAATCGTCTGCGTATCGGCAACGCCCCAGAACAGCTCGAAATCGAGCGAAATGACGAATTTTGCAGAAGCCATGGTTGAATGCGAGGAACACGTTTCAAGCGAATCGTTGCGTTCGTGCAGGTGCACGCGTGATGTGAAAGCGGCCGGGCCAGTCGCGTCGTGAAACGCTGCACGGCGCTCCCTTTCAGCGGCAGCGGGCCATAAGCTGCCCGGGCCACGGCATCGATGCGCTGGCCGGCGCGCTGCCCGGCGTGGCACATACCAACGCAAAGGTGGCCAGCCAGTACGAGGCGGCATCGAGCATCTGATGCGTGAACAGCGACATGAATGCAAACAGGAATGCCATTGCATAACGTAATCCACGGTCGCTGAAGAACAGGCTTTTACACAGCATGATGAGCATCCATCCCCATAATAAAATGCCGAAGACACCATATTCGGCGGCCAAAAGAAGTAGCTGATTATGCGTACTGCCCCGGTGCCGCCAAAAATGCGTTGCGCCAGCACCTGCGCCGAATAAAGGGTTTTGAAGAAATAAATCCCAGCCCGCCTGAATGACATCTGCGCGCTCCTCGGAACTATCATCATCGAAGGTAAAGCTGGAGAAGAAGTTGAGCCTTGACAGAATATTGTTCGCTGCGTCTTCGAATTCGTCTCTTGACGATATATAGCTTTCAAAGCTGCCGATAAAGACGAGAAGAATAGTCAATGCAATCCCCAGTGAGATGCAGGCTGATTTTGGTAATGTTTTCTTATATATAAAGAGCCCAAGCAATACTAACCACGCGATGATTGCGGCGCGGGAAAATGTGGTCAGGACGGCGATCCCGGCCAAGAAGAACAACGGCATCCTGTAACGGCGCCCGAGCACGGCAAAGCCGAGTACGAGGATATGCAGCATCGCTTCCCCCGCCAGGTTCGGATTGATGAACATTGCTGCTGCGCGGCCGAGAACCGCTCCCGTCAGATCTACCGGGTACAATAATCCGGGGCTGGCAAAATCGACGATGACGGCGCACGGCACGCTGACCATCAGAATGATCATGATCCGCAAATACATTCTCGCTGGCGAGATTGCCGCGACAAAACCAAGAAACAGCGCAAACAGAATGTATTGTGCGCGCGTTGCGATCATCGAGCGCCTCGCTTCGGCGTGCATATCGATGAATGATGCACCGCCCACATCGGCACTGGCGTGGAATGCAGCCAGATGAATCATGTTCAACAAAAACAATAGCAGCGCCCACAGGGCAAATGGCGACACCAGATAATGGCGGAGCGCCTGCCACCGCAACAGCATCAGCGGCACAATGAATGCAAAGATGCCGAAATAAATAAATTTCGGCAGAAACCCTGCATCAAGCACATATAAATAGATGGGCAGGTTGGCGTACATCGCACCAAGCGCCGCCGCCATCAACAGCGTGTGATAACGGACGAAGAACCGGCTGTCAGTACGGAGCAACGGCCGGGCGGCACGCCGTTCGAGCAGCCTCGACAACGTGCCGGGGGCAAGTTCATGGCGCATTGGCTGAGCCTCCGGGCGCCGGCCTGTGGCTGCCTGCATCGCTGCCTGTGTGGGTGACTGCAGCAGGTTCGTCTGCAGGTTCGTCTGTACATTCGTCGGTACGTTGACCTCCACGACCGACTGTGTGGGCATCTTCGACAGCCAGCGCCTGGCTGCCGCACAGATCCAGGAACAGCGTTTCCCACATCTGCCCGATCTTCTCGATCGAAAAGCGCTCAATCGCCTGCACCGAACGGGCCGCGAGCTGCCTGCGGAAAACGGCGTCGCCCATGACGCGCGCCAGTGCGTCGCTCAGCGCGGCGGCATCGTTGGGTGGCACCAGGAGCCCGTCGATGCCATGCCGGACGATGTCGCGCGGCCCGGTATCGCAATCGACGCTCACTGCGGGTACGCCGTGCGCCATGGCCTCGGCCAGAACATTGGGGAATCCCTCGGAATGCGAGGTCAGCGCAAACAGATCGGCCTGGCCATACCACTGTGCGATATTGCCGGCCATGCCGGGCATGGCCACGCGCTGCGCCAGCCCCAGGCGGTTGATCGTCGATGCCAGACGGGCACGCTCGGGGCCTTCGCCGAGGATGACCAGATCCCAGTCTGGGAACGCGCCTGCCAGGCGCTGGAACGCACAGATCAGGGCGTCGAAGTTTTTCACGGGTTCGAGGCGACCCACGGCAAGCAGACGCTTGCGCTGTGGATGGCACAGCTTGGCGAGACTGCGCCGTGGCGGGTTGTCCGGCAGTGGCCAGGCAATGGCATTGGGAATGACGACAACCCGTGACGCCGATGTCCGTGTTTCGATCCAGTGCGCGCATTCGCCGGTCAATGCCACCATGGCCGAGAGCCGGCCGTACTGGGTGCGGCGCAGGCCATGCCAGAGGCGACCGAGTGGCGCATGTGGCGGGTAGCACCGCTCGGAACCGATCGTGCGCAGTGCCGGCAGCGAGCGGCTGGCAAGGGCCAGCAGCACATTTGGCGTACTCATCATCGCCAGCGCAATCTGCGGCCGCAGACTGCGCAACAGGCGCCGCAGCGCCACCACGCGCCGCACGTTCTGCCACAGGCCATGCAGCGCATGGCGACTTTCCCCGGCCAGATGCAGCGATATGCGCATGATCCTGCGGTCGAGCGGGTAAAAATCAGCGCTGACCGGGGCCAGCGTGACAATGGTCACCTCCCGGCCCTGGCTCGCCCAGAAATTGGCCAGCGTGCATGCGGCGCGCTCGGCGCCACCCGCAGACAGGCTATGCATGAGCAACAGAATTTTCACTGGATGCGCTCCATGGCTCACACACATGGCGCGGGGCGCCGCGGTGACGACCGGCGCCGCAGCACCAGCCAGAAAAACGACGCGTTCAGACCGTACACCACCATCGCCGCCAACGCGATGCCGTTGACGCCAAGATGCGGCACCAGCAACAGGTTGCCGATCACCTTGCCGCCGCAGCCAATGACGCCCGACCAGAAAATCAGGCCATGACGGCGCTGGCTCAGCGCATAGCTCACCAGCACCATCGCCGAAAAATAGAAGGGCAACTGCGGCAAGCCGTAGCGCAGCACCTCGCTTACCCGCGCCGTGTCCGCGGCATCGAACTGGCCCCGCTCGAACAGGACACGTATCGCCCACGGCGCGATCAGATAGCTCAGGAGCATCACCACGATCCCGCCGGCGAACATCAGGCGCGCCCACGACGCGGCGACGCGGTAGACGTCCCCGGTCGCGTCGGCGCCGGCCTGCGAAAACACCGGCAGCGTGGCGCGTGAGACGGCAATGGCTGCCAGGCCAAGAATCAGCGACAGCACGCGATTCGCATAGCCCAGCATGGCAAGTGCCCCTGTGCCGAGACCGACAGCATGGAACTGGTCGATGATCACCGTAAAGCTCATCAAGGCCTGGCCGGCAAGCATGATGCCGAAGCCTTGCCAGAACCATTGCCAGTGGGCAGATGTTCGGGTAAAGACAGGCGCGACGAGTTCGTGGCGCGCCGTCACGGGTGCCAGCAGCGTGAGCAGGTGAACGGCGCAACCGGCAACGGTGCCCCACACCAGCGGGCCAATACCGCCGCCGGCGAAGGTCAGAACCGCTGCCGCAATGAACAGCGTCGGCACGCATTCGAGCAGGGTATTGACGTGGCGCTGCGCCGCCAGCAGCCACGCCGACAGCAGCGCGACCAGCAGACCGAGCGGCAGCATCAGGAGCATGCCGGGAAGCGCCGTCGCGGCCAGCTGCGCCGAGTGGGCGGGCAAGCCGCTCCGGCCGGTCAGCAACATGATGCCGATGCCCATGCCGCCCAGCAGCGCCAGCGCAACGCCGAGCATGAGCGTGAAGCCGGTCAGTTCTGCGCGAAAGCGCGGGATCGCGTGCGGATCGGACACACGCATGCGCGCGACCAGCGGCACCAGCACTGCCGTCAGCACACTGGCCCAGATGCCGAGTGGCCAGGACACCAGGTTGTACACGAACTGGTAGGCATCCACCTCGGCCGCCAGGCCGTAGCGGTAGGCGACGACCATCTCTTTCGCGGCGCTCATCAGCTTGCCAAGCAACGTAAACAGGGCAACGGTCAGCATGCCGCGGAAAATGGCGAGATGCTGCGGATCGGCGATGCGGCACCGTGTACCGAGCGCATTGAGCAGGCTCACTTGCGCCCCTCAACGCGACCATGCAGCATCGTCAGCGCGGATTGCAAATACTCAGCCGGCGTGTGCATGGTTCATACCTGCGCTTGCGGCGATATCCGGGGTGATATCCGCCCTGACATCGCAGGCCGTACCGGTGGTGGCTGCTGCGCTGACACCAGCACTGGCAACAACGGCGTCGGCCGCACCTTCAATAGCGCCCTCGACCACCTCAGCGCCCGGTGCCGGACTGCCGAGATGCTCGCGATACCACGGCACCGCTGCTGCGAGGCCGGCATCGATGCGGTACGCGGGCGCATAACCGAGTTCGCGCATGGCCTTGCTCACGTCCGCCTGCGAGTGATGGACGTCGCCAGCACGAAACGGGGTATATAGCGGCTCCATGATTGCCGTCACGCCATGCCCAGAGAGAATGGTTTTGAGACGGGCGAACAGCTGGTTCAGTGTCGTCGCGTCGTTGACGGCCACGTTGTAGACGGCACTGCCGGCAGCGACCGGCGCCATCGCCGCCAGCAGGTTGGCCTGCACCGCATTGTCGACATAGCAAAAATCGCGGCTCGTGCTACCGTCGCCATGGATGTGCACCTGGCGCCCTGTCATCATCGCCGCGATCCACCTGGGAATCACGGCCGCGTAGGCGCCATCGGGATCCTGCCGCTTGCCGAACACATTGAAGTAGCGCAGACCCACCGTGCGCAACCCGTAACAACGGAAAAACACATCTGCGTACAGTTCGTTGACATACTTCGTCAGCGCATAGGGCGACAGCGGCTTGCCAATGCGCTCTTCTACCTTGGGCAGGCCGGGATGGTCGCCATAGGTCGAGCTGGACGCGGCATACACGAACGATGTGATGTGCGCATCGCGCGCAGCGACCAGCAGCTGAAGAAAGCCGTTGATATTGGTGTCGTTGGTGGCGACCGGGTCGGCGATCGAGCGCGGCACGGAGCCCAGCGCAGCCTGGTGCAGGACCTTGTCGACGCCGGCGACGGCATGCCGGCACATGTACGGATCACGGACATCGCCCTGCATGAACGTGAAACGCCGCCATTGACCGGCTGTCACGAGACTGCGCACGTCATCCAGGTTGCGCTGGAAACCGGTCGACAGATTGTCCAGGCCGACGACGGTCTGATCGAGCTTCAGGAGCGTTTCAAGCAGATTGGACCCGATAAAGCCCGCGCAGCCGGTGACCAGCCACCGCCGGGGATGTGCGCGCAGCGCTGCCTGGATATCGTCGTAATTGGACATGGACCGGTTCCTGTCGGAGTGGTAAATAGAATGACTGTGCGCATTGCACGGGAGACTGCATCGGTCAGATCGCCCTGCTTCTGGGCTGGGGTCGCAAACCAAGGATGACGGCCGGGTGGCGACAGCGGCCCCAGTGGCCACGTACAAGGCGCATGTAGACCGCCACGTAGACCAGCATCTGGAGCAGGACTAGCGCCACTGCCGCCGGCACGGTATCGCCGATCAGCAGGGCGGCGATCGTCGCGGCGCTGAGCCATGCGGTGACGAAACAGGCCACGCCGGCATTGCGGCCCCACGCATGGCGGACAATCCCGATCCTGGTGCAGGCAACGCGGCGGTAGAACAGCGAGTGCAGATGCAGGCGGTCCGGCGCGCCGACCAGGGCGCTGCGCAAGAATTTTCTGCGGTACATGCTGAACAGGACTTCGATCACCGGGTATGCGTAGATGGCGAGAATCTGCCACGCGTTGATGCCGGGATTGCGGACGATCGTCAATACCGCGACTTCCGCCGCCCAGAAGCCGATGAAGTAAGCGCCGCCATCGCCCATGAACAGGCGGCCGGTGGGGTAATTCAGCAGCAGGAAGCCAATGGTCGCGCCCATCCCGGCCAGCGCCAGCTGCGTCACCAGGACATCCCCATCCTGCCAGGCCAGAAAACCTGTGCCAGCAAGAATGACGACGACCGTGCCACCGGCGACGCCATGAAAGCCATCGACGATGTTGATGGCATTGGACACGCCGGCCACTGCGAACGCGGTAATGGCAAACGAGACCGGTACCCAGTGCAAAATGCCGTCGAGCGCCCAGATATCTAGGCGTGGCAGATGCGCTTCGACAAGAAAGGCGGCAAGCATGGCGCTCGTGAGGATCGCGCACAGGCGGATGCGGACCGACACCTGCTTGGTCAGGTCTTCGATAATGCCGGCCAGAAACGCAGGCAGCGCTGCCAGTAACAACAGCAGGATGAGGGTGTTTGTCTCGATCTGCCGCGCTGACGGATAGCCGAACAGGCTGCCGCAGGACGGGACGGCCAGCACGCCCGCCACCATGGCCACGCCGCCAGTGCGTGAAACCAGGGTCTTGTGAACTTTCTGGACGCCGTTGACATCGATATCGAATGAAAACTTGCCATGCCAACGTTCGGTCAGAATATTGAGCATACAAATGGACAAGCTCGCAAATAATGCCAATACAAATGTTTCGACAAGCGGGAACAATAATGCTGATAGAAACAGCGATTCAGGACTACTGAATGTTTTCTCCAACGCCATCATGCCCTCCGTTCAGCGCCGAAAATAGTCGGCATTCACGCGCACGGCGCAGCATGTCGATGCAATCGCGCGTCGCGATATTCATGCATGCCATTTCGATACAGGCTTTTACTTTAGCAAAAAAGGAAACTGGAAAACGTTGAAAAAATCGATGCATCGATGGTTGGTTATGCGCGACAGATGCATTTTTATGATTGGTTTCTTTCGCGATTTATCTATTAGAAAATATTGGGAGAGAGATATGTTCGGAGTGACGACCGACGCGCCACGTGCACCTGGATCATCGGCATGGCATCGGCGAATGGAACACTGTGCATGCGGCGCAGGCAACTGCAAGCCGGGTCACCCCTGCGCGGTTGTCGTCCGCGTCTCGCTGTTTGCGGTACTGCCGCCTGCCTTGCCCTGCGTCGCAGCTGGCGGCACGGCAGTCTGGGCGTCATCATTGTCCTCGGCCAGCGGCGCCTGCGTACCGATCGCAAGCCGCCGCATGCCCCACGCTGCGCCCCCCCGGTGCTTGCGCCGCACGAGCGAATTCTTCAGTGCCGATGCGCCGATACCGCTGACCAGACCCAGCAGACAGGCAAGCACAACCATGACCGGCAAGGCCAGTGTGACCGACTGCAGCGGTGTCTGTGCCCGGTCGACCAGACGCACGTTGATGTGATTGGACAGCATCAACGCATCCAGCTTGTGGCGCATATTGAGCAGCTCGAAGCTCATCTGGCTGTGCGCCAGCTTGTCACGGTTGACCGCCAGGATCTCTTGCTGGGCCGCGGCAAAGCCCTTGCGCCTGGTCTCGATGTCAGCCAGGTCACGGCGGATGGAGGCGATGTTCCGCGTCACGACCAGCATATCGGGATGCCGGTCGCCGAAGCGGCCCGACAACGCGATTTTCTGCTGCTCTTTTGCCGTCAGTTCGGCCTGCAGCACGAGCGATTGCTGGGCCAGGATACGTGCGTCTTCGCTCAGGTCCGACGCGCCATGCGTGCGCAAGAGTTCGTTGAGCCTGACATCGAGCTCACCGATGCGACGCTGCGCCTGCGCGACTTGCTGGTCATAGAACACCAGCTGGTTCTTGACCTCGTCGGTTTTCTGGGCAGTTTGCTGCTGGATATACTGGTCGGCAATTTCATTGAGTATCCGGCTGACCAGCTCGGGATTGCCCCCCTGCAGCGACACGCCGATCACATTCGATAAGCGACCCTTTTCGGCGATCGCCAGCGACCGCTGCAACCTGTCGACTGCCTGTCCTTCGCGACTGCGGTGCAGCGTGAATGCGGCGCCCGGTCTGGCGTGGATCGTCGCGACCAGGATGTCCATCGGCCCGGACGGCGTCCTGGCGCGCAGATGCTGGCCGGCTTTGCCATGCACCCGTATGCCGGTTTCGGGCTGGCTGAGCGTATAGGCATCACGGCCGCTGACGACCAGCCTGAATGGCTGGCCCAGCAGCGCATCGGGCACATCGAAGATGTCCACCCCTACCTGTTCGTTTCCCCAGACATAGCCGCCGAAGCCAAACAAACCGGGATCGGACAAGCCCGGATTGCTGCGCGCAATGAACGCGCCAACGACGGGAAACAGCGTCGGCTCGACGGCGATATCGAGGCGAAGCGCATTCACCACCCGCGCCAGGACCGAGCGCGAACGCAGGATCTCGATTTCGGTGATGGCCGGGGTTTCCGTCTGCAGGTCGGCCGACGGGGGCGCATGGCGCGTGATCTGGATCAGGATGTTCGATTCATAGACTGGCTTCACACCCAATGCGACGGCGATGGCGAGAATGGCGACGGCACACGCGACGCCCACGATCAGCCAGCCGTTGCGCAGCACATACCTGATCGCGAACAGCGCTTCGGGCGCCTCACCCTCTCTGCCGCGCCGCGACAGCGGCATGGACACTGGCTGCAGGCCGCGCTTCATGGCTGGCCCGTGCCCGCCTTGAGGCAGTGTTCGCTGCAGACATGCAAGGCGTCGGCAAACTGCCTGGCCACCGACCCCGCCGCCACCGACTGCGCGCACATCAGGTACAGGCGCGTATGGTGATGGTGCCCGCCCGTCACCGGCAAGGCACACAAGTGCCGGGCATCCAGCGCCTGTTGCACCTGCAACCTGGGCAGCCACGCATACCCAACACCCTGTCGCAGGATGCCGATGGCGCGGTCCGGATGACACACGCGCCAGGCGCCCGGATGATGCGACGCCGACTCGGCCGGGCCGGCAACGTCCCCGTGCTGCGCCGGGGCAATGACGATCTGCGAATGCGTGACGAGCTCATCGTAAGTGATCGCACGCTTGCCTGAAAACAGTGGATGCGAAGGATGTGCTACGGCGATGTGTTCAACCTCGAACAGGAACCGGGCAGCAAAGCCCGCCACCGGCTGCGCGCCAATGGCGATGTCGACCTCGCCCCCATGCAATGCGCGCCGGGCGCCGTCGGACGTGACTTCGCTGACGCTCAGGCGCACGTCGTGCAGCGACGGCGAGCAATGCCGCACTGCCTGGATCAGCAGTTCGGAGGGGAAGCCGGGGTCGATTGCCACGCGCACGTCAGGACCCCAGCCTTGGCGCAGCTGGTCTGCCAGCGCCTCGAGCGCATTGGCGTGCCTGACCAGTTCGCGTGACCGTTCCAGCACCTGCAGCCCTTCGGCGGTGATTTGCGCCTTGCGGCCTTTCAGTTCCAGCAGAGAGATGCCGAGTTGCTCCTGTAACTTGGCAACGGCGTGGCTGACAGTCGATTGGGTCACATGCAAGCGATCGGCGGCGCCATCGAAACCATCGTAGTCAATTACCGCATGAAACATTCTCCATTGCTTGAGACTGATACGCGGCATTCTGTTCGTCAACGACGTGACCGTGCCGGGTTTCGCCGCAGTGCCAATATCGATGACCTGTGATATATGCGGCGCAATATCCGATGATTCAACCAATTTCATGGCGCATCTCACCCACATTATCCGTGCAGATATTTAATTGAGAAAATCTTTTGAAAAGCCTGCTCGCACGCGCAATACGAGTAAATGGTAGGCAGGATATCCGGGACGGATTCTGCGTACCATCAATGCATTGGAGCGATTGGAAAGTGAATGAGGAATTCAGCGCCGACTGAATTGCACAGCAGGCATTGCGCCTGCCTATATACTCAAAGAAAATTCCTTATTAGATATTGCGCCTAAAATATTTTAATAAGGAATCAGTGTGAAAGGCGACTACCGACGGCAGCCGCCTTTCATCAACCACCCGCCATCAGGCGCCGGCCAGCACTGACAGATCCAGCACGGCCAGGCCGCCCAGATCCTGCTCGGTGTTACCGGCGAACGCAGCGCGGCTCGCAGTACCGTTTTTCAGGTACTTCTGCACGACTGCCTTCACCTGCGCCTGCGTACAGCCAAGCACGCCCTGGCGGAAACGCTCGCGCGTTGCCATGTCGGTGCCGCGCCGGAACATGCGCCAGCCCAGGCGCACCGCATCCCACGGCGCTTCCGGCTTGTCGAGCTTCTTGATGACGCCGATGATGGCCTCCTCGACCTGCTCGTCGCTGTAGTCGGACGCCAGGATGGTGTCGACTGCCGCGTCGAAATCGCGGTAGGTGGCGGCCAGGCGCGGGTCGCGGAACGAGACCATCGAGAACACGCCCGAATCACCCGCATACGACGCGCTGCCGCCATACGCGCCACCTGCCTCGCGCAGCGCCGTGTGCAGGACCTGGTTGGTGAACAGCTCGGCAGCCACGCTCAGGGCGCCGGCGTCGTCGTCGTGCGACATCGGCACCGCCCATGCGATATTGCAGTGATTGACCTGGCCTGCCGCGTGGAGCGCGACATTCGCGGGGGCCTGCGGTGCGGCTTCTGAGGACGCGCCAGGCGCCACAGCTGCACCAGTGGTGGTGCCGGACGTCGGCCAGGCCGCCGCCAGAAGGCGCGCCAGGTCATGGCCATCGTCGCCACTGCCGGCGCACAGGATGCTCGGGCGTCGGGCCACGATGGCAGCGTGGATGCGCGCCAGTTCGGCCGCGACCTGGACCACGCCTTCCGGCGTTGCGGCCAGGGTTTTCAGGCGGGCGTTGAACGCCAGCGCCGTCGGTCCTGCGATGACATCCTGGAAGCGCCGCACCTGCGCCAGCGGCGCGCTCACGGCCATGGACGCATAGTGGCTGCCGGCCTGGGCCAGGTCGTCCAGCGTGTTTTCCACCTTGCGCTCGAGCAGATAACGCAGGCGAACGGCCTCGTCGAAACGTGGCCGGGCCATATAGGCATCGAGCACTGCGACGATGTTGGCATGCTCTTCGCGCAGGGCGTTGGCCGATACCGTCAGGTCGATGCGCAGCGCGCCGTCCGGCATCTGGAACGGCTGCAGGTCGAAGCCGAACGACGGCACCATCCGCTGGCGCCAGGCGCCGGCCTCGGCGTAGTCCTGGCCTTCCAGGCCCAGGTCGTCGCGCAGCTGCGTGTACAGCGCCAGCCAGGGCCAGTCGGCGGCCGGGATGGCCGACACGTCATACACGATGCTGGCCGACGAAATGCCGTTCGAGCCGATGCTGAATGCGTGGATGTCGTCGGCGGTTGGCGCAAACGCGGGCAAGGCGCGCGGCTGCGTGCTCACGTCGCCGGGCCGGATGCGCGGCAGCACCTGCGTATCGAACGCCGTTTTCTGGTGCGCTTCGAGGGCCACGGTATCGGCCGCGATGCGCGCACGGTCGGCGTCGGTCAGCCGGGCCGAGGCCTGCGCCAGGCGCGCGCTTTCCACCGCATCGCGGTCGGAAAAATAGGCGGCGTCCGGCACGATCGTCGAAACCAGGCGGCCAGGCGAACTCAAGAGGTTGCGCACGAGCGACTTGAAGTAAGCCGGATCGGCGATATCGCTTTCCATTGCCTGCAGGATCGCATCGCTGTCGAAGGCGGTAACGACGTCGCCGTCGCGCATCGCGACCGGCAGCGCCACCAGCAGGCGTTCGAGCACGTTCGGCATGCTGCCGCTGCGGGTATTGCGCTGCTGATATTTCAGGTCGCGCAGCGCGGCCTGCAGCGTGGCGTGCTCCACGCCCTGCTCGGCCACCTGCTCCAGCGTGGACCAGATCAGCGCTTCCGCCAGCGGCGCCTGGGCCTCGGTGAGACCTTCCATGCCGACGTGGAACAGCATCTGGCGCGCACTGTCGTCATGGCCATTGAAACCGGACGGCCGGCCATAACCTGCCGTCTCCATCGCCTTCATCAGTGGCGCAGCGGCGTCACCCAGCAGGCCGGCCGACAGCAGGCTCGCTTCGAACGCCACTTTCGGGATCGCCGACTCGCCCATCAGCCACGTCATTTGCAGCCCGAATTCGTTGTCGCGGCCCTGCTGCGACGGAATGCGCACGGTATTGCGCTGCGGCGCCGCGAAGGCGCTGGCCAGTTGCGGGACGCGGCGCGTTGAGGCGTCGATCTGGCGCGCCAGCACGCGCTCGGCAATGCGGGCCTGGACCGCGGCAGCGGGCAGCGGCCCGGCCGTCATGAAGACCGCCTGCGACGGGTGGTAATGGCTGGCGTGGAAGTCCTTGAGCATCTGATGCGTGAGCTCGGGGATGGCCAGCGGATCGCCGCCCGAATCGACCTCGTAGGTGGTGCCACTCAGGATCGTCGAGGTCAGGCCCTTGTAGAGCGCGTGGCCCGGGTCGGCGAACGCGCCCTTCATTTCATTGAAGACCACGCCCTGGTAACCGAGCACGCCATCGGTGAGCGTGTAGCGCCAGCCCTCTTGCAGGAAGTTCAGGTAATCGAGCTTCGGGAAAAAAGCGGCGTCGAGGTAGACGTCGAGCAGGTTGTAGAAGTCGTTTTCATCGGTGCTGACGAACGGATACACGGTGCGGTCGGCATAGGTGAACGCATTCATGAAGGTCGCGGTGGAGCGGCGCAGCATGGCGAAGAACGGATCGCGCACCGGATAGCGCTGCGAGCCGCACAGCGCCAGGTGTTCGAGGATGTGCGCGCGGCCATCGCTGGCGTCGGGCACGGTAGGGAACCCCACCAGGAAGGCCATGTCGGCGCCGGTGGTGGTCAGGTGGATGTGGCGCGCGCCGGACGCCGGCGCGACATACTCTTCCATCGTGGCCTGGAGTGCAGGAATGGCGTGACTGCGGAGGTGCTCGAAATGACTCATGTACGGTTCTTTCAGAATATGGCAATGGTCGTGGTGGGCCATGAAGACGTTCGACGACGGCATGACGACCACAATGCCCTGAAATTCTACCGCGTGCCGGGCACACGCGTTGGCGCCCGCCAAACCAGGGTCGCGGACTCATCAATATATCAAAAGATATTTTGTTTTTCGATATAGTGTGGTTCAATGGAGTCTGACGAAAGCGACGCCATGAACCCGCATCCAGAAACCCTGAACCTGCCCGAAATGCAAGCCGCCGCCGTGCGCGCCTGTGCATTGCTCAAGACACTGGCCAATCCGGACCGGTTACTGCTGCTGTGCCAGCTGACGCAGGCCGAATACTGCGTCAGCGAATTGGCAGCGGCGTCCGGCATTGCCCAGCCCACCCTCTCGCAACAGCTGGGCGTGCTGCGCGAAGAGCGTCTGGTCACGACCCGGCGCGACGGCAAGCAGATCTATTACAGCCTGGCCAGCGACGCGGTCAGCGCCGTGCTGCAGGTCCTGTACCAACAATTCTGTGCACAACCAGCGGGAGGCAGCAATGACCGTCAACTGGACTGATTTCACCCCATGGACCGCGCTGGGCGGTGGTCTGCTGATCGGCCTGGCGGCCGCGCTGTTCGTGCTGTTCAATGGCCGCATTGCCGGCATCAGTGGCATCGTCGGCGGCCTGCTGCGCCCGGCCCAGGGCGAGCGCGGCTGGCGCATCGCATTCCTGTTCGGCCTGGTCGCGGCGCCTCTCGTGTACACGCTGGCCGCCCCGTTGCCGGCCATGCGCATCGACGCCGGCACGGGCACGCTGATTGCCGCCGGCCTGCTCGTCGGCGTGGGTACCCGCTACGGCGCCGGCTGCACCAGTGGCCATGGCGTGTGCGGGCTGGCGCGCGGCTCGGTCCGTTCGCTGGCGGCGACGCTGGCGTTCATGGGCGCAGGCTTTGCGACCGTGTTCATCGTGCGTCATCTACTGGCTTGAGGAGAACGGCATGCGCATCCTGATGGCATTGATCACCGGACTCGTGTTCGGCATTGGCCTGATCGTGGCCGGCATGACGAATCCGGCCAAGGTCCTGGGTTTTCTCGACCTGGCAGGCCACTGGGACCCCTCCCTGGCGCTGGTGATGGCCGGCGCGATCCTGGTGGCGCTGCCCGCATTCCGGGTCGCCGCCAGGCGCCGGCAATCGCTGCTGGGCGAGCCCATGCATCTGCCGACAGCCACCCGGATCGACCGCCGGCTGGTGCTGGGGAGCCTGGCCTTCGGCGCCGGCTGGGGACTGGCCGGCTTCTGTCCGGGTCCGGCACTGGCCTCGCTCGCGACGGGCGGCGTGCAGCCACTCATTTTCTGCATCGCCATGCTGGCCGGCATGGGCATCTTCGAACTGCTCGAACGACGCAGGTCCTGATCCAACGATCTCCGGAGGCACCATGATTTTCAAGCAACTTTTCGAACCGTTGTCGAGCACCTATACCTACCTGCTGGGTGATCCGCAGACCGGTCAGGCCATCCTGATCGACCCGGTTATCGTCAGCATGGAGCGCGACCTGGGCGTCCTGCACGAACTGGGACTGACACTGGCCTACACGCTCGACACCCATATTCATGCCGACCACATCACTGCGGCGCTGGCGTTGCGCAATGCCACCGGCAGCAAGATCGCTGCACCCGCGTTCGACTGCCTGCCGTGCGCCGATGTGGCGATCGAGGAAGGCCGCCCGTTCGAGGTGGGCGGCCTATCCCTGCAGCCGCTGCATACGCCCGGCCATACCGATGGGCACTTTTCCTATCTGCTGGGCGAACGGGTATTCACCGGTGACGCCCTGCTGATCGACGGCTGCGGCCGCACCGATTTCCAGAACGGGGATGCCGATGCGCTGTATCGCAGCGTGACCGAAAAACTGTTCGCACTGCCGGATGAGACGCTGGTCTATCCGGCTCACGATTACCAGCAACGCCATGTTTCCTCGATCGCCCAGGAAAAACAGCGCAACGCCCGACTGGGCGCCGGCAAGACGCTGGAGGCGTTTCGTTCGATCATGGCCGAACTTGCCCTGCCCTACCCGACCTTCATCGACTACGCCGTGCCGGGCAACCGGGCGTGCGGGGTGTGTCCTGAGGATCTACCCGAACGCCTGGCCCAGTATTGCCGGCAAATGGGTGTCAGTCTGCAGGGCTGACGTCTGCGCGCACGGCAGGGCTGTGCAGCAATCGTGCTGGTGGCAGCATCCGCCCCGTTCGTCTTATCATATGCCTTGCTACGGCCGCCCATGCAAGCCGGCCGGCACCCTCCCCGTCAACCAAAAGGAATTCCATGTCAGAAACACTTACCGTCTCCACCGCTGAACGCGGTTTCGATTGCTACGTGGCCCGTCCCGACGTCGTCGGCACCTATCCGGTCATCATCGTGCTGCAGGAAATCTTCGGTGTGAACGCCGGCATCCGCAGCATCGCCGACAACTACGCCGCCAAGGGCTATATCGCCGTTGCCCCCGACCTGTTCTGGCGCGAAGAGCCGGGCGTTGATCTGTCCGAAGCGAATGAAGCCGACGTCGCGCGCGCATTCGCCCTGTACAAGAGCTACGATTTCGATCACGGCGTGCAGGACATTGCTGCCACCATCAGCGCAGCGCGCACGATGGAAGGCAGCAACGGCAAGGTCGGCGTTACCGGCTACTGCCTGGGCGGCCTGATGACGTACCTGAGCGCAGCGCGCACCGATGGCGATGCGTTCGCAGCCTACTACGGCGGCGGCACCGACAATTACCTGTCCGAAGCAAAGAACATCGGCGCGCCGTTCCTGTACCACCTGGCCGGTGCCGACGAATACATCGGTCCGGACGCGCAGGAAAAGATCAAGGCAGCGTTCGCCGACAGCAACGATGCCGAGATTCATGTCTACCCTGGTTGCGACCACGCGTTTGCCCGTCCGGGCGGCGGTCACTACGACCATGACGCGGCCACGCTGGCCAACAGCCGCACCGACGAGTTCTTCGCACGCACGCTGCGCTGATCCGGCGCCTGGCGCAATGGTCCTCTGCCGGCGCCATGCCGGCAGAGGACGTTTTATCTGGTGTCGGCTGACACGCTATCTGACAAACTGGCGTCTGATGTGTGGCATGGCCCAATACGGAAGGAAGTAGCGTTTTCAGCCCACGTGAGCTGGACACTGACCATGGATGGTTTGGCGCAACCCGTCGATCGTCTGCTTATCTCCAATTGCGTTCGTTCACTCTAAAGCGCAGAAATCCACCGATCCGCACTAGCTGGTGCCGTCGAACGAAAGCACAAACCGATAATCGTCTTCCGCTCCTTGCTCGTGGAGTACGTGTTCGATCAAGAATCCACAGCGTTGGAGCACTTTTGCCGATCCAATATTCCCAGCATAGACATTGGCGACCAGGCGCGTCAGGTTCCAGCGTGACCGTGCCTCCTGGATCAACTGCCTGACTGCCAGCGTTGCCAATCCTTGCCCGCAAGCGCTCTCTGCAATCCGGTAGCCGACTTCAGCAGATCGTTCCGCCGCATGAATATCTTTCAAGTTCGCCCGACCAACTATATTTCCTCCAGAATCTTCGATAACCAGCGGATGCCAGGTTCCGTTATCAAGAGCGGATAAACACGAAGCGACATGGTCGGTGACGCCTTCGAATGAGTAGAACGCAGCGCTGCGGGCGTCAATATGCCGTTCAAACCATTGACGATTTTCCATTTCAAATTTCAGCAGCAACTCAGCGTCACTACTTTGCAAAGTACGGATCTGAAAAGGCCCCATAGGATCATTTACTCCCTAATGAAAAACAACAACAAAGCCGGGGTCAGGTCTGACATTTGGACACGGCCTCAACGTTGCACGATTCCAGTTCGTTCAGACTTGACGTTTTCATCGATCCAGTTTTGGGCGACGGCGTCCGGAACGAGCCCATCCTTCCTCAGCAATGGTGTTGGAAGGCGAACACGTTTGACTACGTTAGAGTCCGTGTCCAAATGTCAGACCTGACCCCGAACGAATTTCAAGTATTGTTAAGTTCGGTGCTTCAATATCTCGACTGAGCCCATTGGGGCGGGCCAAAGCTGGAGGTGATACTGATCGTCGCCCTCCAGCCCATCGGCTGATACGGCGTCAAGGCCGGTAAAGCTGGCACGGACACGATAGGGTCCAGAGGGGATGTTGATGCGGGCCGCGTCGGGTACGTAGTCCGTGCAGCCGGCCGCGACGATAGCCCCGCTCGCCACCGCGATGGAACACTCGACGATGTGATCGAACTTGTCGATATCAAGTACCGGCTCTCGCGCGAGAACGGCGATCGTGACGGGCACCTCGACATTCCGGACTGTGCCGATTCCTACCGTGCCTGGAGCAACCGCCAACAGGCGTTCGACAGCGTCATCCGTCCAGGCGTCCGAAAGGTTGCCGTCGACGTTCTCGTCCTGAATGTAGAACTGGTAGTAATCGGCAAACAAGGTCAGCTTGTAATGGCTCATCGGCACCTCGATCAGATTGATAAACGCACTGCATTGAACAATCAACTTGCACAGCTGAACCGAGCACCTGCTATCGGCCAGAAGCATAAGCTCACCCAGTGTACGGCAGCCGTTGCTCGTCTCGCAAAAATGCCCCTGGCTGGACAAATTGCACGATCAATCCGCCACGCGGGTTTCACTGACTTCACGCGCCGATACCTGCCCCGATACCTCCCCAACCAGCGGCTGTTTCCCCTCCCGCCAGCGTCATCAACAGCACGGCTCAATGTCCCCCATGCGTGCGGCATTCCCCTAAAATTCATGCTGTAATGACATCGCGTGCCAATCAGCACGCTCACCCAGCGTCCATTGCCACTCCACGGAGTCAACATGCTCGAATCGGTCGGCACACCCACCCTCTATCTCTCCTTCTCCGCGTTCGTCGTCATCATGCTGGCCATCGATTTCTTTGGCCTGAAAACGTCGGGCGATCACAAGGTCAGCACGAAAGAAGCGGCTATCTGGTCGCTGATCTGGATCTCGGTGGCGCTGGCCTTTGGCGCCTGGTTCTACTGGTATCTCGAAGGCATTGCCGGCCCGGTCGTGGCCAAGGCGAAGTCGCTTGAATACCTCACCGGCTACCTGATCGAAAAGTCGCTGGCGGTCGACAACGTGTTCGTCTGGATCACCCTCTTCGGCTTTTTCGGCGTGCCGCCGCAGTACCAGAAGCGCGTGCTGCTGTATGGCGTGCTGGGCGCGATCGTGCTGCGCGCGATCCTGATTTATCTGGGCGCGCTCCTGCTGGCCCAGTTCCACTGGATCCTCTACATCTTCGGGCTATTCCTGCTCTACACCGGTATCCAGATGCTGATCTCGGCCGACAGCGAACCCGACCTGGCCGACAACAAGGTGCTGAAATGGCTGCGCGGCCACATGCGGATCACTGACGAATACCACGGCGAACAGTTCTTCATCATGCGCGACGGCCTGCGCTTTGCCACGCCGATGTTTGTGGTGCTGATCATGGTCGAGATCACGGACGTGATCTTCGCGGTCGATTCGATTCCGGCGATCTTCGCCGTCACGAGCGACCCGTTCATCGTGTTCACGTCAAACGTGTTCGCCATCCTCGGCCTGCGCGCAATGTACTTCCTGCTGGCCGACATGGCGGACCGCTTCCACCTTCTCAAGTACGGCCTGGCGGGGATCCTGATCTTCATCGGCGTCAAGATGCTGCTGCTCGATATCTACAAGATCCCGACCGGCATCGCGCTGGGCGTGGTCGGCGTGATCCTGGCGGGGTCCGTGGTGGCGAGTCTGCTCACCTCCAAACCGGCCCCGAAAACGCCGCAAGGCTGATCACGCCGCGGCGGCAGCGGCGAAGCGCACCTCGTGCAGCAGCGACTTGATCTCCGGGATGCACGAGCCGCAGTTGCCGCCCGCCTTCAGGCAGGCCGTCACCTGCCCCGGCGTCTGCAGATCTCCGGCCCGGATCGCGGCGCAGATCGTGTTGCGGCCAACGCCGAAGCACGAGCAGACCGTCGGCCCCGGGTCGGGGCCGGCTTGCACGGCGCGGCCCGCCAGCAGCGTGGCCCGTTCGCGCGGGCCCAGTTCAGGGGCGGCGAACAGTCCACCCAGCCATGCGCGCGCCGGCAGATCGGGCGCGCGCGCCACGAACAGGCAGGCTTCCAGGCGGCCATCGACCAGCAGCGCGGCGCGCAGCATCCCCGCCGACTGGTCCTGATACTCGATCCAGTCGGCATCTTCGCCAGCACCCAGCAGCGCGCGCGCCATGTCGGGCGTGACCGGTGCGCGCCCGGCCAGCTCATAGCGAACGAAACCGCTGCCACGCACGCGCGTCCAGTGCGCCACCTCCTCTAGACCGAGATCGCGCCGGCTCATGATGAAGCCATACCAGGCCACGCCGAACGGTTCGATCCGCACCGGCGTGTGCTTGAATTCCGGCTCGCCCGACACCGGATCGACGGCCGGATTGACCAGCGCGCCCACCCGCGCATCGGACGCCGTTTGCCCGTTCCAGTGAATCGGCACGAACGCGGCGCCGCGCGCGATGCCGCCGCCATGCGCCACGCGCGCCACCATCGCGCCCCAGCGTGAACTGATGCGGGCCAGCTCGCCCTCGCGCACGCCGGCCAGCAGCGCATCGTGCGGGTGCAGGTCGACAAACGGCTCGGCCGCATGGCCGGCCAGGCGCGGCGACTTGCCGGTGCGCGTCATCGTATGCCACTGGTCGCGCAGGCGGCCCGTGTTGAGAACCAGCGGGAAGTCGCTGCAAGGCAGATTGGCCGGCGGGCGCACGCCCGTCGCGATGAAGCGCGCCTTGCCGTCCGGGTAAGAAAAGCCGCCGCTGCCAAACAGGCGCGCGGTGCCCTCTCCCGCCGCGTTCACCGGCCACTGCACCGGTTGCAGCGCGTCATACGCGGCGCGACTCATGCCCACCAGCGGATCGAGCCGGAATGCGCGGCGGTGGCCATCGTCGTCATTCTTCCAGGCCGACAGGCGAGCGTGTTCGTCGAAGATCGCATGCGCGCTGTCGAACCCGAACCCGGCGTACCCCATGCGCTGCGCGACATCGCACAGCGCGCGCCAGTCGGCCCGTGCTTCCCCCGGTGCCGGCAAAAAGGCGCGCTGGCGCGAGATGCAGCGTTCGGAATTGGTGACCGTGCCATCTTTCTCACCCCAGGCGAGCGCCGGCAGCGCCACATGCGCATACGGCGCCAGGTCGGTGCTGGCCATGACGTCCGATACCACCACCAGTTCGCACGCGGCCAGCGCGCGCCGTACCTGATCGGCGTCCGGCATGCTCACGACCGGATTGGTCGCCATGATCCACACTGCTTTGACGCTGCCCGCTTCAATCGCGTGGAACAGGTCCACGGCTTTCAGGCCGGGCTTGTCGGCGATGCGCGGCGCCTCCCAGAACGTGCGCACGGCGGCGCGGTGCCCGGCGTTGTCCAGGTCCAGGTGGGCCGCGAGCATATTGGCCAGGCCGCCCACTTCGCGTCCGCCCATCGCATTGGGTTGACCCGTCAGCGAGAACGGCCCCATGCCGGGGCGGCCGATGCGGCCTGTGGCCAGATGGCAGTTGATGATCGCGTTGACCTTGTCGGTGCCGCTGCTGGACTGGTTCACGCCCATCGAGAATGTGGTGACCACTTTATCGGTGCGGGCAAACAGGTCGTAGAACGCCTGCAGGTCGTCCGGATCGAGGCCGCAGATACGCGCCACGTCGTCGCCTGCGTTGGCGACATCGAGCGCCGCCTCCAGGCCGGTCGTGTGCGCTGCGACGTAGTTTGCATCGAACGCATCGCTGCGCGCCAGGTGCGCCAGCAGTCCGTTGAACAGCGCCACGTCGCTACCGGGTTTTAAAGCCAGGTGCAGGTCCGCCAGCTCGCAGGTGGCCGTGCGGCGCGGGTCGAGCACGACGATCTGCATCGTGGGCCGTGCTTCCTTGGCTTTTACGATGCGCTGGAACAGCGTCGGATGGCACCAGGCCGCGTTCGAGCCGACCAGCACGATCAAGTCGGCCAGTTCAAAATCCTCGTAGCAGCCCGGCACCACGTCTTCGCCGAAGGCGCGCTTGTGGCCGGCCACGGCGGACGACATGCACAGGCGCGAATTGGTATCGATATTGGCGCTGCCGACGTACCCCTTCATGAACTTGTTGGCGACGTAGTAATCCTCGGTCAGGATCTGACCCGACACGTACAGCGCCACCGCATCCGGCCCATGCTCGGCGATGATGCGGGCGAAGCCGTCTGCCACGGTATCCAATGCCTCGTCCCAGCTGGCGCGCGTCAGCACCCCGTTCTGCCGCACGGCCGGATGCAGCAGGCGGCCCTCCAGATCGAGCGTCTCACCCAGCGCCGAGCCCTTTACACACAGGCGGCCGCGGTTGGCGGCGTGTTCAGGGTCACCTTCGATCGTCGCGCCGCCGCCAGGCAGCGCGGTCGCCTTCACGCCGCAGCCGACGCCGCAGTAGGGACAGGTGGTGCGCACAGCGCGGATCGGAATGGTCATGGGGTAGCTTTCTATGCAGCCTGCGCGTCGCACAACGCAGGGCCGAACAACAGGCGGTCGCGCATTGCCGAGATGTCGACGCCGCGCCCGATCAGGTCGAAATACCAGGGGCCGTCGGCGACGTCGCCATACAGCACGGCGCCCGTGAGGCGATTGCCATCCAGGACCAGGCGCTTGTACATGCCGGAACGGCGGTCGCGCAGCACCAGGTCCTGCGTGCCCGGACCGCCGACGATGTCGCCTGCCGAGTACAGGTCGATCCCGGTGACCTTGAGTTTGGTCGCCACGGCCTGCTGCACGTAGCGGCGGTGCCCGAAGCCGGCCAGGTGCGCCGCGCAGACGCGCGCCTGTTCCCAGATCGGCGCGACCAGGCCGAAGGTCGCGCGCCGGTGCTGGACGCATTCGCCCACCGCATACACGCGCGGATCGTAGCTTTGCAGCGTGTCGTCAACAACGATCGCACGCTCGACATGCAGGCCGGCGGCGCGCGCCAGCGCCACGTTGGGCCGCACACCGGCCGCCATCACCACCAGGTCGGCCGGCAGCGTAACACCGTCGGACAGGCGCACCGACGCGACCTTGCCGTCACCCAGAAAGGCCTCGGTCTGCACGCCCAGCAAAATGCGCAACCCGCGCCGCTCGAGCGCGCCCTTGAGCAGCAGCGACGCATCGCCATCGAGCTGCTGGTTCAGCAGGCTGCCGGTCAGGTGTACGACCGTCACGTCCATCCCGCGCCGCAGCAGGCCATTGGCCGCTTCCAGCCCAAGCAGGCCGCCGCCGATCACCACCGCGTGCCGGCCGTCACGGGCCGCCTGCAGCATCGTGTCGACGTCATCCAGGTCGCGAAAGCCCACCACGCCCGGCAGATCTGCGCCCGGCACCGGCACGATGAATGGCTGCGAACCGGTGGCCAGCAGCAGGCGGTCATACGTCACCTCGACGCCCGATTGCGAGCGCACGATGCGGCGGCGCCGGTCGATGGCCACGACCGGGTCCCCCGTGTGCAGCGTGATGCCATGCTCGGCGTACCACGCGCGCGGATGCAGCACGATGTCGTCCTGCGTCTTGTCGCCCGCCAGCACCGGCGAGAGCATGATGCGGTTGTAGTTCACGTGCGGCTCGGCGCCGAACACGGTGATGTCGTACATGCCAGTGGCCAGCGCGAGCAGTTCCTCGACCGTGCGCATCCCGGCCATGCCGTTGCCGACCACCACCAGCGCGGGCCTGTGCGTCGTATTCATGCGGCGACCCAGACGACGGCGCCATCGATCCGGGCCGGATAGCTCGCCACCGACTGCGCCGGCGCTTCCAGGCACTCGCCGCTGGCCAGGTCGAAGTGCTGCTTGTAGATGGGCGAGGCCACGACGATGCGCTCGCCGATGCTGCCCACCAGCCCGCGCGAGAGCACGGCGGCCTGCGAGTTCGGGTCGTAGTTATCGATAGCGAACACGCGCGGATCAATGTCGCCGATGCGGAACACGGCCACCTGGCGGCCGTTGAGCAGCGCGCACACGCCGGTGTCGGGCACGATCTCGTCGAGCCGGCAGACCGCCGTCCAGTTGGCAAGTTGGGTGTCACGATGCATGGTCATTCTCCTCAAGCCACGGCGATCGGAATCGTGCGGCGGCGTTCATCAAACGTGGCCGGTCGCACCTGGCCGCGCTCGGGCACGAACACCACGTTGCTGTCGGGTTCTTCGCTGTTGACGAAGTGGCGGAAGCGGCTGCGCACGGCCGGATTGGTGATGGCTTCCTTCCATTCGCAGGCATAGGTGTCGACCACGTGCTGCATCTGCGCTTCGAGCTCATCGCCGATGCCCAGGCTGTCCTCGACCACCACCTGGCGCAGATACTCGAGGCCCCCTTCGAGGTTTTCGCGCCAGGTCGACGTGCGCTGCAGGCGTTCGGCCGTGCGCACGTAGAACATCAGGAAGCGATCCGTCAGGCGCACCACTTCGGCTTCGGTCAGGTTCGACGCGATCAGTTCCGCGTGGCGCGGCTTCATGCCGCCGTTGCCGCACACGTACAGGTTCCAGCCCTTGTCGGTGGCGATCAGGCCCACGTCCTTGCCCTGCGCTTCGGCGCATTCGCGGGTGCAGCCCGACACGCCGAACTTGATCTTGTGCGGCGCGCGCAAGCCCTTGTAGCGGTTTTCCAGTTCGATGGCAAAGCCCACGCTGTCGCCCACGCCATAGCGGCACCAGGTCGAGCCGACGCACGATTTGACGGTGCGTAGCGACTTGCCGTAGGCGTGGCCCGACTCGAAGCCGGCGTCGATCAGCTCTTCCCAGATCGCCGGCAACTGGTCCACGCGCGCGCCGAACAGGTCGACCCGCTGGCCGCCCGTGATCTTGGTGTACAGGCCATACTTCTTGGCCACCATGCCCACGGCGATCAGGCCGTCGGCCGTCACTTCGCCGCCCGCCATGCGCGGTATGACCGAGTAGGTGCCGTCCTTCTGGATGTTGCCGAGGAAGTAGTCGTTCGAATCCTGCAGGCTGGCGTGCTTCGGTTTGAGCACGAAATCGTTCCATACCGAGGCCAGGATATTCGCGGCGGTCGGCTTGCAGACGTCGCAGCCCAGGCCACGGCCGTGGCGCGCCAGCAGTTCGCCGAATTCCTTGATGCCCTCCACGCGCACCAGGTGGTACAGCTCCTGGCGCGAGTACGCAAAGTGTTCGCACAGGTGGTTGTTGACGGCCACACCCAGCTTTTTCAGTTCGGCGTTGAGCACCTGCGTCACCAGCGGCACGCAGCCGCCGCAGGCCGTACCGGCCGTGGTGCAGCTTTTCAGCGCGCCGATCGTGGTCGCGCCGCCGGCCACCGCCTCGCACAGCGCGCCCTTCGAGATGTCGTTGCACGAGCAGACCTGCGCCGTGGCTGGCAGCTTGTCCACGCCCAGCGCAGGCCGCACGGTGTTGCCGCTCTCGGGCAGGATCAGGTATTCGGGCGCTTCGGGCAGCTCGATCTTGTTGAGCATCGTCTGCAGCAGCGCGCCGTAGGATGCGGCGTCGCCCACCAGCACGCCGCCGAGCAGGTACTTGCCGCAGCTCGAGACGACGATCTTGCGGTAGGTCTGGCGCCGCTCATCCAGGAACTGGTAGCTGCGGCTGCCGGGCGTAACGCCATGCGCGTCGCCCAGGCTGGCCACGTCCACGCCCATCAGCTTGAGCTTCGTGCTCATGTCGGCGCCCGCAAAGCCGCATTCGGCGCCCAGCACATGGCGCGCGGCGGTGCGCGCCATGTCGTAGCCCGGCGCCACCAGGCCAAACAGCTGGCCACTCCACAGCGCGCATTCGCCGATCGCGTAGACGTGCGGGTCGGACGTCAGGCACTGGCCGTCGATGACGATGCCGCCGCGCGCGCCCAGCTCAAGGCCGGCCTGGCGTGCCAGTTCATCGCGCGGGCGGATGCCGGCCGAGAACACGATCATGTCGGTGTCCAGACTCGTGCCGTCGGCGAACTGCATGCGGTGGGTCGTCGCGTCGCCATCGACGATGGCCAGCGTGTTCTTGCCGGTGTGGACGCCGACACCCAGTTCTTCGATGCGGGTGCGCAGCACGCGCGCGCCTGCATCGTCGACCTGCACTGCCATCAGGCGCGGCGCGAATTCGACGACGTGCGCCTGCAGGCCCAGGTCGCGCAGCGCCTTGGCGCACTCCAGGCCCAGCAGGCCGCCGCCGATGACGACGCCGATGCGCTGGCGCGTCCCGTCGCCACGACCGGCGCATTCCTTCATCTTTTCCAGGTCTTCGATCGTGCGGTACACGAAGCAGTCCTTGCGGTCGGCGCCGGGCACGGGCGGCACGAACGGGTACGAGCCGGTGGCCAGCACCAGGCGATCGTAAGAGACTGCGCTGCCGTCGCCCAGCAGCACCGATTGCGCAGCGCGGTCGATGGCGACCACCTTTGCGTTCAGGCGCAGCACGACGCGCTCGGCCAGCTCGGCGCGCTCGAAGTAGCCCGGCGCGACCAGCGACAGGTCATCCGCGCTTTTACCGGCAAAGAATTCCGACAGGTGCACGCGGTCGTAGGCCGGGCGCGGCTCTTCGCCCAGCACCGTCACCCGCAGCGGTGTCGCTGGGTCGAGCATGCTGCCGGCGGCCAGGGTTTCGAGGAATTTGTGGCCCACCATTCCGTGGCCGATGACGACGATATGCATGACGTTCTCCTTTATGCTGCAACGGTTGCGGAAGGGGCGCGGGACGTGCTGCCGAAGCGCGCGCCGAGCGCGCACAGGCTGGCCACCAGCACCAGGCCACTCAGGATCGTGAGCGTGCTCTGGATGTCACCCGTGCCCTTCATCAGGAAGCCCGCGGCGACGGCGCCGACATTGCCGCCCGCACCAACGATGCCGGCCACGCCGCCCAGCGCCTTGGGCGCCACGAACGGCACCAGCGCATAGGTCGCGCCGCAGGCCATGTGCGTGAACAGGCCGAATACCAGCATCGCGACCACTGCGAACACGACGCCGTCGGCCTGCGCGAACCACAACAGGCCGAGCGCTTCACCGATCATCAGGACGAACAGGATGGTCACGCGGCGATTGACGTCACCGCCGCGCGCAGCGCGGTCCGACAGCCAGCCGCCCAGCGCGCGGGCGAACAGCGCCAGCAGGCCAAAGCTGCCGGCCGCCATGCCGGCCTGGCCCAGGGTCAGGTCGAAGTGATCGACGTAATACACGGCGGCGATGTTGTGGATGAAGATCTCGATGCCGAAGCAGGCGCCGTAGGTGACAAACAGCAGCCAGGCGCGGTGATTGCGGCAGCCTTCGCTGAAACTGGCCCAGCCGCCCTTGCCGGCGCTGGCCGGCAGGTTGCCGGTCTTGCGCAGGTCGTCGTAGTTACCGGCGGGGCAATCCTGCGTGTAGCGCCAGTAGACAAAGGCCATGATGATCATCATGACGACCGGGACCACCAGCGCCACGCGCCAGCTCATCGACTGGCTCACGCCCAGCATCACGACGGCCGTGAGCAGCAGCGGCATCAGCGCCTGCGCTGCGCCGCCGCCGGCATTGCCCCAGCCGGCAGCGGCCGCGTTGGCGGTGCCCACCACCTTCGGCGAGAACATCACCGACGTGTGGTACTGGGTGATGACGAAGCTGGCGCCGACCGCGCCGATGCCCAGGCGCGCCAGCAGGAAGGTTTCGTAGCTCTGCGCCATGGCCACGCCCAGCACGGGAATGGCGCCAATCAGAAGCAGGCCCGTGTAGGTCTTGCGCGGGCCGTAGCGGTCGCACAGGGGGCCAACCAGCAGGCGGACAAAAATCGTGATCGCCACCGCCGCGATATTGATATTGGCGATCTGCTCCATCGACAGGCCGAACTCGCCCTTGATGACGGGCATCAGCGGCGCGCAGGCGAACCACGCGAAGAAGCAAATGAAGAAGGCCACCCAGGTCAGGTGGAAGGCCCGCATCGGCGCGCCCTGGAACGAGAAGAGGTTGATGTTGTCTGCTTTGCCGGTCATGATTTTCGTCCTTGGAAAACAAAAAGGCGTCCGCGCTGCTGCCTGGGGCAGAAGCTGCGGACGCCGTTGTCCTGGTGCCGGCCCGTCGTTGGGCTGGCGTTATATGAAGGAGATCGTCATTGATCCTGTGCTCTGTATCAGCAAGAGGCGTGCCACGCGCGGTTCAGGGCGGGGCCGGCAACCGGCGCCCGACAAACGCTGCATTGCGGTGCACCATTCCCCAAGATGATGCACGGGTATGCACCGCGATTGGCGTCAAGCCGGTGCGCCGTGTTGAGCGAACGTGTGCGGATCGCTGCCATCCCAGACCCGGCCATCCATCAGTGTGGACGTGCGCAGCGTGGCGGCAGGCAGTGGCGTACCGGTGCGCTCGGCCGCTTCGCGATACAGGTCGATGCGGTTGACCTGCTGCGCCAGCGCCAGGTAATCGGGATCGGTATCGGGATCGGTACGCAGCAAGCCCCAACGGCGGTGCTGCGTCATGAACCACATGCCGTCGGACAGCCACGGGAAGTTCGCTTCGCCATCGGCGTAAAAGCGCAGGCCGTTGTGGCCACGCCAGGCCGCGCCGTCCTGAGGCCCGGCCAGGCAGAACTGCAGCGTCTCGCGACTGGCATTGACATACGCGGGACTGGCCAGCACCTCGGCCGCCGCTTCGCGGTTGGCACGCGAGGCGTCGAGCCAGCGCGCGGCCTGCAGCAGCGCGGCGATCATCGCGCGGCAGGCATTCGGGTGGGTCGCGGCAAATGCGGCGCGCGTGCCCAGCGCCTTGCCGGGATGGTTCGGCCATACCTGCTCGCTTGATGCGGCCTGCACGCCCGCGCCGTCGCGCAGCGCGCGCTGGCCCCACGGCTCGCCCGCGCAGAAGCCATCCATATGACCGGCCGCGAGGCTGGCCGCCATCTGCCCCGGCGGCACTGTCACCACCTGGCAGTCTTTCATCGGATCGACGCCCTGCGCCGCCAGCCAGTAATACAGGAACATCGCATGGTTCCCGGTCGGGAAGGTGTGCGCGAGCGTCAGGCGCTGCCCTGCCTGCACCAGGCGCGCCAGCCCGCCCGGCTCTGCTGCTGCTTCGGCCCAGGTGCGCGAGAGCGTGATGTTCTGGCCGTTCTGGTTCAGGTTCATCAGCACGGCCATGTCGCACTGGCCGGTGCCGATGCCGTTCTGGATCCCGTAGACCATGCCGTACAGCGCCTGCGCTGCATCGAGCTGGCCGCCCACCAGGTGCTCGCGCATGCCGGTCCAGGATTGTTGGCGGCTCAGTGCAAAGCGCACGCCGTACAGTTCATCGAAGCCCAGCACCGACGCCATCACCAGCGGCGCGCAGTCGGCCAGCGGCATGAAGCCGATGCGGATGGTTTCGATCTCGGGACGGTCGGTACCGGCGATCCATGCGCCCTTGCCTGCCAATGTCATAGGTCTCCTGATGTTCTTCTTCGATGCCGGGCGCTCAGCCCAGCAGGTCTTCCACGTCGATCAGGCGCTGCGCGACGTCGACCAGCTTCATGTTCTTGTTCATGGCCAGGCTGCGCAGGCGCTGGTAGGCCTGGTCTTCGGTCAGCTGGTAACGCGTCATCAACATGCCCTTGGCGCGATCGAGCACCTTGCGCTCAGCCAGCTTTTGCCGGGTATCGCTCAATTCGTCGAGCAGCCGCTGTTCGCGCCGGAAGCGCGCCAGCGCGACGTCGAGCACCGGTTTGACGCGCTCGGCCTGCAGGCCGGCGACGATGTAGGCCGACACGCCCGCTTCCAGTGCGGCGTCCATGCTGGCCGGGGCGTCGTCCTCGGTGAACAGCACGATGGGCCGGCGCGCGTCGCGGGTGGCAATCACGATGTGTTCGAGCACGTCGCGCGCGTCGGACTCGCTGTCGAGGATGATCAGGTCAGGCTGCAACTGCGCGATGCGCTCGGGCAGGAACACGTCGGCCGGGAGTGAGGCGACCAGATCGTAGCCCGATTCGAGCAGGCCAATGCGCAGCGCGGTGCTGCGCCGGACCTGCGCCGCCTGGGCCGCGTCGGGGTCGGCGCCGGGTGCCGTTGCGGACAGCACGACAACAATGCGCAAATGTGGGGTTGTTGTGTCTCGCGGTTTCATGCTGTTTTTGCATGCAAGAATCGTACCTTGTTGCCATGATGCATCGATTGCTTGCCCTTCTTATGCGTGAGTCCACGGTCGAGATATGCGTCCATCGCATATCTTTCCCGTGAGCAACTAGACAATTATTCGTTTCGTGAATCGCTGGAATCACGAATGAAAAGTTTTCTTATGACTCGATGCCTCATATACTGCAACGCAACATGACAGTATTTAACCAGGAGCGCAATATGACTGCAGCTATCCAGCAAACCAATTTCTTCGCAACGGCGATCGCCGCCATCCGTAGCTTTTCGCAAGACCTGTACATCGCCCACGGCGGTTACGCTCCATCGGTGCGGGGTTAATCATGCATCCACTCGAATACCTGACCATCGCCCTGGCCGTGCTGACCGTCGCCGCCCGCGTCTCGATGTACCTGCCACGTCCGCCCAAAGGCCCGTTCAAGGCAATGTAAGCAGCAGGGCAGAACGCCCAGTCAAGGCAGAATAATCTGCCTGTTTTACCCAGCGCCGGCCGTATTGACATACTGCCGGCGTTTGTATTTATAGTAAAAAAACCTTCTCCGATCCGCGCGCCGTGGCAAGTGGCTGCGCTAGAATGCATTCGCATTTCTGGCCAGAAAGCCCCTTCTTTCACTTACCACATACCCATGCGCACACCTGCACTCACCCTCTT
The DNA here is from genome assembly GCF_059686035.1 of Telluria sp. ZT3P26. Classification (NCBI taxonomy): domain Bacteria; kingdom Pseudomonadati; phylum Pseudomonadota; class Betaproteobacteria; order Burkholderiales; family Oxalobacteraceae; genus Telluria; species Telluria sp. ZT3P26. Next base: position 406,395 of record NZ_JCASII010000004.1, on the reverse strand, counting down.
TGCGGCCTCGTTCGCGGCCTCGCTGGCATCGTTCGCACTGCCGGCAGCAGCAGCACCCACGCCCATCACCCTCGACCAGGCCATGAGCCATCCCGACTGGATCGGCACGCCGGTGGAAGACGCCTGGTTCAGCTGGGACAGCAAGCAGGTGTACTACAAGCAGAAGCGCACCGGCTCGCCGTTGCGCGACACGTTCCAGGCCGGTGCAAATGCCGGCAAGGCGCAGATGGTGAGCGACGCCGACCTGCCGAAGATCGATAGCGCCGACGTGGTCTACAACCGCGACAACACGCGCATGCTGGTCATCCGCAACAACGACCTGTTCGAGCGCGACCTGAAATCAGGCCAGCTGGTGCAGGTCACGCGCGGCGCGAGCCGCATCGGCAACGCGCAGTACGCGGCCGACGAGCGCTCGGTGCAGTACCGCATCGGCACCGACTGGTATGTGTGGGACCGCGTCACCCGCGTCACCGGCCCGGCCGCGCTGCCGCGCGCGGCGAAGGACCCGAATGCACCGGAAGACGACGCCTACCGTGCGACCGAGCTGCGCCTGATCGAACACCTCAAGCGCCAGAAGGATGACCGCGACGCGCTGCGCGCCCGCAACGACGAACTGCGCCGGGTCGATGCGACGATGGCGCCGACGCCCGTCTACCTGGGCGACAAGGTCACGCTGGAGGCAAGTTCTCTGTCGCCGGACGGCCGCTGGCTGCTGGTCGTCACCGCCGCCAAGAGCGCCGACAAGGGCCGCGTGGGCAAGATGCCGCGCTACGTGAACGAATCGGGTTACGAAGAAACGGAAGACGTGCGCACGCGCGTGGGCCGCAATATGCCGCCCGCGCATTCGCTCAAACTGGTCGACCTGCGCACGAATACCGTCAAGGACATCGGCTTCGACACCCTGCCCGGCATCACCGTCGATCCGCTGGCCGCGCTGCGCGCCGCTGCCAAGAAGGATCCCCTCAAGGGCAACCGGCCGGTGGTCGTCTCGGGTGGCCGCAACGCGATCGACTGGAGCAGCAATGGCGCCAACGTGGCCGTGATGCTGCGCTCGGTCGACAACAAGGACCGCTGGATCGCCAGCGTCGACCTGCGTGACGCCAAGCTGAAACCCCTGAACCGCGTGACCGACGGCGCCTGGGTCAATTACGACAACGCCGAATTCGGCTGGCTGCCGGACAACCGCACGCTGTGGTACCTGTCGGAAGAATCGGGCTACTCGCACCTGTACACGCAGGACACCATGGGATCGGCTTCGCCACGCGCGCTGACCTCGGGCAAATGGGAAGCCAGCGACGTGCGCTGGAACGCGGACGGCAGCACCGCCTACATGCTGTGCAACCACGAAGCGCCGGGCGACTACGAAGTCTGCGCCGTGAGCGCCAGGAGTGGCGCGGTGCGCGAAGTGACGAAGCTCGACGGCGTCGAACGCTTCAACCTGTCGCCGGACCAGAACAAGCTGCTGGTGCACTGGTCGTCGAGCTACACGCCGATCCAGATCGCGACCGTGCCCGTTTCGGGCGGCGCCGCCACGAAGCTGACCGACACCCGCACGCCCGACTTCAAGGCGCGCGAATGGATCGAGCCGCAATACGTGGCCGTGCCATCGAGCGCCGGCGGCGACCCGGTGCACGCCAAGCTGTATCGCCCGGCGCAGCTCGAAGCTGGCAAGACCTACCCGGTCGTGATGTTCGTGCACGGTGCCGGCTACCTACAGAACGTCAGCAAGCGCTATCCGGTCTACTTCCGCGAACAGATGTTCCACAACCTGCTGGTGCAGCAGGGGTACATCGTGCTGGACATGGATTACCGCGCCTCGAAAGGCTATGGCGCCAAATGGCGTACGGCGATCTACCGCCAGATGGGGCACCCGGAACTGGACGACTACCTCGACGGCGTGAAGTACCTGGTCGGCCAGCAGCAGGGCGACGCCAGCAATATCGGCGTCTACGGCGGCAGCTACGGCGGCTTCATGACCTTCATGGCCCTGATGCGCGCACCGGACGTGTTCAAGGCCGGCGCCGCGCTGCGCCCCGTGACCGACTGGACCAGCTACAACCACGAGTACACGGCCAACATCCTCAACACGCCGGACATCGATCCGGAAGCGTATAAAAAATCGTCGCCGATCGAGTACGCGCAGAACCTCAAGGGCCACCTGCTGATCTCGCACGGCATGATCGACGATAACGTGCTGTACCAGGATTCGGTGCGCATGGCGCAGCGCCTGATCGAGATGAAGAAGGACCACTGGGAAATGGCGAGCTACCCGCTCGAGCGCCATGGCTACGTGCAGCCCGAAGCCTGGTACGACCAGTACCGCCGGATCTATCAGCTGTTCGAGCGCTCGCTCAAGCAGAAGTAATCCACGCGCCGGCAACCGCTGCGCATACCCTGTTTGCATAGGCATTACAGGATGTAAGCACGATTGCCGGCGGCGCGCGGCTGGTGCACCTTATGACAACCATCACGTCATGAGGTCCTGCCATGTCACGCTCGCGCGCCACCACCCTGCCCCTCATTGCAGCGACCATGCTGCTGGCCGCCTGCAGCGCCCCGCAGCAGCTGCAAGTGGATGGCGCTGCAGCGCCACCGCCGCCGCCAGCACCCGGGACGCGGGTCGAGGTGACCGGCAGCGCGCTCTCCTCGTATTCAGGCTACGCCGGCGCGCCGCCGACGTCCTTCCAGCGTCGCATCGCCACGATGCCTTACCCCATGCCACAGTACGCTCCGGGCGCCGAGCGCTTCCCCGATGTGCAGGCCAACCGCGCGGTGCTGGTCGAAGAACAGCCCGTCTCCACTTTCAGCAGCGACGTCGATACCGCCTCGTATGCCTACGTGCGGCGCCAGCTGAGCGCCGGCAGACTGCCGCCACCGGCCGCCGTGCGGGTGGAGGAAATGGTGAACTACTTCCCCTACGCCTATGCCGCACCTGGCAAGGCCAGCCAGCCATTCGCGCTGACCACGGCCGTCATGCCCAGCCCGTGGAATGCGGACAACCAGCTGCTGCACGTGGCCGTGCGCGGCTATGACCTGCAGCGCGCCGAACGGCCGCCGATGAACGTGGTGTTGCTGGTCGACGTGTCCGGCTCGATGGCCCCGCAAGACCGCCTGCCGCTGCTCAAGCAGGGCTTCCGCCTGTTCGCACAGGGCTTGCGCGAACAGGACCGGGTGGCGATCGTCACCTACGCCAATGGCACGACGGTGGCGCTCGAACCCACCACGGGCAGCGACAAGCAGAAGATCATCGACGCCATCGATGCGTTGCAGGCAGCCGGCGGTACGGCCGGCCGCGATGGCCTGGAGCGCGCCTACGCCATGGCCCAACGCCACTTCGATGCGAAAGCCGTCAACCGCATCATCCTGGCCACCGACGGCGACTTCAATATCGGCGTGAGGGACCCGCGCCAGCTCGAAACCTTCATCGCCGAGAAGCGCAAGAGCGGCGTGTACCTGTCGATTTTCGGCGTCGGCGACGGTAACCTGAACGATGCGCTGATCCAGCGCCTGACGCAGTCGGGCAATGGCAATGCGGCCTATATCGACTCGCTGCTCGAAGCGCGCAAGGCGCTGCAGGGCGAACTTGGCTCGACGATGTTCCCGATCGCGAACGACGTCAAGATGCAGGTCGAGTTCAACCCGGCGCGCGTGGCGGCGTATCGCCTGATCGGCTACGAGACGCGCATGCTGGCACGCCAGGACTTCAAGGACGACAAGGTCGATGCGGGCGACATGGGCGCCGGCCACACGGTGACCGCGATCTACGAGATCACGCCGGCAGCGGGTGCTGCGAAACTGGTCGATCCGCTGCGCTATGGGACAGGGAAGAAGGCCGCACCAGCGGGCAAGAATGACGAGCTGGCGTTCGTGCGGGTGCGCTACAAGGTGCCGGGCGAGAGCAAGAGCCGCCTGGCCGAGCAGCCGGTGCGCCCGGCAACGGCGGGCGCCACGCTGGCCGCCGCGCCGGCTGACCAGCGCTTCGCGGTGGCCGTGGCCGCCTTTGGCCAGCGCCTGCGCGGCGAGCCGCAGGTCAGTGACTACAGCTATGCCGACATCGCGACGCTGGCGAACGACGCACGGGGCACGGATCCGGACGGTTATCGCGCCGAGTTCGTGAAGCTCGTGCGGATGGCGGAATCGCTGGGCCAGGCTGGGGCAACCGGGCGTCCTTGATGTGCCAGGTGTGACGAATGTTGGCGGCAAGCGATCAGCGACACATAAATCTGTCGTTCCCGCGCAGGCGGGAACCCAAGTGTGCCCGCGTTGCATCAAAGTTCGATCGACGCGGTCTCGTCACTGACTTGGGTTCCCGCCTTCGCGGGAACGACGTTTGATGCTAATGATCGTCGGCCGGCTGCGGCTCGACACTCAACATGTCCAGCAGCGTCAGCGCCACCACCTTGGTAGCGCTGCGCAAGTCTTCCAGCGCCAGCCGCTCGTCGGCCTTCTTCGCGTTGGCTTCCGTGACCGTGCGCGGCCCGGCCCCATACAGCACGGCCGGAATGCCACGCTCGCCGTACAGGCGCGCATCCGCATACAGCGGCGTGCCGACAGCAGGAATCGCTTCGCCCAGCACGGCGTGTGCATTGCGGCGCAGGCTCTCGACCAGCGGCTGCGCGCCGGGCAGCGGGCGCAACGCCTGCGACAGCAGCAGGCGCTTGATGTCGAGCCGGATGCCGGGCATGCCGGCCACCGCGTCGGTGATCAGCGCGCGCACCTGCGCTTCGACGGCGACCGGGTCCTCTTCGGGAATCATGCGCCGGTCGAGCTTGAGCACCACCTTGCCCGGCACCACATTGGTATTCGTGCCGCCATCGATGCGTCCGACGAGCATCGTCGGCGAATCGATGCCAGGCACGCCCGACTTGATGGTCTTGAGGCGTGGCAGGTCGCCGTAGATCACACTCAATACCCGCGTAGCTGCCTGCAGCGCATCGACCGCAGTTTCAGGCATCGCGCCGTGGCCGGCCTTGCCGTGCACCGTCACTTCCAGCTGCAGGCAGGCGTTGTGCGCCGTGATGATGCTGTAGCCGAAACCGGCGGCGATCACGTAGTCGGGCTGCGTCAGTCCCTGCTCCAGCAGCCAGCCCGGCCCCAGCAACCCGCCAAATTCCTCATCATAGGTAAAGTGCAGCTCGACGCCGCCACGCAGCGGTGCGCCCAGTGCCTCGAGCGCGCGCACCGCGAACACATAGGTGGCGAAATCACTTTTCGATACCGCCGCCGCGCGCCCGTACAGGTAGCCGTCTTCGATCACGGCGCCATACGGTGGATGGGTCCAGCCCTCGCCCGGCGGTACGACGTCGCCATGCGCATTGAGCGCCAGCGTCGGCCCGTCTCCGCCGTACGGCCGGCGCACGATCAGGTTCGTGATGCTTTCCAGGCCATAGTCAATCACCTGCTGCGATGGCACCGCGTGCCGCTCGAGCGGCCAGCCGGAGCGCTCCAGCATGTCGGCCACGGCCTCGGCATGCGGCGCGTTGTTGCCCGGTGGCGTATCGGTGGGAATCCGCACGACGGCCTGCAGAAAGCCCACTTCGTCATCGAAGTGCGCGTCGATCCAGTCGGTCAGGCGTGTCTGCAGTGCGTTCATGGTGTGTTTCCTGTTTTTGCGCCGGCCTCGAACCAGGCCTTGATCACGGCGCGTTCGGCATCGGTCATGTGCGTCAGATTCGCCAGCGGCATGGCCCTGGTCTGGACTGTCTGCTGATAGATGCGCGCAGCATTCTGGCCGATCTGTTCCGGCGTTTCGAGCATGACGCCCAGCGGCGCGGCCGCAAAGCCGGGCTGTGTCGGTTGCGCTGCATGGCACGAGACGCAGCGCGCCCCCATGATCGTGCGGACCTCGGCAAAGCGTGCTGCATCGGCCGTCGCGGGGGTAACCACCGGATCGACGCGCACCGGCCGGGCTGGCGCCAGCAGCACGCCAAGCCCCAGCAGCAGCACGGCGCCTGCCACCGGATACCGCCATTCGATGCGGCCCTTGTGGCGCAGATTGAAGAAGTGGCGGATCAACACGCCGGCCAGCATGATCACGCCCAGCACCGCCCACGCATGCGGGTGGTTGTAGGTCATCGCGTAGTGGTTGCTGATCATGATGAACAGCACCGGCAGCGTGAAGTAGTTATTGTGGACGCTGCGCTGCTTGGCCCTGATGCCGTGGACCGGGTCGGGCTTCTGCCCTGCCAGCATCGCATTGACCATCTTGCGCTGGCCGGGAATGATCAGCATCGCCACGTTCGCGACCATGATCGTGCCGATCATCGCACCCACGTGCAGGTAGGCCGCGCGGCCGCTGAGCAGGTGCGTGAGCACCCAGCTGCTGCCAACTAAAAACAGGAAGACCGTCGCAGCAAACGCCAGCTGGCGCTGCACCAGAGGTGAGCGGCACAGCAGGTCGTAGACGATCCAGCCCACGACCAGGCTGCCGATGCCAATCCCGATCGCCTGCCCGCTCGACAAATCGGCCACGCTGCGGTCGATCATCATCGCTTTCGCGTTCATGTAATACACGATGCTCAAGAGCGCAAAGCCCGACAGCCACGTGGAATAGGCTTCCCACTTGAACCAATGCAGCTCCTTCGGCAGTTCGGCAGGCGCCACCAGGTATTTTTGCGGGTTGTAGAAGCCGCCGCCGTGTACCGCCCACAGCTCGCCGGCGACACCTTTGCGCTCGAGGTCCGAGCCGGGCGCCGGCGGCTTGATCGTGTTGTCGAGCCAGACAAAGTAGAACGATGCACCGATCCAGGCAATGCCGGTGATGATGTGCAGCCAGCGCACCAGCAGATTGAGCCATTCGAGAACGTAGGGGGCCAGGTATCCGGGGTCGAACATGGGCGTCCTTCAGGGTCGCAGATTCAAGGGAAATACGCGCGCGCGCCAGCGCAACCATGGCGACCGACGGCTTGACGATACGCTGATTTCCATTTCTGCAACAACAAAATCGGCGTATATTCGACATATCCAACTCGATATACAACCAAGATTGCACGGCCATGTCCAGCCTTCCCCGCAACCTCGACCTGCACCTGATCCGCATCCTCTATTTGCTGCTGGTGGAGAAAAACGTCTCGCGCGTCGCGCTCAAGTTGAATCAACCGCAGCCCTCGATTTCGGCCTCGCTGCGCAAACTGCGCGAGCTGACGGGCGATCCGATCCTCGTGCGCGGCGCGCGCGGCATGGTGCCCACGCAGCACGGCGAGGGTCTGCTCAAGCCGGCCAAGCGCATCCTCGACGAAGCCGAGAGCCTGTTCGTGCGCAAGGCGCCGTTCCTGCCTGAAGACGCAACGCGCACCTTCCACATCGCCGCGCCGGATTACCTTGATGCGCGCTTCCTGCCCAATGTGGTGGCGTTGCTGCGTCGCGGTTCGCCCGGCAGCAAGGTCGTGATCCATGCGCTGGGGCCGGGCCAGGATTACCTGCGCATGCTGTCCGACGGCGACATGGACCTGGTGATCGCCAACTGGGACGAACCGCCGGCGCACCTGCACATCTCGAAACTGTTCGAAGACCCGATCATCTGCACGATGCGCGCCGACAGCCCGTATGCGCGGCGCACGGCGCCGGACGCGATGACGCTCGAGGATTATCTCGACCTGCCCCACGTCGCTCCGACCCAGATGCTGCCCGGGTATCACGGCGTGATCGACGCGCATCTCGAGCGCCTCGGCCTGCAGCGCCGCGTGGCGGTGGAGTCGCCCTACTTCGGCGTGATCCCGTACATGCTCACGCAAAGTGACCTGGTCCTGACCACCGGCCGCCAGTTCATCCGCGCCTTTGAGAAGACGCTGCCTTTGAAAAGCTTCACGGTGCCGGTGAAGTTTCCGCCGATGCGCTTTTACCAGTTGTGGCACCAGCGCGTGCACCAGTCGACCGAGCACAAATGGCTGCGCGACCAGGTCAGCAGCGCCGCGCGCGCCCTGGTGCAGGGCTAGTCTATATGCGCAGGCTGCTGGCAGTCATCCGCCGGGCGATATGGGCGCAGCCACCGCCAGCCCGTATGATCGATCGCTCGACCACCATGGAGCGCAGATGACCACGATAGCGACGCTGAACGCAAGCGAGCCCGCCGGCTTTGTCGAGGCCCTGCGCGGCATCTACGAACATTCGCCCTGGATCGCCGCGCGCGCCGCGCAGGCCCGCCCGTTCGCCAGCCTGGCTGCGCTCAAGCGCGCCTTGCAGTCGGTGGTGGACGCGGCCAGCATCGACGAACAACTGGCGCTGCTGCGCGCCCACCCGGAGCTGGCCGGCAAGGCGGCGATCGCCGGCGCCCTGACCGCCGAATCGACGAGCGAGCAAGCCAGTTCGGGACTGGACCGCTGCACGCCGAACGAGTATGCGCAGCTGCATGCGCTCAATGCCGACTACAACGGCCGCTTCGGCTTTCCGTTCATCCTTGCGGTCAAGGGCCCGACCGGCCAGGGCCTGTCGCGCCAGGCCATCATCGCCACCTTCGAGCGGCGCATCGGCAATGCGCGCGGCGACGAGCTGCGCGAAGCGCTGCGCCAGGTGCACCGCATCGCCGAGATCCGCCTGAACGCGCTGCTGGGCGTGACGCCGTCGCTCGGCGCGCGCGTGATGGACTGGTGCGAAGCGCTCGGCGCCATCAGCGACGTCGAGACGAACCTGACCTGCGCCTACATGACGCCGGCCCACCAGCGCACCGCCGCGTGCATCGCCGGCTGGATGCGCGCGGCCGGCATGACGGTCCACATCGACGCGGTGGGCAATGTCGTCGGCCGCTACGCTGCCGCGCAACCGGGGGCGAAGACGCTGGCAACGGGCTCGCACTACGACACCGTGCGCGATGGCGGCAAGTACGACGGCCGCCTGGGCATCCTGCTGCCGATCGCCGTCGTCGCCGGGCTGCACGCACGCGGCCAGCGCCTGCCCTACGACCTGGAAGTGATCGCGTTTGCTGAAGAGGAAGGCGTGCGGTATCAAAGCACGTTCCTGGGCAGCAGCGCCATCGCGGGCAGCTTCGACATGGGGTTGCTGACCGCCGTCGACAGCGAGGGCATCACGCTGGGCGACGCGCTGGCGCAGGCTGGCCACGACCCTGCGCACATCGCCGCCATCGCGCGCGATCCGGCGCTGCTACTCGGCTTTGTCGAAGTCCATATCGAGCAAGGCCCGGTGCTGCTCGAACGCGGCCTGGCGCTGGGCGTGGTGAACGCGATTGCCGGCAGCTCGCGCTATATCGTCGAACTGCGCGGCGTGGCCAGCCACGCGGGCACCACGCCGATGGGCATGCGGCGCGATGCTGCGGCCGCCGCCGCCGAGATCGTGCTGCTGGTGGAAGCGCGCTGCCGCCAGGGCGCGGCGCTGGTCGGCACGGTCGGGCAGCTGGAGGTGCCTGGCGGCTCGGTCAACGTGATCCCCGGCGCGTGCCGCCTGTCCCTTGATATCCGCGCCGCGGACGACGCGGTGCGCCTGGCCGCAGTGAACGATATCCTGGCCGGCATCAGCGCCATCTGCGCCGCGCGCGGCATCGGCGAGCGGCTGGTCAAGCTGCTGGAGATCGATGCCGTGCCATGCGCGCCGCGTCTCATGGCGCAGCTGGGCGCCGCGGTCGAACGGGCCGGCCGGCCCCGCTTCGACCTGCCGTCCGGCGCCGGCCACGACGCGATGCGCATGGCGCAACTGACCGATGTCGCGATGCTGTTCGTCCGCTGCGGTAACGGCGGGATCAGTCATAATCCGCTTGAGACGATGACGGCGGACGATGCCGATATCGCGGGACAGGTCTTCTCCGACTTCTTGCTGGGATTTATGGACAATGCCGCAACTTGAACTGAACGACCGCGAACTCATCGTTCGCATGGGGAAATGGGAACAGATGATGGCCTTGAGCGCGGATGTGCATGTTCCGCTCACGCAGGTCCGCAGCGTCATCCGGGACGATGGTTACGGCGGCCCAAGCGGATTCAGGCTGGGCCTGCGGCTCCCCGGAACACATATCCCATTCGTCGTCGCGGCCGGCACCTTTCTCAAGGCAGGCGACAGGCAGTTCGTTTTCACGCGGCGGCAGCTGCACACCATCGTCATCGAACTGGCGGACCATGAATGGACACGCCTCGTGATCGGCGTGCCCGATGCCCACGCGGCGGCCGCCCGCATCAACGCTGCGGTCGCGCGCCTTCGCACCAACGCAGACTGACCCGCGCTGCCTGCTTCGATCGCACCGGTAAATGGTGACGTTAAACAGCATGGCGCTTGTCTGCACGCCCCGAGTCGATGGTATGCTAACGCTTACAACTATGACAATGCAAACCCATGTCGACTTATAGCACCCCTGTCCTGACCACCCAACGCCTGATGCTGCGCCCGCTGGCCGCCACCGATGCACGGGCCTTGTATGCCATTTTTTCCGACCCCACCGTCGTGCGCTACTGGAGCGCCGAGCCGTGGACCGACATCTCGATGGCCGAAACCGCCATCGCGCGCGCCCTCGAAGCCTACCGCGACGAGACCGAGCTGCGCTTTGCCATCGAGCTGGCAGGCAGCCGCGAAGTGATCGGCACCGTCGCCCTGCACCACTTCTACAACCAGTACAACCGCTGCGAACTGGGCTACGCCATCGCCAGCGGCCACTGGGGCAATGGCTACGCCAGCGAAGCAATCGAAGCCGTGCTCGATCACGGCTTCAACGATGTCGGCATCAACCGGGTCGAGGCCGACATCGACCCGCGCAACGACGCGTCCGCCCACGTGCTGGAAAAACTCGGTTTTCGCAAGGAAGGCTTCATGCCACAGCGCTGGCGCGTGCACGGCGAATACGCCGACACCGTGTTCTACGGCCTGCTGCGCGATTACTGGAACGACCGTAAGGCATCCTGACCACAACGCAGAGGCCTCCCATGAAAACCATCGCAGCGTGTTCGGCCCTGGCGCTTGGGGTTCTTGGGCTGGCCCCGCAATCGGTCGCGGCCCAGGCCACGGTGCCGGCCTGGCGCGAGATCACGATCTACGCCAGCGATGCCAGCGTCCAGGGCATTGTCATGATCGAACTCACGCCCGGCACGCGGGGCCGCAAGGCCTCAGCGACGGTGCGCGCTTCGTCGCGCTCGGCCGATCTCGATGCGCTGGCACTCGGCATGGCAAGGCAGCTCGACATCACCGGCGCGGACGGCGCCCCCAGTGGCACGGTCACGTACCGCTTCCGCAAGGATCACACCGGGACCATCGCCACCAAGACCTGCGCCGACCTGAATGTCGATGTGGCCTACCACAGCGCAACGTTCCCGGAGCGCAGCCTGCGCGAACTGCCCGTGTTCTACGAGAGCGTCGGCAAACTGATCTACAGCTTTCAACGCGAAGGCGAACGCCGCACCTTTCCGCCGGCCGACACGCTGTTCGACGCGACGCTGGCCGGCTGCGCGCGCACGCCGCAGGCAGGCATGCTCGACGTGATGCGCCAGGAAGCGCTCAAGCTCATCGCGCCGTAACACCCATCGTGCAGCGCCGCCGTATTGACACGCAAAACCGTGCCCCGCTCATCCACGCTGACGACCGCTCGCCCCGGAAATCGCACCGTTCGTCGGATCGCCCTTGGCCTGGGCCGGCTGCATCCCTACAGTAGGGTCATCACTCTTTGAAAGGACTGCACGTGAAAACCATTCATACGCCCGCCAGCCGTTTCCAGTCGATCCTGCGCAATGCCGAAGTGGCCGGCCGCACCACCTGGCGCCTGGCCAAATCCGGCGCGCGCTACCTGACCCGCATGCCGTGGCCGGTGCTGCTGGTGCTCGCCATCGCCCTTGCCGCGCTGGTCACCATCGTGCCGATCGTGCTGGCCCTGTTCGTCGGCCTGCTGGTGCTCAAGTTTGTCGCCGTGGCCGTGTTTGGCCGCCCACAGCGCCGCCTGCGCCACACGAGCGGAGAATAAGCGATGGCGGCTGTCCAGATCAACCGCGCGCTCGACTTCGTGCGCGATGCCATGCGCGAAGCAGGCGCCCTGTGGTGGCGCTTCTTCGACTGGCTCGCGCTGATCGAATGGCGCCAGCTGTACCTGGTCTGGTTCCTGGGCTTCGTCGCGGGCCTGTTCGTCAATCTGGTCGAACCGGCGATCTGGTTCATCCTGGTCTCGTTTGGCGTCAAGGTACTTGCCGGCGGCAAGCGCCGCGCCGAATTGCTGGCGCGCGACGCGTCGAGCAAGGCCGACGTGGCCAATCTCGAACGGCGCCTGACCGAGGCGCAGATGGCCACGCTCCAGGCCCAGGTCGAACCGCACTTCCTGTTCAACACGCTGGCACTGATTGGCCAGCTGATCGAAACCGATCCGAAGGAAGCCGCGCGCGTGCACGGTCACCTGATCGAATACCTGCGCGCGTCGCTGCCGCAGATGCGCGGGTCGATGGGCAAAGGTGGCACCGGCGGCACGCTGGGCAAGCAGGTCGAGCTGTCGCGCGCTTATCTCGCCATCATGCAGGCACGCATGAAAGAGCGGCTCCAGGTCCGCTTCGAGGTGCCCGATTTTCTGGGCAGCGCGCCGTTCCCGCCGATGATGCTGCAGACGCTGATCGAGAACGCGATCAAGCACGGGCTCGAGCCCAAGGTCGCGGGTGGCACGATCGTCGTGCGCTCGCACGTCGAAGGCGCGACGCTGCATGTGGATGTTCTGGACGACGGCGTCGGCTTCAACCTGCATGCAGGCAGCGGCGTGGGCCTGGCGAATATCCGCGAACGCCTGGCGCTGTTGTACGGCAAGGACGCGGAACTTGTGATCGAAGCACCCGTGACGGGCGGCGCCTGCGTGTCGATTCGCCTGCCGTACCGGATGACGGAAGACGGTTGACCATCCATGCCCACTGCCCTGATTGCCGATGACGAAGCCCTGATGCGCGACCAGCTGCGGGCACGCCTGCACGAGGCGTGGCCCGAACTGCGCATCGTTGCCGAAGCCGCGAACGGCGTCGAGGCGGTGGCGCTGGCGGCGCAGCACAAGCCGGACATCGCGTTCCTCGACATCCGCATGCCGGGCATGGGCGGCATCGACGCCGCACGCCAACTGTACGCCGACTGCCACATCGTGTTTGCCACCGCCTACGACCAGTACGCGGTCGAGGCCTTCGAGCACGGCGCGATCGATTACCTGCTCAAGCCCGTGACGCTGGCGCGGCTCGATACCACGGTGGCGCGCCTGCGCCGCCAGCTCGAGCACAAGCCTCAGGACATCGGTGCCCAGCTGGCGCGGCTGGCGCAACTGGGCGACCAGCTGCTGGGTCGCGCGGCGCCCTCGTCAAAACCGTCGTATCTGCGCTGGATCCAGGCCCAGTCGGGCACCAGCCTGCGCATGGTCGCGACGTCCGAGGTGCTGTTCTTCCAGTCCGACGACAAGTACACGCGGGTGCAGACGGCCACCGCCCAGCACCTGATCCGCAAGACGCTCAAGGAACTCGAAGAAGCGCTCGATCCCGACGAATTCTGGCGCATCCACCGCTCGACGCTGGTGCGGGTCGATGCGATCGCCGAAGTGCGGCGCGACCTGCGCGGCCGGCAAATGCTCACGCTGCACGGCTACCCCGAGGCGCTTGAAGTAAGCCGCAATCACAGCGCGCTGTTCCAGCAGATGTAGTCGTGCACGACCAACCCGACCAGTCCCCTCCCCCGGCGCATGGCGCAGGCGCCAGTTCGCCGCTTGCGATCTTCTGGGTCTTCCTGCTGCTGGGCCTGCGCTCGTTCGGCGGCCCGATCGCCCACCTGGGGTACTTTCGCAACGAATTCGTCCTGCGCCGCCGCTGGCTGGAGGACGCGCGCTATGGCGAACTGGTCGCATTGTGCCAGTTCCTGCCCGGGCCGGCGTCGAGCCAGGTCGGTTTTGCGCTCGGCGTGCTGCGCGGCGGCGGCGTATTGGGTGGCTGCGCCGCGTGGCTCGGGTTTACCTTGCCGTCGGCGCTGCTGATGCTCGCCTGCGCGCTAGGGGCTGCTTTCATGACCAGTCCGCTGGCCGCTGGCGCGGTCCACGGGCTGAAGCTGGTGGCGGTCGCCGTCGTCGCGCAAGCAGTATGGGGCATGGCGGGCACGCTGACGCCCGACTGGCGACGCAAAGTGATTGCCCTGGCCGCCATCGCGGTCGTCGTCGTGACTGGCGGCCAGGGTGGCCAGCTGGTCGCCATCGCGGCCGGTGCGCTGGCCGGCTGGGCCTGGTGCCGCGGCGAAGCACCGCACGGCGCTGCCCCGCTTGCGTTTCCGGTGCGCGTGACAGGTGGCGTGGCCGCGCTGGTCCTTTGTGGTTTGCTGTTCGTGTTGTTGCCCGTCACGGCCGCTGCCACGCAGTACCGCCCGCTCGCTTTATTCGACGCCTTCTACCGCTCGGGCGCACTGGTGTTCGGCGGCGGCCACGTGGTGCTGCCGCTGCTGCAGGCCGAGACCGTTGCCAGCGGCTGGATCAGCAGCGAGACGTTCCTGTCGGGGTATGGCATGGCCCAGGCGCTGCCCGGGCCCTTGTTTGCATTTGCCGCATTCCTTGGCGCGCAGGCCGGGATGAGCGCCACCGCCGTCGGTGGCGCCTGCGTGGCGCTGATCGCGTTATTTCTGCCGGGACTGCTGCTCGTCTACGGCGCGCTGCCGTTCTGGGCGCGGCTGCAGCGCCAGCGCGCGCTGCGCCACGCGGTCATGGGCGCCAATGCCGCTGTCGTGGGCATCCTCGGCGCCGCGCTGTACAACCCGGTCTGGACGAGCGCCGTGCTCGATCTGCGCGACGCCGCCGTGGCGCTGGGCTGCTTTCTGCTGCTGGTAACGTGGCGCGCCCCGGCCTGGCTGGTCGTGGCCCTGGCTGCTGCAACCGGCGTACTGATGACGCTGGTCTGATGAGCTTCTCCAATCAGGCCGGGAAATAACGCGTGCTATCGACATCCTCCATCAGCGTGCCCTGGCGTGGATGCCAATCGAGCACCTCGCGCGTCCAGCTGCACGCTGCCGGCACGTCCATCCCGGCGAAATGCGCCAGCGCGCCAAAGTGCTGCGCTGCTGCAGCGCGCACGATGCTGGTCACCGGCACGCCCAGCCGGCGGCCGATCGCCACTGCAATCTCACTGAATGGGACGCCCTCCTCGGCCACGGCGTGATAGCGCGCGCCCGGGGCGGCGCGCTCGAGCGCCAGGCGAAACACGCGCGCGGCATCCAGGCGATGCACCGCCGACCAGCGGTTGGCGCCATCGTCGACAAATGCCGCCACCCTTTTTGTGCGCGCGAAACCGATCATCATCGGTACCAGGCCATGATCCCCCTCACCGTGCACGGATGGCGGCAGGCGCACGACCGACGCATTCACACCGCGTGCGACCAGCGCGCTGGCGGCATGTTCCGAGGCGCGCGGATAAGCCGGGCTGAGCGGAAACGTCACATCCTCCTCGGTCGCCGGCCGGCCCTGCACATCGAGCACCATGCCCGACGTCACAACCAGCGGACGATCCGAACCTTCGAGCGCCTCGCCCAGTGCCTCGATCGCGCGCCGGTCCTGCTTGCAGTTGGCGGCGTAGCGTGAAAAGTCGTGGTCGAAGCCCGTATGGATCACGCCGTCGGCCGTGGCAGCCGCGCGGCGCAGCCCGTCGACATCGTCGAGCGTGCCGCGCCACGCCTGCGCGCCAAGCCCGGCCAGCGCCGCCGCGCCAGCGTCCGACCGCGTCAGGCCCGTGACGGCGTGGCCGGCGGCGAGCAAATCCTGGATTACGGCAGAACCGACGAATCCGGTCGCACCGGTAATGAACACATGCATGACATCCTCCTTGTTGGGCAGATGTCCACTATCGACGCGGCGCGCATCCGGGTAAAGTAGTGACCTTATACGGGTATAAGAGGTAACAGGATGGATGAGACGCCGGTGCGCGACAACCCGCTGGGCAGCTACCTGAAAGACCGCCGCGCCCGCATCGATCCGGCTGCGCTTGGCCTGGGCAGCACGCGCCGGCGCACGCCTGGCCTGCGGCGCGAAGAAGTCGCGCAGCGCGCCAGTATCAGCACCACCTGGTACACCTGGCTGGAACAGGGCCGGGGCGGCGCACCGTCAGCTGAGGTGGCCGGGCGCATCGCACGGGCACTGATGCTCACCGGGGCCGAGCGCGAGCACCTGTTCCTGCTGGCGCTGGGCCGGCCACCGGCGCCGCACCATGCGCCGCACGCAGCGATCTCGCCGCGCATCCAGCGCGTGCTCGACGCTTTGCCCGCCAGCCCGGCCTTCATCAAGACTGCCAGCTGGGATGTCGTCGCCTGGAACCGACCCGCTGCGGCGGTGTTCGGCTACGACAGCGCCACGCCAGAGCAACGCAATATCCTGCGCCGCATCTTCTGTGACCCCGCCACGCACGCCGCCCAGCGCGACTGGGACAGCGTGGCGCGGTTCGTCGTCGCCGCATTCCGCGCCGACATGACGCGCGCCGGCGTCGATGCCCAGTCGGCCCCGCTGGTGCGCGAACTGCGCGAGCGCAGCCCGGACTTCGACGCGCTGTGGCAAAGCCGGGATGTCGGCACCTACGGCGAAGGCACGAAGCAGTTGCACCATCCGGTGGCCGGCTGGCTCGCGCTGGAATATTCGTCGTTTGCGGTCGATGCTCGCCCTGACCTGTCGATGGTCGTCTACAACCCGGCGACGCCGGATGATGCGGCGCGGATCGTGGCGTTATCGACTGGCTGAGGCTGCACGCATGCCAGGTCCCACAGGCGCAGGACCTGCGTGATCGCGGCATCCATCGCCGCTGTTGAAACGCCGTCGCGTGCCAGCGTCGTCAATCCAAGAAGAAAACTCTCGAACACTGTCGCCAGTGCGCGAGGCTCGGTATCCGCGCGCAGTTCGCCTTGCGCCATGCCGCGCTCGACGCAGGCCAGCATGCCGGCGCCGGTGCGGGCGCGCGACGCATCCAGCGCGGCAGTGAGCGTGGCATCGGCATCGCAGCCGGTCCCCACGACGCCCAGCACCACCATGCAGCCGGTCGGGTGGCCGCGTCCGGCCTGCATGGCGGCCGAGCGACGCAACGCCGTCTCGATGGCGAGGCGCGGCGCCAGACCGGTATCCCACAGGCAGTCGGTGACGGTGCCGTGCGTGGTCAGATAGCAGCGCACGGCTTCCTGGAACAGCGCTTCCTTCGAACCGAACGCCGCGTAGAAACTGGGCGCGGAAATACCCAGTGCGGTCTTCAGCCGGCTGAGCGACGTCGCCTCGTAACCATGTTCCCAGAACAGATGCATGGCCGTGGTCAGCGCGGCATCACGATCGAATTGTCGGGGTCGGCCCATCTGCGCCATTGCGGTCTCCTTGTCGAATACATCCATACTAGTCGGTACAAAAGTCGTTGACAAGCAGCGCGTGCATCGCCTACATTCATACCAATCGGTACATAAGTACCGCTGGCGGTGCTTCGGCGGCGCTTTCCACCCTTCAAAGGAGCGCACCATGCACGCAAAGATTGCCCATCCACCAAACGTTGTTGCCGGTGACGACCGACTACCCATTGCCGCGCTGCTCGCCCTGGCAATGACCGGATTCATCTGTATTGCAACCGAAACGCTGCCGGCCGGCCTGTTGCCGAATATTTCCGATGAGCTCGGCGTGACGACGGCGATGGCAGGCCAGACCGTCACCGCCTACGCGCTTGGCTCGGTGCTGGCCGCCATCCCGCTCACGATCGCCACGGGCGGCTGGCGGCGGCGCAATGTCCTGCTGCTGACGATCATCGGCTTTCTCATCTTCAATTCGGTGACGGCCTTCTCATCCAGCTTCTGGCTGACGATGACGGCGCGCTTTTTCGCTGGCGCCGCGGCAGGTCTGGCGTGGAGCCTGCTGGCAGGCTATGCGCGCAAGATGGTGGCCGTGCACCAGCAGGGGCGTGCGATGGCGATCGCCATGGTCGGCACGCCGATTGCGCTCGCGCTCGGTGTGCCGATGGGCACCTGGCTAGGGAATATGTTGGGGTGGCGCAGCGCGTTCGGCATCATGTCGGCGCTGTCGGTGCTGCTCATCGGCTGGGTGCTCGCCGTGGTGCCCGATTATGCGGGACAGCCGGCGAGCGAACGCGTCGGCATGCGCAGCGTGCTTGCCACGCCGGGCGTCAAGCCCGTGCTGGCAACGGTCATTGCGTGGATGCTGGCGCACAATATCCTCTACACCTTTATCGCGCCGTTCGTCGCGCGCGCCGGCTTGCAGGGCCGGGTCGACCTGATCCTGCTGGTGTTCGGCCTGGCGGCATTGATCGGCATCTGGATTGCAGGCCGCACGGTCGATCGCCACCTGCGGACGGCAGTGTTGGCCAGCCTGGCGACCTTTGCGCTTGTCGCCCTGTCGTTCATTGTCTGGTCAGATCACCCGCTGGCAATCTATATCGGCACCGCAGTCTGGGGCGTGACCTTTGGTGGTGCCGCGACCCTGCTGCAAACCGCGCTGGCCGACAGTGCGGGCGCCGGCGCCGATGTCGCCCTGTCGATGAACGTCGTCGCCTGGAACGGTGCGATTGCCGGCGCTGGTGTACTGGGCGGCGTGATGCTGCAGACCTGGGGCGCGCACGCTTTTCCATGGGCCCTGCTCTGCCTGCTTGGCATTGCCCTGGGCATCGTCTGGTCAGCCCGGGCACATGGATTCAGGAATGGGCCACGGGCTGGCGGCGCGGTCGTCGCCGGCCATTGATGCGTCAGGCAGTGCGGTACTGATCAGCCGAAGACGCCTTCGTCCGACCCGTCGCCGTCGAAGAACCCGCTCGGCTCATCACCATGGTTGCTGTCGGCCAGCGGATCATCGGCCGCGTTCGGTTCATCGATGGCGCCGATGCCCGCCTGGTCGGCGAGTGCGCCACCGCTGCCCGCCTCGCCCGTACCGGCGTCGGCCAGCAGATGATTGGCGCCGCCTTCCGCGCCGCTTGCGGCACCACCGTGATCGAGCAGATTGCCGATGCCATGGAACAGGAAGCTGCCGGCGGCTACGCCAGCTGCCGTGGCCGCGATCGTGCCCAGCATGCCGCCGCCGGCGCCGCCCAGGAAGCCGCCGCTGCGGGTCGGTGCCGCCACACCCTGCGCTGCGCTTTGCACCGGCGCTGGTGACGATGGATTGCTTTGCGCCGAATTACCCCACGTATTCGCGTCGAGGAACCCGCCGCTGCCCTTCGTGGTCTGACGTTCCAGCTCGGCGATGCGCGCCCTGGCATTGCCCAGTGCCTGCTCGACCAGCAGCGCGCGCTGCACCAGCAGGTAGGCAGCATCCGGTTGCTCGGCTACAGCGCGCTGGATCAGCGCGTCGGCTTGGGGATCTTTCGTCACGCCACGGGCCTGGACCAGCTGGCCCAGGAAGTCCTGCAAGGTTTTTTCGTCTGACGGGTTCATGATGGTCTCCGGTTGGAAGCTGCGATATGCTTACATTGTGGGCCCGTTGTCGAAATTTCAAGCATCTTTGGATTGTCTTCGCTGTTCTGACCAAACGAACCAGGAGCGTGCCATGCCTTCCACCGTCGTCCCCTGCCTGCGTTACCACGACACCCCTGCCATGCTCGCCTGGCTGTGCACGAATTTCGGCTTCACGATACGGCGTTGCATCCCGGGCAGTCAGGGCGAAGTCGCGCATGCCGAGCTCACACTGGGCGATGGCATGGTGATGATCGGCACCCATGCAGAAGATGACTACGGCCGCCTGCTGGCGACACCGGCGCAGGCTGGCGGCTTGCTGACGCAAACGATCTGGCTCCACGTGGATGATGCCGACGCCGTGCATGCCCGCGTACTCACGAGCGGCGCGCTGATCACCCAGCCGATCAGCGACGCGCCGCAGGGCGGGCGCGCATTTGCCTGCCGCGATCCGGAGGGCCATCTGTGGCAGGTCGGCACCTACGATCTCTGGGGCGCTGCCTGATGCTGGCTGGGCGCGGCGCTTGTTTGCTATGCTAGCGCCCTTGCGCCGCCTTCATTATCAGGCGGCCCGTCATATTTAGGGAAAGCACATTATGGTTTCGCTGCAAGAGCAGTTACTCAAGGCCGGCCTGGTCGACAAGAAAAAGGTCAAGCAGGTCACCCAGGCAAAAAGCAAACAGCACAAGCACGAGCTGCGCACGGGCGTGGAGTCGGTCAACGAGGCGCGCGAAGCGGCGCTCGAACTGCAGCGCAAGAACGCCGAGCGTGCGCGCGAGCTGAACACGCAGCGCGATGCGGCTGCGGCACAGAAAGCCATTCTGGCGCAGATCGCGCAGATGGTGCAGAAGAACAAACAGCCCAAGGGCAAGGGCGATGTGCCCTACAACTTTACGTTCGGCACCAAGATCGAGCGTATCCACGTGACGTCGCAGATCGTCGAGCACCTGGTGGCAGGCCGCCTGGTGATCGTGCACATGAACGGCAGCTTCGAGCTGGTGCCGCGCATCATTGGCGAGAAGATCGCCCAGCGCGATGCGTCGATCGTCGTGCAGATCAAGAAGAAAGTACAGGAAGTGGAAGAAGACGATCCGTACGCGGACTTCAAGATTCCGGACGATCTGATGTGGTGATGCGGGGTCGGAACGGCGTTGCGACGCCGTTCCGATGCTGGATTACTTCTTGGTCTTGTCTTCGACGTCCTGGGTGGCGGTCCCGGTCCGGGTCGCGCTCGAGGTACGCTCGGTCTGCTTCTTCGGCTGGCCCATCCCTGCCGACGTGGCTTCCTGCTTGCTGCTGCCCTGGAAATCCGTCGAGACCGAATTCGCGCTGTCTTCCGGCTCTGCCGCCGGGTTGGCGCGCTTGTCTGCATTACCCGTTACCGGCGCCTGGCGGTCAGCCATGCCTGCCTTGGCCGGCTGCGGCGTGGTCGGGGTGGTCTGGGCTGCGGCACTTGCCGCAATGACGACGCCGCTGAGTAGAACGATCAATTTTTTCATGGCAGGCTCCAATTCAGTGTGTATATGTAATCACTTTGTGCTCAACCTCGCGATTACAAGGGCTGATTGATCGACGCTGCCACCATGGCACGCAGACGTTTCTGCGCGCCATGAACACTTTCCTTTAGGACTGCAGGTCCTGCCCACCAAAGGCATTCGGCAACTGCGCCGCTGCCGTCGTCTCGAACATGGCCCCGGTCAGATTGGTCAGGATCACCGGCAGCTCATTGCCGCCCAGTTCCAGGATCACTTGCCGGCAGGCGCCGCATGGCGCGATCGGGCCTTCGGTCTGGCCGATCACGGCCAGCGCCGCGAAGTCGCCCGGCTTGTAGCCGTTGGCAATGGCACTGAAGAATGCCGTACGCTCGGCACAATTGCACAGGCCGTAGGCGGCGTTTTCCACATTGCAGCCACGGAAAATGCGGCCATCCTTGCATTCCAGCGCTGCGCCCACCTGGAATTTGGAATACGGCGCGTAGGCCAGTTCGCGCGCGGCGCGCGCTTCGTCGATCAGTTTTGCATAGGTCATGGGTGAGTCTCTCAAGGACGAACGAAGCGGTGAATCATTGGCTCGGCAGCCGGCTGGGTATCGCCGATCCGGTAAGCCGCCTGCACCTGGCGCACGGCCTGCGCGGCCGCCTCGGGCGAACGTGCATGCACCATCGCCAGCGGCTGGCCGACGGCGATCTGGTCACCCAGTTCAACCAGGCCGGTCAGGCCCACGGCGAAGTCGATGCTGTCCTGCGGCCGCACACGACCGCCGCCCAGCGCAACGACCGCCAGGCCAAGGCCACGGGTATCGACCGAGACGGCGTAGCCGGCCTGCAGGGCTGGTGCCGGCACGATGACGGGCGCCGTTTCCAGGTGCGCGTCCGGCTTGTCCATCAGGTCGGCCGGGCCGCCCAGTGCCGTGACCATGCGCGCGAAGCGCTCGGCCGCTTCGCCCGAATCGAGTGCGGTCTGCAGTTTGGCGCGTGCTTCCGCGTCCGTGCCCGCCAGGCCCGAAATCACCAGCATTTCGGCGCACAGCGCCATCGTCACTTCGTGCAGGCGTGCCGGGCGCGCCTTGCCGGTCAGGTAATCGATCGCGACGCGCACTTCCACTGCATTGCCGGCCGCGTGGCACAGCGACTCGTTCATGCCGGTCAGGATGGCCGAGGTGCGGGTGCCGGCGCCGTTGCCGACGCTGACAATGGATTCGGCCAGTTCCAGCGATTTTTCCGCCGTCGGCATGAAGGCGCCGCTGCCCACTTTCACGTCCATCACCAGCGCATCGAGACCCGCCGACAGCTTCTTCGACAGGATCGAGCCGGTGATCATCGCCACCGATTCGACGGTCGCCGTGGTGTCGCGGATGCTGTAGAAGCGCTTGTCGGCCGGCGCCAGCTGGGCGGTCTGGCCGATGATGGCGACACCCACGTCTTTCACCACCTTGCGGAAGGTGTCCGGGTCGGGCACGGTGCTGTAGCCGGGGATCGCATCGAACTTGTCGAGCGTGCCACCGGTGTGGCCCAGGCCCCGGCCCGAGATCATCGGCACGAAGCCGCCGCAGGCTGCGATCATCGGGCCAAGCATCAGCGAGACGACGTCGCCGACGCCGCCGGTCGAGTGCTTGTCGACGACCGGGCCTGGCAGGTCCAGCGACTTCCACTCCATGACCTGGCCCGAGTCGCGCATCGCCAGCGTGAAAGCGACGCGTTCATCCATCGTCATGTCGTTGAAGTAGACCGCCATCGCGAGCGCGGCGATCTGGCCTTCGGTGACGCTGCCGTCAGGAATGCCACGGACAAAAAACCGGATCTCTTCGGCCGACAGGATGCCGCCATCGCGTTTTTTGCGGATGATTTCTTGGGGGAGGAACATGGGGACGTCTCTATGAATTGTTGACCTGAAAACCGTCATTCCCGCGGAGGCGGGAACCCAGGTGTGCGTCATCGCGAACTTACCTGGATTCCCGCCTGCGCGGGAATGACGTTGTTTTAATGTGGCGGATATTTTCCGTACTTGGCTTCTTTAAACGCCGTATGGAATCCAGACGTTCTTCACCTGGCTCGCATGCTGCAGCACGACGCGGCCACCGGCCTGCTTCGGATCGAACCAGTCGCGCCCTTTCGCGCCGCCGGTCCAGGTGCGCTTGAGCGTCTCGCTCGACAGGCGCTCGACTTCGGCGCACCCCTCGGCAGAACCGTCATGGCGCCACACGGCATCGATCTCGCCGTGCGAGGCCAGCGTGCGTGCCAGTTCGTCGGCCGAACCGGTGACGATATTGAGCGCCCCACCCGGCAGGTCCGACGTATCGAGTACCTGGTACAGGTCGATCGCCGACAGCGGATGCTGTTCCGACGGCACCGCCACCACGCGGTTGCCCAGCGCCAGCGCCGGGGCGACCAGCGAGATGAAGCCCAGCAGCGGGTTCTCGTTCGGGCACACGATGCCGATCACGCCCACGGGCTCGTTCAGCGCCACGGTGATGCCGTGCATCGGCGGCTGGTGCACCTGGCCGTCGTACTTGTCGGCCCACGCGGCCCAGTAGAACAGGCGCTCGACCGAGGCTGCCACTTCGCGCACGGCGTCGTTCGAGCCGGTCTGCTGCGCAATGCGCGCGGCGAATTCGTCGGCGCGGATCGCCAGGTTCTCGGCGATGTAGTACAGCACCTGCGCGCGGTTGTGCGCGGTGGCCTTGGCCCAGCCGGCCGCCTTGTGCGCCGCTTCGACGGCGTTGCGGATGTCCTTGCGGCTGCCTTCGCCGATGTCGGCCAGGAAGGCGCCGTTCGCGCCATTGATCGCACGGCTGTAGGCGCCGTCAGGGCGCGCCTGCTTGCCGCCGATGTACAGCTTGGCGGTACGGTCGATCGCGAACGGGCTGTCGGCGTCCGCTGCTTTCACTGCGCCCTTCGCGGCAATCACCGGCGCGGCAGGCCGCGCGTCTTCCGACAACGGCGTCAGGTACTCGTACATGCCTTCCTTGCCGCCCTCGCGGCCGTAGCCCGATTCCTTGTAGCCGCCAAAACCGCAGCCTGCATCGAACTGGTTGGCCGTGTTGATCCAGACCACGCCGGCCTTGATCTGCGGGACGACGTCCAGCGCCAGGCTGATCGACTCGCTCCAGACGCAGGCGGCCAGGCCGTAGACGGTGTTGTTCGCCAGTTGCACGGCTTCGGCCGGGGTGCGGAAGCTCATCGCCACCAGCACCGGCCCGAAGATTTCGGCCTGCGCCACGGCGGCCGACGTCGACGCGCCCGTGATCAGGGTTGGCAGGTACCACGAACCGGACGTCGACAGCTCACCGGCCGGTTGCCAGACTTCGCAGCCTTCGGCGCGGGCCGATTCCACCAGACCGTGGATGCGCTGCTGCTGCACCGGATCGACCAGTGCGCCGATGTCGTTCGACTTGTCCAGTGGCGAACCGACGCGCAGCGTTTCCATGCGCGCCTTGACCTTCTTGATGAAGCGCTCGTACACCGACTCTTGCACCAGGAGGCGCGAACCGGCGCAGCAGACCTGGCCCTGGTTGAACCAGATCGAGTCGACCAGGCCTTCGACGGCGGCGTCCAGGTCAGCGTCGTCGAACACGATGAACGGCGACTTGCCGCCCAATTCGAGCGACAGCTTCTTGCCGCTGCCGGCGGTCGACTTGCGGATCAGGCGACCCACTTCGGTCGAGCCCGTGAACGCGATCTTGTCGATGCCCGGATGATTGACGATCGCCTCGCCCACACGGCCATCGCCGGTGACGATATTGACGACACCAGCCGGCACACCAGCGCGCTGGCAGAGTTCGGCAAACAGCAAGGCGGTCAGCGGCGTGTACTCGGCCGGCTTGAACACCACCGTGTTACCGGCCGCCAGCGCCGGCGCGATCTTCCACGCCAACATCAACAGCGGGAAGTTCCACGGCACGATCTGGCCGACGACACCGACGGCGCGGTAATCGGCGAATTCTTCGGCCTGCAACTGCGCCCAGCCGGCGTGATGATAAAAATGACGGGCCACGAGCGGCAGGTCGGCGTCGCGCGTTTCGCGGATCGTCTTGCCGTTGTCGAGCGTTTCGAGCACCGCGAACAGGCGCGCATGCTTTTGCAGCAGGCGCGACAGCGCGTACATGATCCTGGCGCGGCCATGGCCACCCAGCGCGACCCAGCCCGGCTGCGCACGGCGCGCGGCTGCGACGGCGCGTTCGACATCGTCATTCGTCGCCTGCGTGACCTGTGCCAGTTCGACGCCATCGGCCGGATTGGTCGTGGCGAACGTGTCACCGGCGTCGCTCCAGGCGTTGTCGATGAAGAGGCCGAAGCGGCGCTCGTGACCGTCCAGCCATGCGTGCGCTTCCTTGGTGGTCTCGAGAGCGGGGCCGTAGTCCATGGTCTGAAGAATCTCTTTAATTGTTGGCATGACGTATCCGGATTTAAGGTTGCGCGTGACGATGGGCGGCCGAGTAGTTCCCGGTCACGTAGTGCTCGAGCTGGCGTTCGATGTCGGTCAGCAGGCTCGATGCACCGATGCGGAACAGGTGCGGCTGCAGCCAGTCGTTGCCCAGTTCTTCCTTCATCACGGTCAGGTATTGCAGCGCCGACTTGGCGGTCGAGACGCCGCCGGCCGGCTTGTAGCCGACCTGGAAACCGGTCAGTTCGTGGTAGTCGCGAATCGCGCGCACCATTACCAGCGACACCGGGATGGTGGCGTTCACGCCTTCCTTGCCGGTCGAGGTCTTGATGAAGTCCGCACCGGCCATCATGCAGACCCACGAGGCTTTCGCCACGTTTTCTAGCGTGACCAGATCGCCCGTGGCCAGGATGGCTTTGACGTGCGCGTCGCCGCAAGCCTGGCGGTACGCGACCATCTCGTCGTACAGCGCCTGCCAGTTGCCGAGCAGGACGTGCTGGCGCGTGATGACGATGTCGATTTCGGTGGCGCCGGCAGCGACCGACAGTTCGATCTCGCGCAGCTTGGTTTCCATGCTCGACAGGCCGGCCGGGAATGCCGTGGACACCGCGGCGATCGGCAAGCGGCCCTGCAGGACCTTGACGGCCGGCGTGATCATTTCGTGGTACACGCAAACGGCACCCGTACTCAGGGTCTCGAGACCCAGCGCCTGCATCAGGTCGGCGCGCAGCGGGCGCATCGCCTTCATGCACAGGCGCTCGACGCGGCCCGGCGTATCGTCGCCCGACAGCGTGGTCAGGTCCATGCACTCGATCGCGCGCACCAGCCACGCGGCCTGGTATTCCTTCTTCACCGTGCGGCGGTTCGCGAGGCTCGCGGCGCGGCGGTCAGCCGCGTTGCGATTCACCTTGAGGCTGTTGATCAGGCCAAGGTCCAGGTCCATGGCGACGTTGCGTTTGAAGTCCAGCGGCTGGCTCATAGCTGTGCGATTCCGTTCGAAAGTGGTTTGACGCCGAGGTGTTTCGCCAGCGTGGCGCCGATGTCCGAGAACGTGTCTGCCACTGGCAGCTCTTGCGGCGCGACGTTCGGGCCGAAGAAGATCATCGGGATGTATTCGCGGGTATGGTCCGAACCCGGCGCGGTCGGGTCGCACCCGTGGTCGGCCGTGAGTACGACCAGGTCGCCGTCCTTCAGCTTGGCCATGAATTCCGGAAGGCGCGCGTCCAGTTCGTGCAGCGCATTGGCGTAGCCGGCGACGTCGCGGCGGTGGCCGAAGTGCATGTCGAAGTCGACGAAGTTGACGAACGTGAGCGACTTGTCGCCCGCTTCGTCGGCCACTTCCAGCAGGCGGTCGAACAGCGCCATATTGTCCGGGCCCTTGATCAGGCGCGTGACGCCCTGCCCTGCATAGATGTCGCTGATCTTGCCAAGCGCGAAGACGTCGCCGCCCGCGTCCTTGACGTGATCCAGCAGCGTCGGCGCGACCGGCGGCACCGCGTAGTCGTGGCGGTTCGACGTGCGCTTGTAGTCGCCGTTGGCACCCGTGAACGGACGCGCGATCACGCGGCCGATGTTGTACGGCTTGACCAGTTCATAGGCCGCTTCGCAGACGGCGTACAGGCGCTCCAGACCGAAGTGCTCTTCGTGCGCAGCGATCTGCAGCACCGAGTCGGCCGACGTGTACAGGATCGGCTTGCCGCTGGCGACGTGTTCATCGCCGAAGTCGTTGATGACGGTGGTGCCCGACGCGTGGCAGTTGGCCAGCCAGCCCGGCACGCCGGTCAGTTCCTGCAGCTTGTCAGTGAGCTCCTTCGGGAACGACGGCACGGTCTTCGGGAAGTAACCCCAGTCGAACAGCACCGGCACGCCGGCGATTTCCCAGTGGCCGCTCTGCGTGTCCTTGCCGGTCGACTGTTCGCGCGCGATGCCCCAGGCGCCGGTGAAACCGTCGCGCTGGCTGAAGCCCGGCGCCCATTCGCCGCTGGCCTTGTGGCCGGCCGCGCCCAGGCCGAGGCGCTCGAGGTTCGGCAGCGCCATCGGCTTGCCTTCCTTTGCGGCCCATTCGGCGATGTGGCCGAAGGTGTTGGCATCGATGTCGCCATATTTGTCGGCGTCGGGCAGCGCGCCCAGGCCAAAGGAGTCCAGCAGGAGGATGAATGCACGGGACATTGGATCGCTCGCTTTCGGTAAGTGTGATTAAGCGTCTGCGCGTGGGGTCGAACCAAGGCGCTCGATATACGCGTGGATCAGCGTGACCATGTCCTTGGCCGCGATCGCCGCGTACTTCAGGGTCTGCTCGTGCGACAGCGCGAACGGCGACAGGCCTTCGGCCAGGTTCGTGATTGCCGAAACGGCCGTCACTTTCAGGCCGCAGTGGCGCGCCGCGATCACTTCGGGGATCAGCGACATGCCGACGACATCGGCGCCCAGCGTCTTGAAGGCGCGGATTTCAGCGACGGTCTCGAAGTGCGGGCCGGCTGCGGCCAGGTACACGCCTTCGTTCAGCACGATGCCCTTCTCTTTGGCGACGGCCTTGACCTGCTCGCGCGTTTCGGCGTCATACGCATTGGACATGCTGAAGAAGCGCGGACCGAAGCGCTCGTCGTTCGGGCCCGACATCGGGCTGCCCGGCAGGAAGTTGATATGGTCGGTGATCGCGACCAGCGAGCCGGCATCGGCTTCGATGTTCAGCGAGCCGGCGGCGTTGGTCACGAACAGCAGTTCGCAGCCGATCTGCTTGAGGGTGCGCACGGCGTTGGTCATCACGCCCGGACCGTAGCCTTCGTAGAAGTGGCCGCGGCCCTTCATGCAGGCGACCGGCACGCCGGCCAGTTCGCCCAGCACCAGCTCACCGGCGTGGCCGTGCACGGTGCTGATCGGGAAGCCCGGCAGGTCGGCGTAGCTGATCGACACAGCGTCCGTCATCTGTTCGGCCAGCACACCCAGTCCGGAGCCGAGGATCAGCGCGACGCGCGGTGCGAAGCCCGGCTTGCGGGCGCGGATGATGTCGGCGGCGTCGAACGGGAGATTGCTGGACATGATATTCCTTGTGAAGTTCTGGTGATTCCGGGGGATGGGAGTGAGACTGGCGCGGCCTTGTCAGGCGCGGCGGCGTCTGGTCAGCTGAATATTATAACTATGCATGAATGCCGATATGTATGGCAAATACACTTTTTCTTCCCGATTTATATGTTTTCGCGATAAATTAGCAGGATCACGCCGACGTTGACGGCGCCATGACAAATGTCTAGCATTGCCGGACATAAGTTTAAATCATTTGCCGAGCGATGCCCAAAAAAGACCAGTTGTATGAGCTGATCCGCGCCAACCCCTTCATCTCCCAGCAAGACCTGGCGGCGCGCCTCGGCCTCTCGCGTTCGGCCGTGGCCAACTACATCGCCACGCTCGTCCGTGAGCGGCGCATCCTGGGCCGCGCCTATGTGCTGCCGGATCACCGCCCCGTCGTCTGCATCGGCGCGTCGAACCTCGACCGCAAGCTGCGCTCGCTGGGCCCGCTGGCCCTGGGCACGTCGAATCCGGCGCGCCAGACCGAGTCGTTCGGCGGCGTGGCGCGCAATATCGCTGAGAACCTCGCGCGCCTGGGCGCCCCGACGAGCCTCATCACCGCAGTCGGCCCGGATGCCTCGGGCCGCGCGCTGCTCGCGCATGCCGACGAAGCGGGCATCGACACGCGCAGCGTGCTGCTGGTCGATGGCGCGGCCAGCGGCACCTATACAGCGGTGCTGGACGAAGATGGCGAAATGCGCGTCGCGCTGGCCGACATGGCGATCAACAACGCGCTCACGCCCGCATTCTTTGCCAGCCGCGCGCCGCAGCGCGCCGGCGCCGCGCTGATCGTGGCCGACCTGAACCTGCCGCAGGATGCCGTGGCCGGGTTGCTGGGCGACGCGCTGACGGGCGGCGTGCCGATGGTGGTCGTCGCCGTGTCCGAGCCGAAGATCAACCGCCTGCCGCGTGACCTGCGCGGCCTGCGCCTGTTGATTCTGAACCTGGGCGAACTGGCAGAACGCGCTGGCCGCGCGATGGACAGCGAGGCGGCGATCGCGCGCGCCTGCGCCGACCTGCAAACCGACGGCGCGCAGGACGTGATCGTCACGCGCGGCGCGCAGGGCGTCATGTTCACGACGCCCGATGGCCTGCGCAGCCTGGCCGCACCGGTCGTCGACGTGGTCGACGTGACCGGCGCCGGCGACGCGTTTGCCGCCGCCGTCTGCTGGAGCCTGTACAGCGGCGCCGCCTCGCTCGACCTGGCCTGCCGTCGCGGCCTGGCGCTATCTGCCATGACCATCGGCTGCGCGCAGACCGTCTGCCCGCAAATTGCGCCCGGCCTGCTCGACGAACCGGCCGACCGCCAACTCCCTATGACTGATTAACCAGAGACCTCCCATGCACAACTTCCTCCTGCTCTCGCCCGAAGTGGCCGCCGCCCGCACCGCCGGCAAACCGATCGTCGCCCTCGAGTCGACCATCATCTCGCACGGCATGCCGTACCCGCAGAACGTGCGCACCGCGCGCGAAGTCGAACAGATCATCCGCGACGCCGGCGCCGTGCCTGCCACGATCGCCGTCATCGCCGGCAAGATCTGCATCGGCCTGTCGGACGAGCAGCTCGAACTGCTGGGCGCTTCGCCGGACGCAATGAAAGTGAGCCGGCGCGACCTGGCCTACGTGCTGGCGCAGGCCCGTCTGGGCGCAACCACCGTTGCCGCGACGATGATCTGCGCGCAGGTGGCCGGCATCGAAGTCTTTGTCACCGGCGGCATCGGCGGCGTGCACCGCGGCGCCGAAACGAGCTTCGACATCTCGGCCGACCTGCAGGAACTGGCGCAGACCAGCGTGGCGGTCGTCTGCGCCGGCGTCAAATCGATCCTCGACATTGGCCTGACGCTCGAATACCTGGAAACGCATGGCGTGCCGGTGATCAGCGTCGGCCAGCCGGGCTTTCCCGCCTTCTTCACGCGCGAGAGCGGCTTCCAGGCCGACTTCCAGATCGACTCGCCCGAAGAGCAGGCGGCGTTCATCCGCACCAAGTGGCAGCTCGGCCTGGCCGGCGGTGTCGTGGTGAGCAACCCGGTACCGGCCGACGCCGCGATGGCGCCCGCCGAGATCGACGCCATCATCACGCAGGCACTGGGCGAGGCGGCCAGCCAGAACGTGACCGGCAAGAAGGTCACGCCGTTCCTGCTGGGCCGCATCAAGGAGCTGACGGAGGGCCGCAGCCTGGCCACCAATATCGCGCTGGTCAAGCACAACGCGCTGATCGGCGCGCGCCTGGCCGTGGCGCTGAACCACCGCGCGGCCTGAGTCGCCAGCGTCGCCGCCCATGTCGATCGACCTGAAACAACTGAAGTACTTCCTGGCCGTGGCTGAAGAAAAGAGCTTCAGCCGCGCCGCAGAACGCCTGCACATTTCGCAGCCACCGCTGTCGCAGCAGATCATGAAGCTCGAAAGCGAATTGGGCGTGCGCCTGTTTACCCGCACCACGCGCAGCTTCGAGCTGACCGTGGCCGGGCGCGCGCTGATGGTCGAGGCGGCCGACCTGCTGGGCCGGATGCGCATGACGATTGATACCATCCGCCAGATCGACCGCGGCCAGGTGGGCCGGCTGCGCGTGGGCATCGTCGGCTCGGCGATGTGGGGGCCGATTCCCGGCCTGCTCGAACGCTTCCAGACCGATTTCCCGCGCGTGACGTGGACGATCCACGAACTGGGGCCGAATGACCAGTGGGAGGCGCTGCGCAACAAGCAGATCGACGTGGGCTTCTGGCGCGAGCCGCGCATCGAGCCGGACGTGCTGAAAGCCGCCAACCTGCGCCAGGAGCTGTGCTTCAGGGAGCAGTTCTGCGTGGCGGTCAATGCGCGCCATCCACTGGCGGGCCGCGATGCGATCTCGCTGCTCGACATCGCCGGCGAGCCGATGCTGACGCTGCACCTGGACCAGTCGGCCGAGCCACGCTACCTGATGCAATGCTGCGTAAACGCGGGCTTTGAGCCGACCATTTTCCAGGAAGCGGCCGAGCCGCAGACGCTGCTGGCGATGGTGGGGGCCGGCCTGGGCGTGGCCCTGATGCCGGAAACGACGAGCCGCATCGGCTGGCCAGGCGTGCGCTTCCTGCCAATTAACGAGCATGCGCCGTCGGCCAACCTGTATATCAGCTACCCGGCGCAGGACGACGCGCCAGTGGTGCGGGCGTTTTTGAAGATCCTTTTCCCTGATCCACCAGCCGCGTGAACAATCGAACCGTGATTGTCCCGCCATGTATTGCCTTTTTGCATGCATGTGTATAATTTCTAGGCAGGAAACTACGCACGATTGAGGCCAATTAATTATTTTTTAACTTTGGGTCCGGTATGATAGTTATCAAGACCATCAATTTTCCAGAGGAGCTCGTATGACTACAGCAACGCCGCGCTACGACGGGCTCCGCCTGAAAAAATTCGACGACGCTGTGTTCGATGACATCGACACGCTGCGCTCGGCGATCGACGACCGCATTGAACAATTATTGAGCGCGAACGGCCAGTCCGACAGCCTGGCGAAAGCCATGCGCACGTCGGCACTGTCGGCCGGCAAGCGCATGCGTCCGCTGCTGGTGATGCTGGTGGCGCGCGACCTCGGCTGCGCCTCCCCGGCACTGATCGACGTGGCCTGCGCGGTTGAACTGGTCCACGCGGCGTCGCTGATCCTCGACGACCTGCCGTGCATGGATGACGCCAGCCTGCGCCGCGGCAAACCGGCAATTCACATCCAGTTCGGCGAAGACGTCGCCATCCTGGCCTCGGTCGCCCTGCTCAGCCGCGCCTTTGGCGTGCTGTCGCAATCCCAGGATATCCAGCCGGCCACGCGCGCGCGCCTCGTCGCGACGCTGGCGCAGACGGTGGGCGACCAGGGCCTGGTGCGCGGCCAGTTCGAAGACCTGCACGGCGGCGCCCGCTCGCCCGAAGCGATTGCCACCACCAATGAACTCAAGACCGGCCTGTTGCTGGGCGTTGCAGTCGACATGGCGGCGATCATGTGCCACGTCGACGAGAGCGTGTCGCAGCAGCTGCGCGCCTTTGCGCTGGCGGCCGGCCAGGCGTTCCAGATCAAGGATGATTTTCTGGACGGCGTCGGCAACGACAGCGCCATCACGGGCAAGGACACCGGCAAGGACATCGGCAAGGCCACCCTGATCAACACGCTCGGCTTCGACGAAGCGCAGCGCCGCCTGTCGGCCTGCCTGATCGAGGCCGATCGCTGCCTGGGCGCTGCCATTGGTGGCAAGGGCCGCACGCGGCACTTCATGGGCGCGCTGTTCGCCAAGGAAGTCAAGGGCGCGCGCTTCATCGCCGAACCCGCCAAGCCGCGCGAACTGCGCCCGAGCCCCCAGCTGGCCGAGTTGCGCCTGAACTGAACTTCCGAATCGAATCCTTGATCTGACCAACCCTCGCATGGCGCACTTCGCGGTCGTGGCTCCGGCCCTGTATAGCCACTTCAACACGCTGATGGTGCTCGCGCGCGAACTCGTCGCGCGCAGCCACCGAGTCACGTTCATCCATCGCCCGGATGCTGCTGCCTACGTAAAAGATGCGCGCGTCGGCTTTCACGCCATCGGCGCAGCCACCCATCCGGCCGGCTCGCTGCCTGCGATGCTCGCACGTGTGGCCAATCCCGGCAGCCCGCTGGGCCTGCGCCGCGTGATCCTCGACATGGCGGCCAGCACCGAAATGCTGTGCCGCGAACTGCCGGCTGCGCTGAAGGAACTACAGGTCGACTGCGTGCTGGCCGATCAGATGGAAGCGGCCGGCGGCATGGTCGCAGAAAGCATCGGCATGCCGTTCATCTCGATCGCATGCGCCCTGCCCGTCAATCGCGAGCCGGGCATCCCGTTGCCGGTGATGCCGTTCGTCTACGAAGACAGCGAGCGTGCCTTCAAGATCGTCGAAGGCAGCACGCGCGTCTACGACTGGATGATGGGGCCGCACCACCGCGCGATCGCGGCAGAAGCCCAGCGCCTTGGCCTGGCGCCACGCAGCATGCTGCACGAATGCCTGTCGCCGCTGGCGCAGATCGCGCAGATCGTGCCGGGCTTCGATTTCCCGCGCCGCGAACTGCCGGCGCACTTCCACCATGTCGGGCCGCTGCATGCGGCCAATGTGGCGCCGGCCCTGAGCCCCCAAGAACTGGCGCCGTTCCTGCCGCCAACGTCGGGCACGCGCCCGTTCATCTACGCGTCGCTCGGCACGCTGGTGAGCGACCGCTACCCGCTCTTCAAGCGCATCGCCAAGGCTTGCAAGCAGCTCGATGCCGACCTGTTGATCGCTCATTGCGGCGGCCTGAATGACGCGCAGGTGCGCGCGCTCGAAGCGATCGGCAGCACGCGCGTGCATGCTTACGTGCCGCAACTGGCCGTCTTGGCGCGCGCCGACGCGATCGTCTCGCACGCGGGCGCGAACACCATCATGGAAGCAGTGGCGGCGCGCACGCCGATCCTGGCGCTGCCGATTGCCTTCGACCACCCGGGCGGCGCCGCGCGCGTTGAGTACAGCGGCGTGGGCCTGCGCGCTTCGCCGCGCATGAGCAGCGTGGCCGACCTGACGCGCAAGCTGCGCCGGCTGCTGGCCGAGCCGGATTTCGCGGCACGCATGGCGCCACTCTCCGACGCGATCCGCGTTGCCGGTGGCGCGCCGCGCGCGGCCGACATCATCGAGACCGCACTGCACCTGCCAACGGCGGTGGCCAGCCATGGATGAGCGCAGCAACAGTAGCCGCGACAGCATCGCCCACGACCTGATTCTGGTCGGCGGCGGCCTGGCCAACAGCCTGATCGCCTGGCGCCTGCACACCGAGCGCCCCGAACTGCGCATCCTGCTGCTCGAACAGGGCCGGCACCTGGGCGGCAACCATACCTGGTCATTCCACGACAGCGACCTGACCGCAGCCCAGCTGCGCTGGATCGCGCCGCTTGTTTCGCACCGCTGGCCCGGTTACGACGTCGTGTTCCCCGAGCATGCGCGCGCTTTGAATGGCGGATACGCCAGCATCGCCTCGCCTGATTTTGCGCGCACGATCGAAGCCGCCCTCGGCCCGCTGCTGCGCACCGGCGTGCGGATCGACGCCGTCACGCCGACCAGCGTGCGCCTGGCCGATGGCACGCTGCTGCATGCACACGCCGTCATCGACGGGCGCGGCCCCAGCGCCAGCCCGCATCTGGCGCTGGGCTACCAGACCTTTCTGGGCCAGGAAGTGCGCCTGCATGCGCCGCACGGTTTGACGCAGCCGGTGATCATGGACGCCAGCGTGGCCCAGCAAGGCGGCTACCGCTTCGTCTACCTGCTGCCGTTCGGCCCCGACCGCGTGCTGATCGAAGACACCCATTACGTCGACAGCGCCATCTGGGAACCGGAGCGGCTGCGCGCCAACATCGCCGCCTACGCCGCCGGGCGCGGCTGGCAGATCCGCGACGTGCTGCGCGAAGAACAGGGCTCGTTGCCGATCGTGCTGGCTGGCGACTTCGACCGCTTCTGGGCTGCGCTGGATGGCCAGCCCACTGTCGGCCTGCGCGCCGGCCTGTTTCACCAGACGACCGGCTATTCGCTGCCGGTGGCCGTGCGCCTGGCCGAACGGATCGCGGCCCTGCCCGACCTGGCCGCGCCATTTGCGGCACAATCACTGTTTGCCGCGATCCGCACCGAGGCACGCGAGGAATGGCAGCGCCAGGGCTTTTTCCGCATGCTCAACCGCATGCTGTTCATGGCCGGCAGCCCCGACCACCGCTGGCAGGTGATGCAGCGCTTTTACCGCCTGGGCGCGCCGATGATCGCGCGCTTTTATGCCGGCCGCCTGACATTCGCCGACAAGCTGCGCCTGTTGACCGGCAAGCCGCCGGTGCCGGTCATGGAAGCGTTTACAGCCGTTCGCAAGACACAACCCCATCAGATCAGGAATTCCGAATGAACCAGATGAAAATCGAACCCAAGCGCGCCGTCGTGATCGGCGCCGGCTTCGGTGGCCTGGCCCTGGCCATCCGGCTGCAGGCCGGCGGCACGCAGACCACCCTGCTCGAAAAACGCGACAAACCGGGCGGCCGTGCCTACGTCTACGAAGACCAGGGTTTCACCTTCGACGCCGGCCCGACCGTCATCACGGATCCGACCGCGATCGAAGAACTGTTCACGCTGTGCGGCAAGAAGATCGGCGACTACGTCGAAATGCTGCCGGTCACGCCGTTCTACCGCCTGTGCTGGGAAGACGGCACCTTCTTCGACTACGCGAACGACCAGGAAGCGCTCGACCGCCAGATCCATGCCCTCAATCCGGCTGACGTGGCCGGCTACCAGCGTTTCCTCGCCTATTCGAAAGCCGTGTTCGACGAGGGCTACCTGAAGCTGGGCGCGGTGCCGTTCCTGTCGTTCCGCGACATGATCAACGCTGGCCCGAAACTGGCGCGCCTTGAAGCGTGGAAGAGCGTCTACAGCATGGTCTCGCGCTTCGTGAAGAACGACCACCTGCGCCAGGCCTTCTCGTTCCATTCGCTGCTGGTGGGCGGGAATCCCTTTGCCACCAGCTCGATCTACACGCTGATCCACGCGCTGGAACGGCGCTGGGGCGTCTGGTTCCCGCGCGGCGGCACCGGCGCGCTCGTCAACGGCCTGGTGCGCCTGTTCCAGGACATGGGCGGCAAGCTCGAACTGAACGCCCCGGTGGCGCGCATCGAAACCGTCGGCAACCTGGCCAGCGGCGTGCGGCTGGAAGACGGCCGCTGGTTCCCGGCCGACGCCGTCGCGTCGAATGCCGACGTCGTGCACACCTATGCCAACCTGCTGAGCAACCACGGTCGCGGCAGCAGCCAGGGAGACGCGCTGCGCAAGAAGCGCTGGAGCAACTCGCTGTTCGTGATCTACTTTGGCCTGAACAAGCACCATGAGCAGTTGCAGCACCACACGGTCTGCTTCGGCGCGCGCTACAAGGACCTGATCACCGAGATCTTCAAGAGCGACAAGCTGGCCGACGACTTTTCGCTGTACCTGCACGCGCCCTGCGTGACCGACCCGTCGCTGGCGCCACCAGGCTGCGGCAGCCACTACGTGCTCGCGCCGGTGCCGCACCTGGGTAATGCACCGATCGACTGGGACGTCGAAGGGCCGCGCTACCGCGACCGCATCTTCGACTACCTCGAACAACGCTACATGCCGGGGCTGCGCAGCCAGCTGGTCACGAGCCGCATCTTCACGCCGAATGACTTCCGCGACGAGCTCAATGCGCACGTGGGTTCGGCCTTCTCGCTCGAGCCGATCCTGACGCAAAGCGCCTGGTTCCGCCCGCACAACCGCGACGCCGAACTGCCGAACCTGTACCTGGTCGGCGCCGGCACCCACCCCGGTGCGGGCGTGCCGGGCGTGATCGGTTCGGCCAAGGCCACGGCCGGCCTGATGCTCGAAGGTGTCAACGCGGGAGCGCATGCCGGAGGGCTGCGATGACGACGCAGGCCGGCGAGAACCTGATGGCGCACGCGACCCAGACCATCGAGGTCGGGTCGAAGAGCTTTGCAGCGGCGGCCAAACTGTTCCCGCCGGCCACGCGGCGCGCCGTGCTGATGCTGTATGCGTGGTGCCGCCACTGCGACGATGTCGTCGACGGCCAGGAGCTGGGCTTTGCCAGCGCACCGGCAGCCCAGGTCACGCACGATGCGCCGTTCGAACTCGACCGGCTGTACGACAACACCCGTCGCGCCTACGAGGGCGAGCCGATGCGTGATCCGGCGTTTGCCGCGTTCCAGGAAGTGGCGCTGGGCCACGCGATCGCGCCGCGCTATGCGTACGATCACCTGGCCGGCTTCGCGATGGACGTGAACGAGGCGCGCTACCGCACGATCGACGACACGCTGCGCTACTGCTACCACGTGGCCGGCGTCGTCGGGCTGATGATGGCGTCGATCATGGGCGCGCGCGACGACGCGGTGCTCGACCGGGCCTGCGACCTGGGCCTCGCGTTCCAGCTGACGAATATCGCGCGCGACATCATCGACGACGCAGCCATCGGCCGCTGCTACGTGCCGGACGCGTGGCTGATCGAGGCCGGCATCCAGCCGGACCTGGTCGCGCTGCCGCGCCACCGGGCCGCGCTGGCGACAGTGGCCGCGCGCCTGGTGGACCATGCGGAGCCGTACTACGCGTCGGCGTCGATTGGCCTGGCGGCATTGCCGCTGCGCTCGGCGTGGGCGATTGCCACGGCGCGCAATGTGTACCGGCAGATCGGGGTGGAAGTGAAACGGCGCGGACCGCGCGCCTGGGACAAGCGGGTCGGTACGTCGAAGGCGACCAAGCTGCGCCTGCTCGCGCTGGGCGGGCTGCAGGCGCTGGCCTCGCGTTTACAGTCTAGTCGCGAGCTGCCTGTGCGGCGTGGTCTGTGGCAGCGGCCTGGCCGCGCGGACCCCGCAGCTGGTTCTGCTGGGCCTGCAACTGCTGCTTGAGCTTGGTGACGGGCGGCGCGTACAGGAAACCGAACGACACGGCGCCCTCTTTGCCCTCGACCGCATGGTGCATGCGGTGGGCCTGGTACAGGCGCTTGAAGTAGCCGCTGCGCGGCACGTAGCGGAACGGCCAGCGCTGGTGCACCAGGCCATCGTGGGCGATAAAGTACAGCAAGCCGTAGCCGGTCATGCCGGCGCCGATCCATTCGAGGCGCCCGTAACCGCGCGTGCCGAACCAGATCAGGGCGATGGCGATGCCGGCAAAGACGACGGCGTACAGGTCGTTCTTTTCGAACCAGCCGGTGCGCGGCTCGTGGTGCGAGCGATGCCAGCCCCAGCCGAAGCCGTGCATGATGTACTTGTGCGCGACGATGGAAAACAGTTCCATGAAGGCGATGGTGGCGAGAACGATGAGCGCGTTGAGCAGCATAATGAAGTAAGCGCCTTGACGGGATGGCGGGCATGGAAGCGGATGCCGACAGCCTAACATGCGACCGCCCCGCACGGTAGCGCAGCGACGGCGGCAGGCGGTCAAACACGATACACCAACAATTGAACCATTGGAGAAACCATGCAATCGACTTTCCGTACTTTAGCACTCGCCGCAGCATTCTGCGCCGCAGGCAGCGCCTCGGCCGCCTCGATCGAAGTACGCGTCCAGGGCGTCACGGCCAAGGGCAAGGTACTGGTCGCCGTGTGCGACAAGACGACCTTCCTGAAGGATTGCGCGTATTCCGGCTCGGCCCCGGCCAAGGCGGGCGAGACGGTCGTCACGGTTGACGGCGTGCCGACCGGCTCGTGGGCCGTGCTGTCCTACCAGGACGAGAACGACAACGGCAAGCTCGACCGCAACGTGCTGGGCATTCCGAAAGAACCGTACGCATTCAGCCGCGACGCCCGTGGCCGTTTCGGTCCGCCGAGCTTCGAGGATGCAGCATTCGAGCTGCGTGACGAGAAGGCCGTCACCACGATCAAGCTGCGGTAATCCACCATCGTCGTTACCGCGAAGGCGGGAATCCACTAGAGCGTCGTTCCCGCGAAGGCGGGAACCCAAGTGTGCGCGCCGGGCCACTATCGATTGCACGTTTGGCTGCGATAGTGACCTGGGTTCCCGCCTGCGCGGGAACGACAGTTTTCAGTACACGTCAGTACGCCACACCAGCGTCGTTCCCGCGAAGGCGGGAACCCAAGTGTGCGCGCCGGGCCACTAACGATTACACCCCTCGCTGCGCTGATGACTTGGGTTCCCGCCTGCGCGGGAACGACGGTTTTCAGGATAGGTTAGTGCGTCGCGCCGCCTGCTTCGCGCAGGTCGGTGTCGACGCCGAGCGTCACTTCCACCGCCAGCTTGACCCCGGCGATAATGTCCTCCAGTGCCATCGATGGCGGCGCATCCGGTCGCGCGGCCGCCTGCTCCGGCAGGAACGGCACGTGGATAAAGCCCGCCTTGATCGGCTGCGGCTGGGTCGAAGCGTGGTGCATCAAACCATAGAACACGTGGTTGCAGACGAATGTACCGGCCGTCTGCGAGACCCCCGCCACCAGCCCCCGTTCACGCAGCGCGTGCACGATCGCCTTGATCGGCAGCGTCGAGAAATACGCGGCCGGGCCGTCGGCGGCAATCGCCATATCGACCGGCTGCTGCCCGCCGTTGTCCAGGATCGACGCATCGTCGACATTGATCGCCACCCGCTCGACCGAGATATCGGGCCGCCCGCCCGCCTGACCGACCGCGATGACGACGTCCGGATGCAGCTCGTCGATCAGCGCCGTCAGGTCCTCAATGGCGTCGCCGAACACGCACGGCAACTGGCGCACCTCGACCTGGAAGCCGTCGCCCTGCCAGCCTTCCAGCGCGCGCACCGCCTCCCAGGCCGGATTGATGGTGGCGCCATTGAACGGCTCGAAGCCCGTCAGCAGAACAGTCTTGATCATCACAGGTTCATCAAAAAGTAGAGCAGGAAGATATTCGCCACCAGGATCGGCAGCGCACTCGGGATCTGGGCCCGGATCACGGCGTTCTTGTCGGGCAGCTCCAGCAGCGCCGCCGGCACGATGTTGAAGTTGGCCGCCATCGGCGTCATCAGGGTACCGCAATAGGCGCTGAACATGCCGATCGCCGCCATCACGGCCGGGTTGGCGCCGTACACCCCCACCAGCACCGGAATCCCGACGCCACCGGCCATCACGGGAAACGCGGCAAAGCCGTTGCCCATCACGATCGTAAACAGCGCCATGCCGAGGCAGTAGACGGCCACCGCGATGAACGCCGAGTCCAGCCCGATATAGGTCGTCGTCAGGTGCGCCACCGCCTTGCCCACGCCCGCTTCGGAAAACAGCAGGCCCAGCACCGCCAGGATGTGCGGCAGCACGACCGCCCAGCTCATCGCATCGACGAGGCGGCGCGCTTCGCGTACGCCCTGCAGCGGCGTGGCGCGCGTGAGCCAGCACGCGGCGATCAGTGCCACGACGGCACCGCAGCCCATGCTGACGATCGTGATGTGGGCCGGGTCGAGCAGCGGCAGGCTTCCCAGCTGCACATCCTTCAGCAGGGTGGCGCCGATAACGGTCACCAGTGGCAGCAGCAGCGCCGGGATGAACAGGCGGTTGCCCAGCCGCGCGGCGCTGGCCTGGCGTGCTTCCGGCGCCAGCGCTTTCGGCTGGCCGGCCTTGACGCCGCCAAAGCCGGCCAGCAGCGCCATGCCGATCATCAGCGCGCCGACCGCCGCCAGTGGCAGCGCTTCGCCCGCCAGGTACAGCAACGCGTACAGGCCCCAGAACAGGGCCGTCGTGAGCCGGCGCGGATTGCTGCGGTCCACCAGGTTCATGATGGCCACCGCCGCCAGCAGCAGGCCGACGAGGATGTAGAAATGATCGATCGAGAGCGTCATGCGGCGCCCTTCTCGTCCAGCACAGCGCGGGCAATCTCGGCGTCCAGGCGGCGCAGGTTCCAGGCGTGGATGACGAATGCCGTGATCGCCGTCGGGATACCCCACAGCGCGATGTGCAGCGGATTGACCTCGATGCCTTCGGCCTGCAGGATCGTGTGCATCAGGACGATGGCGCCGAACGCCACAAAGATGTCTTCGCCGAAGAACAGGCCGATATTGTCGGTGGCCGCCGACATCGCGCGGATGCGGTAGCGGATGCGCGCCGGCAGCGGGCCGTGCTGCGCCTCGGCTGCCGCTTCGGCCATTGGCGCGACCAGCGGGCGCACCATCGTCGGATGGCCGCCCAGGCTGGTCAGGCCCAGCGCCGCCGTGCTTTCGCGCGCGAACAGGTAGACTATCAGCAGGCGCCCGGCGGTGGCCGAGCGTACCTTGCCAATCGCGGCCTGGGCGCGGTCACGCAGGCCGAAGCGCTCGAGCAGGCCGATGGCGGCCAGCGGCAGCAGCAGGATCAGTGGCAGGTTGCGGGTCTTGAGGAAGGCGGCGCCGAGCGTTTCGAGCAGCGTCATGACCGACATCGCGGCAGCAACGCCCGTCACGCCGCAGGCGGCAACGGCCACCAGCACCGGATTGGCGCGCAGCACGAACCCCACCACGATGACGACCACGCCGAGCAGTGGCCACAGATTCACAGCAGATTGCATTGCATTCCCCGGCGGTGATAAACGCGGGCAATCTTACCCGATGTTCATGGGGCGCCGAGTTGAATGTCGGATGAAGGTCACCCCGGCCGGACGGGATTGGTCGCCAGGTCGCCCACGACCGTATTCCACTGGCGCACATGAAAAGCGCGCACGAGGCCATTGAGCACGTACGGATCGCGCGCCGCGAACAGCTGCACCAGCTCCGCGGTCTCGCAGTCGAATACGAGGACGGCCTTGTCGGCCGGCTCGGCCATGGCGCCGGCAAGAATCAGTTCGCCACGCTCCTGCGCTTCCCATG
This sequence comes from Telluria sp. ZT3P26, assembly GCF_059686035.1. NCBI lineage: Bacteria > Pseudomonadati > Pseudomonadota > Betaproteobacteria > Burkholderiales > Oxalobacteraceae > Telluria > Telluria sp. ZT3P26. The sequence goes on along the minus strand of NZ_JCASII010000004.1, from coordinate 364,827 downwards.
CCAGCGCCAGGTGGGCGTCGCGAAATTCACCGCGGCGGTCGAGATAGTCGGGGGCCAGATCATAGGTCAGTAGAAAATGCACGAAGACTCCAGGAGATGGCGCTTGGCCGGGTGCATCAATCCTACCGGAAAGCCGGGGTAGCGGCGCAAGCATGCCGTCCGGCATCGCTACCACCAGGAAGGCACATCCATGTTGGAATAAAACAACTTTTTAGGCCGCCAAATGCGCATCGAACGTGCATAGAACAATGCCTCTAAGAACAAAACTCGACAGCAGGCGTAGACTGGCAAGCATGGACACTTCGAAAAAAATGGCGGCGGGACTCACTGGACTGGCCAGCATGCTGTGGCTGGGCCTGACCGCTGCCGTCGCGGCCAACCAGCGCCGCCTGGTGTTCAATCCGACGCTGGAGCGCGAAGTCAAAAGCCCCCGTTCGAGTGGCCACCGCACCCGTCCCGTCGTCCTGCGCGCCAAGGACGGCACGCGCCTGGCCGGCTGGCTGATGACGCCCATCATTCCCGGTCCGCGCCCGGCCGTGCTGTACTTTGGCGGGCGCTCCGAAGAAGTGTCGTGGGTCGCGCGCGACGCCGGCAAGCTGTTCCCCAACATGACCGTGCTGGCGATGAATTACCGCGGCTATGGCGATTCGCAGGGTATCCCGGCCGAAATCCACATGATCGAAGACGGCGCCCTGCTCTACGACTGGCTTGCCACGCGGAGCCAGGTCGATCCGCAGCGTATCGCCGTCGTTGGCCGCAGCCTGGGCTCGGGCGTTGCCGTGCAGGTAGCCCGCGAACGCCCCGCGCATTCGGTCGTGCTGATCACGCCGTACGACTCGATCCTGGCGATTGCCAAGCGGCGCTTCCGCGTGATGCCCATCGAATACATGCTGCGCCACCGCTTCGAGTCGATCAAGTACGCGCCGATGCTCAAGGCCCCCACCTACGTGCTGCGCGCCGCCAGCGACGACGTCGTGCCGCACTTCCACACCGACCTTCTGGTGGCCAAGCTGGGCGCGCTGGTGGCCGACGAGGTGGTGCCGGATTCCGACCACATGACCATCCCCTACCTCGCAGCGACGCACGACATGGTCGCCGGTTTCCTCACGCGCCAGTTCAGCCAGCCGGTAACGCCGGCCGCTGCGGCCGCCGTGGCCGATGCGGTGGCCAATGCCACGCCACCGGTCGAAACGACCACGACAGCGCCCGATCTGGCCCTCGCCGCAAAATAATCGACGAATTTGTCAGCATTTATATTTCCAGTGAATAAATTGGGAAGTAAAATCGTATTTGTCATCAACTTGCAGCTTGATGCATATTTGACAGCTTGTGCCCGAAGGGCGCGGGCCTGGCCCCAACGACCCTCCCCAGATACAAACCGTAACCACTTGCACGGCGCCGTGCTGCGACAATCGCGCAGCCGATCCCATCGCAAGGCATGCGGCGGGTACAATATCGCTATTCCAGGAGCTCAACCATGAAATTCAAGCAACTCAGCATCACCGTGGCGGCCATGTGCCTCGCTGGCAGCGCGCTGGCGGCGCCGTCGACCGCACCGATCGCCGCGCCGAAATTCGGCATGGTCTACGATGCGGGCGGCAAGTTCGACAAGTCGTTCAACCAGTCGGCCTTCGAAGGCCTGCAGCGCTTCTCGAAAGAGACCGGCGTCAAAGTGCTGGAAGTCCAGGCCAATAGCGATACCCAGGCCGAGCAAGTCATGCGCGGCCTGGCGCGCAAGAAGGTCGACCTGATCGCCGCCATCGGTTTCTCGCAGACCCAGGCCGTGCAAAAAGTCGCCCGCGAATTCCCGAACGTGCGCTTCGTCCTGATCGACAGCGTGGCGCAAGGCGCCAACATCGAATCGGTGATGTTCAAGGAGCAGGAAGGCTCGTACCTGGTCGGCGTGGCGTCGGCCATGGCCTCCAAGACCAAGAAGCTCGGCTTTGTCGGCGGCATGGACATTCCGCTGATCCGCGCGTTCGCCTGCGGCTACGGCCAGGGCGCCAAGGCGCAGGCCCCGAAAGTTGAAATCATCCAGAACATGGTCGGCACCACGGCAGCAGCCTGGAACGACCCGGCCAAGGGTGGCGAGCTGGCACGCGCGCAGTTCGACCGCGGCGTGGACGTGGTCTTCGCCGTGGCCGGCGGCAGCGGCATGGGCGCGCTGCAGATGGCCAAGACCAAGGGCAAGCTGGCCGTGGGCGTCGACTCGAACCAGAACTACCTGCACCCGGGCACGATGCTGACCTCGATGGTCAAGCGCGTCGACGTGGCAGTGTATGACTCGTTCATGGCTGTCAAGAAAGGCACCTGGAAAGCAGGCGTCACCTACAAGGGCCTGAAAGAAGGCGGCGTCGACTGGGTGCTGGACAAGGATAACCGCGCGGTCGTCACGCCGGAGATCGAAAAGCGCGTCAATGCCGTACGCCAGGACATCATCAACGGCAAGATCAAGGTCATCGATTACCGCGCCGGCAGTTCCTGCCCGGTCTGATCACCTTCATTCCATTCAAAGCGCGCCGCGCCGGTTGATTACCGGTCCGGCGCGCTTTTGAATGATAAGCACACTTCCTTTTTACGACAGATCGCAATGCAGCCAGCCGTAGAATTTCGCAACGTGAGCAAGGCCTTCGGGCCGGTGCAGGCGAACGCCGACGTCAGCTTCTCGATCGCCAAGGGTTCGATCCATGGTGTGATCGGCGAAAATGGCGCGGGCAAATCCACCCTGATGAGCATCCTGTACGGCTACTACCATGCCGACAGCGGGCAGCTCGTCATCAACGGCAAGGAGCAGCAGATCCGCTCGAGCCAGGAAGCCATCGGGCTCGGCATCGGCATGGTGCACCAGCATTTCATGCTGGTCGAGAACATGACGGTGCTCGACAACGTGATGCTCGGGGCCGAAGGCGCCTTCAAGCTGTCGAAGAAACGCCGCGAGACCGAGGTGAAGCTGCGCGAGATCTGCGCGCGCTATCACCTCGACGTCGATCCGCTGGCCGTGATTTCCGATTTGTCGGTGGGCGCGCAGCAGCGCGTCGAAATCCTCAAGCAGATCTACCGCAGCGCCGAGATCCTGATCCTGGACGAGCCGACCGCCGTGCTCACCACCCAGGAAATCGCATCGCTGTTCGACATCCTGCGACTGTTCAAGGAACAGGGCAAGACCATCATCCTGATCACCCACAAGCTGGGCGAGATCATGGACATCACCGACCAGGTGACCGTGATGCGCGCGGGCCGCCTGGCCGGCGCCGTCGCCACGGCCGGCACCAGCAAGGAGCAGCTGGCCAACATGATGGTGGGCCGTCCGATCGAAGGCAACCTGCCGCGCAAACCGTATGCGCCGGGCGCTCCGGTGCTGCAGGTCGAAAACCTGCAGCTGAAGGACGCCAACGGCGTGCAGCTGCTGGGCGACATCGCCCTGTCGGTGCGCGCTGGCGAGATCGTCGCCATTGCCGGCGTGTCGGGCAATGGCCAGAGCGAACTGATGCACATCCTGTCGGGCATGCGCCTGCCGACCTCCGGCGCGGTCTCGCTCGAGGGCAAACCCCTGCCCTTCGCTGGCCGCTCGAATGCCGACGGCCTGCCCGCGGAACTGCGCGACATGGGCATCGGCCACGTGCCGGAAGACCGCCTGCGCGACGGCGTGATCAAGGATTTCTCGGTCATGCAGAACACCGTGTTCGGCTACCAGGAGCGCGTCACCAAGGGCCTGGGCCTGTTCGATTTCGACGCGATCGCCAAGCGCTGCGCGCACCTGCTCGAAGCATTCGATGTGCGCCCGAAAGACCCCAATGTGCGCATTGGCCTGCTTTCCGGCGGCAACCAGCAGAAGGTCGTGATCGCGCGCGAAGTCTCGGCGGCGCCGAAACTGCTGCTGGTGGGCCAGCCCACGCGCGGCGTGGACATCGGCACCATCGAGAGCATCCACACGCAACTGCTGCGCCTGCGCGACGAAGGCGTCGCGATCCTGCTGGTCTCGACCGAGCTGGAAGAAGTGCGCGCGCTGGCGGACCGCATCATCGTGATGTCGGGCGGGCGCATTACCGGCGAATTGCCGATCGACGAATTCGACACGACCCGCATTGGCCTGTTGATGGGCGGGATGCACAAATCATGAAAACCACTGAACTCCCACGCTGGGCCTCGGGCTTTGTCCTGCCGGTCCTGAATCTGCTCTCCGCCCTGCTGGTCGCGGCGCTCGTGATCCATCTGCTGGGCGAAAGCCCGGTCGAGTCGCTGCAGATCCTCGTCAACAGCGCCGTCATCAATCCCGAAGGCCTGTCGTACACGCTGTTCTATGCGTCGACCTTCGTGTTCACCGGCCTGGCCGTGTCGATCGCGATGAAGGCGGGCCTCTTCAACATCGGCGCCGAGGGCCAGATGTATCTGGGCGGCCTGGGCCTGACGCTGGCGATGCTGGCGTTCGATGCGACGCTCTCGCCGTGGCTCCTGATCCCGCTGGCGATCGTCGCCAGCGCCGTCTTTGGCGCCGCCTGGGCCTTCCTGCCAGGCTACCTGCAGGCCAAGCGCGGCAGCCACGTGGTGGTCACGACCATCATGTTCAACTTCATCGCCGCCGGCCTGATGAACTTCATCATCGTCAAGTACATGATTCCCGAGGGCGACCAGAATCCGGCCAGCCGCACCTTCACCGATGCTGCCGCGATCCCGCTGCTGTCGAACTGGCTGCCGTTCTTCGGCGAGAACACGCCGCTGAACCTGGCCTTCCTGCTGGCCCTGGTCGCGCTGGTCATCTACTGGGTGGCCGTGTCGCGATCGAGCTGGGGTTACCGCCTGCAGGCCACCGGCCTGAACGCCCACGCCGCGCACTATGCGGGCGTGCGCATCAGCCGCACGATCATCATTGCGATGCTGATTTCGGGCGCCCTGGCGGGCCTGGCGGCGGTGAACTCGATTCTCGGCTCGACCCACTACCTGAGCCTGAACTTCCCGGCCGGCGCGGGCTTCATCGGCATCGCCATTGCACTGATGGGCCGCCAGCACCCGGTGGGCATCCTGCTCTCGTCGATCCTGTTCGGCGCGCTGATCCAGGGCGGGTTCGATCTGTCGCTGGAAAAACCGAACATCCCGCAAGAGACCTTCATCTTCATCCAGGGCCTGATCATCCTGTTCTGCGGCGCCATGGAAAACATGTACGCGCCGGCGGTACTCAAACTGATCAACGCAACACGCTCCAACAACGGCGCAAGCAAGGGATAAGCCATGGAAGACTTCCAGTTCGCCAGTATCGTCGTCTCCACCATCCGCAATGCGCCGGTGCTGATGTTCGCGGCCATGGCCGGCCTGTTCGCCGAGCGCAGCGGCGTGGTCGACATCGGCCTCGAGGGCAAGATCCTCGCGTCGGCCTTCGTCTCGGCCGCCGTCGCCTACACCTACCAGGATCCGTGGCTCGGTATCGCGGCCGGCATCGTCGCCTCGGTCGTGCTGGCGTTGATCCAGGCCTTCGTCTCGATCACGCAAAAGGGCAACCAGCTCGTGGCCGGCATCGCAATCAATATCGCGATGAGCGGGCTGACGTTCGTCGTCGCCCAGTACTTCTTCCAGCAGGGCGGGCGCACGCCGGACCTCGGTGAGGCGCGCCTCGCGAGCGTCATCCTGCCCGGGACCGAACTGGTGGCCGACGTGCCGGTGCTGGGCTGGGTCTACGGCAGCCTGATCGGCGGGCACTCGGTGCTGGTGTACCTGGCCTTTGCCCTGCTCCCGATCGTGCACTGGGTCCTGTTCTACAGCCGCTTCGGCCTGCGCCTGCGCGCCTGTGGCGAAAACCCGCATGCGGCCGACGCAGCCGGCATCTCGGTCCAGCGCACCCGCTACACGGCGATGATCATCGCCGGCGTGCTGTGCTCGTTCTCGGGTGCCTACCTGTCGATCGTCCAGAGCGGCTTCTTCCTGCGCGACATGTCGGCCGGCGCCGGCTACCTGGCGCTGACGGCGCTGGTGTTCGGCAACTGGCGGCCCGTACACACGGTGCTGGGTTGCATGATGTTCGGTTTCTTTGCCGCAGTGCAGATCCAGATCGAAGGCGTCGACCTGCCGGTCGTGGGCCGCATCCCGGGCTCGCTGATCCAGATGATTCCGTACATCGTCACCGTGGTCGTGCTGGCGGGCCTGATGGCCAAGTCGGTGGCGCCCAAGGCGCTGGGCAAGCCGTTCGTCAAGTCGCGCTGACGCGCATCCAAGGTCCTGCCCTCCACTGCCGGGGGGCAGGACTTGATTCTCTCCAAATCCCACTACCAATAGTCGTATTTACGATGAAATCGTCGGTATCTCGCCACAATTGAGCGAATTTATCGTCATTACGGCTATTTATCGGTTTTTCTTGTTCCGAATCTGCAACAATATGATTCCGCATGGAAACTTTTGGTTTCTACGGACATCGTATTTACTGACTCACGGAACGCCATGACATTTCAAAACCTTAAGATTCGCACGCTGATCCTCGGCGGCTTTGCCACCATTCTTGCGGCCATGCTGCTGCTGGTGGGTATCGGCCTGCTGCAGATGCAGAAAGCCGAAGCCCTCACCGACAAACTGACTGGCGAGAGCATGTACCGCCTGGCCATGCTGCAGGAGTGGCAAGCCATCATCGAGACCAACGCCGCGCGCACCATTGCCGCGATCAAGATGACTGACAAAGGCGACGAAAAATACTTCCTCGACGCGATGTCAGTGGCGTCGAAGCGCTCGGATGTGCTGCACAAGGCCTTGGTCGAGAGCCTGGCCGGCAACGACGCTGCCATGGCGCTGTTTGCCAAAGTCGACGAGCAGCGCGAAGGCTACCGCAAGGCGCGCAAGAGCGTGATGGCGCAGAAGGCGGCCGGTGACGACGCCGCGGTACGTGCCTTCCTGACGACCGACATGCTGCCGCGCGTGCAGTCGTATCTGGATAGCCTGAGCGCGATCGTCAAATTCCAGCAGGAAGTCGTGGCCGCCGATTCGAAGCAGATCCAGGACGGCTTCCAGACCAGCCTGAAGCTGCAGGTGACATTCGCCGCGATCGCGCTGGCCGCCGGCGGCCTGTTCGCCTGGTGGATGGGCCGTCGCATCACGACGCCGCTTGAAGAAGCCGTGCTGGTCGCACAGACCGTCGCCACCGGTGACCTGAGCAGCCAGATTGTCGTGCAGGGCAACAACGAAACGGGCGCGCTGATGGGCGCCCTGAAGGACATGAACGACAACCTGGTCGGCATCGTCAGCCAGGTGCGCAGCGGCACCGAAACCATCGCCGAAGCCGCCGACCAGATCTCGGCCGGTAACCTCGAACTGTCGGCCCGCACCGAGCAGCAGGCCGGCGCGCTGGAAGAAACCGCATCGTCGATGGAAGAACTGACCTCGACCGTCCGCCAGAACGCGGACAACGCGCGCGAAGCGAACACGCTGGCGCAGAACGCCTCGCAGGTGGCCGGCCGTGGCGGCGACACCGTCGGACGCGTCGTGCTGACGATGGACGCGATCACCGATTCGTCGAAGAAGATCGTGGACATCATTGGCGTCATCGACAGCATCGCGTTCCAGACCAACATCCTCGCGCTCAACGCGGCAGTGGAAGCGGCGCGCGCCGGCGAACAGGGCCGCGGCTTCGCGGTCGTGGCGTCCGAAGTGCGCAGCCTGGCGCAACGGTCGGCGGCAGCGGCAAAGGAAATCAAGGCCCTGATCGGCGACTCGAGCGCCAAGGTCGAGGAAGGCAGCCGCCTGGTATCGGATGCCGGCGCGACGATGCAGGAAATTGTCGCCAGCATCGGCCGCGTGACGAGCATCATGTCCGGCATCGCCATGGCCAGCCAGGAGCAGTCGGCCGGCATCGAACAGGTGAACCAGGCCATCGCGCAAATGGACCAGGTAACGCAGCAGAACGCGGCGCTGGTCGAAGAAGCGGCCGCCGCCTCGACGTCGATGCGCGAACAGGCGAAGGCGTTGTCGCAGCTGGTGTCGACGTTCCGCTTCGAAGCGCAACAGGTGCGCCCGGCGCTCAAGAGCGCAGCGCGGCCGGCACTGGGGATGCGCGAAGCTGCGTAATCCGGGGCACTTCGCGTTGCTAGCCAAACGCCGGGGTTCGCCCGGCGTTTTTTATGGCTTGAACGGAAGGTAGCCAGGGTCAAAGCCGGGGTCAGGTCTGACATTTGGACACGGACTCGTCCTTATTAGCCTCCCCTCGGCACAGCCGGGGTCAGGTCTGACATTTGGACACGGGCTCGTCCTTCTTAGCTTCCCCGCGGAGTTCAAAAATCGAAGTTGTGTTGAGCTCGTGTCTAAATGTCAGACCTGACCCCGGCTCCTGACCCCGGCTCACGGCTCCTTTTGACTATTTATCTTCCCGCGTCTAAGAAAGGTCATAATGTCGAAAAACACGTAGGTGCGGCCATGAACGTCTGCCATGCCTCGACCGCTGCCTATCCAGAAATTCAGTGACTTTGCCAGGCTGACAAGCCGCCGAACGGCTGAAAACTGCCGAGGTCGGCCACATGCACGCGATAATCAGGTTCAATATGGATGAATTGCCAAGCCCGGGAGCTGCCCACGAGGCAGCACAAAAAAAAATCGATGCGGCTGTCGCTGCTAGGAATCTGGGGTCTGTATCAAACAACACCCGGTGGAATGAGCTGATCAATTATTTTCGCCATGTAACCGGATGGCGGCCTTCGTATCGCTCAAAATTGGTAACAGGGCAGATCTCCGCATGGGATGTTGAATGGTTCTACCATTTACCCTTTCCATTCGCGTCAGTCGAGTGGTTCGATATTGGCTTATGGGAGGAAGTCCCTGCCAAGGGCAGACTGCTTGCATCTTCAAAAATCGACCATACAGACGAAATTTCGAACGTCGTGAGGGAGATCGGTTTCGAATTCGAGGTACGTGACGACGTCCTCAGGATTTGGGGTTACATGCCGAAATCTTACGAAGACTTCCCGCCTGTTTGATCAAGGCCGATGACCTGCTCCGGGTCGACATCTACCTGTCGAGACAAGCAACTACCATGACGTCGGCCTTACCAGCGTCAGGTCATTATCATGGCGTGACCGGATCAACCGGCTCGAAGCCCGCCGCACGCCGGCTCGAGCGCACGTAGCCAGCGTAGCCGGGGTCACGTAGCCAGGGTCAGGTCTGACATTTGGACACGGACTCTTCCTTATTACCGTCCCCACGGCATTCAAAAATCGACGTTGTGTTGAGCTCGTGTCTGAATGTCAGACCTGACCCCGGCTCCTGACCCCGGCTCCCATGCTGTGAGTCGAGTGTTGCATGGTCGATGGCGAATCAGGATTTTTACACGGCCTTGGCTGATTCCAGTACTTCGTGACCGTCCGATGTTTTGCGGCCATGGCGACCTGCTATGCTGAGTCCAACGCGCGGGTTCTGCGAAGAGCAGACATGGCTGGAAGCTCAAGATCACATCAACTCAACCTTATGAAACTTTTAGACGCGATCTTCCTATCGGCGCAGATGCCAGAAAACTCTGTGATATGCGCTCGGGAGCCGTTCCACCAGAGCAGTGAAGCAATGATCGTTCAGTTTGGTGAGGACTTTTCGATTCCGTCGGAGGTGACGCAGGATGGCTACGTTTATTTTCTTGAGACAGAAGGCGTGACAGAGTTGCTCGAGATGATCAGCCAAAAGCGCAGTTCCAGAGAAACGAAGTTTGAGTTTGTTTGCTACTACGCGTCGTGGGATGCATATCCAGCGTTTTACAACGATCTGGAGGACGTAGCCACACCGAGCCGGTGACCGATTCGGTCGGTACCGGCCTGTCGTGACAGTCCGTGCTTTTTCAAGCCAGGCAAACTGCTAGGCTGACAGGAACGGCCGGATTCGGCCAAAAGCGCCCTTACCGACGGTCTTTGAAAAGTGGTGTCAAGTTACAGGCCGTCACCGCGCCTGATGACCCTCTACTGCTCTACGGTCGCAACAATTTGACGGAACAGCTTGTTTACCTCGATTGCCCCCGCCTCGTCGTTGTACATGCCCGCAGTGACAACGACGACCAAATCCAGCCCCGGAACCACAACCAGCCTTTGCCCGCCATTCCCGAATGCCGCCGTCCAGGCTTGCTCACCACCCATCGCCCGGGTCTTTCCGTGCCACCAGTGATAGCCGTACTGGAAGCCATTACCCGCGGCAATACGCGGTTGCAGCGATGCGTCGATCCATGTGGAAGGTACAATCGGCTTGTCGTTCCAGCGTCCGTGCTGCAGGAGTAATTGCCCAATTTTGGCCAAATCGTTCGGGCGCATTCGCAAGCCCACAAAGCCCAGCGGCCGGCCACGGATGTCGCTCAGCCACTCCCAGTCGGTGATGCCGAGCGGCGCGAACAGGCGCCTACGCGCATAGTCTGGCAGGGACATGCCGACGCCCTTTTCGAGCATGGCAGTCAGCACGGCCGTGCCGCCGCCGTTGTAGCTGAAGCTCTGTCCCGCGGGATCTTTCATTGGGCGACCGAACACGTAGCGGGCTTGGGAAGAACGCCAGTACAGGCCCTGTTCGGGATTGCCCAGGCCGTAACCGCCCGACTCGTTCCAGGCCAGCCCACTGGTCATGTTCAGCAGGTGGCCGATCGTGATGTCCTGGCGCCCCGCCGTCTTCAAGCCAACCAGTTCCGGCATCAGGTCTAGCACACGCGCGTCGAGCGGCGGCACCTTGTTTTCCGATTCAGCGATGCCCCACAACAGGCTCGTCACCGATTTGCTGATCGAGCGTAAGTCATGCCGGGTGCTGGGATCGAATTCCAGAGTGTGGTTAACCAGCGAGTAGACCGAGCGGTCCTTGCCAGCGCGGTAGCATTCAGCCACGACGGCGCCGTGGCGTTTGATGACCAAGCCGTGTAGATTGGCACTGTTGGTCTGGAATGCGAATAGCGCCGCATGCAGCCGGACAGGATCGAAGCCATTGATGGTGCCATGATCAGTGTCGCAGCCGGGTACCGCCGCGTGGCCAGTACCGCACAACGCCCAGCCGCCGAGGAATGCAGCACCAAAAAATCGGGGGAAAAAGAATCGCATGATTTATCTTGCCCTAAAGATTTCCTTAACAGCATCAAATTGTCATTGTCACCGATGGTTTGCTGCACGGGCTAATCTGGCATTTCTCGCCAGTCATCGAGCGTTCGCACTGGGTCGGAACCGGCCCTCTGTGACAGTCTGCGATTTTGCTGCTTTGATGGCCTGAAGTGAAGCCGGTGAAGCCGGGGTCAGGTCTGACATTTGGACACGGACTCGTCCATATAAGCCTCCCCTCGGCATTCGAAAATTGACGTTGTGTTGAGCTCGTGTCTGAATGTCAGACCTGACCCCGGCTCTTGCTGCTCGGGTCGTGCGACGGCGCTTTGATGCCGACATCGTGCGGCGCCTGCAAGCCGTCGCATGGTGGGCTCGTTCACCGGCGTGGATCACCAGGCATCTCAATCACATTCGGGCCGGCGACATCGACGCTCTCGAAAGCGCGGGCAATGCCGATCCGCTCGAGTAGACTGTTTCGCTTGCTTACGTCAGGCTGATTTCGGTGTCAGCTTCGCGTCGAGGGGCTGCCGTACGGTGTGAGGCACAGACCGGCCAACAATGGCCCGCACGGTCAAACCCTCATTGTTCTGGACAGATCGGTCCATTAACCAAGCCAGCGTAGATGACCATATTTTCAAACGAACTGAAAACGGCCAAAAGAGCAGTGCGTATCAGTATCCTGGTGGCGATAGCATTGGTTGGCCTTGGAATCAATGAGCTTCGTTCGCAACAGACCGGTTCATTTGGTCAGGGAGCAAGCGGCCTGCTTCGCGAGTTTCTATACACCTACTTTGGCGCCACTGGCCTTTTTGCTTTATGGATCGTGGTGGCAATGATCCCTCTCTCGCTTGCAAGATTGATATGGCGCCACACACCTCGTGCTCCCAGCGATCGCTGGTACCAGAACTAATTTGCGCCAGTAGGTGCCGGCAATTACAGTGGCTGCCGGATTTCAAACCTGGCAATCGGCTAACCATGACTGAAATATTTCGATGAGATCATCCTGCACACGGATCATCGTCACAGTGACATTTCTGCTTTCGGCGTGCACGGATGCCGGTTCACCTGGGAGCAAAGAGCCAAAGCCGTTCACCGACTTCGATGTGCTTACAATCAATCAATCGGCCTGTCTGTTCGACTGCCCCGTCTTTGAGGTCAAGATTTTTTATGACGGGCGGGTGCGTCATTCCGGCCCAACCTTCGAGCAAACCGGCGGCCCCGATGAATTCCGTATCGACAGGCGCGGCCTGACGCAAATCGCACAGGCGCTGCGCGACGCACGTTTCGATGAGATGCGTGATCGTTACCAAGACGAGGCCGACGGTTGCGAATTCACAGCGTCCGATATGTCGACCCTTAGTTTGAGCATGAGCCGCGGCCGGGGATTTCGCAATAAAAACGTCGTGCTCTATACCGGCTGCCTCGGCCCCGCCATCCCGACCGAGCGCATCGATACGCTCGTCAAGGCTATTGATCGGGTCACAGGCACAGGAGCGCTACTTGAACGACGAAAGCAGGTACACCAATGACATGGTGGGGCGGGCAAGTCCTGAAACTCAACATCAATCGGAAGTCGGCAGCTGTAGGCAACGACAGTTGCCGACCAAGAGCAGACAGCGGCCGTTTGGGCCCCATGGGTAAGGATAAGGAACGTGGCCAAAATTTCATTTCATGACGCAACCATCCGCGAAATTCACACACTCGACCAAGCAATCTCCATTGTTGTCGATCAGGCATCTGTGGAGTCCTTGAAAAGCGCAGTTCGGATCGAGCTCCGCGACGTTACAAGTATCGACCGTGATGGGGTGTCGATCGATTCGCTAAGGATGGAAAAAGAGGACGGGGAAGTTCTTTCGCTCTCCACGACCTCAACTGGCATAGAACTGGTCGTGGAGTGGCATGACTTTTTACCACTCGTATCCGAGACGATCGCGTACAAAGTGCAGTGTCGCGAGTTCTCTGCAATGCCGTGCCCTTAATATCTGCCATGGTAGCCAGGGTACCCGTTGGAATGCGCTGATCCGTCATTTTCGGCCAGCGCCACGTCACGTCACGGCGCGTAGCCAGGATCACGTAGCCAGGGTCAGGTCTGACATTCGGACACGGACTCCTCCTTATTACCGTCCCAACGGCATTCAAAAATCGACGTTGCGTTGAGCTCGTGTCCGAATGTCAGACCTGACCCCGGCTGTTGGGCTCCCGGCTGTTGAGCTCGTGTTTGAATGTCAGAACTGACTCGGCTCGTGTAACCCTGCTCGTGCTGCTCGTATGACCTGAGTCAGATTGTATCTAGTAGCGATACGGTATACAATGAATCGCATGATCAGGACGTTCAGGCACAAAGGGTTGCAACGATACTTTGAGACCGGAAGCAAAGCCGGGATCCAACCTTTGCATGCAGCGAGACTGCGCCTTCAACTGGCTGCGCTTGATCAGGCGACCCGTGCGGAAGAGTTGTCCGCGCCGGCGTGGGCACTTCACCCGTTGAAAGGCGACCTCAAGGGGCATTGGGCAGTGACGGTCAGCGGCAACTGGCGAATGGTTTTTGCATTCGATGGCACCGACGCCATTCTCGTTGACTACTTTGACTACCACTAATTTTTAGGAAAAAAATGACTCGCATGCATAGTCCGCCGCATCCGGGAGAGGTGCTTCGGGAGTATCTGGGAGAGATGACGATTACCGAGGCCGCTGCACGGCTCGGCGTCAGCCGTGTCACCCTTCAGCGTGTTGTCAACGGCGCAGCAGGCGTATCGCCGGATATGGCTTACCGCCTTGCCGCCGCGCTTGCAACGAGCCCGGAGCTTTGGGCAGGCCTGCAACTGCAATACGATTTATACCAGGCCGGGAAAATCAAACGGACCAACGTCCAGCGCATTGCAGCGTAAGACGTGCCCGACACATTGACCATTCCGCCGGTCTTGCCGGCGTCATGTCACGGCGTCGCCGGATCAACCGGCTCGAAGCCTGCCGCACGCCGGTTCGAGCGTGCCAGCGTCCAGGCGAAACCAATGCCGGCCGATGCGCCCGAATTCTTCAGATGCAGCGGGCTGTCGCGGTTGGCGCTGCCGGCGTACGACTCGTAGCGCACGTAGCCGAACAGGCGCACGTCGGGATTGAGCTGGCGCGTGGCGAACAGGCCCACGCGCGCGAGCACCAGGCCGGCGTCGGCGCTGTAAGCGGCGCGGCTGGCGGTCGCATACTGCGGCGCGACTTCATAGAAATAGCGGTTGATGCGCTTGTCGCCGAACACCACCGACGTATTTGCTTCGAACGACCACAGGCCGCGCTCGCCGCGCGTTTCGTAGGCCAGCTTCGGCTCGAACGTCCAGCCCTGGCGTCGCAGGCCGCCCCGTGCTTCGATCACGGCGCGCAGCGGCAGTTCGGCGCGCAGGCGGCCGGGTTGATCACCAAACGCATCGATATCGGCCACGCGGATTTTCAGGCGCGGGCCGAATTCGAACAGCGCACCCAGATCCGGCATGCCGGCGCGCGCCTCGACGTCGTCCGAATCGGACGGCAAGGCGCCCGACAGGCCGACGTCAAACTCAAGGCTGTCAGAACGGAACAGGCGCGCCCCGATACCCGACTGGTCGGCGCGCAGCACTTCGCCGCGATAGAGCAGGAACGGGATGGGCAGGATGCGGTTGGTACGATCGTCGGCGCCGGGATAAGCCGGCGTGCTCAGGGCAGCGGCGCCAAGGCCGAATTCCCACAGCGGCAGGCTGGCGCCGGCCGGGGTCTGTGCGTGAGCGTGGAATGCGGGGAACAGGCAGGCTGCCGCGATGGCGGCCTTTAATGAAACGTGCATGGGGCCTCGGAAGTCTGGTCGGGAGATGACCGGATTCTATCCGAGGCCGCGCCAAAAGTGCAGCGCGCGCAGCGAACAATCTGCGCGGCGCCGACGGCGACAACTTATGGCCAGATTGCCTGCAGCATCGCGGCCAGGTTGTACCCGCCCTTGATCAGCTGGGTCTTGGCGATGTCGGAGCTTGGCACCGGATAGTTGGCCGGCACTTCGAGCGCGAAGGTGTAGTAGGTCTCGCCTTTCTTGCCCGTCTGCGGCGTCAGCTTGCCCGGCACCACGTCGGCATACGCCAGCTTGGCTGACTTCAGGCCATCTTCCACCCACTGCACCGGCCAGGTGGCCACGTCGCCCGTCGCTTTTGCGACCAGCGGCGCGCTGGCGATCGCCACGTCCGCGAACTGCTCCGGCGTGCGCGTCTTGATGCGGCGGAACGCATAGTCGACCGTCGTGCTGTCCCAGTACGAGTGGAACGGCTTGGTCAGCGCCTTCGGCACGCCTTCCTTGATGACGACCGGCTCACCAGCAGGGATCACCCCTTTCGACAGCGCTGCCAGTTTCTCGTCATCGAGGAGCAGGTTGTTGCCGCCGCGCGAATCGAACACCAGCGCATCGTCGATCTCGGCGCGCGATTTCGGCACGATGAACTTGCCGTCCTTGCTGACGAACGCCGAACCCACGTGCAGCGGCTGGTGGATGTCGCCGGCGAAGTGCGCCAGCAGGATCAGCGCCTGGCGCTTGGTGAACTTGTGCGGGTTCAGGGCCGGGTCGGTCTTGCCCTGCAAGACGGCGATGCACTGCTCCAGCGTCTGCACGATGTCGACGTCGCTCGTGCCCACGCCGTGCTCGTGGTAGTGATCGAGCTGGAACGGCACGTTGGTGTAGTGGTATTCGCTGTGGCGCGGATTGCCTTCGACATACTCCACCATCTCGGGCGTCTGCGGGCCGCAGTACGTGCCCTTGACGCAGTCGGCCCAGTTGGCGACCGACGCCAGCGATTCGCCCGGCTGCAGCAGCAGTGCGATTTGCTTCTGGGCGTTGGTCCCCTTGAGCAGCTTGTCGGCGATCGAGCCGACGGCGCGGTGGCCGTCGCGGCCCCAGGCGGCGGCATCCGATGCGCCCAGTAATCCGAAGGCGCTGGTCAGCGCCAGCACGCATGCGAGTTTTTTCATGATCATTTTTGATGTGCTTAATTGAGGCGCACGATGCGCGGGGTAGCCGGGGCCAGCGCGGCGCCCTGCCCTTCAAGTTTTTTCAGGTAGGTGATGAAGCCGTCCAGGTCGCGCAGGCCGGTGTCGATACGCTCGGTGCCCAGTGCGAATTCCGGATAGCCGTCGCTGCCTTCGGCCAGGAAGTTGTTCAGTGCCAGCCGATAGGTTGCGGTATCAACCAGCGGCTTGCCATCGAGCTTGATGCTGCCCGGTACCAGGCGGGTACCCGCAGGGCGCTTGGCATCCCACGTATAGGTGAAGCCTTGCGAGACTTGCAGTACGCCGGACGTCACGTTCGCGCCGTCGGGCCACTGGCGTTCGAGCAGGTTGCGGATCTGCGCGCCGGTCAGATTCATCACGACGGTCGTGTTCCCGAACGGCAGCACGGCCTGGGCCTGGCCGAAGTTGACGGTCTTGTCGGCGCCCGCTTCCAGGTCGCGCCGGATGCCGCCGTTGTTCATGAACGCGAACTGCGCGCCCAGGCTGCGGGCCGAGTCCAGCGCCGCATCGGCGATCAGGTTACCGAGCGGCGATTCACCCGCGTCGTTATTCTTGCGCAGCAGCGGCGCGGTCGCGATCTTCGCGATCGGGCGCGTCAAGGCGGCCTCGCTGCGCTCCTTCACCTGCGCGATATACGCGACCATCTTCGGATCAGCCGGATACTCGCCCGGTTTCATCACGACGTTGGCGACGGTCAGGTTCGAGACTGCACCGGTCCTGGGCTCGACCTGCATCGACACGCGCGTCAGCAGGTGGCCGGCCGTATCGGCCTGGGTCACGACCCGGCCACCGACATCGCACAGATAGCCCTGGTGCGAGTGCCCGGTCAGCACCAGCTTGACCGAGGGGTCGATCTTCTGCACGACCGGGACGATGTCGCCCGTCAGCTTGCTGCAACCGGTTTGCAATGGCGACTCGACCGTGCGGCCGCCCTGGTGCACGAGGGCCACGATGACCTTAGCGCCAGCCGCACGCATCGCCGGCAGCGCATTGTTGATCGCCTCGGCTTCGTCACCGAAGCGCAGGCCCGCGATGCCCGATGCAACCACCATGTTCGGCGTATCGCGCAGCACCACGCCCACCAGGCCGACCTTGATGCCCTTGACGGTTTCAATGATGAAGCCCGGGATGATCGGCTTGCCGGTGACCTTGTCGATCACGTTCGCGCCCAGGTACGTGAATTTGGCGCCGCCGAAATTCGGGGTGAACTTGCAGGCCTTGGTCGGGTGTAGCGAATCGCAGCCGCCGTTCTGCTGGCGCAGCAGTTCCTTGCGGCCGCCGTCGAATTCGTGGTTGCCCACCGCGCTCGCGCGCAGGTTGAGCATGTTCATCACTTCGATCGTCGGTTCGTCGGCCCACAGCGACGACAGCGCCGGGCTGGCGCCGACGATGTCGCCGGTCGACACCAGCAGCAGGTCCTTATCCTGTTTGCGCCAGGTCTGCAGGGCCGCGGCCACCGCTTCGGCGCCGCCGGCGCGCATGACCTGGTCCTTGCCATCGGCGCCCTTGAGCACGTAGCGGCTTGGCTCCAGGTTGCCGTGGAAGTCGTTGAGCGACACCAGGTTGATGGTGACCGGGGCCTGGGGAGCAGACACGCAACCGGCGAGCAGCAGCGCAACGGTGAGCGTGGAAAGACGGGCGCTTGCGCGACACGAGACGATCATGAAAAACACCTTGTATGGAATCGGGCCGGGATGGCCGGCACCCGAACAGCGGGGATTGGATAAGCGCAACAGCAGCCATTATCCCACGCCGCCTGTGCGCAGGAAATCCTTACAGCATCAGGGCTGCTGACTTTTTTGATGAAAAAAACGGCCGGTGTTTCCACCGGCCGTTCTGGCTACTTCAGGCTACGAATTGGCGCTGCTTAGAATTCGTAACGCAGGGTTGCCTGGATGGCCCACTGCGACTCGCCCTTGGCTTGCTTCAGGTCCTGACGCTCGACGTCGTTACGCACGACGTAGACATAACGACCTTGTGCATCGATACCGGCGACGTCGACGAAGCTGCGTGCCTGGCCACCGGACGACTGGAAGCTGATCTCTTCGGTACGGCCCCATTTCTTGTTCAGCAGATTGCCGAAGTTCATGAAGTCGAGCGAGAAGGTCGCCTTGTTGCGTGCGAAGATGCCCGGGATTTCCTGGCTGATGCGCACGTCGAAGGTGTTGACCCATTCGGCGGTCGAGTTGTTGCGCTTCACGACACCACCGGCAGCCTTGCTCAGGCCCTTGTTCGCATTGACGACGTCCCAGAAGCGCTGCTCGTTGGCACGGCTCGTTGCGGTGTCGCCGAAGAACACGACTTCGTTCGAACCGAAGGCGGTCGGGATGTACATCAGGTCGTTGCCGGCCAGGTTGTCACCGTTCATGTCGTTGTTGAACGTCCAGCTGTACGGACGGCCTTCACGACCTTCGTAGAAGACGCCGACACGCGTGTTGTAGCCTTCGAAGAATTTCTTCTGGAAGTTCATCAGCGCATTGACGCGATTCTTGATGGCGTAGCTCGAGGTTGCAGCGACTTCTTCGTTCGGGTTGAACGACGAACGGCCGTTGAAGTTCGAGTTGGCCACCGACGAGGTCAGCGGCGAGACTTCGGTTGCATCGGTGTAGGTGTATGCCACCGACCAGCCAAAGCCCTTGGTCATCGGCTGCGACAGCGACATGGTCAGCACTTTCGCGTCGCCCTTGTCGGTATCACGCGCCACCAGCACGTTGCCGAAGCTGCGGTTGTTCAGCGAACGGTTGACCGCGCCGCAGGTGGTGATGACGTTGGCCGTGTTGTTCGACACGCCGTAGCACGCCTGGCTCAGGCCGGCTGCGTTCCAGAACAGCTGACGGCCATCCGAACCGGTGCGGGTTGCTGCGCCCAGGTTCAGGTGTTCGTAGTAGATGCCGTTCTTGTTCTTGGTGTACAGCGCTTCGGCGCCGAAGACCAGGCCGTACCATGGCAGTTCGGTGTCGAATGCCAGGTTGGTTTTCCAGATCGATGGCTGACGGAAGTTCGGATCCAGGAAGTTGACGTCAGCGGCCGGGATGGCGCCGGCGATGGCAGGCTGGGCATCCGGATTGAAGCTGATCAGGCCGCCGGTGGTCGGGCAGCGGGTCGCGCCGGTACCCGAGCAGCTGATCGTGGCGGTTGCCACGCCGGTGCCCGAGAACGGGTTCGACATCCACACGGTGGCTGCCGCGCCCTGGAACAGGCCGAAGCCGCCGCGCAGCTGGGTCGGACGTGGCGACTTGTCGAAGCGGTAGTTGAAGCCGACACGTGGCTGGACCAGATCGGTGCCATCGATGGTGCGGGTGTTGTCCAGGCCGAAACCGCCGGACTGGCGCACGCCGGTGGCCGGGTTGCCGGCAACCAGTGGCTGGGCAGCAGCCGTGTTGGCCAGTGGGCGGCCGCCGACATCGTTACGGTCGTAACGCACGCCGTAGGTCAGAGTCAGCTGGTCGTTGACGGTAAAGGTGTCTTGCAGGAACAGGCCGGTGTTCTTGGTGGTGAACTGGGCGACCGCATCGTTCAGCGATGCGCCTGGCAGCGCGCGCTGCTGGCTGTAGCTCAGTGGACGACCCTTCTGGAAGTTCTCCAGCACGGCTTGCTGAACCTGGGCATTGGTTGCGCGTGCGCAGCTTGGCAGCGCGCCGAAGCTGTAGAAGTTCGCGGCCGTCGAATCCAGGCAGCCGAACGTGTACGAGCCGTTGATACCCTGCAGGAACGCGTTGTAGACGTCGTTCTTGGTCTGGTCGACACCGAACTTCAGTTCATGGTCGCCCACGATCCAGTTGGCGCCAGCGTACAGGTCCTTGGTCTTGTTGCGCAGCACGTTGTTGTGACGGCTGAACTCGGTACCGAAGTTGATGTTACGGTTGGCAGTCGACAGGCCGCTTGGTGCGTCAGCCGGCAGCGCGCCGCTGAACTGCAGGGCCATCGATGGCGTGCGGGTTGCGTTGGTCGGGACCGAATCGTAATCGCGGTTCGAGAACTTGAACTCGGTCGAGAAGTTCGGGGTCCAGTCCGAGAACAACTGGGCAACAACCGTCTCGATCGACTTGCCCTGGTTGTAGAAGCTCGACGACAGGCCGACACCGGTGGCCGAGAAGCCCGGGTAGAACGGCTCGCCCTGTTCGGTCTTGGCGTAACGCAGGTTGGCGCGGTGTTCGTCGGTGATGTTCCAGTCGAACTTCACCAGGCGCTCTTTCGAGGTCAGCATCGAGCCGCTCGGTACGGCAGTGCTGCCGATGTCGACGCCGTAGGTTTGCTGGGCGATGCGCTGGGCTTCTGCAATGGACGACTGGCTGATGCCGACGGTGGTGCCGGCGCCGCTGCCGATGGCGCCGAACTCAGGGCTCGAACGCGAGCTCTCGAAGTTCTCGGCCAGAGCGTAGATGAACAGCTTGTCCTGGATCAGCGGACCCGATGCCCAGACACCCTTGGTGGTTTCCTTGGACTTCGGCGCGTCGGTGTAGACGTCGGTGATCGGGTTGTAACGGTCGCCCGACAGGTTGTCGTTGCGGTACACGTAGTACACGCCACCCTTGTAGGTGTTGGTACCCGACTTGGTCACGGCGTTGATGTTCGCGCCGGTGTAGCCCTTCTGGGTCACGTCGTAGTTGGCGACGTTGACCTGCACCGACTGGATCGCTTCGATCGAGATCGGCTGGCGTGCGGTCGGGCTGCCATTGGCTTCCAGGCCGAACGTGTCGTTGATCGCGACGCCGTCGATGGTCGTCGAGTTGTAGCGCGAGTTCTGGCCGGCGACCGAGATTTCGCCGCGGTCCTTGTCGGTCTGCGAGACGCGCGGGTCGGCACGTGCATAGTCTTGCAGGTTACGCTGGATCGATGCCTGGGTCTGGAGCTGGGTGTTGCTGATGGCGGTGCCCGCGCCCATGTTGTTGGCCGAGAAGACTTCCGAACGCGATGCGGTACCGGCGATGGTCACCGTCTGCACGCCCAGGGTAGCGTCGACTTCGGCGGTCTGTGCCAGGTCGAGGAAGACGTTGTTACGGGTCTGGGTAATCCCGTCTTTGGTGATGGTGATCGTGTACGGACCACCCACGCGCAGGCCACGTGCAACGTAGCGGCCTTCAGCGTCGGTCACGACATTGCTGACAGAACCCGACTCGGTGTGCAGGATCTGCACTTGCGCGCCGGCAGCCGGCTGACCCGAGACGTTCGAGATACGGCCACCGACGGCCGAGGTGGTGTTCTGTGCGAACGACGGCGACGCCGCCAACGCAACTGACAAAGCCAGCGCCAACTTGGTGAGCCGGATCTGCTGTTGAGTGATCATTGATTACCCCAAAAAGAACTTCAAAGTTGTTTGTTGGACGCCCGACGGACGTCCTCCCCTGCTTTACTGCTTGTTATATTCGTCGTGCCGCGTCAGTGATTCAGCCGGCAAGCGGCTGCGATTGTATCGGTACAATGTTTCAACAAAATGACACGATGTGTGGTTTGATTTACACCAGAATTGCGCCAATATGCATCAGCGTTTTCAGCCCGACAAATTCAATTTGGCTTGGCTATTCAGAGCTTTTTCGTATAAATCGTCCCGTCGGCGTTGTCGTTACGCGACATAAATCGTGTCATTTGGCGCGCTTTATGACATGGCGGAATTATATGCGTGGCATTCCACGGTGAAATTTTTTCGGCAAAAAATCAGTAGAACCAGCGGTACAAGGGGAAATTCTGTAGCGAGAAGACGACAAACCTGACTTCTAGACGAACTTAGTGCCGAAAAGTCGAAGGTTGTTTATGACAGGGAGGCGATCCGGCGAGCGCCGGATCGGGGGTGACACACTTTATTTCGCGCGCGCGGCCTGGGTCGCCATGGCGGCGACCTGGGCCTCGAATCGGGCGTAACGCCCGTCGAGCTGTTTCGTTAACCGTTGCTTTTCTGCCACAGGCAGGAAGGCATAGCGGATGCTGTTGTACGACGCCTTCTTGATTTCCGCGTAAGACGGTTTGAACTGGCTGGCAAATTGCACGTACTCGTGCGACAGCGTGTGGCGGGTCACGCCAGCGTCGTCGGTCGAAATCACGTACGGCACGCCATACTTGCGGTACAGATGGATCGGATGATCCGCGCCTGCCACGCCGCTGATGAACGCGTTCGAGGTCAGGTTGATCTCGACCGGAATATCCTTCTCGCGCATCGTCTTGATGATGGCCGGTGCGTTGGCTTCATGCGCCAGGTCGAGGCCATGGCCGATGCGGTCGGCGCCGGCAACGCCCAGGGCGCTGTCGATATGAAACTTCAGGCCTTCCGGTGGCACCTCACCCAGCGCCAGTTCGCCCGCATGCATCGCCACTTTCACGTCCGGGTACACCGTTTTCAGGAAGCGGAACATCTTCATGTGCAGCAGGTAATCGCGCATCGACACGTGCAGGCTTTCCTGGCCGACGATGTTCACACCGACGATGCGCCCGCCCTTGGCCGCGGCCTTGAAGCTCGACACCATCGCCGAAAACACCTGCGACGGCGCCAGGAGGCGCAGCGTGTAGTTCTGGTAGCGCATCGTGAAGCGCTCGTCGTCGATGCCTTCGGATGCCGCATTGATCTGCGCGACGAAGCTGTCGATCGACGCGTTGTAGGCGGCGTTGGCGTCCAGCGCCGCCAGCTCGGCGCGCAACTGGGCGGCCAGCGCCGCGTCGTCGTTCACGCTGGCGCGGGTGCTGGTGTCGAAGGCGGCGTTGGCCACGAACGGCGAGAGCAGGAACATCGTTTCGATGTAGCCGACGTTTTCGGCAATGGCGCGCGCCTTGATCTCTTGCAGGCCTTCGCGCAGATTGTCGTTGGCCACCGGGCCGAAGTAACCGAAGGTGCCGAAGAACAGGCGGTCCGGCGCCGGCTGGATCGCGACGTGGTTGCTGAAGTCCTTGTTCGACCAGCGCTTGACCAGCTCGCGCCAGGTGTTTTCGTCGGCATTGACGTCGGCGCCCGACAGGCAGGTGCGCTGGGCAGCCGGTTTGGCGCGCTGCGCGGCGATGGTCGCCTTGTCGGTCTCGATGCGGTAGGTGTTCTTGTCGATGCAGAAGCCCTGCTTGTCGACGAAATCGACATAGGTCTCGGCATAGATCGCGCCCGAATAATGGTGGTGCAGGTCGCCACCCTTGGGCATCTGCGTGAAGAACATCGTCAGCTCGGACCGGCGCGGCGTGCTGCCCTCGATCAGGCCGGCGTAGTGGCGCGCGGTGGCCGCTTCGTTGGCGGTGACCGATGGCGCCCGGGCCAGGACGGGCGAAGCGACGACGGCCAGCGCCAGCAGCGCACTGCCGGGCAAATACTTGTGCATGGTGAGACTTTCAGGATGGATGGCAAGCGTCAGACTCTAACGCCTTCGCCCGGGGTTGGCAATATTGCAGCCTGGGCCGCCGCCGTGACGTCTTTTGTGCGTAGGGTGGACGGCTCCGCCGTCCACGCGGTGATGGTTGGCCGCCAGATCATCCGGCACGAGAACGGCGCCGCCAACGATCAACGCGTGGAAGGCAAAGCCTTCCACCCTACGTGGTCGCGGCAAATGAACGTTCGTGCACCTGCCGGCCAAACGAATACGTCGCGGCCACCGTACGGTCATCCCCCAGCAGCGCCAGCGCGAACAGCAGCTCTTCGAGCGAGTGGCTGTGACTCGTGCGGCGCGCCATCAGCGGCGTCGCTTCGCGGTCCAGCACCACGAAATCGGCTTCGAGGCCCGGTGCGAAGCTGCCGATCGTGTCGTCCAGCCCCATCGCGCGCGCTGCGCCCAGCGTGGCGAGGTAAAACATGCGCAGCGCCGTCAGGTAGCTGCCCTTCATGCGCGCGACCTTGTACGCTTCGTTCATCGTCTGCAGCAGCGAGAACGAGGTGCCGGCGCCCACGTCCGTGCCCAGCGACAGCAGCATGCCGGCCTTGTCGGCGCGCTCGAAGTCGAACAGGCCGCTGCCCAGGAACAGGTTCGACGTCGGGCACACGGCGGCGGCCGAGCCGGTGGCCGCCATGCGTGCCATGTCTTCGTCATCGAGCCAGATGCAGTGGCCGAACATCGCGCGCGGGCGCATCAGGCCATAGCTGTCGTACACGTCGAGATAGCTGCGCGCCTGCGGGAACAGCTCGCCCACCCAGGTGCACTCTTCGCGGTTCTCGGCCACGTGGGTCTGGATGAAGGTGTCCGGATACGCCGCCGCCAGTTCGCCCGTCAGGCGCAGCTGGGCTTCGGTCGACGTTGGCGCAAAGCGCGGCGTGATCGCGTACAGCGCGCGGCCGCGCTTGTGCCAGCGCTTGATCAGCGCTTCGCTCTCCCCGAGCTCACCTTCGAGGTCGCGCAGGAAGTCCGGGCAGTTGCGGTCCATCAGCACCTTGCCTGCCACCATGCGCAGGTTGCGCGCTTCGCTCGCGGCAAAAAAGGCGTCGACCGATTGCGGGTGCACGGTGCAGTAGACCATTGCCGTGGTGGTCCCGCAGCGCAGCAGCTCGTCGAGGAAGAAGTCGGCCGTGGTGCGGCCATCTTCGTGGTCTTCGTAGCGGCGCTCGGTCGGGAAGGTATAGGTCTCGAGCCACGGCAGCAGGCCCGGGGCTGGCGAGGCGATCATGTCGGTCTGCGGGTAATGCAGGTGCGTGTCGATGAAGCCGGGGACGATCAGCTTGCCGCGGTAATCGACGGGTTCGAGGCCCGCAGGCAGCGTGGGCGCGAGCGCGGCGTAGTCGCCGGCGGCCTTGATGCGGCCATCCTCGACGAGCAACAGGCCGTCTTCGTGAAACAGTGCGGCGCCATCGTCGAACGCCGGATCGGCGCGAAAGTGCAGCAGGCTGGCGCGATAGGCCTGCACATTGGGTGATGCAGTGGGCATTACAGAAATTCCGGTTGAGGTTCGGGGTGATGTACAGCGTCCCGTGCAGCTTCCCACACGGCCAGCAATTGCGCCACACTCGATGCGGCGATCACGGCCGGGGCCTTGCCGGCAATATCGGGCAGGCCGATCGGGCAGACCATGCCGGCCAGGCGCGCATCGTCGATGCCGCGTGCGCGCAGGCGCGCTTCGAACTGGCTGCGTTTGGTGCCTGATCCAATCAGGCCGAACCAGTCGGGCGTCGCAGGATGCTGGGGGCGTGCCAGGATCGCGTGGCACAGGCGCAGGTCGAGCGCATGGCTGTGGGTCATGACGAGAAAGCTCGTGCCCGGCGCGGCGTGTGTCACCAGCACCTCGGGCGTGTCGGTCGCCTCGATCGTCACGTTCGGGGGAATCGACGCGGGGAACATGGCGTCGCGTTCGTCGACCCACGTCACGCGGCATGGCAGCTCGGCCAGCGCGCGCACGATGGCGGCGCCGACGTGGCCGGCGCCGAACAGCATCAGGTGCGCGCGCGGCGCCAGGACCGGGTCGAGCAGCCAGCGGCGCCCGCCCTCGCCTTCCAGCACCCGGGCGTCAGGCGCGCGTTCGAACGCCGGCACGTCCGGCGTACCCGCGAGGGGCGCCGCGTCGTCGAACAAGGCCCACTCGCACGCGCCGTCCAGCGCAACGAGGCGCCAGGTGTCGACGTTGCGGCGCGCGCGCAGCAGGTCGACCTGCGCGGCATCGACGCGCTCGAACGCCAGCCAGGCGACGCCGCCGCAGCACTGGCCGAGGCTCGGGCCCAGCGCAAAGCGCTCGAAGCGGCGCGCCTCGCCCAGCGCCAGCATCGCGCGCGCGATCTCCAGCGCCCGGTGTTCGAGATGGCCGCCGCCGATGGTGTCGTCAAAGTCGCGTGCGCGCACCCGCATCTTCGCGCCCGGCTCGCGCGGCGCCGAACCCTTCACGGCCGCCACCGTGACCAGCACGGACGGCACATCGCCACGAGCGCGCAACCAATCCATCGTCACGCGCGCGCGCCGGCGGCGCCCTCGACAAACGCGATCGCGTCCAGAATGGCTTCGCTCGTCGCGGGGGCATTCAGCGGTGGATTGACCCGGTGCCCGCCCACGCTCGAGATGGCGTCGCGCAGTGCGAAGAAGACCGAGAACGGCAGCAGCAGCGGCGGCTCACCCACGGCCTTGGAGCGGTGGATGCTGTCTTCGACGTTGGCATTGTCGAACAGCGCGATGCGGAAATCCTCCGGACAATCCGAGACCGCCGGGATCTTGTAGGTCGATGGCGCATGCGTCATCAGCTTGCCGGCCGGGTTCCACCACAGTTCTTCGGTGGTCAGCCAGCCCATGCCCTGGATGAAGGCGCCTTCGACCTGGCCGATGTCGATCGCCGGATTGAGCGAGCGGCCGGCGTCGTACAGTGCATCCACGCGCAGCAGCTTCCATTCGCCGGTGAGCGTGTCGACCACCACTTCCGACACCGCCGCGCCGTAGGCGAAGTACGAGAACGGGCGGCCCGTCATCGTCTTCGGGTCCCAGTGCAGGCCAGGCGTCGCGTAGAAACCATCGGACCACAGCTGCACGCGCGCCAGGTAGGCTTTGGCGACAACTTCCCCGAACGGCAGCGCCAGGCCGCCGACGAACACGGTCCCGGCGGCGAAGCGCACCTCGCTGGCCGCGCCCCCGTACTGCTGCGCCGCGAATTGCGCCAGGCGCGCGCGGATCTTGCCGGCCGCATCCTGCGCGGCCTTGCCGTTCAGGTCTGCGCCGGTCGAGGCGGCGGTGGCCGACGTGTTCGAGACCTTGCTGGTGTTGGTCGCCGTGGCGCGCACGCGCCCCAGCTCCACGCCCAGCTCGTGCGCGACGATCTGCATCACCTTCGTGTTGATGCCCTGCCCCATCTCGGTGCCGCCGTGGTTGACGAGGATGGAGCCGTCCACATAGACGTGCACCAGCGCGCCGGCCTGGTTCAGGTGCGTGACGTTGAAGGCGATGCCGAACTTGAGCGGCGTCAGCGCCAGGCCCTTCTTGAGCACGGGGCTGGTGCGGTTGTAGTCGTCCACGGCCGCGCGGCGCGCGCGGTAGTCGCTGCCGGCTTCCAGCTCGGCCACCAGTTCGGGGATGACGTTATCGACGATGGTCTGGCCGTACGGCGTCACGTTGCGATCCTGCGTGCCGTAGAAATTCAGGCACCGGATGTCGAGCGCATCGCGGCCCAGGTTGCGCGCGATCTCATCCAGCACGTATTCGATGGCGATGGCGCCCTGCGGACCACCAAAGCCGCGAAACGCGGTGTTCGATTGCGTGTTGGTCTTGCCGCAGGCGGCGCGGATGTCGACGTCGGACAGGTAATAGGCATTGTCGAAGTGGCAGACGGCGCGCGTGGCCACCGGGCCGGACAGGTCGGCCGAGTAGCCGGCGCGCGTGACCATGTCGACCCGCGCGGCCAGGATGCGGCCCGCGTCGTCGTAGCCGACTTCGTAGTCGTAATGGAAGCAGTGGCGCTTGCCGGTGACGAGCATGTCGTCGTCGCGGTCGGCCCGCAGCTTGACGGGGCGGCCCGTCCGCACGGCGGCGATGGCTGCCGCCGCCGCCCACAATGCCGACTGCGATTCCTTGCCGCCAAAGCCCCCGCCCATGCGGCGGCACTCGACCGTCACGTGATGCGAGTGCAGGCCAAGCGCATGGGCGATCACGTGCTGCATCTCGCTCGGGTGCTGGGTCGACGAGTACACGTGCATGCCGCGGTCTTCGCCGGGAATCGCGTACGCGATCTGGCCTTCGAGGTAGAACTGCTCCTGCCCGCCCACGTAGAGCTGACCGTTGACGGTGTGCGGCGCACGCGTGAATGCCGCTTCGGCGTCGCCGCGCGTCAGGCGCATGGGCGGCAGCACATACGATTGCGCGGCGCGCGCCGCCTGCGGGGTCAGGATCGCCGGCAGGTCCTCGTACGTCACCTGCGCCAGGCGCGCCGCGCGGCGTGCGTTGTCGTGGCTGTCGGCGACGACGATGAAAATCGGCTGCCCCACATACTGCACGAGGCCATCGGCCAGGATCGGATCATCGTGGATGATCGGGCCGCAATCGTTCAGGCCCGGGATGTCGGCCACGGTCAGCACGGCGACCACGCCGGCGCTGGCACGGACCGGCGCCAGGTCGATGGCGGTAATGTGCGCATGCGCCTGCGACGACAGGCCCAGCGCCGCATGCAGCGTGCCGGCCAGTTCGGCAATATCGTCGGTGAAGGTCGCGCCGCCACGCACGTGCAGTTCGCTCGATTCGTGCTTGCGCGCGCGGCCCACTTCGGCCCAGGCGTCCAGGTTCTTGATGCCGCCGTCATTCATGGTCGTCTCCTCAGGCGCCGGCGAAGGCATTGACTGCCTGCGCGGGCAGCGGATCGTGCAGGCGCGTTTCAAGCCAGAAGCGGCGCAGCAGATTCTGCGCGGTGCGCATCCGGTAGTTGCTCGAGGCCCTGGCATCCGACAATGGCGCATAGTCGCGGCCCAGCGCCGCCATCGCGGTGGTCATAACATCTTCGCTCCACGGCTGGCCCAATAGCGCGGCCTCGGCCTGCGCGGCGCGCTGCGGCGTGGCGGCCATGCCGCCGAACGCGATGCGGGCGTCGACGATCGTCTCGCCGTCGAGCACGATGGCAAACGCGGCGCACACGGCCGAGATGTCCTGGTCGAAGCGCTTGGCCAGTTTGTAGGTACGAAAGCGCAGGCCCGGACGCGATTGCGGCAACGGCACGCGCACAGCCTGGACGAATTCACCCGGCTGCAGATCCTTCTTCTGGTAGCCCAGGTAAAAATCGTCCAGCGCCAGCACGCGCGTGCCGGTGCTGCTGCCCAGGACCACCTGGCTGCCCAGCGCGATCATCCACGGCATCGAGTCGCCAATCGGCGAGCCATTGGCCACATTGCCGCCCAGCGTGCCCGCATGGCGGATCGGCAGCGATGCAAAGCGCTGCCAGAGTTCCGTCAGTTCAGCGGGATAGCGCGCGGCCAGTGCCTGGTAGGCGTCCTGCAGCGAAACACCGGCGCCGATCTCCAGCATGCCGTCCTGTTCGCGCATTGTTTTGAGCTCGGCGACCTGGCCGAGATAGATCACATCGCCCAGTTCGCGCAGGTGCTTGGTGACCCACAGCCCGACATCGGTCGAACCGGCCAGCAGCACGGCAGCCGGGTGTTCTGCCCGTAGCGCCGCCAGTTCGGCCACGGTGCGCGGCACGTGGAAGTGCTGGCCATGCGCGGCGTACGTGAAGCCGTGGCTGCGCTGCAGCGCGCGCAGGCGCTCGGCCAGCGCAACGCGGTCGAACGCGACCGGCGGCAGTTCGACCATGCGGCGCGCAGCGTCGATGATCGGGCGGTAGCCGGTGCAGCGGCACAGGTTGCCGGACAGCGCATCGTTGATCTGGCAGCGCGATGGCGCGCGCCCTTCCTGCTTCAGGTACATGCCGAACAGCGACATCGCAAACCCCGGCGTGCAAAAGCCGCATTGCGAGCCGTGGCATTCGACCAGCGCCTGCTGCACGGGATGGGGCGCGCCGTCGGGCTGCGCCAGGTCTTCGACCGTGAACAGCGCCTTGCCGTCAAGGGTCGGCGTGAACTGGATGCAGGCGTTCACGGCGCGCAGCGCCAGCTCGCCGTCTTCCAGCGAACCGAGTACCACGGTGCAGGCGCCGCAATCGCCCTCGGCGCAACCTTCCTTGGTGCCGGTGCAGCGCAAGTCCTCCCGCAGGTGCTGCAGGATGGTTTGCGTGGGCTTCACGTCGCGCAGTTCGCGCACCTGGCCCTGGTAGAAGAAGCGGATCGGTTCTGACATGCCTGTCTTTGGTGAGTGGATTTGGGGACGCCAAAGGCGGAAGGCTACCATCCAGGGGATGCCAACTTATAATCGCCGAATGATATTGCTCATATCAAGAAACATATACGTAGGGTGGACGGCTATGCCGTCCACGCGTTCAAACCAACCAAGCTCCGTAGTATGCGAAGGCGGGTTGAACGCGTGGGCGGAATCCGCCCACCCTACCAAGGGTGCACCGTTGTCCAATGCCGGGCGATGTCGATGCGGCGCGTGACCCAGACCTTGTCGTGCCGGCCCACGTAATCAAGGAAGCGCGCCAGCGCCGCCGTGCGGCCCGGGCGCCCCGCCAGGCGGCAATGCAGGCCGACCGACAGCATCTTCGGCTGGTTCAGGCCATCCGGGTCGCCCTCGGCGTACAGCACGTCAAAGGCGTCCTTCAGATAGTCAAAAAACTGCGTGCCCGAATTAAAGCCGCCGGCCGAGGCGAAGCGCATGTCGTTGGTGTCGAGTGTGTACGGCACCACCAGGTGCGGCGTGCGGCGCACCACCCCATCCGGCCCGGTTGCCTCAACGTGCTGCCAGAACGGCAGGTCGTCGCCGTAATGGTCGGCATCGTAGGCAAAGCCGCCATGCTCGACCACGAGGCGGCGCGTGTTGGGTGAATCACGCCCCGTGTACCAGCCCTCGGGCGGCGCGCCGGTCAGGTCGCGGAAAATGGCCACGGCTTCGTGCAGGTGCGCGCGCTCGGTGGCTTCGTCGATGTTCTGGTACGAGATCCAGCGCAGGCCGTGGCAGGCAATTTCGTGCCCCAGTTCCTGGAACGCGGCCACCGCCTCGGGATGGCGCGCCAGCGCCTGCGCCACGCCGAACACGGTCAGCGGCAGCTTGCGGTCTTCGAACAGGCGCAGCAGGCGCCACAGGCCGGCGCGCGAGCCGTATTCGTAGAGCGACTCCATGCTCATGTGGCGCGCGGGGAAGGCGCTGGCGCCGACGATCTCGGAAAGAAACGTCTCGGATGCCGCATCGCCATGCAGCACATTGTTTTCAGCGCCCTCTTCGTAGTTCAGCACGAACTGCAGCGCGATGCGCGCTGCGCCCGGCCACTGCGGATGGGGCGGCGTGCGGCCATAGCCAGCCAGGTCACGTGGGTAGGAAGTCGGCATCAGCAGTCCAGAGGGAAGTTTGTCCGATCATATCGTGCCATGCGATGCCTGCGGCAGTCCAGCGTGGATGCCCGGTCCGGCGCGCTCTACGTCAACTGCATCGATTCCACCACCGGTCCGTGGCGTACCTGGCCGTCGATGCAGCGTTCGGTGAGCGCGGTGCGCCCGAGTCCCCCGGCCGCCGCGACGTCGACGACCAGCGTCGAGCCGGGCGCTGCCTTTTGCAGAGCCGACAGAAAGTTGCCGAGCAGGCGACGCGTCAATGCCTGGCGATCGTCCAGCACCATGACGCGGTCGGCCGTACCCCATTCGAACTGCAGGCCGACGACGCGCGCTTCGGTGGCAAGCAGGTCCAGCAGGTCCTGCACGATGTCCGCAAGCGCCAGGGGCTCGGGTTCGGCCGGACCAGTGCGATCGAGCGCCAGCACGCGCCAGGTGCGGGCCTGGCGGGCGAACTGCGCGCTCATCGCCTTGGAAGTCTGCACCATGGCGGTGATGTCGCCACCGGCGGCGATCCGGCGCGCCGCAATCTCGATGCGCAGACGGGCGCTCGTCAGGCGTTGCAGCATGTCTTGCCGCAGGCGTTCGAGGGTGTGCTCCATCTCGTGGCCGCTGATGCCGGAGAGCCACTTAGCCAGCAAATCGCATTCCACCGCTTCCGTGGCGCAGAACAGGATGTCACGCACACGGTCGGCCGTGGCCAGCGTCCGTACCGACATGCTCAGCACGCCCATCGAACCATGCGGCCCGGTGATCGGTACACCCTGGCACGTGAAGGCATGAAAGCCCTCGATGAAATGTTCGGGGCCAACCAGTTCCACATAGCCGTTCTCGGCGATGGCGGTGCCAACGCCATTGGCGCCGGCATGCGCTTCATCCAGCAGGGAGCCCGGGCGCGGGAAATTCTCGTCGGCCATGGTTTCAGCGTCGCCGGTCAGGCACAGCAGCCGGCCGTCGGTATCCGCCAGCATCGCCGCGTGCCGGTGTTCACCTGCCGCTCTGGACAGTGCCCCGAGAAAGGGCGCGGTTGCCGTGATGAGCTCGTGACGCTGTGCCAGCAGCAGCTCGGTTTCGTGTTCGCCCAGCACATCGGCGCGGCCGAGGCGAGGATTGCACCCACTGGCGCGTGCACGGTTCCACGCCCTGAGCACGTACGGCCGCAGCGTGTCCGGCGCCAGCGCCTGGTGCTGCACGTAGCGTTCCCACGCGGCGCGCACCTGCCCGACATCGGGATGCCTGACGTTGGACAGAAACTGCATCAGGCCATTCCTGCACCTGGGGGACACGCGGCTGGCAGCAGGCGTCGCATCAGGCGGACCATCTGGTCGAACTCGAACGGCTTTGACAACGACTCATCGAAGCCGGCAGCGGAAGATTCGGCAGCCAGGCTTGCCATGGCCGACACCAGCACGGCCGGTGCCGTCAACCCGCATTCGCGCATCTGTTTGAGCGTCTGCGAGCCGTTCAACCAGGGCATCCGATAGTCGAGCATGACCAGGTCCGGCGCTACCCCATCACAAATGGCGGCCACGGCCCGTCGCGGGTCGTCGTGCAGCGACACCCGGAAGCCTTCAGTTTCAAGAAGCCATGCGACGCTCTCGAGCAAATCCAGCTCGTCGTCAACGATCATTACGTGCCATTTGCCAGTCATTGCCCATGATACACCGGCTTGCCAAAAATCAACTCAGGATTCATGGCGACACGCGGTATTGCGGCGCGATTCAAGCAGCCCGTGCAGACCCCGGCGAGGAACCTGTTTCGTCAGGATGCAGCAGCGCTTCCCTCGCTGCGCAGCGCCGCCACCAGCCGGTCGATCTGCGCCTCCGACGTGAAGATCGCCGGCGTGACACGGATGCAGGCGCCCGACGCCAGGCCATCGCGCATGACGGCAAACACGCCGTGCTCGCGCACGAGACGCCTGGCCAGCGCCACGTTCTCGGCCACCGTCGTGCGTCCGCGCAGGCGGAAGGCGGCAATCGCGCTGGTCAGACGCGGGTCGTTCGATGCCAGCACCTCGATGCCGTCGATCCCGCGCGCGGCATTGACCCAGCGGTTGCGCAGCCGGTGCAGGCGCGCCTGTTTGTTGGCCACGCCGATCTGCTGGTGGATCTGCAGCGCCAGCGGCAACGCCAGGTAGGCGGCAAAATTGACCGTGCCCGTATGCACCCGGGTGCGGATATCGTCCCCCGGCTGCTCGCCCATGTGCGGATCGATGTCGCCCACGCGCCCGCGCCGGATATAGATCGCGCCCACGCCGACCGGCGCGCCGATCCATTTGTGCAGGTTGATGCCGGCGAAATCGGCGTCCAGGTCCGGGATGCGCATGTCGAGCTGGCCAAACCCGTGCGCGGTGTCGACGATGACACCGATGCCGCGCGCACGCGCCATGCGGCTGATCTCGGCCACCGGCAACACGCAGCCGTTGCGGTGATTGACGTGGGTGAGCAGCATCATCTTCAACTTCGGATATGCCGCCATCGCCTGCGCGTAGCAATCGATCAGCGACTGGTACGTCGGCGCTGCCGGCATCGCGATCTGCACCACATCAACGCCGCGCCGCTCCTTGAGCCAGCCCATCGTCGTGATCATGTTGTCGTAATCGACATCGGCGCACAGCACCGTGTCGCCCGGACGCAGGCGGTTATAGCCCCCGATCAGCGCCTGCAGGGCTTCGGTGGCGCCGCGCGTGAGCACGATTTCGTCGCGTTCGACGCCCAGTGCCCGGGCCACGGCGCCACGCGCCGCCTCGTACTCGGCCGGGAACTGCACGCGTCCGTACCAGGCATTGCCGCGATTGACCTGCTCGACGAACCCGGCATACGCCTGCACCACGGGCCGCGCCATCGACCCCCAGTAGCCATTGTCGAGCATCGCGACCTCGTCGGTGATGTCGTACTGCGCGGCCACGCGGCGCCAGTAGGCATCGCTGGACGCCAGCGCGGCAGGCGTCATCGCCGGCGGCGTCAGGTCGACCGCAGGCGAAGCCGCAGCGGCGGCCGCCGGCATTGCGGACAACGCCAGCGGCGCCAGGGCGCCGGCCCGCAGCCAGGTGCGGCGGGCCTGATCATGACCGTGCTGGCTCAAAACTTCACCGTGTAGTCGATGTACAGGTTGCGGCCATCGGTGTCGTACGGCGCATTGCGCGAGTAGATCAGGCCGCGGCTGGCCTGGAATACGGCTTCGTCCGGGTACTTGTCGAACAGGTTGTCGACACCGAAGCGCAAGGTCTGCTTCGGCGTGACCTTGAGACTCATGGCCGCATCGAACAGGTGGATCGCGCCGAAGCGCTGGAAGATATCGCCGGTGGCGTTGCCGGTGCTGTCGGTCCATGAACCGTAGTGGCGCATGCGGGCCAGCGCGCTCCAGGCGCCACGCTCGTACGACGCGCTGACACTGGCCTTCTGGCGCGGCAGGCGGCTCTCGAAGATGGTCCGCTGCGTGGCGTTGGCAGCCACGCTGGTACTGCCGCCGTCGACGCGGGTCTTGTTGTAGTTCCAGGCCAGCGTCAGGTTCAGGCGCCCGTCGGCCACGCGCTGCAGGTAGTTGCCGACCACGTCGATGCCTTGGGTGGTGGTGTCGAAGTCGTTGGTGAAGTAGTTGACCGTCGTGTAGCGCAGCGGGTTGGCCACGCCGGCCGGCACCGCGAATGACGCCGAGGTGCTGAAGCGGTCACTCAGGTCGATCTGGTACAGGTCGACCGAACCGGAGAGCCCCATCGCGCTTTTCCAGGTCACGCCCAGCGACAGGTTCTTCGATTCTTCCGGTTGCAGCGGCGTGGCCCCGAGCAGGATCGCCAGCGGATCGCTGTTGGACAGTCGCCCGCTCGTAAACACCAGCAGCGTGCGGGTATCGAGCCCCTGGTTGGTGCTGCTGGTATTGAGCTGGCCCGGTGTCGGTGCACGGAAGCCCGTCGAATACGAACCACGCACGGCGAAGTCCGGCGTGACGGCATAGCGCGCCGACAGCTTGCCATTGAGCGTATCGCCGAATGCCGAAAAATCTTCATAGCGCAACGCGCCGCCGATGCTCAGGCGCGTGGTGACGGGCACTTCGACATCGACATAGGCGGCGTAGCTGTTCTGGTCCCAGCGCCCGGCCTGGCGTTCGCTGAAGCCAGGCGCACCGTTGGCGCTCGGGTCCAGCCCGTAGGCGGCGCCCGGGCCCACTGCGTACGAGGCCGGCTCGCCCGCCTGCACGCCATAGCGTTCGTTGCGGTATTCGGCGCCAAAGCCCACGTTGACCGGCTGCGCCAGTGCGGCCAGGTTCCATGCGTAGTTGAAGTTGGCGTTGACGATTTTTTCTTCCTGCGTCAGGCGCCCGAGGTCAAACGCGGTCGGGCTGGCCGGGCCGAGCGAGGCGTTGATGCTGTCGTGCAGGCCGTAGTCGATCCGGTTGCGGCCATACGAGGCGCTCAGGTCCCACGACAGATCGGGCGTGAACTGGCCGCGCACGCCGCCCAGCAGGTGCAGATCGTCCTGCTCGTTCGTGTATTGCGGGCTGAAACCGAGCGGAAACAGGGTGCGCACATCCCAGCCCGAAAAAGCCGGCGTGACGTTGTAGACGCTGCCGCTGGTATCCGGATTGCGCCAGTTGAAATCGGACGTGCCTTCGCTGCGGCCAAACAAGGCATAGCTGTAGGCTTGCGTATCACCACCCAGATCAAGCGTGGCGTTGTAGCCGATGCGCTGGCTTTCCAGCTCGGGCTGGCCCCAGCGCTGGACCGGGTTCGGCACGTTCAGCCCGGGATGCGCGGCCTGGAATGCGATCGCGTCGGGGCGCTGGCGCGTGCGCGACGTGGCATCCGATGTGGCCGCTTCGGCAAACAGGTTGAGGCGGCCGGTGGCGCCAAACGCAAAGCCGTATTTGGCGCGCACGGTGTTCGATTTGCCATCGCCTTCGCTGTACTGGCCATGCTGCGCATTGATCTCGCCGCCCGTACTGTCGTCGAGAATGATGTTGATCACGCCGGCAATGGCATCCGACCCGTACTGGGCCGAGGCGCCGTCGCGCAGCACTTCGATGCGTTTGACGGCGCTGGTCGGTATCTGCGCCATGTCGGCTGCCTGCGCGCCGCGCCCGCCGAGGAAGGCGCTGCGGTGAAAGCGCTTGCCGTTGACCAGCACCAGCGTCTGGTCGGGTGACAGCCCGCGCAGCGTGGCCGGGCGCACGAAGACCTGGCCATCGGCCATCGGCAGGCGCTGCACGACATACGAAGGCACCAGCTGGGCCAGCACGTCGTTCAGGTCGGACGATTCAACCGCCGCGATCTCTTCGCGGCTGAACACGTCGACCGGTGCGAGCGTGTCGAACTGGGTGCGGTTGCTGGCGCGGGTGCCGGTGACGATGACGGCTTGCGGCGCTGCCTCCCATTGCGGCGCCGGCACGGCGCCGGCGTCCTGGGCATGCACGCCGACCATGGCGTGGGTGATGAGCAGTGCGACGGCGCTGGCGATCTGGCTTCGTTGGATGTGCATTGTATTTTTCAAGGTGGATGGACATTGCTGCCGCCGCCCGCATCGTCATACGGGCCCGGCATATCGACACCCTAGCAATGCAATATTTCCTGGGTATGAAACCCTGACAACTTTGTGAGAATTCGGGACATTTCCGCAGTCACTTCGGGCGCGTTATGATGAGCCACCACCAGAACGCAAGGACACCCATGGGCAAGCTCACCACCCACGTACTCGACACCGCGCACGGCTGCCCCGGCGCCGGCATCACCGTCGAGCTGTACGCGATCGACGCGACCGGCCGCACACTGCTCAAGGCCGACCTGACGAACGACGATGGCCGCTGCGCCACGCCACTGCTCGATGCGGCGGCGCTGCAGCCCGGCCAGTACGAGCTGGTGTTTCATGCGGGTGACTATTACGCGGCGCGCGGCGTGGCCTTGTCCACCCCGCGCTTTCTCGACCGGATCACGCTGGGCTTCGGCATCGCGGCCACGGACCAGAATTACCACGTGCCGCTGGTGATGACGCCCTGGTCGTACTCGACCTACCGGGGCAGCTAGGTTGGCGCCGCACCGGCTCGGCCCCGCGCGCATCGGCATCGGCCTGGTCCAGGGTGCGCTGCTGTACCTGCTGTACACGGCGGCGCAAGACCAGACCTGGCCGGCAACTGTCCCGCTGCTGTTTGCGCCGCTGGTCGCGCTTGGCGTGCTGCTGCCGGTCATCCTGAGCAGCGCCCTCGGCCACCTGCCGCGCCGTACGATGGCCGGCTGGGTCGGCGCCGC
The DNA here is from genome assembly GCF_059686035.1 of Telluria sp. ZT3P26. Lineage (NCBI taxonomy): Bacteria > Pseudomonadati > Pseudomonadota > Betaproteobacteria > Burkholderiales > Oxalobacteraceae > Telluria > Telluria sp. ZT3P26. The sequence continues at coordinate 327,770 of NZ_JCASII010000004.1, read as the reverse complement.
GGCCGTTGCGATCGCGCTGCTGGCCATGTACGACATCTGGCGCCGGCTGGGCGGCGCCGACGTGCTGCACCCGACGCCCTCCGGCGCCCTGTGGGTGCGCCTGGCGGCCGGCTGCTTCATTGCCCACGCACTGGTGCTTGCCGGCGCGCGCGAGCAGCGGCGCGTGGCGTCGTATGCCACGTATTTCGACGTGGCCTGGACCCTCGGCCTGCAGCTCGCCTTCAGCGCCCTGTTCGTCGGTGCGACCTGGCTTGTATTGCAACTGGGTGCGTCGCTGTTCGACCTGATCCGGCTTGACTTCCTGAGCCAGGCCATGCGCAAGGCCTGGCTCTTCATTCCTGTCAACACGTTCGCTTTCGCCAGCGCGCTGCACCTGACCGACGTCAAGCCGGCCATCGTGCGCGGCATTCGCAACCTGGTGCACGTGCTGCTGTCGTGGACCTTGCCGGTGCTGACGCTGCTGGTGGGTGGCTTCCTGGCCAGCCTGCCGTTCACCGGTCTCGAGCCGCTGTGGGCCACGCGCAGCGCCGCCGGGATGCTGCTGTCGGCGGCAGCGGCCTTCGTGGTGCTGATCAATGCGGCATACCAGGACGGCAGCGAGCGCCCGGCCCGCGTCATCGCCGTGGCAGCACGCGTGGCAAGCCTGCTGCTGGCGCCACTGACGCTGCTCGCGGGGTATGCCCTCGCGCTGCGCGTGCTCGACCATGGCTGGTCGCTTGACCGCGTGATCGCCGCCGCCTGCCTGCTGGTGGCGGCGTGCTACGCCGGCGGGTATGCGGCGGCGGCCCTGCGGCGCGGCTGGCTGCCCACGCTGGCCGGCGTGAACATCGCCGCCGCTTTCACGGCGCTTGGCGTACTGGCGCTGCTGCTCTCGCCGCTCGGCGACCCGGGGCGCATCGCCGTGGCCAGCCAGCTGGCGCGCCTGGATGCCGGCCAGATCACGTTACGGCAACTGGACCTGGCGTATCTGTGGCACCAGGGCGCGCGCCACGGCCGCGCCGCAATCACGCGGCTCGAGGGCAGCACGACCGGGCCCGATGCCGGCTGGCTGCGCACCGAACTGGCGCGCCTGCGCCAGCCCGACATCGACACCGACACCGGCACCGGTGTCATGCAATCCGCCGACCAGCTGCGCGTCTGGCCCGAAGGCACCACGCTGCCGGCCGGCTTCGCGCAGACCGACTGGCGCCGCACGCGGCAATGGGCGCGCCTGCCGCGCTGCATGCGCAGCCAGAACGCCGTATGCGACGCATTCGTCCTCGACCTGGGCGGTGACGCCAGGCCCGAGGTCGTCGTCGTCGGCGCGGGTGGCGATGGCGGCGCCGTGCTGCGCCAGGACGCCCGTGGCGCCTGGGAACTGGCGGCCGGCCTGCCGGTCATGCTCGGCGACTGCACATCCTTGTTCGACGCCATGCGCGCCGGTCGTCTGCGCCCCGCGCCGCCGGTGCTGGCCGATCTGGAGATCGATGGACGCCGCATCCCCCTGCAAAACGATGCCGGCCACCTGGATTGCACCCCGCCGTCCGTCAAGCCCATCGACTAACTTGTCTTAATGGAATCTAACCTGACCACTTACTGTGTCAGTTAGGCCACACTACATCGCGAATTGTCTCGAATACTCTCCACGTGTCACAAAAGTGTTGCTGTCAATATTGCCGCGTGGATAGAATAAATTCCAGTATGTACCGGCGCTCTTGCTTGCTGCCCTTGTCAGCGCCGTCGTTTCCAGCAGCCTACGTTTCAGCCTAATCCTATTATGAAAAAAACAATGATCGCCAGTCTGCTGGCGCTGCCTCTGTGCGCGTCGGTCGCACAGGCACAGGAGAACGCCGTCAAGATCAGCGGATTCGGCACCGCTGCCGCTACCTACGCGGATGACGACCGCGCCGAATTCGCCCGCCCGAACCAGGCCAGCGGCAGTGCGGGCGATTTCCGCACCGGTATCGACTCGAACCTCGGCCTGCAAGCCGACTACACCGTCAACGAGTGGTTATCGCTGACCGCCCAGGGCCTGGTGCGCAAGGATGCTGAAGAGCACTACGGCGCCGAACTGACCTGGGCCTTCGCCAAATTCCGCATCTCGGACGAGCTGAGCGTGCGCGTGGGCCGTGTCGGCCTGCCGATCTTCATGATCTCGGACTATCGCAATGTCGGCTACGCCAACACGATGCTGCGCCCACCGTCGGAAGTGTATTCGCAAGTGCCGTTCAACAGCGTCGATGGCGCCGACATCACCTGGCGCCATGACTTCGGCAACACCAGCCTGACGACGCAGTTTGCCGCCGGCAGCACCAAGACCCCGGTGACCAGTTTCCACGTGCGCGGCAAGGACATCCTGGCGCTGAACGTGGTGGCCGAAAACGGCCCGTTCACGCTGCGCGCCGGCCACGCCCGCACCAAGGTCACGCTGGACGACCTGCCATCGCTCAATACGCTGGTCGGTTCGCTGCGCGCCGCCGGCGCCGGCTATCGCATGCCCCAGCTCACCGCGCTGGCAAGCGAGGTGGAAGCCAAGGGTGACAAGGGCACGTTCAATTCGATCGGCCTGACCGCCGACTGGAACAACTTCGTTCTGCAAAGCGAATTTGCCAAGCGCAAGACCGAGACGTACATCAACGACACCACGTCGTGGTACGTGATGGGCGGCTACCGCATCGGCAAGTTCCTGCCGTACTACACGCGCTCGGAACTGAAGATCGACAGCACCATCACCAACACCGTGCCGACCGCCTGCCCTGCCGGTTTCCCGGCCGCCTGCACCCCGACCCTGCAGGCGCTGCGCGCCGGCGTGAGCCGCATCGCCGTCTCGGGCGTCGGCCAGGGCGAGCAGACCACCGACACCATCGGTGTGCGCTGGGACTTCTACAAGTCGGCCGCGCTGAAGGTGCAGATCGACCGCATCAAGCCAACCGGCAGCGGCCTGTTCATCAACGTCAAGCCTGGCTTCTCCGGTCCCGTGACCGTCGGCGCCGTCGCCCTCGACTTCGTGTTCTAAGGAGCGACCATGAAAAAGATCCTCATCGCTGCCTGCCTGAGCACTGCGTTTGCTTCGCTCCCCGCTCTGGCCGAAGTCGTCGTCGTCGTCAACCCGAAGGCCGCCGAAAGCGCGCTGACCAAGGACCAGGTCGCCCAGTTCTTCCTGGGTAAATCGACGTCGATGACGCCGATCGACCAGCCTGACAGCGCCCCGGTGCGCGCCGAGTTCTACAAGAAGGTCGCGGACAAGGACGCGGCCCAGGCCAAGGCCCTGTGGTCCAAGCTGGTGTTTACCGGCAAGGCCACGATGCCGAAGGAAGTTGCCGACCATGCCGGCGTCAAGGCTGCCGTCGCCGCCAACCCGAAGGCCATCGGCTACATCGACAAGAGCGCCGTCGATGCCAGCGTCAAGGTTGTTCTCACCCCATAAGCAAGCAATAACGACGCCCGCCACCGGCATTACGCCGCGTGGCGGGCGTTGCATCTGGAGACAAGCATGAGCATCAAGCGCAGGATCTGGGCACTGCCCATCATTTCCGCCATCATCTTCGGCCTGGGCGCCGGCATCAGCGCGACCATCGCGAACGGCGCCCTGAAGTCGATCACCACCACCGAGTCGGTGGACTATCCGCTGATGGACGCTGTCAAGGTCCTGTCGCTCGACATCGGGGCCGTCACCGTCATGCTGACCGATGCCGTCACCGAAAACGACAAGGCACTCGTCGACCAGGCCAACAACCAGGCCGCCAAGGTCCGCACTGCACTCGACCAGCTGGGGAAGATCCCCGGCCAGCAAGCCACGAGCGCACGCCTGAATACCGAATTCACCGCTTACTACACGCCGGCACTGTCGTCGGCCCGCATCATGCTCGAACTGGAGCAAGGTGACCCGCAAGCCACCGTCGGCGCCATGCAGAAGGCCCTGGCGCTGCTGAATGCCGACCTGGCCAAGACGGCCGACCTGGCCCAGCGCCAGTTCGCTGCCGGCATCGAAGCCAGCCAGAACAGCGTGCGCCAGACCGTCATTGCGATGGTGCTGTCGGCCCTGATCGTGATCGCGGTACTGGTTGCGATCTCGTGGTTCATGGTCCGCACCATCTGGCAGCAGCTTGGCGGCGAGCCGGCCTATGCGCGCACGATCGCGCAGGCCGTGGCCGCCGGCGACCTGTCGATGGAGATCCATACCGAGGCGGGCGACAGCAGCAGCCTGCTGGCCGCGCTGAAGGAAATGCGCACGCGCCTGTCAACGCTGGTGGGCGACATCAAGGCCTCGGCCGACGCCATCGCCAGCGCCAGCAGCGAGATCGCCAGCGGCAACGCCGACCTGGCCAGCCGCACCGAATCGCAGGCCTCCAACGTCGACCGCACCACGCGTGCGATGGCCGAGCTGACCGGCGAAGTGCGCCAGAACGCCGCCAACGCCAGCGAAGCCAGTGCGCTGGTGGTCACCGCCAATGAAATCGCTTCGCGCGGCGGCGACGTCGTCGGCGGCGTGGTCACGACGATGGGCGACATCAGCGCTTCGTCCAAACGCATCGTCGACATCATCGCCACCATCGACGGCATCGCGTTCCAGACCAATATCCTGGCCCTGAATGCCGCGGTCGAAGCGGCCCGTGCCGGCGAACAGGGCCGCGGCTTTGCCGTGGTGGCCAGCGAAGTGCGCACACTGGCGCACCGCTCGGCAGCCGCCGCCAAGGAAATCAAGGAACTGATCGGCGACTCGGTCGCCAAGGTCGGCGCTGGCAGCGCGCTGGTGGACGAAGCCGGCGCGACGATGGCGCAGATCGTCGAAGCGGTAGGCAAGGTGCAGACCATCATGCTTGAAATCCGCGACGCCGGTACGCGCCAGAACGCGGGCATCGAAGACATTGGCCTGGCCATCGGCAGCATCGACGCAATGACGCAGCAGAATGCGGCGCTGGTCGAGGAAGCGGCGGCCGCGGCCGAATCGCTGACCGGCCAGACCAGCCACCTGACCGATGCGCTGGCGGTGTTCAAGCTTGCGCATGCGCCTGGCGTGACGGGCGTGACCGGTGCAGCATCGACCACCCGCCTGGCGCTCGCACGCTAGAACGCAGGCAGGTCTCACCTGCCGAAGTGTTGCGAAAACCCAGCTTTGCAAGGCGACCACAACCGTAATGGCTTTGCCAAGACTGTTTCATCGCCGCCAATGCGGCTCACTCTGTAGCGCGATCAAGATGCGCGCCGCCATGTGGACGATCCGGCATCGCATGCCAGATCGTCCACATGGCCGTCTTGCGGCCGGTCACACCAAAACCTTTACAAAAGTAGTGCCCATAGGCATCATCCTTTGACCCGCCGGTGACTCTGGCGCTCTAGTCACTTCCCTGAGGTACCACACCCGGCTCATATGGCAGCAGTCCTCCCTCATCCGACCACCGGCACACCGTTGTCGGGCCTTGCGCGCGCGCTCGTCCAGGCCAACCGCCTGAGCGCCGTGCAGGCGGACATGCTGCACAAGAAAGCCGCACAGGAAAAGGGCGCGTTCATCGATGCCCTGCTGGCCAGTGGCGCGATCGATGCGCGCTCGCTGGCCGCATTCTGCGCCGAGACCTTCGGTTATCCTCTGCTCGACCTGTCGACGTTCTCGGTGGGCGTGCTGCCCGCCAGCGCCATCGATGCCAAGCTGATGCAGGCCCAGCGCGTGATCGCGCTGGCCAAGCGCGGCAACAAGCTGTCGGTCGCGCTGTCGGACCCCACCAACAGCCAGGCGCTGGACCAGATCAAGTTCCAGAGCGAGGCCACGGTCGAACCGGTGATCGTGCCGCACGACGCCCTGCTGGCCCTGCTGGCGGCCATCGCCAAGGGCGCCGAGCAGGATCTGAGCGACCTGGCCGGCGAAGAAGCGGCAATTGAATTCGCCGACGACGACAAGGAAGCCCCGCCCCTCGAAGCGGCCAACGATGTCGAGGATGCGCCGATCGTGCGCTTCCTGAACAAGATCCTGATCGACGCGGTGACGATGGGCGCATCCGACATCCACTTCGAGCCCTTCGAGAAGTTCTACCGCATCCGCCTGCGCGTGGACGGCGTGCTGCGCGACCACGCGTCGCCACCGCTGGCGATCCGCGAAAAGCTGGTCTCGCGCATCAAGGTGCTGGCGCGTCTGGACATCGCCGAAAAGCGCGTGCCGCAGGACGGCCGCATGCGCCTGATCATGTCGGCCACGCGCACGATCGATTTTCGCGTCAGCACGCTGCCCACGCTGTTCGGCGAAAAGACCGTCATGCGTATCCTGGATGCGACCCAGGCCCAGATGGGCATCGACGCGCTCGGCTACGACCCCGACCAGAAAGCGCTGCTGCTCGACGCCATCGCCCGCCCCTACGGCATGGTGCTGGTGACCGGGCCGACCGGGTCCGGCAAGACTGTTTCGCTGTACAGCTGCCTGAACCTGCTCAACAAACCGGGCATCAATATCTCGACCGCGGAAGACCCGGCCGAGATCAACCTGCCCGGCGTGAACCAGGTCAATGTCAACGAAAAGGCCGGCCTGACCTTCCCTGTCGCCCTGAAGTCGTTCCTGCGCCAGGATCCCGACATCATCATGGTCGGCGAGATCCGCGACCTGGAAACGGCCGACATCGCGATCAAGGCCGCGCAGACGGGTCACATGGTGTTCTCCACGCTGCACACGAACGATGCGCCGTCGACACTGACGCGCCTGATGAACATGGGCGTGGCGCCGTTCAATATCGCCTCGTCCGTCATCCTGATCACCGCCCAGCGCCTCGCGCGCCGCCTGTGCACCTGCAAGCAGCCGCTGGCGACGAGCCACGAAGCGCTGCTCGCCGCGGGCTACCGCGAGAGCGACATCGACGCCACCTGGCAGCCGTACGGCCCGGTCGGCTGCGACCGCTGCCTGGGCTCGGGCTACAAGGGCCGGGTCGGCATCTACCAGATCATGCCGATCTCGCCCGCGATCGAGGCGCTGATCCTCGCCAACGGCAACGCGATGGACATCGCGGCGCAGGCCGAGAAGGAAGGCGTGAACTCGCTGCGCCGCTCTGGCCTGATGAAAGTCAAGCAGGGCCTGACCAGCGTCGAAGAAGTCCTCGGCTGCACCAACGAATAAGACCCTGAACAGGAACCCCTATGGCAACTTCCCTATCCCCCAAGAGCCGCGGCGCACAGGTCAAGGAGAACGTGTACGCCTGGGAAGGCAAGGACAAGACCGGACGGACCGTGCGCGGCGAAGTGCGCGCCGGCGGCGAAGCGATCGTCAACGTGACCCTGCGCCGCCAGGGCATCATGGTCACCAAGGTCAAGAAGAAGGTCTACCGCAGCGGCAAGAAGATCACCGACAAGGACCTGACCATGTTCACGCGCCAGCTCGCGACCATGATGAAGGCCGGCGTGCCGCTGCTGCAATCGTTCGACATCGTCGGCAAGGGCCACGGCAATCCGTCGATGGCCAAGCTGATCCAGGACCTGCGCAACGACGTCGAGACCGGCACGAGCCTGAACCGCGCGTTCCGCAAGTTCCCGCTGTACTTCGATCCGCTGTTTTGCAACCTGGTCGGGGCCGGCGAACAGGCCGGTATCCTGGAAGACCTGCTCACGCGCCTGGCGATCTACAAAGAGAAAACGCTCGCGCTCAAGGGCAAGATCAAGTCGGCGCTGACCTACCCGATCGCCATCCTGGCCATCGCGTTCATCGTCACCGCGGTGATCATGATCTGGGTGGTGCCGGCCTTCAAGCAGGTGTTCGAAAGCTTCGGCGCCGACCTGCCCACCCCGACGCTGGTGGTGATGGCGATCTCGGACTTCTTCGTCACCTGGTGGTACCTGATCTTCGGCTCGATGTTCGCCACCGGCTACTTCTTCTTCCAGGCCTGGCGCCGCTCACTGAAGATGCAGCAGGCCATGGACCGCCTGCTGCTGCGCCTGCCGATCTTCGGCCCCGTGATCCGCAAGGCCACCATCGCGCGCTGGACGCGCACGCTGGCCACCATGTTTGCCGCCGGCGTGCCGCTGGTGGAAGCGCTCGATTCGGTCGGCGGTGCGTCCGGCAATGCCGTCTACCTGGAAGCGACGCGCAAGATCCAGAACGAGGTCAGCACCGGCACCAGCCTGACGGCATCGATGCAGAATGCCGACGTGTTCCCGAACCTGGTGATCCAGATGGTGCAGATCGGCGAGGAATCCGGCTCGCTGGACGCCATGCTGGGCAAGGTGGCCGACTTCTTCGAGGAAGAAGTCGACGAGGCTGTGGCGGCGCTGTCGTCGCTGATGGAGCCGTTGATCATGGTGATTCTGGGCGTGCTGATCGGCGGGCTCGTGGTGGCGATGTATTTGCCGATCTTCAAGCTTGGGTCGGTGGTGTAAGCAAGGCGTGCAGGTTTTCGGAAAACGTTGCGGTGAACGCGCCGTGGCGTTCACGCTGGTCGCTGTCGTTGTACCTCTGTTCGGGGTAGAACGACAGCGTCAGTACGGTTATCAAAAAACCTGACATTGAACGGCCAGGAATAGCGTTTCCGTGCTTGTGAAAATGTGCGCATCTTCACCACGTTGATTGTGCCAAACTTTTGATCCTGCCCTCTTCTGGAAGCCGATCTCAATATGCATCGAGCATGTAGCATCGCGGTCATGGCCGCCATGTTTTTCACGCCCGCCGTTGGTGCTGAAGCACCTGCCAACACCCTGTCTGTTTCGTTGGCACGTGACGTCGCCAGCAAGACGGTCGCGCTTGTCGAAAGCCGTGGCCTGTACCCACGCCAGCAGGCGGAATACGACCGGGCCAGGATGGCACTGCTGGCCATGCTCGAGGGTCAGCAGTCGGACATCGACCAAACAGAGCTGTACACACGCATCACCGGTCTGCTGGCGACCCTCGACACGAACGGGCATAGTTTCCTGATCCCTGCACGCCGTGCGTTGACCACACAGCGCACGCAATCAACGTCAAGCGATCTTCCACCGGCCACCTTCCAGGTGCTGCAAACAAGCCAAGGCAAAGTACTGCGCTGGACACCGCCGCCTGTCGTCAATAGCACCATGACGGCCCTTGGCCCCTATCTGACACGCTTTCATGACGAGGCCGGCACAACGCCCGACATCGCCGACGCCTGCGCCCTGGTGGTCGACCTGAGCGAACAGACTGGCGGGAATGCCTGGCCGCCCCTGGTGGCAATGTCGCCATTGTTCAGCGGTACAAACAACGCGATGTGGGTCGACCGCGACGGCAAGCGCACGGCGCTGGTGAATCGTGCCGGCCTGGAAGAAATGCGCCACAGGACGGGGGAAGGCCGTGCCAATCCGTTACGCCGCTTCGACAAGGGACCGATGGCGGTCGTCACCGACAAACGCACGTCGAGTGCGGGGGAAATGTTGTTGATTGCTCTGCTCGGCGAGGCCAGAGTGCAGACGTTCGGCGGCACGTCGTCAGGGATGACAACTGCCAACGCGACCTATCCTTTGCCGGATGGCTCGACCCTGGTGCTGACGCAGTCCCGATATGCCATTGGAGACGGGCCGGTGATTCGTGGAGGCATTGAACCGATGCGCCAGATTCACCAGGGAGACAGTTCAGTTGATCGGGTTGCCAGCGCTGCTGAATGGGTGGCGGCAAACTCCGCCAGCTGTCGCCCCATCGAGCACAGGTAACAGCGATCGAACAAAGCCGTTGGACGTTCGGTTCGGGCCGGCAGCTGCGAGTCGAAACATGTCGACAACTTGCTGCGCTGTGAGCGGCCGGTTTCAGCCAGGATTGGGCCAGTACGGCTCGGTCTCACGTTTTTGATCAAAGGCTGCTCTAGCGACGATTCGGTCAGTTATGCCAGATCGCGCCTGGAGCGGACTTTGCGCCACAGTGCGCGCCCGACGCTGTGAATCGCCCACGACAACAGCGCGATCACGGCGCCGAATAGTGCAGGCAAAACCGGCCCGATCACGAACCCCATACCGAAAACAAAGCCGAGCAGATACTCGCCATGCCACAGGCGCAGCACCAGGGCCAGGGCTAGCAGACCGAAGAAGGCGTAGTCGACCAGCATGCTGCCATGCGAGAACAGCAACGACAATGCGAGGCCATAAGCCAGAGCGCACACGAACGCGACCAGCGCTGCAAAACCGTTTGCGCTACGCGCAGCGCTCCTCTCAGCGCGGCGACGTAACTGGCTCATGGTCCACCACGTCAGCAGCGGAATCACCAGCAGCCCCCACCAGTTCGAGACGGCGGGCAGATCCGGATTCGCCAGCAGGTGGTGGGATCGAACGCCACCGTTCAGGTATTCCCATGCCAGGATGCCGGCTTCGGCACCGAACGCGAGCAAAGTCAGCAGGAAGCGGCGATCATTGACTGAAACGGCTGGCATGATGTCCCTCAATGGCAAGTCGATAAAGTGGCCGACGCTAAGCCACTGACGCAGATTGCGTGTACAAGCGGTTCACGCTACCAGAATCCACTACCCGAATCTACGGCCCGGATCGATTCCATGCCGGCGTCATATCGTGCACATGGAACGAGCGCCAATCAGCATCAGCGCATGTGTAGCCGGTATAGCCAGGGTCAGGTCTGACATTTGGACACGGACTCTTCCTTTGTCCAGTGACAGGGCATTGATAAATAGACTTTGTTAAAACGCGTGTCTGAATGCCGGACCCGGCCCTGTTCGTTGTGACTCTGCTCGTTGCGCGCCAGTGAAAAGCAATACCAGATATTTCCCAGCCCGGTGGTCCCTCCGTGACTAGTTGCATTCGAAGCGCCTGTGCGGAGGACGCGCCATTCTCTTCCAGCCGCGACGACACGTCGCCGTACAGGCGCTATACAAAGTATGCGGCCACGAGAGGTCTTGACGACCCGCGCATCCTCCAGCATCGGCAAATGACGGAAAATCGCGACTTTTATCGTCCATCCTGTCTGCGCCAGTAAAACGCTCGGATTTCTGATTTTAATTCCCAATACCAAAATTTGAATGAAGCATGTGACAGAGGCGACCATCTAGCACTGCCAGTTCCCGCACTCACAACATGCTTCCCAGAAGAATTAAATCGTCACACCTAGAAATCTTATCTTTAGGAATTAGTTGAAAGAATGCACTAACTAATTTTAAATTTATTGCCGAGAAGTTTTCAGAAAACTGTCACGGCAATATTTTGGCCTTTACTGTCGATTAACTTTACACCTACTATTTTAACGTTCCACTGACGACAATCCACCGGACTAGAGGTGTGAACATAGTTTTATTTAAAGCTTTTTGGCGCCAAGTCGTCATTCCACTGTCGGTTTATTTTACAAAGTAAAAAATTTACTGAAAGTTTATTCTTAATCAATCAATGAGTAGTTGACCAAGAAAACCTCCTTTTTCGTTGATATAAGACATGAACTGCTGAAATTTATCGTTTGCTTTTGATTAAGATCAAACACGACTATCTAAATTTCTGGTAGTCGCTAGCGATACCAGATAGATGACTTAATTTTTATCATAAAAAGTATTTACATGCATTCTGAAACAAACAATAAATCCTTTTCTAATCAAACACTTATAATGCTGGTATGGTTTTCGCTTTACTCATCAACATCTCCACTCTGAAAGCGAAAATATCACCACCAACCGTCAAAACGTTAATTCATTAGATTTTAAAAATCATAAAAATTCAAAACTCTCATTGAAAGGACATCAAATGTTTAATATTCGTTCAGCAATCATCGCTTCAGTCCTCGCCATCCCAGCGCTCCTGACTGCAGGAATGGCAAGTGCGGCTATTGTTACAGGCAACTCCGGGGGTACTTTTTCAAATATCAGCAATTGCGGCGGAGCACCAAATTGCAGAATTAATAACACTTCAAACGGCAATGCCACGCAACTTGAATGGGGCTATGAGAATGGGAATAACGGCTCTCCGGGCTCGACATTAACGGCCGTAGACCGAAGCTGGAGCGTGCCTACCAACGCGAATGACGTGATCGTGGCCGAACTCGTCTGGTTCAACCGTCCGACATCAGACAATGCGACGCCAGATTCTTTTAATGCAAACTATTTTCTGAGTATCGTTTTCTCCAGTCCAAACGCATCAAATGACCAGGAGGTTTTCAACTTGAACATCACGAATCCATCCAATCCCACAGGCGACAGTCTCAGCGGATTGATGCTGGCTGACCTTGCAGGCCTTTCATTCTCCCTGAATGGCGTTACGGTCTCTGACATAAAGTATTTGCTAAACGGCGGCGCCGGCAGCACCTTCAACTCGAACGTCTGGTATAACCCGGAAGACACAACGTCGAGAATGTACATCACCGCCGATTTCACGAACGAAGTGCCTGAGCCGGGCTCGTTAGTTCTCCTCTCTGCAGGCCTCTTCAGCGTCAGCATGTTGCGCCGGCGTCGGAAACACGACACGGACAAGCAAATCTGATCGTGGACTCCCTCACAACACCTCAGCTATTAATGTCGCGGTACACGGCTCGGGTGCTGTGGGGGATTGCCAGGGAAATGCTGATTCATTCAGCCTCTCCTTTCCCAGATCGTGCAGCTTCCTGAAACGATGACAGCTGGTTTCTTACCTGTCATAGATCACGCAAAAAAGCCTCTACAAACTCGAACTCGCCGCCAAGAAAAAGAAACCGCAGCGAGATGCTGGCTCGCCGAGATCGCCAGACCAAGTTGCAAATGTAGTTGCCAATCTTTCAGCCGGGTTTGGTGGTGCAAGCGAGGTCTTGCAGGTTCTCCGTGCAAGACCATCATCAGATTCAATCGCCATCAGACAGATGTGTTTGCCCGCAGCGCGACATACCCCACATAGCCTTCTGGCAGAGCCAGCGGAAAGCAGCGGCAGGCCTGCAGCGCAACGGCGCGCTCGTCGCACCACTCGCTTAGCTGCAAACCGAGGCACTTCAGGCGGGCCTCGTGCTCACTCCATGCGTGCGCAAACGCGGCATCCCGCTCGCCATCGGGCCGGGCTGCCAGCTTACGGGCTGCGCCCGGTCCCAGGTAATCGCGTGCTACCGCCCGCCAGTCCGGCACAGGCGAGATCGACATCACGTCGATGCCGACCGCACCACGGAAGGAAAAAGCCGCTACCGAGATATCGCCGTCATGGCTGATCGACAGCGCAACCCGCTGCTCCCCCGCATCCAGCGCCACGATCGCCCAGGGCGCAACACCCTGCGGGGAATGCAGTGCGATCCGGCCGGCATCGATGCCGGCATGCGCGGCCAGCGCCGCTGTCAGGACAGCGCGGATGCGCAGCCGGGCAGTTTCACGGTCTGATTCGCGTGCTGACTGCCCGCGCACACCGAGTAAAGCCAGGCCGCGTGGTTCAGCGAGCGGGGAACCCCTCGCGTCGCCAGCCCAGCAAATGGCCAGCGGCTTCGCCACACTCACCCCACCGCCCGCAATGGCGCCGCAGGCAGACCAACCCAGCTCGTCGCGGCTGGAATATGCTCGCCTTTCATCACCAGCGTGAGTGGTCCCAGCCGCGCGTTATCCCCCACCCGGGCGCTGTACAGCACCGCGCTGCGCGGACCGAGATAGACCTTGCTGCCGATATCCACCCGGTCGATCTTCATCACCCGGTCTTCGAACAGGTGGGTCTGCGGACAGGACAGCGCATTGAGTTCGCTGTGGTCACCGATGTGCACACAGTCGAACTCGGTGATGTCGGTGGTGTCCATGTACACGCCCTTGCCGATGTGGCAGCCGAGCAGGCGGAAGGCCACCGGCAGCCATGGCGTGCCGCGCAGATAACGCATGAAGTTGGGAACCGCAATGCCTTCATACATATTGGTCACGCCTTCGGACAGCCACACGAACGGCGTCCACATCGGCTCGGCGCGCTTCTCGTAGCGGCCCAGCAACAGCCACTTGAAGGCCAGCACGAACAGGTAGTTACCGATGCCGTAGGCCAGCCCGATCAACGCCAGGTAGGCGATGACAGCGCCCCAGTGCCCTGCACCGGCAATGGGCATCAGGTCCAGCACCACCGTGTAGCCGACGGCAATCACCATCGCATGCGGCGCCACGATGCGGAAGGCTTCCACCAGCGCACGGCCTACGCGGCGCAGCAGGGATGGCCGGTAGGTCAGGTGTTCCGGATAACCGCCGACCTGCTCGCGCGCAGGCAGGCGGATCGGGGGCGAGCCGAGCCAAGTGTCGCCGGCCGTCATGCGCTCGTTGTCCGGGGCGTGGGTGTGCACGCCCACCAGCACGCCCTCCGGCAGGATGGTGCCGTCCGGGATGTAGCTGCCGTTGCCGACGAACGAGCGGTTCGACACGACGGTCGGTTGCATCGTCATCCAGCCGCCATCGACATGTTCGTCGCCCAGCATCACGGCATCGGCGATGAAGGTTTCATCCCCCAGCGTCAGCATGTCCGGCACCACGCCCAGCGCGGTGGAGATCTCGGCATCGCGGCCGACCTTGGCGCCCAGCAGGCGGTACCAGAACGGCGCGTAGACGGTGGCGTAGATGCCGTGCAGGACGTTCAGGCTCGACTCCTGGATGTGGCTGACCAGCCACTTCTTGCAATAGGCGTTCGAGTGGACGGCGTAGCGGCCCGGCTGGATGCGCGGCAAAAAGCCCCAGCGGATCGCCGCCGACACCAGCATGGTCAGGAATACCAGCACGGCACTGGCCGGCAACGCCAGCACGAAGTAGCGCACCAGCTGGCCTTCGATGGTGCTCGCCTGCAGCCAGGCCAGCGCACCGCGCTCGTCAAACCAGTCGATCAGCACGAAGCTCGGGAACACCGGCATGAAGAACAGCGTCGCAACCAGCAGGATGCCGAAGACGAAGAACAGCGCTTCGCCTGCGCGGCGCGGCTGGCTGGTGTGCGGGCGCGGCGGCAGTGCCGATGGATCGAAAGCATCAACATCACGTGCCGGAGAGCCCTTCCAGACGCGGTTCGCGGGCACGACACCACCGTCCTGCAGCGCCGACTGGCCCTCGAGGTGGCCATGCCGCTCCACGCGGGTATTTCCTTCCAGTATGGCGTACGACGACACGAACGCGTCGTCTTCGAGCGTGACACGCCCCAGGAGCAGGCGGCCGCGCTCCACGCGCGCGTTCTCGATATTGACGGCATTGCCGATGCTGACGTTGTCGCCAAACTGCAGCAGTTCGGGCGCGCGCACCGTCATCGAGCCGATCACGACATCATCGCCAATTCTCGCGCCCAGCAGGCGCAGCCACCAGGTGTACAGCGACGACCCGGCCAGCAGGTAGGTGGGCGCCGCATCGATCAGGCGGTCGGCCAGCCACCAGCGATAGTACGTCATGCCCCACAGGGGATACGAGCCGGGCTTGAGCCGCCCCGCCACGAGCCATTTGCCGCCAATGGCCAGCACGAATTCCATGATCGTCGCCAGCAGGAACACGCCGATCGCCACCGCGACCGCCCGGGGGACGCTGTCGCCGGGCGCGCCGGTCATGGAGTGGTACGCGAAGAACGGCGCCAGCCACTGCGCCATGCGCAGCGTCACCAGCAGCGGGAAGACCGCCAGCTGGGCCAGGCCGCAGACCCAGCGTCGGGCTGCCGGCGGCGGGGTCCAGTCGGCCTCCATCGCTGCCGTTCCCGCGCCCTGATCAAGGCTGGCCGCGATTGCGCCAACCTGGCGCTTCTGGTAGATGTCGCCCACCGTCATGTGGGCAAAGCGCGGATCCTGGCGCAACGCGCTTGCCAGGCGCGCGGCAAAGAACGAGTGGCCGCCCAGGTCGGAGAAGAAATCCTGCTCGCGCCGGATCGGCTGGCCCGGGAACAGTTGGGCAAGGGCCGCGAACAACGCAGTCTCCCCCGCTGTTTCCGGCGCGTCCGATGCCGCCAGGTCACCCGGCAGCGGTGCGCTCAGTGGCATTGCCTTGAGGACCTTGCGGTCGATCTTTCCTGAAGTCAGGCGCGGCATGACCGCGAGGACTTCGAAGCGGCTCGGTACCATGTAGGGCGGCAGGCGGCCGGACAGCGCCGTGCGCAGCGTGGCGCTCGCAAGCTGTGCGTCGGTCGCGGCCGGCGTCGGCACCAGATAGGCAACCAGGCGGTCGATGCCATCGTCCTTGCGCAGCAGGACGGCGGTCGTGCCGATGCCGTCCTGCTGGGCCAGCACGGCCTCGATCTCGCCCAGTTCGACGCGAAAACCGCGGATCTTGACCTGGTCATCGGTACGGCCCAGGCACACGACCTGCCCGTCCGGTTCGATGCGCGCGAGGTCACCCGTGCGGTACAGGCGCGCATCGTCGCTGCCAGAGGCCCAGGGGTTGGGCAGGAATTTCTCGGCAGTCAGATCAGGGCGGCCCAGGTAGCCGGCAGACAGGCCGGGACCGGTGATGCACAGCTCCCCGGTGGCGCCGCGCGGGAGGATCTGAAGGCCCTTGTCGGTCTCGGTCGCGATGACCAGCAGCCCATAGTTCGGGAGCGGGTCGCCGATGGTGATCGTGCGCCCCGGTTCCATGCGCGCCAGGCTGGCCGACACCGTCGCTTCGGTCGGGCCATAGGTGTTGAACATGACACGGCCGGGCCGGGAGAAGCGCTCGACCACGGCTACCGGGCACATCTCGCCGCCCAGGTTGATGATGCGCAGGCTCGGGACGTCCTGGGCGAACAGGGACAGCAGGGTCGGTACCGCATGCAGCACGGTGACGCCGTTGTCGGCGAGCAGGCGCGGCAGCGCTTCCGGATCGCCGGCGGCTTCCTTCGGCCCGAGCCAGAGCGTCGCGCCGGCCAGGTAGGAAATCCAGATCTCTTCGAACGACATGTCGAAGGCGACCGAGAATCCCTGGTAGACCCGGTCGTCCGCACGCACGCCCAGCACCGCATTCTCGCTGCGCAGGAAGTGGCAGATGCTGCGCTGGTCGATCAGGATGCCTTTCGGCTTGCCGGTCGACCCCGACGTATAGATCACATAGGCCGGCGCGCTCCCCGGGACCACGCCGCGGCGCTGGAGCACGTAGCCATCCGCTGCCGGCAGCAGCAGGTGCTCGGCCATGTGGACGGGTTGGGTAATGCCGCCGAGGCGCTCGCGCATCCGCTCGCTGGTCACCAGCGCCGGCGAACCGGCGTCCGTCATGCAGACCAGCAGGCGCTCGGCCGGCGTATCTTCGTCGACCGGCAGCCAGGCGGCGCCGGTCTTGGCGATCGCCGCCTGCATGATCAACAGGTCGATCCCGCGTGGCATCCACAGGCCGACGATATCACCCGGCCCGATGCCCGATTCAATCAGGCGCGAGGCGGCCAGGCTGGCCTGCTCGTCGAGTTCGCGGTAGCTGAGCTGACGGGCGCCGGACACAAAGGCGGGCTGGTCAGGCGCACGCTGCGCGCTGGCTTCGAGCAGGTCGGCCAGGATTTCATCGCGCAGCAACTCGGGCTGGTGGGGTCCGTACAGGATGTCGGGGTGCTGCGTCGAGGAAATGGAATTTTTCATCGGGAACACATAT
The DNA here is from genome assembly GCF_059686035.1 of Telluria sp. ZT3P26. Taxonomy (NCBI): domain Bacteria; kingdom Pseudomonadati; phylum Pseudomonadota; class Betaproteobacteria; order Burkholderiales; family Oxalobacteraceae; genus Telluria; species Telluria sp. ZT3P26. The sequence goes on along the minus strand of NZ_JCASII010000004.1, from coordinate 310,404 downwards.
GGCTGAGACGCGTTTACGCAAGGCGGCTGTCAAACAAAAATTCGGCCGCCACGGCGCGCCCGGCAACTCCCACAAGCCACTGGAATGATCGCGTCCCAAGCCCAATGAGAAACGCGATCGGGTTATTCATGCGCGCAGTGCCGGCAAGGCCCGCGACGATACGCGTGCGGCCCCACCCTGCTGGGCGACTGGTCCGTTGGTCTTGAAGGACGACACCACGTGCGCCAGCTGCGCTGCCTGGTTCTGCATCGATTCGGCGGCAGCTGCCGCTTCTTCGACAAGGGCCGCGTTCTGCTGTGTCACCCGGTCCATCTGCACGACGGCGGCGTTGATCTGCTCAATGCCCGATGATTGTTCGGCGCTGGCGGCACTGATATGAGACATCACATCGTTCACACGGCGAATACTTTCGACCACCTCGGTCATTGTGGCGCGGGCGTCGCCGACGAGTCGTGTCCCTTGCGCGACCTGCACCACCGATTCATTGATGAGGGCCTTGATTTCCCTGGACGCGCTCGCGCTGCGCTGCGCCAGCGTGCGCACCTCGCCCGCCACCACGGCGAAGCCGCGCCCCTGTTCACCCGCACGCGCGGCTTCGACCGCAGCGTTCAGCGCCAGGATATTGGTCTGGAACGCAATGCCGTCGATGACGCCGATGATGTCGGCGATCTTGCTCGAATAGCGGTTGATGCCGTCCATGGTGTCGACCACGCCGGCGATCACTTCCCCGCCACGAACCGCTACCTGGGAAGCCTGCGCAGCCAGCGCATCGGCCTGGCTGGCGTTGTCGGCATTCTGTTTGACCGTGGAAGTGAGTTCCTCCATCGATGCTGCGGTTTCCTCGAGCGACGATGCCTGCTCTTCCGTCCGGGACGACAGGTCCTGGCTGCCCACCGCCACTTGTCCGGAGGCGGTTGCGATGGTTTCGGTGCTGGTCCGGACACGTTCCACGATGCCGGCCAGGCTGTCGTTCATCTGCTTTAGCGCGCTGAGCAGTTGGCTGGTTTCATCCTTGCCGCTGACGACGATGACGCTCGTCAGGTCGCCCGCGGCGACGGTCAGCGCCACCGATACCGCCTGGCGCAGCGGCTGCACGATGCTGCGCGTAATGGCGACGGCGCAGACGGCGGCGATGGTCAGCGCCACCAGGGCAACCGTGGCCATCGCCAGCCGTGCAGCGGTGGCGCTGTCGTCGGCCATCTGGATGCTGGCGTTGGCAATGGTGTTATTGAGAGCGACGATCTTTTCGAGTGTCGCTTCGGAGCGCAGGAACAGCGGTTCCGCAGCGCCCACCTGCTGAAAGAACACCGCAAACAACGCTTGCTGCCGTTCCGGGGAAGTATTGCCTGCAAGCGCGGTCACGGTACGCGCAACCTGTTCTTCAGCGACTTTCCAGGACTTCCACTCGCCCTGGAACTGATTCCAGAGTACGGTCTCTTCAGGCGTCTGTGGCAGAGGCTCATACAGGCGCCAGCCGGCATCGATCCGTTCCCAGGCCCTGCGGCGCTGCTCGAGAATAGCCTCAAGCTGCTGCCGGGCGTCAGGATTGGTCTGGTACAGCGCTACCGACATGTCGTGGCCCTTCACCGCCGTCTGTCCTTCGCTGACTGCCAGCAGCCCGTGGATCGACGGCAGGCGCACATGCCCCACTTCAGCGCCTGCAGCGGAGACCCGCTGCAGGCCAATATGGGCGCTCCAACCGAACGCGATCATTGCAGCGAGCATGATCGCGACGAGCAAACCGAGTTTGCGGGTGACGTTAAGATTTTTCAGCATGATTCGACAGGCCGTGATACGAGATAGGGGATGGCATCCATTGTCACCCGCCTCGCATGAAGTTTCCTAGAGGAAAATTCGCTGAGCGTGTTCGATGTATCGCTTCTCGCAACACGTTGGTCGTACAGGCCTGTGCAGCAACCTGAAGACCGCTGTGGTTTTCATGCAACCGAGGGACTGTCGCTTTGTCGGACACCCCTGCCCGCCACGTCAAAAATCGTAACGCAGCCCCACCGCCAGCGCACGACCACCACGCACACTGCCATCCACGTCCGCCAGACCGCCACGGCGCGCCGTCAGCGCCGCCGTCTCGGCTTCGTGATACAGCTCGGCAAACAACCTGGCGTCGCGCGACAGCGCGTAATCGATGCCGAGGTGGATGATCTCGTCACCGTAGTTATCCACCTTCGCGAGCATCAGCTTGATCGTGCTCTTGCCCAGCGCATAGTGGCCATACAGATTGATGGCGCGGTTGCCATCGGTCGAGAAGCTGCCTGGCTGGCGGTTGCCCGTCTCGAATGCCTCGTACTTCACTGCGAGGTACAGGGCATCGGCCTGGTGGCTCAGCGTGACGCCGTAGATGCGGTTCTTGCCATAACCGGCGTCGCCCCGGTCATCGACCCCTGCCGCCAGGCGGGTGTCGCCGCGTACATACGTCGCCACGGCCTGCCAGCGGCGGTCGTCGATGCGCGAGGTCGAGCGGCGGTTGCCGCTGCTGGGGGCATAGCCTGCGCCGAACGACAGGCCGTTGTAGGCCGGTGTCGTGTACGCCAGCGTCTTGGCCACCCGGAACACGGTGTACGTGGCATAGCCGCTGTAGTACGTGCTGAACATGTCCACCGGCGCCGCGACCGCGTTGTAGTAAGGCATCCACTGCTGGCCGTAGGTGAGCGCGCCGAGCGTGCCCTTCACGCCGACGCTGGCGATGCGGATGGGTTCATCCTGGTCATACGGATCGCGCAGCCTGGCGTTGGCGACATCGACCGGCAGTTCGACCTGGCCGGTGAGCGCCAGGCCCGCATTGATCGGGTACTTGCCGCTCACGCCCACGCGCGAATACGCGTCGCGCAGGCCGGTGTAGGAATCGGCACGGTCGGGGTGGACCGATTCGACCTGGGTGCGCAGCGAGCCATAGAAGTCGAGCTCCGGCGTGTCCTGGGCAACTGCGGCGCTGCAGCTCAGGCAGCCCGATAATGCCAATGCCAGGCGCACTGGCGGATGGGTGAAGAAAGTCATCGATGGTCTCCAGAGGTCAGGACCATAAGGTCACATTAAAACAGCAAGATGGGTGGCCACCGGCATCAGCCCGAGCACCAGTTCACGCACCCCGTCCCAGACGATCTGTACGCCCAGACACAACAGGATGAACGCGGTCAGGCGCAGGAAGACGGCGGTGCCGGCTTCGCCGATCAGGCGCAGGAAGTGCTCGCCGTAGCGGAACGCCAGGTACAGCAACACGCCAATGAGACCCAGGGCAACCAAGGCGCCGCCCATGCGCGCCAGGGAAAACACGACCTTGACATCATGCAGGGCCACACCGACCGTGATGGCGACGGCAATCGAGGCCGGGCCACAGCTGATCGGGAACGTCAGCGGATAAAAGGCTTGCCGCTGGGCGTGTTCTGGCGTGAAGGTCTCGGCCAGGGAGGCCCGGCTGTCGGGCGTGGCAGGCGTCGCCCCGAGCAGGCGCCAGGCAACGGACGCCAGGATCAGCCCGCCGCCAATGCGGACGATGGGCAGCGAGATGCCGAAAAAATCGAGGACATACGAGCCGATCAGCATCGAGCCGGCCATCAGCCAGAACATGTTGCGGGCGATGCGGCGTGCCAGCAGCGTGCGGATCGTCGGCGATGCGCCTTCGGTCAGGCTCAGGAAAATCGGCGCGGTCGCGGCCGGATTAAGGATTGGCAACATCGTCACCAAGACAAACAGGAAGCTCCTGGCAGCAACTAGAACAAGTTCGATGGTCATGGATGGTCCGGCAGCCCCGTCAGGCTGAACTCGGTCGCCAGCGCCTGGCGCCGCTGGCGTGGTGGTTGTTGACGTGCACACCTTCAAGCGAAACACGACGCGTGCCGATGTCGAACCTGCCGTCGTCACGGGGGCTCTTGGTCTCGCAGCATAAACTGTACAGGAAGGTCGGGCGGGATGGACACACTCCTGACGTCGCTCCGTGGTGTGCGAAAGCGGGTTGAACGCGTGGGCGGGAAACCCGCCCACCCTACCGTAAAAAAAAAGCGGCGCCGCCGGTACGCGGCCATCGAATGACCGTGTACCGACGGCGCCGCCGTCACGCTACCACTGCACGCTTAGTGCCTGGTATCGCCCTTGTCCATCTCGTGGATCTCGTGGTCCTTCAGTGCCTTGCGCACCTTGGCCACATCGGCTGCGCCCACTGGCGCGGCCTTGTTGCCCCAGGCATTGCGCACGAAGGTGGTCAGGTGCGCCGTGTCTTCGTCCGACAGACGCCACGCGAAGCCGGGCATGCCCAGTTCCGATGGCGCCGTTTTGGTCGATGGCAGGCGTGCGCCGGCCAGGATCACGCGGATCAGCGAGCTCGGGTCTTGCTGCAGCACGGTCGGGTTGCCCGGCAGCGCAGGGAACACATTGCCCGATGCCTTGCCGTCGACACGGTGGCAGGCCGAGCAATTGTCCAGGTACAGCTGGACACCGCGCTGGCTGTCGTCGCCGCTCATGATGGTGTCGACGGTTGCCGTGCTGGCCGTGAAGCTGGCTTTCTTGTTGCCCGTGGCCGGCAGCGTCTTGAGGTAGCCTGCCATGGCGCTCAGGTCGGCATCCGTCATGTTCTGCGTGCTGTGCAGGACAACGTCCTGCATCGGCTCGCCGAGCACGCCGGAATGGCTGTTGCGACCGGTCTTGAGGGTATCGACGATATCCTTTTCGCTCCAGTTGCCCATGCCATCGACCTTGTCACCACGCAGGTTCACTGCGAGCCAGCCGTCGATCAGCGGACCGCCAGCCAGGTACTCGGGACCGGACTCGTCCAGCGCCAGCTCGTTGAGCGTGGCGGCGCGCGGGGTGTGGCAGGTGCCGCAGTGACCCAGGCTCTGGACCAGATAGGCGCCGCGCGCGATGCGCTGGTCAGCGTACTTCGACAGGTCCATCGGGCCCTGAACCGGCACGAAGGTCTTGCGCCAGATGCCGAGCGGCCAGCGGATCGACAGCGGCCAGCGGATGTCGGCCGCGCGGTTCGCGGCGCTTGCCGGCGCCACGCCGTGCATGAAGTAGGCGTACAGCGCGCGCAGGTCGTCGTCGCTCATGCGGGCGTACGACGGGAACGGCATCGCCGGATACAGCGTGCCGCCGGTCGGCGTGATGCCGTGGCGGATCGCACGATCGAAATCGTCCAGCGAGTAGTTGCCGATACCGGTCGTCTTGTCCGGCGTGATGTTCGTCGAGTACATATTGCCGATCGGCGACTGGATCACGCGGCCGCCCGCGAAGGCTTTGCCGCTTGGCGCCGTGTGGCAGGCGATACAGTCCGAGGCGGTGGCGACATAGCGCCCCTTCTCGATCAGGCCGGCATCAGGCCTGGCGCCTGCTGCAAGCTGCGGACCGGGTTCGATCTTGCGCGTTTCGGTCGGTGCGACAGCGTAGCCGTACATGCCGGCAACCACCAGCGCGCCAACGATGCCAAGGGTCAGGAGGACTTTTTTCACAGGTTTTTTCGTCGTCATCTGTTTGTCCTCTTATGCCTGGACCAGTGGGCCTGGGTTCTTGATGTACTGCTCGCGGATCGCCTTGGCACACCAGTACGCCAGCGCGCCGACCATGCCGGTCGGGTTGTAGCCATTGTTCTGCGGGAACGCGTTGGCGCCCGGCGCGAACACGTTCGGCACATCCCACGACTGCAGGTACTTGTTCAGGGCCGACGTCTTCGGGTTGTCGCCCATGATGGCGCCGCCGACCGTGTGCGTGCTCTGGTACTGGTTGATGTTGTAGTGGCTGCCCGCCTTTTTCGCATCGCCCTTGATGGCCAATGGATTGAGCACCTGGCACATGTCCTGCGCCTTGCCGACCAGGTATTGCGACGCGATGATTTCGTTCTCGTGCCAGTCGAACGTCATGCGCAGCAGTGGCCGGCCGAAACCATCCTTGTAGTTCGGGTCGAGGTCGAGATAGGCATCGTCGTACGACATGCAGGAGCCCTGCACTTCGAAGTAGAACGAGTGACGCATTGCATCCTTGGCGCCCTTCTTCCAGTCGCTGCCCCAGCCCGGTACGCCCGGTGCGGTCGCGATGCCGCGCACTGGACCGCCGCCCGGCTGGCGCGCCCAGATGATGCCGCCGCCGATGAAGCCGGTCTTGGTCGGATCGTTGCGGTTGCCGTTCAGGTCATCGAACGTCGCACCGCCGCCGCCAATGCCCATGAACTGGTTGGCGTGCACGGTCTCGTCGAAGAACAGCGAGACGCGGTTCAGGTTCTGGTACGAGTAGTTCTTGCCGACGGTACCGGTCTTGGTGACAGGGTCGTACGCCGGGCCAATGCCCGAGAGCAGCATCAGGTGCACGTTGTAGAGAGCAAACGCGGCCAGGATGACGATGTCCGCCGGCTGCTCGGTCTCGCGGCCCTGAGCGTCGAGGTAGTTCACGCCGGTGGCCATCTTGCCGTCCGGCGTCAGGTTGACCTTCATCACTTGCGCCATCGTGCGCAGGTCGAAGCCCTTGCGGCCACGCAGCACCGGCAGGATGTTCGCGTTCGGGCTCGCCTTCGAGTAATTCAGGCAGCCATAGTCGGAGCAGAAGCCGCAGAAGTTACATGGCCCCATCTGGCAACCGTACGGGTTGACATAGGTGCCCGAGGCGTTCGAGGCCGGGATCGGGTATGGGTGGTAACCCATCGCGTTGGCGGCCTTGTAGAAGTATTCGGCGCCGAGGTAGTCCGGGTTTGGCCCGAGCGGGAATTCGCGCGAGCGCGAACCTTCGTACGGATTGCCGCCGGCGACCTGCGCGCCATTGATGATGCCGCCCTTGCCCGAGGTGCCGCACACGTATTCGAAGTGGTCGAAGTGCGGTTCCAGATCTTCATACGTGATCGGGAAATCCTGGATCGACATGCCGGCCGGCAGGATCTTCTTGCCGTACTTCTGTTCCATGATGCTGCGGATCTTGAAATCCTCCGGCAGCGCGCGGAAGTGGCAGCCCGACCAGTGCGAACCGGCACCACCGACGCCGGTGCCCGGCTTGAACGAACCCATGCGGCGCATCGGCACGGCCGACGTCGTGCCGTTGTGGCGGATCGCGATGGTTTCCTGCGCCAGCGACTGCAGGTACTTGCGGTGCACCGAGCCTTCGAGCTCATCGATCACGCGCGGGTAGGCGAAGTCGGGCTGCGTATCACGGTCAGGACCGCGCTCGAGCACGACGACGTTCATGCCGGCGTCCGTCAATTCCTTGGCAATGATGGCGCCAACCCAGCCCATGCCAACGATCACTGCATCTGTTTTTGGTTTTACGATTGCCATGCTTATCCTCTCCGTCCCGCCAGATCGACCGGTCCGAGCGGATACGGTTTGTCGCGAATCTTGACCCACTCCAGATAATCGCCCCGCATGCCGGGGTAGCCGATCATCTTCCATGCGCCCATGTTCTTGTTGCCGCCGTGGCTCGGGTCGGCAAAGTAGCCGGCGCGCACTTCGGCGAGGAAGTCAGCGAAGAACAGCTTCGACGAAATGTCGGCCAGCTTGATCTTGCCTTCTTCGAGATCCTTCAGTACCGCCTCCTGCATGCGCAGGTCGAGGTCGGCAAACGCCTTGCCCGAGAAGCTGCTGGCGCAATGCGCGTCGACGGCCTTGATGCCCACGCGGATGATGTCCTTGAGCGCCAGCTTGCCCTGGTAGCCGAATTCGGACGTCGCTTCGAGGAATGGCCCCTGCATGTACCAGATCGCGCCGGCGGCGTATGGGGTCTGCATATGGCGGTCGAGGAATTCCGGCACGCCCAGTTCGACGGCGCCAGGGCCGTGCTGGTCATGCGGGATCAGGCGATCGACGGCGGCGATGACGAATTTCCACTCGGTCGCGGTGAAGAATTTTGGGGTGTAGGCGTCAGGCTTGCCTTCGGCCGGCGCTGCGGCCGTCGCGTTGGGCAAATTCTGCTGGATTGCTGCTGCCGCGCCCGCACCCATCGGCACGAAGACCAGGGTCTTGATGAGCGTGCGGCGCCGGGAAGGAGATTGCTGGTCATCGGACATAATGTCTTTGCTCCATATTGACGTTGGATATATATGCTTCAGGCATCTCGCATGATAACCACGCTGATCCTGATGCGCCATTGAAAATCCCGGCGCCGGAATCGGCGCAATCGATTATGCGTCGTGGATTGATGCCAGTTTTCGGTCATTCAGCCGCACCCATTGCCGCAAGCGGGAAATACCGTTCATTCAGTCGCTATATTTACAAATGAAACATTCGAAATTTCAGAAATTTCAAAGGTTCGAGTAAATTGCCTGTATTACACGCTCTATCGGAATGCTGCAGTGCAAGACGTGATTGACGTGGCCATGCGACTGGTGCCACCGTCAATACGAATGTGTCTGGATATGCCGGATGCTGGCATCCCTGCTGGTGCGCAAGGTTCACAACGCTCGACGCAATCAGGGCTTCCGATCGCTGAGCTTTCCTGTGATCTTCCGTTGGCACCGCGTCGCGCGACACCCATCAGGCACAGGTAAAAAATTTCACACGTTGCATAAATGAAACACGATCAGTGCCGGATTCGCGGCATGCCAAGGGCATTTCACCCGCCTTCATCCAGTCGATAATCGCCGGGATAATATCAATGAAATAATGTTTGCATGTTATTTGCGCGACAATATATGGGAGCAATGTAATGACATAACCCCGGGTATTTCAACCCGTCTTATCGCGCAATATGGATGAGAGAAAATGCGGAGCCGGTCTGTATTCTGCCGGCATTACGGCGGGATATCATTGGCAGCACCGCAGTCAATTCGCGCGGTGCATTTACGGCAATGGTGTACGTATTACACGCCACGCCCAGACCAATATCGCACGTAGCAATATGCGGCCCAAAACCCCTGGCCGTTGCCGGTCCGGCATGCGCCCGCAAAGACGCTGAGGCAGAAAAAAACGCGCGAACGTCGACCAGCCATGCGCACGCCTACTGCGCCAACAGCCGCCGGCAACCGTCGTGTCGAACCCGTCCCCGGCGCGCAGCAGGTACAGCGCCGTCCCCGAACACATCGCGATATCGGCCGGTGCATCGCGCGCCAGGGGGCGCAGGCCATGCCGGTATGACAGCACGAGCGTCCGGTGCAGGTCGGGTAACGCGAGGTGCAGCGGGCGCACGACGCGGAGCCATTCCAGCAAGCTGGCCAGGCCGTAGAGGTGCACACTGGCGTGGTCTCGGTAAGCGGCAAACGCTTCTTTCAGCTCGGCCAGCGTGGCCTGGCCCGGGCGAGGCAACGGCGCGGGCTGCGCGCGCCAGCGCGCCATCCAGTGCACCAGCGCTGCGTCGTGCTGCGCGCACAATCTGGCCGGCGTCGCAGATGCCAGTTCAAACTGCGCGCCCGGCCGCATGAACCGGATGACGCCACGCAGCGCAGCCAGCCGTGGCGCGTCGAGCACATCCAGAGGCGTGGGAAGGCCATGGTTGCGCCACGCATTGTCGATGCGGCTGAACTGCGCGAACGAGGCGACCGGCACGATCAGCCGTGGCCGGAAAGCGTCGGCCTGGCACGCCAGGCGCGCGATGTCGCGTTCAGCCGCCGCCTGGCCCCGCGTGGCATCGTCGGGCCCGTCATGCCAGGCGAGGTCGGCAAAGCCGGTCAGCAACAGATCGACACGAATCTGCGCTGCGCGCAGTTGCGCGGCCACGCGGCGGCACGCGGTGGCAGTGGCCAGCGCCCGTTCGCCCAGGTGCAGCAGCGTATGGCGTCCGCACGCGATCAGGCAATATGACCCGGACTCGCCACTGGCATGGGCCGTCAGGCGCAAGCCGGGAGCCAGCGTGCGCGCCGCGCCGGCGGGGCATTCGGCAACGGCCAGATGGTGGCGCCGCAATGCGTCAGCCAGGCGCCAGTCGCCCTGGCGGCAGAGAAAAGTGGCGACGCCGCGAAAGTCGGCGCGAAAACGCTGTACGAACAGGCGCGACAGGTGATCCGGCCGGGCGCTGGAGCACCAGACAAAGACCGGCAAGCCGCTGGCATTGAGTTCGGCGATCAAGGCCGCGCTGCCGCCAGAATCGTCGAGCAGGCGGCAGGCATCGTTGTAGAGCGGGCCTTCGAGCCACGGGTCGGCCAGCAACAGCGCACTGTCGGTGCGCAGCAACCAGCTGGCATGGTTCAGGAATGTGAATGTCGGACTTGGCATGGGCGTGGTGAAACAGAGCATCGATGGATCGAGTCTGGTGGGTTGCTGGCGCAGCCTGCGTGAGGCGTCGCAATCGTGCGCGGGGACCGGCAAAGCGCTTCGCCAAACGGGGGAAACGCCCTACAATAAGGTTGTTCTACAGAATCTACCGTGCGGCCTGCCCGTACTGCACGCCACCTGACCCGAAACGACCGACATGCCTCTGGAATCCCTTTTGTTTGCACTCCCTGCGCAGCTTGCACCCACGCTGGTGGCGGCCCTCTTGGGCCTGTTGGTCGGCAGCTTCCTGAACGTCGTCATCTACCGCATCCCGAAGATGATGCAGCGTGAATCCGACAACTACGTCGCGCAGGAGAGCGGCCAGCCGCCACCTCACACGGATCGCTTCAACCTGACGGTGCCCCGCTCCGCCTGTCCGTGCTGCGGGCACCGGATCACGGCGCTGGAAAACATCCCGGTCATCAGCTACCTGGTTTTGGGCGGCAAGTGCCGCAAGTGCAAGACGCCGATTTCGCCGCGCTATCCGGCCGTCGAACTGTTCACCGCGATCGTCTCGGGCCTGCTGGTCTGGACCTTCGGCAGCGGCGCGATGGGCATGGCCAGCCTGCCCTTCGCGTGGCTGTTGATCGCGATGACCTTCATCGATTACGACACGCAGTTGCTGCCGGACGACCTGACCTACCCGTTGCTGTGGGCGGGCCTGCTCATCAACCTGAACGGCACCTTCGTGCCGCTGCACGACGCCGTGATCGGCGCCGCTGCCGGCTATCTCGTGCTGTGGTCCGTGTACTGGCTGTTCAAACTGGCCACTGGCAAGGAAGGCATGGGCTACGGCGACTTCAAGCTGCTGGCCGGCCTGGGCGCGTGGCTGGGCTGGACCGCGCTGCCGACGATCATCCTGCTGTCGTCGGTGGTCGGCGCGATCGTCGGCATCGGCCTGATCGTGTTTGCCAAGCGCGCACGCGACAAGGCAATCCCGTTCGGCCCCTACCTGGCGGCGGCGGGCCTGCTGACGATGCTGTACGGCGCGCAGCTGGGCGGCTTCACGGCGGGCCTGTTCGGATGACGCCGGTGTTTTCGGTAGGCCTCACCGGTGGCATCGGCTGCGGCAAGAGCACGGTGGCCGACCTGTTTGCCGCACTGGGCGCGACGATCGTCGACACCGACGTCATCGCCCATGCGCTGACCGCGCCGCAGGGTGCGGCGATGCCGGCCATCGTGGCCGAGTTCGGGCCCGACTTCGCGCAACCGGACGGCGCACTCGACCGCGCCCGCATGCGCACCCTCGTGTTTTCGGATGCCACCGCCCGCGCGCGGCTTGAAGCCATCCTGCATCCGCGCATCCGCGCCGCGACCGAGGCAGCCGGTCAAGCAGCCACGGGCGCCTACGTCATCTACGTCGTGCCGCTCTTGATCGAATCGGGCAGCTGGCGCGAACGCGTCACGCGCGTGCTGGCCATCGACTGCAGCGAAGACACGCAGGTGGCGCGCGTCATGCAGCGTAGCCAGCTCTCCGCCGACGAGGTACGCGCGATCATGGCCACCCAGGTCACGCGCGCACGGCGCCTGGCCGAAGCCGACGACCTCGTCGACAACGACAGCGGCCTGGACGCCCTGCAGGCGCAGGTGCAGGCATTGCATGAACGGTATCTCGCGTTAAGTGTGTAACAAGAGTGATGCAGGGTTTGTAATTTCTGGCCGCATGGTTCAGAATCACGCAGTTGCCTTCCCGCCTACATTCAGAGGAATGTCATTTTGATCGTCTACGAATATCCTTTCAACGAGCGGATTCGCACGTTGTTGCGGCTGGAAGACCTGTACGAGAAATTCAAGTTCTTCGTGCATCAGGAACACCCGATGCAGCACCACGTCGCGCTCGCGACGATCTTCGACATGCTGGAAGTGGCCGGCCGCGCCGACCTCAAATCCGACCTGCTGCAGGAACTCGAGCGCCAGAAGCAGTCGCTGCTCGCCTACCGCAGCAACCCGGCCGTCGTTGCCGAAACCCTCGACGCCGTGCTGGCCGAACTCGACACGGCCAGCAGCGCGCTGGTCGCGAGCCAGGGCAAGACGGGGCAGAACGTGCGCGAGAACGAGTGGCTCATGAGCATTCGCGGCCGCACGATCATTCCGGGCGGCGCCTGCGAGTTCGACCTGCCGTCGTACTTTGCCTGGCAAAAGCGCCCGTTCGAGAAACGCTTCGAGGACATCATGGGCTGGTTCGGCCCGCTCTCGCCGCTGCTCGAAGCACTGTCGCTGGTGCTGCGCCTGCTGCGCAATTCGGGCACGTCGGTCAAGCTGTTCGCCGCCGCCGGCAGCTACCAGCAGATGTTACAGGGTAAAATCTACCAGATGCTGCGCCTGACGCTCGACGAAACCACCGGCGCGATCCCCGAGATCTCGGCCAACAAGTACATGCTGTGGGTGCGCTTCACCAGCCAGGACGGCGACTGCAAGCCCAAGCCGCTCGAAGTAGATGTACCGTTCGACCTGACGCTTTGCAATTTCTGACTGCTATTTCTAATTGATTGGTAATTGACCGTACGATGACCGTTGTCTCCTGCCCTACCTGCAGCAAGAAAGTCGAATGGACCGAGGCGAACAAGTATCGCCCGTTCTGTTCCGAGCGCTGCAAGCAAATCGACCTGGGTGCCTGGGCCGAAGAAAAATTCGTCATCCCCGGCGCCGTGCCGGCCGACCCGCTCGATCCGTTCGACGAACCGCCGCCGCCACAGCCACCACAGCGCTGACCGCCGGATGCCCGGCTAGGTCCCGCTGCGGATCCCCTGCGGCACCACCACCGGCTTGTTTCGCCGCCCGTAGCGGTCCATGAACAGGCCTTCCAGGCCGATCTCCGGCTGCCTTCCCGACAGCATGTCGGCCAGCACGCGTCCCGAACCGCACGCCATCGTCCAGCCCAGCGTACCGTGGCCGGTATTGAGGAACAGGTTGCGGTACGGTGTCGGCCCGACCACCGGCGTGCCGTCCGGCGTCATTGGCCGCAGGCCGCACCAGAACGACGCTTTGGCGACGTCGCCGCCATCCGGGAACAGATCGGTCACCGAGTGTTCGAGCGTATCGCGCCGCGCCTGGTGCAGGCGCAGGTCGTAGCCTGCAATCTCGGCCGTGCCGCCCACGCGGATGCGGTCACCCAGGCGCGTGATCGCCACCTTGTAGGTCTCGTCCATCACCGTCGACTCGGGCGCGCCCGACGCATCCGTGATCGGCACCGTGATCGAGTAGCCCTTGACCGGATAGACGGGAACGTGGATGCCGATCTGGCGCAGCAACTGCGGCGAATAGCTGCCCAGCGCCATGACGAAGGCATCCGAGGTCAACGTGCCCTGGTCGGTGACGACGCCGGTGACGCGGTCGCCTTCGGTGGTGAGGCGATCAATCCTGACGCCGTAGCGGAACCTGACGCCCAGGCCCTCGGCCAGTCTGGCCAGGCCCTGCGTGAACTTGAAGCAGTCGCCCGTCTCGTCATTCGGCAGCAACAGGCCGCCGACATACTTGCCGGGCACCCGTGCCAGCGCCGGTTCGTAGCGCGTGCAGCCAGCCGGATCGAGCAACTCATACGCCACGCCGGACTGACGCAGCACCTCGGTATCCGTGTGCGCGCCGTCGAGCTGCTTCTGCGTGCGAAACAGCTGCAGCGTGCCCTGGCTGCGTTCGTCGTAGGCGATGCCGGTGTCACGCCGCAGCTGCACCAGCACGTCGCGGCTGTATTCGGCCAGGCGCACCATGCGCGTCTTGTTGACCTGGTAGCTGTGGGTATTGCAGTTGGCGAGCATCTGCAGGATCCAGCGCCACTGGTGCACATCGAGCTTCGGCCGGATCACCAGGGGGCTGTGCTGCATCGTCAGCCACTTGAGCGCCTTGGCCGGCACGCCCGGCCCAGCCCATGGCGTCGCGTAGCCGGGCGAGATTTCGCCGGCGTTGCCGAAGCTTGTTTCCAGGCCCGAATCGGGCTGGCGGTCGATAACGGTCACGTCATGCCCGGCCTGGGCCAGGAAATACGCCGATGCGGTTCCGATGACGCCACTGCCGAGAATGATGATCTTCATGAGGTGAACTTTACGTGTTGGCGTCCGGATAGCGGACGCGGTCGAGCCATTCGAGCAGCGGGATCGTCGCCGGCAGCAGCGGGCTGACGCCGTACGCGCCCTGCCAGGCAAAGGCTTGCCCTTCCAGGCTTTGCGGCGCGCCAATCCACTCGCGGCAGATGTAGAAATACAGGCGCACGTGGGCGTGCTCGTAGACGTGTTCGACGCAGCACCAGGCCTCCCCGCTCACGACCTGGACCCCGAGTTCTTCCATGAACTCGCGCTGCAGCGCCGCGAAGATGTCTTCGCCCGCTTCGACTTTCCCGCCCGGGAATTCCCAGTAGCCGGCATACGGCTTGCCGTCCGGGCGCTGGCCGAGCAGCACGTCGCCATCGGGGCGCATCAGCACACCGACGGCGACATCGACGGGTTTGGCTTTCACGGTATTCATGCGGCTTGATCCGGCAGCTTGCCTGCGTAGTCCTTGGCGAACTGCCATGCCACACGGCCCGAGCGCGAGCCACGCTGCAAGGCCCACTGCAGCGCTTCGGGCCGCGCCGCCGCGATCTGCTCCGGCGTGCAGCCGAAGCTGGCGAGCCAGTGGCCCGCGATCGCGAGGTAGTCGTCCTGGCGGAACGGGTAGAACGACAGCCACAAACCAAACCGTTCGGACAGCGAGATTTTCTCTTCGACCGTTTCGCCCGGATGCAGGTCGCCATCCGTGCCATGCTGGTAGCCGGCGTTGTCCGACATTTTCTCGGGCATCAGGTGGCGCCGGTTCGACGTCGCGTAGATCAGGACATTGTCGGACTGCGCCGAAATGCTGCCGTCAAGCGCGACCTTCAGCGCCTTGTAGCCGGCCTCGCCCTCTTCGAACGACAGGTCATCGCAAAAGATCACGAAGCGCTCGGGCCGACCCGCGACCAGGTCGACGATGTCGGGCAGGTCGGCCAGATCGGCCTTGTCGACTTCGATCAGGCGCAGGCCCTGGTCGGCGTAGCCGTTCAGGCAGGCCTTGATCAGCGACGATTTGCCGGTGCCGCGCGCGCCGGTCAGCAGCACGTTGTTGGCCGGGCGGCGCGCGACGAACTGGCGCGTATTCTGCTCGATCTGGCGCTTTTGCGCGGCCACGTGGTGCAGGTCGTCCAGGTTGATGGTCGACGCGTGCAGCACCGGCTGCAGGTAGTTGCCGGCACCACCCGCACGACGGCGCCAGCGGAAGGCCGTGCTGCGCTTCCAGTCCGGCTCACGGGCATGCGCGGCCGGCAGCACGGCTTCCAGACGCTCGAGCAGACCTTCGGCGCGGCGCAGGAACTGGTCCAGTGGCGACGTCAAGATCAGGACCGGTAATCGGCGTTGATCGTGACGTAGTCGTGCGACAGGTCGCAGGTCCAGACCGTGGCCGTGGCGTCGCCACGTGCGAGCTTGACGCGCACCGTGATCTCGGACTGCTTCATGATGCGCTGGCCGTCTTCTTCCTTGTAGTCGGGATTGCGGCCGCCCGCCTTGGCAACCCAGACGTCGTCCAGGTACAGGTCGAGCTTCGTGACATCCAGGTCGTCCACGCCGGCATAGCCGACAGCGGCCAGGATGCGGCCCAGGTTGGGGTCCGACGCGAAGAACGCGGTCTTCACCAGCGGCGAATGCGCGATCGCGTAGGCGATCTTGCGGCACTCGGCCACGTCGGCACCTTCGTCGACCGTGATGGTCATGAACTTGGTGGCGCCCTCGCCGTCGCGGATGATCTGCTGCGCCAGGTTGCGCGAGATGTCGGTCACGGCGTCTTTCAGTGCTTCGTAGTCGGCGCCTTCGGCCTTGTCGATCACGAGCGAACCGGCGCCGGTGGCGACGATGATGAACGAATCATTGGTCGACGTGTCGCCATCGATCGTGATCGCGTTGAACGAATGGTCGGCGGCATGCTTGACCAGTTCATCGAGCACCGGCTGCGCGACCTTGGCGTCGAACGCCAGGTAGCCCAGCATCGTGGCCATGTTCGGCTTGATCATGCCGGCGCCCTTGCTGATGCCGCTCATCGTGACGGTGTGCCCGCCGATGGTGACGGTGCGCGATGCGGCCTTCGGCTGCGTGTCGGTGGTCATGATCGCCTCGGCGGCGTTGTACCAGTTGTCCGCCTTCAGGTTCGACACCGCGGCCGGCAGGCCGGCGACGACTTTCTGCAGCGGCAGCTGTTCCAGGATCACGCCAGTCGAAAACGGCAGCACCTGGCCCGGCTCGATATCCAGCAGCCTGGCCAGCTCGGCGCAGGTGGCCTGCGCATTTGCCAGGCCCTCTTCGCCCGTGCCGGCGTTGGCATTGCCGGTATTGACCACCAGCGCGCGGATCGGCGCGCCGCCATTCTTGACGGCAGCCAGATTGGCCTTGCTGACCTGGACTGGCGCGGCGCAGAAGCGGTTCAGCGTGAACACGCCGGCGACAGTGGCGCCTTCGGCCACGCGCATGACGAGGATGTCCTTGCGGTTGGGCTTCTTGATGCCGGCTTCAGCGAAACCGATCTCGATACCGTTGACGGGTTTCAGGTCGGCTGCGACTGGCAGGGGGGAATTGACGGCCATGGTGATCTCGCTGGAAAAATTCGAATCGCTTATTGTAACGGCACGATCCTCCGGTACGAAATTGCGGGCCAAAATAAACCCGCCGCGTTTCCCTCCGCTTTCCCTTGATGCGTAGGGTGGACGGGTCTTTCCGTCCACGCGGTGATGGTTGGCAGCCGGGTCATCCGGCAGTAAAACGAAGGGCCTTCTCGGGGTATCGACCGGTAACGATCACCGCGTGGACGGCATAGCCGTCCACCCTGCGCCATCAGCCCCCAAAATAGAAAACGGCCGGGTTTCCCCGGCCGCCTTTCACTGCTACCTGCCTGCTGCGCTTACGCCAGCTTGCCGTGGCACTGCTTGAACTTCTTGCCGCTGCCGCAAGGGCATGGGTCGTTGCGGCCGACCTTCACGCCCATGTAGCTGCTATGGTCTTCGGCCGAGACCGCGTCGCCTTCGCCATCCTTGTTCGGGTTCGGATTGAACAGCTCTTCCGGCGCGGCCGACGGGTTGTAGTCGGCGTGCTGGTAGTTGACGTTCTCGAGCTGGGCCGCTTGCGCTGCCATCGCTGCTTCGGCGGCTTCGACTTCTTCGCGCGACTGGATGTGGACCGTCATGACCGTACGGATCACTTCGTTCTTGATCAGGTCGAGCATGTTCGAGAACAGCTCAAACGCTTCGCGCTTGTATTCCTGCTTCGGGTTCTTCTGTGCATAGCCGCGCAGGTGGATACCCTGGCGCAGGTGGTCCAGCGCCGCGAGGTGTTCGCGCCAGTGGGTGTCGACGCTCTGCAGCATGACGTTGCGCTCAAAACCACCGAACGATTCGCGGCCCACGATGCCGACCTTGCTGTTGTACGACGTTTCCGCCGCCGTCAGCACGCGCTCGAGCAGGTCGTCGTCGTTCAGGTTCGGCTCGTCCTGCAGCATCTGCTGCAGCGGCACGTTCAGGCTCCACTCGCCCGCCAGCGTCGTTTCCAGCGTCTTGACGTCCCACTGTTCTTCGACCGATTCGGCCGGCACATGGAGGCGCACCTGGTCCGTGAACACGCCCACGCGCAGCGAATTGATCATCTCGCTGATGTCGGTCGCTTCGAGCAGTTCGTTACGCTGAGTGTAGATCACCTTGCGCTGGTCGTTGGCGACGTCGTCGTACTCGAGCAGCTGCTTGCGCACGTCAAAGTTGCGGGCCTCGACCTTGCGCTGGGCCGACTCGATCGAGCGCGAGACGATGCCCGCTTCGATCGGTTCGCCTTCCGGCATCTTCAGGCGGTCCATGATCGCGCGCACGCGGTCGCCCGCGAAGATGCGCAGCAGCGCGTCGTCCAGACACAGGTAGAAGCGGGACGAACCCGGATCGCCCTGACGCCCCGAGCGGCCGCGCAGCTGGTTGTCGACGCGGCGCGATTCGTGACGCTCGGTGCCGATGATGTGCAGGCCGCCGGCATTGACCACGTGGTCGTGCAGCGATTGCCACTCGTCGCGCAGCGTCTGCGACTGGGCTGCTTTTTGCTCAGGGGTCAGGTTGCCATCGGCTTCGATGAGCTGGATCTGCTTGCCCATATTGCCGCCCAGGACGATGTCGGTACCACGGCCAGCCATATTGGTGGCGATGGTGATCATCTTCGGACGGCCTGCCTGCGCGACGATTTCCGCTTCGCGTGCGTGCTGCTTCGCGTTCAGGACGTTGTGCGGCAGGTTGGCCTTGGTCAGGATGCCAGACAGGAGCTCGGAGTTCTCGATCGAGGTGGTACCCACCAGGACCGGCTGGCCGCGCTCGTAGCAGTCGCGGATGTCCATGACCATCGCGTTGTACTTCTCGTCGGACGTCTTGTAGACCTGATCCTGGCGGTCCTTGCGCTGCGACGGCCGGTTCGGCGGGACGACGACGGTTTCGAGGCCGTAGATTTCCTGGAATTCGAAGGCTTCGGTGTCGGCAGTACCGGTCATGCCGGCCAGCTTGCCGTACATGCGGAAGTAGTTCTGGAACGTGATCGAGGCCAGCGTCTGGTTCTCGTTCTGGATGCGCACGCCCTCTTTCGCTTCGACGGCCTGGTGCAGGCCGTCCGACCAGCGGCGGCCCGTCATCAGGCGGCCGGTGAATTCGTCGACGATGACGACTTCGTTGTTCTGCACCACGTAGTGCTGGTCCTTGTGGTACAGGACGTGGGCGCGCAGCGCCGCGTACAGGTGGTGGATCAGCGTGATGTTGCCGGCGTCGTACAGCGACGCGCCTTCAGGCAGCAGGCCCATCTCGGTCAGGATCGCTTCGGCGTGCTCGTGGCCCGATTCGGTCAGCAGCACGGTGTGCGCTTTCTCGTCCTTCAGGTAGTCGCCCGGGACTTCGATCTTGCCCTTGCCGTCCGGGGTTTCTTCGCCGATCTGCTGGACCAGCTGCGGCGGCACCGCGTTCAGGCGGATGTACAGGTCAGTGTGGTTCTCGGCCTGACCTGAGATGATGAGCGGCGTACGCGCTTCATCGATCAGGATCGAGTCGACTTCATCGACCACCGAGAAATTCAGGCCGCGCTGGACGCGCTCGCGCAGGTCGTAGACCATGTTGTCGCGCAGGTAGTCGAAGCCGAATTCGTTGTTGGTGCCGTACGTGATGTCCGAGCTGTAGGCTTTCTGCTTGCTGTCGTGGTCGAGCTGCGACAGGTTGACACCGGTGCTCAAGCCCAGCCAGCCGTACAGCTGGCCCATCTGGTCAGCATCGCGCTGCGCCAGGTAATCGTTGACGGTAATGACGTGCACGCCCTTGCCCGACAAGCCGTTCAGGTAGACCGGCAGCGTGGCCATCAGGGTCTTGCCCTCGCCCGTGCCCATCTCCGCGATCTTGCCCTGGTGCAGGACCATGCCGCCGATCAGCTGGACGTCGAAGTGGCGCATCTTCATGACGCGCTTGGCCGCTTCGCGGCAGACGGCGAACGCTTCCGGCAGGATCTCGTCGAGGGTCGTGCCCTTGGCCAGCCGGTCCTTGAATTCAGGCGTCTTGGCTTGCAGTTCCGCGTCCGAGAGCTGCTCCATCTGTGGCTCGAGCGCGTTGATGACACGCACGGTCTTTTGATATTGCTTGAGCAGTCGCTGGTTGCGACTGCCGAAAATCTGGGTCAGGAATGACATGCTTGGTTTCTAGTATTAAATACGCCGCAATAGACGCCAATGAGGGAGCCAAGATGATATCAAACAGATTTCACCAAAGACCGCGTTAGGCAAATAACCACTGATTTTATCATGCGATTCGGCCACACTTGGGGATCGTGGGCAGGATAACAAGTCCCGCAGGGACAGAAACGTTATCAGACTGCCTTGTATGGCCTGTAAAATCCCACCCTGCATTGCCCGGGGGCCGACGCCGCGCCGGGGTTTCCCCATCTGCAGCGCGCTGTGGTATGTTCCGAGCATGCAGCAATCTCCCCCAAAGCGCCCGGTCCATATCTTCGGCACCAAGAACCGGCAGACCTCGCACGCCGCCACCGATTTCCTGCGCTCGAACGACCGGCTGGCCAGCCTGATGCCGGCCATCACGCGCATGGCGCGCCTGCAGTCCGATTGCGCTGCGGCGCTGCCGGCCGTGTTTCACAACTGCGATGTGCTGTCGTTCCAGGAGGGCGTATTGATTCTGGCGGTGCCCAGCTCGGCGCTGGCGGCGCGGCTCAAGCAGATGCTGCCCAAGCTGCAGACCACGCTCATCGGGCGCGGCTGGCAGGTGGAATCGACCCGCATCAAGGTGCAGGTCACGCGTGCGCTGCCCGACAAACCCGAGATGCGCACGTTAGAGCTGCCGCCGACGGCGGTGCGCGCATTCGAGGAACTGGCGGCATCGCTGCCGGACGACAAGCACAACCGCGACCTGGTGGCCGCGCTCAGGGCGCTGGCGGCGAAGAGAAAATGAGTGCAGGTAAAGCCGGGATCAGCTCTGCGCCCACTCCCGCGTCATCTGCTTGACGTACGATGGCGGCGCGGTATCGAGCGCATCGAAGCTGACGATCTCGTACGAATCCGGCTGCGCCAGCAAGGCGCGCAGCAGGTCGTTGTTGAGCGCGTGGCCCGACTTGTGGGCCGTGTAGCTGGCCAGCAGCGGATGGCCGACCAGGTACAGGTCACCGATCGCGTCGAGGATCTTGTGGCGCACGAATTCATCCTCGTAACGCAGGCCGTCGGCATTCAGGATGCGGTATTCATCCATCACGATCGCGTTCTCGAACGAGCCGCCGCGCGCCAGGCCCATGCCACGCAGGCTTTCCACGTCCTGCATGAAGCCGAACGTGCGCGCACGCGCCACGTCGCGCACATAGGTGATGTCGCCGAAGTCCACGCTCGCGCGCTGCATCGTGCCATCGACCGCCGGGTGATTGAATTCGATGAAGAAGTCGAGCTTGTAGCCGTTGTGCGGCGACAGGCGCGCCCACTTTTCGCTGGCGCCGCTGCCCTGGCGGACTTCGACGTCCTTCAGTACGCGGATGAATTTGCGGGCCGACGGCTGCTCTTGCACGCCGGCCTGCTGCAGCAGGAACACGAACGACGATGCCGAACCGTCCATGATCGGGATTTCCTCGGCCGTCACGTCGATGACGAGGTTGTCGATGCCCAGGCCGGCGCAGGCCGACATCACGTGTTCGACGGTCGAGACGCGCGCATCGTCCTTGATCAGGACCGACGCCATGCGCGTGTCGCCCACGACGTGCGCGGAGCTGGGAATGGACACGATCGGATCGAGATCGACCCGGCGAAACACGATGCCCGTGTCCGGACCGGCCGGGCGCAGCGTGAGTTCGACCTTGCGGCCCGAGTGCAGTCCGACGCCGGTGGCGCGGACCAGTTCCTTGATGGTTCGTTGTTTCAGCATGGATCGATTATAGCCCAGCGTCTCCGGCGCTGCTGCGCCCCTCCCCTGCGCCTCAAGGATGCTCGGCTTCGATGTGCTCTTTCTCGTGGCGGATCAGATACAGGCCGCTGCCGATGATGATGGCCGCGCCCAGCAGCGTGTAGCTATCGGGCAGCGCACGCCACAACAGCCAGTCCAGCCCCACGCCCCAGGCCAGCGCCGAATACTCGAACGGCGCCACGCTCGACGCTTCGCCGCGCGAAAACGCTTCCGTGATCGCCAGCTGGCCGATGAAGCCCGACACCGCCAGGCCGCACAGCAGCGGGATTTCAGCGGCCGGCATCGGCACCCAGTCGGGCGCCGCCAGCGCGCCCGCGCCAATGGCGATCAGCACGATCAGCCAGAACACCGTGTGCTCGCTGCGGTCAGTGCGTGACAGCACGCGCACCGTGATCGCCGAGACGGCGTAGCAGGCGGCCGACCCCAGCACCGCCAGGCCGCCCACCGTCAGGAAACCCGCGCCGCTGGGACGCAGCACCACCAGCACGCCAATCAGCCCGACGCCGATGGCGAGCCAGCGCGCCAGGTCGACGCGCTCGCGCAGCAGCAAGACCGACAAGGCCGTGATCAGGGCCGGCGCAATGAAGAAAATGGAATACGCTTCGGCCAGCGACAGCTTCTGCAGGCCGAACGCGAACAGCGCCAGCATCAGGATGCCCAGGCCACCACGCAGGAAATGCATCGACCAGCGCACCCGGAAGATCCCGGCAAACGCGCCGCGCCAGGCCACGTACAGGGCAATCAGCGGCAGCGAGCAGATGGCGCGCAATGCGGCGACCTGCAACGCCGGGTAGCGCGCCGACAGCAGCTTCATGGTCGTGTCCATCAAGGCGAACATGAAGACGGCGAGCAGCATCGCGTAGATGCTGTACAGGTTTCCTGATGGGCGCTTCACGGTGAGATTGTCCTGGTTGGCGGTAAAAAAAACGGCGCCGCAGCGCCGTTCGTCATGCGGTCACGGGCGAAATCAGCCCAGCTTTTCCAGCATCGCTTCCGCGCTCGACGCTTCGACGCCCTTGGCATCCAGGTCCAGCGTCTTGACCACGCCGTCTTCCACCAGCATCGCGTAGCGCTTCGAGCGCACGCCCATGCCGTGGGCCGAGTAGTCGTTGTCCAGGCCCAGTGCCTTGGTGAACGTGGCGTTACCGTCGGCCATCATGCGCACGATGCCGGTGGCTTTCTGGTCGCGGCCCCAGGCGCCCATCACGAATGCGTCGTTGACCGAGATGCACCAGATTTCATCGACGCCCTTGGCTTTGAGCGCGTCAGCGTGCTTGACGTAGCCCGGCACGTGCTGCACCGAGCAACCCGGCGTGAAGGCACCAGGCAGGCCGAAGATGACGATCTTCTTGCCCTTGACCAGATCGGCGACCTGGAACGTGTTCGGGCCCAGGCTGCAGCCTGCAGTTTCGTTCTCGATGAATTCGGCCAGCGTGCCGTCGGGCAGGCGTTCGCCAATCTGGATGCTCATGTTCGCTCCTGTGAATGTTGTGTGAATCCTGCCATTATCGCCGATCCGGGAGGGGTGTGCAGGGCATTGCATCGGCAGTTGGCCACTCCCCCCACCACGTCGTTCCCGCGAAGGCGGGAACCCAAGTTTGCACGCGCAGCCACAGTTGCCATGCATAGCGCAGTGCTGAGGACTTGGATTCCCGCCTCCGCGGGAATGACGTGTGATGGCAGCTGGCCGACAGGGCTGGAAGCAGCGCGCCAGCAGCGCGCAAACAAAAAGGCCAGCTTGCGCTGGCCTCTTCAACTCTGGTCAGCCTGCGCCGACCATCATGCGAACATCAGTCCGCCTGCTTGCGCAGGAACGCCGGAATGTCGTAGGTCTCGACGCCATTGCGCTGCATTGCCTGCACCTGCTCCGATGCCTGCTCGCGGCGCCATACGGCCGGCTGCTTCATGCCGCCCAGCGCGTCGGCGCTGGCCTTGCCGGCGGTCAGGCCGCCGGCCACCGCTGCGGCGCCCTGCATCACTGGCGCGTCGTAGGTACCGGTGCGCATGACCTGCTGCGGCTGCACCAGCTGGATCGACTTCTTGTTCTTGCCCAGGCCCGTCGCGACCACGGTCACGCGGATCTCGTCGCCCATCGCGTCGTCGTAAGCGATACCCTGTGCGATCGACGCGTCCGGCGCGGCGAAGGCGCGCACGGCGGCCATGACTTCCTTGATCTCTTTACCTTTCAGGCCACGGCTTGCGGTCACGTTGACCAGCACGCCCTTGGCGCCCGACAGGTCGATACCGTCCAGCAGCGGCGAAGCGACAGCCTGCTCGGCAGCGATGCGCGCGCGATCGACGCCGGCGGCGGTCGCGGTGCCCATCATGGCCTTGCCCTGCTCGCCCATGATCGTCTTGACGTCGTTGAAGTCGACGTTGATATGGCCCGGCACATTGATGATCTCGGCGATACCGGCCACCGCGTTGTTCAGGACATCATCGGCGTGCTGCATCCAGTCGAGCATGCTTTCGTCTTCGTAGATGTCTTCCAGTTTTTCGTTCAGGATGACGATCAGGGAGTCGACGTGCTTGGTCAGTTCTTCGAGGCCCGCTTCAGCCACGTCCATGCACTTCTGGCCTTCGTACGAGAACGGCTTGGAGACGACAGCGACGGTCAGCGCGCCCAGCGACTTGGCCACTTCGGCCACGATCGGTGCGGCGCCGGTGCCGGTGCCGCCGCCCATGCCGGCAGCGATGAACACCATGTGCGCGCCGCGCAGTGCGTCTTCGATGCGCGAGCGCGATTGTTCGGCGAGCTGGCGACCGACTTCAGGACGCATCCCTGCGCCCAGGCCGGAGTCGCCGATCTGGATGATGTTGTTCGCGCCCGATACTGCCAGGGCCTGCGCGTCCGTGTTCGCGGCGATGAACTCGACACCGGATACACCTTTATTGATCATGTGCTGAACCGCGTTGCCGCCGGCGCCACCGACGCCAACGACCTTGATCACGGTCCCCAGTGCTGCGTTATCGACCATATCGAACTCCATGATGTGCTCCCTAATTTTCAAAGTGCAGTTCCGGGAACGAGGCCTGTGCGTATCTGGTTCGCCGCCTCAAACCGGTATCTGCGATTGTATGTAAAAAACTGTAATTGGTGATGAAATTTCGCTACCTAATTTGTTACCAAGTGCTAGTGCGATTGCATGTGCGTCAGAAGTTCCCCGCGATCCACTCCTTCATGCGTTGCCAGACTGCCTTCACCGAACCATCCTGGCGCGTGACGATGTGTCCGCGCAGGTACTGTTTCTTTGCTTCGAGCAGCAGGCCAAGCACGGTGGCGTAGCGGGGGCTGCGCACCACGTCGGCCAATTGCCCGCGGTAGTCCGGCGTGCCGAGGCGTGCCGGTTTGAGGAAGATGTCTTCCGCCATTTCGATCATGCCGGGCATGATCGCGCTGCCGCCAGTCAGGACGATGCCGGACGACAGCACGCCTTCATAGCCCGATTCGCGCACGGCCTGGTGCACCATCGCGAACAGCTCCTCCACCCGGGGCTCGATCACGGCCGCCAGCGCCTGGCGCGACAAGGCGCGCGGGCCGCGGTCACCGAGACCTGGCACTTCGAGTGTCTCGCCCGGGTCGGCCAGTACCTGCTTGGCCACCCCGTAGCGGATCTTGATATCTTCGGCTTCGCCAGTCGGCGTGCGCAGTGCCATGGCGATGTCGCTGGTGATCTGGTCGCCCGCGATCGGGATGACGGCCGTGTGGCGGATCGCGCCGTCCGAGAACACCGCGATGTCGGTGGTGCCGCCGCCGATGTCGATCAGCACCACGCCCAGTTCCTTTTCGTCGACCGTCAGCACCGCATCGGCGGACGCCATCGGCTGCAGGATCAGGTCCGAGACCTCGAGACCGCAACGGCGCACGCACTTTACAATGTTTTGCACTGCGGAGACCGCACCGGTGACAATGTGCACCCGCACTTCGAGGCGGATGCCGCTCATGCCGATCGGCTCGCGCACGTCTTCCTGGTTGTCGACGATGAATTCCTGCGGCACCGTGTGCAGCAATTGCTGGTCGGTCGGGATGTTCACCGCCTTGGCCGTCTCGATCACGCGCGCCACGTCGGTCGCCGTGACTTCCTTCTCCTTGATCGCCACCATCCCGCTCGAATTGAACGAACGGATATGGCTGCCGGCGATGCCCGCGTAGACGTTGCGGATCTTGCAATCCGCCATCAGCTCGGCCTCTTCCAGCGCGCGCTGGATCGATTCGACGGTGGCCTCGATGTTGACGACCACGCCTTTCTTCAATCCCCTGGACTCGTGCTGACCCAGCCCGATCACCTCGTGGCGTCCGTCGGACATCACTTCGGCGACCACGGCCACCACCTTGGAGGTGCCGATGTCGAGACCGACGATCAGGTTTTTCGCGTCTTTTGTCATTGCTGTAGCCTGCTCAGATTTGCTTGGTTGTTGTATTGGTTTTTGTGTTCGGTGCGGCTTTGGGTTTCTTGGCTGCCTTGACCGGCTTCGTCGCATCCAGCGGCACATTCAGCGCCGCCGACGACAAGGCCAGTCCGTTCGGATAGCGCATATCGATCGTGTCGATACGGCCTTCCTGCAGCCGGGCCACCAGCTGCGGGTACACGCCGACCAGGCGCGCGACGCGCTTGTTCAACGTGTTGCGATCCTGTTCGCGTCCCAGTTCGACGCTCATGCCATTATCCAGCTTCACGGTCCATGCATAGCGATTCGATAGCGACAACGCGTGCGGCACCAGTGCCACCTTGGCAAACGACGTGCGCAATTCATTGAAGCGCGCCAGCACGTCCTTCTCGCTGCCCACCGGGCCATCGAATTCCGGCAGCGTCTGTTCATCGTCAGCTTCGGCGATATTGGCCGTAAACACGTCACCCTTGACCGACAGCAGGCGGCCTTCGTCGCCCCAGGTGCCGAGCGCCTCGTGCTCTTCGACTTCGACCACCAGCGCGTTGGGCCATTCGCGGCGCACTGTTGCGCGGCGCACCCAGGGCACGGTCTCGAACGTCGCGCGTACCTGCTCCAGGTCGGCGGTGAAGAAGTTGCCGCGAATCTTGCCGACCACGCCGTTACGCACGGTCAGCTCGTTCACGTGTTTCAGGTCGATCCCGTACATGCTCTCCACCGTCACCGAGCCCAGTGCGAACATCGGGCGCTGCGACAGCCACCAGACGCCGGACACCAGCGAGGCGAGCACCGTCAGCGCCGTCAGGAAGCTGGCGGTTGCGTTGAGGGAGCGGACGTCATGCCACATCGCTGTCAGTCCTTCACTTCCGGTTGAGCACCCCGGTTGCCCATCTTGAGCCGCGCCGAACGCAGGATCTCGACGCACAGGTCTTCGTAGCCGATCCCCACCGCGCGCGCCGCCATCGGCACCAGCGAGTGCGTCGTCATGCCCGGGGACGTGTTCACCTCGAGCAGGAACGGACGCATGTCGCTCTCGCGCACCAGCACGTCCACGCGCCCCCAGCCTTCGCAACCGATCGCGCGGTAGGCGTTCACCGCGTGACGCTGGATCTCCTGCGTCAGTTCGTCGGGCAGCGGCGCCGGGCAGTGGTACTGCGTGTCGTCGGTGAAGTACTTGTTCTGGTAGTCGTACTTGCCTTCGGGCGCGACGATCTCGACGATCGGCAGCGCGCGGGCGGCGGCGCCGTGCCCCAGTACGGCGACCGTGAATTCACGGCCGGTCACGAACTGCTCGACCAGCACCGCATCGTCCATGCTGGCCACGAGCGCGATCGCGTCGGCCAACTGGTCACGATCGGTGACCTTGGTGATGCCGATGCTCGAGCCTTCGAGCGGCGGCTTGACGATCAGCGGCAGGCCAAGTTCGGCCACCAGCGCATCCAGATCGGTGTCGGCGTCGACCGTCGCGTACTTCGGCGTTGGCACGCCTTCCATCAGCCACAGCTTCTTGGTGGTGATCTTGTCCATGCCGACGCTCGAGGCCATCACGCCGCTGCCCGTGTACGGAATGCCCAGCTGCTCGAGGGCGCCCTGCAGGCTGCCATCTTCGCCGTAGCGGCCGTGCAGTGCGATGAAGACGCGGTCAAAACCCTGCGCCGCCAGGTCGGCCAGGCTGTGCGTGCCCGGATCGAACGGGTGCGCATCGATGCCGCGGCTTTTCAAGGCCTGCAGCACGCCGTTGCCGGAAATGAGCGAGATTTCGCGCTCGGCCGAGCGGCCGCCGAACAGGACGCCGACCTTGCCGAAGACGGCGGCATCGAGAAGTTGAATGGTCGTCGTCATGCTCAGCCTTTCGCGTTGGTCAGTTGTTGCGGAATACCGCTGATCGAGCCGGCGCCCATCGTCAGCACGACGTCACCGTCGCGCGCCACGTTCATGATGGCGTCGCGCATCTCGGTGATCGACTCGACGAAGATCGGCTCGATCTTGCTGGAGGTCCGCAGCGCGCGCGCCAGTGCGCGGCCGTCGGCGGCCACGATCGGCGCTTCGCCGGCCGGATACACGTCGGCCAGCAGCAGCACGTCGGGCGTGGCCAGCACCTTGACGAAGTCTTCGAACAGGTCACGCGTGCGGCTGTAGCGGTGCGGCTGAAAGGCCAGCACGAGGCGCCGGCCCGGGTAGGCGGCGCGCGCGGCGGCCAGCGTGACTTCGGTTTCCACCGGGTGGTGGCCGAAGTCGTCGACCAGCGTGAAGCTGCCGCCGGACGCCAGCGCCACGTCGCCGTAGCGCGTGAAGCGGCGCCCCACGCCGCGAAATTCCAGCAGGCCCTGGGCGGTGGCCGCATCGTCGATGCCGATTTCGCGCGCGATGGCAATCGCCGAGCAGGCATTCAGCACATTGTGCATGCCGGGCTGGTTCAGCACGAACTTCGTGTCGGCATAGCCTTCCTGGCGCACGGTGAAGTGCATGTGGGTGCCGTCGGCATACGCGTCCAGGGCGCGCACTTCGGCTTCTTCGGAAAAACCGTAGGTGGTGACCGGCTTGGTCACCTGCGGCAGGATCTCGCGCACGTGCTTGTCGTCGATGCACAGCATCACGCGGCCGTAGAACGGCAGGCGGTGCGTGAAGTGCACGAATGCGGCCTTGAGTTTCTCGAAGTCGTGCTCGTAGGTTTCCATGTGATCGGCGTCGATGTTCGTGATCACTTCGATCATCGGCGACAGGTTCAGGAACGACGCGTCCGATTCGTCGGCTTCGGCCACGATGTAGTCGCCGCTGCCCAGCGCCGCATTGGCGCCGGCGGCGGTCAGGCGGCCACCGATGACGAAGGTCGGATCGAGTCCGCCCTGCGCCAGCACCGATGCGACCAGGCTGGTCGTCGTCGTCTTGCCGTGGGTGCCCGCGATCGCGATGCCGCGCTTCAAACGCATCAGCTCGCCCAGCATGATCGCGCGCGGCACCACCGGCACTTTATTGGCGCGCGCGGCCACCACTTCCGGGTTGGCTTCGTTCACGGCGGTCGAGGTCACTACGACGTCGGCGCCCGCCACGTGGTCTTCGTGGTGGCCCAGGTGCACGGTCGCGCCCAGGTCGGCCAGGCGCTGGCTGGCCGCATTGCTGCCCAGGTCCGAGCCCGACACCTTGTAGCCGAGATTGAGCAGCACTTCGGCGATGCCGCTCATGCCACTGCCGCCGATGCCCACGAAGTGGATGTTCTTGATCTTGTGTTTCATGCTGCTTTTACCCTTGCTGCCAGTTGTTCGAGTTCGCGCGCGATCGCCTCGTTGGCGTCGCGCTGGCCGACGCGTGCCGCCGCCTGCGCCATGGCCAGGCATTGCTCGCGCGTCGTTTGCATTAGCGCTTTCATACGTTCTGGATTCAGTTCACCCTGCGGCAGGTGCACGGCCGCGCCTTGCCCGTCCATCCAGATCGCGTTGTCGCGCTGGTGGCTCGTGGTGCTGGCCACGAACGGCACCAGCACGCTGGCCACGCCGGCCGCCGTCAGTTCGGATACCGTGATCGCACCGGCGCGGCAGATCACCAGATCGGCGTCGGCGTACGCCGCAGCCATATCATCGATGAAGTCGACCACATTGGCCCGCACGCCAGCGCGCGCATACGCGGCGCGCAGTGCATCGATGTTCTTCTTGCCCGACTGGTGCGTGACGATTGGCCGTGCCGCCGGGTCGATCAGGGCCAGGGCTGCCGGCACGCCGTCGTTGAGCACCTTGGCGCCCAGGCTGCCGCCCACGACCAGCACGCGCAGCACGCCCGTGCGGCCAGCGAACCGTTCTGCGGGCGCTGGCAGATCGAGGATCTGCTGGCGCACCGGGTTGCCCGTGACGACCGCCTTGCCGGCGGCCTTGCCGAAATCGGCCGGAAAACCAAACAGCACGCGCTGCGCCAGCGGCGTCAGGGTCTTGTTCGACAACAGCAGCGCGGCGTCGGCATTGATCAGTGCCAGCGGGACGCCGGCGGCGCGCGCCATCATGCCGCCTGGCACTGTCACGTAACCGCCCATGCCCAGCACCACGTCGGGCCGGCGCGCGGCCAGGTAGCGGCGGCAGGTCGCAAACGCGGCCGCCATCTTGAACGCGCCCTTGATCGTGTGCGCCAGGCCTTTGCCGCGCAGGCCGGCGAAGTCGATCGTGTCCATCGCGATGCCGGCTTTCGGCACCAGATCGGTTTCCATGCCGTGGGCGGTGCCCAGCCAGCTCACGTCCCAGCCGCGCGCGCGCATCGTCTGCGCAATCGCGATGCCGGGGAAGATGTGGCCACCGGTGCCGGCGGCCATGATCATCAGCTTTTTGGTCATGTGCGGCCTCCGCGCATCCGCACGCGATTTTCGTAATCGATGCGCAGCAGGATCGCCAGGCCGACGCAGTTGAACAGCACGCCCGAGCCGCCAAAGCTCATCAGCGGCAAGGTCAGGCCCTTGGTAGGCAACAGGCCCAGGTTCACGCCCATATTGATGAAGGTCTGCACGCCGATCCAGATGCCGATGCCTTTCGCGGCCAGGCCGGCGAACACCTGTTCGAGCGCGATCGCCTGGCGGCCGATGTCAAAGGCGCGCTTGACGAGCCAGTAGAACATCGCCACCACGACCAGCACGCCGGCCAGGCCCAGTTCTTCGCCGATGACGGCCATGATGAAGTCGGTGTGCGCTTCGGGCAGGTAGAACAGTTTTTCGACCGAGCCACCCAGGCCCACGCCGAAGATCTCGCCGCGCCCGAATGCGATCAGCGAGTGCGTCAGCTGGTACGCCTTGTCCAGGGCATTGCCCTCTTCCCACGGGTTCAGGTAAGCGAACATGCGCGCACGGCGGAACGGCGACAGCGCGATGATCGCGCTGAAGATCACGACCAGCAGCGCGCCGATGCCGCCGAACCAGATGATGTTGATCCCGCCCAGGAACAGGATGCCCATGGCGATGCAGACGATCACGCCGAAGGCGCCCAGATCCGGCTCCATCAGCAAGAGGCCACCCACGAGGCCAATGGCCACGACCATCGGCACGAAGCCCTTGGTCAGCTTGTGCATGTACTCTTGCTTCCTCACCGTGAAGTCGGCCGCGTATAGCACCACGGCAATCTTCATGATCTCGGATGGCTGCACCATGAACACCTTCAGCGACAGCCAGCGGCGCGCGCCGTTGACCGACACGCCCAGGCCCGGAATCAGGACCAGCACCAGCAGCACCAGCGTGCCGATGAAGATCATCGGCGCATGCCGTTGCCAGACCGCGATCGGCACGCGGAATACGACCGCGGCCGCCACCATCGAGACGAGGATGTAGACCGCCTGGCGGTACAGGAAGTATTCGTTGCGGTCCTGCAGGTAGCGGAATTTTGGCGAATCGGGCAGCGCAATCGACGCCGAGTACACCATCACCATCCCGAACAGCATCAGGAGCAGCGTGACCCAGACCAGCGGCTGGTCGTAATCCATCATTTTGGACGGCCGGCTGCGCCCGTCGACGGTGGCGTCGACGGCGTTGCCGGAAAACTTGAAGGGCAGCTGGAAGGCCATCAGATCTCCTGCCCTTTATCGAGTGCGATGTCGCGCACGGTGTCGACGAACACCTGCGCGCGGTGCGCATAATTCGTGAACATGTCCAGGCTGGCGCACGCTGGGGACAGCAGTACCGCGTCGCCGGCACGCGCCAGGCCGGCCGCGCGGCGCACGGCCTGCGGCAGATCGTCGAGGTCGAACGCCGGCACGCCGGTCGCATCGATCGCGGCGCGCACGGCGGGCGCATCGCGGCCGATCAGCAGCACGGCGCGGGCATATGCCGCTACCGGCTGGGCCAGCGGCGCAAAGTCCTGGCCCTTGCCGTCGCCACCGGCGATCAACAGGATCTGCTGGTCGGCGCCGGCGAAGGCTTTGCCCAGCCCCTGCAGCGCGGCGACCGTGGCGCCGACATTGGTGCCCTTGCTGTCGTCGTAATAGTCGACGCCGTCGATGGTGGCCACCAGCTCGACACGGTGCGGTTCGCCCGCATACTCGCGCAAGCCGTGCAGCAGCGGCGCGAGTGGCAGGCCGCAGGCGCGGCACAGGGCCAGCGCGGCCAGCGCGTTGGCGGCATTGTGCAGGCCGCGAATCTTCAGCGCATCGGCCGGCATCAGGCGGCCCACAATGGCGTCGACCTGTTCGCGGATTTCACCGCGTTTCAGTTTCTTGTCGCTTGCCTCGCCTGCCACCGCATTGGCCAGCCACAGCACGCCGCGCTCGTCGATCAGGCCGAAGCTGTCGGCGTCCTTCGGTTCATCGGTCCCGAAGGTAAACAGCGGCGCATCGACCGCCATGCGCATCACGCGCGCATCGTCCCGATTCAGTACACGCACCGTATCCGGGCCGAAGATGCGCGCCTTGTCGGCAGCGTAGGCATCCATCGTGCCGTGCCAGTCGAGGTGATCCTGGGTCAGGTTCAGCACTGTGGCGGCGTCGGCCTGCAGGCTGAAGGTGGTATGCAACTGGAAGCTGGACAATTCCAGCACCCAGGCTTGCGGCAACTCGTTCGCATCGATCGACTCGCGCAGCACATCCAGCGCGGCCGGGCTGATATTGCCGGCCACGCGCGTGCTCAACCCCGCGCGGCGGCACAGCAGACCGGTCAGGCTCGTCACCGTCGTCTTGCCGTTGGTGCCCGTGATCGCGATGACTTTCGGCGCGTAGCCGTTGGTCTCGCGCAGGTGCGCCAGCGCCTGGGCAAACAATTCGATCTCGCCCCAGACAGGGATGTCGCGCGTAGCAGCGGCCGGCATGATGGCGGCCAGTTCGCGATCCGGGGCCAGGCCCGGGCTGACGGCGACGAAATCGACGCCATCGAGCAGGTCGGCGCCAAATTCGCCGGCGACGAACTGTGCATCGGGCGCGGCCGCGCGCAGCGCCGGCAGGCGTTGCGGCTCAAGACGCGTATCGGCCACGCGCACGCGTGCGCCGCCCCGCGCGAGCCAGTGCGCCATCGCGAGCCCGGATTCACCGAGGCCCAGTACCAGTGCGAGTTTGCCGTCGTAGTTCATCAACGCAGTTTCAATGTGGAGAGGCCAACCAGAATCAGCACGATGGTCACGATCCAGAAGCGGACCACGACCTTGGTTTCGTTCCAGCCTTTTTGTTCAAAGTGGTGGTGCAGCGGTGCCATCAAAAATACGCGGCGGCCGGTGCCATAGCGCTTCTTCGTGTACTTGAACCAGGTCACCTGGATGATCACCGACAGCGTTTCAGCGACGAACACGCCGCCCATGATGAACAGGACGATTTCCTGGCGCACGATGACGGCGATGGTGCCCAGTGCGCCGCCAAGGGCCAGCGCGCCGACGTCGCCCATGAACATCTGGGCCGGGTGTGCGTTGAACCACAGGAAGGCCAGGCCCGCGCCGGCCATCGCGCCGCAGAAGATCAGCAGTTCGCCGGCGCCCGGGATGTACGGGATCAGCAGGTATTTCGAGAACGTCACGCTGCCGGTGAGATAGGCGAACAGGCCCAGGGCCGCGCCGACCATCACGGTCGGCATGATCGCCAGGCCATCGAGGCCGTCGGTGAAGTTCACGGCATTCGACGCGCCCACGATCACGCAATAGGTCAGCGCGATGAAGCCCCAGACGCCCAGCGGATAGCTGATGGTCTTGAAGAACGGGACGATCAGGTCGGCCTTCGGTGGCAGGCTCATCGAGAAGCCCGACTGCACCCAGGCATAGAACAGCTGCGCGACTTCCCATGGGTTGGCGGCCGAGACCGAGAACGCCAGGTACAGGGCCGAGGCGATGCCGATCAGCGACATCCAGAAGTATTTTTCGCGCGAGCGCATGCCTTCCGGGTCCTTGTAGACCACCTTGCGGTAGTCGTCGACCCAGCCGACGGCGCCAAAGCCCATCGTCACGACCAGCACCGGCCAGATCAGCCGGTTCGACAGGTCGCACCACAGCAGCGTCGAGATGCCGATTGCGATCAGGACCAGCACGCCACCCATCGTCGGGGTGCCATGCTTGGTCAGGTGGCTTTGCGGGCCGTAGGTGCGCACGGCCTGGCCGACTTTCAGTTCGGTCAGTCTGCGGATGACGATCGGGCCGGCCACCAGGCCGATAGTGATGGCCGTGATGGTGGCGAACACCGCGCGGAACGTGAGGTAGTTAAACACGCGCAGCGGACCGATATAGTCCTGGAAGTATTGTGCGAGCCAGAGAAGCATATTAGTGGGCGTCCTTGCCAAGGGGGGTTGATCCGGTCAGGTGCTGGACCACGCGTTCCATCTTCATGAAACGCGAGCCCTTCACCAGCACAGTCGCGTCCGTATTGCTGCCCAGTTTTTTATCCAGTGCTGCCAATAACTCGTCGAACTGCTCGTAATGCTGTGCTCCCGACGCGGCCAGATGGCGCGCCAGCTCGCCCGTCGCGAGCACGGTGTCGATGCCACGCGTCTGTGCATAAGCCCCGATTTCTTCGTGAAATTCTTTTCCCTGCGCGCCGACTTCGCCCATGTCGCCCACCACCAGGATGCGCGGCGCAGGATACGCGGCCAGCACGTCGATGGCAGCGCGCATCGAATCGGGATTGGCGTTGTAGGTATCGTCGATGACGGTCGCGCCGCCGGCGGCCTGCTTGCGCTGCAGGCGCCCGCCGACCGGTGCGAAGGCTTCGAGGCCGCGTACGATTGCGTCCGGTTTGACACCGGCACCCAGCGCGCAGGCAATCGCGGCCAGCGCATTGCGCACATTGTGTTCGCCGGCCGCAGCCAGCTTGATGGCAAACTGCACGCCGCGCGCGTTCACCTGCAGGTCGCTGCCGAAGCCGTTGCTCGTGTAGTCGGCGCGCACGTCGCAGGTATCGCCGAGGCCAAACGTGATGACGTCGCAAGCGGCCAGGCCGCGCCACAGGCCGGTGTACTGGTCGTCGCCCGGGAACACAGCCACGCCGTTTGGCGCCAGCGCCTGGAGCACCGCGCCGTTTTCGCGCGCCACTGCTTCCACGGTGTGCATGAATTCCTGGTGCTCGCGCTGCGCATTGTTCACCAGCGCGACCGTCGGCGCGGCGATGGCCGCCAGGCGCGCGATCTCGCCCGGGTGGTTCATGCCCAGCTCCACGACTGCCGCGCGATGGGTTGCCGTCAGGCGGAACAGCGTGAGCGGCACGCCGATCTCGTTGTTCAGGTTGCCCTGCGTGGCCAGGCGCGCGCTCTCGCCCACCGCCGCCGCCAGGATCGACGCGATCATTTCCTTGACCGTCGTCTTGCCGTTGCTGCCGGTGACGCCGATGACGGGCAGCTCGAAGCCGGTGCGCCAGGCATGCGCGATGCGGCCCAGCGCAACCAGCGTGTCGGGCACCACGATCGCCGGCAGCGTCCAGCCGTCCGGCAGCGATGACACCACGACGGCCGCGACGTCGCGCGCCGCGACCTGGTCGAGGAAATCGTGGGCGTCGAACGATTCGCCGCGCAGCGCGACAAACAGCGCGCCGGCGTCGACCTTGCGGCTGTCGGTCGACACGCCGCCAAAGGCGACATCCGCGCCGACGAGGCGCGCGCCGGGAATGGCCGCCACGAGTTTTGCCAACGTACCTTGCATCAATGCGTCCTCAACATGGTAAGCCGCGCCGTCAATGCCAGCGACGCGTGGTCCGTATCCGAGAACGGCATCTTGCGTCCCTTGATTTCCTGATAGGGCTCATGGCCCTTCCCGGCCAGCAGGATCACGTCCTGCTTGGCGGCCTGTTTGACCGCCAGCAGGATGGCCGACGCGCGGTCTTCCACCGTCTGCAGGCGCGAGGCCGGGGCATTGGCATCCATCCCCGCCACGATCTGGGCGATGATGGCCGCTGGTTCTTCGCTGCGCGGGTTGTCGCTGGTGACCAGCACATGGTCGGCGGCCTGCGCGATGCGGCCCATCTGCGGGCGCTTGCCCGGATCGCGATCGCCCCCGCAGCCAAACACGCACCACAGCTGGCCGCCGCGGTCAGCCGCCACCTGGCGCAGCGCGTCAAGGGTTTTTTCCAGTGCGTCCGGCGTGTGCGCGTAGTCGATCACGACCATCGGTGCATCCTGCCCGCCCATCTGCTGCATGCGGCCCGGCGCCGGCACCAGCGATTCGATCGCCTCGACCGCGCTTTTGAGCGGCACGCCGCGCGCCAGCAAGGCGCCCAGCACCGCCAGCGTGTTGCTGACGTTGTAGTTGCCCACCAGGCGGCTGCGGATGGTCGCGCTGCCCGCCGGTGTCTCGACCTGGCATTCGGTGCCTGCGTTCTTGCTGCGCATGCCGCTGGCGCGCAGGACGGCCACGCCATCCGGCGCAGCCGCGGTTGCGTCGAGCGTATAGCCCGTCACGACCAGTGCCGGGAAATTCGCGCGCAGATGCGCCACCAGGCGCTGCCCGGCCGCATCGTCGAGGTTCACGATCGCGTGCTTCAGGCCCGGCCACTCGAACAGCTTGACCTTGGCCGCTTCGTAGCTGGCCATGTCGCCATGGAAGTCGAGGTGGTCGCGCGTCAGGTTCGTGAAGATCGCCACGTCGACATGCATGCCGGCCGTCCGCTCCTGCACCAGGCCAATGGACGAGGCTTCGATTGCCAGCGCCGTGACGCCCTTGCCGTTCAGGTCCGCCAGCGTCTGCGCCAGCAGCACCGCGTCCGGCGTCGTGTAGCCGGTGACGTCGAATTGCGCTTCGGTCTTGGCCTTGGGGGCGATGACGCCCACGCCCAGCGTGCCGATCACGCCGGCGGTCTCGCCCAGGCGCGCCAGCGCCTGCGCGGTCCACAATGCGCACGAGGTCTTGCCGTTGGTGCCGGTGACGGCGACGGTGAACATCGCGCTGTCCGGCTGGCCCAGCACCGCGTGCGCGATCGGGCCGGCCAGCTGCCTGAGGCCCGTCACGGCCAGGTGCGGCGTCGTGACTGTTTCAGGCCAGGTGAAGTCCTGGTCGTCATACACGATGGCGGCGGCGCCCGCGTCGGCAGCGGCGCCAATGAAGCGGCGGCCATCCTGCGCGTCGCCCGGACAGGCAAAGAACACGTCGCCCGGCTGCACGCGGCGCGAGTCGGAAACGAGACGGCCGCCCGGTGCGGCGGCAGTGATCCAGCTGCGGATGTCGTTCAGGCCTGGGCGCATCACATGCTCTCCTCTAATGGGACTTCCGGAATGATGATGTCCGTGATGGAGGAATCGGGCGGCACGTTGGCCGCGCGCAGCGCGCTCGAGAACAGGTCGGCCGCCGTCGGTGCGGCCACGCTGCCGCCGGTGCGCAGGGCGCCGCTCGGATCATCGACCATCACGGCGATGATGAAGCGCGGCTTGGACATCGGCCCGATGCCGGCGAAGTAGCCGATATTGTTGGTGCGCGAGTAGCGGCCGTTGACGATTTTTTCGGCCGTACCGGTCTTGCCGCCGATGCGGTAGCCGGCCACCTGGGCTTTGGACGCCGTGCCTTGCGGGCCGACCACTGATTCGAGCATCGTGCGCACCTGCGCTGCAGTCTTCGGCGAAATCACCTGTTGGCCGACCGGCTCTTCGTTGACCTTCACGAACGACAGCGGAATGATGTCGCCGTTGCGCGCGAAGATCATGTACGAGCGCGCCATCTGCAGCAGCGACACCGACAGGCCGTGGCCGAAGGCCATGTTCGCGTACTCGATCGGGCGCCACGATTTCCATGGCCGCACGCGGCCGGCGGTCGCGCCCGGGAAGCCGAAGCGCGGCGCCTGGCCGTAGCCGACCTTGGTGTACATCTCCCACATCTCCTGCGGCGGGATGCGCTGGGACACCTTGACGGCGCCGATGTTCGACGACTTCTGGATGATGCCGCTGACCGTCTGCACGCCATAGTTGTGGGTGTCGCGAATGCGCTTGCCGGTGATGGTCATCCAGCCCGGGTTGTTGTCGAACACGGTGTCGGGCGTGATGCGGCCCGTGTCCAGGCCCAGGCCGATCGTGATCGGCTTGATCGTCGAACCCGGCTCGAACGTGTCGGTGATGACGCGGTTGCGCAGCTGCTCGCCGGTCAGCTTGGAGCGGTCATTCGGGTTGTAGGTCGGGTAGTTCGCCAGCGCCAGCACCTCGCCCGTATGGACGTCGAGCACCACGGCGGCGCCGGCCTTCGCATTGAACTTCTCGACGGCGTTCTTGATACTGGTAAACGCAATGTACTGCAGCTTGCTGTCGACCGACAGCGTCAGGTCACGGCCCTGGTGCGGTTCGCGGAACATGCCCAGATCTTCGGCGATGTGCCCCAGGCGGTCCTTGATCACGCGGCGGCTGCCAGGCACGCCCATCAGCGTTTTCTGGTGTTGCAGCTCCATGCCTTCCTGGCCCTTGTCTTCCACATTGGTGAAACCGACCAGGTGGGTGACGACTTCGCCCTGCGGATAGAAGCGCTTGTATTCCTTGCGCGTGTCGAGGCCATTGATCTTGAGCTTCTCGATTTCGGCGATCACCGGCATTTCGACCTGGCGTTTCAGGTAGACGAAGGTGCGGTCCGAATCGAGCTTCTTGCGGATGTCGGCTTCGGGTATGTCCAGCAGCTTGGCCAGTGCGGTGATTTTCTCTGGCGGCGAGGCCAGCACGTCCTCGGGGATCGCCCACACGGCGCGCACCGGCAGCGACGTGGCCAGCACGGCGCCGTTGCGGTCGAGGATGCGGCCACGCGTGGCCGGCAGTTCGAGCGTGCGCTCGTAGCGGCTCTTGCCCTGGCTTTGCAGGAACTGGTTCGATACGCCCTGCAGCCAGACGGCGCGCACGGCCAGCGCGGCAAACGACGCAAACAGGATGAACAGCATCAGGCGCGAACGCCAGTCGGGCAGGCGCACCGCGAGCACCGGGCTCTTGGTGAACGCAACGCCCTTCGAGGCAGCAACGCGTGCGCCGGATTTGGAAGCGCCGCGCGTCATGGGGCGCCTTCGGTCAGGTATTGGGTACGGGCCGGCGTCACCGGCGCCATGTTCAGCTCGGAACGGGCGATCTGCTCGATGCGATCATTCTTCGCCAGGCGCGACTGGTCGAGCTGGAGCTGGTCCCAGTCGACGTCGAGCTGGTGCGCGTGCTGCTGCAGGCGTTCGAGTTCGATCAGCAGGTGGCGCGCCTGGTAGCGGGCGTTGACGACCGACAGCGCACAGCCGACCAGCAGCGTGGTAAGAAACACGTTGACCTTCACGCTCATGTCGGCGTTCCCAGGCGTTCAGCGACGCGCAGCACGGCCGAGCGCGAGCGCGGGTTGTCCGATACTTCGGCGTCCGATGGCTTGATCTTCGCGATCAGCTTCATCAACGGCTGCGGCAGGTCGACCGCGCGGATCGGCAGGCGCCGGTCCGGTTGCTCGACATTGGCCTTCGATGCGAAGAACTGCTTGACCATGCGGTCTTCCAGCGAGTGAAAGCTGATCACCGACATGCGGGCGCCGGGCGCGAGCATGCTGTAGGCCGCCGTCAACCCCGCTTCGAGGTCTTCAAGCTCTTGATTGATGAAAATCCGGATAGCCTGAAAGGTCCTGGTTGCCGGATCTTTGCCTTTTTCCCTGCTTTTGACCGTGTTTGCCACGATTGCGGCAAGCTGTCGTGTGGTTGAAATTGGTTCGACTGCGCGGCGAGCAACAATCGCCTTTGCAATCTGAAAAGCAAACCGCTCTTCTCCATAATTGCGTATCACCTTTTCCAAATGGTTTTGCTCTGCCGTCGCGACCCATTCGGCCGCCGACATGCCGCGCGTGGTGTCCATGCGCATGTCGAGGGGGCCGTCCTGGCGGAAGCTGAAGCCGCGGCTCGCGTCGTCGACCTGGGGCGACGAAATGCCCAGGTCAAGCAGGATGCCGTCGACCTGATGAATGCCGCGCGCGGCAAGCGCGTCGGCCATCGTGGCAAAGCTGTCGTGAACAATGCAGAAGCGCGGATCGTCGATCTGCTCCGCGGTTGCAATGGCTTGCGGGTCCTTGTCGAACGCGATCAGGCGCCCTTCCGGCGCCAGGCGCGACAGCAGCAGGCGGCTGTGACCGCCCCGGCCGAAGGTCCCATCTATATACGTACCGGCAGCACGCGCGCCGCTCAGCTCGAGCGCATCGACTGCTTCGTCAAGTAGCACCGTGCGATGCTGATAGTCAGGCACCGTCAAAGAATCCGTCATCGGCGCCTCAGAAAGAAAAATTGGAAAGTACATCCGGCATGCCACCAGCCACGGCTGCGGCCTCGTCCTCGGCCAACCTGGCCGCGTTCCAGATTTCGAAGTGACTGCCCATGCCGAGCATCATCACTTCCTTCTCGAGCCCGACTGCAGCGCGCAGCTCGGGAGAGATCAGGATGCGTCCGGCGCTGTCAAGCTCGACATCGACGGCATTGCCAAGGAAAATGCGCTGCCACGCGCGGGCCGACATCGGCCAGGCAGCGATCTGCTTGCGATGCTCTTCCCACACCGGGCGCGGGAAGAACAACAGGCAGCCCTGCGGGTGCTTGGTCAGCGTCACGCGGCCTTCGCACTGAAGCGTCAAGGCGTCACGATGCTTGGCCGGGATGGACATCCGGCCCTTTGCATCGAGATTGATTGCTGACGCGCCCTGGAACACGTATATGCCTAGCTTGGAAAATTCGGTTGGTCGTTGTTGTCTGGCGCCGGGATCTGGATTTCTTCCCACAAATCGACACTTTTTCACACTGTTTCCCACTTTAGTGGAAGCAATGTTGACGGTCAAGCGAATTCCCAACGGTGCATTCCTAATTTTGCCAATGAAACCAATGACTTAGACGCTTATTCGGGGTACTCGACAATTCAAAATCTCCCTTTAAATTAGGGACTTAGCAGTCACAGTGAAGGTCGGGCCTCATTTGGAAACACCATCTTTACGTTTGTGCCTGCACAAGGCAAAGAATGATATTGACGTAAAGTAACAACTGGCACCTGCCTCCAATCACTGTACGGGCATCCAGCACTCTCATGCACCCCAAGAACTTGCCAATGCGCTATGCTCCGCTTTGACATCCCGAATACCGACTTTTGGTTTGGTAAACTTGTCATTTCCCAGGTTAACTATTTTGACTTTGGGAAACTTAAAACGTAACATCGGCAAATATGAAAAATTCACTCGACCTGCAACCGGCCGTACCGTACAACGCCGCCGAGTATTGCTCGACCAAGGAAGCGGCCGCCGTCCTCGGCGTGTCGCACCGCACGGTGCAGTTGTGGGTGGAGAACGGCACGCTGCAGGCGTGGCGCACGGCAGGCGGCCATCGCCGCATCACGCTCGAATCGGTCAACCGCCTGGTCGACGGGCGCCGCATTGCCATCGCCGCCCATGCACCGCGCCCGGTCGCGCCGGTTGCCCCGGTATCGACGACGCGCCGCGTGCTGGTGGTGGATGATGATCCCCTGATGCTGCGCCTGTACGAGCTGGAAATGGCCGGCTGGGGCATGGACCTGGATGTCGTCAAGGCCAACAATGGCTTCGAGGCCCTGATCCGCATCGGCGAAGAGCGCCCTGACCTGCTGGTCAGCGACCTGAACATGCCAGGCATGGACGGGTTTCGCATGATCCGCACGCTGCGCGAGGACAGCGGCAGCGCCGGCATGAGCATGATCGTCGTCAGCGGCCTGGACCGCGCAACGATCAAGGCCATGGGCTTGCCAGCCGATATCCCGGTCTTCCCCAAGCCAGTGCCGTTTGGCGAACTGCGGGTCGCTGTCGAACACGGCCTGGCGCGCGCTTGATCAGGCACTGAACTGCTATGCTCGGCGCACCGACGCGCCTTCCATGCCCCCCATCCATGACCGCCACCCAGGCCTTCCTGCCCGCCCTTCCGACGCCGTCGCCCGTCCGGCCCGGCGCACGCATCCAGTCTCGCCGGTGGGAGCACGCCGATGCCCGCTAACACCATTCTTGTTGTCGATGACCAGGACGAACTGCGCCTGCTGATCTCGCTGAGCCTGCAAACGCTGGGCCGCATCGTCGAAGCATCCAACGCCGAACAGGCGCTCGCCCTGTTTGCCGCCGAGCGGCCCGACGTGGTCGTGCTCGACATCTGGCTTGGGCCCGGTGCCAGCGGG
This sequence comes from Telluria sp. ZT3P26, assembly GCF_059686035.1. Taxonomy (NCBI): domain Bacteria; kingdom Pseudomonadati; phylum Pseudomonadota; class Betaproteobacteria; order Burkholderiales; family Oxalobacteraceae; genus Telluria; species Telluria sp. ZT3P26. The sequence continues at coordinate 268,388 of NZ_JCASII010000004.1, read as the reverse complement.
CTCGACGTCTGCGCCCGGCTGCGGCAGGATCCGGCCAATGCCGGTGTCAAGATCGTCCTCCTGTCGGCCTGTGGCCAGCAGAGCGACGTGACCGCCGGCATGGACGCCGGCGCCGATCTCTACATCGTCAAGCCCTTCAGCCCGATCGAGTTGATCGATGCGGTGACAGGGTTGCTGGCGAATTCCCCTGAAAATACGGTTTGATATTTCTATTTTGAAATATATGTTGCTTTTAGAGACTATTCTCTAATTCATCGCGAAATCCGTAAAACCGACAATATCTTTAGTATTCCATCAAGTTTTTTGCTGTGTATGCTTCGTATTGACGATGCATCCCGCCGATCCGGCAAATCAATTCCGTCAAACCAGAAATTCCGCTAGATTCTGCACGCGCGTCACTGCGTGACCGGTTCGCGCATGCTGTCGTCAAACTGGCTATGATGGGCTTCATCGTCGATCTCCCGGCTAATTGCCTCCAATACATAGCATGCCACGCGCCGCCCGTTTCCTTGCCACCCTGCTCGCCATTGCCACGCTGCCGCTGTCGGCTGGTGCAGATGCGCACGTGGTGTCGGCAAGCTTCGAAGCGCGCCTCACGGTAGTGGCAACCTGCTCGATCGATGCCGGCGCCGCCGTGCAGGTGCACTGCGCCAGCCCGGCCACGCCGTATCGCCTCGATGCCCCGGCCGCGCCAATGCTGCACAGCGCCGGCCCGGACGCCGGCCGCGTCACCGTCTACTTTTGACCCACTGATCACTGATATGTGCGCAAGGCCCTCGCCGGCCCTGCCCTGTCGGCCTGCGCGCCGCTCCGGTATCATGCGCGGATGAACTCCATTCCCTTTACGCCGTTCGTCATCGGTGTCGCCGGTGGCAGCGGCAGTGGCAAGTCCACGGTGTCCCAGCAGGTCCTGGCGTCGTTCGGCGCCGACATGGTCTCGATCGTGATGCAGGACGATTACTACCGCGACCAGTCCGACCTTCCGCCCGAAGTACGCCGCAAGCAGAACTACGATCATCCGCACGCATTCGACTGGCCATTGCTGATCCAGCATGTCCAGGCCTTGCGCAATGGCGAAGCGATTGCGATGCCCGAATATGATTTCACGATCGACAACCGCTCGGACAAGACCATCCCCGTCACACCGGCACCGGTGATCGTGGTCGAAGGGTTGTTTGCCCTGTATGACGCCGACCTGCGCGACATGATGTCGCTGAAGATCTTTGTCGATACGGCGTCCGACGTGCGCTTCATCCGCCGCATGCAGCGCGATATCGCCGAACGGGGCCGTTCGCTGGAGAGCATCGTCGGCCAGTACCTGGACACGGTGCGGCCGATGCACAAGCAGTTCATCGAGCCCACCAAGCGCAATGCCGACGTGATCCTGCCCCATGGCGCGAACGGCCCGGCAGTGGACATGATCACCACCAAGGTTGCAAGCATTATCGGCCGCTCGAAGCGGCGCTGAACCGGTGGCGCGCGCAGGCCACCGTCAGAGGCGCACGTGCTTTTCGACGGTGGCCTGCAGCACGGCCTTGTACTGCGCCAGGTCGGCCGACTTGTGGACATAGTCGGCAGCGCCGAGCTGACGCGCCCGGTCGCGGTCGGCGTCGAGATCCGAGTTGGTCAGGATGATCAGCGGCACGTCGTGCTGCAACTGGTAGCCGCGCATCAGGATCATCGTCTCGAATCCATCCATCCGGGGCATCTTCAGGTCCATCAGGATCAGGTCGAAATGACGGTCCTTCATCAGCACCAGCGCATCCCAGCCGTCGCGCGCGACATCGACCTCGAACCGGCCGTCGTACTTTCCCAGCGCCTGCAGCGTGAATTCGGCGTCGAACGCGAGATCGTCGACCACCAGGATCACTTTTTTGGCAACATTGTCTGTGTTGGTCATGGCACGGTTCGACGCCAGGTGCGTCGCTTCATGAGGTCCTGCGGGGCATCGGTATCATCGGTGCAGTATAGACGAGCCATTGCGCTGGCGCTGGCGCCGGGCTGAAACAGCGCCCGACAACCGGTTGTTACTACGCCGCGGCGGCCAGGCGATTGCGCCCTTCCATCTTGGCCTGGTACAGCAGGCGGTCGGCGGCCTCGATGCAGGCCAGCGGTGTCCCGCAGGTCGGCTCGGCCTGATCGCAGGTATGCACCCCGAGACTGATGGACACGTGGCCGTAGGCACTCCCCTCGTGCGCCAGGCCGAGCGCCTGCACGGCGCAGCGGATGTTCTCGGCCACCGCGCGGGCGCCGTCGTTGTCGGTATCCGGCAGGATGATCGCGAACTCTTCGCCGCCATAGCGCGCCGTCAGGTCGGTCGGGCGCCGCGGCCCTGATGCGATCGCCTCGGCAACCCGGCGCAGGCACGCGTCGCCGGCGACGTGGCCATAGCGGTCATTGAACTTCTTGAAATGGTCGACATCGAGCAGGATCAGGGAAAACGGCAGCCCGCTGCGCCGCCCGCGTTCGTATTCCAGGGCCAGCACTTCATCGAAGCGGCGCCGGTTGGCCAGCCCGGTCAGGGCGTCGACATCGGCCAGGTGGCGCAGCGATACATTGTGCAATTCGAGCGCACTGCGCGCCGCACGCAGTTCGGACTCCAGCGCCTCGCGCAGGCGCAACTGGCTGATCATGCGGTGCCCTCCCCAGCCGAGCATGCACACGGCGAACACGACGACGCAGCTCATCTTGATCACCGCCATCCACCAGCCGTCCAGGATTTCGTCCTTCGCCTGGGCCGTCGCCACCAGCAGCGGAAAGCCGTCCAGGTGGCGGTAGCTGTAGAGGCGCTCGACGCCATCGATCCTGGCAACCATCATCGCGGTGCCGACCGGGCCCGATTTGGCATAGGTCTGAAACACGGGGCCGTTCTTGATGCTCGTTCCCACCATCGCGGCATTGAAAGGGCGGCGGTACAGCAAGGTGCCGTCATCGATGGCCAGGATGATCGTGCCGGTGCGGCCGACATCGAAACTGTCGTAGAACTTGCCGAAGAAATCGAGATTGAGCGAGGCCATCGCGACGCCGCCGAAACTGCCATCGGGGCGATTGATCCGGCGCGACACGGGAATGGTCTGGATGCCCGTCGAACGGCTGAAGATCGGCTTGCCGATGCGCGTGCCCAGGTCGGTATGGGTCATGTGATACCGAAAATACTCGCGGTCCAGGATGTTGCCCGGCAATACCGATGGCAGCGAGGTCGCCAGGCGCTTGCCCTCGGCGTCGTAGATGTACACCTCCCGCACCTCTTCGCTGGTGCGGGTGATGCGCGCCATCCGCGCATGCAGGCGCTCGAGATCGAGCGGCGTGGTCGCCGACAGCTCGACCCGTTCGACCATCTCCGCCAGGACCGAGTCGGCGACCGTCAGCGAGCGCTCGGCGTGCGACGCCAGCGCTCGCGCCATGTTTTCGGTGCTGATTGCCGTCTGGTCCAGTTCGCCCTGGCGCGAGGCCCACAAGCTCCACGCATGCAGGCCGATCAGCAACAGGCAAAAGCCTGCCATCAGAACGATCGACCGCACGACCAGCGGTTTGCGCCGCTCGTCAAGGCGTTGCAGGCGGAGCACATCGAGATCGGCGGTGGGTGGCATGGGCAGGTGCAGTACGGCAGGTGAGATTATTTCCCGACAGCTTAATAGTTATCGTGAGAAATGTATTGCCGAGAAGAACGTAAACTCGTGCTCTGTTCATGGCTTAAGACACATGCAATCACGACGAACATGGGCTTGACAGCGCTGGTCGCAAATGCGCAACACGATGGCAACAAGCGCCGTGTGCCGCCCGGAAATCAGGATACAAAGTGATAGAATCTTTCTCAAATGAAATTAAAATGACAATCGTTGTAATAATGGACAGCCTGGATGCCTCATAGAATCAATCAGGACTTGCTGAGGTGGCGCGTACGCGCGTTTGCCACGCTGATGTCAGCAGTGCTGGTACTGGCGCTGGTCGTTGCCGTGCCGAACGCGCTGGTCGCCGCCTATCAGGGCTACCCGCAGGTCGCCTTGATGGACACCCTCGCACTGGTATGGATCCTGGCGCTCTGGCGTCTCGACCGCCTGCCGCACACGACCAGGGTAATCAGCTTCCTTGCCATGATGTTTTTCGTCGGCGTCGGTTCGATCGTGATGGTCGGCGCGGTCGGCCTATGCTACCTTCTTGCCACACCCGTCATCGCCGTGATTCTGCTGGGCCAGCGCGCTGCGTATGCGACGATCGCGGCCGGCGCGCTCTCGATGGTGGGACTTGGCATGGCCGGCTACAGCGAGCTCACCATTGGCAACTTCGCGCGTGACTCGGTCGTGGGCGCGCTGATTTTCACGCTGAACTATGTGTGCGTCGGCACGCTGGGGACGCTGACGGCGGGCAGCGTGCTCAAGGGTTTGTCACGTTCGCTGAACAAGGCTGACGCCGTGTCCGAATCCCTCGAGCAGGAACGCATCGCACTGCGCCGTGTGAACCAGGAATGGCGCCTGACCTCGGCGGCGCTCGCGGGCTTGCACGACATGGTGCTGATCGTCCAGGCGATTCCCGGGAAAGCCTCGCACCAACCGATCATCTTCGCGAATGCTTCCTTCGAGCGCCACAGCGGTTACCGCGTCGACGAAATCATCGGACGCAGCCTGTATGCGTTGCACGGACCGGAAACCTGCACCGACACCGTCGCCGCCCTGGCCGATGCGATGGGACGCTATGAACCCGCGTCGGCGCAACTGGTCAATTACACGAAAGCCGGCGAACCCCGCTGGGTGGAAGTCGATATCGTGCCGTTCGCCAGCGAAGGGGGACCAATCACGCACTGGGTTGCCGTTGGCCGTGACATCACCGAAAAGCGGCAGTCCGCCGAATCGATCCGCAAGCTGGCGTTCTACGACGTGCTGACCGAACTGCCGAACCGGCGCCTGCTGATGGAACGCCTGAGCGCCCTGGTCGACAAGGCGCATCACGGTAACGGCATCGGCGCCGTGCTGTACCTCGATCTGGACAATTTCAAGAGCGTCAACGATGCGCGCGGCCATGCAACCGGCGACGCCTTGCTGAAACACGTGGCCGGCATCCTGCGCGAGACCGTCCACCGGCGCGACACCGTGGCGCGCCTGGGAGGCGACGAATTCGTCGTGCTGGCCGAGGATCTTGGCGACGACGCCAGTGCGGCCACTGCGGCCGCACTGGCACTGGCCGAGCGCGTCGGCACTGCCCTGCGCCGCCCCGTCGACATCGATGGCCAGGTCTACCAGTCATCGGGAAGCGTTGGCATTTCGCTGCCTATCCGCCTTGAACACACCGCCCAGGACCTGCTGCGCGAAGCCGATACGGCGATGTACCACGCCAAGGCAGCGGGCCGCAATGGCGCCGCGCTGTTCGAGACGACCATGCTCGCCGCTGCCGAAAATACGCTGATGCTCGAACGCGACCTGGGCAACGCGCTCGAGAACGACGAATTTGCCCTGCATCTGCAGTTGCAGGTCAGTCCCGACGGCCAGCCGATCGGTGCGGAATCGCTGCTGCGCTGGCGCCGCGCCGACGGCGTGCTGGTGCCACCCAATGTGTTCATTCCGATTGCCGAAAAAACCGGGCTGATCGTACCGCTGGGCACCTGGGTGCTGCGCCAGGCCTGCCTGTCCTGGCTGCGCCTGTCGCATGCCGGCCATGCGCTGCCGCTGTCGATCAACGTCAGCCCGCGCCAGTTCCAGCAAGCCGACTTCGTCGACGTGGTGCGCTCGGTCCTCGCCGAGACGGGCGTGCCCGCCTCCCAGCTGATCTTCGAACTGACCGAAGGCCTGCTGGTCGAGAACATGGATGCGACCGTCGTGCGGATGAACATCCTGGCCGAGATGGGCATCCGGTTCTCGATCGACGACTTCGGCACCGGCTACTCGAGCCTGGCCTATCTGCAGAAAATGCCACTGTACGAACTGAAGATCGACAAGGGCTTCATGCGCGACATGCCCCACGACGTGAATGGCACCGCGCTGGTCAAATCGATCCTCGCGATGGCCGGCCAGCTCGGCCTGCGCGTGGTCGCCGAAGGCATCGAAACCCGGGAACAGGCGCAGTTCCTGGCATCGCACGGCAAGCCGTGCATGCAGGGCTTCCTGTTCTGCCGCCCGATGCCGCTGGGCGAACTGATCAGCCAGCTCGACGCCGCGGCCTGAGCGGCGCAGCAGCGTTCCGTCAGAACATCAGCAGCACCGTCACCGTATCGCGGTAATCGCCTGGCGTCGGGGCGCGCTGGCGCGGCACGATCCCGTGCATCATGACGGCCTGCGCGCTGCCAGTGCCGATACCGCTGTAGACCGTGGTACCCACCAGCCCGTCGCCCCAGGCCGGGCCGTCGGGCGTGGCCGAGATCCGGTAGGTCAGCGTCTCGCCGGTCACGCTGTTCTTCATCGTGCGCGCGCCCGGATTGCCGGACACCCCGCCGTTCAGCGCGATCTGGTACGTGCTGTTGGCGGTGCAGGCCACGCTGAGCGGCGCGCTGATGCGCTGGTCGGTGATCGGGCTGCCGCTGGCAAAGGCCAGATTGCTGGTGCTGATCAGACAATTGTTGACCGCCGTGGCGCGCGCCTGGAACGAGAATGCCGTGCTGGCGCCGGCCGTGCACGGCACGCTGCCAAAGCCGTACTGCACGGTGCCATGGCCGGCGAAGCTGGCGCCATAGACCGTGTCGGCATTGCCGACCGTGGGCACACCCACCAGGCTCGCCGCCGGAATCCTGCCGTACACGGTGAAGCTTTGCGTTACCCCGCCCAATCCCAGCAAGCCCACCAGCGTCCCGTTGATCGGTCTGGCGCCAATGGTGCTGGCCGTGCTGCCCCATATCTTGGCCGCCGTGTACGAGCTGTCGGTGTAGAGATTGAAGGCCATGCGGTTGCTGCCATTCAGCAGGTAGCGCGGGGCGCCGGTACCGCCCCCCGGGCCGACGCCCAGATTGACGCAGACGTTCGCCGCCGGCAGCAGCAGTGCATTGGTGCCGATGGTCCAGTAGCAGGTGACGGTCAGCGTGCCGCTGGCCGTGACGTCGCTGCCCGCGATCGGACTGACCACGCCGAAGTCGACGTCAGTCATCGCAGCCACGCAGTTGTCGGCGCGCGCCGCGGTGGCGGCCAGCAACCACAGCGTGACGGTCATCAGGAGCAGGCGGCACAGGCGTGGCGCAAGTGGGCGGCAGATTGCGGTCATTTGGTCATTCTCCTTGCAGGGGCTGGCAAACCAGCGGTCCGATCACGGGCAGTTCGCCCGCCACCGGCTTGTAGTCGAAACGTACTTCGCACACCGCCTTGCCGCTGCCGACGCGCACGCGGTTCTGCGCGCGCAAGCCTTCGATGAACAGCACGCCATCGTACCCGACCATCGCCGTCAGTTCGCTGCCATCCAGGCGCGCGAGCGTGCCGACGTCGGGCACGGTGCCATCGGCGCGTACCAGCGTGAGCGTTGCGGCCGCGTAGCGCTCGATCGCGAAGCGCGCCACCACGCCGGCGTTCTGGCGCGGGACGATCTCGAGCAGTGTGTGCGGGATGCGGGTATCGGACGGCAGCGACGATGGATCGATCGCGATCCGGCTGGCGGCGTACGGTTGCAGGTCGGGCACCAGCAGGCGCCCGTGGCGGTCGGTGCGGCCGATCGGGCGATTGTCCTGCAGCACCGGCAGGCCGGGCACGCCGCTCGAGACGAGCGCAAAGCCGCGGCCGACATTGCGCGCCGTGAGCACGGCGCCGTCCATCGCGACGATGGCGCCGCTGACATCCAGGCTCGTGTTGCGGCTGTCGCCGACACGCTGGGTCGAGACGATCGCGCGACCGTGCGCGCCCAGGTATTGCAGCTGGGCCTGGTCGTAGCGCTGCGGGCCGGTCTTGCCGGTCTGCACGGCCCAGCCGAGGCCGCCATCGAAGTCCGGCGCGCGCCCCATCGACAGCGACGCCACCTGCTCGCCGCGCTGGCGCCCCGCACTGGCATTGACGGCCACGCGCGAATCGAAGGCCATGCTGAACGTGGCCGTGATGCCCCGTTCGGCACGCCGCTCGAGGTCCTGGAACGCGCCCAGGCTGAAGTAGCCGCGCAGGCCGACGCTGCGCGACCAGGCCAGCGACACGGTGCGCGTCACCTGGGTCGGGGTCGGGGCCTGTGCAGTCAGCCCGCCCAGCGGGTTGCCGAACGGATCGATCAGCGGCGCGCCGCCGGCCACCAGTGGCGTACGCAGCCCGATCAGGTTGAGACTGAAGCTGTTGCCGCCGAACGCGGTGCTGATGCTGGCCCGGTCGAGCGCGCGCGGCACCGGCGTGCCTTCGAGCGTGCCCAGGTCGCCGAAGCCGGCGCTGGCGCGGATCGATTGCAGGTCGAGTGCGAAGCGCGGCGACACATACTGGTAGCCGAGCGTGGCTTGCCAGCCACGATAGCGACCGGCGCTAACCGCCAGTGCGCCGCTGGCCACGCCGGCGCCGGGCACGCGCGCCAGCACGCCACCGCCCACCAGCACCTGCCCCTTGCCGGCCTCGGCATGCCCTTCCAGCGTCAGGCGGTCGGTCCAGCCGTGGCGCACCGAGCCCACCGCCGCCGGACCGCCGTAGCGGAACGATGCCACGCCGTAGTCGCGCCGCAGCGCCCCGAGCGACACGGCGAAATCGGTCAGGCCGCGCGCCAGCAAGCGCGTGTCGACATACAGCGGCAACGTGGTGGCGATTTCGCGCCCCAGCGCATCGCGCGTGATGACGGTGGCCTGGCCGGCACCGTTCAGGCCCGCCACCTGGTCGACCACGAACGGGCCGGTCGGCACGCTGCTGCTGAACTGGCGCACATTGTTGACGAACAGGTCGACGCTCGTGGGGACGACGGCCGACCCGGCAATCGAGGCCACCGGATAGGTCACGAGATCCGGGCGCAGCTCGAAATTGCGGCGCCACTCGATGCCGCCCAGGCGCAGCGCGCGCGACCAGCTCAGCGCCGGGGTCACCGTGTCGCCCAGTTGCACGGTGGTCAGGCGGTCCTGGTTGGCGTGGGTCCAGGTGGTGTCGTAGCGCGTGTAGCCGCGCTCCTCGCCGCGCAGGATGGCCGCGCCGGTGCTGCTCAGGCTGCCGCGCGGATCGAAATAGCGCAGGTCGAGGTTGCTGGCGACCGAGCCGCCGCTGCTCTGGGCGAACACGTTGTAGTTCAGGAGCATGCCACGGCTGGCCTGGCCGGCGCCGCTGGCGCGCACCGTGCGCGCGCTGAGCACGCGCGCGACGCGCAGGCGATCCGCCAGGGTCAGCGCCAGCGTCTGGGCGGCGCTGTCGTAGCGCCAGGTCATGCCGTCGATCTCGCCGAGCAGAAAATCGGTGCGGTCAGCCACGCCGAAGCGCGCCGGGTCCAGGCCCAGTTCGCGCAGGCTTTCGACCGTCATGCGCAGGCTGGCGCCCTCCTGCATCACGGAGACAAGCAGGCCCGTGGGCTGGCCGTCGATCGACACGTCCAGGTACAGTTCACTGGGTTGGGCGACGACGAGACCGGCCTGCGCGTCGGGCGCGGCTGGCGAAGCAGCCACCATGGCAGCCGCCACGGCGATGGGCGTGACGGGTGTGATGGTGAGGGCCAGCAGGCAGGTGGACAGGGACGACGACCTCAGGCCCCGCCACGCCCGGTGGCGCGTGTGCATGGCTGCCCCGGCCGTCAGTTCGGCGCGACGGCCGCCCTGGCGGACTGCGGCTTGGCGTTGACGGTGGTGTCGATGGCGAGCGGCGCCGGCAGTGCGCCGGCGACGTCGGCAGGCAGCGCCCATTCGCGCGTGCGGCCCGGCAGCGCGTAACCCAGCAAGCCTTTGCTGAGCACGACGTCGCGGCTGCCGACGGTCACGCTGGTGGCGCCGATCTGCGCATGCAGCGCACCGGTGTTGCGGGCGCGCAGGTGCCAGGCGCCGGCGCGCTGGAAAGTGCTCCACTCGAGTTGCGGCGCGGCCTGCGTATCAGCGGGCAGCACGAAGGCCGGCACCGAATACTGCAGGCGGATCGCGACATTGCCCTGCTGGGGGTCGCCGCGCGGCAGTTCGTCGATCAGGATGCGGTAGGTCTGTTCGGCGCCGCCCGGCGTCACTGCGACGCCGGCGCGCCGCACGAGGCGGATCGTCTGCGCGCTCTTGCCCGCGATCTCGATGATCGGCGGGCTGGCCACGAGCTGCGTGGTCGGGGTCAAGGCATCGACGCCGTCACGCTGGTCCCAGGCATACACCCGGACCTGGCCGTACAGCGGCGTGTCGCCGTTGTTCTGCAACTGGATGCCGGCCGCATTCTGCCCCGGCTGGAAGCTGATCGACACCGGCGAAATCTGCAGGTTGGCGCCCTGCGCTGCCGTGCCGGAACACAGTGCTGCCACCAGCACGATGGAGAAGAAACCCCGCATGCACGATTCCGATCAGAAGTAGATGGTCGCGGTGATCGTCGATTTGTAGTTGTCCGGCGTCGGCGACTTCTGGACCGGGATTTCACCGTACACGGTCAGCGTCTGCGCGTTGCCGGTACCGGTGCCGGCCAGCGTGTCGGTGCCCTGGGTATTGCCCCACAGGCCAGAGCCGGCGTTGCGGTACAGGTTGACGGCGACCGTGTCGACGTTCGCGCCGGTGCCGCTCAAAAAGCGCGTGGTACCGGCCGAACCGGCGCCGGTACCGGCGTCCAGGCCCACGTTGTAGGGCGTGGTGTTGGTGCACGTCACGTTGATATTCGACGAACCGGTGATGGCCGACGTGATGACGCCGGTCTGGCCGAAGTCAATCCCGTTGGCGGCGATCGTGCAGTCGGCCACGACGCGCATGGTGACGTCGAAGCTGCTGCTCTTGCTCTTGGAATACACCGCGGCGCCCGTGGTGAACGGCATCACGGCAGCAAGAATGGCGGCCAGGACACGGATACGTTTCGGGGTGGTCATCATCATATTCTCCAGATTCAAGGGCGCTGTCACCGCGACGCGCATCATCTTGCTCAACTCAGAAAATATGATACATGTGTTTCCATGTGGAATCAAAGAGATTGATTCGATTCTGCGGAATCTGCGCACTTTGCTGATTTTTTACAACAGTCGTTGCATTCCTGGCATGTGACTGCGGTTTATTCTGCCGGTTCGGCCCATGCGCGTGCATGCGCCACCGCCCGCGCCCAGCGCGCCATCAGCGCCGCGCGCCGGTCGGCCTCCATCCGCGGCTCGAAACAGGTATCGACCTGCCACTGGTGTTCGAGCGCCGCCGGCGATTCCCAGATGCCGCACGCCAGACCCGCGAGCCAGGCGGCGCCCAGCGCCGTCGTCTCGGTCACGCGCGGACGCACCACCGGGATGCCGAGCAGGTCGGCCTGGAACTGCATCAGCAAGTCGTTGCGTGCGGCGCCGCCATCGGCGCGCAGTTCGGTGACGGCGCAGGCCGCGTCCTTCTGCATCGCCGCCAGCAGTTCGGCGCTCTGGTAGGCGATGGCCTCGAGCGCGGCGCGCGCGATATGGGCGCCAGTGGTGCCGCGCGTCATGCCGAGGATGGTGGCGCGTGCGTACGGATCCCAGTGCGGCGCGCCCAGTCCCGTGAAGGCCGGCACCAGCATGACGCCGCCGCTGTCGGGCACGCTCATGGACAGCGCCTCGACCTCGCGCGACTGGCGGATGATGCCCAGGCCGTCGCGCAACCACTGGACCGTGGCCCCGCCCATGAAGACACTGCCTTCGAGCAGGTAGTCGGTGCGCCCGTCGATCGTCCAGCCGACGGTCGACAGCAGCCGGTGATGCGATACCGGTGGCGCGGCGCCGGCATGCATCAGCATGAAGCACCCGGTGCCGTAGGTATTCTTGGCCATCCCCTTGCGATGGCACGCCTGGCCGAAGGTGGCTGCCTGCTGGTCGCCGGCAATGCCGGCAATCGGGATCGGGTGGCCGAACCATTCGGCGGCGGCATGGCCGACCAGGCCACTGCTGGGCACGATCTCGGGCAGCACCGCGCGCGGGATGTCGAACAGCGCCAGCAAGGCGTCATCCCAGGCCAGCGTGTGGATGTTGAACAGCATCGTGCGCGACGCATTGCTGGCATCGGTCACGTGGCGCCCGCACAGGCGGTAGACCAGATAGCTGTCGACGGTGCCAAACGCCAGCTCGCCCCGCTCCGCCCGCTGGCGCGCGCCCGGGACATGGTCGAGCAACCATTGCAGCTTGGTCGCGGAAAAATACGCATCGAGTTCCAGGCCGGTCAGTTCGGCGATCATGGCGGCCCTGCCCGCCTCGCGCAGCCGGTCGCAGGCGCCCGCCGTGCGCCGGTCTTGCCAGACGATGGCGTTGGCCACGGGTTCGCCGGTAACGCGGTCCCACAGCAGCGTCGTTTCGCGCTGGTTGGCGATGCCGATCGCGGCGATGCGCGCGGGATCGATGCCGCTGTCGGTCAGCGCGGCGCGCGCGCAGGCGAGCTGGCTGTCCCAGATATCGCGCGGGTCGTGCTCGACCCAGCCAGGCTGCGGGAAATGCTGGGGAAATTCGCGCTGGCAGCTGGCGACGGCCACGCCGGCATCGTCGAACACGATCGCACGCGAACTGGTGGTGCCCTGGTCGAGGGCGAGGATGTAGTGGGTCAATGCGGTCTCCGGGACGACCGGGGAAAACGCGCACCGAGCGGTGCGCGTTATAAATTATGTGTAAAGCAGGCCGATAGGCCGGATTCTGTGTAATGCCACCTTGCGGCGACACTTGGACAATCATTCCTCTAGGCGCTGAATTACTCCAGCGCTCAAGCTTCCTACCCGCACGCTCCGCGAGCAACATCAACGCGTGCCTATTTGGAATTGCTCCGAGTGGAGGTTACCGCGTTTCACCGTAACTAAATACGCTCGTCTCTGTGGCCCTGTTCCTCGCCTTGTACCACTGGCTTGCGCCAGCGGATTTCGGCGGACGGCCGTTAACCGTCACCCTGCTCTATGGAGTCCGGACCTTCCTCCCGTCCACGACCTTGCGGCGTGGACCAGCGACTGCCTGGCCTGCTTCACGGGGGCATTGTAACCGATATCCCTCTGGCCAAGCCCGGCGCCGCGCCCCCGTTTTCTGAAATTTGATGTCGCCATTCCAAAAGCCGCATGCAGGCCGCTCACTTAGAATACTTGCAAGCGAACCCTATAAGGACGACCCTCCCATGACGCACCCTTCCCGCACCGGCGGCCAGATCCTGGTCGATGCCCTCTCCATTCACGGCGTCGATACCGCCTTCGGTGTCCCGGGTGAAAGCTACCTGGACGTGCTCGACGCGCTGCATGATTCGAACATCCGGTTCGTGATCAACCGCCAGGAAGGGGGCGCGGCGTTCATGGCCGAGGCCTACGGCAAGCTCACCGGCAAGCCGGGCATCTGCTTCGTCACGCGCGGACCGGGCGCCACCAATGCGTCGATCGGCGTGCACACGGCGTACCAGGATTCCACGCCGATGATTCTGTTCATCGGCCAGGTAGGCAACGACTTCGTCGACCGCGAGGCGTTCCAGGAAATCGACTACCGCCGCATGTACGGCCAGATGGCCAAGTGGGTGGCCCAGATCGACCGCGCCGACCGCATCCCCGAATACCTGGCGCGCGCATTCCAGGTCGCCACCAGCGGCCGTCCCGGTCCGGTGGTGCTGGCGCTGCCCGAAGACATGCTCGTGTCACTGGCGGAGGTCGCCGACACGCGCGCCTATACGCCAGCGCACGGGGCGCCATCCGCCGACCAGATCGCGCAACTGCGCACGATGCTGGCCGAGGCCGAGCGTCCGGTCGTGCTGCTTGGCGGCGGCACCTGGACTGCGCAAGCCTGCGCCGACCTGGCGCGGTTCGCCGAGCGCAATCACCTGCCGGTGGGTTGCACGTTCCGCTTCCAGGACCTGCTCGACAACGCACACCCGAACTACATCGGCGACGTCGGCATCGGCATCAATCCGAAGCTGGCCGCGCGCGTGAAAGATGCGGATCTGGTGATTGCCATCGGTCCGCGTCTGGGCGAGATGACGACCGGTGGCTACACCTTGCTGGCCGCGCCCGTGCCGGCCCAGCGCCTGGTGCACATCCACCCCGATCCGGAAGAACTGGGCAGCGTGTACCAGGGCGAACTGATGATCGCGGCCGGCATGCCGCAGGCGTGCGCCATGCTCGCCGCGATGGAACCGGTCGACGCAAGCTGGCAGGCCAATGTGACGCAGGCCAGGGAGGAGCTGGCCGCGTGGCAGGCGCAGCCTGCCCTGCTGCGCGAAGGCGTCCCGCTCGACCTGTGGCAAGTAGTGCAGGATCTGCAAAGTGCTCTGCCGCCCGACGCCATCATCACCAACGGCGCCGGCAATTACGCGTCGTGGGCGCACCGCTTCTACCGGTATGGCGGCATGCGCACGCAGCTGGCGCCGACCAATGGCGCGATGGGATATGCGGTGCCAAGCGGCGTTGCAGCCAAGATCGTGCATCCCGAGCGGGCCGTGGTGACCTTTGCCGGTGACGGCGAATTCATGATGACGGGCCAGGAACTGGCCACCGCCGTGCAGTACGGCGCTGGCGTCGTGATCCTGGTCTTCAACAACAATATGTTCGGCACGATCCGCATGCACCAGGAGCGCACCTATCCGGGCCGCGTGTCGGGCACGAACCTGCACAATCCAGATTTCGCGGCGCTGGCGCGCGCCTATGGCGGCCATGGCGAAGTGGTCGACCAGACCGCCGACTTCGCACCGGCTCTGGCGCGGGCGCTGGCCTACACGGCGCAGGAACATTTGCCGGCCGTGATCGAGCTGCGCTACGACGGCAATCTGATTACGCCGAACGCCACGCTCGAGATGATGCGCGCGCAGGCCGAGGCCGCAAAAGGAGCACGCTAACGCGCAAAGCGGGAACGTATTGCTGCTCTGGTAAAATATTCGCACGTTTTTTCATCGCCGGCCCCGCCGGCGTTCGCACGAAGTCCCCCACCAGACACTATGTTCAGCTTCTTCAAAAGAAAGAAAGCGCCCGATACCCCGGCGCCGGAACCTGTTGCACCTGCTGCACCCGCGGCGCCTGTCGCCAGGCCCGCGCCACCGGCGCCCGCCGTGGGCAAATCCGACGTCAAACCGGACGCCAGGCCCGAGGTCAAGACCGAGGTCAAGACCGAGGTCAGCGTGCTGCACGAAGGCAGCAACCTGTTCCCGGAAACCGCCGAGCGCCCCACCACCGAGCAGGAAAAGAAACACTCATGGATGGCGCGCCTAAAGGCCGGCCTGTCCAAGACCTCGAGCAATCTGTCGCTGCTGTTCGTCGGTGCGCGCATCGACGAAGACCTGTACGAAGAACTCGAAGCGGCGCTGCTGATGTCCGACGCCGGTATTGCCGCCACCGAGCACCTGCTCACCGAGCTGCGCCGCAAGGTCAAGGAAGACAAGCTGCTCGACGCCGCTGCCGTCAAGACGGCGCTCAAGGGCCTGATGATCGAGATGCTGCTGCCGCTGCAAAAGCCGCTTGAACTGGGCCGCCACGATCCTTTGGTGATGATGATCGCGGGCGTGAACGGCGCCGGCAAGACCACCACCATCGGCAAGCTGGCCAAGCACATGCAAAGCTTCGACCAGTCGGTGCTGCTGGCTGCGGGCGACACGTTCCGCGCCGCTGCGCGCGAGCAATTGATGGTCTGGGGCCAGCGCAACAACGTGACCGTGATTTCGCAGCAGTCGGGCGATCCGGCCGCCGTTGCATTCGATGCGGTCCAGTCGGGCAAGGCGCGGGGCACTGACGTCGTCATGATCGACACGGCCGGTCGCCTGCCGACCCAGCTGCACCTGATGGAAGAGCTGAAAAAGATCAAGCGCGTCATTGGCAAGGGCATGGCGGGTGCGCCCCATGAAATCCTGCTCGTCATCGACGGCAACACCGGCCAGAACGCGCTGGCGCAAGTCAAGGCGTTCGACGATGCGCTGGGCCTGACGGGCCTGGTCGTTACCAAGCTCGATGGCACCGCCAAGGGTGGCGTGCTGGCCGCGATCGCGCAGAACCGCCCGATTCCCGTGTACTTCATCGGCGTGGGCGAAAAGCTGGAAGACCTGCAGCCATTCAACGCCGAAGAATTCGTCGACGCGCTGCTTGGCTGATCGAACAAGGACACCATGATTGCATTCCAGTCAGTATCGAAGCAGTACACGCACGGCGACGCACAGGGCAGCTACGCGCTGCACGACGTCACGCTCGCCATCGGCAAGGGCGAGCTGGTCTACCTGGCCGGCCCGTCGGGCGCGGGCAAGTCGACCCTGATGAAAATGGTCGCCGGCGTCGAGCGGCCCACCAGCGGCAAGGTGATCGTCAGCGGCCATGACGTCGGCCGCATCAAGCCGGCCGGCATCCCGTTCCTGCGCCGTAATATCGGCATCATCTTCCAGCAGCAGCGCCTGCTCAACGACCGCAATATCCTGGCCAATACGATGCTGCCGATGCTGGTGACCGGTGCGCGCACGGCCGAAGCCGAGCAGCGCGCCCGCGCCGCGCTCGACAAGGTCGGCCTTCTCGACCGCGCCCGCGCGATGCCGCTCGAACTGTCCGGTGGCGAACAGCAGCGTGTGGCCGTGGCCCGCGCCATCGTCAACCGCCCGCAGATCATCCTGGCCGATGAACCCACCGCCAACCTCGACCGCGTTGCGGCCGACAAGGTACTCGATGCACTGCGCTCGTTCCATGCGGTGGGCGTCACGTGCGTGATCTCGACCCACGACGATTATGTGCTGGAGCGCGCCGAGCGCGTCATCCGCCTGGAAAATGGCCAGCTGGTCGGAGGTGCAGCATGAGCCCGTGGTTGCGCCAGCATCGTTTCGCCCTCGTGGCCGCGCTGTCCACCGTGCGCAAGTCGCCCGGCAGCTTCCTGTTCAACGTGCTCGTCGTCGCGCTCGCGCTCACGCTGCCGTTCGCGGGCCTGACCTTGCTTGACAATGTACGGCCCCTGTCCGAGCAGTTATCGGTCGACCCCGAGATCAGCCTGTTCATGCGCGAAAATGTCAGCCGGGCCGATGCACAGGCATTGCTGCCGCAGATTCGCCAGATCGTTGCCCAGGGCAAGGGCGAGGTCACCTTCGTGCCGCGCGAAGAAGCGCTGGAATCGCTCAAGGAACGCAGCAGCCTGGGCGGCGTACTGGAAACGCTGGGCGAAAATCCCCTGCCGGACAGTTACGTGATGAAGCTGGACGGCTTTGCCAGCGCCGGCGCTGCCGCACAGGTCGACGCCATCACCGAGCGCCTGCGCGCCCTGCCGGGCGTCGAAACGGTGCAGGTCGACTCGGCCTGGGTCAAGCGCCTGGCCGCCCTGCTCGGGATCCTGCGCCTGGCCCTGCTGCTGCTGGCCGGCACGCTGGGCATCGTTGTCATCGCGGTGGTGTTCAATACGATCCGCCTGCAGGTGCTGACGCAGAAAGAAGAAATCTCCGTCTCGCAACTGCTGGGCGCGACCAACGATTTCATCCACCGCCCGTTCTTTTACACCGGCGCGCTGCTCGGCCTGTGCGCTGGCGGCGTGGCGCTGGGCGTGGTCATGCTGGCGTTACACCCGCTCAACGGGGCCATCGCCGAGTTTGCACGCCTGTACGGCTCGCAGTTTCAGTTGATGCCACTGGGCGGGCTGGCCATTGCCGGCTTGCTGGCGGTGAGTGCCGGACTGGGCCTTGTCGGCGCCCTGCTGTCGGTGCGGCGCCACCTGGCGCGGGCGCGCTGACGGGCTGATGGGGTGCCGCTAGCGGCACTCCTACAATATTGCTGAATAAAAAAGATTGATTCAGGGTGTTGAAAATGCCGGAAGTGTCACCATTTCCAGAGCAGGGCGAGGCGGCCGTTGTGCTGCCTCCCCAATTACCTGGCCGTCGGAACGCGCCGCAGTGCGCCCATACTCCTACGGTCACGTCGCACTTCCCTACGCTGTCTTGCGTAGAACTCCTACAGGCCTCCCCAGTCGTACGTGCGCTATTCAACAGAGAGCATGTCTCGTGCGCCTTACTCTGAACCTGTACGCGATTTCCAGTGTTTATCAGCTGAATTTTGAGCTGGATCAAACGAATACCCAAACGCTGTTCTAGAGTAGATTGCTTGCGGAATTAATTCCTATGGGCAATACTTTGGACAGTCTTAAGTTCTGGCCACGTTCTGGCACTCTCTTTGGGGGAGTGCTAATATATGGTCCAAGGCAATCGAATTTCAAGTAAAAGCATCCGTACACGACGAAGCGACATGCGCTTCGCGATGGCGTCACCGGCATGAGGCCGAGGCCCGTCAGGATGCAGCAAGATTATTAAAAGGGAAATAAACATGTCCGCACAATCCGCATTGGTCCCGACCGGCAATCGTGCTCTGGGACTAGGTTTCACCGGCAATCTCGGCAATATCGATGCGTACATCTCGGCGGTGAACCGCCTGCCGATGCTGACGCACGAAGAAGAGATGTCGCTGGCAAAGCGGCTGCGCGACGATAACGATCTCGACGCAGCGCAAAAAATGGTGCTGTCGCACCTGCGCCTGGTGGTGTCGATCGCGCGTGGCTATCTGGGCTACGGCCTGCCACACGCCGACCTGATTCAGGAAGGCAATATCGGCCTGATGAAGGCAGTCAAGCGCTTCGACCCGAACCAGGGCGTGCGCCTGGTGTCGTACGCGATGCACTGGATCAAGGCCGAGATGCATGAATACATTCTCAAGAACTGGCGCCTGGTGAAAGTCGCGACGACCAAGGCGCAGCGCAAGCTGTTCTTCAACCTGCGCAGCAACAAGACCGGTCTGGACGCGATGTCGCCGGGTCAGGTCGATGATCTGGCCAAGCTGCTGGGCGTCAAGCGCGAAGAAGTGATCGAGATGGAAACCCGTCTGTCGGGCCGCGATATCGCCCTCGAATCGCCAACCGACGACGAAGACGACAAGTTCTCGCCGATCGCCTACCTGTCGTCGGAGCAGCAAGAGCCGACCAAGGTCATCGAAGCGCAGCAGGTAACGCGCCTGCAGTCCGAGGGCCTGGAATCGGCACTTGGCAAGCTCGACCCGCGTTCGCGCCGCATCATCGAAGCGCGCTGGCTGGCCAACGACGACGGTTCGGGCGCCACGCTGCACACGCTGGCGGAAGAATTCAGCGTGTCGGCCGAGCGCATTCGCCAGATCGAATCGGCTGCGCTCAAGAAGATGAAGGGTTCGTTGACGGCGTTCGTTTAAAGCCGCCCTGCTCTGTCCGGAACCCCGCCTCGGCGGGGTTTTTTCTTATGTGGCGTCGCTTTCTACAATACCGCCTTGGCGGATTTTTGTTGCGTTGAACGCGTGGGTGGCATAGCCGCCCACCCTACGGTATTTTTTGTAGGGTGGACGGGTTTCCCGTCCGCGCGTCCAACAAAACGTGGCCGCCACGAAACCGGGGTAACCTGAACGCGTGCAGCCGCCGCCAACACGTTTGTCCCCCATTGGCTAGAATGGTCCTTCTGACACGTCAGCTCAAGGAAAAGCCATGCCTGATTCAACGCCGTATGTCCCGCCAACCGTCTGGACCCCGCCCGCCACCCCGGGCGGCGCGTTTGCCAATATCAACCGCCCGGTCGCCGGACCGACGCACGAGCAAGAATTACCGGTGGGTGAGCACCCACTGCAGCTGTACTCGCTGGCCACGCCCAATGGTGTGAAGGTCTCGATCATGCTCGAAGAACTGCTGGCCGCCGGCCATGCGGGCGCCGAGTACGATGCCTGGCTGATCCGCATTAACGAAGGCATGCAGTTCTCGAGCGGCTTCGTCGATGCCAACCCCAACTCGAAGATCCCGGCCCTGGTCGACCGCAGCGGCCCAGAGCCGGTGCGCGTATTCGAATCAGGTGCGATCCTGGTGTACCTGGCCGAAAAATTCGGCGCCTTCCTGCCGAAGGATGGCGTGGCGCGCACCGAGACGATGAACTGGCTGTTCTGGCAGATGGGCTCGGCGCCATTCATGGGCGGCGGCTTCGGTCACTTCTATGCCTATGCGCCGGAAAAGCTGCAATACCCGATCGACCGCTACGCAATGGAAACCAAGCGTCAGCTCGATGTCCTTGACCGCCATCTGGCCGACAACCGCTACATGGCCGGCGACGATTACACGATTGCCGACATGGCTATCTGGCCATGGTATGGCGGCATGGTGCTGGGGCAGTTGTACGACGCCGCCACGTTCCTGTCGGTACACGAGTATAAGCACGTCAAGCGCTGGGCCGATGCGATCGCGGCGCGCCCGGCTGTGGTGCGTGGGCGCAAGGTCAACCGGTCGTTCGGGCCGGCAGAAGACCAGGTGCTGGAACGCCATAGCGCCGCTGATCTCGACTGATCGTCGCGGCGGCGCTCACGACGCCGCCGCTGCAACCTCGAGCAGGTAGCGCTGCGCCATCAGCACCGCCATCTCGTGCGCCGGCATCGGGCGCGCGATGAAGTAACCCTGCACCTCGTTGCAGTCCAGGCCGCGCAGGATCGCCAGTTGCTCCGCGGTCTCGACACCCTCGGCCACGACCGACATCCCCAGCGCGTGCGCCATCGACACGATCGCCTGAAAGAACACCTTGCCCTCTTTCGACCTGGCCAGCTCGTTGGTGAACGCGCGGTCGACCTTGAGCACGTCCATTTTCAGGCGCTGCAGTTGCGACAGCGACGAGTAGCCGGTGCCGAAGTCGTCCACGTGCAGCTTCACGCCCAGCGCGCGCAGCGCCGCCAGTTCAGCCAGGATGTCGTCCTGGTCGCCCATCATCGCCGACTCGGTGATTTCCACCTCGATCAGACTGGCCGGCACGCGGTGGCGCACCAGGGCCGCATGCAATTGCCGCTGCACGCCGCCACGCATGAACTGCTTGGGTGAGACATTGATCGACACGGGCACGAGCGGCACGCCGGCCTCGCGCCAGGCCGCCAGTTGCGCGCAGGCCTTCTCGATGACAGCCTCGCCGATGCGGATGATCAGGCCCGTCGCTTCGGCCAGCGGAATGAAGTCACCCGGCGCGACCATGCCCAGCACAGGATGGCGCCAGCGCACCAGCGCCTCCATGCTCAGCAATTCGCCACTGCGGGCGTCGACGCGCGGCTGGTAATGCAGCACGAACTGGTCGCCCTCCAGCGCCTCGAGCATGCTTTGCTTGAGGCGCGCGCGCGAATTGAGCGTCGTCGACAACGACGGGTCGAAGAAGCGGTATTGCCCCTTGCCGTCGTTCTTGCCGACATACATGGCGATGTCGCTGTGCCGCACCAGCGTCTCGGCATCGGTGCCATCGCGCGGGTACATGCTGATGCCGATCGACGCGCCCACCGCATGCAGCTCGTCGCCCAGCAGGAACGGCACCCCGAACGCATCGACGATGCGCGCCGCGACCGATGCCGCCTGGCGCTCGCCGTCGCACGGCGTGAGCAGGACGACGAATTCGTCGCCGCCGAAACGCGCCACCTGGTCCGACGGGCGCAGCAGCGACAGCAGGCGCTGGGCCGCACACTTGAGCACGGCGTCGCCGGTGGCGTGGCCGTGAGAATCGTTGACGTGCTTGAATTCGTCCAGGTCGATGAACAGCAGCGCCGCGCCCATGCTGGCGCCTTGCGCCTGCGCCAGCATCGCGGGCATGTGTTCCAGGAAAGCGTGGCGGGTGGCCAGGCCCGTCAATGTATCCTCGTTGGCCAGGCGCTCGAGCTGCGACTCGTGGGCCTTGCGCTCGCTGATGTCCTGCAGCGTGACGGCCAGGCCGTGACCGACCCGCACCAGGCGGCGCCGGCCCCAGCTGATGTTCAGGCGATTGTCGCTCGGCATCCTGCGGTCGTCTTCATGGAAACCCGTTTCCATCGCCTTGCGGTAAGTGGCCAGCAAGTCTTCGCCGAACAGGCCCGCGTCGATTTCGGTCAGGCTCGCGCCGACCAGGTCGTCACGCGTCATGCCGTAGAAAAAGGCGCCCCGTTCATTGCAATCGACGATGCGAAAGTCGACGATCTGCCCGTCGCGCCCGCGCACGGCTGCCGCCATGTAGAAGCCGTCGTTGCCGCTCTCGGTGGCAGTGCGGTAGGCGCGCCGCACATCGTCCTGCTCCTTGCCGCGCTGCAGCGCGCGCTGCGCCAGCACGGCGCCGACCGCACCCAGCAGCATCAGGCACAGCGTGGCGGCAATCGCACGGTCACGGCTGTCGGTCCAGTAACGATTGCTTGCGGCCAGCGTTTCAGGGCTTGGCAGGCCGACCAGCGCAACCAGTGGATAGACCGGCGACTGGCGCCAGCCCAGCACGCGTGACTGGCCGTCGGCAAATCCATTGGCCCCGTCGATCTCGCGCACACCCTGCTCGCCGGACCAGGCAGCGCCGCGGCGCGGCAGCGTGGCCGTGTCGAAGAACGCGGCGCCGTCGCTGCGCTGTTCGACGCGCAGGCGCCCTTCGCTGCCGGCCAGCGCCACGATGCCGCCGGCGCCGAGCGTGGCCGGGCTGACGAACGACGTGAAGTAGCGCGCATCGACCGCCATCATGACCACGCCGTCGAATTCGTCTTCGCGGTCGTCGAGACGGCGCGTAAACAGCACGACGTCGTCGGCCGCACCGATCTGTACCGGTGTGGCGCCGACCCGCAGCGCGGTCGAGTTATTGTCGCGGTGGTGCGAAAAATACGGGCCGTCGGCCAGGTCGGCGCCGACCAGCGCGGGCCGCGTGCTCGAACGCACGACGCCACGGCGGTCGAGCACGGCAACCAGGTGGAAGGCGCTGTCGGTGAACATGCCGTCACGCCGCATGTCGGCCAGCAGTTCCGGCCTGCGCGAGTTCTCCCAGCTGAACTTCAGCTGCATCGTGATCTGGTCCATCTGCGCGACCGAGCGCGTGATGTACTGCTCGTAGGCTTCGGCGTAGGCAGCGGCGTCCTTGCGGACCTGGCCGGCGACGCGCGCCTGTTCGGCGTCCACCCTAACCAGGGTCGCGCCCCACAGCGCGATGCACAGCAGCAGGGCAAGCAGCGGCCAGGCCAGCACCAGGTAGCGCTTGCTGCGGTGTGGCGTGGCGGAAGGGGCAATCGGGGGATGGTGGCTCATGCTGCCGGCGAGCGCTGCATGTCAGGTCGGTGCCAGCATGTAACCGGCGCCGCGCACGGTCTTGATCAGCGATTTGGCGCGGCCCAGCGCCTTGCGCAGGCGCAGCACGTGGACGTCGACGGTGCGCTGGTCGAGCGACTGGTGCGCGTCCCAGAGTTGTTCGAGTAATTGCGAGCGCGAAAAGACCTGGCCGGGATGGCACAGCAAAAAACGCAGCAGGCGATATTCGGCGTGGCGTACCTCGACCCGGCTGTTGCCGACCTTGACGCTGCAGCTGAGCGGATCGAGCACCAGGCGGCCCGAGCGCAGCAGCCGCGATTCGGGCGACAGTTCGCGCGCATCGCCAATGGGCGCCTGCGGAATGAATTCGGGATGCGCCACTGCTGCCGGCAGCGCAGGCGAACGCTCGCCTTCTGCACATTCGGCCGCCAGCAGGATCACGGGTTGCTCACGCAGGCGCCGGTCGCCGCGCAGGCGCGCCAAGAGGCGCATGCCGCCTTCGTTGCGCAGCATCGATTCCTGCAGCAGGAGTGCGGGCCGTTCGCGGCCGATGAAGTCCCAGGCTTGCGCCAGACTCGGCACGTTATGCCAGACCCACTCGTCCTCGTGCAGTGAAAATTTGAGCAATTCGGCGATCGCCGGCTTGTCGTCAATCACCAGGACGATCGTGTTCGCCATTGTCATGGGATACCCAGTCTGTGAGATGCCGAGGTTGGCGGTGCTGATAAAAAAATCCGGCAGTCAAGCTGCCGGATGGTTGCATCACCTGCCTGATTACATGATCGCTTTGCCCGAAGCGTCTTTCAGGTTGGCTTTCCAGGCATCCTGCACTTGCTTGACAACGCTGGCTGGCATCGGGACGTAGTCCAGTTCAGCTGCTGCTGGCGCGCCGTTCTTGAAGGCCCAGTCGAAGAACTTGACGACTTCCTTGCCCTTGTTGGCATCAGCCTGTTCCTTGTGCATCAGGATGTACGACACGCCGGTGACTGGCCAGCTCTGCTTGCCGGCGCCGTCGGTCAGGACCACGCCGAAGCCTGGTGCCTTGGTCCACTCGGCGTTCGCGGCAGCTGCCTTGAAAACGTCGTCGCTAGGCTGCAGGTCGACGCCTTCTTTATTGCGCAGCTGGGTGTGCGACAGCTTGTTCTTCTTGGCGTAGGCCCACTCGACGTAGCCGATCGAACCCTTGATACGCTGCACGTTGGCGGCGACGCCTTCATTGCCCTTGCCGCCCACGCCCACGGCCCACTTCACGGTGGTGCCCGAGCCGATGCTTTCTTTCCAGGCCGGGCTGGTTTTTGCCAGGAAGTCGGTCCACAGGAACGAGGTGCCCGAGCTGTCAGCGCGGTGCACGACGGTGATGTCGGTATCCGGCAGCTTGACGCCCGGGTTCAGCGCGGCGATCGGCGCAGCGTTCCACTTGGTGATCTTGCCCATGTAGATGTCGGCCAGCACTGGGCCGGTCATCTTCAGCTGGCCTGGGGTCACGCCGTCGACGTTGACCACGGCAACCACGCCGCCCATGATGGCCGGGAACTGCATCAGGCCTTCTTTTTCCAGCTCATCTGCCTTGAGTGGCATGTCCGACGCGCCGAAGTCGACGGTCTTGGCCTTGATCTGCTTGATACCGGCGCCCGAACCCACCGACTGGTAGTTCAGGCCATTGCCGGTCGCTGCCTTGTAACCCTCGGCCCACTTGGCGTAGATCGGGTACGGGAAGGTAGCGCCTGCACCGGTCATGTCGGCGGCAAACGAGGTCGTCATCACGAGTGCGGCAGCGGCGCCGGCGAGGATCTTTTTGAACATTGTTATTCCTTAGTTGAGGGATATGTTTTGCACTACAGGGCAGAGAATAGCCTGCGAATATGACCTGTTTATGACTTCAAAAACAGCGTGCTCATGATGCGTGGATGCATCATGTCGCGCCGCTGCGCTTGCGCTTTTGCTATCATGGGTTTTCCCTGTCAAACCCTGGATGACACCATGCGCCCCTCGATCTTCCGCCCGGCCCGCGTCTTCTCCATCGCCGCCGTCTGCCTCGGCGCTGGCCTGTTGTCCGGCTGCGCCGCGCCAGAGCGCCTGCCTGACGCGCAATACAACCTCAGCGAGAGCCAGAGCCTGCTGCTGGCGCCCGAACAGCGCCTGAGCCTGACGTACGAAGGCGCCGACGACACCCGCTGTCCGGACAATGCACGCTGCATCGTGGCCGGGCGCGTGGCCTACCGCTTCACGCTGCGCATCCAGAACGTCGCGCAGGCGTTCTGGCTGGTACCGGGCAAGCCGGGCTTCACGTCGCCGGCGCTGCGCGGCGCGCGCGTCGAGCTCGACCGTTCGTTCGAGCCGCCGGCGCGCGGCATGATCGAGGCAAAGCCGGCGTCGTATCCGGTGGTGCTCAATATGTACGGTACCTGATCGTGCCGGCCCGCTCGCCGGTCATCGCCGCGCTGGCCTGCGGCCTGGTCCTGTCCATTGTCGTTGCCCCTGCCACCGGCGCACCCGTCGCGACGGGTCATGGCGGCGCCGTCGCCACCATCAGCGCGCAGGCGTCGCAAGCGGCGCTGACCATCCTGAACAAGGGCGGCAATGCGGTCGATGCGGCCGTCGCCGCGGCCGCCACGCTGGGCGTGACCGATCCATTCAGCTGCGGCATCGGTGGCGGCGGCTTCATGCTCATCTATCTGGCCAAGGACAAACGGGTGATCACGATCGACCACCGCGAGACGGCGCCGGCCAAGGCCGGCCCCACGCTGTTCGAGCGCGATGGCAAGCCGGTCGACTTCGACACGGCCGTCGCCAGCGGCGCAGCAGTGGGCGTGCCCGGCACGGTGCGCGGCTGGCACGAAGCGCTCGAACGCTACGGCAGCATGCGCTTCGCGCAAGTGCTGGCGCCGGCCATCGCGGTGGCCGACACGGGCTTCCGGGTCAATGCCACGTTCAATGGGCTGGTCGACCAGAACCTGGCGAAGTTCCGCCAGTTCACCCCCACCAGCGCGCTGTATCTGCACAACGGCAAGGCCATCCCCACCGGCACGCTGCTACGAAATCCGGACATGGCGCGGGCCTACCGCGCCATTGCATCCGGCGGCGTCAAGGCATTCTACGAAGGCCCGCTGGCGCGCGCGATCGTCGATACCGTCAACCGGCCGCCCGTGGTCAAGGGTGTCCAGGTCCGCGCCGGTACGATGACGCTGGCCGACCTGGCCAACTACGAAGCGCGCATCCGCCCCGCCCTGCGCAGCACCTACCGTGGCTATGAACTGTATGGCATGCCGCTGCCCAGCAGTGGCGGCGCGACGGTTGCGCATGCGCTCAACATCCTCGAAGGCTACGATCTCAAAGCCATGCCGCGCGCGCAGGCCGAGAACCTGTACATCGAAGCAAGCCGCTTCGCGTTTGCCGATCGCAACGCGTATCTGGCCGATCCCGAATACATCGATGCACCGCTGGCCGGTTTCCTGTCGAAGGACTTCGCCGCCACGCGCCGTGCGCTGATCTCGCTGCAACAGGCCGCGCCAGGCGCAGTGGCGGCCGGCAATCCGTATGCATTCCAGAATGATCCCAGCGTGCCGCTGCTCGCGCCGGTGCGCGCCAGCATCCGCCCCCCACCGGAGAGCCTGCATACGACACATCTGACGGTGTCAGACAAAGACGGCAACGTGGTGGCGTACACGTTCACGATCGAATCGTGGGGCGGCAGCGGGATCGTCGTGCCGGGCTACGGCTTCCTGCTCAACAACGAGATGACCGACTTCGACTTCACCGGCCCGCACCCGAACGTACCCGAAGCCGGCAAGCGCCCCCGCTCAAGCATGGCACCAACGATCGCGCTAAAAAATGGCAAGCCAGCGTTTTCAGTAGGCAGCCCGGGCGGCGCGACGATCATCACGACCGTGCTGCAAACGATCGTCAACCACGTCGACTTCGGCATGCCGATGCACCAGGCAATCGACGCGCCACGCATCAGCCAGCGCAACACGCCCGACACGTCGGTCGAGCCGGGCTTCGCGGGCAGCGCCCAGGCAACAGCACTGGCGCGCTTCGGCCAGCGCTGGGAATCACCACCAGAAGAAATCGGCGCAGCCAATGCCCTGGTGTTCAACCCGGATGGCACCGTAACCGCAGTCAGCGAAAGCAAGCGCCACGGCGCAGGCACAGCGCTGGTACAACAGCGCGGCCACTAACCCAAAAGCCGGGGTCAGGTCTGACATTCGGACACGATCACAGCAGTAGCCATGATGCGGAAAAGCAGCCGTAAAGTTCGACGCGAGCGGCGTAGCGAACTACCGTAGAGGTCGTGTCCGAATGTCAGACCTGACCCCGGCTGTTACTGCCGGCACGGTAGAGCTCGTGTCCGAATGTCAGACCTGACCCCGGCTGTTAGCCATCACCCGTGCCGTGCCACCATGTCGCGCACTTGCTGCGCCATCGTGTCGATGGAAAACGGCTTGGTCAGGATTGCCATGTCGGGCCCCAGTTGCCCGTTGTCGAGCAGGGCTGTTTCGGCATAGCCGGTGATGAACAAGACCTTCAGTTCCGGTCGTGCCACCCGTGCGGCGTCGGCCATCTGCCGGCCGTTCATCATGCCGGGCAAGCCGACGTCGGTGATCAGGAGATCGATGCGCGCGGTGGACTGCAGCACCTTCAGGCCGCTGGCGCCATCTTCGGCATCCAGCACGCGGTACCCGAGGTCTTCCAGCAAATCGACGACCAGCATGCGCACGCTCGGCTCGTCGTCGACGACCAGGATCGTTTCGCCACGGCCGTCAGGCGACGCAGGCACCACGGGTGGCGCCGTATCGATGTCGTCGGCCTGGCCGCGGTGGCGCGGCAGGTAGATGCTTACCGTGGTGCCACGCCCCACCGCCGAATCGATGTGCACCAGGCCGCCGGACTGCTTGGCAAAGCCGTAGATCATCGACAGGCCCAGCCCCGTGCCCTGCCCGATCGGCTTGGTCGTGAAAAAGGGATCGAACGCCTTGGCCACCACGTCCGGCGCCATGCCGGTGCCGGCGTCGGAGACCGACAGCGTCAGGTAGTCGCCGGGCGGCAGTTCCAGCGCGCATGCGGCAGCGGGGTCGAGCTGGCGATTGGCCGTTTCGATGGTGATGCAGCCGCCGGCCGGCATGGCGTCACGCGCGTTGATGCACAGGTTCAGCAGCGCATTCTCCAGCTGCGACTGGTCCACCAGCGCCGCCCACAGCGCGCGCTCGCCGCGCGGCTCCACCTGCACGCCGGGGCCGACCGTACGCCGGATCATGTCGAGCATGCCATCGATCATGGCATTGACGCAGATGGCCGTGGGCGCGAGCGTCTGGCGGCGCGAGAACGCCAGCAGGCGATGGGTCAGCGCCGCAGCGCGCCGGGTGGCGCCCTGCGCCACACCGATGTAGCGGTCAACGTCGCCCACGCGGTCTTGCGCGATGCGGATCTTGACCAGGTCCAGGCTGCCCGCGATGCCGGCCAGCAGATTGTTGAAGTCGTGCGCCAGGCCACCGGTCAGCTGGCCGACCGCTTCCATTTTCTGCGAATGGCGCAACTGCTCCTGGGCGCGTTCGAGTTCGGCCTGGCGCTCGCGTTCGACCGTGATGTCGCGGCCGGTCGCATACGTCACACTGCCTGCCGGCGCTGCGGCCCACGAAATCCAGCGGATCGAGCCATCCTTGTGACGAAAGCGGTTGACCAGGCGCGGCTGCTCGCCTGCGGCCGCCGACGAGTAGCTGTCGATGGTGCGCGCATGGTCCTCGGCCACGACGAATTCATTGGTGTGATGCCCGACGAGTTCGTCGGGCGTGTAACCGAGCAAGTCGGTCCAGGCCGGATTGACGCGCCGGAACATGCCATTGAAATCGATCGTCAGCAACAGGTCGGGCGAGGTATCCCACATGCGGTCGCGTTCGGCCTGGGCTTCTTTTTCAAGGGTCACGTCACGCGCCGAGCAATACACCTTGCCATCGTCCGGCACGGCCACCCACGACAGCCAGCGCCACCCGCCGGCCTTGTGGCGATGGCGGTTTTCGAAGCGCAGCGCCGGGATGTCGCGCTCGAGTGCATCGCGCCACACGGCCTGGGTCAGCGCCCGGTCGTCCGGATGGACGAACTCCATGAAGTGCGTGCTGGCGATTTCTTCTTCCGTCCAGCCCAGCGTGGTTTGCCAGGCGGGGTTCGACGTCTCGACGACACCATCGGCATTGAGCACGCCCAGGATGTCCGGGCTGACCTGCCAGGTGCGGCCACGCGCCAGCGCCTGGGCGATGACTTTCTGCTCGAGCTGCTCGTTGAGGGCACGCAGTTTCAGGATCGCCTGGTCGCGTTCGGCCTCGACCGCGCGCCGGCCCTCGACGTCGATCAGCACGCCCGGGAACAACAGCCCGGTGCCGTCCGGCGCCAGGTCGACCCGGCCGTTGGCCTCGATCCAGTAGTAGCGCCCGTCGGTGCGCTTGACCCGGTACTGGTGCGCATAATGGCCACCGCGCGCAATGACGGTGTTGATTGCCTGCGCAAGCCCGGCCTGGTCGTCGGGATGGACCGTGGCGACGATCTGCGCCAGGCTCAGGCCGACGCGCCCGAGCGCCGGGTCGAGACCGAAGGCGCGCGCGAAGGCTTCATCGACCGTGAACCGGTCGGTCGGCAGATCCCAGAACCAGGTGCCGATGATGGCGCCGGCGGACAGTGCCAGCTGCACCCGTTCGGCATCGATGCGCGAATTGCTTTCGTGCTCGCGCAACACGGCCTCGTCGGCCACCTGGCGGCGCCGGGTGAGAATGGTGTCGGTGGTTTCGATGCAGGTGCATAACAGGCCGAGGATCTCGCCGCCATCGCCGCGCACCGGGCCGTACGAAAACGTGAACCAGGTGTGCTCGGCATAGCCCTTGCGCTGCATGACCAGCGGCAGGTCGTGCATCTTGTACGACTCGCCGCCAGTCAGCGTGCGGTCGACCAGCGGGGCAAGCACATCCCAGATTTCGGGCCAGGCGGCCTGGAAGCTGCCGCCCAAGGCACGCGGGTGCTTGTCGCACAGGATCTCGGCGTAGGAATCGTTGTACAGGAGGGTTTGTTCGGCGCCCCAGACCAGGAAGCTGGGGAACGCCGAGCCGAGCACGATGCTGACACCGGTGCGCAGCGTGGCGGGCCAATCCGCGATCGGCCCCAGCGGCGTGGCCGCCCAGTCGTGGTCGCGAATCGCGGCGCCGAGCGCCCCGCCGTCGACAGGAAATGCGATCGGATCACGCATGGGATCGACAGGCTGCGGGGCCGGCTGTCAGCGGAAATGGGGTGCGCACGCTCATGATGCCGGCATTATGGCATGGGCCGTGCGCCCGATTGCGCTAGGCTGCCATGGCGATGCGCTGCTGCGGCTTGCGCCCGAGCGCGCGCCCGTGCGGTTGCGCGGTTGGCTGCGCATCGACCTTGAACACGCTGACCATCTGCTGCAGCGCGTGAGCCTGCTCTTGCAGCGCGCCGGTGGCCGCCGCCGCTTCTTCGACCAGCGCCGCGTTCTGCTGGGTGGCCTGGTCCATCAGGCTGACCGCTTCGTTGATCTGCCCGATGCCCGACGTCTGCTCTTCGCCGGCGGCCAGGATCTCGGCCATGATGTCGGAGACCCGTTTCACGCTCGAAACGATCTCGTTCATCGTGGTGCCGGTGCTGTCGACCAGGACCGTACCCGCCTCGACATTGGTCACCGACGTGCCAATCAGTTCCTTGATTTCTTTGGCCGCCGCTGCCGAGCGCTGCGCCAGGTTGCGCACTTCGCTGGCCACGACCGCGAAACCACGGCCCTGCTCGCCGGCGCGTGCCGCTTCCACGGCCGCATTGAGCGCCAGGATATTGGTCTG
The DNA here is from genome assembly GCF_059686035.1 of Telluria sp. ZT3P26. Taxonomy (NCBI): domain Bacteria; kingdom Pseudomonadati; phylum Pseudomonadota; class Betaproteobacteria; order Burkholderiales; family Oxalobacteraceae; genus Telluria; species Telluria sp. ZT3P26. The sequence continues at coordinate 237,582 of NZ_JCASII010000004.1, read as the reverse complement.
GAACGCGATACCGTCGATGACCGAAATGATGTCGACGATGCGTTTCGAGGAGGCGTTGATGGCGCTCATGGTCTCGACCACGTCCGACACCAGCTTGCCGCCACGAACCGCCACTTCGGACGCCGAGCGCGCCACATTGTTGGCCTGGCGAACGTTGTCGGCATTGTGCTGCACGGTGCTGGTCAGTTCTTCGAGCGAGGATGCGGTTTCTTCCAGGCTGCTGGCCTGCTGCTCGGTGCGACCCGACAGGTTCATATTGCCTGCTGCGATTTCGGCGCTGGCAGTGGCGATCGACATGCTGCTGTCACGCACGCTGCGCACGGTGCCGGACAACTGCTCCTGCATCGTGGCCAGGCCCTTGAGCAGCGCGCCCATTTCATCCTGGCGATCGACAACCACCGTCGTCGACAGATCGCCATGCGCCATCGCGTCAAAGTGGCCGATCGCCTGTTCGAGCGGTCGCATGATGGCGCGCAGCAGGAATACCGACGACACGATCGCCAGCACGAGGCCGAACACCACACTCAGACCCGCCGCCCACATCAGGGTGGTAAACAGCGCCAGGCTGGATTCGAACTGATGGCGCGCGGTAGCCAGCTGGTAATCATCCAGCGCAACCGACGCCTTGTCGAAGACACCGTACAGCGCCGTCATCTCTTTCATCGACAACGCTTCGATGCGCTCGACGTTGCCCTGCTCGAGGGCGCTGGTCAGCGCCAGCATGCCGTCATTGATATAGCGTGTGCGTTCGGTTTCAAGCGTCTTGGCCAGTTGCGCCTCTTCACCATCGCGCGGCATGACCAGATAGGATTGCCACGATTTATTGGCATCGTCGATGAAGCCCTTGGCGCGCGCGATCGTCTTGGCGAGGTCGGGCGCATCCGGGTGGAACACGCCGCGATCCAGGCCGAAACGGGCGCGGTTCAGGAAGTTCTTGGAGTTGTTGATCGCGATGCTCGAGGCAAGCTGGTTGCTGTACACCTGTTCGAGCGCAGCATGATTGGAGCGCATGCCGTAGATGCCAAGCAGACCGATGGCAGCAATCAGAAGGCCGAGGACCGCCAGCGTGGCGATCAGTCGGAAACGCAATGTCAATTTGGAAAGCATGGAGACCCTGGGTAAGTTTTCTTGCAAGAAGTAAATTCCGGAACAAAAGGACGATAGCCCGGAAGTGACTTATGCCTGGCAAAAAATAGAGTCTGCCGTTCAATATACCAAGAATTAGTTGTCTCTCAGCAACAAAAGAGGTAGTCTGTCGGTCCCCTCCGCCGGCAAGCTTGGTGAGAAAGCCACGTTTTGTCGCTGGATGTCAATTCGTCAATCAAGGCGGCCGACCGGGAATGCCATTGGTGCCTCGCACATCCGCCGCCAGCGCCGGTGCACGAGCATTGCAGTCAATACGAGCGCGATGGGCGTTGCGATGGACCAGAGTGGCCAGCCCAGCCACCTGGCGCCGAACATGGCCACAATCGGGCTGATGCAGCTGAGTCCAAGTGCTGCCACGCCGTAGAACACCATCCCCCAACGCGGCGCACGCGCATGATCGCGCAGCACGAGGGCCAGTACCGGCAAGGTGACGCAGCACAGGCACGCCTGCCATACCAGTTCGACCCCGCGCGCGCCGCTGGCAAGGGCCAGCAACAGCGAAACCGCCGAGGCCCAGGCCCAGATCACCAGGCCATGGCGCAGCATGGCCCGGGCCAGCAGCGCGTTGAAGCGGGCCGGATCGATCGGCGACACCGGCGCCAGCCGTACCAATGCCTGCTCGCCGCGGGTACGCGCCAGCCAGAATGGCACGGCGACAGCGGGAAATAAAAAGCACAGCATGAAGCCGCCGATCTTCAGCATCGTGGGAACACTCTCGTCAGCGATGGCCGTGCCGCGCGCGTGCCAGGTCATGGCGGTGAAGGCCAGCGCCCCGCCGATGGTTGTCGACAGCATCAGGTAGTACAGGTTCGGGCCAAGTGCACGCAGCAGCAGCGCGCCCGGCGCACCACGTCCCCTCGTGCGACGAGACAGGAAGAGCCGGATCGAATAGCGCCCCGTATCGTCGAACATGGCGCTGCTGCCGCTACCACCTGACAGGCGCGCAAGATGCTCGCGCATGGCCCAGTGGCGCTCACCGCCCCGCGGAAACAGCGCCCGCACCACCGGCACCACAGGCAGCACCATGGCCGCCGCCAGAAGCGGCATGACGCCAGGCTGCGCGGCAGCATCGCGCAGCCATTCCTGCAACTCGCCGCCCAGGAACGGAAAGAAGAATGGCAGCATCAGTACCAGGCCGGCGCCGACGCCGGCGAGCAGCGTCGCCACGCCCAGTGTACCGGCCATGGTGAATGGCAGCACCAGGTGCGACGCCGCCGGAATCAACTGCAGCCCTGCCGCCAGCAAGCCGACTGCGGCCAACCAGACCAGCAGCACCAGTTCGACCAGACGGGCACGCATGGCCGGCACCAGTTGGGCATTGGCGGGCGTGTTCAAACCGAGCGCGCCTGGTACAAACGCCATGGTCCAGTCAAACAACATCAGACCAGCCGACGTGCACAAGGCCCAGCCGAGCCCGGTCAGTACGCCATACACCGCCCCCATGAGCGACGCCACGGCCACGGTCAGGATAACGACGGCCGACCACAAAACAGTCTGCGCGCGCGGATGGATCTGCGCATGCGCGGCTTGCCACAGCATCCGGTACTGCCCTAGACGCGCGCTCACCGCGTCACCTCGATAAACAGGTCTTCCAGGCCGAGCGGCTCGACGCGCACGCCTGGCGTGTCGGCCAGCGCAGAACCGCCCTGCACGATGACACAAACTGAACCATCACCCGCCTGGCTGCGGCGCAGCTCGCCCGGCAAGGCAGCGCCCAGCACGCTGGCCGGGCCGATCACACGGCGCGCGCCATCGAGCAGGGTGTCGAGTTCGCCCTGCAGCGCGATGCGGCCATCCTTGAGAAACGCCACATCGGGCGCCACCCGCTCGAGGTCAGTCAGGATATGGGTCGAGAACACCACCGTGGTGCCCTGCTCGATCACGCCGTCGACCAGTTCGGACAAGAAGCTGCGCCGGCCCGCCGGGTCGAGCGCCGACGCGGGCTCGTCGAGCACCAGCAGGTCGGGATCATGCGCCAGTGCGCGGATGATTGACAGGCGCTGCTGCTCGCCGCCCGATAGCCTGCGGATCGGCTTGTTGCGCATGAGGCCATCGAAGCCCCAGCGTTCGAGCAGCGACGCGACCTTCGCGTCGTTCCAGCGCGGGTACATGGCCTTGAAGTAATCCAGCATCTGCAACGCCGTCATCCACTCGAACAAGTCCGATTTCTGCGGCACGTAGCCGATGCGGGCGCGCGTCGCGTCCGTCAACGCATGCAGCGGTTCGCCAAACAGCAGGACGCTGCCGCCATCGGTCTCGCGCAGGCCCAGCAGGCACTCCATCAACGTCGACTTGCCGGCGCCATTGCGCCCGAGCAGGCCGACCACCTGGCCGGGCCGCACTTCCCAGTCGAGGTTATCGAGAATGGCCTTGCTGCCGAATTGCTTGGCCACGCCGCACATCTGGATCGGGGATGGTGTCACGGTGATTCCTTGAGGATGAGTGTGAAAAGAGCGAGCACGGTGGCCGGATCGAGTTCGAGCTCGCGCGCCTCACGCGCGGCGCGTTCCAGCGTGGGCCGCAGCAGCGCGGCGCGATCGGCGGCAGCGGCAGCTGTGCCAGCGCCAGCGCCGGCACCGGCTGCGCGATCGGCCACGACCATGCCGACACCGCGCCGGCGATCGAGCACGCCTTCGAGTTCGAGCAGCCCGTACGCCTTGGAGACCGTCATCGGATTGACCGTCAACTGCTGGGCCACGTCACGCACCGAGGGCAACGCCGCGCCGGGCGCCAGCTGGCCACCGGCAACCAGGCGCCGCACCTGATCGACCAGTTGCCGGTAGATCGGATCGGAAGAGCCGGGGATGATCGAAAACAGTGAAGTGGTCATTGCGTATTAGTGTATTAGTTGGTTAATACAGTAAACGCGACGGTGGGCCTTGTCAATGGGGTGATTCGAGATTATTGCAACCGTGACATTGTTTGATAATTCCGCGTGATTGGGCTGCTAAGCTTCTTCGGTTGTCACACGAAATGTCGCCGGATGCGTTTTGCACTTACTTGTTTTGCTGTCTGCCTGACGGCCGTGGCCAGGGCCGAACCACCGGTTACGGCCGCGCCCCAGCAAGTCGTCGTCAACGGCGTCCAGGGCGACGTCGAGGCCAGTCGCGATTTTGTTGCCGGCAAGGTCATCATCGGCAAGGCGCGCATCGCCGGGAGCGGCCTGCAGAATGTCGGCGAGCTGCTCAACCGCGAGCCATCGGTCAGCGTCGGCAAGGATGGGCGCATCGGTTTGCTGGGCCTGCCCGGCTACACGCAGGTGCTGGTGGACGGCATGCCGCCCCAGGGCGACACGTTCACGCTCGACCTGGTGCATGTCGAGCGCATCGAGATCATCAAGTCGGGCACTGCCGCGACCGGCCCGATCGGCATCGCCGGCACGATCAACATCATCCGCCGCAAGGCGCAGAAGACACAGCTGGCACAGGTCAATGCGGGCCTGTCAACGACGGCCGGGCGCCCTGGCGCCGATGTGGCATGGTCGACGGGCGGCCCAATCGAGGGCACGCCGCTCGTCTACAGCGTGCGCCTGTCGGCCGTACACAAGCCGGTGTCCAGCCGGATGGACTACATCGCGACCCGCGAGGACGCCGTTGCCGCGCCGGTCCTGGCCTACACCGGCCAGTTACGCAACCGCAATGCCGCGAACATCGTCAGTGCCTCGGGGGAGTTCACCTGGAACGTCGACAGCGCGCACGCGCTGACATTCAGTCCGGCGGCCAGTTATTTCGGGGGGCCGCGACGCAGCCGGCAACAACGCTTCTGGCGCGACGGCAGCACCCTGCTCACGCGCCAGGATGGCGACAGTGCGATGACGTCGCTCGAGATTCCCTTGCGCTGGGACTGGCGGATCGATCCCGAGAGCAGCCTGAACGTGAAGCTGAACGTGAACCGCGCCCACATTGACAGCGATGCGCTGCGCATCGATACCGGCAATGCGGCGCTCATGGACGAGCGGGTATCGCGCCCGAGGTCCGTCACGACGAATACCTTCCTGCACGTGGACTACGCGACCGAGTTCGAAAACGGCCATGCGATCACGGCTGGCGCCAAGTTCGTGCACAACCGGGCCAACAATTCCTACAGCGACTTCTTCAACGGCATGCCCGACTACAGCCTGGCGGTCCTGGGCCGCAGCGACACGGCCCGCCTGACGAGCAGCGAGCTGTTCTTGCAGGACGAATGGCGCATCAATCGCAGCTGGGCCCTGAACATCGGCAGCTCGGTCGAGCGGCGCGCCTATCGCCTGCGCGAAGGCACGGCCAGCAGCAGCCCCGGCTTCACGATGTGGGCGCCGTCGCTGCACGTGTCGCGCAAGCTTGGCGCCGACCGCAAGCGCCAGCTCCGGCTTTCGGTCGCGCGCAGCTTTCGCGCGCCGTTTTTCGATGAGTTGCTGTGGCGTCCCGTGATCAACACGTTTGCACCGTGTCGCGACCAGATGCTGTGCGGCGCCAACACGCTCGATACCGCCGACACTGCCGGCAATCCCGGCCTGCAGCCCGAACGGGCGCTGGGTGTGAACCTGTCGTACAGCCATGGCATCGGCAAGGACAGCGAGATCACACTCGAGGCCTACTCGCGCAACATCAGCAACAAGACCGGCTACGAAATCGTCCAGGCCGATGTGCCGTGGGCAAGCACACCGCGCTATATCGGCCGCCAGGCCAATCTGGGCAGCGCCCGGATCCGGGGCCTGGACCTGGAAGCACGCATCTCGGGCAAGGATATCGGCAGCCATCTGGCGCGCCTGGACCTGCATGGCAGCGTGGGCCTGGCCGACTCCACGCTGAGCGACCTGCCCGGCCCCGACAACCGCCTGTCCGGCCAATCGCCATGGCGCGCCAAGGTGGGCGGCAGCTATACGCTCCGGACAGTGCCGGTCAAGCTGGGCATCGACGCCAGTTATCTGCCAGGGGACTGGGTACGCGACAGCGTGAACCAGCGCGTGTATGAATCGGGCAAGCGGGTGCTGGGGATGAACGCGAGCTGGACGGTCAGCAAGCAGACCAGGCTGGTGCTCAATCTCGACAATCTCATGCCACGCACACGGTCACGCATCGACGAGTATCTGGGCGCGGCCGAGATCGTGCGGCGCACGACCGATACGTCCAACCATGCGCGCGTGGCGATTCGGCTGGAAACCAAACTATGACTAACAGGTAGAAACCATGAACAAGATCATCACCGCACTGGCACTGGCATGCATCGCTTCGCACGCCACTGCGGCCCCAAGGACGTACGGCAGCTGCATGCGCGCCTGCGCCGAAGTGGGTCCATCCGCGGCGAAGAACGAACAATTCGCGCACAGGATGGCGACGCTGAACGACGAAAAAAGCAAGGAGACCGATCCGCAAAAGCTGGCACAGCTCAAGGAACGCGAAGCGTCGATCCTCGAAAAGCACGAGAACGATACGGAAAAGCTGTGCCGCTATATCTGCGAAGGCACGTCGCAGCAATAAAAAACCGGGGCACAAGGCCCCGGTTCTCTGGTCGAACAATCCCGCCGATTACAGGTGCACTGAAATCTGCGGCATCAGATCGTCAAACGTACGGCCATTGCCGTTCTCGCCGATCGCATGCATCTTCCACTCGCCGCCATGGCGGTACAGCTTGGCCATGATCTGCGCCGAGTGCGAACCCGTCACCGACAGGTTGAAGCGCGCGACTTCCTGCTGGTTGCCTGCATTGATCAGGCGGCAATAGGCGTTTTCGACCGTGGCAAAGGTCTGCCCGGTGAAGCTGTTGACCGTGAAGACCAGCGCCTTGACCGATGCCGGCACGGCGTTCAGGTCGACGGTGATCTGCTCGTCGTCGCCATCACCGGCGCCGGTGCGGTTGTCGCCCGTGTGGACGATGCTGCCGTCCTTGCTCTTGAGCTGGCGGAACCAGATCACGTCCACTGGCTTGTTCGACTCGTCGAACATGACCACCGACGCGTCGAGGTCGACTGCGTCCGCCTTGCCGCCACCGAAGCCGAAGAAACCCTTCGACTTGATCGCATCCCAACCCAGACCCATGGTCACGCGGGACAGGCCGCCACCGGCTTCCTTGTCCAGAGAGATCTTCTGGCCTTTTTGCAGATTGACTGACATTGTGTTCCTCCGTTATTTCGCTGGCTGCTGCATCCAGGCTTTGAATGCAGTGCGGTTGCGCGAACATACATACACCTTGCCGCGACCCGAGAAGCGCAGGACCATGCCCTCGCCGCTGGTCTGGCTGTTGATCAGGTTACCCAGGAAACCGCCGCTGGTGCCGGTCGTGATCGAAATCTCGTAGCGCAGCGTGCTGTCCCAGCACACCACGTGCGAGTTGTCGATGATCGCGTCCTTGCCCGGCTCGACATCCAGCACCGACATCGAGCCGAAGCCCGACACCACCACCTGGCCCTGGCCACCCGTCTCGGTGACAAAGAAACCGCCACTGTTGGCGAAGATGGCATTGCCCAGGCTTTGCGTGCGCACCTTGAGGTCCACGCCCGACGTGGCCGCGACAAACGCGCCATCGCTGATGATGTAGTGGTTCGGACCGACATCGACCGTCTGCATCGCACCCGGCAGGGTTGGCGACAGCAGGCAGTCACCATCGCCGCGCGTGGCTTCGATGTGCTGCTGGAAGAACGACTCGCCGTTGGCAAAGGTGCGCATCAGCGCACTACCGAGCCCGCCCTTCATCTTGCCTTTGAGGTCGAGGGTCGATTCCATCATCACCATCGCGTCGGATTCGCAATAGATGGTCTCGCCCTGCTTCATCGACACATGAAGGAAAGGATCGACATCCCCGGTCACGGTAAATACTGGCATTTGGCTTCCTTAGAATGGGTTCCACGCAGGGCGCCCCGCAGAAGCGCCCTGGCTTGAATAATTAAACGTTGACGCCGTAGTTGCGGGCCAGAGGGCCCAGGCCGCCGGCAAAGCCCTGGCCGATCGCGCGGAATTTCCAGTCCGCGCCGTTGCGGTAGACCTCACCGAAGATCATTGCTGCTTCGGTCGAACCGTCTTCCGACAGGTCGTAGCGCGCGACTTCGGCGTTGGTGGCGTTGTTGACGCAGCGGATGAACGCCTTGCCGACCATGCCGAAGTTCTGGCGGCGGGTTTCAGCGTCGTGAATGGTCACGCCCAGGACGACCTTGTCGACGTCGGCCGGGACCTTGGTCAGGTCGATCGTGACGAATTCGTCGTCGCCGTCGCCGGCGCCGGTGGTGTTGTCGCCCGAGTGGACGATCGAACCGTCGCTCGACTTCAGGTTGTTATAGAAGATGAAGTCGCCATCCGAACGGACCTTGCCGGACGAATTGAGCAGGAACACGGCGCCGTCGAGGTCGAAGGCTGCGCCGTCGGTAGCGCGGATGTCCCAGCCGAGTGCGACTTTCAGCGAAGTCAGGCCTGGTGCTTCTTTCGACAGGTTGACGTTGCCGCCTTTTTGCAGACTGATTGCCATGGTGAGAATCTCCTAAATAGTGAACACCGGGTTGCAAGCGCCGCGAGCTGGTGTTCTGCCACTCGCAGCGAATTCTGTGCTGCCATGTTGCTGCGACGATGACGTTGCCGCCAACCATCACCGCGTGGACGGCGGAGCCGTCCACCCTACTCCGCCGTCAACCATCACCGCGCCGACGGTGGGTTACCGTGTTACGCGCCGCCGAGTGCGGCGTGCTTCTTCTTGTACTGAATCGAGCTCCACAGCGATGCCAGGATGAAGGCCACGCCCACACCGCCGGTGATCAGCTCTGGCACGTGCCACTTCATGCTGGCCAGCATGATGACGGCCAGGATACCAATCGCGTAGTGCGCCCCGTGCTCGAGGTAGACGTATTCATCGAGCGTGCCCTTGCGCACCAGGAACACGGTCATCGAACGCACGAACATCGCGCCGATTGCCAGGCCCAGCATGATGATCACGACGTCGCTGGTGATCGCGAACGCGCCGATCACACCGTCGAACGAGAACGACGCATCCAGCACTTCGAGGTACAGGAAACCACCGATACCGCCTTTTTTGACCGCATCGCCGACGGCGCCGCCGCCCGATTCGCTCTTTTCCAGCAGGCTGCTGAGCATATCGACAGCAACGTAGACCAGGATGCCCCACATACCGGCGATCGCAACGACCATCTTCTGCGCTTCATCAACATACGTCAGGCTGAACAGCAGCGCGGCGATGGCGATCATGACGGCGATCGACGACACCTTGCCGAGCGAACCCAGCTTTGCTTCGAAGTTGCCGAGCCAGTGGGTTTCTTTTTCATCGTCCAGCATGAAGTTCAGGAACACCAGCAGCAGGAACATGCCGCCGAATGCCGCCACTTCAGCGTGGTGGTTGGTCAGGTGCATCGAGAAGGCTTTCGGATCCGACAGTGCCAGGTCCCAGACTTCCATCGCGCCCAGGTCAGCGGCAACAGCCACGATGACCAGCGGGAACACCAGACGCATGCCGAACACGGCGATGATGATGCCCACGCCCAGGAACAGCTTGATCCAGAACTCGTCCCAGGTCTTGAGGACCGACGCGTTGACCACCGCGTTATCGAACGACAGCGACACTTCCATGACGGCGAGGATGGTCGCCACGCCCAGCGCAGTGACCAGGCCCGACACGCCACCGTGCTCGAAACCCCACCAGGCCGCGAGGGCCAGGCAGACCGCGGTCACGATGAATGACCAGGTAAAGTACTTCATTAATATTCCCCTCTTATGATTTATAGAAAAACGGTGCTGACGAACTAGTGTAAAGGTTGGCAAGCGATTGAAAAAGCGAAGATAATTGGAAGATTACTTCCGAAAAACAGAAGCCATGAGCCACGCACTCCCCAATTTCCGTCACCTCTATTACTTCTGGGTGGTTGCCAAGGAAGGCAGCATCACGCGCGCCGCCGAGCGCCTTGGCCTGGCCATCCAGACAGTGAGTACGCAGCTTACCTTACTTGAACAGGCGTTTGGCAAGGCCCTGTTCACGCAGCAGGGCCGACGCCTGACGCTGACCGAAGCGGGTCGCCTGGCGCTGTCGTATGCCGACCAGATATTTCTGCTGGGTGAGCAGATGCAGGAGGCGCTCGACGCCTCGGACAGCACGCGCATCCGCCTGGCGGTGGGTATTTCCGATTCGCTGCCCAAGTTCACCGCCTACCGGCTGCTCGAGGTGACGACCCGGCTGGCCACGCCGGTGCGCCTGGTGTGCCACGAAGACCAGTACGAGGCGCTGCTGGGCGACCTGGCGCTGCACAAGCTCGACGTCGTGCTGACCGACCGCGCCGTGCCCACCGGCACCACGCTGCGGGTGTTCAGCCACCTGCTGTCCGAAAGCGAGATGTTCGTCGTCGGCGCCCCGGCCCTGGCACACGACTACCGCGATGATTTTCCGGCATCGCTGCACGGCGCGCCGTTCCTGCTCCCCACGCGCAACAACGCCCTGCGCGGCAAGATCGACGACTGGTTCGAGCGTCATGCGATCCGGCCCGACGTGGTCGGCGAGTTCGAGGACAACGCGTTATTGAATACCTTTGGCCGGCGCGGCCTGGGGCTGTTCTTCACGCCCGCCGCACCCGCTGCCGACATCGATTACCAGCTCGGCGCCGAGCTGGTCGGGCGGGTGCCGGAGGTGCGCGAACACTTCTATGCGATCTCGAATGAACGCAAGATCAAGCATCCGGCCGTCGAGGCAATCCTGTCGGCAGTGCACAAAGGCGCGTTGGCAGACGGATAAGGGCCGTTTTGGGTTGTACAATGCCCTCTTGCTTTGCCTTTTGTTAATACATCTCCAGCATGGAAAATATCCTCTTCCTCGTTCTCGCCCTGTTCCTGGTCGCGCTGAACGGCCTGTTCGTCGCCGCTGAATTCAGTATCGTCACGTTGCGCAAGACCCGCGTGAACGCCATCGCCAGGACCACCGGCCTGCGCGGACGCATCCTGGAGAAAGTCCATGGCAAGCTCGACGCCTACCTGTCGGCCTGCCAGCTCGGCATCACGCTGGCGTCGCTGGGCCTGGGCTGGGTCGGCGAGCCGGCCTTTGCCAGCCTGCTCGAGCCGGTGTTCGCCTTCGTCGGCGTGACGTCCGAAGAGCTGATCCACAGTATCTCGTTCATCGTCGCGTTCTCGGTCATCTCGTTCCTGCACATCGTGGTCGGCGAACTGGCACCAAAGACGCTGGCGATCCGGCTGCCGGAATCGGTAGCGCTGTGGTGCGCGATCCCGCTGTATGCGTTCTATTGGGCCATGTACCCGGCAATCGCCCTGCTCAATGCCAGCGCGAACACGCTGCTGCGCGTGGCGGGCCTGGCCGGCAAGGGCGGGCACGACCACCACTACTCGCTCGACGAACTGAAACTGATCCTGCGCACCAGTAACCCGGCCGAAAAGATCACGCAGGACGACCGCAACATCCTGGCGCAGTCGCTCGACTTCAGCCAGCTGGCCGTATCCGAGCTGATGCGCCCGATCAACGAGGTCAGCGCGCTGTATGCCAGCCGCTCGCTCGAGCAGAACCTGGAAACCGTGCGCCGCAACCGCTTTTCGCGCTACCCGTATTTCGACAAGGACGGCGAAGAAGTCATCGGCATCGTCCACCTGAAAGACCTGTACTTTGCGCTGCAGTCGGGCCGGCCCATCGGCGACCTGACCCAGTTCCTGCGGCCGGTCGAATCGATTTCGGCGCGCACGCCGGCGCAGGACATCTTCCGGCGCTTTCGCGGCGGCGCGCCCCACTTCGCGCTGATTGGTGAGAAAGGCAAGCGCCCGGTTGGCTTCGTCACGCTCGACAATCTGCTGGGCGCGATGGTCGGCGAGATCCGCGACGAATTCCGGATGAACGAAAACGATTGGCTCAAGCAGGCCGACGGCACCTGGATCGGCAAGGCCAGCCTGCCGATCTTCTCGCTCGAACGGCTGCTGGGGATCGACATCGACAATGAACAGATGGGGCTGGACGACGTGGAATCGGTCGGCGGCCTGTTGATGGCCAAATTGGGCGACATCCCCAAGCAGGGCCAGCGCATCGGCTTTCCACAGTTCGATGTCGTGGTCAAGAAAATGAACGGCCCGCGCATTCTCCTGGTCAAGGTGATCCCGCAACTGACACGCGCCGGCGAAAACGACGACCACGACTAACCGCCTTTTACATCGGCATTGCTGACATTACACAGGAATGGTGTTATTTTTTGTGTATATCTGCGTGAACCGACGAGAGGCATTCAATGTCCGCCCAGCTCCGCCATCACATTCACCTCGCCGGCCGGGGCGCCGCCACGATGGTGTTTGCCCATGGTTTCGGTTGCGACCAGACGATGTGGCGTCACCTCGCCCCCGCCTACCAGCACCGCTATCGCGTGCTGACCTACGACCTCATCGGCTCCGGCGGCTCCGACCTGTCGGCCTATGACCCTGTTCGCCATGGATCGTTGCAGGGTCACGCCGACGACCTGCTTGCCCTGATCGATGCCCATGCCGTCGGCCCGGTCGTGTTCGTCGGCCACTCGGTGGGCGCGATGATCGGCATGCTGGCCACGATTGCCGCGCCGGAGCGCTTCGTCGCCCAGATCATGGTCAGTCCATCAGCCTGTTACATCAACGACGGCGACTATACCGGCGGCTTCACGCGCGACGACATCGACGAACTGCTCGAGACGATGGAGACGAACTTCATCGCCTGGTCGCACAGCCTTGCCCCCACCATCATGGGCGCACCCAACCAGCCCCACCTGGCCTCCGGGCTGACGGCCAGTTTTTGCCGCAACGATCCCGAGATCGCCCATCACTTTGCCAGCGTCACGTTCCGCTCGGACCATCGCCTTGATGTGCCCCGGTCGACGACGCCGGCGCTGATCCTGCAATGCAGCGACGACCTGATCGCGCCGTGCACGGCCGGCCAGTGGCTGCACGAAAACCTGCCGCACAGTACCCTCGCCATGGTGTCGAACGTCGGCCACTGCCCGCACATGAGCGCCCCGACCGCCGTCTCGGCTGCCATCGACGCCTTCCTCGCACAGCAGCTACGCTGACCGTCCATGAACGCCGCCCTCACCGCACCCGACCTGTTCTTCGACCAGGCTGCATGCGGCCTGATGGCAACCGATGCACACGGCATGATCCTCACCGCCAACGCCAGCCTGCATGAATGGCTCGGCATGCGTCCCGGGACGCTGGTGGGCACGCGCCTGCACGACCTGATGCCGGCCAGCGCCCGGCTGTTCCACTACACCTGCTGCGTGCCCCGGCTGCAGAACGAGGGCGCGGCGCATGACATCCAGATCGACCTCCTGAGACCAGGCGGCGCGCGGCTGCCGGTGCTGCTCCAGCTCGTGCGCCAGCGCGACGGCGATCACGAGATCGACCACTGGGCGCTGTTTCGCGCCGGTGGCCGGCATCGTTACGAAAACGCGCTGCTGTGCAGGTCGGAAGCCGCGGACGAAGCCCGCGAGGCCCAGCGCCAGCTCGACCTGCAACTGCGCGCGGTGAACACGCAGTTGTCGGCGGCCGACCTGCGCAAGGATGAATTTCTGGCCATGCTGTCGCACGAGCTGCGCAATCCGCTCGCGCCGATGCGCAGCGCGCTCGACGTGCTCAAGATCAAGCATGGCAATGACGACGACGCGCGCGTGATCGGCGCGTTCGACCGCCAGCTGCGCCACCTGACGCGGCTGGTGGACGACCTGATGGAAGTCTCGCGCATCACCCAGAACCGCATGCAGCTGCGACGCGCGCCGGTCGACATGGCGGCGCTGGTGCGCGGCGCGGTACACGACATGGCGCCGGTAATGACGGCGGCGCGCCACACGCTGCGCCTGACCCTGCCGGATGCGCCGCTGACCGTCGACGGCGACGCCACGCGCCTGGCGCAGGTCGTGATCAACCTGCTGGGCAACGCGGCCAAGTACACGCCCGATGGCGGGCTGATCGATGTTGAACTGGCCGGCCAGTGCGGCCACGCCGAGCTGCGCGTACGCGACAACGGGATCGGCATCCCTGCCAGTGCGCTCAGCACGATCTTCCAGTTGTTCACGCAACTGGACACAGGGCTCGAGCGCGCGTGCGGCGGCCTGGGGATCGGCCTGGCGCTGGCGCGCGGCATCGTGGAGCTGCATGGTGGCGAGATCCTGGTCGAGAGCGACGGGCCGGGCCGCGGCAGCCAGTTCACGCTGCGCCTGCCGCTGATTGCCGGTTGCGCGGTGGCGGAAGAAACATCGACGGCGCCTGGCCAGCCGGCGCCGCTGCGGGTGCTGGTGGTGGATGACAATGTCGATGCGGCCGAGACGATGGCGACGATGCTCGAGCTGTTCGGCTGCACGACGCTGCTGGCGCATACGGCGGCGGGCGCGCTGGCGCTGGCACCGACGTTCCTGCCCGAGGTGGCGCTGCTCGATATCGGCCTGCCCGACTTCAATGGCTACGAACTGGCGCGGCGCCTGCGCGGACTGGACGCCTGCGCCAGTACCAAACTGATTGCGGCCACCGGCTGGGGCCAGGAACGCGACCGGCAAATGGCGCGCGACGCGGGGTTCGACCACCACCTGACCAAGCCGATCGATATCGAGCGGCTGCGCTTGCTGCTACAGTGAGCACCTGTTCCTTACCGATGCCGACACCATGACCCGTGCCTTGTCCCTGAACCTTCTCGCAGCAGGCTTGCTGTCACTGTCCGCGCTGATCGTGGTGCCCGCCCCCGCCCATGCCTGCGAGCGCGTCTACCCGCAGGCCAATGGCGACGACCGCACGCGCCACGTGCGCCTGTCGGCCGACTGGCCCGATGCGCAGATCCTGCGGAACCTGAAGCTCAACCTGGACCGGGCCGACGTGAAGCGCAGCGAGAGCTCGGGCACGGTCAGCATTCAGTACACGTATTTTCACAAGACGGTCGTGATCACGCGCTCGGCCAGCAAGGGGGTCGAGGTGCAGCTGCTGGAAAAGGATCGGGAGAAGCTCGTCTGGCAGCTGGGACTGTGCTGAACGCGGTGAGGAGCGAGGCTTGCTGCCTCGCCCCTTGCCCTCGTCAGGCAGCCACGATCTTGCGGTTCGCCACGCCCGGCAGCATGCGCAGCGTCTTGCCGACTGCCGCCTTATAGGTCTTCGACGTGATCGTATCGACGTAGCGGTACTCGGCCCGGGTTTCGGTCGGCGTGACCGTCAGCACGACGAAACCGCGCAAAGCCGTCTCGGCGTACTGCAGTGGTCCGATCAGCTGCTCCATGCCACCCGCGACGGTGGCTGGCGCGGCAGTCGGGAAGTAGCTTTCGAAACCGGGCGAGGTCACGGAAGGCACGCCGAATTCGACGCCCACTGCCCGCCCCTGCTGGTCGGCCAGGTCGCTGGCCCAGGCATTGTGCGTGTCGCCCGCCAGCACCACCATGTTCTTGTTCAGCGCCTGCGCCATGTTCAGCACCGTCTCGCGCGCGGCATGGTAACCATCCCAGGCATCGAGGTTGTACGGCACCGGCGTGGCCGAGACCAGCTGCTGTTCGGCGGCGCTCAGCGCCACACCGGCCTTGACCTTGGCGGCGATCGCGAAGTACGCCGGGTAGCCCGTGGTGCCCAGCACCATCGGCGCCGGCAGCAGCATGCGCGCCATCAGCACCTGCTGGCCCAGGATCTGCCAGGTGGCCGTCGACTTGCTCATCTGGTTACGCAGCCAGGCGGTCTGTTCCGTGCCCATCAGCTGGCGTGCCGGGTTCGTCACGTCGGCAGTAAACGCTGCGCTGTTGAAGCTGCGGTCGGCGCCGACATAGCTGGCGTAGGCCAGTTGCTTGTCGCGGCCGATCACGCGGGTGTCCAGCATGTGCAGCGAAATCAGGTTGCCGAAATCGAACGAGCGATAGATCTTGTCCGGCTGCGCGGCGTCCGGCACGCGGATCGGCATCCATTCGTGATAGGCCTGGATCGCCATCTGGCGCCGCGCCGACCACAGGCCTTCGGTGGCCGGATCGTGGTTCTCGGCGCCACCGCTCCAGGTGTCATTGGTCAGTTCATGGTCGTCCCAGACGGCGATGAAAGGCATGCGCGCATGCACCGCCTGCAGGTCCGGGTCGGTACGGTATTGCTGGAAGCGGACCCGGTAATCTGTCAGCGTGATGATCTCGGTGGCCGGCTTCGACACGCGCCCCAGGGTGCTTGCATTCTGCGACGCATAGCCGCCGGCCGCGTATTCATAGATGTAGTCGCCCAGGTGCAGGCCGACATCGATGTCGTCGAACCTGGCAGCGTCGGCATACACGTTGAAGTAGCCGGCCGGGTAGTTCGAACAGCTGAACACGGCAAAGCGCACGCGCGAGACGCTGCCCGTTGGGAGGGTCTTGGTACGGCCCACCGGCGAGAGCTGGCCGTAGCAGCCGAAGCGGTAGAAATAGCTGCGGTTGGCCGTCAGGCCGGTCGCATCCACTTTCACCGTGAAGTCGCTGGCCGGCCCGGTACGCAGGCTGCCCGACGCCACCGTCCGCGAAAAGTCACTCGTCTCGGCAATCTCCCAGCCGACATCGATGTCGGCGGTGCCGGTGGCCGTGATGCGCGTCCACAGGATGACGCGGTCGGCGAGCGGATCGCCGCTGGCCACGCCATGCGCGAAGCTGACGACGCGGTCGTCGCCATCACCGCCGCAGGCCGCGAGCGGGAGGGTCGACACGGCGACGGTGCCAAGAGAGAAGGTGCGAATGAAATTGCGACGTGAATGCGATTGGTTCATGGGATGACAATTGGTGAAAGTGAAAGACGGCAAATCTTAGCCAGCGCCGATGACGCTCTGATGACGCGGCCGATGCATGGGGCATGAAGTACCAGGCATGTAAAAACGCCCGGCCGGACAGGCCGGCCGGGCGTGCACATCACGTGCGTGATCAAGCCTGCTTGCGCTTTTTCAGTCCGGCGATGCCGGCCAGACCCAGGCCCAGCAGCGCCAGCGAATGCGGCTCGGGCACCGGGGTGGCCGGGCCGAATACCTGGTCGCGCACGGTGACGGCGATGTCCGGATAGTTGGTGAAGACGCCGTCCACGCCGAGGTTGTAGGCCGCCTCGTAGGTGGCCGGGTTGTTCAGGAAGGTGTACGGCGTGACCGTCATGCCGGCGTCGTGCGCGGCCTGTACGCAGGCTGCGCTGAGCTGGCCCGCCGACGGGCCGATCCCGTCGGCGATGGCCGCAACCGCTGCCGCCGCTGCCGTTGTAGTCGGACAGACGCCCAGGTAGCTGACCGGGATGGACGAGTTGGTGTTCAGGTAGTCCACCTGCGCCGCGTTGAAGGACTGCGTCAGGGCGCGGCCTGGCGTCGTGAAGTAGCCGTTGTACTTTGCATTGGTCAGGCCCGCCAGGATGGCTTCGGCCACGTCCAGCCCGCTCTGCTTGGCTTCCGGGAAGACCCCGATGGCGACGCCGGTTTCCAGGAAATGGTTGTAGGCCAGGTCGAGAAACGCATCGTAGGACGTGAAGCTGTACGAGATGGCCGGGTTGAAATAGGTCTTGTCGGTGCAGTAGCCATTGGCGTTGCGGCACGTCACGGACAACTGCTCGAGCTGCGCCAGCGTGAATTTGCGCACATCGTAGGTCCCGTTACTGGAACGCAGGGCGGCGATTTCGGGATGCGTGGCCGCGAATGCGACGACATTGGTCGTGGCGTTCAACGTGCCGTCATGCAGCATCACGGCCTTGTTGTCGGCGGTCAGGTAGACGTCGCCTTCGATGTAGTCGGCGCCCATCCGCATGGCGAGCTGGTACGACTGCACCGACTCTTCCGGCAGGTAGCCGCTGGCACCGCGATGGGCGATGACCAGGGGACGCTCGCCCGTGAGGGTCGACACGGGCACGGCATGGGCGAGCACTGGTGCGAACAGCATGGCCGCGAGCGGCAACAGTCCGAGATGCGACGTTTTCATAAAAGCAAACCCTCTTCAAGTTGTATGAGTTATTTTGCGCAAGCAAGGGCCGAAGGGCGGGCGCAGCCAGGCTGCCTGACTGTGCTGCCTCGCGCCAAGGGCGAGCTCGACAGAAGTTGTCAGCGCGATACCGGCGGCGCTGACGTGGGGATGCTAATTCGGCATGATGACAGTGGCATGAATTCGGGTGCCAACGTGTTGTTGATGCGGCCACCGGCTGACGCACCCGGCGCCATGTCGATAAGGCGGTTTTTGTAAGATTTATCCTACAGAGGGAATTTACACGTTAGACTCGTGCGAGATGGCGCTACATGGCCGATCTCATTTTTATCACGCATCCGTTGTTTGCAGGACCTTCTGCGCAAGGGCTGGCAGAAACAAGAAAGCATCTCTCATGGATCAGTCCTTGCCGACGTCCGCAGCAAAATCCGACACATGGCTATCCAAACTGGGACCCGGCCTGATCACCGGGGCGGCAGACGACGATCCAAGCGGTATTGCAACCTATTCGCAGGCCGGTGCGCAGTTTGGTTTCGGGTTGCTGTGGACGCTGTTATTTACCTATCCGCTGATGGTGGGCATCCAGGTTGTCAGCGCCCGGATTGGCGTGGTAACCGGCCATGGTTTGGCCACCAATATCCGGCGACATTATTCAAAGCCGTTGCTGTATGCGATCGTCATGTTGTTGCTGATCGCGAACATCATTAATATCGCCGCCGACATCGCAGCCATGGGCGACGCCCTGCGCCTGGTCTTGGGTGGCCCCGCGCACGTGTATGCCATCGGCTTCGGTGCATTGCCCGCCGTGCTGCAGGTGATGATTCCCTACACACGCTACGTGCGCATCCTGAAATGGATGACGCTGGCACTGCTGGCCTACGTCGCGACCGTGTTCGTCGTCAGGGTGCCGTGGGCCACGGTCGCGGTCGGCCTGGTCACGTTCCCGCAGCTGCCATGGAACGCGGCGTATATCACGACGATTGTTGCTGTCTTCGGCACGACCATCAGCCCGTATCTGTTTTTCTGGCAGTCATCGCAAGAAGTCGAGAACCTGCGTGCACTACCGGATGCAAGGGCACTCAAATATGCGCCGGACGAAGCGAAGGCAAGCCTCGACCGGATCAAGGTCGACACCTATATCGGCATGGGTTTTTCGAACGTCGTGGCCTTCGCCATCATGCTGACCTTTGCCGTGACCTTGCATCTGCACGGCGTCACCGACATTGCTTCGTCGGCGCAGGCGGCCGAAGCGCTGCGGCCGATTGCCGGCGAATTCGCATTCATCCTGTTCAGCCTTGGCATCATCGGCACCGGCCTGCTGGCAATTCCCGTGCTTGCGGGATCTGCTGCCTACGCAATGGCGGGCACATTTGAATGGAAAAACAGCCTGCAAGACAAGCCTGCGGTAGCGCCCCGCTTCTATGCGATCATCGTCCTGGCGACGCTGCTCGGGGTCATCCTGATCTACGCACCCATCGATCCGATCAAGGCGCTCTACTGGAGCGCCGTCATCAACGGCGTCGTATCGATCCCGATCATGGCCGTGATGATGCTGATGGCAGCGCGGCGCGACATCATGGGCGCACTAACAATCTCCCGGCGCCTGAAGATCCTTGGTTGGCTCTGCACGTCGGTGATGGGGATTGCCGTGGCGTGCATGTTTGTCCTGGCGTGAACGGGCGATAAGGGCTGGCCGTGACCTCGACTATCACGTCGCGCGGCCGCCCGTTACCGGCCAGTAGCCGCTGCCCCGGTCTTGGCACAGTCGCTTCCCAGCCACTTTCCGGTACCGCTTGCATTCTGGCTGATATCGGCGCCGCCCGGCCCCGGTACGGTAGTGACTGAATCGAACCGGTACGATGTGTCACTCTCGGCCTTCAGGACGGCGTCGACCTTCATCCGGGGCTGGGTGCAGACCATGTTCACATTCATCCCGCCTGCGATGGGTGTCATCTTCTTGGTGCAGGAATCCGCACCCTTTTTCCCGAACAAATCGAAGTCGTTGATGTTTTGCTGGGTAATGCACTGCCTCGTGCGCAACCCATCGCCATTCAGTTCAGTGCCGCTGGCAGCCATCATCTTGTCAATCTGCGCGCGCTGCTCGGGCGTCATCAGCGCCACCTGGCTTTTCATCAGCTCGAGATAACCCCCCAGCGGATTGCCCGCCGCCTTGTCGGACAGCGTCATATCGATCTGCCACAGCCCGGGTTTGATGGTCGGTTGCTGCGCAAATGCCTGCACTGCAAAGAGGCTGGCAATGGCAAAGACAATCTGAGTGGCGCGTTTCGTTCGCATACTGGCTCCTGATAGATAGGGTGTTTCAGTGTATTCGATTCGGGCAGGGAGCGAATTCTGAGGTTGTGCAATCGATGCGATGCAAGTGACTCAGTGTCGGGTGACCGGCAATGGATGCCTTCGATCCGAAACGGATGGTCCGATTGCCAGTTCAACCTTGAACCTCTGAGCTCCCCTCCCCTGCTTACCGAAATCTGCCCGACAGAGCGACGCTGGCGCGAGGTCCATGTTCCGATGAGGATTACTTGCCCACAGTACCTGCGCGCTTGCTGAACACGTCCTTGAAAACGGGCATCGCGGAGAACACGTTTGGCCAACCGGCATAGAACGCCAGTTGCGTCAGCATTTCCCCCGCTTCTTTTTCGGTCAGGCCGTTGTCCATGGCGCGGCTCAGGTGATAGGTGATTTGCGCTACCTGCCCGGACGTCACTAGGGCACTGACCGTGACCATGCTGCGATCACGCGGTGCAAGCCCAGGACGCAGCCAAAGGTCCCGGAACAACGCCTCGGTCGTGTACTTCACCACGCCCGGCGACACCTGGCCAAAATTCTCTTCTACTGTCCTGGCGCGCTTTTCCTCTGCTTCTTTGTCAAGAGGCAGCAACGCGACCCTTGCCGGCGGCAGTTGCGAAGCATCGATCTGGCGTTGAGCAAACACGGCTTCCGCCGCAGTTGCGGCCCCGCTTGCATTCGGCCAGCCCGAATAAAAAGCGAGGTGGGTGATGATCTCCGCTATTTCGCCAGGCTTGACCCCGGCGTCCAGAGCCCTTGCCAGGTAGGAAGGCAGTTCCGCTGTCGCGTTTCTGGAAACGAGTACCGCAATGGTGACGAGCGACCGGTCACGTTGCGACAGGCCCGGGCGCTTCCACACGTCGTCAAACAACAGTTTTTGGGTGTAATTGTCGAATGCTGGTGCAGCCATGGGGACTCCTTTGGTTGGCGGTGTTGAGCTGGGCACACGTGCGCCCGGCTGCGCACTTGCATCGCCTGACATGGCGAACCAGCTTGCGCAGCCAAGCAATGCAAGCGCGAGCCCGCTGTTTGGCATGACGGACTTATTGCGCGTACTGCTCATCGCTGACTTTCTCCAGCCACTCGACGGTTTTGCCCCCTACCGCATCCTGAATGGCGATATGGGTCATCGCCGTGGTCGGCGCAGCGCCGTGCCAGTGCTTGACGCCCGGCGGGGTCCAGATCACGTCACCGGGACGGATGTCTTCGGCTTTGCGGCCCCACTGCTGAATCCGCCCCACGCCTGACGTCACAACGAGGACCTGCCCTGCAGGGTGGGTATGCCAGGCCGATCGGGCGCGTGGTTCGAACGTGACGGCGCCGGCCGAGGTGGTGACTGGCGGGTGTGCGCCAAATACCGGGTCGACCCGGACGTTACCGGTAAAGTTCTCCGCTGGCCCTTTGATTGATGCCTGGCTGCCGGCGCGGGCAATCGTCATTTCGCCCGGTCTGGCGTCGGCGCCTTGGGCCGCAGTCCCTGGCTTGGCCTGTCCTGTCGCAGTTTGCGAGAAAGCGGGTGCGGCAAGAAAGAGCGATAGTGTTGCTACGATGATAGGTTTCATGGATGTCCCTGTGACCCGATAGTGCAGAAGATGGACTGCTTACGCCACAGGCGGCAAACCGCCAAGCAGTTTGTCCAGCGTGACCGGATATTCCCTGACCCGTACGCCAGTCGCGTTGTAGACGGCGTTGGCGATCGCAGCAGCAACGCCACTGATGCCAAGTTCGCCCACTCCTTTCGCTTTGAGCGGCGCAATCGTGGGGTCTGTTTCATCAAGGAAGATTGCATCGAGGTGAGGCACATCGGCATGCACCGGCACTTCGTAACCTGCAAGATCATGGTTGACAAAAAAACCGACCCGTTTGTCGACGACGAGTTCTTCCATCAAGGCGGCCCCGATGCCCATCGTCATGCCACCGATCACCTGGCTACGCGCGGTCTTGGGATTGATGATGCGACCTGCAGAACAAACGGCAAGCATGCGCCGCACGCGGATTTCACCGGTGGCAGCATCGACGCCCACTTCCACAAAGTGGGCACCGAACGTCTGGATTGCATAACGCTTGGCCAGGTCACCGTATTCCATGACATCTTCCCCGACCAGGTCGCGCCACCTTGCAGCATGGGTCAGTGGCACGCTGCGATTGCCGGCGCGTATCAGGCCACCGGCAAACTCGGCAGTCGCAGGATCCAGTTCCAGTTGTTTCGCCACCGCTTCGCGCAATTTGACGCAGGCCGCGTACACGCCTGCCGTGGAAGACGCTGCGCCCCATTGCCCCCCTGAACCGGCAGACTCCGGGAAGTGCGAATCGCCCAGGCTGACGCGCACCTTGTCGATGCCAACGCCCATCATCTCTGCTGCCGTCTGGGCGATGATCGTGTAGCTGCCCGTGCCGATATCGGTCATGTCGGTTTCCACCGTGACGATGCCGCGGTGGTCGAGGCGGACCCGTGCTGCTGACTTCGTAACAGGTGCACCGCGGATGGCAGAGGCCATGCCGATGCCAACCAGCCAGCGACCGTCACGCCGGCTGCCCGGTCGTGCATTGCGTTCGCTCCAGCCAAACTGCTTCGCCCCGGTTTCCAGGCATTTGACGAGCTGTCGCGTTGAAAATGGCCGCTTCGGGTCTTCCGGATCGACCTGGGTATCATTGAGGATACGGAATGCCACGGGATCCTGGCCCAGTTTCTCGGCCATCTCATCCATCGCAATTTCAAGTGCCATCATGCCGGGTGCTTCGCCAGGCGCGCGCATCGCACTTCCCTCGGGCAGGTCCAGATGTGCGAGACGCAGGCGCGTCATTCTGTGCGGGCCGGCATACAGCAGCCGGGTGGCTGCAGTGGCCGCTTCCGGCCTGCCGCCTTCGATGTTGCCAGACCAGCTTTCGTGCCCTATGGCCTCGATCTTGCCGTCGCGAGACGCGCCGATCCGTACGCGCTGGATCGTGGCGGGCCGGTGCGTCACATTGTTGAACATGAGCGCGCGTTGCAGCGTTACCTTGACTGGGCGCCGCACCTTGCGCGCGGCGACGGCGGCAAGAACTGCATCCGACAGAATCGTTCCCTTGCCGCCAAACCCGCCGCCGATGTAGGGTGTAATGATGTGTACGTCTTCCTTGGCAATGCCAAGTGTTTTCGCCAGATCGCGTACGCCCCAATTGACTTGTTGAACCGAGGTCCACAGCGTCAGCTTTTGTCCCTTCCAGACTGCAATGGTCGCATGGGGTTCCATCATTGCATGTGACTGGTCTGGCGTCGTGAAATGCGCATCGAGCTTGACGGCCGCCCTGGCAAAAGCGCCTTCAAAATCCCCCACGGACGTTTCAGCCGGTGGCGAATACGGGCCTGGCTTCGGGGGCGGTGCGCCATCTTTCGCAGCGGCCAGATCGAATACGCCGTTGCCACGTCGGTAGTGCACCCGCACCAGTTGCGCAGCTGACCGCGCCTGCTCGAAGGTCTGCGCGACAACAATGGCGACCGCCTGGTGGTAATGGTCCACATCAGGTCCGGCCAGAGCCCGCGCTGCGTAAAACTCACCCTTGTCCAGCTTGCCTGCGTTGTCGGCGCTGATCACGGCCAGCACTCCCGGCGCCCGGCTGGCCGCCCTCGTGTCGATCGCTTCGATTGTTCCCTTCGCAATCGCCGCGCCAATGACGTAACCATACACGGCGTCCGGCGCAGCCTCGTGCTGTTCATAAGCATAGGTGGCGGTGCCAGTGACCTTGCATGGGCCATCTACCCGATCGGCTGGATGACCAACGACCTTCATCTGGTCGATGGGATTGGTTGTAGCGGGGGTATCGAATTTCATGACTGTGTGCTCCTTGCTTGCGCCAGCACCGACGCGAGGGTGCGCTCGGCCAGTGTCAACTTGAATGCGTTTTCAGGGGTCGTCCTGGCGCCTGCCAGCAGCTGGGCCATGCCGGCCTTGTCGCCACTGGACATGGCGCGTTCGGCTGCCTCTACCCTCCATGGCATGTGAGCCATTCCTCCCAGTGCAATGCGTGCAGTGCCATCCGCTTGCACGATGGCGCCGACCGAGATCAACGCAAACGCATAGGATGCGCGGTCGCGTACCTTGCGATAGATGTGCGTGCCCCCAATCGGAGGTGGCAGCGTGACGGCAGTGATCAGTTCACCGGGCTGCAGCGTGTTTTCGACATGGGGCGTGGTGCCGGGCAAACGGTAGAAATTTGCGATAGGGATCGTGCGGCTCGCACCGCCTGCGTTGACTGTCTCGACCGTCGCGTCCAGTGCGCGCATGGCCACCGCCATGTCGCCCGGATAAGTTGCAATGCATGCGTCGCTCGCGCCCAGCACGGCGTGCTGACGGCTGTACCCACCGATCGCGCTGCAACCGCTGCCAGGACGGCGTTTATTGCATGCCTGATTGGTGTCGTAGAAATACGGGCACCGCGTCCGCTGCAGCAGATTGCCGGCTGTCGTCGCTTTGTTGCGCAGTTGCGCGGACGCACCGGCAAGCAGTGCACGGGACAGCAGCCCATAGTCGCGCCGCACTAACTGGTGAGAGGCCAACGCCGTGTTGCGCACCAGTGCGCCAATGCGCAGTCCGCCATCAGCCATGGATTCGATCTTGTCGAGTCCCAGTCCATTCACGTCGATCAGGTGAACCGGAGTTTCAATCTCCAGCTTCATCAAATCGAGCAAATTCGTTCCGCCTGCAATGTATTTCGCGCCAGGGTGTCGGGCAGCTGCAGATGCCGCTTCGGCTGCAGAATGGGCGCGCTCGTAGGTAAAGGCTTTCATGGCTGCCCTTTCACGACCGTTGCACCGGCGACTTCCGTGATGGCGTCGATGATGTTCGAATAGGCGCCGCATCGGCAAATATTGCCGCTCATACGCTCCCGCAGTTCGTCTGTACTCAGCACCGCCCTGGTGGTGAGATTGGCCGTTACGTGGCTTGGAATATCTGCCTTGATTTCGTCGAGAACTGCCACGGCCGAACAGATCTGGCCTGGCGTGCAGTAGCCGCACTGAAAACCGTCATGCTTGACGAAGGCTTGCTGCATGGCGTGCAGGCGCTGAGGCGTCCCCAGCCCTTCAATCGTGGTGATACTGTCGCCATCGTGCATGACAGCAAGCGTCAGGCAAGAATTGATGCGCTGTCCATTGACGAGTACGGTGCATGCCCCGCACTGCCCCTGGTCACAGCCTTTTTTCGTGCCAGTCAGGTGCAGGTGCTCACGCAGTGTATCGAGCAGCGTAGTACGGGTATCGAGTTCGATGCGGTGTTTCGTGCCGTTGACCTGGATCGCCACCGTTGTCGGCGTACCTGACCCGGTATGTTGTGCCTGCGCGTTGGCGTCGATCGGCAGCATGCTGACCGCAGCGGCGGCCGAGCCGGTGACAAGAAATTCTCGACGTGAAACTGCCAGCTGTTCTGGATGGTTCATGGGTTCGGTATCCTGTTCGTTTTGCGTGTTCAATGATTGGGAGCCGTGATCGTTTCATCGACGATGCATTCAATTCCCCTGGCAAGGCAAAGTATGTCTGTACGAATATGACCAGCTTGCGGGGCGCACGATTCAAACGGTATCCTCATCCTCCTGATTTATTGCCTGATCCTCTGACGAGCGTGAATTCGGTAGGCATGGCCAGTTACACGTCTTATCCTTGAATGAAATAAATCCAGTAAAGAACCATGAATTCGTCCGCTCAAACGCCTGTTCTCTCCCCGGATTCTTCACCGAGCCGACGTGACACACTCAGAATGCAGTTGGTCGACCGCGTCATACCACTGGTTGGCGCCGAGCCGAGTTTTTCGACGTCGATTCCCGGTGTGACGCTGTATCGCTATATCGCGCCGACGGTGCCAGACTCCGTTACGTATGAGCCGAGCGTGGCTGTGGTCCTGCAGGGGAAGAAACGGGTGATGCTGGGGCCCATGCGCTTTGATTACGATGCGTCGCATTTTCTGATTACCTCGATCGATCTGCCGGTGACGAGCCAGGTTGTAGAGGCCAGCCCGGAAGCACCTTATTTGTGTATCAGGCTCAAGTTGGACATGGGCGTTGTCCGGGAGATGCTCGCAGGGGTGTCGGCGACTATTACGGGAATGAACAACGGCGAACCGGGCATGACGACGGCGGAAACGACCGCAGAAATGCTTGATGCCTTTTTGCGGCTGATCGACCTGCAAAGTGTGCCGGCTGAAATCCCTTTCATGAGCGCGTTGATTGAACGTGAGATTATTTTCCGCATTCTTCAAAGCGCTGAAGGGCAACGCCTTCGCGCGATTGCGACATCAGGCGACAACAGTCAGCAGACTGCCAAAGCGGTCGAATGGATCAGGGATCATTTCACTGAACCTCTTCGTATCGAAGAACTTGCGCAAATCGCCTGCATGGGCGTGTCTACGCTGCATCACCATTTCCGCCTCATGACCTCGATGACGCCACTTCAGTACCAGAAAAAACTGCGTCTGCACGAAGCGCGGCGGCGCATGCTGACAGACGGCATGGATGCTGCAAGTGCAGGTTTCGTCGTGGGGTATGAAAGTGCCAGTCAGTTCAATCGCGAATACAGCCGTGCTTTCGGCAAGCCGCCGCTGCGCGATGTTCGGTCATTGCTGGCAGCCGGCGATAGCCTCGCCACCTGACCGAATCGTCTTTACCACCGAGAGGCAGACATGACAGTCATGACCAATCCTTTTGAGCGAACTGGCGCCAACCTGCACCGGATTTCCTTTGGAGGAATCATAGTTAAGTCGCTGAAATTGGTCGATATGCAGGCGATCGATGCTGAGACCATGGCCCGCATGTTTACAAAGACGAAGGTCATTGCCGAGTAAT
The DNA here is from genome assembly GCF_059686035.1 of Telluria sp. ZT3P26. Lineage (NCBI taxonomy): Bacteria > Pseudomonadati > Pseudomonadota > Betaproteobacteria > Burkholderiales > Oxalobacteraceae > Telluria > Telluria sp. ZT3P26. The sequence continues at coordinate 210,476 of NZ_JCASII010000004.1, read as the reverse complement.
CTCACCCGCGTGTTTTATGGGTATGCGTGGGTTGACGCACGGCGCGGCCCGTACCACACGCCTGATCTCGATCTTCCGATGTCACGGCCCGTCGCGTTGCCACAATCACCCGGGCCATTCAAGAAAGGTTATTTTCAATGGAATCGAAGCAAGCAACACTGCACCGCATGGTCACCCCTGAACATACTTGTCCGTTCGGCGTCGCATCGCTCGACTTATTGCAACAGGCGGGTTACCAGGTCGAGGATCATCAGTTGACGACCCGGAGCGAAGTCGATTCGTTCATGCAGGCCGAGGGCGTCGAGACGACGCCGCAGACTTATATTGACGGCAAGCGCATTGGCGGGCATGAAGAACTCGCCGCTTTCTTGAACGAGAAGTGAAAGCCAGCCGCGTTGGCACCAGCATCATGGATGTCCACTGGTAGCCGAACGAGGCAGTTCGCGATCCATCATATTCAGGAAACAAACACGCTGAACACCGGCCGTAAAGACGAGCCTACATTAAAGCATCGAATGCGTAGATGATCCGGGGGCCTGATTCTTCCCGAAGCAGCTCATAATTGTCGATAGTCAGCGCATCGCCGCCTTCCGTAAAAATCAGCGTCGCGCCGCCTCTGCTCACAAACTGGTCGGAACTGGAAGGAAGGATTTCTATGCGTTCGTAGCCTTTGATCGACACATAGAAACGTCCTACCCGGCGGCTGAAGCGAACCGTTTCGCCATTGCTAAGCGTATAGGCGTATTCGTAGTTTGCAAACTCGCGTGGTTCAACATGAAAGCGGCGCGCGCTGACGATCACGTTCTGTGCGGATTCCAGCGACTCTGCGGCGCTGGTGACCGGCGCCGAGTCCTGAACCTGGGCAAATGAAGAGGCAGACAAAGCCACGGAAGCGGCGAGAATCGATTCAGTGATTTTCATGCAATTCTCCAATGCGTTACAAAACGACTGAAAAAAATCCAAGGCCGGACGAAATCAGTGCCTTGGCGAGAAGTGAGTTGAGGCACGCGCCGTTGGATTGAACTGCTGGCGGTTTATTTGCACACAGGCCTTTAACCCAGCTTCACCGTTGTGTCAGCTTAGCAGGTTGCCAAGCCAGAAAAGTCACCAACTATTTCGACGAGCATTTGCCGACCCGGGGGACGTGCCAGCGGTGACTCCACGCTGTATCGCCTTCACGCCCTCCTTAAACTGATCAGACATGGGTAAATGCCGAACATCGCCAGGCCGGCGTCCGATTCGCGTTTTCACGCCACCTGGGCCAGTAACCGACCCTGCAAGTTCATTGCCCAATAGCGCCTGGATTCCTGGGATGTACACATTGATGAGCAGTTTATGGCGCACCGCCGACAAGCTTCGCCAGCAAGAACACATCGCTGGATTCGATGAGTTCAGGTACCTGCTGCGACAGCATCCGCAGATGTGGCGCTGCAAGATGCCGGTCCAGGTCAGCTTTGCTCTGCCATTCCTCGGTAAATACGAAGCGCCGTGGATTGGCGATATCGCGGTTCACCTGATAACTGATGCACCCTTCCTCGAGCAGCGTCGGCTCGACGACGCTGCGTAACAGTGTTTCCAGTTTCTCTTCCAAACCGGGCTTGGCAACAAAAATAGCAACGACGGGCAAGGTCATGGTGGTCCCTGAAAGTGAGCGACCGACAAGATTATCACAAGGGCGCTGGCGGAAACTTCCACGATGGGCGCTGGACACAAATCGGCCGGTCCGACTGCAAAATGCTGGCCTCGCCAGCACGTTTTCCGCCTTCCTTCTATACTGGCCGACCGCCGCGGCGCAGACCGCGGCTTGACCCTCTTGTTACGAAAACGAAAAATTTATGGCCGCCTTATTTACACCGTTCACCCTCAAAGACGTCACGTTGCGCAACCGCATCGCGGTGCCGCCAATGTGCCAGTACACCGCCAACGACGGCTTCGTCAATGACTGGCATCAGACGCATTACGCCAGCATTGCCCGTGGCGGCGCCGGCCTGGTCATCGTGGAAGCGACCGCAGTGTCGCCGGAAGGCCGGATCACCCCGGGCTGCACCGGCCTGTGGAATGATGCGCAGGTCGAGGGCATGGCCCACATCGCGGCCCGTATCAAGGCCGCCGGTGCGGTCGCCGGCATCCAGATCGGCCACGCCGGCCGCAAGGCCAGCGCCAACCGTCCGTGGGAAGGCGACGACCACATCCCGTCGGAAGATGCGTATGGGTGGGATACCATCGCCCCATCGGCGATTGCCTTCGGCAACAACCTGCCGAAAGTGCCGAAGGAAATGACGCTGGACGACATCGCGCGCGTGAAAGCCAATTTCGTCGACGCTGCCCGTCGCGCGCTTGCTGCCGGCTTCGAATGGCTCGAATTGCACTTCGCCCACGGCTACCTGGGCCAGAGCTTCTTCTCGCCGCACTCCAACAAGCGCACCGACCAGTACGGCGGTGATTTCGCCGGCCGCAGCCGCTTCCTGCTCGAAACGCTTGAGGCCGTGCGCGAAGTCTGGCCGGCCAACCTGCCGCTGACCGCGCGCCTTGGCGTCATCGAATACGATGGCAACGATGAACAAACGGTGAACGAGTCGATCGAATTGGTGCGCATGATGCGCCAGCGCGGTCTGGACATGCTGAGCGTCAGCGTCAACTTCACGATTCCGGATGTGAATATCCCGTGGGGCCCGGCCTTCCTGGGCCCGGTGGCCAAGCGCGTGCGTGACGAAGCCGGCATCCCGGTCGCGTCGGCGTGGGGCTTCGATGGTCCGCATCTGGCTGAGCGCGCCGTGGCTGACGAGCAGCTGGACCTGGTCATGGTCGGCCGCGCTCACCTGGCCAATCCGCACTACCCGCTGGAAGCCGCCAAGGAGCTGGGCATCGAGCGTCCGACCTGGGTGCTGCCGGCGCCGTATGCGCACTGGCTCGAGCGTTACAGCATGCAGAAGTAAAACGATTGTCGGCGAGACGGGATCATGCCCGGACCGCCGAACCGTTGTCCGACCAGCAATTCAGGCACTGCAATTTCCCGCAGTGCCTGCCTCGCGCCACCTGCCAGGAAACCTCACTACAATCGGTTGACCGATCAGCAACGAGGACCATCATGAGCATTCATCCCGAACACGACCTGAATCCCGGCGACGATGCCGAACCCGGCACGCCCGGTACCGGCGAAGACATCTGCGATGCCTGCGCCGGAAAGGGCACACTCCCGGACGGCAAGGCATGCCCGCAATGCGGCGGCAGCGGCCACGTGATTGTCGGTATCGGCGGCGGCTGATCGCGCCGACCGACGTCTGACATCACCTGCAGCCCGGGACACGCCAACCGCTTGCGCCGGGCTGCAAACCGATTACTGCGGCGGCTGACCGTTCGACGCCATCAAGCCCGCATCCACCGGCAAGTTCACACCAGTAATGAGGCGTGCATCGTCGCTGGCCAGAAACGCCATCGCAGCCGCAATGCCCTCCGGATCTTCCGGCGCGCCCAGCGGCATGCGCTCGTTGAACTTGGCGACCAGCTCAGGCTTGTTGACCATATCCTCGGTCAAGCCGGTCTTGGTAAAGCTTGGGTTGACCGCATTCACGCGCACCCCATCCTTGGCCGCATCCATCGCCATCGCGCGCACCATATTGCTGACCGCGCCTTTCGACGTGTTGTAGGCAAACATTTCCCAGTCACCGCCCAGCCCCGACACCGATGACGTCATGACGATCGATCCGCGCGTCTTGACCAGTTCGGGCATTGCGGCCTTGGCCACGTGATAGTAGCCGCTGACATTGACGGCCATGACGCGCGCGAAGTCTTCTTCGCTCGTGGCCATGATGTCGCCGTCCGTCGCGATGCCGGCATTGTTGATCAGGATATCCAGCCCGCCGAAGCGCTCGACCGTGGCCTTGACGGTGGCCGTTGCGGTGGCCTTGTCGGCGGTGTCGCCCACCTGCACCAGGATGCGGTCCTGCGGCAGGTCGGCTGCGACCTTGTCGAGTTTATCGCCGTCGATATCGAGCATGACGACGCGGGCGCCTTCATCGAGGAAGCGGCGCGCAGCAGCCAGGCCGATGCCGGATGCGGCGCCGGTCACGAGGACGGTTTTATCGTTGAAACGGTTCATTGAATTCCTTTCGAGCAGGCGAAGACAGCCCGGTTGCACACGGCAAGCGAGCCATCCATCACGCCTTGTTGGTTCACGAGTATGTGCTGTTGACGATAGCACAGGGGTTCGCGCACCCCTCTCACGGTTCCAGCAGGAAAACTCCCGTGAACCTATTCGACGATGCGTTCTTCGTCGTGCTTGACGATCGGATCTTCGGTGCCCGTCCACTCGCTCATCAGGGAGTAACCGACTGCGAGCAAGACCGGCCCGATGAACATCCCGATGAAGCCGAACGCGATCAGGCCGCCCAGGACGCCGAGCAGCGTGAGCAAAAACGGCAGGCTGCTGCCACGGCTGATCAGCATCGGGCGCACGACGTTGTCGACGCCGCTGATCAGGACCGCGCCCCAGATCGCCATGAAAATCGACCAGCCCGTCTCGCCCTGCGCGAACAGCCAGAGCGCCGCCCCGCCCCAGATCAGCGGCGGGCCGAACGGGATCAGCGACGTCAGGAAGATCAGCACCGACAGCAGTGGCACGGCCGGTACGCCGGCAATCGCAAAGCCGATGGCGGCGACGATTGCCTGCGCCAGCGCCGTGCCAAGCAGGCCGTACATCACGCCGCGCACCGTCTGGCTGACCGTGGCCTGGATCGATTCGGCGCCCTCGCCCATCACCTTGCGCATCGTCACCTCGATGATCGACAGCAGGCCATTGCCGTCGCGGTACAGGAAGAAGCTCACGAACGCGGCCAGGCTCATTTGCACGACGCCGGTACCCAGCATCAGCCCACCCTTGACGAGCCAGTGGCGCGCCGGTTCGAGCATGCGCTGGGCCAGCGCCAGCATCTGCTCGCGGCTGGCAATCAGGTCGTTCAGATAGGTTTCTACCGACGGGCCGACCAGCGGGATGTCGCGCAGCCAGGTGGGCGGCGCCAGTTCGCGGTGCTCGATCAAGAGGCGCAGTTCGCCGAAGCCGCGCGCGACGTCGTCGCCCAGGTTGTAGGCGACCATCGACAGCGGGATGATGAACAGCAGCGTGAGCGAGAGCGTCATGGTCAGCGCCGCAATCGTGCGCTGGCCGTTCAGGCGGGTGAGCAGCCGCAGGTACAGCGGCCAGCTCGAGATGGCGACGGCGGCGGCGAACAGGATCGCCGGCAAAAACGGCCGCAGCACATAGAGGCAGCCCAGCGTGAGCAGGATGACCATGGCGATGCGGGTGTAGTTTCTGCCGGGTCGTTGCTGCTCCATGCTGCCTCAGGGATGTGGTGTTTACGGCATCATAGCAGTTGGCGCAGGTCGTGGGCGATCAGGCCTGGGCCCTGGCCATGGCGCACGAACAGGCGCAGCTGGCCCTGCTTGTCGAACACGAAGCTGCCGGCCGTGTGGTCGACCGTGTAGCTGTTCGCGTCGGCGCCGGGCGCCTTGGCGTAGAACACCTTGAATTCCTTCGCCACTTTCGCGGTCGCGGCGGCATCGCCATACAGGCCGATGAAACGCTTGTCGAACGCTGGCACGTAGTGCGACAGCAGTTCCTGTGTGTCGCGCTCCGGGTCGACGGTGACGAACAGCACCTGCACTTCGTCGGCCGACGGGCCCATTTCTTTGAGCACGGTCGCCATTTCGGCCATCGTGGTCGGGCACACGTCCGGGCACTGGGTGTAGCCGAAGAACATCACGACGATCTTGCCGCGGAAGTCTTCGAGCGTACGCACCTTGCCGGTGTGGTCGGTCAGCGTGAAGCCCTTGGCGTAGTCGACGCCCGTCACGTCCGTGTTGTGGAAGGCCGGGGCTTTGTCGCGCAGCTTGTCGCAGCCGGTGGCAAACAACGCCACGGCCGAGAACGCCGCGATGGTCAGCAGTCGTTTCATCTTGAACCCGTTATCAGAACTTGAAATAATGGTCGACCAGCAGCGCCGCGAACAGCAGCGACAGGTAAACGATCGACCAGGTGAACGTCTTGCGCGCCTGCGCATCGCTGTAGTTGCGGTGCACGCGCCACGAGTGGCGCAGGAAGACCGCATTGAGGGGCACCGCGGCCGCCAGGTAGATCAGGCCGCTCATGCCGACCGCGAACGGCAGCAAGGTGGTGGCGGCCAGGCCGATCGTGTACAGCCACACCTGCAGGCCGGTGAACTTCATGCCGTGCGTGATCGGCAGCATCGGCAGGCCCGAGCGCGCGTAGTCTTCGCGGCGGTACATCGCCAGCACCCAGAAGTGCGGCGGGGTCCACATGAAAATGATCAGCACCAAGAGCCACGCTTCCATCGGGACTTCGTTGGCCACGGCCGCCCAGCCCAGCGCCGGCGGCATCGCGCCCGACAGGCCGCCGATAACGATGTTCTGCGACGTGTTCGGCTTGAGCAGCAGCGTGTAGATGAAGGCGTAGCCGACGAATGTGACAAAGGTCAGCCACATGGTCAGTGGATTGACGAGCGTGTACAGCACCAGCATGCCCAGGCCGCCGATGATCGACGAAAACACCACGGTCTGCGTCGTGCTCAGTTCGCCCGAGGCGGTGGCGCGGCGCGCGGTGCGCGTCATGCGCGCATCGACGCGCGCCTCGACCAGGCAATTGACAGCGAATGCGGCCGCCGCCAGCAGCCAGATACCGGCGGTGCCGGCGATCAGCGTTTGCCAGCCCGGGAAGCCGTCCGTGGCGAGGAACATCCCGATCACGGCGCAGAATACCGCCAGCTTCGTCACGCGCGGCTTGGTCAGGGTCCAATACTGCGAGAAACGGCTCTGGGGTTTGGGGATGGCTGTCTGGGTTGTCATCAATGGGTGCTTGCGGACGCGGCGAGTCCGGGCGCTGGGACAGCGCGGGCCGCGTCGAGTTGGAACTTCACCCGGTAGTTTAACATGGTCACCAAAATCACCAGCAGCGCCGCCCCGGCGTTATGCATGACTGCAATCGCCAGCGGGAAGCTGAAATACACGGTCGCGATGCCGGTCAGCAGCTGCGCCACCATGACCAGCACCAGCAGGCGGGCAGTCTTGCCCAGCGCCGGCAGGCGCCAGGCGCGCCACGCCGCCAGACCCAGCACCAGCACGACGGCCAGCGCGAAGGCGCGGTGTACCCAGTGGATCGCTACCAGCGCCGAGAATGGCAAATAGTGCCCTTCCATCGTCTTGCCCAGTTCACGCCACAGGTGGAAGCCGTGTTCGAAGTCCAGTTCCGGCACGATCGCACCCTGGCACAGCGGGAACGTGTCGCAGGCCATGGTTGCATAGTTAGTGCTTACCCACCCGCCCAGCGCGATCTGCACGGTGAGCACGACGGCGGCAAGCAGCGACAGCCAGCGCAGACTGCGCAGTCGTGCGACCACTCCAGGCCCCTGCAGCGGCGCTGGCCGCTTGAGCAGCGCGTCTTCGCGGCAGCCCATCCAGACCAGCATCGCCAGCAGCGTCATGCCCAGCAACAGGTGGATCGTGACGATCACCGGTTGCAGCTTGAGCGTGACGGTCCAGGCGCCGAACGCGCCCTGCACCAGCACCGAGGCCAGCAAGGCGATCGGCATGGCCGGCTGGAACACGGCGTCATGCGTGCGGCGCCACTGCTTGACCGACGTGAACAGCAGCGCCAGGATCAGCGCGCCGATGCCCATCGCCAGGTAGCGGTGGATCATCTCGATCCAGGCCTTGGCCACCGTGACCGGACCGGTCGGCATGGCCGCTTCGGCCGCGGCGATCTGCTCATGGGCCAGGAACGGGTTGGCTTCGCCATAGCAGCCCGGCCAGTCCGGACAGCCCAGGCCAGAGTCGGTCAGGCGCGTGAAGCCGCCGAACACGATCAGGTCGAACGTCAAAAACACCATCACCCAGACCAGCTTGCGGTATTTGTGGGCGTCGGACGACATCCAGACGATCGCCAGCGGCAGGCTGGCCACGAGCAGGCCCATCAGGCCGAGGTGTATGAGGGAAGACAGGTCCATGTGATTCTTTACGGGTAACGTGGTTCAGCCGATGGCTGACGCTTTCAGCAGTTTGGCGATGTCCTTGTAGACGCGGCCCGGTTCGGGCTGGAACGGGAAGCGCATCATGAGGTTGCCCAGCGGGTCGATCAGGTAGATATGGTCGCTCGGGGCGCGGCCCGCTTCGGTCGGCAGCCACTTGGCCACCGTTGCGGCTGGCGCGCGCAGCAATTCCATGCCGTCGTATTCGCGCATCATGACGGTGTCGAGCGGTTCACTGTCGGTGATCAGCCACACGCGTTCCATGCGTTCCATGTTCTTGCCCTGCATCGTGCGCCACTGGCGCATCGCGTACAGCTGGCGCATGCATTCATCGTCGCACTTGCCCCCACCCACGCGCAGCATGACCCATTTGCCTTTCAGGTCGGCGAGCGTGCGCGGCTGGCCGTCGAGCGTGGTCGTGGCCATCTGCGGGATCGGCAGGGTGCGCGCATCGAGGATCGTGCCGTAATTGGTGCGGTCGGTCGGCTTGACGATGTAGAAGGTAATGTACGACACGATCAGCGGCGCGGCGCAGATCAGCAGCACCAGCAGCAGCTTGAGGCGGCCGCGGCGGCGCGCGGTGTCAGGGTCAGCGAGTTGTTCTTGAGCCACGTCGAAATCCCGTCATCACATAAAAAAGAAGGGCCAGCGCCGCCAGTGCATACCACTGGAAGGCATAGCCGCGGTGTTTGTCGATCCCTGCCTCGGGCAGCGGCCAGTCGCGCGCCATCAGGTCGGCCGGCGTCGCCGGCAGCGTCTGCTGCACCAGGAACGGCAGCAAGCGCAGGCCGCTTGCCTGTGCCAGTGCCTGCGGCGTCAGGTTCTGCACCGCCGCGCCGGGCGCCAGTGGCGGGCCGTCGCCCAGTTCCATCACCTTGCCGGCGGACAGGACGAGCCGTCCTTCGAGCGTGACCGGCCCGGCTGGCGTTGCAAACGTTGGCAGCTTGTCGAACTCGGCCTGGCGCGGCAACCAGCCACGCAGCACCAGCACGTGCTCGTCGGCACCCGCTATTTTAAACGGCATTGCGAGATAGAACCCGGACTGGCTCCCGCGTGGGCGGTTCGCGAGCAGGACGGGCCAGCCGGCGACGAATTCGCCGTGCACGCGCACGTGGCGAAATTCAAGATCCGGGGAGGCGGTGGTGTTGGGGCCGAGGGTGAATGGCGGTTCGGCGGCGCGCGCCAGCTGGCGCGCCTGCAGGTCGGTCTTGTAGGCAGCCCGGTCCTGTTGCCAGTTGCCGAGCAAGATACCGATGAGGGCCACAATCAGTGCTGCAATCAGGGCGATGGGGCGAAATCGGAAGGCGAAGCGCATTACAATGAATTCTCAACCTTTCGCGGGTCCATCATGAAAATCTTCGTAGCCATTGCCTTCGTCCTGATCCTGGCCAGCCTGGCGTCGGCCCTGTTCTTCATGATGCGCGACAAGGGGCGCACCAACCGCACCGTCAATGCGCTGGCGCTGCGGGTGGGCTTGTCGATCGTGCTGTTCCTGTGCCTGCTGACGGCGCACCAGATGGGGTGGATTGCGCCGACCGGATTGCGTTGAGTTGCACGTGGATCAGGATGGATGACGGCGTAGCAGCGTGAACGCGTGGACGGGGGCCCCGTCCACGCTACGATGCGCGACATCTACAGACGGTGCCAGATAACCGTAGGGTGGAAGGCTCCGCCTTCCACGCGTTCAACCATCGCCCCACCCCCGTTACAGCCAGTACACCACCACGTACAACCCAAGCCACACCACGTCGACGAAGTGCCAGTACCACGCCGCCCCTTCAAAGCCAAAGTGGTGCTCGGCCGTGAAATGCCCGCGCAGCACGCGGTACAAAATGACCGACAGCATGATCGCGCCCATGGTCACGTGAAAACCGTGGAACCCGGTCAGCATGAAGAAGGTCGAACCGTAGATGCCCGACGTGAGCTTGAGATTCAGGTCCTGGTAGGCGTGCATGTATTCATACACCTGGAAGCCCATGAACACGGCGCCCAGCAGAATGGTGGCTGCCAGCCAGAACGCCGTCTTGGCGCGGTGGCCGGCGCGCAGGGCGTGGTGCGAAATGGTCAGCGTCACGCCCGACGTCAGCAACAGCGCCGTGTTGATGGTCGGGATCGGGAACGGCCCCATCGTGCGGAAGCCTTCAACGATGCCGGCCGGTCCCGTATTGCCCCAGTGCGCCGAAAAATCAGGCCACAGGATCTGGTGATCGAGGTCGCCCAGCCACGGCATCGAAATCACGCGTGCATAGAACAGCGCGCCAAAGAACGCGCCAAAGAACATCACTTCCGAGAAAATGAACCAGCTCATCGACCAGCGGAACGACAAGTCGATGCGCTTGCCGTACAGCCCCGATTCGGATTCGCCGATGGCTTCGCCGAACCAGAAGTACAGCACGACGAGCATCGCGACGATGCCGGTCAGGCACACGGGCGCCGCGAATGGCAACCCGTTGACCCAGCCGGACGCGCCGGCCATCGTCACCAGCATCGACAGGCCGGCCAGCAGCGGCCAGCGCGAGGGGCCGGGAACGAAGTAATAAGGCGCGGCGGCCGTTGGCGAAGCTGGTTGTGACGAACTCATCTGTATCTCCTCGGGCAATGCTGTTGATTGTTGCGTCATGCATGCTTGCTTGGATTCCCGCCTGTGCGGGAATGACGTACTTATGCCACCGCGAAACTCACCGCCAGCATGATCAGGCCGATGAAGATCGCCACCCCGATCAGGCCGGCGACGATCACATGGACCGGGTTCAGGCTGGCCGCATCGTTCTCGTAATCGGCGCGCTTGCGCACCCCGAAGAACGACCACAGCACGGCCTTCATGCTGGCCAGAAAACTGCCCTTGCGCTGATGGGGCTTATCCGTTTGCATCGCCTTCTTTCGGCGCCGCAGCGGCCTTGAACGCCCCGCCAATTTCAAAGAACGTGTACGACAGCGTGATGTTCTTCACTTCGCGCGGCAACTTGGGATCGATGAAGAACACCACCGGCATCTGGCGCGCTTCGTTCGGGGCCAGCGTCTGCTCGCGGAAGCAGAAGCACTCGACCTTCATGAAGTGCGGCGTGGCCGACTGCGGCGCATAACTGGGAATCGCCTGCGCTTTCACCGCCCTGCCCTGCGTGTTGACGACCTCGTACATGACGGTGGCCAGTTCGCCCGGATGCACGTCGATGCTGCGCGTGGTCGGCCGGAACCGCCACGGGCCCTGCGAATTGCCGTCGAGCTCGATCGTGATCGTGCGCGACTTGTCGACCTGGCTGTTGGTCGGCGCCGCAACAAACCCATCCTGCTGCGTGAGCACATTGATGCCCAGCACCTCGCAGATCTGCCGGTACACGGGCACCAGCGCATAGCCGAAGCCGAACATCGCCACGGCCACGACCACCAGCTTGCCGAAGGTGCGGCGGTTCAGGCGCAGCAACTTGAGGCTGGTGGCCATATCAGCTCAGCAGCGTGAACTTGACGAACACGCTGATGAAGAAGAACAGCGCCAGGCCGGCCAGCCACAGCGCGGTTTTCAGGTTGTTGGGTTTGCCTGGTCGGTTCATCGGTATCCCCTTATTTCACCAGCGGCGGCGTTTCAAAGGTGTGGAACGGCGCCGGGCTCGGCACGGTCCATTCCAGGCCTTCGGCGCCTTCCCACGGTTTGGCGGGCGCCTTGGCGCCGCCGCGGATCGTCGGCAGCACGACCGCGAACAGGAAGTACACCTGGCTGAAGCCGAAGCCAAAGGCGCCGATCGAGACGATCATGTTGAAGTCGGTAAACTGTACCGCGTAATCGGCATAGCGGCGCGGCATGCCAGCCAGGCCCAGGAAGTGCATCGGGAAGAACGTGATGTTGAACGTGATCAGCGACAGCCAGAAGTGCATCTTGCCGCGCGCTTCCGGGTACATGTGGCCGGTCCATTTAGGCGCCCAGTAATAGAAGCCCGCGAACAGTGCGAACAGCGAGCCGGCCACCAGCACGTAGTGGAAGTGGGCCACGACGTAATAGGTGTCGTGCACCTGGATGTCGATTGGCGTCACCGCCAGGATCAGGCCGGTGAAGCCGCCAATGGTGAACACGAAAATGAAGCCGACTGCGAACAGCATCGGTGTCTCGAACGTCATCGAGCCCTTCCACATCGTGGCAACCCAGTTGAAGATCTTTACGCCGGTGGGCACGGCGATCAGCATCGTCGCGTACATGAAGAACAGCTGCGACGTCACCGGCATGCCGGTCGTGAACATGTGGTGGGCCCAGACGACGAACGACAGGATCGCGATCGAGGCCGTCGCGTAGACCATCGAGGCGTAGCCAAACAACGGTTTGCGGGCAAACGCCGGAATGATCTGCGAGACGATGCCGAACGCCGGCAGGATCATGATGTAGACCTCGGGGTGGCCGAAGAACCAGAAGATGTGCTGGTACATCACCGGATCGCCACCGCCAGCGGCGTTGAAGAACGAGGTGCCGAAGTGGCGGTCGGTCAGCGTCATCGTGATCGCGCCGGCCAGCACCGGCATCACGGCGATGAGCAGGTAGGCGGTGATCAGCCAGGTCCAGCAGAACATCGGCATCTTCATCAGGGTCATGCCGGGCGCGCGCATGTTCAGGATGGTGACGATGATGTTGATCGAGCCCATGATCGACGAGGCGCCCATGATGTGCATCGCGAAGATCGCCATGTCCATGCCCAGGCCCATCTGCGTCGAGAGCGGCGCGTACAGCGTCCAGCCGGCGGCGGTGGCGCCGCCCGGCACCAGGAACGACGTGGCCAGCAGGATCGCGGCCGGTGGCAGCAGCCAGAACGAGAAGTTGTTCATGCGCGCAAACGCCATGTCGGACGCGCCGACCTGCAGCGGCAGCATCCAGTTGGCGAAGCCGACGAAGGCCGGCATGATCGCGCCAAACACCATGATCAGGCCGTGCATCGTGGTGAGCTGATTGAAGAATTCGGGGCGCACGAACTGCAGGCCCGGCTGGAACAGCTCGGCGCGGATCATCAGCGCCAGCACGCCACCCGAAAGCAGCATGATGAACGAGAACCACAGGTACAGGCTGCCGATGTCCTTGTGGTTGGTGGCATACACCCAGCGCCGCCAGCCGTGCGGATGGTCGTGGTGTTCGTCGTGTGCGTGCTCATTGCCGTGCTCATTGCCGTGACCCGGTGCGTGGTCGATCGTCGTGGTGCTCATGGCGTTACCCCTGCTCTTTACGTGCGTTGGTGGCGGACATTATTTGCGGGCGGCCAGGACTTCGGCCGGCTGGACGATATTTTCCGCAGCCTTGTTCGACCAGGAATTGCGGGTATAGGTGATCACGGCGGCAATCTCGGTGTCGGACAATTGCGGCCAGGCCGGCATCGCGGTGGGGAACTTGCCGCTCTTCTGGCCGTGCAGCAGGATGTCGATCTGGTGCGCCTTGTTGCCCAGCACATTCGGCGAGCCATCCAGCGCTGCGAACGCGGCCGGGATGCCCTTGCCATTGACCTGGTGGCAGGCCACGCAGTTGGCGGTGTAGACGGCTTCGCCACGGGTTTTGAGTTCGTCGATGGTCCAGACCTTGGTCGGATCGTCGGCCAGCGCCGCCATCTCTTTTTTCTTGCCTGCGACCCAGGCGGTGTAGTCGGCGTCGGACACGACGCGCACGACGATCGGCATGAACGCGTGGTCCTTGCCGCACAGCTCGACGCAGTTGCCGCGATACACGCCGATCTGCTCGGCCTTGAACCAGCCGTCGCGCACGAAGCCGGGGATGGCATCCTGCTTGATGGCAAACGCCGGCACGGTCCAGGCGTGGATCACGTCGTTGGCCGTGAATACCATGCGGATCTTCTTGTTGACCGGCACGACCATCTCGTTATCGACTTCGAGCAGGTAGTTCGCGGTGCGCGCTTCGGTCGGCGCCACGCCGGGCTCGCCGATCTGCGAGCGTGGCGTGGACAGATTCGACAGGAACGAGATGCCCTCGCCCTCGCCTTTCAGGTAGTCGTAACCCCATTTCCACTGCATGCCCGTGGCCTTGATGGTCAGGTCGGCATTGGACGTGTCTTTCAGCGCGACGACGGTCTTGGTGGCCGGCAGCGCCATGCCGATGACGATCAGGAACGGCACGATCGTCCAGGCGATCTCGACGGCGGTGGATTCGTGGAAGGTGGCCGGCTTGTGGCCCAGGGACTTGCGGTGCTTGAACACCGAGTAGAACATGACGCCGAACACGGCGACGAAGATCACCAGGCAGACGATCATCATCCAGGTGTGCAAGCCGTAGATGTCGGCGCCAACGGCAGTGACCGGGGCCTGCATATTGAGCTGATGCTCCTGAGGCCGGCCCGTCAGTTGCTGCGCCCACGCCGGCGCAGAGCCAGCGGCGGCGCCGAGTACGGCACAGCCGTACAGCACGGCCCGAAGTCGCGTTGCATATGTCATGTATGTCCCCAACCACCCAAAAAATAAGAATTATTTTTAAACGGTCAGCCATTCCACGAACGAACGACGCCGCTCCGTGCTGGCCGCAGAACACCGATGCCGTGCCGGGGCATCTCTGCGGCTGCTGCAATTCTTTTTCTGCTTTTGTTTCTGTTCTGGTTTCGCGCCTTGCGATACCGCTTTTTCAAACGATTCTATCGGCTAGACATGAAAAATAGCAATTGATTATATCTAAAGCACTAATTTTTATTCAAGGAATATCGCGGGCTGGCCAATTTGACCATGCACGCGGGCGACATTACGGTTTGCGCGGCTGGAAGCGGACGATCGATTCGCCGGCCGTCGTCGTGCGCGGCGCCGGGCGAAACGCATGGCCGTAGATCACTTCGAACGTCAGGCCCAGCTTGCCATCGGGGAGGCGCTGCGCCTCGAGTGCGGCGAGCATCCGCTGCCAGGCCGCGCGGCCGATCAGCCCGCGCCGGCGCGATTCGAGCGGATTGCCGCCCAGCGCACGGACGTCGCGCAGCAGCGCCTGTGGCGTGTCGTAAGTGACCGTGATGCGCTCCATGTCCATGACCGGCGTCGAAAAACCCGCCTCGACCAGTTGATCGCCGAAATCGTGCATGTCGACAAATGGCAACGTGTGCGGGTATGCATCCAGCGCGGCAAATGCCGTACGCAGTTCGGTAAACGTGTCGGGGCCGAAGCTGGAAAACATCAGCAAGCCCTCGACGCGCAGCACGCGGCGCCATTCGGCAAACACGCGGTCGGGCAACGGATGCCAGTCCAACGCCAGGTTCGACCACAGCAAATCGACGGAGTTCGGGCCGAGCGGCAGGTTGCCGTAGTCACCGCACAGAATGTCGACACCTGCCTTGGCCGGCATCAACCGGCTCAATAACTGATTCAGCGAACCCGAGGCGCCCGGCTTCTTCGCCGCGCGCGCCATGGCGCCGGCGCCATCCAGGCCGACGATCTGCGCCGAGGGATAGGTCTTTTGCAGCAGACCCAGGTCGCCGCCGGGACCGCAGCCGGCGTCGAGCACCTGCTTCGGGATGATCTTCACCAGGCTCAGGCGTTCATGCATGCGCGTGGCGATTTCGCGGCGCAGGAAATCCGACGATGCAATACGCTCGGGCCGCGCGAACAGGTTGCGCACGCGCGACAGGTCAATGGGCGCGCTCAGCGTGGACGGGGATTGAGGAGATGCCATGGGATCGGGTGCGTGATGAGATAATGTGGTCAGTTTAACCGTTTGTGGGACGCCGAGCCGATGCCGGACCTTCGCCCGCTGCCGATGCGCCTCCTGCACGCGCTGCTGGACACGCTGCTGCCCTCCTGCTGCGCACTGTGCGGCGGGCATGCGCGGGCGGCGGTGTGCGCCGAATGTGAGCGGGCGTATGTGCTGGCCGTGCCGCGTTGCCCGTGCTGCGCCAATCCGACCGGCACACTGGACGTGTCGCGGCATTGCGGCGCCTGCCTGGCGGATGCACCGTCATTCGACGCCACCTGGACAGCCTGCGATTACGCAGCGCCGCTCGACAGTCTGGTGCTGCAACTGAAATTTGGCGGACAACTGGCGCTGGCGCCGTGGATGGCGCGCGTGCTGCATGGGGCGATCGTGCGCAGTGCGCCTTCAGCGCCGGTAGTGCCGGACGTGCTGTGCCCGGTGCCGCTGGGGCCGACCAGGCTGATCGAACGCGGCTACAACCAGGCGCTCGAAGTTGCGCGCCCGCTGGCCCGCGCGCTCGGCCTGCCTTTGACGCCACGGTTACTGGAACGGCTGCGCGAGACAGCGCCGCAATCGGGCGCTGCGCCCGGGGAACGGCGCAACAACGTGCGCGGCGCGTTTGGCGTGAGCGGCACGTTCGACCTACGCGGCCGGCATGTGGGCGTGGTCGACGATGTCATGTCGAGCGGCCACACGCTGGAAGCAGTCGCCGCCGTATTGAAACAGGCGGGCGCCGCGCGCGTGACGAACATCGTCTTCGCGCGCACCCCGCCGCATGGATAAGCCTCATCATCAAGGAGAAGCACGTTGTTCCACGTCGTCCTGGTCGAACCAGAAATCCCGCCGAATACCGGCAATGTGATCCGCCTGTGCGCCAACACCGGCGTGCAACTGCACCTGATCGAGCCGCTCGGCTTTCCGCTGGACGACGCCAAGATGCGCCGCGCCGGCCTCGATTACCACGACTACGCGACAATGAAGGTGCACAAGGACTGGGATGCGTTCCTGGCGGACGCCCAGCCCGATCCGGCGCGCATGTTCGCCCTGACCACCCACGGCTCGGCACCCTTCGCCGACGCCCAGTTCCAGCCGGGCGACGTGTTCGTGTTCGGCCCGGAATCGCGAGGCCTGCCCCCCGCCCTGCGCGAGACCTTCCCACCCGCCCAACGCATCCGCCTGCCAATGCGACCCGACAACCGCAGCCTGAACCTGTCGAACACGGTAGCCGTCGTCGTCTACGAAGCCTGGCGCCAGAACGGCTACGCCGGCGGCGCCTGAACCGGCACCACTCAAAAGCCGGGGTCACAAAAGCCGGGGTCAGGTCTGACATTCGGACACGGGCTCGACTGCTGGGAGGGGTACGGTCGCTGGATCACAGTAGAGCTTGTGTCCAAATGCCAGACCTGACCCCGGCTTGTTGTAGAGCTTGTGTCCAAATGTCAGACCTGACCCCCGCTTGTGCCAGCGTGTGGCACTCGCTCGAAGGCATCCAGCATACCGGCGCGGGCCAGCAGGTCGATGGCCTCGTCGACCCGGCGCGGCGCGGCGGCGTCGAGTTGCTCGCGGTGGTCGCCAACCAGGGCGCGCATCTGCTGCGGCACGATCACCAGATCGATGAAACGCTGTGCAATGGCCGTGGCCGCTGCGACGCCGTCAGGCGAAGGCGCCGGCCCGGCCAGCGCGGCCACGATGCTCGCCACGCCGCTGTCGCGCCCAGACTGATCCACCAGTCGCGACAATTCCGGTAGCCGCTGTGCAGTTGTCAAACAGACCCGCAGTAGCGCAACCGACTCTTCCGTGAGCGCCTGCTGAAGCAGATGCAGCCCAACTGCATGCAAGCGTTCCCGCACCGGCATGGCATTCGGAAAATCGGGCGCAGCCGGCGCTACGCCCTCGAGCGCGCGGTGCACAACTGCGCTGAACAACGCGTCCTTGTTGGCATAGCGTGCATACAGCGTCGCCTTGCCAGCGCCCGCCATCGCCACGACCTGGTCGCAGCTCGTGGCATCGAAACCGGCGCGCAGGAACAGCGTCGTTGCCGCATCGAGAATGCGGCGGTCTACTTCGCCGGCATGCTCGGCAGACGGCCGACCGCCCCGCTTGCGCGCGGTGGGCGTTTGGTCCGGCTCTGGCGGGCTCGCTGTCAAATGCATGGCGAAATAGTCATCATAATAAACTGAACTGAATGGTATAGTTCAGTTTCTGAACTCTCAATCAAAGGTGAAGCGATGGACATGCGTTTGAAATTTCTATCTGACAATATGAGGGCAATTGATTTTGGCATGCTCTCGACCCGAACCGAAGGCGGCGCCTTTGCCAGCCGGCCCATGAGCAACAACGGCGAGGTCGATTATGACGGGGACAGCTACTTTTTCACCTACGATCAGGCTCGTACTGTGGCCGACATCGAAGGCGATGCGGCGGTCGGCCTGACCTTCACCGACGCTCCCGGGCCCCACGGGCAGCCACCGCTGTTCATTGCCGTACAAGGCACCGCGGAACTGATTCGCGACAAGGCCATGTTTGCAGCGCACTGGACGACAGGGCTCGATCATTGGTTCGAGCAAGGCGTCGACACGCTGGGATTGGTGATGATACGCGTTCGCGCCGCCCGAATCCACTACTGGAATGGCGCCGACCAGGGCGAGATCGTTTTGTGAAACCAAAGGACAGGGGCCGCGCTGGCCCTGCCCACTACCCCATCACCGACCTGACAGGCTCGCCATGCACACTGCAATCGACGCATTTCCCATCCATATTCCAGACGCCGACCTGACCGACCTCGCCGATCGCCTGGCGCGCACACGCTGGCCCGATGCCGAAACCGTGAACGACACCTCGCAAGGCCCGCAACTGGCCCGCATCCGCGCACTGGTGGCACGGTGGCAAGATGGCTACGACTGGCGCAGCACGGAAGCCGCGCTCAACGAATGGGGCAGCAGCCGTACGGTCATCGATGGGCTGGGCATTCACTTCCTGCACATCCGCTCACCAGAACCGAATGCGACCCCGCTGCTGCTGACGCATGGCTGGCCGGGCTCCGTGCTCGAATTTCGCGAGTTGATCGGTCCGCTGACGCAGCCACAAGCGCATGGCGGCCTCGCGTCCGATGCATTCCACTTGGTGATTCCGGCCTTGCCCGGCTTCGGCTTTTCCGACAAGCCGACCGAACCGGGCTGGGGCGTAGGGCGTACGGCGCAGGCCTTCGCGGAACTGATGCGCCGCCTCGGCTATGGCGAGCGCTGGGTAGCGCAAGGCGGCGACTGGGGCGCGGCCGTCACGAGCGCCCTGGCGCACATGCGCGTGCCGGGCCTGGCAGGCATCCACCTGAACATGGTGATGTTCCATCCAACCAAACAGGAAATCGCCGACGCGACGCCAGAAGAGCAACAGATGCTGGACGCCGCCGCCCGCTACGAGAGGGAATACTCAGGCTACATGAAGCTGCAGTGCACGCGCCCGCAATCGGTCGCGTTCGCGCTGGCCGATTCGCCGGTGGGCTTGGCCAGCTGGCTGTACGCGCTGTTCCAGGACGTGTCGGATACCGACGGCCAGCCTGAGCGCACGATCGCGCCGGACCGCCTGATCGACGACGTGATGATGTACTGGCTGACCAATACCGGGCCGAGCTCGGCACGTTTTTACTGGGAAGGCGCGCGAGAGATGGCGCGCAGCATGCCCGCCGCCCCGCTGCCCCTGCCAGCCGGCATCAGCATGTTTCCAGGCGAGCAGATGCGGCTGTCAGAGCGCTGGGCCGCAGCACGCTTTGCCGATTTGCGCTTCTTTGGCAAAGCCGAACGCGGTGGCCATTTCGCGGCGATGGAAAACCCGGCTACTCTCGTCGAGCATCTGCGCGCGACGTTCCGCACGATGCGCTGAGCCTTCAGCCCCGCTGGCCGAACACGCCATCGGCAAACACCTGCGCATGAAAACGCTCGCCGATCAGCCGGTGCGTGGCGGCGTCCGGATGCAGCGCATCGGGCAACGGCAAGTGCGCGTTGTCGTCGGCGCCATACAGCGCGCTGCCATCGAGGTAATGAATGTGCGCATCGGTCGCTGCCCGCTGCGCCACGATCCTCTGCAACTGCTCGCGGATGACGCCCAGCGTCAGCTTGCCCTGGCGTCGCTCGGCATCATTGCCCATCGCCCGGAACAGCAGCCTGCCCTGCTCCATCGCCTTGCCATCGAACATGGTCGGCCCCGGCGTCGTTTCGTGGATCGGACACCAGGTCGGCGAGATCACCAGCAGCGGCGTGGTCCGGTGTATCCCTTCGCGGATCGTGTCAAGAAACCCGTGCACGGCCGGCCCGAACGCGCGCACGCGCATCAGGTCCGTGTTGACGAGATTGATGCCGAATTTCAGGCTGATCACGTCCGCCGGCAAGTCGCGGATCGTGCGCGCCGTGAACGGATCCAGCAAGGCATTGCCGCCGAAGCCCAGATTGAACAGGTCGACGTTGGCCAGACTGGCAGCCACGGCAGGCCAGATGCCGGTCGGATGGGTCGCATTCGAGCCCTGGCTGATCGAACTGCCGTGATGGAGCCAGCGGCGCTGGCCGCTCGCCAACAGCGGCGACACCGGCGCATCCGCGCGCAAGCTCACCAGCTCCGTCGTCTCGTCATGCGGCAGCCACAGTTCGACGGTCTTGTCGCCCGCCGGCAGGTCGGCAAAGCGCAGCCAGTGCGGCTCGCCCGGATGCACCCTGGTGGCGCCGCTGATCATGTCGATCTCGAGGAGCTTGCCGCCCGGCGCGCTCGCCTGGGCAAGCAGCTTCCCATCGACCATCAAATCGTAGATACCGTCGGGCCGCGGCGCCATCTTGCCGTAACGCCGCTTGGTCGGCAGCACCAGCACCTCGACGACGCTGGCTGTCGTCCTGAACGCCAGGCGCACGCCGGATGGCTGCGCTGCGGCCAGCGCCAGTTGCACATCCGGGTGCTGCGCGAGCGCCCAGGCCGGCAAACGCTGCGGCAGCAGGCCGGCGTCGGTCTGTTCGAGCTCGACCGCGCCATGGATCAGGTCTGCGGGTATCGGCGACAGCGTGTGCATGCGCGTCGTCGTCATCAGGCACCTGCCGCTTCGCGGGTCAGCACCGTCAAGCCCTCGACCAGGCGATCGAGTTCTTCCACCGTGGTCGTCAGCGCCACCGTGGCGCGCACGAGGCTGACGTCGCCAATGTGGCGCTCCACGGTGAACACGCCAAAGCGCGCCAGCAGCGCCGCCTGCAGGTCACGCGCGCGCATGCCGTCGATCGTGAACGCCGCCAGCGCCGTGTCGCCTACCAACGGGCTCGTCAACTGCAGGCCCGGCAGGTCCGCCACGCGCTGCACCCAGTAATTCCTGAGCCACGCCAGCCGCACGCCTTTTGCTGCCGAACCGCCCAGCTGCGCATGCACGTCGAGCGCCACCGGCGCAGCCATGATCGCGCTCATCGGCGGCATGCCAGCGTGCAGGCGTCCGCGGATATCGTCCGCCGGATAATCGCGGTCGCCGAAATGCGGCTCGATCCGGTCCAGGCGCGACGACCGGATATACGCAAAACCCAGCCCGGGCGGCGCGCCGATCCACTTGTGCAGGTTGAAGCCCGCGAAGTCGATGCCCATCGCCTGCACGTCGACGGGCAGCTGGCCCAGCGCATGCGCGCTGTCGACCAGCACGTCGACGCCGCGCGCCCGCGCCAGTGCGGCGATCTCGCGCACCGGCACCGACTGGCCATTGGCCGGAAACACCTGCGACAGCAAAAGCAGCTTCAGGCCGGGCGTATCGCGGATCGCCGTCGCATACTGTTCCAGCAACGCGTCGCCCGACAACGGCAGCGTCAACTGCAGTTCGGTCGGCACCACGCCACGCCGCCCTTCCAGCCAGGCCATCGCGTAGCGCATCGCCGGATAATCCAGATTGCTCCACAGGACGCCGTCGCCCGGCGCCAGCCGGTGGTACTGGCCGATCAGCACCTGCATCGATTCGCTCGCGCTGCGCGTGAGCAGGATCTCGTGCGGTTCGGCGTTGATCAGTTTGGCCAGCCGCGCGCACAGCACCGCGCCATGCTGGACGGCGAGTTCACTGCGCAGGAACGGGCTCAGATGCCGATTCAGATAGTCGACCGATTCGACCAGCGCCGCCTGCACCGGATGCGCCATCGCGCCAAAGTAACCGTGCTCGAGATTGACGATGCCGTCGGGCGCCGCCGGATACAGGCCGGCCAGTGCCGGCATCACAGGGAGCTTGGCCATGCCGGTCAGCCCCGGATCCGCGCCACCAGCTTGGTGGTCGAGCGGTCATGCTCGAAGTCGATCGCCACCGCGCGCCCGCCATAGGCCAGCACGGCCTGCCCTTCGGGAATCTGGTCCATGACGTAGTCGCCGCCCTTGGCATAGATGTCTGGCCGGCCTTCCTGGACGACTTCGAGCGCTGTCTGTTCGTCGAACTCGACCACCAGGCTGACCGATTCCAGCGAGGCCAGCACGGCCATGCGATCGGCCAGCGTGTTGTGCGGGCGATCGTCGCCCTTGCCCAGCCGCTTGACGGACGCATCGGTGTTGACCGCCACGACAAGCGAGGCGCCCAGCTCGCGCGCCTGCGCCAGATAGGTCACGTGGCCGCGGTGCAGGATGTCGAACACGCCGTTGGTCAGCACCACCGGCTTTGGCAGTGCGGCGATCCGCGCAGCCAGGTCGGCGCGCGTGCAGAGTTTGTTTTCAAATGAAGGCATGGATAATCAGTTCAGTGTTTTGGCGGTTCGTCGTCAGGCTCTTCGTCGAGCGCCATCGACAGTTCGGATGGCCGCGCACCGCCGGCAGGCAGCCCCGGCTCCTTGCGCTCGCCCGACAGCTTGACCTGCAGGCGCAGGCCATTGGCCGAGTCGGCATTGCGGATCGCTTCGTCGTAGCTGATGAAGCCCTTGTTGTACAGCTCGAACAAGGCCTGGTCGAACGTGCACATGCCCAACTCGCGCGACTTGTGCATGATTTCCTTGATGCTCTGGAAGTTCCCTTTCAGGATCATTTCGGCAATCGTCGGCGTGTTGAGCAGGATTTCGATGGCGGCCTTGCGGCCCTTGCCGTCCTCGGTGCGCACCAGGCGCTGCGAGACAATCGCGCGCAGGTTCGACGACAGGTCCATCAGCAGCTGGTTGCGCCGCTCTTCGGGGAAGAAGTTGATGATCCGATCCATCGTCTGGTTGGCATTGTTCGCGTGCAGCGTGCCCAGGCACAGGTGGCCCGTTTCGGCGAACGCGATCGCATGTTCCATCGTTTCGGTGTCGCGGATCTCGCCGATCAGGATCACGTCCGGCGCCTGGCGCAGCGTGTTCTTCAGCGCGTTATGCCACGACAGCGTATCGACGCCCACTTCGCGGTGCGTGATCAGGCAGTTCTTGTTTTTATGGACGTATTCGACCGGGTCTTCCACCGTGATGATGTGGCCGGCCGAGTTGTTGTTGCGGTAGTCGATCATCGCCGCCAGCGTCGTCGACTTGCCCGAGCCCGTGCCGCCCACGACCAGCACCAGGCCGCGCTTGGTCATCACGACATCCTTGAGCACCTCGGGCAGGTCGAGCTTTTCGAAGTTGGGGATCTCGGACGAGATCGTTCGCACGACCATGCCCACGCTTTGCTGCTGCACGTAGACGTTCACGCGGAAGCGGCAGACGTTCGGCAGCGAGATCGCGAAATTGCACTCCATTTCTTTTTCGAACTCGGCGCGCTGGCGATCGTTCATCAGCGAGATCGCGAGCGCGCGAGTGACTTCGCCGCTCAGGCGCTGCTGGCTGAGGGCTTTCATGGCGCCCTGGTATTTCATGCTCGGCGGGAAATCAGCCGAGATGAAGAGGTCGGAACCGCCCTGGTGATGCATCACCGTGAGCAGTTTATGGATATAGACCTGGGCTTCCGCCGGGCCAAACGTGGTGGACATGCGGGCCTTTCAGAAAAGATGCATAGGCGGAGCCTATCAAGGGATTATATCGACTATCATTCTTGCTACACCATTATTTCATGGCACGCATCCTGCTGCCCGCTATCCGCGAGGGGCGGGCAACGTGCCGAGTCGAGACGCCTACCATGACCCTGACCGAGCTGAAATACATTGTCGCCGTCGCCCGCGCCAGACACTTCGGCCACGCGGCCGAAGCCTGTTTTGTCGCCCAGCCCACGCTGTCCGTCGCCATCAAGAAACTCGAAGACGAACTGGGCGTGCTGCTGTTCGAGCGCGGCGGCTCGGAAGTGTCCGTCACGCCGCTGGGCGCCCAGATCGTGGCGCAGGCCGAGCGCGTGCTCGAGCAGACCGCCGCGATCAAGGAACTGGCCAAGCAGAACAAGGACCCGCTGGCCGGGCCATTGCGCCTGGGCGTGATCTACACGATCGGCCCCTACCTGCTGCCGCCACTCGTGAAAAACCTGATCGACACGGTGCCGCAGATGCCGCTCGTGCTGCAAGAGAATTTCACGCACAAGCTGCTGGAATTGCTGCGCCAGGGCGAGCTCGATGCCGCCATCATGGCGCTGCCGCTGCCTGACCACGGGATGGCGGTGCAGCCGCTGTACGACGAGCCGTTCATCGTGGCCATGCCCAAGCACCATCCGTGGGCCAAGCGCACGGCGATTTCGGCCGAAGACCTGAAAAGCGAAACGATGCTGCTGCTGGGCGCCGGTCACTGCTTCCGTGACCAGGTGCTGGAAGTGTGTCCGGAAATGGCGCGCTTCTCGGCGCCGGGCGGCGGCACCGGCATGCAGCGCACATTCGAAGGCTCGTCGCTGGAAACGATCCGCCACATGGTCGCCAGCGGCATCGGCCTGACGGTGCTGCCGCGTGCGTCGGTGACCGACCTGAGCGAGTCGAACGGCCTGCTGGCATATGTGCCGTTCACCAAGCCGACGCCGTCGCGCCGCGTGGTGATCGCCTGGCGCAAGAGCTTCACCCGCCGCGCCGCCATCGATGCGGTGATGCGGGCGGTGAGTGAATGTCATCTGGCCGGCGTCGAGATGATCACGTACGAGGCGGCGGCGTAGTATCGGTCCAGACGGCTGGCGGCGCGATAGCGACCGTGTCGGCCGTCCCGGTGGCATCGCCACCGGCTGCAGGCCCGCCCCTGACCGCTTCCAGTTGCGACGGCGAGAACACGATGGTCTGGGTCGGGAACGCCAGGTTGATGCCGGCTGCTTCGAGGCGCTCGAAGATCGTCAGCAGCAGCTTTTCGCGAATGATCACCTGGGTATCGAATTCGTGCACGTCGATGTACGAAAACACCTCGATGTTGAAGGCGCGCTCGCTGATGCTGCCCAGGCGCGCGCGGTGCCCTTCCGCCATGTTCTTTTCTTCGGCCAGCACTTGCTGGACGATGGTAACCGCTTCGCGCAGCTTGGCCGACGAGATGCCATAGTCGACCGCGATCACGGGATTGAACAGGAAGCGGTCGCGCGCGGCGAAGTTCTCGATCTGGCGCGCCGACAGGTCGCCATTCGGAATCGTCACCACAGTGCGGTCGTTGGTGCGGATGCGGGTCGAGCGGATACCGACGTCTTCCACGGTGCCCACCACGTCGCCGACCTTGATGAAGTCGCCCACCTGCATCGGGCGGTCGGCAATCACGGTCACGCTGCCGACCAGGTTTTCCACCGTCTTCTGGGCGCCCAGCGCCAGCGCGATACCACCGATACCCAGCGCCGCGATCCCCGTCGTGACGTCGATGCCGAAAGTACTCAGGATCGCAATGCCCGAAAACGCCAGCAAAATCACCTTGGCGGCGCGGCGCGCCAGCGTGATGACCGAAATGACCTGACGCCGCTGACTGCGCTGCATGCGGGCGATCGCCAGTTCCGAGATCGCATCGACCAGCCGCAGGCCGAACCATACCAGCGCGATGACAGAAACGATGCCGGTGTAGCGCAGCAAGGTCTGGCGCGCCACGATCGACACCGGCACCTGCTCGGCCCAGTTGTAGAACACGCCGACGGCGATCAACAGGCTCACCGGCGGCAACGCCGCCTCGAAGAAGCGGTACAGGCCATTGGCTTCCGGGTCGGGCACGAGTTTGCGCATGCAGAACACGATCAGCGCCGACAGCATCCACAAGCCGCCGAATACCAGTACGCCAATCCCCAGCAGCAGCGCCCAGTCCTTCAGCGGTGCGCCGGCGACGACGACCTCGTCGGCCGCAGGTTCGGTGACCACGGGCGCGCGCTTGGTCGCCGCCGCAATCTGGGCCAGCGTCTCGCGCGAAACGCGCCACACCTGGTGCTCGCCGTCCTGCCCTTTGGTGAGCAGCACCGGGATTTTCTTGTCCTGGATGGCGATCTCGCCAACGCGCTCCTGCTCGACCGGCAAATCGTCACTCACCTTGCCATTGGGGTCGTTGGAGAGCGTGATGAACGTGTCGAGCGTGCCGCCATCGTCCAGCACCGCATGGAAGGCGCGCGCCTGCGCCACCGCATTGGTGCGCTGGCGCGAGCTCGTTGCGGGCGGCAGGTCGAAGTACAGCGCGGTGCGATCGTAGTCGGATTCGCCAAGGGCGCCGAGCAGCCCGGAGACCATGGAGCGCGGCGTTTCGCGCTTGAGCGGATCGGGAACCGCGGGTTCGGCGGTGGCGGTTGCCTCGGCATCCTGGCCGGCGGCGAACACCGGTGGTTGGGTAAGCCCCAGCAGCAAGGCCAGGGACAGCGAGACCAGTAATCTCATCGACAATATTCTATTCAAAACGACTCCTTGCACGTGTGTGATCGCATGGCGCATGGCGCCAGCCGGGCGGGAGTGACGGCGCGGTCACCGCACCTTCCGGCGAGATGGCATGCCTGCGGATGCGCAGCGATGGGCATGCCGTGCCGGGGCAAACACGCTGGCCCGGACCTGCGATGCGATCGGTCTGGATGCCCGGACAGTGGTGCCCGGGAACCAAAGTCTAGCATCCTGACGGTGTCGCACCCGCACTATTGCTGGCAGCGCAAGGGTGTCGCAGCGCGTTTGCATTGAACAAGCGATATCGAATCGACGGCTCCGTTGAAAGGTGCTATTTTCACCGCTAATTTATTCTCGGTAACAACCATGCAGACAACACCGGGCTCGCGCCCGAGCTTTTTCACCTCCCCCACCTTCTGGCTCATCCTGCTCAATATCGGCGCCTGGGTATATCTGGGCATCAACGGCGTCGACTGGATGTCGCCCAGCCCCGCCGACCTGACCGCCTGGGGCGGCAACCTTGGCCCTTATACCCTGACCGGCGACTGGACGCGGCTCTTGACCTCGATGTTCCTGCACGGTGGCGCGCTGCACCTGGGCCTGAACATGTTCATGCTGTCGCAGATCGGTCCATTGTCCGAGGCGGTCTGGGGCCGCACCCGCTTCACGCTGATCTATCTGTTGTCGGGCCTGTTCGGCGGACTGGCCAGCGCCTGGTGGTATGCGAGCGTGGCCGTGCGCAATATGGGCTACGACCTGGTGCCGTCGGCGATGGGTTTCACGCCGCACTTCGCGACCACGGTCAGCATCGGCGCGTCCGGTGCGCTGCTTGGCGCGTCCGGCGCCCTGCTGGTGCACGCGCTGTGCGCCGGCAACGCGGCAAAAATCGAATTGAAAGTGATCTTTCAGGTGGTGGCGCTGAATATCGGCATGGGCTTCTTGATGACCGGCACCGATAACGCGGCCCACGTCGGTGGCGCGCTGGCGGGGATCGCCATTGGCGCCTTGCTGATGCTGCCGGGGCGCGTGTTGCGGATCGCCCCTGCGGTGCAGTCGGCGGTCGTGTTCGCCGTGAGCCTGGGTGTGCTGGTGGTGCTGGTGAAGCAGCCGCCGTCTGATCAGGTCAGCCGGATCGCGCAGACCCTGCGCGCATCGGAGGCGCTTGCCGCGCAACGCGAGGCGTTGCGGGCCGTGAATCCGGAGCGTCCGTAATACAGTCCACGCGGTGCAACATTGGGTTGAACGCGTGGGCGGCCCGCCCACCCTACGTCGTCCACGCATTCAATGTGACCAACCGATCAACCTTGGCCTCGAACCGCGCCACCATCGAACCGCCCAGCGCGTAGGGTGGACGGCTATGCCGTCCACGCGTTCAACGCAACGCAACCAGCCCGATCAGCCCTGACGGCGACGCGCCACCATCAAGCCACCCAGCAGCAGCGGCAGCATCAGCGCAATCGTCGACGGCTCCGGCACTTCGGCCACGATCGAGAACGTGTCGCCGGCGCGCATGCCGCTGGTATCGAGCAGCCAGTCGCTGCGGCCATCGACGAGGGTCGGGTTACCGAACTGGAACTCGGCCGGTTCGCCATTGGCGAACGTGATCGCCGCGTTGTAGAACGAGCTGTTGACGCTGAGGTCTTGCGAGAACGCGGACACGCTGCCCGGCGCCGCGAAACGGATGCCCTGCAGGCCAAAGGTGAACTGCGGGAACGACATGCCGCTCAGGTTGAATACCATCGCGCTCAGGCTCAACGGTCCACCGATATCGGCTTCCTGCAGCACGAAGTTGAGCGTGGTGCCGGCAAAATTGCCCATTTCCAGGTCGAACGAGACGGCGCCAGCGGCGCTGTAGTCGGTCACGGCATTGCCGGCCGCGCTGTCCGAGCTCACCAGCAGCGCCGCGTGGCTCGAAGCCGAGAACGCCAGCGCAACCAGGCCGGCGGTGATGAATTTGTTGATGGTCATGGTGAATATCCTTGAATGAATGCGGTAAGAATTACAGCGGACCCTTGGCCCACGGACCCGAGATCGCGAACGTGATGCCTGGCGTCTGGATATTGACGAACAGGTAGCGGCCGGTCGGATCGAAGCAGGCACCGGCAAATTCATTGCCGCGGCCATCGCCGGCCAGCGCCGTCGACTTGCCGGCGGCGGTCAGCTGGGCGGTCGTCAGGTTCACGTTGTTCTTGGCGAAGATGTACGCGTCACCGGCGCCCGTCAGGCCCATCAGGCGCTGGCCGAAGCCGAAGGAGTCGGTGATCGGGCTGGACGAGTCTTCGCAGATCAGCAGGCCATCGCGCGGGCTCACGGCCAGGTTGTCGCCCATATTGCCGATCAGCGGGCTCGGGCTCGAATAGATGCACTTGAGCGTCTGGCTGGCCAGGTCCAGTTCCCAGATCGCGCCACGGTTGACGGGGCCACCCGACGTGTCCATCACGTACAGCTTGCCCTTGGTGTAGAAGATGCCTTCGCCACGGTTCATGCGCAGCGCGCCCTTGGCCCAGCCCTGGTTGAACGGACCGGCGGCATTGCTGATCGCCTGGCCATTCAGGCCCACGCTGTTGCCGCGGTTGGCGTCCGGGTTCGGGATCGAGACCCATTCCAGTTCGTAGGTGTTGTCAACGCTGGCCACAGCCAGATTGACGTTGTTGACGCCCTTGACCTTGGCCATCTCCAGCACGCCGCCACGGGCCAGCGAACCGGCAGCGCCCGTCTTGATGTCCGGCACGTAGCGATAGAAGCCCGACTTGCCCGACGAATCTTCCGTCAGGTAGACCGTGCAGTCCGTCGGGTCGACAGCAGCGGCTTCGTGCGCGAAGCGGCCCATGTTGACGATCGGCTGGCCGGTGGTCTGGCGCGGATCGGCCGTCACTTCGAACACGTAACCATGCTTCTTGCCGCCGGCGGTGATGGCGTCGGAGCCGATTTCTTCGCAGGTCAGCCAGGTGCCCCATGGCGTGACGCCACCGGCGCAGTTCTGCTGCGTGCCGCCCAGGCTTGGTGTCATGCTGACCCAGTCGCCATCGCGGAACACCAGGTTGGTGGTGCCGCCGCACGAGCGGTTGGTCGTGCTGGCGCTGATCGTGCCGCCGTCGTAGAAGCTGTAGGCGTTGATGAAATTGCCAGCTGCACTGCTGGTGATTTCATGATTACGCACCAACACCTGTTCGGTGCTGCGGCCGACCTTGCGCGTGGCGATCACGCCCATGCCGTCGTGGCCGGCCGGGCATGGCCGGCCATCGGTCATGATGTCGCCGCGCCAGCCATAGCTCTTGTACGTGAAGCCAGGCGGCAGTTGCAGCAGCGGCAGGCCGGTGCTCAGGTCATTGGCGGGCGCGATCGGGCCGTACGGGCTGTCGACCAGTGCGGTGACGCCGTTGGCGGCCGCTGCTTCACGCGCGTGCAGCGCGGCAAAGGCGCCGACGAATGGCAGCGCGCTGGCGCCGGCGATGCCCTTGAGCAGGTTGC
This sequence comes from Telluria sp. ZT3P26, assembly GCF_059686035.1. NCBI lineage: Bacteria > Pseudomonadati > Pseudomonadota > Betaproteobacteria > Burkholderiales > Oxalobacteraceae > Telluria > Telluria sp. ZT3P26. Next base: position 180,655 of record NZ_JCASII010000004.1, on the reverse strand, counting down.
GGCGCGACGGCGACGTGTCGTGGTTGTTCATGTGTACTTCTCCATTGATTGGACGTGCGAGCCGGTGGACCGGCGTCTCGAATGTTGGCAGCGCCTGAACGGCGGCCCGCCTGTCCTTACCACCCCGGCTCGGACCGATGCATTAAAGCAAACGATCATGTCAAGTTAATGACAACAAAAAGGCAATTTTTTGTCTTACACCGTTGGTCGTGACACATGCCTGTCATGCACATTGCATGCGGCCTGCTGGGGCAAGGGCGCACCGCGCAGCATCCCCAAACCGGCTAGAATTGCTGTCTTCCGATCAATATTTTTTGTGACAAAAAAGCGAACACGATGAACAAGCTGGCGCTCTACTTTCGCCTGATCCGGGCTGACAAGCCGATCGGCATCCTGCTGCTGCTGTGGCCAACGCTGTGGGCGCTGTGGATGGCCTCGGGCGGCGTGCCGGCCCTGGACGTGCTGGCGATCTTCGTCATCGGCACCGCGCTGATGCGCTCTGCCGGCTGCGCCATCAACGACTACGCCGACCGCGACTTCGACCGCCACGTCAAGCGCACGGTCGATCGTCCGCTCACGAGCGGCAAGATCCGGGGCTGGGAAGCGGTGATGGTGGCGGCGGTGCTGGCGATCGCGTCGTTCCTGCTGATCCTGCCGCTGAACGCGCTGACCAAGCAGTTGTCGGTGGTAGCCGTGGTGGTGGCCGGCACCTACCCGTACTTCAAGCGCTTCTTCGCCATTCCGCAGGCTTACCTGGGCATCGCGTTCGGCTTCGGCATCCCGATGGCGTTTGCCGCCGTGCAGGGCGCGGTGCCGGGCGTGGCCTGGTGGCTGCTGGTGGCGAACGTGTTCTGGGCCGTGGCCTACGACACCGCGTATGCGATGGTCGACCGCGACGACGACATCAAGCTGGGCATGCGCACGTCGGCCATCACCTTCGGGCGCTTCGACGTGGCCGCCATCATGCTGTGCTACGGTGCGTCGCTGGCGATCTTCCTGCTGTGCGGCTGGTCGCTGGGCCTGCGCTGGTGGTTCGTGGCCGGTGTGGCGGTGGCGGGCGCGATCGCGCTGTATCACTACACGCTGATCCGCCATCGCGACCGGATGAACTGCTTCAAGGCCTTCCGCCATAACAACTGGCTGGGGGCCGCACTGTTCATTGGTGTCGCACTAGATTATGCATTAGGTTAATATTGTCCGAAATACATTCATCGCTGCTCCGGCAGTGTGATCGACCACCACATCAAGAGGCCCAATATGATCGAAAAAATCCCGACCCAGACCAATACCCGCGACCAGCTGGTCAACGACCTGAAAAGCGTCATCGGCGACGCGGAATCGTGGCTGCGCAACGGCAGCCAGCTGACCGGTGAAGAACTCAAGTCGGCCAAGGCCAAGTTCGAGCAGACGCTGGCTTCGGCCAAGGTCGGCCTGATCAACGCCGAAGAAACCGTGGTCGAGCGCACCAAGGTCGCCGCCAAGGCCACCGACGAATACGTCAAGGACAACCCATGGAAGTCGGTTGGCCTGGGCGCTGCCATCGGTGTCGTCATCGGCATGCTGATCGTCCGTAAATAAGATGACGATCCCCGCGACCATCTCGCGCATCGGGGCCACCCTGCTTGCCATGCTGCGCACGCGGTTGGAACTGGCCGCGCTCGAGCTGCAGGAAGAAACGCAACGCGTGTTCGGCTACGTAGCCTGGGGCATCGCTGCCGCCTTCTTCGGCGTGGTCGCGGTGCTGCTGCTGATCCTGTTCGTGCTGGTGCTGTTCTGGGACACGCACCGCCTGCTCGCCGTCGGCGGCATGACACTGCTGTTCGCGCTGGGCAGTGTGCTGGCGTTCTTCAAGGTCCGTGGCGACCTGACAACCCGTGGGCCGATCATGGCTGCCACGCTGGCCGAACTGCGCAAGGATGCGCAAGCTGTCAAAGGAGAGCCGATCGATGACCACAAAATCTGAACCACTGGCAGTGCGCCGCCGCCTGCTGGCCGCGCAATGCGCCGAACAGCGCGCCCAGATGTCGGCCGACGTGACGCTGCTGCGCACGCCGTCGGCGATGGGTGGCACCACGGGGTATGTGGTGCAGCACAAGAAAGCCATCCTGACCGCCGCCGGCGTCGGGGTGGGCATCATGCTGACCCGGCCGACCTGGGTGGTCGGCGCGATCACGGCAGCGTTGTCGGCCTACAAGCTGGCACAGAAGGTGTTGCCGGTGCTGGGGTGGAGAAAGTTCGAAGTACATTGAACGGTTTGCGGTTCGCGAACTGACTTGGGTTCCCGCCTGCGCGGGAACGACGGTTTCAGGGATGGCAGCTACGGATGTTGATCGTGGCCGCCAGCTTCCAGACCGTCGTTCCCGCGAAGGCGGGAACCCAAGCTTTTTACAGGCACCGCACGCTCAATCCTGACCCAGCTCGTCCCCGAGTTCCTTGCCACGCGCTGCAGCTGCCTGCATCGCCGCGACAATCGCGCCTTTCACGCCCGCCGCTTCCATGCTCTCGATCGCCGCATGTGTCGTGCCGCCCTTTGACGTCACGCGCGCACGCAGCACGTCGACTGCTTCGTCGGACTGCGCCGCCAGTTGCGCCGCACCCGTGAATGTGGCCAGCGCCAGCTCCCTGCCCTGCTCCGCATTCAGGCCCATCGCGCGCGCGGCTTCCTGCATCGCTTCCAGGAAATAGAAGACATACGCCGGCCCGCTGCCCGACACCGCCGTCACCGCATCGATCTGCGCTTCGTCGTCCAGCCACACGGTCTTGCCGACCGCGCGCATGACGGCGTCGGCCTGCTCGCGCTGCGCAGCGCTGACGCCCGCCTGCGCCGCCATGCCGGTCACGCCCATGCCGATCAGCGCCGGTGTATTCGGCATCGTGCGCACGATGGCGTCGTAGCCGCCCAGCCAGCGGGCCAGGTCGCTGCTGCGGATGCCTGCCGCGATCGACAGCACCAGCTGGCGCGTCAGGTGCGGCACCAGCGCTGTGGCCACCTCGCGCATCTGCTGCGGCTTCACGGCCAGCACGACGACTTCGGCGTGCTGCACCGCCTCGTCGATGGCGGTCGCGGTGCGCACGCCATACTCGCGTGCCAGGCGCTCCAGTGCTTCGGGATTGCGGTCCACCACGTGGATGTGCGCGCCGGAACCCGCGACCTTCACGAGCCCGGAAATCAGGGCTGCGGCCATATTGCCGCCGCCGATAAAGACGATGTTCATGGTGATCCTGTCAGGTGTAATCGCGTTTGCCGAAGATGGCGCTGCCGACGCGCACGATCGTCGCGCCTTCGGCGATGGCGGGCGCCAGGTCGCCCGACATGCCCATCGAGAGCGTATCGAGTTCCATGCCGTCGGCGCGCAGCGCGTCGAACAGGACGCGCACGCGGGCAAAGGCGGCGCGCTGTTCTGCGACATCGGTGGTGGGCTCGGGGATCGCCATCAGGCCGCGCAGGCGCAGGTTCGGCAGTTGCGCGACCTCGCGCGCCAGCGCCGGTAATTCTTCGGGCGACGCACCGCTCTTGCTGGCCTCACCGCTGATGTTCACTTGGAGGCAGATATTCAGCGGGCCCAGTTCGGGCGGCCGCTGCTCCGACAGGCGCTGCGCGATCTTGAGCCGCTCGACCGTGTGCACCCAGGCGAAGCTGGCGGCGATGGGCCGCGTCTTGTTGCTCTGGATCGGGCCGATGAAATGCCACTCGACGGCTGCATCTGGTTGCGCCTGCGCGACGCTTGCGATCTTGTCGAGCGCTTCCTGCAAATAGTTTTCGCCGAATGCCAGCTGACCAGTGGCCATCGCATCGAGCACCGCCTGTGCAGGGAAGGTCTTCGATACGGCCAGCAACTGGACCTCGTTGCGCGCGCGTTCCGATGCCTTTACAGCATCGGTGATTGTCGCTTCGACAGCTTGCAAGTTCCCGGCGATTATGGACATAATGATTTTCTATAGGAAATATTTTTGAGGCCGTTTGCGGCACTGGGATTATAAATGGACATATCGGAATTACTCGCTTTCTCGGTCAAGAACAAGGCCTCGGACCTGCACCTGTCGGCCGGCCTGCCGCCGATGATCCGCGTCCATGGCGACGTGCGCCGGATTAACCTGCCGCCGCTGGAGCACAAGGACGTGCACGGCATGATCTATGACATCATGAACGACGGCCAGCGCAAGCAGTACGAAGAAGTGCTCGAGTGCGACTTTTCGTTCGCGATTCCGGGCCTGGCGCGTTTTCGCGTCAATGCGTTCAACCAGGAACGGGGCGCGGCTGCCGTGCTGCGCACGATTCCGTCCAAGATCCTGTCGCTCGAAGACCTGAACGCGCCGAAGATCTTCGGCGAACTGGCCCTGAAACCGCGCGGCCTGGTGCTGGTCACGGGCCCCACCGGCTCGGGCAAGTCGACGACGCTGGCGGCGATGGTGAATCACCTCAACGAACAGGAATATGGCCACATCCTGACGATCGAAGACCCGATCGAATTCGTCCACGACTCCAAGAAATGCCTGATCAACCAGCGTGAAGTCGGCCCGCACACGCTCTCGTTCAGCAACGCGCTGCGCTCGGCGCTGCGCGAAGATCCGGACGCGATCCTGGTCGGCGAATTGCGCGACCTGGAAACGATCCGCCTGGCGCTGTCGGCCGCCGAAACGGGTCACCTCGTGTTCGGCACGCTGCACACGTCGTCGGCCGCCAAGACCATCGACCGTATCGTCGACGTGTTCCCGGCCGAAGAAAAAGAGATGGTGCGCGCGATGCTGTCCGAATCGCTGCAGGCCGTGATTTCGCAAACGCTGCTCAAGACCAAGGACGGCTCGGGTCGCGTGGCGGCGCACGAAATCATGATCGGCACGCCGGCCATCCGTAACCTGATCCGCGAAGCGAAGATCGCCCAGATGTACTCGGCGATCCAGACCGGCAGCAATGTCGGCATGCAGACGCTCGACCAGAACCTGACCGACCTCGTACGCCGCAACATGATCTCCTCGGTGGCTGCGCGCAGCGCCGCCAAGATCCCCGAAAACTTCCTCGGCTAAGGGCCATTGATGGAACGCGACCAGGCTACCAAATTCATGTTCGACCTGCTGCGCCTGATGGTGACCAAGGGCGGTTCGGACCTGTTCATCACGGCGGGCTTTCCGCCGGCGATCAAGATCGACGGGCGCATGACGCCCGTATCAAGCCAGCCGCTCACCAGCGGCCACACGGGCGACCTGGCGCGCGCCATCATGAACGACAAGCAGGGGGCCGGCTTCGAGCTCACGCGCGAAGCCAATTTCGCGATCACGCCGGGCGACCTGGGACGCTTCCGTGTGTCGGCCTTCATGCAGATGGGCTGCGTGGGCATGGTGCTGCGCGTGATCACCACGGCGATTCCGAAGTTCGAGGAACTGAGCCTGCCCGACACGCTCAAGGATGTCGTGATGACCAAGCGCGGGCTGGTGATCATGGTCGGCGCGACGGGTTCCGGCAAATCGACGACGCTGGCGGCGATGGTCGGCTACCGCAACGAGAACAGCTACGGCCACATCATCACGGTCGAAGACCCGGTCGAATTCGTCCACCCGCACAAGAACTGCGTGATCACGCAGCGCGAAGTGGGCGTGGACACCGACAGCTTTGAAGCAGCGCTGAAAAACTCGCTGCGCCAGGCGCCGGACGTGATCCAGATCGGCGAGATCCGCGACCGCGAAACGATGGAACACGCCATTGCGTTTGCCGAAACGGGCCACCTGTGCCTGGCCACGCTGCACGCCAACAGCGCCAACCAGGCGCTGGACCGCATCATCAACTTCTTCCCCGAAGAGCGGCGCCAGCAACTGCTGATGGACCTGTCGCTAAACCTCAAAGGCCTGGTGTCGCAGCGCCTGATTCCGAAGAAGGAATCGAAGGGGCGCGTGGTGGCGATCGAGATCCTGCTGAACTCACCGCTGATTTCGGACCTGATCTTCAAGGGCGAAGTCCATGAGATCAAGGAAATCATGAAGAAGTCGCGCGAGCTGGGAATGCAGACGTTCGACCAGGCGCTGTTCGACCTGTACGAGGCCGACAAGATCACCTACGAAGACGCGCTGCGCAATGCGGACTCGGTCAATGACCTGCGGCTGAACATCAAGCTCAATAGCAAGCATGCGAAGAACCGTGATTTTTCCAGTGGGACGGAGGCGTTGGGATTGGTGTAGCGGCCTCACCACCGTCGTTCCCGCGCAGGCGGGAACCCAAGCTCGAGCACAGCCACCGACGCGCGCTTTCGTGGCAACGCACAGGAACTTGGGTTCCCGCCTTCGCGGGAACGACGGTCAGGCGGCGCGTCCCGGTTAGAACCGTGACTCCAGCGTCACCCGCGCCACCGCCTGCCCATCCGAAAACGTCGTCCTGCGCTGCACGCCGTTGTCATCCACGTAGCGCGACTCGGACACCGTATCCTGCGCCAGCAGATTGGTTGCCGCCAGCCGCAGCTGGTAGGTCGGGTTGAACTTCCACAGCGCATACACATCGAGTTCACGCCGCACGCTCTGGTAGCGTGACTGCTCCACGTTCACGCGCACGTTGCCGCCGTTCTTGAAGGCGAAGCTCGCGCCCGTCGTGAGCTTGCCGCCCGGCGTCTTGTAATCCACACCCAACGTGCCAGATACAGGCACCTGCTGATCGAGCCGGTTGTCCGGCCCCGGCACCGCATCGACGCGCGACCAGTTGCGCGCCAGGCTCGCCCGCAGGTCGATGTCCGGCACGTCCTGCAGTACGGCCGACAGCGGAAACTTCGCTTCCAGCTCCAGGCTGCGCGTAAGCGCGTCGCCATCATTCACCGGCGTCTGGATCCAGCGGCCGTCCTCGACCAGCAGGCCCTGGCGCGTGTAGTCGCTGATGCGCCGCACCGATACGCTGGCACTGAGCAGCGCCTTCTCGGCCCAGTAATGTTCGTACGATGCGTCGATGCCGGTCGCCAGTTCCGGTTTCAGATCGGGATTGCCGCGATAGTCAGGGTCGGTCTGGCTGTTGTTCGGGGTCGTGAAGCGCCGTGGGATCAGGCTCCCCGTAAGGGGTGCCTTGAAGGTGCGCGTCAGCGCCACGCGTACCTGATCGCGGCTGTCGGGGAGCTTGTACAGGGTCTGCGCGAGCGGACTCCAGACGCTGGTACGGTTGGTGCTGGTCTCGAACGTATTGCCGCTGCTGCGCGTCTCCAGCCCTTCCCAGCGCAGGCCGGCGTACATCGACCATTGCCTGGTGACGTTCCACTCGTCCTGCACGAACAGCGCCAGGCGCTTGAGGGTCGCCTCGTATTGTTCATTGCGACGCAACGTCGTGCCCGCGAGCGGGAACAGTTCCACTTCGCCGCGCGCGTCGTCGCGCACCGCGTAGCCGGCATCCCAGCCCATCGACAGCGCATGGTCTTTTTTCCACGGCCGCGAATACTTGCCCACCGCCGTGACGCCAGCTTCGTCGGTGTCGCTGAGAACGACCGAGTCACGCGCCAGCCGGGCGACGCCGTCGATCGTGCGGGCGTCTTCTTCATGGTAGTCGCCATCGCTGCGCATGCCGTTCACGCCCAGCTTCAGATCCAGCTTCGCGCCCTCGTCCAGGTGATGCATCCAGTTCAGGTCCGAGCGCACCACGGTGCTGCTGCCATCGCTGGTCATGCCACGCACGTCGTAACGCGGGGGCAGCCCAAGGACGGTGTCGACCACGGCGCCACCCTGGTAATCGGTGCGCTGGTGCGTCACGAGCGACTGCCAGCTGACCGTGTCGCCGTTTTCCAGGCTCCAGTTCAGTCGCGGCGTGAGGTTGATGCCTTGCGGTTTGCCACGATCGGTCTGCACGGTGCGCCGCGTAAAGATGGGGCGCCCGTCCGCATCGATCTGCGATTCTTCGAATGGCGACGGGCGATCGAACTCGTAGCGCCAGGCACTCGCGGCAAGCGAGTACGACATCTTGCCGACGCGGTCCGACATGGTGAGGCTGGCCGAGGGATTGCTCACCTCCCCGCTTTTGCCGTAGCCGATGCGCAGCTCGCGCTGCGCCTTTTTTACGGCGCGCTTGAGGACGATGTTGATGGTGCCGGCGATCGACTGGGTCGAGAATTCGGCGCTGGCTGCGCGCAGGATTTCGATGCGCTCGATCGACTCGGGCGAGAGCTGGTCGATGTCGAAGCCGGCCGGCGCGCGCTCGCCATTGATCAGGATCTGCGTGTAGCCACTGCCCAGGCCACGCATGCGGATCTCGCCACCGCCACGCCCGGCGCCGCCGCTGACCGTGATCCCCGGCAGGCGCTTGAACACATCGAGCACCGAGGTATCGCCATAGCGCCGGATTTCCTCGGTCGACACCACGATCTTGCTGGCGGTATCGTCGCGGCGCGGATCATAGCCGTTGGCGTCGGCCTTGACTTCGACCTTCTGGACGGTGTCCGTAGAGAGTGCCGGGGCCGCGGTGTTTTGAGCGTAAGCAGGCAAGGCAGACAGCGAAAGCGCGACAAGCGTGGGGCGAAGCATCTGGGGGGACAGTCATGGCAGATTCAAAGGTGCCATATTCTGTCACGCCCCTGCTACGTAGAACAGCACATCCTCAAATTACCCTGCGCGCATGTGGGCCGATCGATCAGAGTCCTGGCCCCATGCCGCCGCCCGGTGGCCCGAACCCTGGTGGACCGCCAGGCCCGCCGCGCGGTCCATCCGGTCGGCGCCCACCCGCGCCGCCAAAACTGCCGAAGCGGTACGACAACCCGACATACACGAGGCGCCCTTCCTGGCGGCGGATGCTGTATTCGCGCAGGCGGTCGGTCTCGGTGATCGATTCGGTCTTTTGCGAGTCGAAGACATCGTTGACGTTCACGACAAGGCTCAGGGCCTGGCTCAGGTTGCGGCGGTAGCTCAGGTCAGCGCTGCGCGTTGGCTGGCGATAGCCTTCGCCGAACAGCGTCTTGCCCTGCGCATTGAGCACCAGTTGCAGGCTGTTGGTCGGATTGATCTGGTAGCTCACACGCGCGCGGCCACTGAGCGACGTGGCGCTGCGCTTGTCGTCCTGGCTGTTGCCCAGCACCGACTGTTCGGAGTATCCCAGGTTGCCGCTGGCGTTGAGCGTCAAGCTTGGCGTGACGCGGCCGCTGAACGTGAATTCGAGGCCGCCCGAGTTGCTGCTGCCGGCGTTCTCGCGCGTGGTCAGCAGCACCGTGTCGGAGATGAAGGTGCGCCGTTCCTGGATCAGGTCCGAGTCGCGCCGCGCGTACAGACGAACATTGGTCTCGACCTTGCCCAGTTTGGTTTCCAGCCCCAGCTCGATCGAGTCGGTCTTGGTGGGCATCAAATCGGGATTGCCCGACGAGACGTTGGTTTCGTCGCGGTAGACGACGAAGGGATTGAGGTCGCCCGCGCCCGGACGGCGGATGCGGTGCGCGTAACTCAGGCGCAGCGCCGTGTCGTCCGACAGGTCATAGGTCAGGAAGGCGCTCGGGATCGCGTCGAAGTAATGGTTGTTGGCCTTGACGTTCGTCGTGACCTGGTTCAGATCGAGATCGGTGTACTCGGTGCGCAGGCCACCCAGCAAGCCCCACTTCTCGGCAAGGCGAAGCTGGTAAGTACCATACAAGGCGACGGTCGTTTCATCGAGCTCGAAGCGGTTGGTGCGCTGGCTGCTGAGACTTTCGGCCAGTGTCGCCTCATCGACATTGAAAAAGCGCGTGTCGAACACATTGCTGTTCTGCGCGACCTTGTAGCCCGCCTTGAACACGCCCTTCTCGCCCGGCAGTTCATAGTCGCCCGTGAAGTCGATCACGCGCGTCTCGGTCAGGTTGTTCTGGTGCGTGCGCGGCGCGGTTGAATTGGCGGGACGCACCGTGTAATCGCTGGCAAAGCGCGTGTCGGCCTCGCCCTTGTTGCCCGACAGGCGCAGGTCGACCTTGAAGATTTCGCCGGGCCGCGCGCCCTTGTGATCCAGGCCGCCACTGAGGCTGTAGCTGCGGTTGTCGTTGTCACGCACGCTCGAACGCAGGTAGTCGCCGTCGATGCTGCCGTCGGCGTTCAGGCCGCGATAGCGTTCCTGCGACTGCCCATCGCTGCCGTTGGCCGAGAAGCTGGCCTTGGCCGAAAACACGTCCTTGTCGCCCAGATTGTAGGTCAGCGAGCTGTTCATGCCCACGGCCTCGGTGTCGGTCTCGCTGGTCGAGCGCTGCGTGCTGCTGGCCACGGCGCCGGAGAGCGGATCGATCCGGTCGCGGTTTGTTTCGCCATCGGAGCCACGCGTGTCGCGCCGGACGTACACGCCGCCCTGTACGCTCATGCGCCCGGTCGTGTAGCTACCGAAGCTCGACGCATTGGCGCGCCCTTCCGGTCCGACGTTCGCATTGACGGCGCCAAAGCCGCCCGGCGTGCGCTCGCGCCGCATCACCAAGTTGATGATCGGGCCGCCCCCGCCTTCGTTGCCGAACTGCGCGCCCGGGTTGTTGATCACTTCCACCGAATCCAGATCGGCCGCCGGAATCGCGCCCAGCGCTGCAGCGCGGTTCTCGCCCTGCATCATCGCCGACGGCTTGCCATCGACGAGGATCTGCACATTGCTGCGCCCGCGCAGCGTCACGTTGCCGTCCGCGTCCACCGCCACCGACGGCACCTTGTTAAGCGTGTCGGCCACCGTGTCGTTGGTCGACGCGGCGTCACTCTTGACGTCATACGCCTGGCGGTCGATCCGGTTGGACGAACGCGCGGCCGTCACGGCGACGGTGGAGGCGACGGGGACGTCGGCCGCCTGCAGCGCCGGGGCGGTCGGCGTCACGGCGCCAGTGACAGGTTCCGCCGGCCGGACGGCGGTTTCCTGGGCAAATGCGCAAATAGGCGCGAGCAGCGCGAACAACAGGGTGGAAGAACGGTGACGTGACATGAATACCTGGGTGACTGGACGTTGGGACGAGCGTGATTGTCGCATGCGTGGCGCCCGAAATTTGTTAAGAAATGCTAAGGCGGACGAAATGTCACGGCATTGATCGGCCAACCGATGACGCCGGGGCCAGCGCTCTGCCGTGCGCCCCCCTGCAGTAGCGTAAACTGCATTGTTCACAACAAGGAGACGTCAATGAATGCCTACGATTTCAACGCCACTGCCCTCGACGGCCAGCCGGTCGACCTGCAGCGCTACCGCGGCAAGGCGCTCCTGATCGTCAATACGGCCAGCGCCTGCGGCTTCACGCCGCAATACCAAGGGCTTGAAGCGCTGCAGCGCCGCTATGCGGACCAGGGCCTCGTGGTGCTGGGCTTCCCGTGCAACCAGTTTGGCCACCAGGAGCCGGGCGACGAAGCAGCGATCGGCGCCTTCTGCGAAAAGAACTATGGCGTCACGTTCCCGATGTTCGCCAAGGTCGACGTCAACGGCGACGACGCGCATCCGCTGTTTCGCTTTCTGAAAGGCGAGGCGCCCGGCGTGCTGGGCACCGAGGCGGTCAAGTGGAACTTCACCAAATTCCTCGTCAATCGCGAAGGCGCGGTCGTCACGCGCTATGCGCCGACCACCAAGCCGGAAGACCTGGGCGGGGATATCGAGAAGGTGCTGGCAACCGGGGCCTGACTGCGCCGGCGCTCACGGCGCAATGGCGATCACTTCATCGCCGGGTCCCGGCTCGCAGCTTGCGCCCAGCGGTTGCCAGCCGCGCCGCACGACAATCCGGCGTTCGTCATGGCAGATTTCCACGCGCTGTGTCTCGGGTGCGCGGCGCTGCACGAACGCCTCGATCGAGGCCGGCACACTGACTTGCAGCGACAGCGCGTGCAGGTCCTCCACCGGGTGGTCGTCCACGTGCACGAGCGGCACGAACTGCCCGGCGAACATCGTGAAATGCGATGGCACCTTGACCGGACCGGGGACGTAATCGTTGGCGCGCAGCCAGGCCTGCGCTTCTTTCCGCGCGTTGCCCTCCCCTGTCGCGCCACCCCACGCGCTGGCCATCAGCTCGGCCACCCACTGGTTGCAGTTCTGGTATTTGGTGCCATAAGCATAGGCGTTCGCACTGTATTGACCGGCCAGCAGCGCCAGCGCCAGCGCCTTGTCGCGGGCCGCGCGTTCGAGCGACGCGCTGTCGTCAGGCGGCAGGAACAACAAGGCGATATGGCCCTTGCCCGGTGCGTCGGCGCCGAGCGCGAAGCCGGCAATGCCCTGGTCAAAGATGTACGGGCGCGCCTCGTCGCATTCGTAATACAGCTGGCGCACGGCCCACGGGCTGTCCGGCGTATCGCGCAGTGCGACGCCGGCGTGTGAATACACCAGATTGAAGCGGCTCAGGTCCGTGCCGGCGCGCGCGATCAGGGCCACCTTGCCGTTCGAGCGCGCCAGCTCCTGCTTGACGACGCCGGCAAAGCGCAGCACGCGGTCCTGTTCGGTCGCGTTGAGGTCGCGCGAGCGGTCGCAGAAGGTGGGAAAGCCGGCCAGGGCACTGCCGCTCGCACACAACAGCAGCGCCAGCGCAGCCTGGCGCACCAGCATCAGATCGTGACTTTGCGCGAGCCCAGCTCGCGATACCACTCGTCCTGCAGCGCCAGGAAGAATGGCCGCTGGGTGTCGGCGTAGGCGAATTCGTAGCCGTAGGCGCGCTCATTGACCTGGACCACGTCGCCCGCGATCACGGTGCGCGTCGCAAGGGCGCGGTTGGGCACATCGAGCTCGAACGAACGGGCCTGGCCGGCAGCGGTTGCGCGCAGCGTCAGGCGGGTGGTGTCGGGCTTGTTCGGAGCGTGCGCGATATTGATCACGCGGTACTGGCCGGCGGCGACCTTGTCATTGTCGCTCGAGCTGTTGCTGGAACCGCTGACCGAATCGGAAATGCTGGCGGACGACGCCGAGCCGGCGCTGGACGCGGACGACGCGAAGCTGTCAGCCTGCGCGGGCGCATTGCAGGCCGCAGCGAACAGGGTCAGGCACAGCGTGCGGGAGAGGATAGGCAAGGTCATGGCACTCTTTCATTTGGCGAGCAGAACGCTCCTATGGTACAAGCCCTTGCGCCGAATGACCATAGGGCAATTTTATCGCGTCTGAATACGGGCTGCGCCGTGGGTGATGCAGGCGCGGGTGACGTTGTCCAGGAAGCGGATCGCCACATCCATCGACAGGCCGGGCGGCAGCAGGTTGGCAAGCCCCGGGTCATCGTTCAGCCGGTCGACGCCATACGCCAACCGACGCGACACGTCGCGCGCCAGTTGGCCATCGCTGTTGTAGAGCGCGTCGTAGACGCCGGCCGCTTCCCATACCGGCACGAGGCCCGGGGTACTGCTGTCTTCGAAGACGGTGGCGCGCGGACTGTCTTCATCCTCGCGCACGAGTTGAAAGGTAAAGCTCAAGATCGTTCCTGCTGGTGTTCGTTGCTGGGGTCGGGGCGATGCTACCACGCTCACCGCGTTGCTGCAGTGGCCCGATGTCCCGCGGACGCTCCCGAATCAGTTTGCCGTACCCTGCCGACATTCGGTGGCGTAGGCGATCTTGTACGGTTTGTCAAAACAGCGCTGCAGGCCTTCGATTACATCGATATTCATGGGCCAGCGCATTTTGAGTGTCGTGCCGTCAGCCGTGGGCAATTCGATGAAGCCATCCACCAGGGCCGGCGCATCCTCGCCGGTCATCGGCGGTACGGCGGCCAGCTTCCGGTGTGCATCGTTCAGGGCGGTCCTGTCCTTGCGCAGGAAGGCGATCGATGCGTCTACATAGAAATTCCATCCCGAAGGATCATCCTCCACCGGCACGCGCGAATGTTCCATCAATGCTGCTGCAGGTGCAGATTGGCCGGCGATGGCGCGCATCTGCCCTTCGTGCCAGTACAGCATGCCGGATTTGTTGCCGTGGGCCTGGCGATAGTCACGCAGCAAATCGGCCGCCACAAGTTCGCAGCCCGGCGTATCGCCAAGCGGGCGCCAGCCACCACGCATGTCCTGGTCGAACTTTGCTTCATCCAGGGCGAGCAGGCGGCTGCGATCATGGCTGCATGATGTGCTCGTTGCATTTGCGGAGGGTGTGGCTGCTGCGGTGGCAGATAAAAACAGGAACGTGCACGACAGGGCAAGGGTCGGAATCGGTGAGGACATGTGCAGGATTGGTTAGTCAGCAACGTGCCAGATTAGCAAATAGCGGTACGAGAATAAGCGCGGATTCTCACCATCTCAATGCCGAAACGCCTTCTCAAACCCGACTGCGAAGATCATGACAACCGGTAGGTCGTGGCCATCGCCCATCCCGGCTTGCAACGCCGAAACCATCAGTAGTGGTAACGACAAGAGATGACGATCAATTCCGCGTCATTCACCATGTAGACAAATCGATTGGATTCATCGATGCGGCGCGACCAGCATCCGCTCAAGCCATGCTTCAAGGGCTCTGGTTTCCCAATGCCAGCAAATGGATCTCGTTGCACATCCTTCACAAGATCGTTGATGCGTTTGAGCGTCTTTCTGTCTTGCGTTTGCCAATATACGTAACTGTCCCAGCCCTCATCCGTGAACTTCAGTATGCGCATTTTTCGATTCCTCGGCGCTGGATGGCGCTAACAACTCCCGCTGCTTTGCTTCACCTGCACGCGCTTGAGCAATCGACTTGGCCAAATGCGCTGCATTTGCCGGTGAGCTGAGCAAATGAACCGTCTCCATCAGGCTGCTGTAATACTCGAAGGACATGACGACAGCGTCGGGTGCATCGCGCCTGGAGATAACTGTCACGTCAGCATCATCGACGACCTGGTCGATGACATTCCTGAGGCTGTTGCGGGCCTCAGAAAAATTGATGATTCTCATGTGCACCTCCTGTGCTGTTCTTAAAGGACCGACGATATTGCCCGAACTTGTCCTATATGTCGTACAAGTATAGTGCAGGAATGAATGTTAGCAAGTGCTTTTGCAATGAGAAATGGCAGTCGATCAGGTCAATTTCTGCTCCAGCAGCTCGACCCAGTGCGTCACAGGCGTCCCGGTCCCTGCCTGCAAATGCGAGATGCACCCGATATTGGCCGACACGATCTGCTCTGCCCCGGTCGCGGCCAGGCTGGCCAGCTTGCGCTCACGGAGCGCGAGCGAGATGGCCGGCTGCAGCACCGAATAGGTGCCGGCCGAGCCGCAGCACAGGTGATTGTCGGCGCACAGCACAACGTCAATGCCGGCCGCCTGCAGCACGCCTTCGACCTTGCCCCGGATTTGCTGGCCATGCTGCAGCGTGCACGGCGGGTGGTACGCCACGGGCGGGCCGCCCTTCCCTTTTGCCAGCGCGGCGATGCGGTCCTGGAATGGCGTCAGGATTTCGGACAAGTCACGCGTGATCGCGCTGATTTGTTCAGCCTTGGCGGCATACGCGGGATCATGCGCCAGCAGGTGGCCGTATTCCTTGACGGTGACGCCGCAGCCCGACGCGGTCATGACGATCGCCTCGACCGCGCCCTTGTCAACGCTAGGCCACCACGCGTCGATATTGCGGCGCATGTCATCCAGCCCGCCGTCCTGGTCGTTTATGTGATAGCGCAGCGCGCCGCAGCAGCCGGCCTTGGGCGCCACGGTCAGTTGCACGCCCAGTGCATCGAGAACGCGCGCCGTGGCAGCATTGATGTTCGGCGCCATCCCGGGCTGTACGCAGCCATCAAGCACCAGCATCTTGCGCGGATGGATGCGCGTCGGCCAGCGGCCGGCAGCGGGCACGGGCGGCAATTTGGCTTGCAGCGTCTCCGGCAACAGGGGCCGCAGCAGGCGCCCCGCCCTGAACGCGGGCGTGGCCAGGCCCGCATGCGGCAGGCAGGCCTTGAGCGTCGTGCGCGTGAGCCGCTCGCCCAGGGGCCGCGCCACGCGCTCGTCGACCAGCTTGCGGCCGATGTCGAGCAGGCGCCCGTACTTCACGCCCGACGGGCACGTGGTTTCGCAGTTCAGGCACGTCAGGCAGCGGTCCAGGTGCAGCTGGGTCTTGCGCGTTGGCTCGGCGCCTTCGAGCACGTTCTTGATCAGGTAGATGCGCCCGCGCGGGCCATCGAGTTCGTCGCCCAGCAACTGGTACGTCGGGCAGGTGGCGGTGCAGAAGCCGCAGTGCACGCAGGATCGCAGGATCGCTTCGGCCTCGGTGCCCTCGCGCGTGCCCTTGATGAAATCGGCCAGAGTCGTTTGCATGCCTTATGTGCTTTCGTGGTACATGCGGCCGGGGTTGAAGATATGCGCCGGGTCGAACGCGTCTTTCATGCGCGCATGGATACGCGCCAGCGCCGGCGCGAGCGGCTGGAACACGCCGGCCGACTTGTCGCCGCCCCGGAACAGCGTCGCATGGCCCCCGCAGGCCTGCGCGGTGCGCCGGATCGCCTGCGCGGTACCCGCGTCGCCATCGGCGCACAACCAGCGCTGGGCACCGCCCCATTCGATCATCTGCGCGCCGCCCAGCACCAGCGCGCCCGTGGTGGATGGCACCGACAGGCGCCACAGCGCACCGTCACCGTCACCGTCAAAGAACGCCGTGCGTTGCTCGCGCACGGCGCGCCAGAACGCATCGGCAGCTGGCATCACCTCGCCGCCAAGATCCCGCACGGCGGCATCGACCGCCGCTTCGGCGCCGGACAGGCGCAGCGCCAGCTCGCCATCGACCCAGGCGCTGGCCGAGATGGGCAAGGGCTGGCCACCCCACGTATTCAGGGATCGGAGCGCGTCGATCTCGTCCAGTGCAAACCGCAGCGTCGTTTCGGCAAACGGCCGTGGCAGCACCTTGACCGACACCTCCAGCAGCACGCCCAGCGTGCCCAGCGAGCCGGCCAGCATGCGCGAGACATCGTAGCCGGCCACGTTTTTCATGACGCGCCCGCCGAAGGCCAGCACGTCGCCGCGGCCATCGAGCAGGGTCGCGCCCAGCACGAAGTCGCGCGCGGCGCCGCTCGTCGCGCGGCGCGGGCCGCACAAGCCGCTGGCAATCGCGCCGCCCAGCGTGGCGTGCGGACCGAAATGCGGCGGCTCGAACGCCAGCATCTGGTTGCGTTCGGCCAGCGCGGCTTCGATCTCGGCCAGCGGCGTGCCGCAGCGCGCCGTGATCACGAGTTCGGTCGGCTCGTAGTCGACGATGCCCGCATGGGCGCGCGTGTCGAGAATGGCGCCAGCTGGCGCGCCGCCGTACCAGTGTTTGGTGCCGCCGCCACGGATGCACAGCGCCTGCCCGCTGGCGGCGGCTGCCCTGACCTGCTGCTGGAGTTGTTCGACGGTGTTCATCAGAAGCGCGGCAATTCGGGAAACGGCACCTGCCCGTGGTGCACGTGCAGCTTGCCGAATTCGGCGCAGCGGTGCGGCGTGGGGATGGCCTTGTCGGGATTGAGCAGCGCGCACGGATCAAACGCGTGCTTGACGGCGAAGAAGGCGTCGAGTTCCTTGCGGCCGAACTGCACGCACATCGACCCGATCTTTTCCATGCCCACGCCATGCTCGCCCGTGATAGTGCCCCCCACCTCGACGCACAGTGCCAGGATGGCCGCGCCAAACGCCTCGGCGCGATCGAATTCGCCCGGCACGCTGGCGTCGAACAGGATCAGCGGATGCATATTGCCGTCACCCGCATGGAACACGTTCGAGCAGCGCAGGCCGTACGTGACTTCCATCTCGGCGATGCCGGCCAGCACGCGCGCCAGCTGCTTGCGCGGGATGGTGCCGTCCATGCAGTAGTAATCGGGCGAGATGCGCCCCGCCGCCGGAAACGCATTCTTGCGGCCCGACCAGAAGCGCCCGCGCTCCGCTTCGCTCTGCGAGACGGTAATCGCGGTGGCGCCGGCGCGCGCCAGCACCGCGCTCATGCGGCTGATTTCTTCGGCCACTTCGAGCGCGGTGCCATCGGCTTCACACAGCAGGATGGCGGCGGCGTCCAGGTCGTAGCCAGCCTTCACGAACGGTTCGACCATGCGCACCGAGGTGCGGTCCATCATCTCGAGGCCGGCCGGGATGATGCCGGCCGCGATGACGTCGGCCACCGCATTGCCGGCCGTGACCACGTCGGCAAACGAGGCCATGATGACCTGCGCCAGCGCCGGTTTGGGCACCAGTTTCACCGTCACCTCGACGACGATGCCCAGCATGCCTTCCGAGCCGATGAACACGGCCAGCAGATCCAGGCCCGGCGCATCGAGCGCGCCCCCGCCCAGTTCGACGATGTCGCCTTCGATCGTGGCCACGCGCACGCGCAGCACGTTGTGGATCGTCAGGCCGTATTTGAGGCAATGCACGCCGCCCGCGTTTTCGGCCACGTTGCCGCCAATGGTGCAGGCGATCTGCGACGATGGGTCGGGCGCGTAATACAGGCCGTGGCTGGCGGCCGCTTCGGAAATGGCCAGGTTGCGCACGCCCGGCTGCACGACGGCGGTGCGCGCCAGGGGATCGACCCGCTTGATCGCGTTCATGCGCGCAGTCGAGAGCACGACACCATCGTGGATCGGCAGCGCGCCGCCCGACAGACCCGTGCCGGCGCCGCGCGGGACCACCGGCACGTTCAGTGCGCGGCACACCGCCAGGATGGCCAGCACCTGCGCTTCGTCGGTCGGCAGCGTCACGACCATGGGCAACTGGCGGTAGGCGGCCAGGCCATCGCATTCGTAGGGCCGCGTGTCTTCGGGTGCAAACAGGACGCATGCCGCGGGCACGCGCGCCAGGAGCGCGGCGACGACCTGCGCACGTCGGTCAGGCAAGGCTGGATTGGACGAAGACATGGGTCGATTGTAAGCAAATCGGCAGGTTTTGTCGTATCCTCGTGCCATCGTATTTTCACCCTACTGCATAAGAGAACATCATGGGCAACCGCCTCTCAAAAATAGCAACCCGCACCGGCGACGATGGCAGCACGGGCCTCGGCGACGGCAGCCGCACGGGCAAGGACAGCGCGCGCATCCACGCGCTGGGCGAAGTCGACGAACTCAATTCCTTTGTCGGCCTGCTGCTGTGCGAAGACATGCCGGCGGATCTGCGCGACGAACTCGTGGGCATCCAGCATGACCTGTTCGACCTGGGCGGCGAGTTATGCATTCCCGGCTACCAGATGATCAAGGAAGAACACGTGCTGCGCCTGGATACCATGCTCGAGAAATACAACGCCGACCTGCCGGTGCTGAAGGAATTCATCCTGCCGGCCGGTTCGCGCGCAGCGTCCACGGCGCACCTGTGCCGCACGGTGTGCCGGCGCGCCGAACGCGCGATCGTCGCGCTGTCGAAGGCTGAAGAGATCCACGCGCACCCGCGCCAGTACGTCAACCGCCTGTCCGACCTGATGTTCGTGCTGGCGCGCGTGCTGAACCGCTTTGCGGGTGGCAGTGACGTGCTGTGGAATCACGGGCGCAAGGCCAGATAAGTCATGGACGACTTCATCGGCGTCTACGACGACGCGCTCACCGCGCAGCAGTGCGATGCGCTCATCCAGCGCTTCGACGCCAGCGACAAGGTGGTGCGCGGGCAGACAGGCAACGGCGTCGATGTCGTCAAGAAGGACAGCTACGACATCACGATCAACCAGCATCCGGAGTGGGCCGACGTGACGGGCCTCCTGGTGGACACGATGGCGCGCCACCTGGCCGCCTACGCCGAACGCTACCGGATGCTGCTGATGGGGTCACTCTCGCCCACGCTCGAGCATCCCGTGACCGGTGTGCCGACCGTTCTGTCGATGGCCAACTTCGATGAACTGGGACGACCCAACATCGATGAGCTGCTGCGCGTGCTGTACCGGCCCGGCACGATCAACCTGCAAAAGTACCTGCGCGGGAGCGGCGGCTATCACCACTGGCATTCAGAGATCTATCCGCAGAATGCCAGTGGCGAGTCGCTCCATCGGGTGTTGCTGTGGATGGTCTACCTGAACGATGTGGCCGAGGGCGGCGAGACCGAGTTCCTGTACCAGGGCCGAAAGATCGCCCCAAAAAAAGGCCGCATGGTCATCGCACCGGCGGGCTTCACGCACACGCACCGGGGCAATGTGGCGGTCAGTGGCGACAAATACATCGCCACATCCTGGATCCTGTACCAGCGCGCCGAAACGCTGTTCGCATAAATCACCTTGATCACCTGGAAGGCAAGCATGGACGCCACTACAAGTAAAGTCGCCATCGTCACGGGCGCCTCGCGCGGCATCGGCCGGGCCATCGCCCTGCGCCTGGCGCAAGACAAGAGCGCCGTTGTCGTCAACTACGCCCATCGCGCCAGCGATGCCGACGACGTCGTGCAGGCCATCGAGGCCGCCGGCGGCAGGGCCATCGCGCTGCAGGGCGATGTGGCCAACGCAAGCGATTGCGTGCGCTTGTTCGACGCGACCGAGGCGGAGTATGGCGGCGTCGACATCGTCGTCAACAACGCCGGCGTCATCCAGCCCGGCACGACCATGCTGGCCGACACCGACGACGCGCTGTACGAGCGCATCTTCGCCATCAACACGCGCGGCACGTTCAACATGCTGCGCCTGGC
This sequence comes from Telluria sp. ZT3P26, assembly GCF_059686035.1. Lineage (NCBI taxonomy): Bacteria > Pseudomonadati > Pseudomonadota > Betaproteobacteria > Burkholderiales > Oxalobacteraceae > Telluria > Telluria sp. ZT3P26. The sequence goes on along the minus strand of NZ_JCASII010000004.1, from coordinate 160,264 downwards.
CGCCACACGCATGCGGACCAACGGCCGCATCGTCAATTTTTCCAGCAGCGTGATCGGCCTGGCGCTGCCCGGCTACGCCATCTACGCCGGCTCGAAAGCAGCGGTTGAAACGTTTACCAATATCTTTGCCAAGGAATTGCGCGGCAAGGGGATCTCGGTGACGGCCGTGGCCCCGGGCCCGACGGCGACCGATCTTTTCATGGAAGGCAAGACGCCCGAGCTGGTCGAGCGCCTGGGCAAGATGGCGCCACTCGAACGGCTTGGCACGCCGGACGATATCGCGGACACGGTGGCGTTTCTGGTCAGTCCGCAGGGCGCCTGGGTCAATGGCCAGACGTTGCGGGTCAATGGCGGGATCGTCTGACCCTGCCTGTAGGGTGGACGGCTATGCCGTCCACGCGTCCGCGCGAACCTTGCGCCGTGGTATGCGAAAGCTTGTTGAACGCGTGGACGGGAAACCCGTCCACGCTACGGCATGATGCACACGGCGTGTTGCCGTGCACCACGACCGCGTCAGCCGTTGTTCACCACCAGGCGCGGTTCACCGGACGCCGACAGGCGCGCGCGGATCGATGCCGCGATGCCCTTGGCATCCAGGCCCACCGACGACAGCAGCGCCACCGGATCGCCCTGGTCGATGAAGGTATCCGGCAAGCCCAGATTGAGCACCGGCTTGGCGATGCCGGCGGCGGCCAGCGCTTCCATCACGGCAGCGCCCGCGCCGCCCATGATGCAGCCCTCTTCCACCGTCACGATCAGGTCGTGCTCCTGCGCCAGACGCTTGACCAGGTCGACGTCCAGCGGCTTCACGAAGCGCATGTTCGCGACCGTCGCATCGAGTTCGTCGCCGGCCAGGATGCTGTGCGAGACCATCGAGCCGAACGCCAGGATGGCGATGTTCTTGCCGCTGCGGCGCACTTCGCCCTTGCCGATCTCGATCGAGTTCAAGGCCTCGACAATCGGCGTGCCGACACCGGCGCCGCGCGGATAGCGCACGGCAGCCGGGCCCGGATAGTGGTAAGCCGTCGTGAGCATCTGGCGGCATTCGTTTTCGTCCGACGCCGCCATGACGACCATGTTCGGGATGCAGCGCAGGTAGGCCAGATCGTAGTTGCCGGCGTGGGTCGCGCCATCGGCGCCGACCAGGCCTGCGCGGTCCAGCGCGAACGTCACGTCGAGGTTCTGCAGCGCCACGTCGTGGATCAGCTGGTCGTAGCCGCGCTGCAGGAACGTCGAGTAGATCGCCAGCACGGGCTTGACGCCCTCGGTCGCCATGCCGGCGGCGAACGTCACCGAATGCTGCTCGGCGATGCCGACGTCGAAGTAGCGCTGCGGGTATTCCTGGTGGAAGCGGACCATGCCCGAGCCTTCGCGCATCGCCGGCGTGATGCCGACCAGGCGCTGATCGGCCGCTGCCATGTCGCACAGCCAGTTGCCGAAGACTTCGGTGTAGGTGATCTTGCCCGGCGCGGTGGCCGGCTTGATGCCTTCGAGGTGATTGAACTTGCCGGTGCCGTGGTACAGGATCGGCTCGGCCTCGGCCAGCTTGTAGCCCTGGCCCTTCTTGGTCACCACGTGCAGGAACTGCGGGCCCTTGAGCTTCTTGATGTTTTCCAGCGTCGGGATCAGGGATTCGAGGTCATGGCCGTCGATCGGGCCGATGTAGTTGAAGCCGAATTCCTCGAACATCGTGGCCGGGACCACCATGCCCTTCGCATGTTCTTCGAGCTTGCGGGCCAGGTCGAGCACGGGCGCCGGCAGTACGCTCTTGCCCACGTTCTTGGCGGCGGCGTAGAACTGGCCCGACAGCAGACGCGCCAGGTAGCGATTGAGCGCGCCGACCGGCGGCGAGATCGACATGTCGTTGTCGTTCAGTATGACCAGGAGATTCACGTCGTCTTCGACGCCCGCGTTGTTCAGCGCCTCGAACGCCATGCCGGCGGTCATGGAGCCGTCGCCGATGACGGCGATGGCGTGGCGGTCTTCACCCTTGATCTTGGCGGCGGCGGCCATGCCGAGCGCGGCCGAGATCGAGGTCGACGAGTGGGCGGTGCCGAACGTGTCGTACTCGCTTTCGTCGCGCTTCGGGAAGCCCGACAGGCCATTCAACTGGCGCAGCGACGGCATGCGGCCGCGGCGGCCCGTGAGGATCTTGTGCGAGTAGGTCTGGTGGCCGACGTCCCAGACGATGCGGTCGCGCGGCGTGTCGTACACATAATGCAGCGCGATGGTCAGTTCGACCGTGCCCAGGTTGGACGACAGGTGGCCGCCTGTTTTCGAGACCGACTCGAGCAGGAACTGGCGCAGCTCCTTGGCCAGTGGCGTGAGCTGGGTGCGCGGCAGCTTGCGCAGGTCGGACGGGTCGTTGATATTGTCTAGCAGGTTCATTTAGGCCTTCCGCTGCACGATCAGGTCTGCCAGTTCACGCAGCCGCTGTGCTTGTTCTCCGAATGGCGCCAGCGCGTCATGCGCGTCACGCCGCAATTGCTCGGCCAGGTCGCGCGAAGGCGCCAGGCCGAGGATCGACACATAGGTCGGCTTGTTGTCGGCCGCATCCTTGCCGGCGGTCTTGCCCAGCGTGGCCGAGTCGGCGGTCGCATCAAGTACATCGTCGACTACCTGGAACGCCAGGCCAATCGCGGCCGAATAAGCGTTCAGGGCCTCGACTTCGAGTGGCGTCAGGTCGCGCCCCGCGAGCGCGCCAAGCAGCACCGACACGCGCAGCATGGCGCCTGTTTTCAGCTGGTGCATGCGTTCGAGTTCGTCGCGCGTCAGGGCCAGGCCCACGCTGTCGAGATCGATCGCCTGGCCGCCGCACATGCCGTTCGAGCCGGCCGCCTGTGCCAGCAGGCGCACCATCGTCAACAGGCGCGCCGGTGGCACGGTGGCACACTCGGACAGTACCGTAAAGGCCTGCGCCTGCAGCGTGTCGCCCACCAGCAGCGCGGTCGCTTCGTCATACGCCACGTGCACCGTCGGCTTGCCGCGGCGCAGCGCGTCGTCGTCCATGCACGGCATGTCGTCGTGCACGAGCGAATACACGTGGATCATTTCGACGGCGCTGGCAACCCGCGCGAGCGCGGCCGGGTCGGCGTCGAACAGCGCACCGGCGGCGTACGCCAGCAGCGGGCGCACACGCTTGCCGCCGCCCAGCGTCGTGTAGCGCATCGCTTCGTGCAGCTTGTGCGGCACCTGGGTGGCCGCTGGCAGGAACGCGTCGAGCGCGCCCTCGACGTCGTGCTGGACCTGGCGGGTCCAGTCGGCGAACGCCGGCGCGCTCATTGCACGCCCTCGTCGTCGCCCGAGAACGGTTTGAGCATGTCGCCTTCAAGTACCTTGACCTGCGACTCGACTTTCTCGAGCTGCCCTGCGCAGTACTTGACGAGTTCGGAGCCGCGCGCATACGCCGCGACCGAGGCGTCCAGCGGCAAGGCGCCGGACTCCATCTGTGTCACGAGCTGGGCCAGTTCGGCCATCGCCCCCTCGAAGGATTCGGGTGGCGCCGCCACTGCTGCTGCGCTGCCCGCTGTCATATTCTTTGCCATAGGTCGGTATCGTAAGGGCGTCCAGTTGTGCGCCGTGGGTCAATCCAATCGCGTATTTTAGATCAATCCAACACCACGGGGGGCGCACATTGCACCATTCGCAACATGCAGCCCCGTCCATCGATTGGGCTACGCCCTCCCTCATCATGAAAATCATGCCACGAAGGCAATTTCCCCGCCAGCGCACACAACAGCCGCGCGCCGGACCAAGACGGTAGAGCTCGTTCCGAAGTATAATCGCCGGTTCTGTCCGAAATACCGTATTCCTTTACTTAAATACTGGTCTTTGGATTCTTTCTCTTCTTTGGATGCTTATTTAAGGGGGGTTGGGATGTCCGATCTGGCTACCCACGCCAAGCTGGCGCGATCCAACGCGCAGCTTCCGGTAACTGTGTATTTTGACGAGGCGCTGCTCAAGCAAGAGATGCAGCAGCTGTTCGTGAATGGCCCGCGCTACGTCGGCCATGAATTGATGGTGCCCGAAACGGGCGACTTCGCCACGCTCGCTGCCGAACACGAAGGCCGCATGCTGGTGCGCAATGCCAACGGCATCGAGGTGCTGTCCAACGTCTGCCGTCATCGCCAGGCGCTCATGCTCAATGGGCGCGGCAATGCGACGAACATCGTCTGCCCGCTGCACCGCTGGACCTATGACCTGAAGGGTGAACTGATCGGCGCACCGCATTTTGCCGATACCCCCTGCCTGAACCTGTCCAAGACGCCGCTCCAGAACTGGAACGGCCTGCTGTTCGAGCAGAACGGCTACAACGTGATGGACAAGCTGGGCCAGTTGTCGGTGACGAAAGACCTGGATTTTTCGGGCTACATGCTCGACCACGTCGAAGTGCACCAGTGCGACTACAACTGGAAGACTTTCATCGAGGTCTACCTCGAGGATTACCACGTCGAGCCGTTCCACCCGGGCCTGGGCAACTTCGTCTCGTGCGACGACCTGAAATGGGAATTCGGCGCCGACTACAGCGTGCAGACCGTGGGCGTGAACCGCGCGCTGCAAAAGGCCGGCTCGCCTGCCTACAAACGCTGGCAGGAGCAGATCCTCAAGTTCAACAACGGCACGCCGCCGAAGTACGGCGCGATCTGGCTTACGCTCTACCCGAACATCATGGTCGAGTGGTATCCGCACGTGCTGGTGGTGTCGACGCTGTGGCCCGATGGTCCGGACAAGACGCGCAACGTGGTCGAGTTCTACTACCCCGAAGAGATCGTGCTGTTCGAGCGCGAATTCGTCGAGGCAGAACGCGCCGCGTACATGGAAACGGCGGTCGAGGACGATGAAATCGGCCTGCGCATGGATGCCGGCCGCAAGATCCTTGTGGCGCGCGGCGTCAATGAAGTCGGTCCGTACCAGTCACCCATGGAAGACGGCATGCAGCATTTCCATGAGTGGTATCGCAGCAAGATGGCGCTCTAGCCGTGTCGTGACACGCAGCGCTGCGGAGGGTGTGGCCAACCGGCTGCCCCTCCTTTTTTTATTGGGAATACCATGGCTTCACTCTGGATGCTGTTCGCCAGCTTCGCGTTCGCCGCGATGGGCGCGGGCGTCAAGCTCGCCTCCGCGTTCTACTCCACGTCCGAACTGCTGATGTACCGGGGCCTGATCGGCACCGTCATCCTGCTGGCCATGGTGCGCCACCGTGGCGGCACGTTCAGGACGCCGTTCGCGAAATCGCACCTGATCCGCAGCTTCGTCGGCGTGACCGCCCTCTGGATGTGGTTCTTCGCCATCGGCCGCCTGCCGCTGGCCACCGCCATGACGCTGAACTACATGGCTCCGATCTGGATCGCGGCCTGGATGTTCGCGCTGGGCTGGTGGACCCGCACCAAGCACGCAGAGTGGCCGCTGGTCGTCGCCATCGGCATGAGCTTCTTTGGCGTCACGATGGTGCTGCAGCCGGCGATCGAAAGCCGGCAATGGCTCGGCGCGCTGGCCGGCGTGTGCTCGTCGGTGGTGTCGGCGGCGGCGTATATGCAGGTGCGCAAACTGGGCCTGCTGGGCGAGCCCGAATACCGCGTCGTGTTCTTCTTTTCGCTCACCACCGCGGTGGTGGGCCTGCTCGCCACGCTGGCCGGCGACGGGCCGAAGGGCGCCGTGTTCCACGCCCACACGCCATACAGCCTGCTGCTGCTGGCCGGGATCGGCGGCGCGGCGCTGATGGCGCAGATGGCCATGACCCGCGCCTACCGCGTCGGCAAGGTGCTGGTGGTGGCCAACCTGCAGTACACCGGCATCGTGTTCTCGTGCCTGTGGGGCCTGCTGCTGTGGGGCGACACGTTCGACTGGCACGTCTGGCTGGGCGTGGCCGTGATCCTGGTGTCGGGCGTGGCCGCGACGTTCTACAATACCCGCAAGACGGCGCGCGGCGCCGTCGTCAAGGACACCGATCCGATCGCCAGCGAAACGTAAAGGAACCGTCATGCACCAGACCCTGATTTCTGCCGCCGACCTGGCTGCGCACATCGACGACCCGGTCTGGGTTGTCGTCGACTGCCGCCACGACCTGATGAACCTGGCCGCCGGCCGTGGCGCTTACGCGAGCGGCCACCTGCCGGGTGCGGTGTTTGCCGATATCGAGACGGTGCTGTCGGGCGCCAGGAACGGCGCCGATGGCGTGTTCCTGGGCCGGCATCCGCTGCCCGACAAAGAAGCACTGGCCGAAGCCCTGCGCGACTTCGGCATCGGCGACACCACGCAGGTGGTAGCGTATGACGCGCACGGCGGCATGTTCGCGGCGCGCCTGTGGTGGCTGCTGCGCTGGCTGGGGCACGAAGCAGTGGCGGTGCTCGATGGCGGGATGGCCGCGTGGGAGGCTGCCGGGCAGCCGTTGACGACCGAGGTGCGCACCAGGCCGCGCGGCGCCCTGAGCGTCCAGGCGCCGTTCGTGCCGACCGTGACGGTGCGCGAAGTGCTGGACAATCTGGAAAGCGGCAAACGGATCGTGATCGATGCGCGCGCGGCCGACCGGTATCGTGGCGAGAATGAAACCATCGATCCGGTGGGCGGGCATATTCCCGGCGCGAAGAACCGCTTCTTCAAGGACAATCTGGGGCCTGACGGGCGCTTCAAGGATGCCGCGCAGCTGCGGGAAGAATTTGGCGCCCTGATCGATGATCCTGCCGCAGCCATCATGCAGTGCGGCTCGGGCGTGACTGCCTGCCACAATCTGCTGGCACTGGAAGTGGCCGGTTTGCCGGGCGCCGCGCTGTATCCGGGGTCGTGGAGCGAGTGGGTCGGCGATCCTGCGCGGCCGGTCGCCAAAGGCGCGGCTTAGTCAACCAACCTGGGTTCCAGCCTTCGCTGGAACGACGGTGTCAAGGCAAGCAGCTAAAAGCGGTGATTACGGCACGCGACACAAACACGTCGTTCCAGCGGAGGCTGGAACCCAAGTCCGCAGCGCCACCATTAACGCAACATCAAAACGCGTGCAACGCGAAGACAATCGCCACGCCCAGCCCGATCAGCACCACCTGCGGAATCGACTCGCGCAACGTCGAGCGCCTTTGCATCTGCGGCATCAGGTCGCTCACCGCGATATAGATGAACCCTGACGATGCAAACACCAGCACGTACGGGATCAGGCCGCTGGCCCGGTCCAGCGTGTAATACCCCAGCAAGCCCCCCGCCACCGCCATCAGGCTGCACAGCAGGTTGAACACATAGGCGCGCAGGCGCGAGAAGCCGGCATTGAGCAGCACGATGAAGTCGCCGATTTCCTGCGGGATTTCATGCGCGACGATCGCCAGCGCGGTAACGATGCCCAGCTCCGGATTGGCCAGGAAGGCCGCGGCGATCAGGATGCCGTCCGTGAAGTTGTGCATCCCGTCGCCGAGCAGGATCATCCAGCCGGCCTTGCCCGCTTCGCGCGCGTCGTGCCCGTGGGCGTGATGGTGGCCGTCGCCTTCGTGGTGGTGCGAGTGGCGCAACAGGGCGACCTTCTCCAGCAGGAAGAACGCCAGCAATCCGGCCAGCAGCGTGGCGAACAGGCTCCTCGTATTGGCGCCCGAATCGAATGCTTCGGGCAGCGCGTGCAGCAGCGACGTGGCCAGCATGATGCCGACCGACAGGCTGACCATCTTTTCCACCACTTTCGACAGCAGGGCAAACGAGAAAATGGCAGCCCCGGAGATGCTGACGACGCCGGCGACGACCGTCGCCAGCAGGATCGAGCGCAGGGTCGGGTCAATGAATGGGGCTGAAAACGGGTCGATTTGAAGGCCTCTTGTTCGGTGCGTGCGACGAGCCGCAAACCGGGCATTGTACCGCTCCCGGCCTGCCCTCGTCCAAGGCAAAGCCTGCCAGGGAAGCACTGATTTATTCTGGGGGATGGAATTGGCAGTTGAAAAAGTCAGCCTGCAAGGCGCAAAATCGAAGCAATAGCGAGCTATTGCGAGAATTTGCAACGCCGCAGGATGGCTCTTTTCAACGCCAAGTCCGCCGCCATGAATTAATCAGTGCTTCCCTAGATCAGGCGACGCCGTATTTGGCGAACCACGCCAGCGCGCGGTTCCAGCCATCCTGCGCGTCTGCCGCGTTGTACATCGGGCGGTAGTCGGCGTGGAAGGCGTGGCCGGATTCCGGGTACACGTGGATCGTCGAGCGGCTGTTGCCCTTGTCGAGCGCGGCCTGCATGCGTTGGACCGATTCGACCGGAATGCCGGTGTCCTTCGCGCCGTACAGGCCCAGTACCGGCACCTTCAGGTTCTGCGCGAAATCGATCGGGTGCTTCGGCGACGTGGCGGTTGCTTCGCCCACCAGGCGGCCGTACCAGGCCACGCCCGCCTTGACCTTGAGGTTGTGCGCCGCGTACAGCCACGTGATGCGGCCACCCCAGCAAAAACCGGTGATGCCCAGTTTCTCGATGTTGCCGCCGCGCTGCTGGGCCCACGTGACCACGCGGTCGAGGTCCGACATCACTTGCGCATCGGGCGTCTTCGCCACGATGTTCTTCATCAGCTCGGCCGTGCTCGGGGCCTTGGTCGCATCGCCCTGGCGCACGAACAGATCGGGCGCGATCGCCATGTAACCCTGCTTGGCAAAGCGGCGCACCACGTCCTTGATGTATTCGTGCACACCGAAGATCTCGGAAATCACCAGGATCACGGGCACGCCCGTCTTGCCCTTGGGCTGGGCGCGATACACGGGCACGTCCTGACCGTCGATGACCAGGATGGTGTCGCCGGCATCGAGACCGTCGGTATCGGTCTGGATCTGGGTCTGCGCCATGACCGGCAGCGCGCTGGCGGCAAAACCGGTGCCGATGGCGGCCCGGATGAAGTCACGGCGGCCGACGCCATCGTTGTATGCGCTCGCGCCGAGCAGGCTGCCGGCGTCGTTGACGAGATCTTTCATGGTCATCCCTTCGATCAGTGGTGGACAGGCTTGCGAGTTTAGCATCGGTGCAGCCCGGCACGCGCATCCACCCAGATGATGCCGTGATAACACTTTACAAATGAGAATGATTCTCATTATAATTTACCACACCACCACTGGACCACGCCCTCAGCAATGCTGACGGGCGTGTCCGGTCACCGTCCATTCCCCCATACCGAGAAGACCTGCTCATGCTCCCGCCACGCCCCTTGCTGCCCCGCTGCCTTGTCCTTCGCGCCTGCACCGCCGCCGTACTCGGCATCCTGCCGTCCTGGCATGCCCAGGCCGAAGATGCACCAACCACCATCCCGACCACGCTGCAGGCAGTCACCATCACGGGCGCGCGCGACGCAACGACCGAAGGGAGCGGCTCGTACACGACGACCGGCCCATTGACCACCGGCGCGCGCCTGAACCTGACGCCGCGCGAGACGCCGCAGTCGCTCTCGATCGTCACGCGCGAACGCATGGAAGAGCAAGGCCTGCAGACGCTGGCCGACACCATGCAGCAGGTCACCGGCATCTACGTCAACTACAACGACACCGAACGCGTGACCTACAACGCGCGGGGCTACGCAGTGAACAACTTCCAGGTCGATGGCATGCTGAACCTGTTCGGCAGCTCGCTCAAGGCCAATGGCGACAACGTGGTCTACGACCGCATCGAGGTGGTGCGGGGCGCCACTGGCCTGACCACCGGCGCGGGCGATCCGTCGGCCACGATCAACCAGGTGCGCAAGCGCCCGACCAGGACCTTCCAGGCCAATGCCGCGCTGCGCATCGGCACGCACGACCTGCGCCGCGCCGAGCTCGATGTGAGTGGCCCGCTCGCCTTCGAGGGCAAGCTGCGCGGACGCTTCGTCGTGGCCAGGCAGGAGGCCAAGTCGTTCCGCCCGCTGTATGAACAGGACCTGGGCGCCGTGTACGGCATCCTGGAGGCCGACCTTGGGCCTGCCACGGTACTGGCAATCGGCCACGAGCGTCAGAAGTCCGATCCGCGCGGTTCGACCTGGGGTACGGTCCCGTACTGGAACGCGGACGGCTCGCTGGCCAACATGCCGCATGATCTGAACCTGTCCACGCCGTGGGCTTCGTGGAATCTGCTGGAAGAAAAAACCTTCGCCACGCTCGAACACCGCTTCAACCGCAACTGGCGCCTGCGCGCCGGATGGACCACGGCCGATCGCGAACAGGATGGCAGCCTGTACTTCGGCTATGGCGGCTACCCGCGGCCCGACGGCAGCGGCATCACGGTGGCCTACGGTCGCTTCCCGGCCGATGAAACGATGGACGTCCTCGAATGGAATATCGACGGCAAATTCAATCTGTTCGGCCGCCAGCACGATCTGGTCTTCGGCTGGGGAAAGGCCGAGCGCGAAACGGTCTCGCCGCGCATCACGCTCGGCGCGGTCCCGGCGGGCTACAGCGCGATCCCCGACTGGCGCACCTGGAGCGGCGACGTGCCTGAATTTCCGACCACGGTCGGCGCTGTCCCGACCAGCATCGGCCAGGTTGACCAGAAGGCGGCTTTCCTGGCCACGCGCCTGAATCTGTCCGATGCGCTCAAGGCCGTTGTCGGCGTGCGACATGGCAAGTATGCGACCAATACCCGCAACTTCAGCCCCGCCGGACCCGTCACGACCACCACCGGCTTTACCAACGACGATATCGTCACGCCGTATGTCGGCCTGCTGTTCGACCTGAACCAGCAATGGACTGCCTACACTGCCTACACAAGCATCTTCCAGCCACAGAATTATCGCGATGTGAACAATGCATTCCTCGATCCGGTCGAGGGCAACAATATCGAAGCGGGGGTGAAGGCTGAACTGTTCGACCGGCGCATGAACTTCTCCGCGGCGATCTTCCGCAGCAAGAAGGACAACGTCGCCGAAATCGACGACAGCGTGCCGCCCAATTCACTGCCGGGTGCGGTGCAGGCATACCGCTCCACCGGCAAGGGCAATGTGATCGATGGCGTCGAGGTCGAAGCATCCGGCCAGATCGTGAAGCAATGGAATCTGTCAGCTGGCTACAGCCATACGCGCTCGCGCAATGCGCAGGGCGTGGCCATCAATACGGTCATTCCACGCAACCTGCTGCGGGTGTTTTCCAGCTACCGCTTCGGCGCCGACGGCCAGTATGCACTCGGCGGCGGTGTGAACTGGCAAAGCAATCTGTGGAATACCGCGCAGAAGCCGACCGGCAGCTACAACGCCAGCGGGGCGCCGGTCACGAGCCTGTCGCGCATCGGACAAGGGTCGGTGTGGCTGGCCAATATCATGGCCAGCTACCGGATCAACAAGAACCTGACGGCCAGCGTCAATCTGAATAACGTCTTCAACAAGATCTACTACAACCGTGTCGGGTTCTATAACGGCCTGCACTACGCCGAGCCGCGCACGGCATCGGCCACGCTGCGCGCGACGTTCTGAGCGCCGTCGCAGACGCGGGCCGGGCTGACTTCGTCGAGGATCGCATACAGCTTCTGCATGTCGACCGGCTTGACCAGGTGGTGGTTGAAGCCGGCGGCCGCGGTACGCGCGCGATCCTGCTCCTGGCCGTAGCCGGTGATCGCGACCAGCACCGCATGCTGCGCATTGGGCCGGGCCCGCAGGCGTTTTGCCAGCTCGATGCCGTCGATGTCGGGCAGGCCGATATCGAGCAGGTAGACATGTGACGCCGCATGCTCGGACGCGGCCAGCGCCGGCAGCGCGGCATGTTCGACGTGCACCTCGTGGCCGTTCGATTCGAGCAGCAGTGCGAGCATCGTCGCCGCGTCCATATTGTCGTCCACCACCATGATGCGAAGGTGGTCGGACGGCGCCGGTGCGCTCGTGGTGCCGGCAGCCGGGGCCCCGGCGACCGGCGCCTCGCTGTCCAGGCGCGGCAGGCACACCGTGAAGGTACTGCCCTTGCCCTGCCCCGCGCTGTCGCAGGTGACGCTGCCGTGATGCAGGCCGACCAGGCTTTTCACCAGCGCCAGGCCCAGGCCCAACCCACCCATCGACCGGTCGGACGAACGCTCGGCCTGTGAAAACAGCTCGAACGCGCGCGCGACCAGTTCGGGCGCCATACCGATGCCATCGTCCGCCACGTGCAACAGCACGTGCGTGGCGCGCACTTCGGTGCTCAATCTGATGTGGCCACCTTCGGGCGTGTACTTCGCCGCATTGCTGAGCAGGTTGGCCAGCACCTGCACCAGGCGCTTGTGGTCGCCCTCGACCAGCGGCGCTTGCGGCGGCAGTGTCAGCGCCAGATGATGGCGCCGGGCGTGGATCAGTGGCGTGACCTGCTCGACTGCGTCATTCACGATGTGGCGAAGATCGAGGCGCTCGGTATGGAGCGCCACCAGCCCGCGCGTGACGCGCGAGACGTCCAGCAGGTCGTCGACCAGGCTGGTCATGTGGCGCACCTGGCGCCCGATGACCTGGCTGGTCTTGCGCACCTGCGCCTCATCGAGCCGCGCCCGTTGCAGCAGGTCGGCGGCCGCGCCGATCGGCGCGAGCGGATTGCGCAGCTCGTGCGCCAGCATCGCCAGGAATTCGTCCTTGCGGCGGTCGGCGACGGTCAGCTTTTCTTGCGCTTCGCGGCGCTCGGTGACATCGCGGAAGAAGAACGCGATGCCGCCATCGGGCGAGCGATGGGTGCGGGTTTCGATCCATGCCTGGCGTCCATCCGGCATGCGCTGGGCCAGCTCGACAATCCCGGCGGTGCCGGTGGCCATCACGCGCCGGAACACGGTGTCGATCGAGGTGTTACGCAATTCGGGCCAGACATCCCAATGGCTGTGGCCGATGACGTCTTCGGCGCGGCGCTGGGTCAGGCGCAGGCCTTCGGCGTTCATGCGCAGGATATTCCAGTTCTTGTCGAGCACCGCGAAGCCCTCGCCCATGCTGTCGAAGATGCTCTGGCTCTGGTCGCGTTCACGCCGCAGCGCATTGTGCGCGCGGGCCGCTTCGACCGCCGACCAGGTGCGCTCGGCAGTATCCTGCGCCATCCGTATCTCGGCCTCGCGCCACTTGCGCGGCGCGGCATTCTGCACCGTCAGCACGACCTTCATCTTGCCGGCCTTGATGTACGGGACCAGCAGATCGGCGCCGACACCGATCGCCGCGTAGATGCCGGTATTGCCCGCGGTGCGGCTGTCCTGCGCGACATCGTGGTTGACGACAGTCTGGCCGGCGCGCAGCGCGGCGATCATCGGCGGGCCAAAATCGTCCATGACCATGACCCTGCCGGCCAGGCTCGCTACGCCCTGGGCGGTCCAGTCGCGCACGATCGCAACGGTGCCGGCGGCGTCGTCGATCTGCGCATACAGCACGCGCGACGCCTGCAGGGCGCGGCCCAGCAGCTCGCAGGCTGCCTCGGTGACGTCGTCGGGATCGGCGAGCTGGCGGATGCGGTCGGCCAGTGCGAGCTGGAAGGTCTGGTTTTCGCGGACCGCTTCGAGCTGCTGGACTTTTTCGAACAGCGCCTGCGCCGCATGATAGGCCTCGGTGACATCGCTGCCCTGGGCAAAGATGCCCGTCACCTGTCCGTCGTGGCCAAAGATCGGCTGGCACAGCAGATCGACGTAGCGTTGTTCCAGCGCGCCATCCGGCCGGCGCTGCAGCGCGATCAACGAATCGCGCAGCACGACCGGCTTGCCATTGGTGAAGACGTCATCGAATACGCGGCGCACGCCCTGCGCCACCAGCTCGGGTAGCGCGTCAAGCAAGGGTTTGCCGATCAGCTCCCGGCGCCCGACCAGCTGGTAATACGCTTCGTTGGCCATCTCGAAGACATGGTCGGGGCCGGTGAGCACTGCGATGAAGCTGGGCGCCTGGTTGAACATCGTCTGCAACTGGCTGCGCTCAAGACTCAGGATGCGCGTCATCGCCTCGTGCATCTGCGGCCGGTTCATCTGGGGCATGTCGGGCACCGCATGTGCGCCCTGCCGGAGATGGTAGGCGCCGCTGGCCGCATCGAAGCGGTACAGATCCGTGACATCGATGGCGTTTTGCGCGACGAAGGCGACCTCGCCGGCAGCATCGAACACCGGCGTATGGATCGCGCTCCAGCAACGCTCGCCGAACACGTGGCCACCGGGCGTCTCGCGCGGCACCGCATAGCGCAGCAGCGCGCTGGTGTGCGGCTGCTTCGTCGCAAATGCTTGTTCAATCGATCTGCGTACCTCATCGACGTTGGTCGATGCGGGGTCGTTGGGATCGGCCGGAAACGCGTCGAAGATATGCTTGCCCACGATCTGCTGCGCTGTACGCCCGGTCGCCTGCAGATAGGCGGGATTGGCACCGATGATGGTGAAATCCCGGTTGATGAGCAGATAAGGATACGGCGAGGCCGCGAACAACGCCGCGTAGTCAGGTTGCGTAAACATCACTTATTCTCACATATAAAGTGCGAGAAAAATACGCTTTATGTAACGAGTTTTGTGGGTCAACGCGTGGACGGCGTCGCCGTCCACGCCACGGTTTAGTGCGCCTTTTCCCAGTTTTCGCCGACGCCCGTTTCGGCCACCAGCGGCACCTTCAGCGTTGCCACGCCGGCCATCAGTTCCGGCAGCTTCACGCGTACCAGCTCCAGTTCGGCCTGCGGCACTTCGAGCACCAGTTCATCGTGCACTTGCATGATCATGCGCGTGGCCAGCTGTTCAGTTTCAAGCCAGCTCTGCACGGCGATCATCGCCAGCTTGATCAGGTCGGCCGCCGTGCCCTGCATCGGCGCATTGATCGCGGCCCGTTCGGCGCCGGCGCGGCGCGGGCCGTTCGGCGAATTGATCTCGGGCAGCCACAGGCGGCGGCCGAACACTGTTTCAACGTAACCGCGCGCCTTGGCCTGCAGGCGCGTTTCGTCCATGTACTGTTTCACGCCCGAGAAACGCGCGAAATAGCGTTCAATATAATTGGCCGCCGCACCCCGTTCGATGTTCAGGTTGGCCGCGAGACCGAAGGCGCTCATGCCGTAGATCAGGCCAAAGTTGATGACCTTGGCGTAGCGGCGCTGTTCGCTCTGCACGTCGGCGGGCGGGATGCCGAAGATTTCGGCAGCCGTCGCGCGGTGGATGTCTTCGCCATCGGCAAAGGCCTTGAGCATCGCGGCGTCGCCCGAGATATGCGCCATGATGCGCAGCTCGATCTGCGAATAGTCGGCCGAGACGATCACGCTGCCCGGCGGCGCGATGAAGGCTTCGCGGATGCGGCGCCCTTCGGCGTTGCGCACCGGGATGTTCTGCAGGTTCGGCTCATTGGACGACAGTCGGCCCGTGATCGCCACCGCCTGCGAGTAATTGGTGTGCACGCGCCCCGTGCTCGCGTTGACCATCTTCGGCAGCTTGTCGGTATAGGTCGACTTGAGCTTGGACATGCCGCGGTGCTCGAGCAGGATCTTCGGCAGCGGATAATCTTCGGCCAGCTTCTGCAGCACTTCCTCGTCGGTCGACGCGGCGCCCGTGGCGGTCTTCTTGATCACCGGCAGGCCGAGTTTGACGAAGAAGATTTCGCCGATCTGTTTCGGCGAACCCAGGTTGAACGGGCCGCCGGCCAGCTCGTAGGCCTGCTGCTCGAGTTCGAGCATGCGCTTGCCCAGCTCGTTCGATTGCACGCCCAGCAGGTCGCTGTCGATCAGCACGCCGTTGCGCTCGATCTTGTGCAGCACTTCCATCGTCGGCATCTCGATGTCGCGGTAGATGTACGTGAGCCCCTTGTCGGCTTCGACATGCGGCAGCATCGACCCGTGCAGGCGCAGCGTGATGTCGGAATCCTCGGCCGCGTACTCGGTGGCGCGGCCCAGTTCGACCTGGTCGAAGCAGATCTGGTTGACGCCCTTGCCGCACACGTCGACGAACGGAATCGTCGTGTAGCCCAGGTGGCGCATGGCCATCGTGTCCATGTCGTGCGGCTTGTGCGATTCGAACACGTACGACTGCAGCAGCGTGTCGTGCACGATGCCCTTCAGGGTCACGCCATGGTTGGCGAAGATGTGCATATCGTACTTGAGGTTCTGGCCGAGCTTCGGCTTGGCCGGATTTTCCAGCCATGGGCGCATCTTTTCCAGCACGTGGTCGCGCTCGAGCTGGTCAGGTGCGCCGGCGTAGCGGTGCGCCAGCGGGATGTAGGCGCCCTTGCCCGGTTCGACCGACAGCGAAATGCCGACCATCTGCGCCGTCATCGGATCGAGCGACGTGGTTTCGGTATCGACCGACGTCAAGGCGGCCGCGTCGATCAGCGCCAGCCAGGCATCCAGCTGCGCGTCGGTGAGAACTGTCTCGTACTCGCCCTTGATGACCGGCATGCCATCGAGCGTGGCCTGCGCGCCTTCCGGCGAATTGAGCGGACTGCCGCCCGGCGCGCTGCCGGCTGCCGGGCGCACGCTGCCGTCGCCGGGTTTCGCGCCGCCCAGGTCGCGCAGCATCGTCTTGAAGCCGTAGCGGCTGAAGAATTCGCGCAGCTTGTCGGCGTCTTCCGGGCGGCCGACAAGCGTTTCTTCGAACGACACCACGTGCTTGACCAGGTCGCAGTCGGTTTTCACGGTGATGAGTTCGCGGCCTTTCGGCAGCCAGTCGAGCGCCGCGCGCAGGTTCTCGCCCACGGCGCCACCGATACTGCCGGCGTTTTCCATCACGCCATCGAGCGAGCCGTGCAGCGTGAGCCATTTGACAGCCGTCTTCGGCCCGCACTTGGCCACGCCCGGCACGTTGTCGACGGTGTCGCCGACGAGCGTCAGGTAATCGATGATGCGGTTCGGTGGCACGCCGAACTTGGCCAGCACGCCGGCGTCGTCCAGGCGCTCATTGCTCATCGTGTTGATCAGCATGACCTTGTCGTTGACGAGCTGGGCCAGGTCCTTGTCGCCGGTGGAGACGACCGTCTTCATGCCGCGCGCGGTGGCCTGCACGGCCAGCGTGCCGATCACGTCGTCGGCCTCGACGCCATCGACCATCAGGATCGGCCAGCCCATGAGGCGCACCACTTCGTGGATCGGCTCGATCTGCTTGCCCAGGTCTTCCGGCATCGACGCGCGCGTGGCCTTGTACTCGGGATACAGGTCGTCGCGGAAGGTCTTGCCCTTCGCATCGAACACGCAGGCGATGTAGGCGGCCGGGAAGTCGGCGCGCAGGCGGCGCAGCATATTGACCATGCCGTGCATGGCGCCGGTCGGGAAGCCGTCCGGGCTCCTCAAGTCGGGCAATGCGTGGAAGGCACGGTAGAGATAGCTGGAACCGTCGACGAGCAGAAGGGTATTGTCCATAGGGGGCGAAAATCAGGTAAGCATGCGGCGTCAAGGGTGGCGCCAGGGTCGTCACCATTATCGCAGAATCCGCATGATGAGCAGCGCCCGTACCAGTGTCCCAGTTCCTGGCGGCAATCACAGGATATGGCACACGTTTCACAGGGAGGCGGTACTGTTTGCTACAATGGACTAAACGACATTAGGTGACCATCATGCTGCGCTCGACACCCCGCTTTGCCCTCCTGACGCTGTGCCTGTTCGCTCACGCGGGCCTGGCCTCGGCGCAGCCGGCCACACCACCGCAAACACAGACCCAGCCGGCGCCACGCGCCACGACGCCAGCGCAGCCAGCGCAGCAACAGCGCCCAAGCGACGCGCCGCCGCAGCTCGAGCGCATCGAGCCGGGCAGCGATGTGCCGGCCACGACGATCCCGCCGCGCAAAGGCACGGTCATTACCGAGAAACGCGGCAATGACGGCAAGGTCACCGAAGTCGAAGTGCAAGCTGGCCCAAGCCGCTACACCATGAAGCCCAACGTTGCACCAGGAAACGCCCAACCAGGCGATATCTCGGGCAGCAGCATCCGCGCCCCACAATGGCAAGTGATGGAATTTGATTTTGGCAATCCCAAGAAACAGAACACCGACGAGCAGCCAGCCGCTGCGGCGCCAGCCCGCGCCGGTGCAGCCGGGACGATCCCGGCCCGCGCCGATGTGCCGCCGCCGCCCGCGCTCGAGCCGACCACCAAACAATGATCCCGCCTGCCGCGTTCGCGCGGCAGTGTCGCGGCCATCGTCCACTTCTCTTTCTTGCTAGCTCATGGCAGTTTTTACCGCGGTCTCACTGGATGACCTTCACCAGTGGATCAAGCAGTTTCCCCTCGGCCAGGCCGTCGGGCTCGAAGGCATTTCCTCCGGCATCGACAACAGCAATTTCTTCCTGAATACCGAGCACGGTCCGCAGTCCGGTCCGCAGTCCGGTCATTACGTGCTGACGATCTTCGAGAACCTGCGATTCGACCAGCTCCCCTTCTATGTCAACCTGATGCGCCACCTGGCCGGGCGCGGCATTCCCGTGCCGGCGCCGGTGCCGAACAATGACGGCGAAC
The DNA here is from genome assembly GCF_059686035.1 of Telluria sp. ZT3P26. Classification (NCBI taxonomy): domain Bacteria; kingdom Pseudomonadati; phylum Pseudomonadota; class Betaproteobacteria; order Burkholderiales; family Oxalobacteraceae; genus Telluria; species Telluria sp. ZT3P26. The sequence goes on along the minus strand of NZ_JCASII010000004.1, from coordinate 141,990 downwards.
TGGTCGTGAGCCTGCATGGCAAGCCGGCGATCATCGTCAGCCGCCTGAATGGCAGCTCGCAACTCGATCCCCAGCCGGTCCATTGCGCCGAAGTGGGCCGCATGCTGGCGCGGATGCACCTGGCGGCGCAGGACTTTTCGCTGCAGCAGCCGAACCTGCGCGGCATCGACTGGTGGACGGCAACTGCGCCCGAGGTCGCCCCCTTGCTGAGCGAGGCCGAAGCCACGCTGCTGCAGGACGAGGTCGCGTACCAGGCTGCATTCGCCGCAAGCGCGACCTATGCCAACCTGACGCGCGGCCCCGTGCACGCCGACCTGTTTCGCAATAACGTGATGTTCGAGGGCGAGCGCCTGAGCGGCTGCTTCGACTTCTACTTTGCCGGTATCGACACCTGGCTGTACGACGTGGCCGTTACCGTCAACGACTGGTGCATCGACCTGGCCACCGGCAAGCTCGACGAAGCGCGCGTGCGCGCCCTGCTCGATGCCTACCACGCGGTGCGCCCGTTCACCGCGGACGAGCGCGACGCCTGGCAACCACTGCTGCGCGCGGGCGCGCTACGCTTCTGGCTGTCGCGCCTGTATGATCTGCACCTTCCACGCGCGGCCGAGCTGTTGACGCCGCACGACCCTACCCATTTCGAACGTATTCTGCGCGAGCGCATTGCGCACCCCGCACCGGGCTTGCCCACCACTGTCATTACATGAACAAACTACCTGCATCTACCGGCTGGACCTGGCTCAAGAACGGCGCCCTGCTGTTTCGTCAACAACCGGCAGCGCTGACCACGCTGCTGTTCGCCAATATCCTGGTCAGTATCCTGATCAGCGCCGTGCCGCTGCTGGGCGCGATGGTGGCAGTGGTGCTGATTCCGTCGTTCTCGATGGCGTTCATGATGGCGTGCTCGATGATCGAGAACGGTCAGCGCGTCACGCCGGCCGTGGCGTTGACGGGCTTTCGCAAGCCGGTGCTGCGCGAGCTGTGCAAGGTGGGCATCGTCTATCTGGGCGTGTCGCTGATCCTGGCACTGATCACGCGCTTTGCCGTGCAGCCGGACTTCTGGGAGCAGGTGCGGGCCCAGAGCGCCGATGGCACCCCGGCCGTGCTGGCAGGCCAGGACGTGCTGGCGATGTTCTTGATTTTCGCGCTCGATGTGGTGGCGCTGATCTCGCTGTGCTTTGCCGCGCCGCTGACGTACTGGCAAAAAATGCCGCCGCTCAAGGCCGTGTTCTATAGCTTCTTTGCCGTCAAGCGCAGCGCCGGCATTTTCATCGTGATGCTGCTGGCGTGGTTCGGTATCTTCTTTACCGTGTGCATGGTGATCGCCGTGATCCTGGGCGGCAGCAGCATCGCGCGCGTCGTGATCATGTGGGTGATCTTCTTGTTCATCCTGCTGCTGCAGTGTGCGCTGTATGTGGGCTACCGCGAGATCTTCGGTGCACCGCCAGCAGAGCCAGGCAGCAAGGTCAGCCTCGACAAGCAGCGGTAATCGGCAACAATCAGCCAACGCTGGCGGCATGGCCGCCAGCGTGACCGCCCACCTTAGCGGCCCACCCGCTCCAGCTTCGCGATCGACAGATCCAGCACCTTCACCCCCGCCGAACCAAAGTTGATCTGGGCCCGCGCCGCGCCGGCGCCGCCCTCGATATTGACGATCACGCCTTCGCCGAACTTGGCGTGGACCACGCTCTCGCCCACACGCCAGCCGGTGCCATTGCCCGCCTTTTGCGTGATCTGCTGAGCGATCTTGTTGTCGCTGCCGCCTTCGCGGAACTTGGCGTCGTCCCAGGCCGTGGTGGACTTGCGCCCGCCAAACCAGTTGCCTTGCACGCGTGGCGACAGCCATTTGATCGATTCTTCAGGCAGTTCGTCGAAGAAGCGCGATTTCATGTTGAAGCGCGTCTGGCCGTGCAGCATGCGCTGCTGAGTAAAGCTCATGTACAGACGACGGCGCGCGCGCGTGATCGCCACGTACATCAGGCGCCGTTCTTCGTCGACACCATCGGCCTCGCGTGCACTGCTCTCGTGCGGGAACAGGCCTTCTTCGAGGCCCGTGATGAACACGGCGTCGAATTCGAGGCCCTTGGCCGAGTGCACCGTCATCAGCTGCAGCGCCTCTTGCCCGGCCTGCGCCTGGGCGTCACCCGCTTCGAGCGATGCGTGCGACAGGAAGGCCGACAGCGGCGACATTACGGTGGGCAGCGGCGCGCCGCCATCGAGGATCTCGATGCCATCCTGGAACACGACCGATTCGCCGGCCTGCGCCTGTGCCGGCGGGCCAAGGTGGGCCGGCGCCTGGGTGCCGAACCCTTCTTCCTGCACGAACTGCGTCGCGGCGCTGACCATCTGCTCCAGGTTCTCGATGCGGTCGGCGCCTTCTTTTTCGTTGCCGTAGTGCGCCAGCAGCGTACTGCGCTCGAGTACCACGCGCACCAGCTCGGGCAGCGGCAATTGCTGGGTCTCGAAGCGCGCGCCTTCGATCAGCTTGACGAAGTTGCCCAGCACGGTGCCGGCCTTGCCCGTCATGTATGGCACCGCCGCGTACAGCGAAATGCCATAGCTGTCGGCCGCCATCTGCAACTGCTCGATCGAGCGCGCGCCGATGCCGCGCGTGGGGAAGTTCACCACGCGCATGAAGGCCGAATCGTTGTGCGGATTGTCCATCAGCTGCAGGTAGGCGATCGCGTGCTTGACCTCGGCGCGCTGGAAGTAGCGCAGGCCGCCGTACACGGTGTACGGAATGCCGGCAGCGAACAGCGCATGCTCGATCACGCGGCTCTGTGCATTGCTGCGGTACAGGATCGCGATTTCGTTGCGGCCCATGCCCTCGTTCATCAGGCTCTTGGATTCTTCGATGATCCACTGCGCTTCTTCGAGATCCGACGAGGCCTCATACACGCGCACCTGTTCGCCCTGACCGGCATCCGTGCGCAGGTTCTTGCCCAGGCGCTTGGCGTTGTTGGCGATCAGGAAGTTGGCGCTGTCGAGGATGTGGCCGTGCGAGCGGTAGTTCTGCTCGAGCTTGATCAGGTTCTTGACCTGGTAGTCGCGTTCGAACGCCGACATATTGCCGACGTTGGCACCGCGGAAGGCGTAGATGCTCTGGTCATCGTCACCGACGGCAAAGATGGCGCCGCCGCCGGATTCGCCCTGCCCCGCCAGCAGCTTGAGCAGGTTGTATTGCAGGTCGTTGGTATCCTGGAACTCGTCGACCAGGATGTGACGGAAGCGCATCTGGTAGTGGTGGCGCAGCGGCGTATTGCGCGACAGCAGCTCGTACGAGCGCAGCAGCAGTTCGGCGAAATCGACGACGCCTTCGCGCTGACATTGCTGGTCGTACAGTTCATACAGCTCGACCATGCGGCGTTCGATCGGATCGTAGGCCTCGACCTGCGACGCGCGCAAACCCTGGTCTTTGGCGTTGTTGATGAAGTACATCAGCGCCTTGGCCGGGTACTTTTCATCGTCGACGTTGTGCGCCTTGAGCATGCGCTTGATCAGCGAGAGCTGGTCTTGCGAATCGAGAATCTGGAACGTCTGCGGCAGCGCGGCGTCGCGGTAGTGCGTGCGCAGCAGCCGGTTGCACAGGCCGTGGAAGGTGCCGATCCACATGCCGCGCGTGTTAATCGGCAGCATCGACGACAGGCGCGTGAGCATTTCTTTCGCGGCCTTGTTCGTGAACGTCACCGCCATGATGCCAGCGGGCGAGACCTGATTGGTCTGGATCAGCCAGGCAATGCGCGTGGTGAGGACGCGCGTCTTGCCCGAGCCGGCGCCGGCCAGGATCAGGGCGCTTTGCGCCGGCAAGGTGACGGCGGCAAATTGTTCAGGATTCAGGGTGTCGAGTTTCAGCATCCGGCCATTATACCGCCGCGATATACTGTATGCCCATCCAGTTTCGTGGCGTACGCGTCACCACCGGCTGCGTCAAACGTTTTTGATTACCAGCGCCACATTCATCGCATCGTCGGCCCGTACGACCACCCGCTGACCGAAGTCGCTGGTGCGCACCGGCGCCGCCAGCACATCGGCGCCGCTCATCAGCTTGGTGCTCACGAGCAGTTTCTCGCCATCTTTGAAGCGCGTGATGATGAATTCAAGGTGCCATGGCGTGTCGCGGTGGTTGCCGGTGACCGTGACGCGTTCCGTGTTCCAGGCACGAACCACGTGCTTGCTTGACTCGCCGAACAGGTCCACGCTCAGCGCCACATCATAGCCACCGACACCCAGCATGCGGGCGGGCGTGATGCCCAGCAGCGATTGGGCCTGGGCTGCCGTGCTGCTTGCGCCGGCGAGAAGGACGACTGGCAGCGCCAGGCAGAGGCGGCGCTGTTTGATGGCAGATGACATCGGCATGGTGGATTCCTTATGGGGCGGGCAGCCCGCTGCAATGCCGGGATGGATTCATCGTCCCACTTTCTTGCAAGTATTTCAATGTGGAACGCATGAACCTCATCAACACCAATTTCACTGGGAAAATCTCATTAACTTCGCGCAATTTCTCCCAAAATCCATGCCAAACGCGCGCCCCGCGTTCATCGTTTTCGCTTATGTTGAAGGCAGCGTTGCGACAATCTCGTGAAAATCTTAATAAGGAGAATGATGATGCTAGGACGCGTAGTAACCATGGCCGCGCTGGCCGTTGGCGGCGTGATGCTGTCGAAAAAGTTCAAAGGAAACAATGGTTTCGGTGCCAGCTCGGCGATCGTCGAGACCATCGAGATCAATGTGCCCGTGAGCACTGCCTATAACCAGTTCACGCAGTTCGAAGATTTCCCGCAGTTCATGAAGAGCGTGAAGGAAATCCGCCAGCTCGACGACAAGCACCTGCACTGGCGCGCCAATGTCGCCGGTGAAGAAAAAGAATGGGATGCCGAAATCACCGAGCAGATCCCGGACAACCGCATCGCGTGGCGCAGCGTCACCGGCGTAAAAAACGGCGGTGTCGTGACCTTCCACAAGATCTCGGACACCGTCACGCGCATTGCGCTGCAGATGGATTACGAGCCGGAAGGCACACTGGAAACCCTGGGCGACGCCCTGGGCGCCGTGCGCATGGAAGCGCGCGCCAACCTGGCCAACTTCAAGGAGCTGCTCGAGCAGCGTGGCGGCGAGACCGGTGCGTGGCGCGGCAAGGTCGAACAGCACTGACCCCCCCCTTCACAGCCGCCGGCGCCGGCACGCCGGTCATGGCCGGCGGCTGTTCACCGGCTTGATCGACGCCGGCAGCGCCACCCGCTCGACCGGCGTCGTCTGCGCGGCAATGAAGCCTTCCAGCGCCAGCGACAGATCGGCAACGACCTGCGTGCCGTAGGCTGCTTCGATCAGTTTGTACTGACGCTCGATGAGCGGCGCGATATCGTCGATCAGGCGGTCGCCCTTGGGGGCGAGGCGCACCCAGATGCGGCGCTGGTCGGCCGCCACACGCTGGCGCTCGATCAGGCCCAGCTCCTCCATCCGCGACAGCACGCCCGTCATGCTGGGGCTCAGGATCTGGCACAGTTCGCACATCTCGCGCGGTTCCAGTTGCTCATGCTCGTCCAGCACGCGCAGGATGCGCCATTGCTGCTCGGTCACGCCAAAATGGTTGAGGATGGGGCGGAAGTGCAGCAACAACGATTCGCGTGCCTTCAGAAAAAGCTGGGGAAGATTGCGGTGGGTAATCCGGCGGGCCAAGGAATGCTCCGTAATAGGTAATTCTGTCTCTGGTTCTGCATCGACCCCTGCGCAAACAGCGCGGCAATCGTGCCTGGCTGACTAATATACTTGCCAGCCCGATGGATTTCGCTTCACGCAGCCGATTCCATGCGAATTTTTTGTGAACAGATATTACCGCAGCCATCACGAAGGACAAAAAGGGCGGCCCGGTGGCCGCCCTCTGTGCTTCATCGGGAGCGCATCAGCCCGCAGCCGGGGCCGGCCGTGCCAGCCCCTTGGCGCGCGCATCGCGGATCAACGCACGCACCGTCTTGTCGGCAACCTTGCTCTCGCGCTCCATCTCCTTGCCCAGCATGCCCATCTGCTCGCCCAGCACATGCATCGGTTTGCCGGCCTCTTCCATCTGGCGGCCGATCGCTTGCATCGATGCATGCGACTTGCGGATCTGCGGCGAGTCGTACACCTGGCCGATCTGCCGGCCAGCAGCGTTCATGCGTGCACCGGTTGCGGCCATCTCGCGGCTCAGGCGCTCGCGCTCGGCCTGGTCGCGCGCCGTTTCCATCTGGCTGCTCAGGCGCTCCATATGCTGGCCCAGCGCCTGCATGCCGCCATCGATCTCGCGCATGTCGCGCTCGCTGGGCAGATTGTCCTTGCTGACGGCAACGCGGTCCATCTGGCGCCCCAGCGCATCCATTTTCTTGCTGTGGACATCCATTTCCTTGCTGTGTACGTCCATGCGCGCGCTCAGCCGATCCAGCGGCGCCCAGGCGGTACGCACTTTGGCCATGACAGCCGCATCCTGGATCACGTAATCGCGCCCGTCCTCCCGGAACCAGATGAATTCGCCGGGGATCGCGCGCTGGGCCGCCTTCACGGCCGGCCAGTCGTCGCTGCTGCCGCTGATATTGAAGCTGCCTTCCTTGCCGCGCACCAGCGCGTATGGCTCGCCCTGCGTCACGCGCACCGCGCGCATGGCCTCCTGCGCGCCAGCCTGGATGGGCACGGTCAATGCCAGCGACGCGGCGCACAGCGCCAGGCCGATGAAAGAAAGCGCCAGCTGGCGCGTGAGCGATGTGGAATGCGGCATGAGGTTCTCCCTGGGCCAGGAACGATGACACGGACCGGACGCGCCGGCGATGAGAACACTCTAGCCGCCGCCCCCGGCACGAGCCAGCACGCTGCGACAGGCCGTCGAAATCGCGGTGCAGACCGTCAATCGGGGCCCGTAACGACAACGCGGCCCGAAGGCCGCGTGCATCACATGCAGATGGTGCAGGCTGTGCGGCCTGCGGTGATCAATACACGACCACCGAGCGGATCGATTCGCCCGATTTCATCAGGTCGAAGCCCTCGTTGATACGGTCGAGCGGCAGGTGATGGGTGATCAGGTCATCGATATTGATCTTGTTTTCCATGTACCAGTCGACGATCTTCGGCACGTCGGTACGACCGCGTGCACCGCCGAAGGCCGAGCCCTTCCATTCGCGGCCAGTCACCAGCTGGAACGGACGGGTGGAAATTTCCTGACCCGCAGCGGCCACGCCGATGATGATCGACTTGCCCCAGCCCTTGTGGCAGCACTCGAGTGCCTGGCGCATCGTGTTCACGTTGCCGATGCACTCGAAGCTGTAGTCGGCGCCGCCATCGGTCAGCTGAACGATGGCGTCGACCACGTTCTCGACCTGGGTCGGATTGATGAAATGGGTCATGCCGAACTTGCGCGCCATCGATTCGCGTTCCGGGTTCAGGTCGACACCAATGATCTTGTCGGCGCCCACCATCCGGGCCGCCTGGATCACGTTCAGGCCAATGCCGCCCAGGCCGAACACCACCACATTCGCGCCCGCCTCGACCTTGGCGGTGAAGATCACGGCGCCAATGCCGGTGGTTACGCCGCAACCGATATAGCAGATCTTGTCGAACGGCGCATCGTTGCGCACCTTCGCCAGCGCGATCTCGGGTACCACGATGTAGTTCGAGAAGGTCGACGTGCCCATGTAGTGATAGATCGGCTGGCCGTCGATCGAAAAGCGCGACGTCGCATCCGGCATCAGGCCGCGGCCCTGCGTCGAGCGGATCGCCTGGCACAGATTGGTCTTTTGCGACAGGCAGAATTTGCACTGGCGGCATTCCGGCGTGTACAGCGGAATCACGTGATCGTCTTTGCGCAGGCTGGTCACGCCCGGGCCGACATCGACCACCACGCCGGCGCCTTCATGGCCCAGGATCGACGGGAAAATGCCTTCCGGATCAGCGCCCGACAGCGTGTAGTAGTCGGTGTGGCAAATGCCGGTGGCCTTGATCTCGACCAGCACTTCACCGGCCTTCGGGCCTTCCAGTTCCACTTCTTCGATCGTCAGCGGCTGACCCGCTTTCCACGCGATTGCTGCCTTGGTTTTCATGTCGTTTCCCCGTTGCTTGAATGGACCCACGCGCGCAGGCGCGTTGCAAAGCGCCATGATAACAAGCTTGGGGCATCAAGGACGCGCGTCCACCAGCAACGCGGGCTGCAATGCGCGGATACGCAACTCGGTAAAGTAACCGCCAGCTTCGTTGTAGCGCAGGTAATGGCGGCCGCACCCGGTGCAGCGCGCCACGGTACAGCGGTTGGCCGGATAGAAGCGCGGGGCGATCGGCGCATCCGCGCTGTCGTAGCGGGTGCCTGCGGGATGATATTCGGCGAAGGTCGGCTCGTCGTAGGGGTCTTCGAACAGGGCGCCGATGTCTTCGAAGCCGTCACGTTCCAGCGTCAGCGGCAGCGCGGTCCAGGCTTGCAACGGGACGGCCATGCAGCTGCATGGGGCCATCACCCGTGACGACGCCAGCGCGAGCTGCGTCAGTGTCGTGAAATCGATGTACTGCATGTCAATCCAATCCCGGCGAAGCGCCGCCTTCCCACATTGTTCTTGCCGGCCACAGTACCAGATGCGGGCCCGTGCCCGGTGGCTGGTGTTCATGCACAGGATGCGCTACCATCGTTCCCTGCGCCATCCGCAGGGTCACCTGGAGAACACCATGTCCGATCCTTTGCCGGTGCACGCTGCACCACGCCCGCCTGACCTTCCCGATGCCTTTCCACGCGCCTTGCGCGTCGACGCCCAGGCGCTTTGCGCCACCCACGTCTGGCAGCCGCATCCTGCCCACCTGCATTTCGTCGTTGCATTGGCCGATGAGAACCTGGCCATCCCGACGCGCCTGTATTTTGACCCGTCCCTGCTGGAAGCGCATGGCGAACTCGATGTCCGCCAGCGCGCCATGCTGTGGTGCCTGGGCACGCGTCACCACAACGGCCACGTCCGTGAACAATCTCTGCGCCACCTGCTGGCCAACCTGCAGGACTGGATGGTGCCATTCGTCGTGCAGTTGATCGGCGAGTATGTTCACGAGATCATCGCGCTGATCGATGCAGCACTGACCACGCTCGATCCGCCCATGCAGACGGCCTTTGCACGCTTTGCCAGGGACAATCCGCGCTACATCGATACCATTGAACAGCGCACGATCAGCTACCGTCCCGCCGGCTGCGACAAACGGTCTGGTCGCCTGCACGATCATCCCGGTGCGCGCGCCGTAATGCAGCTGCGTCAGCTGGTGCTCGCGGAACGCGATACGGCGTGAGACCTGCATCATGCTGTACGGATAAATACTACGTGCTTAATCCCAAGACCATGGCGCTACGCTATGATTTGCCTCTCAGAATGGTTTCTTTGGAAAGCAGAACGGAATGATTGTCGGCATCGATCTTGGCACCACCAACAGTCTGGTCGCAGTCTGGGACAACGGCGCCGCGCGCCTGATCCCGAACAGTCTCGGGCAGATGCTGACACCGTCCTGCGTGAGCGTCGATGACGACGATGCGATCCTGGTTGGCCAGGCCGCGCGCGAACGTCTGCAAACTCACCCGCAGGCAAGCGCTGCCAATTTCAAGCGCCTGATGGGCAGCGACAAGACGCTCCATCTGGGCAAGCGCGCCTTTCGTCCCGAAGAACTGTCCGCACTGGTGTTGCGCTCGCTGAAGGAAGACGCCGAAGCTGCCCTCGGCCATCCGGTGACCGAGGCGGTGATCACGGTGCCTGCCTATTTTTCGGACGCGCAGCGCAAGGCCACCCGCACCGCCGGCGAACTGGCCGGCCTGAAGGTCGAGCGCCTGCTCAATGAACCGACCGCCGCGGCTCTCGCCTACGGAATCCACCTGCGCGACGGCGAATCGAAATTCCTCGTGTTCGACCTGGGTGGGGGCACCTTCGACGTGTCGGTGCTCGACCTGTTCGACAGCGTCATGGAAGTGCGTGCGTCGGCCGGCGACAACTACCTGGGCGGCGAGGATGTCGTCACCGCGCTGGTGGAGCATTTCTTCGTCGCGGCGGGCGTACCGGCCACGCTGCGCACGGACGCGCATTTCATGCAGCGCCTGGCGGCGCAGGCCGAACTGGCCAAGCGCGCGCTGAGCGACGCGCCACGCGCCACCATTCGCGTGGCCAATGGCGACGCCCAGTACGCGCTGGAGCTGGACGAGGCGGGCTTTGAAAAGCTGTGCGCGCTGCTGCTGGCACGCCTGCGCGCGCCGGTCGAACGGGCGCTGCGCGACGCGCGCCTGCCCATCGCCGAGCTGGACAATATCGTGCTGGCCGGCGGTGCCACCCGCATGCCGCTGGTGCGCAAGATGGCGGCGCGCATGTTCGGCCGCTTCCCGGCCTGCGACATCGATCCCGACCAGGTAGTGGCTCTGGGCGCCGCCGTACAGGCAGGGCTGAAGATGAAGGATGCGGCGCTGGACGAAGTGGTGATGACCGACGTCGCGCCGTATTCGCTCGGCGTGGCAACCACGATGCACATCGACGCCGACCATTTCTCGCACGGCCATTTCGATCCGATCATCGAACGCAACACGGTCATCCCGGCCAGCCGCGTCAAGCGCTACTTCCCGCTGCAGGACACGCAGCGCGTCATCGAGCTGCTGGTCTACCAGGGCGAAGCGCGCATGGCCAGCGAGAATATCAAGCTCGGCGCGCTGACCATCCCGCTCGCTGCCGGCAACGACGAGGGTGTCGACGTGCGCTTTACCTACGACGTGAACGGCCTGCTGCAGGTCGAAGCGACGCTGGTGCGCACGCGCGACGTGCATACCCTCGTCATCGAAGGCAATCCGGGCATGCTCAGTGCGCAGGAAATCGCACAACGCTTCCAGGCGCTGTCCGAACTCAAGATCCATCCGCGCGATCACATGGAAAACCGCACGCTGCTTGCGCGTGGCGAACGCCTGTACCAGCAACTGCGGGGCGATGAGCGCGAACGTCTGGGCCGTGAAATCGCGCGCTTTGAGCAGGCGCTGGGCACCCAGGAACGGCGCATGATCGTGCCGGCCGTCGATGTGTTTCGCCAGGTGCTCGATTATTTCGACCACCAGAGTTTCCTGCTGCCCGAGGCATAGCCGCCGATGGCCGCCACGTTTGCATTTCTCGACGCGCTCGGGCTGGATCAGGATGCGCGCGAGCGCGACATCCGCAGCGCCTACGCCCGGCGCCTGAAGGCCATCGACCAGGAACACGACGCACAAGGCTTCCAGGACCTGCGCGCGGTGTACGAAGAAGCACTGGCCTGGGCCGCGTGGAAAAACGCGAAGCCGAGGCCCCGCCCGAGTCAGCCACGGCCATGGCGCCCGCGCCCGCACCGGCCGCCGACACTGCGCCAGAGACGCCTGCCGCGCCCGAGCCGGTCGATGCGGACGATCCACGTGCGATGGGCGAAGCCGCCTTCGGACGGCTGTCGACGGAGATGGCAGGCTTGCTTGCGCAGCCGGCGCAGAACAACCCCGACCCCTACGAGGCGCTGCTGCGACGCAGGCTGGACGACGATGACCTGATCAACATCGACGCACGGATCGTGTTCGAAGCGATCATCGCCACCGTGCTGGCGCATGGCTGGCGGCCCGGCCACGAAAACCTGTTCGAGGCGGCGCTGGCGGTCTTCGGCTGGGACGCGGACCCGCAGCGACTGCTGGCGTTCGGCCATGCCGGCATGGTGCTCGACCGGGCGCTGGCCGAACGCCGCCTGTTCGCCACGCAGCCACCGGCCCGGCAGGCCGCCATGCGCCGCGCCGCACACGCGCTGCGCGACGCCGGGGCCCCCACCGAGCCGCAACTGCGCAGCCATATGCGCATCATCGAAACGATGATGGCGCGGTTCCCCTGGCTGATGGACGTCATCGTCAGCCTCAAGAACGTCGAGCAGTGGCGCGCTGCGTACCAGGCGCGCTTCGGCGCGCAAGCAGGGGCCGCATCCGACATCGACGACAATATTGCCGTGCCGGAGCAACGCCGGTCGCTGGCTGCCCGGCTGTGGGTCATCGCGCGCAATGTGGCACTGGTCATCGTGACGGCGCTGCTGTTGTATGCAGTGTTCAAGGCGACCGACCCCGCACCGGCGACGCCGGCGGTCAGCCAGCAGGTACTGGACGCGCACGTCCCGCCACTGCGCTACCAGCCGTCGCCCGGCACGAAGCCCGGCATGCTCGATACGCGGGTGCGGGTCTTCCTGGATGCGGACCGGCGGGTCATCCAGACACGCAATGTCTCGACCTCGGGCGAACCGGCCTTCGACGAAGCGGTTGCCGAGGCGCTGCGCAACGCCACGCCGTTCCCGCCAAAAACACCGGCCGAGTTCGAGGTCAGCTACACGGCCACCATCACGGCGCAGCAGGCGGCGAGCGCGAATGCGCCGGCATCGCAGCAAGCCACCAACGGCACCACACCGGATGCCGAACTGCTGGGCCAGCACATTCCCCCCGTCGACTACCAGCCGACCCGCTTCGCACAACCTGGCAAACTGGCGCTGCACTATCGCGTCTATCTCAACGCTGACGGCATGATCGTGCGGTTCAGGCAGATCAAGGGATCGGGCGAGCCGCGGCTGGACCACGCGTTCGAAAATGCCCTGCGCGCAGCCAGGCCGTTCCCGGCCAGCACGGCGCGCAGTTTTGACGTGGAATGGTCCACCACGATCACGCAAACGCGGCGCACCGACGCCAATACCGTGCCGCAGCCGCCAGCCGAAACGTAAGCGGCTGCCTGTGCCGGCAGCCAATCTAGGCTATGCTTGCCGGTTCGATTGTTCAGGCAGACCGCACGATGCATATTTACTCTCCCCATTCCGTGGGCGTCATGACGCTCTCACGCACCACCCCAACACTTGCAGGCCGCTTCCCGGCACGAACGGAGCGCACCTGATGTTTCATCTGATGTTCAGCCTTCCCTGCCTGCTGGTCCTGGTGCGCTGGCTCTGGCCGCTGCCGTTGTCCACGAAGTCCAAAGTGGCCAGCGCCGTCGTGCTGGTGCTGGTCTCGCAATACCACCTGTGGTCGCGCCTGTCGTCGGGCAGCGTGTTCTCGCCCGAATTCCCGAAAGGGCTGGTGATCCTGTTCAACTGGGGCTTCGGCGCGATCCTGCTGCTGGCCGTGTTCCAGTTGCTGGTCGATGCGGGCACGCTGATCGCGATGGCGATCCGGCGCCGGCGCGTGGCGATTGCGCCGCGCCTGCGCTACGGGATTGCCATCGCCGCCGCGCTGCTGGCGGCCCTGGGCGTGAATCAGGCGATCAAGTCGCCATCGCTCGAGGATGTGCTGATCGAGGTGAAGAACCTGCCGCACGAATTCGACGGCTACCAGGTCGTGCACCTGACCGACCTGCACATCAGCCGCCTGTTCGACGCACCCTGGACACGCAAGGTCGTCGCCGACGCCAATGCGCTGGACGCCGACCTGATCGTCATTACCGGCGACCTGATCGACGGCAATATCGCGCACCGCGAACGCGACGTGGCGCCGCTGCGCGACCTGCGCGCGCCCGATGGCGTCTGGGTCATTCCCGGCAACCACGAGTACTTCTTCGGCCACAAGGCATGGATGGCGTATTTCGCAAGCCTGAACATGACGCCGCTGGACAACAGCCATACCGTCCTGAAACGCGGCGCCGGGCAGCTGGTGCTGGCCGGTGTCAACGACGTGACTGCCCCGCAGGCGGGCGCCGCGCCGCCCGACGTCGACGCCGCCTTGCGCGGCGCGCCGGCCGGCGCACCGGTGATCCTGCTCGACCATCAGCCACGCAATGCCCGCCATGCCGCCAGCCGCGGCGTGGCGCTGCAACTGTCCGGCCACACGCATGGCGGCATGATCGTCGGGCTTGATCGGGTGGTGGCACGCGCCAATAACGGCTTCGTGTCGGGCCGCTACGATGTCGACGGGATGACGCTGTACCTGAACAATGGCACGGCATTGTGGCCGGGCTTCGCGCTGCGCCTGGGCGTACCGTCCGAACTGACCCGGATCACGCTGCGGCGCCAGACGGCAAGTTCATGATCCTGCAATGACCAGCCGCATGCGCTCCTCGACCTGATCCGAACCCGGGCGCATCGGTTCGCGCAGCCCCGTGGCGACGAAGCCGGCGCGTGCGTACAAACGCAGTGCTTCTTCATTGGCGCAATTGACACCAAGCTGCATGGCAGTGGCGCCGCGTGCCCGGGCCCAGCGCACTGCCTCGGCCAGCAAGCCGGCGGCCACACCCTGCCCGCGCGCCTCGGGCGCCACCCACATCTGGAACAGGTTCACGAGGGCCGGGTCGTCCGCGTCCACCTTCGCCCAGGCCAGCCCGACGGGCTCGCCTGCGATCTCTGCTGTCAGAGCATGGTCGATGCCGGACGTGGCCGCGCGGGCCAGGCGCGCCGCCCATTCTTCCGGCGGGCGCACGGACTCGGCGGCCAGCGTGCTGCCGAAGGCGTCGGGCGCGTCTTCCAGCGCGCGCAGGCGAAGCGCGCGGTAGGCTGGCCATGCATCGTGCGTGAAAGTGCGGATCGTGAAAGCAGCCGGTTGGTACGCCATGCACGTGCTCCTGTTGGTGATCGGAGGACGATTCTAGCAAGCAATCTCTGCCCTGTGGCTCAATCCTGTTCCCACTCTTCCAGCTTGCGCTTGCGTGCGCGGCCGACCGCGATCCGGTTGCGTGTCGTGAAGGCGATCAGGCGCGCCACGACCACCGCCAGGTACATCAGGCCGATGAGCATCTCGACGCTGGCCAGTGCCCGCGCCGGTGCGGTCAGCGGAATCACGTCGCCAATGCCGGTGCTGGAAAGCAGTGCGAAGCTCAGGTAATTGAGTTCGGTCCAGGTACGCGGCGCGCTGGCATTGACGGCGGCGGCAAAGGTGCCGGGCTGGATTTCCTGCAGCAGGATGTACATGTGGGTGAAGGCCCAGGCCAGCAGCGTGAACGTCGCGCCGGCCGCGAACAGCTCGTCGGTCGTGGCCCGTTCGTCTTCCATCATGTAGGCAATCAGGCTGCCTGCCGCGTAGAAGTAGAACAGCGCCTCCAGGCCCGACGACCAGGCCAGCAGATGGTTATAGCCAAGGAGGATCTGCGCCAGCAGCAGCGCGATGATCGGCACGGCCAGCGCCCAGCTCACGCGCACTTCGCCGGGCGTGCGCCGCACCATGCGGATGGCAAAGGCCAGCACCACGATGCCGAAACAGTTGAAGGCCACCTGGCCGGCCCGCGTGCCTTCGATGAACGGGTAGGAAAGCATGCCCAGCAGCTGCACCAGCAGCAGGATGGCGGACGGGTGGCGGCGGGTATGGATGAACAGGCGCGGAGCGATCATGGCGGCAGGACAAAGTCGTAAGTACTGCCATTGTAGGTTCAGCCGGCCGAAAACAGGGTCCCGAATGCGTGCGCGGCCGCGCGTGGATCGGCCGCGCCATACACACTCGTGATCGCCGCGACCAGGTCGGCCCCCCGCGCGACCAGCGGCGCGGCATTGGCCGGCGTCATGCCGCCGATGACGACGAGGGGCAGCGTGAACTCGGCACGCGCCTGGTCGAGCAGTGCCGGCGGCGTCACGAACGTGTACTGTTTGACCGGGGACGGATAGAAGCCGCCGAAGGCAAGGTAGCTCGCGCCGGCGCTGCGCGCGGCGCGTGCCAGCGCCAGGTCGCCGTAGCACGAGGCGCCGACGATCTTGTCAGGGCCCAGCAGCGCGCGGGCAGCAGCGATCGCCGCATCCGTATGGCCCAGGTGCACGCCATCGGCGCCGATCGCCTGGCACAGGTCGAGATGATCATTGATGACGAACGGGCAGCCGTGGCGGCGGCATAACGCCAGCAGCGCCGTGGCCTGCTCGAGGCGCAGGCGCGCGTCGGCCTCCTTGTGCCGGTATTGCACCAGTGCAGCGCCAGCGCTCAGCGCGGCGTCAGTGGCGGCCAGCAGCCGCTCGGTGTCGTTCCAGTTCGGTGTGACGAGATACAGACCTTGCATGGTGGTTCCTTCAATGTGGTTGGCACAGGCGGCGCGGGATGCGCTGGCCCGGCGCAATCGTGAACGATTGCGCCAGTGTGGCGTGTGTGTAGGCCTGGGCGTGCCCGAGGGCGACGGCCATCGTCTCACCCAGCGCCAGGCGGCCCGCCAGCGCCGCGGCCAGCGTGCAGCCGCTGCCGTGATAGGTGTCCGGCAGGCGCGGCCAGTGCCACTCGCGCACGTCTCGGCCATCCAGCAGCCAGCGGTTGATGACCGTGTTGCCCGGCGCGTGGCCGCCCGTGACGAGCATCTGCACGGTGCCGGGCGTGTCCAGCGTGTCCAGCGCCGCGCGTTCGGGCAGGTTGGGCAGCACGATCGTGGCCAGCCCGATCAGGCCGGCCAGGGCTGCGCTGGCGCTGCCCTGGCCCAGCGCGTCGCCATGGCCGCTGGCCAGCACCGGATCGAGCACCACCGGCAGATCGGGTTGCCGTGCACGCAGGTCACGGATGATGGCCGCGATGGCCGCCGCATTGGCCGCGTTGCCGGGGATGCCCAGCTTGACGGCGCGGATGTCGAAGGCGGCGACCAGCGGCGCGGCCTGGCGCGCAACCAGGCCGGCGTCGACCGGGTACGCCTCGAACACCCGGTTGTTGTCCTGGCAGGTCAGCGCCGTGGCCACCGGCAGCGCGTGCGCACCCTGCGCTGCAATGGCCAGGATGTCGGCCGCCAGGCCGGCGCCCCCGCCGGGATCGAGCCCGGCGAAGACCAGCACGCACGGTGTCATGCGGCGACGTTACCCGTGATCTTGCCGTCGACCGGCGACGACGGCGAGGCCGCGAAACGCTTCGGCATGCGCCCTGCCAGGTAGGCATCGCGCCCGGCCAGCACCGCATGCTTCATCGCGCGCGCCATGCGCACCGGGTCGCGCGCGCCAGCAATGGCGGTGTTCATCAGCACGCCGTCGCAGCCGAGTTCCATCGCGATCGCCGCATCCGACGCCGTGCCAACGCCGGCATCCACCAGCACCGGCACCGTGGCCTGCTCGATGATCAGCGACAGGTTCCACGGGTTGAGAATCCCCATCCCCGAGCCGATCAGCGACGCCAGCGGCATCACGGCCACGCAGCCGATCTCCTGCAGGATGCGGGCCTGGATCGGATCGTCGCTGCAGTAGACCATCACGTCGAACCCGTCGCGCACCAGCGTTTCGGCGGCCTTGAGGGTTTCGGGCATGTGCGGGAACAATGTGGTGGCGTCGCCCAGCACCTCGAGCTTGACGAGATTGCGCCCGCCCAGCAGCTCGCGCGCCATCTGCAGCGTGTAGACCGCATCCTTCGCATTGAAGCAGCCGGCCGTGTTGGGCAGGATGGTGAACTCGGACGGCGGCAGCACATCGAGCAGGCTGGGCGCGTTCGGGTCCTGGCCGATGTTCACGCGGCGGATCGCCACCGTGATGATCTCGGCGCCGGCCGCCAGCGTGGCCTCGCGCGTTTGCGCCAGGTCGCGGTATTTGCCGCTGCCCACCAGCAGGCGCGAGTGGTAGGCGCGCCCGGCGATGGTGAGTACATCCGGTTGCCCGTCTGGTTTCATGTTTTCGTTCATGACATTCATCCTGTTCTCCTTTAGCCGCCACCGATGGCGCGCACGATATCGACCCGGTCCTGCGCCTGCAGGCGGCGCGTGGGCCACTGCTGGCGCGGCACCACCTCGCGGTTGACGGCCAGCGCCATCCCCTGCCCGTTCAGGTCCAGCTGCGCGAGCAGGCCGGCCAGTGTCTGGCCCGGTGGCACGCCGCACGGCGCGCCATTGACTTCGATGGGTGTCATTCAGACCTCCCGGTACAGCCGGGCGCCGTCGCGCACGAACTCGATCGCCTTTTCCTGCATCCCCTGCTGCAGGGCCTTTTCGCCCTGCATGCCATTGGCGGCAGCGTAGGCGCGCACTTCCTGCGTGATCTTCATCGAGCAGAAATGCGGGCCGCACATCGAACAGAAATGGGCCACCTTGGCCGAATCCTTGGGCAGCGTCTCGTCGTGGAATTCGCGCGCCTTGTCGGGATCCAGGCCCAGGTTGAACTGGTCGTCCCAGCGGAATTCGAAGCGCGCTTTCGACAGCGCGTTGTCGCGCAGCTGCGCGCCCGGATGGCCCTTGGCCAGGTCGGCCGCGTGGGCCGCGATCTTGTACGTGATGATGCCGTCCTTGACGTCCTGCTTGTCGGGCAGGCCCAGATGCTCCTTGGGCGTCACGTAGCACAGCATCGCCGTGCCGTACCAGCCAATGGTGGCCGCGCCGATGCCCGACGTGATGTGATCGTAGCCGGGCGCGATATCGGTTGTGAGCGGCCCGAGCGTGTAGAACGGCGCTTCATGGCACTGCTCGAGCTGCAGGTCCATGTTCTCCTTGATCAGGTGCAGCGGCACGTGGCCGGGGCCTTCGATGATCGTCTGCACGTCGTGCTTCCACGCGATCTGCGTGAGTTCGCCCAGCGTTTTCAGTTCGGCCAGCTGCGCTTCGTCGTTGGCGTCGTAGATCGAGCCTGGGCGCAGGCCGTCGCCCAGGCTGAACGTCACGTCGTACGCCTTCATGATGGCGCAGATGTCTTCGAAGTGGGTATACAGGAACGATTCGCGGTGGTGCGCCAGGCACCACTTGGCCATGATCGAGCCGCCGCGCGAGACGATGCCCGTCAGGCGGTTCGCCGTCATCGGCACGTAGCGCAGCAGCACGCCGGCGTGGATCGTGAAGTAGTCGACGCCCTGCTCAGCCTGTTCGATCAGCGTGTCGCGGAAGATTTCCCAGGTCAGGTCTTCGGCCTTGCCATTGACCTTTTCCAGCGCCTGGTAGATCGGCACCGTGCCGATCGGGACCGGGCTGTTACGCAGGATCCATTCGCGCGTTTCGTGAATGTGCTTGCCGGTCGACAGATCCATCACCGTGTCGGCGCCCCAGCGGATCGCCCAGGTCATCTTTTCCACTTCTTCGCCAATCGACGAGGTCACGGCCGAATTGCCGATATTGGCATTGACCTTGACCAGGAAATTGCGGCCGATGATCATCGGCTCGATTTCGGGGTGGTTGATGTTGAGCGGGATGACGGCGCGCCCGCGCGCGACTTCCGAGCGCACGAATTCAGGCGTGATCTCGGCCGGGATGCTGGCGCCGAACGACTGGCCCGGATGCTGGCGCCCCATCAGGTCGGCAACCCGCTTGCCCATCGGACCGGATGCATGCAGCGACGCGATGTATTCCTTGCGCTGCATGTTTTCACGCAGCGCGATGAATTCCATCTCGGGCGTGATGATGCCCTGGCGCGCGTAATGCATCTGCGTGACGTTCGCGCCGCTCCTGGCGCGGCGCGGCGCGCGCTGCAGGTCGAAGCGCAGCGCGGTCAAGGCCGGATCGTTCAGCCGCTGCTGGCCGTATTGCGACGATGGCCCGGTCAGTTGCTCGGTGTCGCCGCGTTCGTCGATCCATGGTTGACGCATTGGCGCCAGGCCGCTGCGGATATCGATCGCGGTCGCGGGTTCCGTGTACGGTCCGGACGTGTCGTAGACGAACAGCGGCGGATTGGGTTCGCCGCCAAAGCTGTCGGAGGTGGCCGACTGGCTGATCGCGCGCATCGGCACGCGGATATCGGGGCGGCTGCCTTCGATATAGACCTTGCAGGAGTTTGGTAGCGATGCGATGGCTGCCTGGTCCACCGTGGCGGTGGCGGCATCGAACAGTTGCGAAGACTTCGGAGGTGCGTTCATGTGGCTCCCTTGCGTGCATGAGAGCCAGCAAAGGAGTTACCGGGTGCGGCGAGGTCGGGCGCAAGACTGCGCACGGCCGCACGAATCGGCTGCTTCCCTTCGCTGGCATTATCCAGATCAGGTTCGGAGGGTATTTCTCACCCACGCATCGCTGTAAAACAACGGCGCGCAGGACCCCTAGCGTTTGCTGCCAGTGATGGCAGCGGGTGGATTATAGCCGAACCGATATTGGATGGGCCATCATGGTTACAACATCGGCGGCTCGGCCGGCAACGGCAGCAAATGCAGCGCGCCGTCGATGAAGCGCACTTCGACGAACGGCGTCTGCGCCGGCTCGACGGCACGGCGCACCGTCGGCCCGCCCTGCACCGCCACCTCGAGCTGGACGCTGGCCCCATCGACCGCCACATCGAACGAATCCGCACGCGAAATCGTCAGGTCGGTACTCACGTTCGGCCGGTCATAGACCTGCTTGCCGTCGACCCGCACGCTGACCGTATTGTCTTGAAAGCCTTCGCCCAACCTCACGCGTAACGTCATCGCTTGCCTCGCCTTTCCATTGACTGCGACAGGTTTGCCGGACAAGCCGCCCGAAGAGCAGGCTTGTCCGGAACAGGGTAACGCCAGCAGGGCCACCACGACCAGCGCGCATGCCTGGTGCACTCCCGGCCATCCCGCAGTGGTCATGTCTTCCGGTGCGGCCGCGTGCCCGGCCCGCTCGCGCCGGCCGCTGCAGAGCCGCCCTGGACAGTGGCCAGGCAGGTCAGCAACTCACCCTGGGACACCGGATCGAGTACCCTGGCCCCGGCGGCGCTCGAGAGCAAGGCGACGCTCTCGTCAAGACGGGCTGCGCGCACGAACAGTGGCTTGCCCTCGCCCGCGTTCACCGTCTTGAACGCGCGTGCCGCATTGACGCCCTTGACCATGCGCACATAGGCCGCCATCGGATGCGTGTCGAAACGATCGAGCACCTCGTCGAAGGCGGCATTGCCCGAGCGCAGCGTTACGTTGTCCGATCCTTGCAGGTACAACAGCGCGCCCTGGTCGTCGCCCATGAACAGGTCGGCCAGCACATTGTCGTCGGTACTGACCGGATAGCGCACGCGCACCGTCAGGATATCGGACAGCACTTGCGAACCGTCGAGCGCCGCATACGCGGCCCGTACCC
Organism: Telluria sp. ZT3P26; assembly: GCF_059686035.1. Lineage (NCBI taxonomy): Bacteria > Pseudomonadati > Pseudomonadota > Betaproteobacteria > Burkholderiales > Oxalobacteraceae > Telluria > Telluria sp. ZT3P26. Next base: position 121,135 of record NZ_JCASII010000004.1, on the reverse strand, counting down.
GGTACTGGCCGGGCTGGCCGAAATAGAAGCCATCCCTGCCGTAACCAATATACGCGCTGTCCTGGGCCGGGTTGTCCACCCCGAGCATCGTCTGGCGTTCGCCCACCAGGTGGTCGATCATCGGCTCGTAGGCGCAGACCCGGCCGCCCGGTTGTTCGATGACGATCTTGACCAGGCCGTAGTTCGGATGCAGCCAGGTATGGGCGCGGCGCCCGCGCGTGTCGGTGGCACGCAGCTTGAGTCCGAGCACCACCGGCTCGCCCAGCGCGAAGCTGCGCTGGTGGGTCGATATCTCGAGCACCAGGCCGGATTCGTCCGAGATCGGATCGGCCATCACGTCACGGCCAAGCGAGGCACCGCTGGTGAAACTGTTGCCGCCCATGACGACGTCGTTGCGGAAACCGTGGCGCAGGTGGATCAGCTCTTCGTCGTCGAAGCGGAAGTCGAAGCTGCTCCAGAAGCCGGGCGCGTTGCCATTCGGGTAGTACCACGGGTAGTTCATCCACGACAACGCTTCGGGGCGGTTCGGTTTGGGAGGATTGGCGTACGACTTTTGCCACGAGTGCATCAGGTTGAAGCAGTGGCCCAGTTCATGCACGTAGGTGTAGAGCTGCAGCCGCAGTTGCTCGGCCGTGGTGCCGCCGATCCCGGCGTGAAACACGGCGCAGCCCTGGCGCTGCTTGCCCTGCTGGTCGAACATGATGCCGTACAGGCCCGTGCCAAGGTCATGCTGCTGCGCCACCAGCTGCCAGACGCACCACTGCTGCAGGTCGCCCCACAGCGAAAAGTGCTGCTGCATCGACGCGTGCAGCTCGGCATTGCTCCAGGTGGCGTTGCCCCCGGCGCCGCTGACATCGATGACATTGTTGCCGGCGGTGGGCACCATACCGATCCCCGCTTCGCCAAAGGCACTGACCACGTTGACCGTGCGGGCGCTGCCGCCCGAAGGCAGCGCGCCCGTGTTGTAGCTTGTAAACGGCGTGGTTGCCACGTCGGACACGCTGTCGGTTTCAATGCGCACCGTGCGGAAATGCAGCGACGAGAAGGGACAATGATAGGACGCCCCGGGCGTATTGTTGACCGTGAAGAACTGCAGCGTGGCAGCGGCCTGCGGCTGGAAGATGTTCACGCGCGGGATCGTCACCTGGATCACCGGCGCCCCGGCCGCGAACGTGAAGCGGCCCATGCCCTTGACGACGATGCGGGTGGTCGACACCGTCACGGTGGGGCTGTCGACCACGAACGAGCCGAAGTACGACTTGGTCTTGCCGCTGGTCTGGTAAAAGTCGCCGCTGACCCGGCGCATCGGCCGGTTGCGGTCGACGTCGACCCGCAGGTCGAGCTGGAAGCTGCCCAGTGAACTGGCGTAGCAACCGCTGACCGCCTTCTTGATGGCCGGGATGGACGGGATGGGAAGGGAGGGGATCGGCAAGGGCGTTTGCTGGGCCGGCTGGATGGCCGGCGGTGCAGCGATCCCGGGCGCGGCGCCGGTGGGCCCGGCGTCGTATGGCTCGGGAATCCCCAGGTCGCCATTGGACAGCCCGGAGACTTCTTCATACGTCATCACGCCGGTATCGCCGATGGCGTCCTCGTTTGCATTGTCGATCCCGGTTGGGTCGAGTTGTGACATGGTGTTCTCCTCATGTTGGATGTGCCCTCGTTCGACCAGCGGGATGGGGGTGATGGTTCGTCGAGGCTGCAGATATTCAGAGGAATCACTGGCACATTTGGAGGTATATCAAGGAGCTGTGGCAAACAAAGAAGGATTCAAACGAGCTGGGCAACACATGGCAATTCAGCGACGCTGCCAGGATAGGCTGGCGCTGGAAGGTGACCTATAATGGTTTCTTTCGCAAAATTCACACACGACCACATCATGGAATTAGCCAAGTCTTTCGAGCCAGCCGATATTGAACAGTTCTGGCGCGCCGAGTGGGAACAGCGCGGCTACTTTGCTGCGACCATGGACGAGGGCAAGCCCTCCTTCAGCACCCAGCTGCCGCCGCCGAACGTCACCGGTACCCTGCACATGGGCCACGCGTTCAACCAGACGATCATGGATGGCCTGACGCGCTACTACCGCATGCGCGGCTACAACACCGCATGGGTCCCGGGCACCGACCACGCCGGCATCGCCACGCAGATCGTCGTCGAGCGCCAGCTGGACGCGCAAAAGATCTCGCGCCATGACCTGGGCCGCGACGCATTCCTCGAAAAAGTCTGGGAGTGGAAAGAAAAATCGGGCAGCACCATCACCGGCCAGATGCGCCGCCTGGGCACGTCGCCCGACTGGCAGCGCGAATACTTCACGATGGACGAACCGCGCTCGAAATCGGTCGTCGAAGTCTTCGTGCGCCTGTACGAGCAGGGCCTGATCTACCGCGGCAAGCGCCTGGTGAACTGGGACCCGGTGCTGGGCACGGCCGTGTCCGACCTCGAAGTCGACTCGCAGGAAGAAGACGGCTTCATGTGGTACATCCAGTACCCGCTGACCGACGGCAGCGGCCACCTGACGGTCGCCACCACGCGCCCTGAAACGATGCTGGGCGACGTCGCCGTCGCGGTCGACCCGACCGATGAACGCTACCTGCATTTGCACGGCAAGACACTCACACTGCCATTGACCGGCCGTGAGATTCCGATCATCGCCGACAGCTACGTCGATAAAGAGTTCGGCACCGGCTGCGTGAAGATCACGCCGGCCCACGACTTCAACGATTACGCGGTCGGCCAGCGCGCCGGCCTCGCGCCGATCAGCATCTTCACGCTCGACGCCAAGATCAACGAAAACGGCCCGGCCCAGTACCAGGGGCTGGACCGCTTCGCCGCGCGCAAGCAGATCGTGGCCGACCTCGAAGCGCTGGGCCTGATGGAGCAGATCAAGCCGCACAAGCTGATGGTCCCGCGCGGCGACCGCACCAACGTCGTGATCGAGCCGATGCTCACCGACCAGTGGTTCGTCGCAATGACCAAGCCGGCCCCGGAAGGCACGTTCAATCCGGGCAAGTCGATCACCGACGTGGCACTCGAAAAAGTCGCCAGCGGCGAGATCAAGTTTGTGCCGGAAAACTGGAGCACGACCTACAACCAGTGGCTGGGCAACATCCAGGACTGGTGCATCTCGCGCCAGCTGTGGTGGGGCCACCGCATCCCTGCCTGGTTCGCCGAAGACGGCCAGATCGTCGTCGCGCGCGATGAAGCCGAAGCGCAGGCCAAGGCGGCAGCTGCCGGCATCACCGGCGCCCTGCGCCGCGACGACGACGTGCTCGACACGTGGTTCTCGTCGGCGCTGGTGCCCTTCTCGACCATGGGCTGGCCCGAAGAAACGCCGGACATGAAGATGTTCCTGCCGTCGTCGGTGCTGGTCACGGGCTTCGACATCATCTTCTTCTGGGTGGCGCGCATGGTCATGATGACCGCGCACTTCACCGGCAAGGTGCCGTTCGAGACCGTCTACGTGCACGGCCTGGTGCGCGATTCGCAGGGCCAGAAGATGTCGAAGTCGAAGGGCAACACGCTCGACCCGATCGACCTGATCGACGGCATCGACGTCGAGACGCTGGTGGCCAAGCGCACCACGGGCCTGATGGACCCGCGCGCCGCCGAGAAAATCGGCAAGGCCACGCGCCGCGAATTCCCGGATGGCATCCCGGCATTCGGCACCGACGCCGTGCGCTTCACGATGGCAAGCTACGCGTCGCTGGGCCGCAACATCAACTTCGACCTGGGCCGTGCCGAAGGCTACCGCAACTTCTGCAACAAGCTGTGGAACGCGACCCGCTTCGTGATGATGAACACGGAAGGCAAGGATTGCGGCGCGCCAGCACCGGAAGATTTATCCCAGGCCGATCGCTGGATCATCTCGCTGATGAACCGCGTCGAACAGGATGTCGCCAAGGGCTTTGCCGACTACCGCTTCGACAATATCGCGAACAGCATCTACAAGTTCGTCTGGGACGAGTACTGCGACTGGTACCTTGAAGTGTCGAAAGTCCAGGTCCAGCAAGGCACCGAAGCGCAGCAACGCGCGACGCGCCACACGCTGCTGCGCGTGCTGGAAGTGATCCTGCGCCTGGCGCATCCGATCATCCCGTTCGTGACCGAAGCGCTGTGGCAAAGCATCGCCCCGCTGGCCGGCAAGACCGGGCCGACGATCATGCTGCAACCGTATCCGCAAGCCGATGCGACGCAGATCGACGAAGGCGCCGAAGCCTGGATGGAGCAACTCAAGGCGCTGGTGGACGCCACCCGCAACCTGCGCGGCGAAATGTCGCTGGCGCCGTCGCTGCGCGTGCCGCTGATCGTCGAACCATCGAGCGACGCCGGGCGCGCTGACATGGCGGTGTTCGCACCGTACATCCAGCTGCTGGGCAAACTGGCCGAAGTGCAGATCGTCGATGCGCTGCCGGAATCGCCAGCAGCCGTGTCGATCGTCGGCACCACCAAGCTGATGCTCAAGGTCGAGATCGACGTCGCCGCCGAACGCGAGCGCCTGTCGAAAGAGATCGCGCGCGTGGCCGGCGAAATCGCCAGGGCCAACGGCAAGCTGTCGAACGAGAGCTTCGTGGCCCGCGCCCCGGCCGCCGTCGTGGCACAGGAGCAGGAACGCGTGGCAAACTTCTCGGCCACGCTCAGCAAGATGCAGGAGCAGCTGGAGAAACTGGCAGCGGCATAACTAGCCAGCGCCCAAAGAAAACGCGGCCTCGGCCGCGTTTTTTGTTTCTGTCCCGCTCACTTCAATCCATGCCATCAGCACAGCCGGGGTCAGGTCTGACATTCGGACACGACCTCAGCCCTAACTACTTGCAGTGGCTTGTTGCCCGGCATTGGCATGGCCCGGTATAAGCTGGTTCCGACTACCCAATTGTCGAGTTCGTGTCCGAATGTCAGACCTGACCCTGGCTTTTAAGGTCGAATCAGAAGGCAAGGCCACGATCGACCGGCTGGCGGCACGAACCGGCGCATCGACGTCGGCGGCAGCTATACCCACACCAGCGGCGTTGTCAGCCGCAGCAGCGCATGGATCGTCGATGCAGACAGCATGAAACGCCAGCTTGACCTTTACACACTGTGGAAGCGTGATGCAAGATCGCGCCTGCGACTGTCGGTCTCGGATGTGCTGCAGCAAGACGTTCGCGAACGGCGCACGTTCGAAGGCAACGCGCCGCTGATTCGCGCAACGACGTATCGGGTACGCGCAATCTGGCGCCTGGTATGGGAACGCACCCTGTAGACGATGGCAGCAATCACCCTGGAAAGCACCGCATGACGACTTCCCTCCTGCATCGACAAGCCGCGCGGCGTAACGTCGGCATCGATTGCCTGCGTGGCCTGGCGATCCTGCTCGTGATCGTGCACCATCTGGCCTTGCCGTTTCGCCTGCCGCTGGGCCCAAGCCTGCTTGGCCAGTGGCTGCCCAAGCGACTGATCGACGCCATCAGCTTCAACGGCTACGAAGCAGTCTTCATCTTCTTCACGTTGTCGGGCTTCCTGATCACGCTGCGTATCATCGAACGCGATGGCGACGTTGGACAGGTCGACCTGCGCCGTTTCTACCGCGCCCGCGCACGGCGCATCCTGCCCCTGCTCGGCCTGGCCCTGACGCTGCTCTCGCTGCTGGCCGTGTGCCAGGTACCGGGATTCGCACCAGAGACCGACCGCCAGTCGCTGGCCGGCTTGCTCGGTTCGGCACTGACGTTCACGTTCAACTGGTACGAGGGCCGCACTGGCTGGGCGCCGCCGGGCTGGGATGTGCTGTGGTCACTGTCGATCGAAGAAGTGTTCTACGTGGGCTTTCCGCTGCTGTGCCTGTGGCTGCCGCGCCGTGTCCTGATCGGCATGTTGGTCATGCTGGCGCTGGGACTGCAACCGTTGCGCGCGCTGGTGCCGATGAGCGACGAGGTCTGGTGGGAAAAGGCATACCTGCCCGGAATGGCGGCGCTGGCCTGGGGCGTGCTCGCTGCACTGCTGGCGCGCCGGTGGCAGCCAGGCAAACGAGGGGCCCGCATCATGGGTCTGGCTGGTGCGTTGTGCCTTGTGCTGGTATTGGGCTGGTCGGACGTGGTCTACCGACATCTGTTCAAGTCGAACCTGTATGTGATTTGCGTCGGCGCCTGCCTGCTGCTGCTGGCCTTTCACGCGCAGCCACCTGCGCCGCGCCATGGTCTCGGATGGCTGGCGCGCATGGGAAGCCTCAGTTATGAGCTGTACCTGTTCCACATGTTCATCGTGCTTTCCGCGCAGTGGCTGTACAGGTCACTTCTGGGCGATGTGCAAACCTGGACCTTTGTCGTCTATTTGCCGGTGCTGCTGTGCTGTTACGCGCTGGCGCGCCTGCTCGAACACGGCACCGTGCATCTGGGTTTGCAGCGCAGACCATCCGTGGGCCAGGTGCCCGTCAAAAGCGTGTGATGCGACGACGAACCCGTTGGCTGTCGATCCTGCCCGCGATGGTGGCGGGCTATCTGCTCCTTGTCGTCATCTGGGCCTGGGCCACCTTTGACACTGTCACTGCCCACATGCCTGCAATCGCTGACGCGCCCCTGTCCGCGCGGCAGACGCAGATCCTGCTGCGCGTCGAAGATCCTGCCTTCTTCGTACACCACGGCGTGAGCCTGACCAGCGGCCAGGGCTTTGCGACGATCTCGGGCGCGGTCGCGCGCGACGTCTACCTGGAAGGGGCGGATCTGGGCGGGGCTGGCGGCGCGTTGCAGGCGCTGTACCGCAGCGTCTTTGCATGCTGCAAACGGATCGATCTGGGCCGTGATGCGATGGCCGTGGTGCTCGACGCCAGGCTGTCCAAGGCACGACAACTGGCGCTGTACACGACCCGTGTCTATTTGGGAACGCACAACGGCAGGCAGATCATGGGCTTGTCAGCGGCGTCCCGGAATTATCTCGGCAAGTCGCTGGAACAGACCAGCGAAGAAGAATTCATTGGCCTGGTTGCCATGATCAAGGCACCCAACGCGTACCATCCTGTCAGGCAGCCCGCAGCGTATGCGACGCGCGTGGCACGGGTGCGTGCGCTGGTGCAGGGCACCTGCAAGGCTCACGGCTGGTTCGATACAACACTGGCGCACTGCGGCGCGTGATCACTTGAGGCCATGCCACCAGCGCCCGCCGGCATGCGGCTGCGTCAAGCTCAGTGCTTCGCCCATCTCCGGCGTGGCCAGCTTGATCCCGCGCTCGTTGGCCAGCGTCTCGATCCGGTCGAGCGGCTCTTGCCAGCGATGCAGGGCCAGGTCGAACGTTCCGTTGTGCATTGGCAGCAGCCAGGCTGCGTTCAGGTCCACGAAGGCTTGCAGCGTTTCTTCCGGCTGCATGTGGATGTCTGGCCAGAGCTTGTCGTAGGCGCCGGTTTCGATCAGTGCCACGTCGAACGGCCCGTATTTGGCGCCGATCTCCTTGAAGCCCTGGAAATAACCGGTGTCCCCGCTGAAGAACAGGCGCAGTCCGTCGTGCCGGATCACCCATGATGCCCACAGCGTCGAGTTGCCGTCACGCGGCCCGCGGCCCGAGAAGTGCTGGGCAGGCGTCGCGACGAAATGCACGCCGTCGATCTGGGCGCCCTGCCACCAGTCGAACTGGCGCACCTTGGCGCGGTCGATGCCCCAGTCGACCAGCCGGTCGCCCACGCCGAGCGGCGTGAGAAATACGGACGTCTTCACCGTCAGCGCCATGATCGCCGCGTAGTCGAGGTGGTCGTAATGGTCGTGCGACAGGATGATCGCCTTGATGGGCGGCAGTTCGTCGATCGAGATCGGCGGCGCATGAAAACGCGCGGGGCCGGCCCATTGCACGGGCGATGCCCGCTGCGAGAACACGGGGTCGGTCAGGTAGAACTCACCGGCAAGCTTGATCAGCATCGTCGAGTGGCCGAGGCGGTACAGCGTGTTGTCGGGCGCGGCGAGCAGGGCGGCCCGTGTCAGCGGCTGCACCGGCACCGCCTGCTGCGGCATGGTGCCGGCCGGCTTATGGAACACGAAGGCCCACCACAGCTTGGCGATCTCGCCAGGACCCAGCTTGTGCATGGCGACCGGATTGCGGTATTTGCCGTCGTGGTATTGGGGCGACTGCGGGGTGGTGGTGGTGGTCGCCGAGACCGGCGGGGAGATTGCCATGGTAGCGAGAGCTCCCAGAAGGATGATGCCGGTCAGCGGGCGCATGAACGCGTCGATTCGATAAAAGTGCACTGCGGCCAATCCGGACGTTCGGGCGTTGGCGCGGGTGGAGGACGATCCGGCGGACGCCCCGGCCTGGATGGCCGGAGCATCACGCGACGCTATTTGACTGGCGCCGCGTCGCGCGCACCGTCACCTTGCACCTTCAGCGCAGCCGCACGCCCCTCCCAGTAATGCGCATTCTTGATCCCGAGCGCAACCGGATCGAACTCGGGTTCCTTGCCAGCCTTCTTCTGCGCTTCGTAATCGCGCAGGCACTTGAAGGCGTCCTTGCGCAGCAGGAAGATCGCGACGATGTTCAGCCACGCCATCAGGCCGACGCCGATGTCGCCCAGGCCCCAGGCCACGTCGGCGGTCTTGACCGCGCCGTAGATGGTGGCCGAAATGATGCACAGCTTGAGGACCACGCCCAGCCACGGATGGCGGTTATGGCGGTCCATGTAAGCGATATTGGTCTCGGCGATGTAGTAGTAGGCCACGATGGTCGTGAACGCGAAGAACAGCAGCGCGATCGCGACGAACAGCGCGCCGAAGCCCGGCAGCACGTTCTCGAGCGCGGTCTGCACATAGCCCGGACCCGACGCCACGCCCTGCACGCCGATGAAGCGCGCCGTGCCGTCGGTGTTCTCGACGTTGTACTGGCCCGTCACCAGCAGCATGAAGGCGGTGGCCGAGCACACGAACAGCGTGTCGATATAAACGGAGAAGCCCTGCACCAGGCCCTGCTTGGCCGGGTGGCTCACTTCGGCCGCCGACGACGCGTGCGGGCCGGTACCCTGCCCGGCTTCGTTCGAATAGATGCCGCGCTTGACGCCCCACTGGATGGCCATGCCGAGCATGGCGCCGAAGCCCGCATCCAGGCCGAAGGCCGAGCTGACGATCAGGCGCAGCACGCCCGGCAGGGCTTCAATGTTCATCGCTACCACCGCCACGGCCACGAGGATGTAGGCGGCCGCCATGAACGGCACCACGATCTCGGCAAAATGGGCGATGCGCTTGACACCGCCGAAGATGATCGCGGCCAGCACCACGGCCACGCCGATGCCGGTGTAGAGCGGATCGATGCCGGCGGCGGTCTTGAGACCTTCGGCGATCGAATTGGCCTGCACGCCCGGCAGCAGCAGGCCCGTGGCGAACAGCGTGGCGATGGAGAAGGTCCAGGCGTAGCGCTTCATGCCCAGGCCTTTTTCGATATAGAAGGCCGGGCCGCCGCGATACTGGTTGCCGATCTGCTCCTTGTAGAGCTGGCCCAGCGTCGACTCGACGAAGGCCGAACTGGCGCCCAGGAAGGCCACGGCCCACATCCAGAACACGGCGCCCGGGCCGCCGAACGTGATGGCAGTGGCCACGCCGGCGATATTGCCGGTACCGACCCGGCCAGCCAGCGTCATGGCCAGCGCCTGGAACGAGGACACGCCCTGCTCCGAACTCTTCCCTTCGCGCATCAGGCGCAGCATCTCGCGCAGGTGTCGCACCTGCAGGAAGCGGCCGCGGATCGAGAAGTACAGGCCCGCCCCCAGACACAGGGCAATCATGATGGGGCTCCAGATGATACCGTTGACAGCGTTGACCAGGTCGAGCATGGTGGTGCGACTCCTGCGTTGAGGGGTTCAGGAAGGCGGCATTTCGCCACCGTGAAGTCGCACAAGTTACATGATTCCGTAGGGAATTAACATCATTTTTTCGGCTCTGTGGCGCCATCCGCCGGGCTGGCTCAGGATGGACGGAAAATGGGCGCTGCTGGTGCGGACGCGCCCGATGGTGCACCAATTGCTGGCGATCTAAAGCGTGGTGGACATGATACGATCCCACCATGGACCGACGAAGCGATTACAAGACCTCCCTCCTCATCGACGCCGTGCTGCACGACGTCTCGATCGAGGCCCGCCCTGCGGCGCGCGAACTGGCCACGCTGGGCGTGCCGCTCGAAGTGAGCCTGCGCGTGCTCACCCGCCCGGCCGAGCGGCGCCACCAGGTGACCCCGGAAGACGTGCGCAACGCGCCATAGCCCCTGGTGCGCAATTGGAAGACATCCTCGGGCGTCAACCTGTCACACGGACGAAGCGGTAGGCTACACTGGCGCCGTACCTACAACAACACTGGAGACACCACCATGCGCCACCTGATTCAAGCAAGCCTGATTGCCGCCACCATGTTTGCCCTGCCCGCTGCCGCCTGGGCACAGGCCACCTCGCCTGTCGGCACCTGGAAGACCATCGATGACAAGACCGGCAAGCCGAAGGCGCTGGTGCGGATCACCGAAGAAGGCGGCATCCTGACCGGCAAGATCGAAAAACTGTACCGCGCGCCATCCGAAGAGCAGAATCCGCTGTGCGGCAAATGCAGCGACGCGCGCAAGGACCAGCCGATCATCGGCATGACCATCCTGTCGGGCCTGAAAAAAGACGGCGGCGACTACACCGGTGGCGAAATCCTCGACCCGGCCGCCGGCAAGACCTACAAGAGCAAGGCCACCCTGGCCGACAACGGCAACAAACTCGAAGTGCGCGGCTACATCGGCGCGCCGATGTTCGGGCGCACCCAGACCTGGCAGCGCGAGCAGTAATCATTACCACGGCCCGGCGACGGGCCGTTTTTATTGTCCATGACCCTGAACCTCGCTTACCTCTATCTCGGATTTGCCATCGTTGCCGAAGTGATCGGCACCACGGCCCTCAAGGCGTCCGACAGCTTTACCCGCCCCCTCCCCAGCCTGATCACCGTCGGCTGCTATGCCCTGTCGTTCTACCTGCTCACTTTCAGCCTGCGCGTGCTGCCAACCGGCATTGCCTACGCGATCTGGTCCGGCGTGGGCATCGTGCTCATTTCGATCGTCAGCTGGTTGTATTTCAAGCAAAGCCTCGACCTGGCGGCGATTGCCGGCCTGGCGCTGATCATCGCGGGCGTGCTGGTCATCAACCTGTTTTCGAAAAGCGTCGGCCACTGACCATGTCAACCGCGCCACGCGCCCGGACGTTACATCCGGCCCCATCCCGATCATCCACCCCATGACATCCACTCCGATCACGCGTACCGCACGCCCCGTCTTTCGCGGGCGCGAGATGCGCATGCTGCGGCTCCTGAGCATGGCGGCCGGCGTGTTTGCCATCCTGCTGCCGGCCGCGCTGCTGGCCTCGACGGCGCATGGCATCCCCGACTGGCTCGAGCCGTACATCGTGCTGGTGGGCGTGGCACTGGGTTCGGGCGGGTTCTTCCTGGTGGCGATGGCGGGCCATCGCATGGGGCGCGACGCGATGCTGCGCTCGTTCGCGGCGCTGCTGCTGATGGTGCCGTTCGGCGCCAGCGGCATCGTCATCTGGCACGGCAGCAATATGCTGATGGTCTACCTGTGCACGTTCTTCCTGGTCCACACGATCCTGCTCTACTGCAGCTTCATCTATCCGCTGATGCACGTGCCGCAGCCACCCGCGCCGCCCCGGCGCGCCAACAAAACGGTGGCCTGGAACCAGTTGAGCCGGCCCCGCCGCAATCCCGACGACTACAACCAGCCGGCATCGCGCGCCAACCGGTAAGCTTCGACCCGGTTGCCGGCGCCGAGCTTGCTGATCGCTTCGGACAGGTAATTGCGCACCGTGCCTTCCGACAGATGCACCTGGCGCGCGATCTCGCCGCTGGTGCGTCCCTCCCCTGCCAGCCGCAATACCTGCCGTTCGCGTTCGGTCAGCGGATCGCTGCCGCTGTTCCAGCTTTCCAGCGCCAGCTCGGGCGCGATCGCGCGGCCGCCGCCATGCACGACGCGGATTGCTGCGGCCAGCGCGTCGACCGGCGCATCCTTCAGCAGATAGCCGCGCACGCCCGCTTCCATCGCGCGCCGCAGGTAGCCGCTGCGCGCAAACGTGGTCACCACCACGACACGGCAGGCCAGCTTGCGCTGGGCCAGGCCCTGCGCCAGTTCGAGGCCAGTCATGTGCGGCATTTCGATATCGGTCAGCACGATGTCCGGCACCAGCTGCTCGCACAGCGCCAGCGCCGCGCGTCCGTCTGCAGCGCCGCCCACGACATCAAAGTCGGGCTCGAGCCGCAGCAGCGCGCTGAGCGCGCCCAGCACCAGCGTCTGGTCTTCGGCAATCAGGATGCGGATCATGCCGATGCTCCCGACGGCACGTGCAGTTCGAGCGCCAGGCCGGCGCCGGCCTGCAACGACAAGCGCCCGCCCAGCGCCGCGACGCGCTCGCGCATGCCGGCCAGGCCGTTACCCTGCTGCAGGGCATCCGTGCTGCGCAGCTTGCCGTCGTCGAGCACGCGCAGCACGGCGTGCGTCTGGCCATCCTGCTGCACTTGCACCAGGCTCAGCGTGCAGCGCGACGCGCCGGCATGGCGCACGATATTCGTCACGGCTTCGCGCACGGCCAGCGCCACCACGTGTTCGGCCGCCGGCGCCAGGTCGATGCGCTCGATGCGCTCGTCGAGGAGTACGTCGGCCGCGAGCAGGCTGGCGCGCGCGCTGGCCAGCGCCTGCACCAGGCCGCTCTGGCGATAACCCGTCACGGCGGCGCGCACCTCGGCCAGCGCCTCGCGCGCATTGGTTTCGATGTCGGCGATTTCGCGCTCGCAGGCAGCCAGGTCGCGCCGCGCCAGCTTGCGCGCCAGTTCGGCCTTCAGCGCGATCATCGACAGCGAGTGGCCAAGCAGGTCGTGCAGGTCGCGTGAGATGCGTTCGCGCTCGGCGATGCGCGCCATGTGCTCGACCTCTTCCTGCTTGCGCATCAAGAGCCTGCGCGACGCGCGCAGCCGGGCATCCATGATGCACGACAGGCCGACCGGGATGCCGGCCATCAGGATCGGCATCAGGAACACCATCCGCATCTGCGGGATCAGCAAGGCGACGAGCGCGCCGCCGGCGATCACGGCCAGCATCGCGCCCACGGCGCGCGCCGTGCCGTGAATGCGCGCGCACATGGCGCAGGCAAAGATGAAGAAGCAGGCGGCGCCCGGATTCCAGCGCGCCCAGGCTGCGCCGATCAGGCAGGTGGCCACGACGCAGACGCCCACGCGCCAGCCACCGGGCCAGAAGCTGGCGCAGTACAGCGGCACGAACAGGATGATGGTCAGCGCCAGCAGCACCGCCTCGGTCACGCCGGGCGTCACGTAATAAAACTTCCAGAACAGGTAGCCCAGCGACAGCAGCCACATGTATTGCAATGTGCCGTAGTCGGCCGGCATCCACGGGCGTGCCAGCATCTGCCTGAAGGTCGTCGTCATCGTGACTCCGTGATCGTTATTGCGCCAGCAGGCGCACGTCGGCGAGTTCGAAGCGGTACTCGCCCGGCTGTGGCCCGGCACTGAATGCTAGCATGGCAACCGCCGTCGGATCGATGCCGGCAAAGGCCGACAGCGGCACGCTGATGTCTTCCCACTCCTTGCCGGCGACGAACGGCACGCTGCTCGGCCGGCTGTTGGCCGCGCCCATGATCATCACCTGGTAAGTCTTGCCGTCGCCACGGACCTTGAAGCGCAGTACCTTGGCCGCGCTCAGGTCGGCCGGCTGCATCGGCTGCGTACCGGGCATGAACGCGACGCTCGACCACGCATACGGCAGGCCGGGGGCGACGCTGGCCTGCACCGCCAGCGGTATCTGCCCGTCGGGCAGCGCCGGCAGCACGTCGAGCCTGACGGTCGACTTGCCGCCGGCGAACTGGTCGGTCGACGGCATCCAGCCGCTGCCGAACGGGCTGGCCAGTTTCGCCGCGCTGAACTGGCTGATGCGTCCATCGGCCGGCAAACCCGGGCGCGTCGATGCGCCGCGCTCCTGCGCGACCTGTTGCCGTTTGGCGTCGCGCAGCGCGTTCGCGCTCTGCCCGTCCTTCCACACCTCGACGATGCGGCGCGTGGCCGTGATGTCGCGTGTCGGGTCGCCCTCGACCAGCAGCAGGTCGGCCTTGCAACCCTTGGCAATACAGCCGCGCTGCCCCAGCCGGAAGGCGGCCGCCGGTGCGCTCGTGGCGGCGGCCAGCGCGGCGGTCGGCGTCAAACCCGCTTCGACCAGCGCGGCCAGTTCGCGGTGCATGCTGATGCCGTACAGCGTGCCGGCATTACCGGCATCGGTCCCGGCCAGGATAGGCACACCCGCCCTGGCCAATGCCACCGTGACGGCCTTCGGCATCGCCAGCAGCTGGGGCCGCGCCTGCTGCCCGTAACGCGTCTTGAGGGTCGCCGCGCCCTCGCGTTCGACCAGCGCCGCCAGATCCGCATTGCCCAGCAAGTCGTCGCCACGTATGCCAGCCATGCTTTCCATCACGGTGAACGTCGGGATCACGAAGGCGTTCTTGCGTTTGGCCAGTTTGGCCAGGCTGTCGACCGCCGTTGCATCGGGCGCGGCGCCCAGGAACAGATGGACCAGCGCGTCCGCGCCCGCCTCGAGCGCAGCGCGGGCGTCTTTTTCGGTGCTGACGTGAACGACGGCCAGCTTGCCGCGCCGGTGCGCCGCCTCGATCAGCGCGGTGGCGGTCGCGATGTCGAGCGAGTTCATTGTGCCAGCGCCATGCCCGCCCGCTTCCAGCACGATCTTGATGAAGTCGGAGCCTTCGGCGATCCGGGCGTCGACAAAGGCCTGCGCCTCGCCAGGGCTGCTCAGGGTCGGGATCGGCACGCCGAACTGGGTGCCGTGGCCGCCCGGCGCCGTCGCCAGGACGCCGGCCGAGAACAGGTCGGCCTGGCCCGCGTGCCGCCCTGAGGCCATGCTGCGTTTGGCGTCCTGCATGACCGGCACTGCGGTAAACATGTCGATCTGGGTCGTTACGCCGAACAGCACCGGCAGGTCGAATTGCCTAAAGGCGTGGGTATGGGCGTCGATCAGGCCCGGCAGCAGCGTGCGCCCGGCCCCCTCGACGATGCGCGCGCCTGCCGGGGCCGGCCCGCGAACATCGGCATCGACGATGCGCGCATCATCGAACAGCACCGAACGCCGTTCGTGCACGGCCTTGCCGTCGAAGACGCGTACGTCCCGGACCAGGGTGGCGGCGCCGAGCGCCAGGCAGGAGAGGGACAGACCGGCTGCGGCGAGTGCCGCTTTTGCGACGATGGTGGACATGGTTTCCTCACGGGTTGGTGTGAGACCAGTATGTCGATCGTGCGAGTCTGCCGACAGGCGCAGTTGCCATCACTATCGGGTGACAACTGTCATGTGCGACCCCGCCCCCGCTACATCTGAACGACATATTCACGGCGAAACAAGGACACATCTGTCGCGTGCCAAAGACAGTTTCCATGACCTCAATATTGCCTGTGTGCTATCTTTATCACATTGCCGTGCTGGCTAAATGTTGCAATCGACCTCCTATGCGCCAGAACACCGCCCTTGCCAACCCGCTGCGCCAGGGATCGCCATGACGATCCTGCGGCTGCTGTGCCTTGCCGCCGGCATGCTGGTACTCGTCGCGCCGGCGTTCATGCTGCCGGCCGGCGCCATGACGCCGGACGCGGGCAAGGCGGCGGCGATACTGGCCTGCTTCGTGCTCGGTGCGTGCGCCTTCTTCGTCGTCGGGATGGCCGGCCACCTGCTGCGCCGCTCTGCCCTGCTGCGCGCAGTGGCGGCCCTGCTGCTGGCGGTGCCGCTGTCGTTCTGCGCCGCGTTGTTGTGGCGCGGCGCCGCGCCTGCCCTCATGTGGATTGCCGGCGCGCTGCTCGGCTTGACGCTGACGCTGTACCTGACCCTGGTGTATCCGGTGCTGCGCACGCAGACGCAAGCGCTGCTGCGCTGGCGCGCCGCGCGGCAGGTGGTGGTGGTTCCCTGAAGGTGGCGCGTCAGCCGACCGGATGCTGCCAGCTCTTGTAGACAAATTCCAGGCTGTGCCCATCCGGATCGATCACGTTCGCGGCGTAATAGCGGGGGTCGTAATGAAGGCGCGCTCCCGGCGCGCCATTGTCGAGCGCGCCAGCTGCAATTGCCGCTGCCCAGGCGGCATCCACCTCCGCCGGGCTCTTTGCAACGAAGCCGATGTGCAAGCCCGTACCGCGATGTTCGCCCTGGCGCAGCCAGAAGAACATGCGGCCATCGGCGCCGATACCTTTCAGGTCAGGATGACCGGACGGGCCATCCTTGCCAGCGAAATCGAGCCGCTGCGTGATGCCGAGCGGGGCCAGCGCCGCAATATAGAAGGCCAGCGACTTGTCGAGGTCGCATACGGGCAAGAAAATGTGGTCGAGCATCGGGAACTCCGGTGACTCAGATCTGATAACCGCCGCCGACTTCGATCGTCTGCGCATTCACCCACGCCAGATCGCTGCCCAGCAGGCTGGCGATCACGCTGGCAACCTCGCCTGCCTCGCCCACCCGGCCAAGTGCCGTCTGCGCCGCCAGCATGGTTTCGAATGCATCGTTCAAGCCGCCTCCCAGATCGGTGCGGATCGCGCCGGGTGACACCGCATTGGCACGGATACGGCGCGCGCCGAATTCCTTGGCCATGTAGCGGGTCAGCACGTCGAGCGCGCCCTTGGCCGCCGCATACGGCGCCACCCCAGCCGTGGCCACCCGGGTGGTGGCGCTGGTAAGATTGACGATGCTGGCACCATCGGCCAGCAATGGCAGCAGGATCTGGGTCAGGAAGAACGGGCCTTTCAGGTGCACGTTCAGCAAGCTGTCGAACTGGTCCGGCGTGACCTGCTCGATCGGGCTGTACAGGCCATGGCCGGCATTGTGTACCAGACCCTGCAGCCGGGCTGCGCCCCAGGTGGTATCGAGCGCATGGCGCACTGCCGCGCCGAACCCCTCGAAGCTTGCGATGTCGCCCACGTCCAGCTGCAACGCAACGGCCTTGCCACCTGCGACTGCGATCTGGTGCACGATGGCGTCCGCTGCCTCACGCTGGTCCTTGTAGGTCAGGATGACGCCCATGCCGCGCCGCGCGCATTCGAGGGCGGTGGCGGCGCCGATGCCGCGGCTGGCGCCGGTGATCAGGGTGATGTGCGTTGGGGTGTTCATGTTCGTGCTCCGTGTGGTGAAGGGATGAGAACATGGTAGCGAGCCGCCTCGCACGGCGCCCACCGGATCCTGCTATAAACCTGCCCGATCCTGCCAATGCCTTGCGGCGCACGCCTGGCTCTGTTTCAATGCGTAATGGAACATCTGTTGACTGAACTGCGGCGCCTTGCCGCCGGCGCGACCAACCGCCGCACCGAGACCGGCATCCCGCGCGTGGCCATGGTCCAGGGCGCGATTCCCGAACACCATCTGGCGGCGGTGTACGAGCCGATGATCAACCTGATCCTCACGGGCAGCAAATCGATGACGGTCGGAGAGCGCACGCTGCACTACGATCCGGCCACCTATTTCGTGATGTCGGTCGAGCTGCCGGCCGTGGGCCAGGTGCATGCGGCTGCAGGCGGTGCGCCCTACCTCGCTGTGAGCCTGACGCTCGATCCTGCGGTGCTGGGGCCGCTGCTGGCCGACTTGCCCGATCCTGCTGCCGGCACCCGCACCGACAGCGGTTTTTCCGTGGCCGCCGTCACGCCCGAGTTGATGGATGCCTGGGTACGCATGCTGCGGCTGATCGACCAGCCGCAGGACATCGCGGCGCTGGCACCGGCGTATGAGCGCGAAATCCTGTACCGGGTGCTGCAGGGGCCGCACGGCGCGATGCTGCGCGATATCGCGCTGCCCGACAGCGCGCTGGCCCGTGTGCAGCGCGCGATTGCCTGGATCCGGGAAGATTTCGCCAGCCCCCTGCGCATCGAGGCGCTGGCCGACAAGGTCGCGATGAGCGCCTCGTCGTTCCACCGGCATTTCAAGGCGGTGACGGCGCTCAGTCCCCTGCAGTATCAGAAGCGGGTGCGCCTGATGCAGGCGCGCCAGCTGCTGGTGTCGCATGGCGCGAACGTGACGACGACGGCGTTCGAGGTGGGGTATGAAAGTGCGACGCAATTCAGCCGCGAGTATGCGCGGATGTTCGGGATGGCGCCGGGGCGGGACGCGGCGCGCATTGCGGCGCGGATGGCAGCGCAGGTGCGTACGGGGCCGGACTGACGCCGGCGTTGCAGCGCCACCTTCGGCCGTCATCGACGATGCGACGCGCAGTTGCGCAGCAAACCTGCTGCTATAATTTCGCCAAACCCACTGGTGATCGCCTTGCGTCGGATTCTTCACATCCTCTTGCTGCTGTGCCTGCCCCTGTACGGCTTCGCCATGCAGGGCGGCGTGCCATCAAACGGGGATCCGGTGTCGCTGGTGCACGAGCTCGAACATGACCAGGGTATTTCTCACCACCACCACGCCGACGACGGCACCATCCATTACGACGATTCCGACGCGTCGCGCGATCACGCGCAAGACCATACGTCGCCATCCCAGCCCGCAGGCGTTGGCCTGCCGCCACTACCGGTCGCGCCCCAGCAACTGGTCACAAAGCTCGTTTCGCATGTGACCCAGTGGGTTCCGGAACCGTTCCTCGCCGGTCCGTCAAGACCGCCTTCCCCCGCCCCCGGCCAAGCTGCCGGGGGGCCGCTGCACGCATGATCGCAAGATAACGGCGCGACGCCTGTCGCGCCGGTGTGCTCGCCCCCGGTGATCGTCACTATCACCCGATGGAGAACACATGCGCATTTCCCGCGTGTCGCTTTACCTTGCCGGTGCCGGCCTCGCGCTTCAATGCGTGGCAGGAGCAGCACCTCCAATAATGCCGCCAATGAAGCCGCTTCCGGTCGGCACCACCCTGCAACAAGCCGTCGACAGCGCCTGGCGCCGCGCACCCGTTGCCCGGACACTGGAAGCGCGCCAGGACGAAGCCGCCGCGGCCCGCGGCCTGGCCGGGTCATGGCTGGCCAGCAGTCCGACGCTCGGACTGTCGCAGCGCAATGACACCGGCGCGTCCGGCCGCGATCAACGCGAATCCGACCTGTCGGTATCGACCTCGATCTGGCTCCCGCACCAGAAGCAGGCGCGCGAAACGCTCGCCGAGCGCAGCACCGAAGAAATCGCCGCCCACCTCGGTGCCACGCGCCTCGAGATTGCCGGCCTGGTGCGCAGCCGCCTGTGGGAAGCGGCCGCCGCCAGGGTCACGCTCGATGAACGACAGGGCCACGTGCAGCATCTGGAGCAATTGGCCGAAGAAGTGCAACGCCGTGTCACCGCGGGCGACCTGGCCCGCAGCGACGGTCTGCTGGCAGAGCAGGAAGTGCTCGCTGCCAGGGTCCAGGTCTTGCATGCGCGCACTGCCGCGGCCGACGCGCTGGCGCGCTATCGGGTCCTGACGGGCCTGCCCGAACTGCCCGCGCTCGAACCGGAGCCGCTCCACGACACCGATGCGCCTGCCAACCCGAGGCTCCAGGCTGCGCAGGCGTCCGAGCAGCGGGCGCGGGCGTCACTGCGCCTGGCCAAGGCGAGCCGCGCGGCGCCGCCGACGCTGGCCCTGTCGGTACGGCGCGAAGATGAACGCACTCTGCGCGAACCCGCGCGCAGCATCGGCATCGCGCTGCAGATCCCGCTTGGCAGCGCAGGACGCAATCGCAGCATCGAAGCGCAGGCCAGCACGGTCATCGCGACAGCGGCCGCCGAAGCGGCGCAGGCACAAGCGAGCGCCGTCGCCGACGTCGAGGTCGCGCGGGAGCGCCTGGCGAACACCCGCCTTGCCCTTGCCACCGCCGAGGCACGCGCGGTCGCGCTGCATGAACACACGGCGCTGTTTGCCAAGGCATTCCAGCATGGCGAACGTGGCCTTGCAGAACTGCTGCGCTCGCATGCCCTGACCCACGAGGCCGACGTCGCCGTGGCGCAGCAACGCGTTGCGCTCGGCCTGGCGCATGCCTCCCTCAATCAAGCTTTGGGAATCCTTCCATGAAACACCTGTATCTGCTGCTGATCGCCATGCTGATCACGTCGCCCGCCTGTGCCAGCCCTGGCGCCCACGGCCCCAATGGCGAGCACCTTGACGGCCAGGCAACGGCCACCGGCGCCGTCACCTCCACGCCGCGCATCGAAACCTTCACCGAATCGTTCGAGCTGCTTGGCCACCTGGCCGGTGGCGAGCTGTCGATCATGATTGATCGCTACGAAACCAACGAGCCGGTCCTGAATGGCGCGCTCGAAGTCCAGTACAAGCAACTGAAAGCAAAGGCAACGTTCCACGCCGACCAGGGCGACTACGCCGTCGACGATCCGGCCTTCCTGGCCGCGATCGCGACACCGGGCGCACACCCGCTGCTGTTCACGCTGGTCGCTGGCAAGGAAAGCGATTTGCTGGAAGGCGTGCTGACGGTGCCCGAGCCTGCCACCGAGCACGACCACGAACATGGCGCCGGTCGCCGCTGGTGGCTGGTGGCCGCTGCTGCCCTGGCGCTCGTTGCCGTGGCCGCCGTATTCCTGGCGCGCCGTCGCCGCCAACGCAAGGGAGCCTGACATGACGATTTCACACCGTGTTATTGCCGGCATCATCGCCGCCGCATGGGCAACGTCCCTGCTCGCCTCGCCCGGCGCGCATGGTCCGAACGGCGAGCATCTCGACGGCGCGGCAAGCCAGTCGGCCGGCGGACTGGCGCGCCTGCCGACTGGCAGCGTCAACGTGCCAAAACCGGCGCAGCGCCGCATGGGCGTGCGCACGCTGATGGTCAAGGAAGGCGAGTTCGCGCGCAGCGTGACGCTCAACGGGCGCGCCGCCATCGACCCGAACGCCGGCGGCCGCGTGCAAGCCCCGTTTGCGGGCCAGATCGCGCCCGGACCGCAGGGCTTGCCGGTCGCCGGCCAGCGTGTCGTCAAGGGCCAGCTGCTGGCACGGATTGCCCCTATCGGCGCGGCCATCGAGCGTGGCAACCAGGCGGCGCAACTGGCGGCGCTGCGTGCCAGCCGCACCGTGCTGGAAAAACGGGTGCAGCGCCTGGTGTTGCTGGAAGGCGTGGTGCCGGCAAAGGACATCGAAGCCGCCCGCGCCGAATTGCAGGGCACCATCGGCCAGGAGCGCGCCGTCGCCAGTTCGATCAGCGGGACGCAGGCGATCGTTGCGCCGGCCAGCGGCGTGATTGCCAGCGCCGCCGTGCTGGCGGGCCAGATCGTCGAGTCGCGCGACATCCTGTTCGAGATCGTCGATCCGCAGCGCATGGTGATCGAAGCCTTGACGACCGACGCAGCGATCGCGCGCAAGATCCGCGGCGCGGCGCTGGTCGACGCCCCGGATGCCGAACTGACGCTGCTCGGGGGTGGACTGAGCCTGCGCGATGGCGCCGTACCCATCAGTTTCCGGGCACGCGGCGCCGCGCTCGGCCTGGCGGTGGGGCAGCCGGTGACGGTCGTGGCCAGACTCGACACAACGATCAAGGGCATTGCCTTGCCGGCAGCGGCCCTGGCGCGCAATCCGGCCAATGAGACGGTGGTCTGGATCAAGTCGGGTGCCCAGCGCTTCATTGCCTTGCCGGTCGAGACCACGGTGCTCGATGCCCGCACCGTCATCGTGACGAAAGGGCTCAGTCCCGACAACAGGGTGGTGATCATCGGGACCTCCCTGATCAACCAGATCAGGTGAGCGGCGATGTTCAATGCCATTGTCCGTTTCAGCCTGCACAACCGCCTGTTTGTCCTGGCGGCGGCCCTCCTGTTGATGATCTACGGCGCGGTGACCGCAACGCGCACGCCGGTCGATGTGTTCCCCGACCTGAACAAGCCGGTGGTCACCGTCTTGAGCGAAGCCGGCGGCATGGCGCCCGAAGAAGTCGAGCAGCTCGTGTCGTTCCCGATCGAGACGGCGCTCAACGGGATGCCTGGCGTGACGCGCGTGCGCTCGGTGTCCGGTGTCGGCCTGTCGATCGTGTATGCCGAGTTCGACTGGGGTACCGATGTGTATCGCAACCGGCAACTCGTGTCCGAGCGCATCACCCTCGTCAAGGAACAGCTGCCGGGCGCGATCGCGCCCGTGATGGGCCCGGTGTCCTCGATCATGGGCGAGATCATGCTGATCGCGCTGCCGATCGACACCGCCAGAACCGATCCGATGAAGGCGCGCGAGTACGCCGATTTCGTGCTGCGCCCTCGCCTGCTGTCGATCCCGGGCGTGTCGCAGGTGATTCCGATCGGCGGCGAAGTGCGCCAGTTGCGCGTCGAACCGGACACGGCGCGCATGGCGCAATTCGGTGTCTCGCTGGCGCAGGTCACCGATGCATTGCGCGGGTTTGCCGCCAACACCAGCGGCGGGTTCGTCGACCTGAACAATCGCGAATACCTGATCCGCAACCTGGGCCGCACCAGCCGCCTGGACGACCTGCAAGGCCTGGCCGTCGCGTACCGCAATGGCGCGCCCGTCCTGCTCGACCAGGTCGCCAACGTACGCTATGCGGCAGCCTTCAAACGCGGCGACGCAGGCCTGAATGGCAAGCCGGCCGTGATCGTGAGCATCCAGAAGCAGCCTTCGGGCGACACGGTCAAGCTGACGCAGGCCATCGAGACGGCGCTGACCGAACTCAGGCAGGGACTGCCGGCCGGCATTGCGCCGCCCGTGGTCCTGTTCCGGCAAGCCAATTTCATCGACGCGTCCATTGGCAATGTCGTCGAGGCGCTGCGCGATGGGGCGATCCTGGTCGCGATCGTGCTGTTTGCCTTCCTGCTCAGCGTGCGCACGACGGTCATTTCGCTGGTCGCCATCCCGCTGTCGCTGGCGGTCACGGCGCTGGCATTTCACCTGCTGGGCCAGTCCATCAACGTGATGACGCTGGGCGGGCTGGCGATCGCCATCGGCGAACTGGTGGACGATGCGGTGGTCGACGTGGAAAACATCGTGCGCAGGCTGAAGCAGCGCAGCGAGTCGGGCCAGTCGGTGCTGGACGTGATCTGGCACGCCTCGGTCGAGGTACGCTCGGGCATCGTCTACGCCACCGTCATCGTCGTGCTGGTGTTCGTGCCGCTGTTCGCGCTGCCCGGCATCGAAGGCCGCCTGTTCGCGCCCCTGGGCATCGCCTACATCACCTCGATCCTGGCATCGATGCTGGTGTCGATGACCGTCACGCCGGCCCTCGCGTATTACCTGCTGCCGCGCATGAAGCGCCTGCATCGCGGCGACAGCCCGGTCGTGCGGCGCATGAAGCAGTGGGATACCGCCGCGCTGAACTGGTCGCTGCCCCGTACCCGCATGCTGCTGTCGGTAGCGCTTGTCGCCGTGGTTGCGGCGGCCGCCTCGGTGCCGTTCTTCCCGCGCGCGTTCCTGCCGGCCTTCAACGAAGGCTCGCTGGTCATGGGGATGACCTTCACGCCAGGGACCTCGCTGGCCGAAGCCAACCGCATGGGCGCGCTGGCCGAAACCCTGATCGCCCAAGTGCCGGAAGTGACCCGGGTCGGGCGCCGTACCGGGCGCGCTGAACTGGACGAGCATGCGGAAGGCGTGCACTCGTCCGAGATCGACGTCGACCTCAAGCCGTCCGGACGCAGCCGCGAAGACATCATGGCCAGCATCCGCAACCAGCTCGCCGTGATCCCCGCTTCGGTGGCGATCGGCCAGCCGATTTCGCACCGGCTCGACCATCTGCTGTCCGGCGTGCGCGCACAGGTGGCGCTGAAGATCTACGGCGACGATATCGACACGCTCCGGGGGCTGGCGGAAACCCTGCGCACGCGCCTGGCAAGCGTGCCGGGGCTGGTCGACCTGTCGGTGGAGCGGCAGGTCCTGATCCCGCAGATCAAGGTGCGGATCGACTACCGCAAGGCCGCCCAGTACGGTCTGACGGCGGGCGATGTGCTGCAGGCCTTGCAGGCGCTGGCCGAAGGGACGCGCGTGACCCAGGTCATCGATGGGCCGCGCCGCTTCGATCTGGTCGTCCGCCTGTCGGACGCCGACCGCACACCCCAGGATCTGGCGCGGGTCATGCTGACAGCGCCGGCAGGCCAGATTCCGCTGTCCGCGGTGGCCACCGTCGAGGAAGGCGACGGGCCGAACCAGATCGGGCGCGAGAACGGCCGGCGCCGCATCGTCGTGTACGCCAATACCGATGGCACCGATATGGCGCAAGTGATCGG
The DNA here is from genome assembly GCF_059686035.1 of Telluria sp. ZT3P26. Classification (NCBI taxonomy): domain Bacteria; kingdom Pseudomonadati; phylum Pseudomonadota; class Betaproteobacteria; order Burkholderiales; family Oxalobacteraceae; genus Telluria; species Telluria sp. ZT3P26. The sequence continues at coordinate 97,009 of NZ_JCASII010000004.1, read as the reverse complement.
CGACGTGCGCCAGGCAGTGGCCGCCAGCGCGCTCCCGGGCGGCTATTTCATCAGCGTCGAAGGGCAGTTCCAGGCGCAGGAACAGGCGCAGCAGCTGATCGTCGGCCTGTCGCTGGCGTCGCTGGTGCTGATCTTCCTGGTGCTGTATTCACGCTACCGCTCGACCACGCTGGCCCTTGTCATCATGGGCAACATCCCGTTCGCGCTGGTGGGCAGCGTCATCGCCATGTGGGTCGCGGGGGTTGCGCTGTCGGTGGCGTCGATGGTCGGCTTCATCACGCTGGCCGGCATCGCGACCCGCAACGGCATCCTCAAGGTGAGCCACTACGTCAACCTGTGCAAGTTCGAGGGTGAGCAGTTTGGCTGGCCGATGATCGTGCGCGGCTCGATCGAGCGCCTCACGCCCGTGCTGATGACGGCACTGGTGGCGGCATTCGCCCTGACGCCACTGCTGCTGGCGGCCGATGCGCCGGGCAAGGAAATCCTGCACCCGGTTGCCGTCGTCATCTTTGGTGGATTGATCAGTTCCACGCTGCTCGATTCGCTGCTGACACCACTCATCTTCTGGAAGGTCGGCCGGCAACCGCTGGAACGGTTGCTGGCGGACGCCCGCGGCGACGTGATGTGATCTAAGTTACATGGGCCATATGGCGGCGCCCATCCCGAGCCGCCTTCGTTTTCTGGAGCAAACAATGAAAAACATCGTCACAGTAGCGGCCCTCGCGGCCAGTGTCATCCTGTCGGGTAACGTCCACGCGCACGGCGCGAAAGCAAAACATGGCGGCATCGTGCAGAGTGCGGGCGACCTGTCGTTCGAGCTGGTGAGCACGAATGGCGCTGCGACCATCTACGTCGACGACCACGGCAAGGACAAGCAGACCGCCGGCGCAACCGGCACACTGACCGTCCTGAAAGGGACGGAAAAAACCGAACTGCCGCTCGTGGCCGGCGGCACCAATACGCTGGTGGTCAAGGGTGACCCGAAGCTTGCTGCCGGCAGCAAGGCCGTCGCAGTCGTCACGTTCGCCGACAAAAAGACGGTCAGCGTTCGGTTCTCGGTCAAGTAAGGTCTTGCCGGGCAGGCTCAGTGGCGCTGCAACGCCGGTGCCAGGGGTGACACGTCCCCCCGCCCCACCAGCCGCGCCACGGCCCGGATCAGCAGATGCGGCTGCAGCGGCTTGATGACATACGCCTGGTACCCCGCCTGCAACGCGCGCTGCTGATCCACTGGCCGCGCGAACGCGGAAATCGCCACCGCCGGCAGCATGTCGTCATCGAGCTGCATGTCGCCGCGTACCGTGCGGATCAGGTCGTAACCATTGAGCTTGGGCATGCTGATATCACTGACCAGCACCTGCGGGCGCGCATTGCGCAACTGCGCGAGCGCCGCCTCGACCGAATTGACGGTGACGACACCGGCGCCCCGCTCTTCCAGCACGCGCCGGCTCAGTTCCAGGATGTCTTCGTTGTCATCGACCAGCAGCACGCTCACGCCGTGCAGGTCGATCAGCATCAGCTGGTCGGCTTGGGCATTCGCTTCTGCTTCGGCTTCTGCAAGCGTGCCGGCCGCGGTGTCGCCCACCGACTCGGTAACGCGCAGCGGCAGCATCAAGGTAAATGTCGCGCCCTGGCCCACGCCCGCGCTGTCGCCGCTGACGCTGCCGCCATGCAGCTCGGTCAGCTGCTTGACGATCGACAGGCCGATCCCCAGCCCGCCATGTACGCGCGCGGCCTTGCTGTTTTCCTGGCTGAAGCGGGTGAACAACTGCGGCAGGAACCGCGCATCGATGCCCTCGCCGTTGTCGCGCACCGTCACCGCGACCTGCGCGTCGGCGCGGCGCTGCGCCGTCAACGTGATCGCGCCGCCTCTCGGGGTGAACTTGAGCGCATTGCCCAGCAAATTGGCGAAGATCTGCTGCAGCCGCACCGGGTCGCCATCGAGTTCCAGCGGCGCGCCGTCATGGGTGTCGATCCGGATATCGACGCCCTTCTCGATGGCGAGCGGACGCAGGAATTCGGCGGCCGAATCGAGCAGCGCGCTCAGGTCGACCCGCTGCAGATCCAGGATCAACTTGCCGGTCACGATGCGGTTCATGTCCAGCAGATCGTTGATCAGCTTGGCCTGCAGGCCGGCATTGCGCGCGATGGCGTCGACGCCCCGCTTGATGGTGGCGGGATTGTCCTGTGCGCGTTGCAGCACGCCGGCCCAGCCGACGATCACGGCCAGCGGCGTGCGCAGTTCATGACTGAGCGTGGCGAGAAATTCGTCCTTCAGCAGCGCTACCCGTTCGCTTTCCAGGCGCGCCGTGCGCTCGGCCTCGAACAGGTACTGGCGCTGGCTGTCCATCACCTGGCGTTCGGCCATGACTTCGCGCGCGATCTTGCGCCGCTCGATGGCGTTTTCGACGGCCCAGGTCAGGCTTTCGCGGCCCAGCCAGGCCTTGCCCACGAAGTCCTGGGCGCCATGGCGCAGCGACGCGCGGCTCTCGGTCCCGGCCACGCCGGTGAGGATCACGACGGGCAGGTGCGGAATCTTGTCGGCATCGCACGGCAGGCGTGCCAGCACATCGAGTGCGTCGCCGTCGGGCAAAAAGAAATCGAGCAGCATGCAGTCGAATGGCGCCGAACTTGCGCACAGGTGCATCGCCTCATTCGCCGACGTCGCTTCGACGAACTGGTAGCGCCGATCGTGCCCGCCCAGCAGCGCTGCTTTGGCCTCGGCACGATCCAGCGCATTGTCATCGACCAGCAGGATGCGCCAGGGACGATCGGTATCGTAAGTCACATGCATGGGGGTTTTCCAGTCGATGATGTGTCCGCGCCCGGCAGCACGACGTGCGTCAGCCAGTAGCGAAAGATGCTCTCGAGGTTGGCCAGGCCTTCCTCGAAGTTCACCAGTTTGACGTGATAGGCATTGCCGCCGGCCGCGTAGAACGCGTCCCGGTCGCGCGGGTTGATACTGGCTGTCAGCACGATGACCGGCAGCGTGCGGCGTTGCGGATGCCGGCGCACTTCTTCCAGCAGCGTCAGGCCATCTTCACCCGGCAGATTGCAGTCCAGGAGCATGAAGGCATAGGCGCTGCCGGAGACGGCGAACAGCCGGCGCCTGGCGTCATCGGCATCCCGGGCATGCACCAGCAGGTTGCCGATGCCGGCCCGCCGCGCGGCAATCGAGACGGTGTCGAAATCGTCGTCGCTGTCATCGACGACCAGGATGGGCGGCAGGTCGCTCCGCACCGGCAGCGTCATGCGCCCGGCTGTTTCATGCCGGCGCCGGGCAGCGTGAAGTAGAAGGTGGTGCCGACGCCCACGTCGGACGTGAACCAGCTGTGGCCATTGTGCTGCTCGACGAGCTTCTTGACGATCGCCAGGCCGGCCCCGCTGCCGCCCCCATAGGCGTCGCGCGTGTGCAGGCGCTTGAACATCATGAAGACGCGCTCACTGTGCTTGGTGTCGATGCCGATGCCGTTGTCGCGCACGTAGAACGTCGAGACGGCGTCGGCGCCATCGGCCGGATCGAGGTAGCCGATCTCGATCCGGCGCTGCGACTTGTCGTTGTACTTGGCGGCGTTGGAGATCAGGTTGGCGAACACTTCGCGCACGCGGATGCGGTCACACGACATCGTCGGCAGCGGCCGCGGAATCTGCACGTCGATGTCGCGTCCCAGCAGACTGGCGCCAAGCATGTCGGTCGCTTCGGCCACCACGTCGCCCAGCGCGATCGGATGGCGCTCGAGCGAGAGCCGGCCGACGCGCGAGAAGTGCAGCAGCGCGTCGAGCAGGCTGTCCATGCGCACGGTCAGCCGCAACATCGCGTCGATGCGTTCGCGGCCCTGCGCGTCGAGCGGGCGGCCCGCCTTCGTTTCTTCGAGCAGGAAGTGCGCGTACTTGTGGATGCCGCGCAGCGGCTCTTTCAGGTCGTGGCCGGCAACATAGGCAAACGCATCGAGTTCGTCGTTGCTGCGCACCAGATCAGTGTTCAGCGCGGCCAGCTGTTCGGCGCGTGCGACGACGACGTCGAGCATCAACAGGCGCAGGTTCTTGGCCGCCTCGATCTCGACCGGCTTCCAGGGTTCGGCGCGGCCCCGCACTTCTTCCTGCCACACGGCGAAGCTCTGACGCGGCGTCAGGCGCGTGCCGTGCTCTCCGGTGGCCTTGCCGGCTTCGTACGGATTGCCGCCCCAGCGATAAGTCTGCAACTGCTCGGGGCGGAACCAGATGACCCAGTCGCCCTGGCTGCGCTGCGAGATCGGAAACGCCAGCAGGCCGCTGCAGCAACCAAGCGCGTTGCCGCCCTCAGGATAAGCGCGGCCCAGATCATCCAGCGCAATGACCGTGCTGCCATCGGCCAGGCGCGCGCTGTGCAGCGTCAGCCAGGCCGCCAGCGCCGTGAGCTGCTGCGCATCCGGCGTGGCGCCGGCCATGCTCCACTGCCCATTCTCCGATACCGCCACGCCGCCCGCATCGATCCCGTCGAGCAGCGAGGGCGCGCCATCGGTCAGCGCCGCGTAGTTGCCGTCGGCAAGCGCCTGGCCCAGCACCGCGTGGTGTGCGGCCTCAAGCTTGAGCCGGTATTCCAGGTGTTCCCGGCCCTCGGCCGAGGCGATTTCGAGGGACGTGACCTGGCCGAGAAATTCGGCGGCCGCGCGCAGGGTATAGGGCAGCACGATCGGCGCGTAATGGTGGCACGCGATCAGGCCCCACAGCCGGCCATCGCGCAGAATCGGCATCGTCAGCGTGGCGGCCACGCCCATATTGCGCAGGTAATCGGTGTACATGACGGAGGCGCCGCGCAGTGCGCAATAGGTCATGTCCAGCGGTCGCCCCGTCACGGGGTTCAGCAGCGGTACGATCTCCATCAGCGCGCCATCCACGTCCGGCAAGGGCCGCACGCCGATGCGCTTGAAGATCGCGCGCGCCGGCACCGGAATGTCGCTGGCCGGATAACGCAATCCCAGCCACGAATTGAGGTCGCTGCGGTGCGCATCGGCGATCACTTCGCCTGTCTCGTCGCGGTGGAAGCGGTAGATCATCACGCGGTCCAGGCCCGTCGTGCGGCGTACCTCGTTGGCGGCGATGTCGCAGAACGCACTCAGGCTGCTGGCGGACTTCAGGCGCACCAGCGTCGTTTTCACCATCGAGTAATAGTCGCTGTCGGTCACGACCGTGTCGCCCGGGCGGCTGGCCGGCTCGATCTCGACGATCAGGACGCCGTCGGCCTCGTGGACCGAAAAGTCCATCTCGACATCGTGGCAAGCTGCATGGGGCAGCGGCGCGGTCAGCACGTACAGCGCATTGCGCTCCAGGACTTCGGTGCGCATCGCTTGCACGATGCACTGCACCGCCTGCGGGCCAATCACGGCGGCCAGGGGCTGGTCCAGGACCTGCTCCATGGCCAGGCCGGTACGCTGCGGCCAGTTTTCACTGGCCTGGCGCACGATCAGGTCGTCAAGACTGAGCGCCAGCAGCAAGCCGTGCGCCTGGATGCAGCCCGGGGTCTGCACCGGTTCATCGTCACAGTTGGACAGGGAGACGCCATGGCGCTTGATACTGTACGGGAACGGCAGGGTGCTGCGACTCATTGAGTGACTCTTTATCGCATGGCCGTTTGCTAGACGAAGGGGCGAAGAGTAACACTAACGTCGGAACTGCGGATAAACGTCGCGTGACGACGGCACCTTTCGCTTTTGCGCCAGACGATGCCTACTCCATCAGCCTGCTACTGCAGTCACGGTTCACACGTTTCAGCCGGGTGGTGCCCTGACTGAAAAAATAGCGGCCCTGTGCGGCGCCATCGATATCGCGATTGTTGACAGCGCGACTCCATTGCAGTGCGGCGGTATCCGCATCGAGCTCGAGAAACGCATAGGTCTGGATTTCTACCCAATCAGGCTGCGTCGGCGCTGCGTGGAGATAGTAAATCATGTGACTGTCGGGAAGCGATTGAACACGGTATTTCGTCCCCAGCCGCACATAGGCGCTATCCGGGAATTGGGGGCCCACGTCTCTCGCCCAGATGCGTACGACGCCCTTGCAGCTCGCGACCAGAAGGTCCGACGTGCCTTCCGCCACCGAATCATCAGGGCTGATCGTTTGCGACGTCAACGTCCCTGACCATACGCCGTCTCCCAGCGGAGAGGGTGCGTCGCCCTGGATTGGCGGCGCGGCGCAGCCCAGCAGGGCCAGGGCCAGGACGGCCGGGAATAGCATTTTCACGATTGCTCCAGAAAGAGAATATTGCTGTGCGCTGACCATCGCGCGCACGAAGTCACATCAGGCCACGAGCCACTTCAGCCGCCCTGCCCTGGCGGCAGACTGTCCCACAGGTCGCCCGTCGGGCTGATGCGCGGCGCGGTCACGCCAAAGTGCTGGTAGGCCAGCGGCGTGGCGATGCGCCCGCGCGGGGTGCGCTGCAGATAGCCCTGCTGGATCAGGAAGGGTTCGAGCACGTCTTCGATCGTGTCGGCCGCTTCGCCGATGGCGGCGGCCAGGTTGCCGATGCCGACCGGGCCGCCGGCAAACTTGAACAGCACCGCTTCGAGCAGCTTGCGGTCCATCACGTCGAAGCCCACGCTGTCGACGTCGAGCATCTTGAGGGCGCGGTCGGCGATATCGCGCGTGATCTCGCCCGTGCCTTTCACCTGCGCGAAATCGCGCACGCGGCGCAGCAGGCGGTTGGCGATCCGCGGCGTGCCACGGGCGCGCTTGGCCACTTCGCGCGCGCCGTCTTCGTCGATCGGCGCCACCAGCAGCGCGGCGCTGCGCAGCACGATCTTGGTCAGCTCGGGAACGTTGTAGAACTCCAGGCGCGCCACGATGCCGAAACGGTCGCGCAGTGGATTGGTCAGCATGCCGGCGCGCGTGGTCGCGCCCACCAGCGTGAACGGCTGCAGGTCGAGTTTCACGGAACGCGCGGCCGGGCCTTCGCCGATCATGATGTCGATCTGGTAGTCCTCGAGCGCCGGGTACAGGATCTCTTCGACCACCGGCGACAGGCGGTGGATCTCGTCGATGAACAGCACATCGTTCGGTTCGAGATTGGTCAAGAGCGCCGCCAGGTCGCCCGGGCGCTCGAGCACGGGGCCGGACGTCTGGCGCAGGTTCACGCCCATCTCGCGCGCGATGATGTGCGCGAGCGTCGTCTTGCCCAGGCCCGGTGGCCCGAACAGCAACGTGTGGTCGAGCGCCTCGCGCCGGTTGCGCGCGGCCGTGATGAAAATCTCGAGCTGGTCGCGGATTTTCTCCTGGCCGACGTATTCGTCGAGCTGCTTGGGCCGCAGCGCGCGCTCGATTGCCTCTTCGTTGGGCGAGGCCGGCGCGGCGTCGATCACGCGCTGTTCGGTAAAGTTGTCGGTCTGGATACTCATTGCTTACATCCGGTCAGGCTTTGGAGAGCGCCTTGAGCGCAAATTTGATGCCATCCGAGACGCTGGCGCCGGCTGGCATGTTCTTGATCGCGAGCAGCGCTTCCTTGTCGGAGTAACCCAGCGCGGCGAGCGCGTTGAGCACGTCGGTCTGCGTGTCGTCGCGCGGCACGCCGGCCACCATGCCGATATCGGCGCCGAGCTTGCCTTTCAGTTCCAGCAGCAGGCGCTCGGCGGTCTTCTTGCCGATGCCGGGCACCTTGACCAGGCGGCCCGTCTCTTGCAGTGTGACGGCCTGCGACAGCTCGGCCACGGTCATGCCGGACAGGATCGACAGCGCCATGCGTGCGCCGACACCGGTAATCTTGATCAGTTGCCGGAACAGCGCGCGTTCAGACGCGGTGCCAAAACCGAACAGCAGGTGCGCATCTTCGCGTACGGTCAGGTGCGTAAACAGCACGACTTTTTCGCCCGTGTGCGGCAGGTTGTAGAAGGTGCTCATCGGCACATCGACTTCATAGCCGACGCCATTGCAATCCACCAGCACGTGCGGCGGCGCTTTTTCGAGCAGGGTTCCGGAGAGACGACCGATCATCGAATGAGTTCCTTGTTATGAGACGAGACGGCTGTTTTTCATGCGCAGCCCGATCATGTCGGGCGCAATCGCGCCCAGCAGGGCCAGCGTGTCGATCGTGTGGGCATGGCAGATCGCGACGCCGAGCGCATCGGCGGCATCGCTGCCCGGCAGGCCCGGCAGCTTGAGCAGGCGCGCGACCATGTCCTGCACCTGCGGCTTGGCCGCGCGGCCGGTACCGACGACCGCCTGCTTGACCTGCACCGCCGTGTATTCCGCGACGTCGAGGTCGGCGCCTACGAGCGCCGTGATGGCCGCGCCGCGCGCCTGGCCCAGCAGCAGCGTCGATTGCGGGTTGACGTTGACGAACACTTTTTCGATGGCGGAACAGGCCGGCTGGTAGGTCGCGATGATTTCGCTGACGCCGTGCAGGATGACTTTCAGGCGTGGCGGCAAGGCGCCTTCCAGCCCGGTCTTGATGGTGCCCGAAGCGATGTAGCGCAGCTTCGTGCCGTGTTTTTCAATGACGCCGAACCCCGTCGTGCGCAGGCCCGGGTCGATGCCGAGAATAATCATGCTGGAATGTTACCCCGGCTGGGGGTGTTCGTGGGAAAAATACTGTGCAAAAACACAGGGGCGCACCATTTCGGCACACCCCCGTTAGACGCCAGCCAGGGCGGCAGGTTTCCCGCGGCCCTCGCCTTGCCAATGAATCAATGACGGAAGTGACGCGTGCCCGTGTACAGCATGACGACGCCGCGCTCGTCAGCGGCATCGATGACTTCCTGGTCGCGCATCGAGCCACCCGGGTGGATCACGCAGGTCGCGCCGGCATCGACGACGACGTCCAGGCCGTCACGGAACGGGAAGAATGCATCCGACGCCACGGCCGAGCCGGTCAAGCTCAGGCCGGCGTTCTGGGCCTTGATCGACGCGATGCGCGCGGAGTCGATGCGGCTCATCTGGCCGGCGCCGACGCCCAGCGTCATGCCGTTACCGCAGAACACGATCGCGTTCGACTTGACGAACTTGGCCACGCGCCACGCGAACATCAGGTCTTGCAACTGCTGCGGCGATGGCTGCAGCTTGGAAACGACGCGCAGGTCTTCCATGCCGACGTTCTTCGCGTCTGGCGACTGCACCAGCAGGCCGCCGCCGACGCGCTTGACGTCGTAGGCATTCTGGCCGGCGCCCAGGGCGATTTCCAGCAGACGCACGTTCTGCTTGGCCGACATGATCTGGCGCGCTTCGGCGGTGAAGCTCGGCGCAATCAGCACCTCGACGAACAGCTTGGCCAGCGCTTCGGCCGCCTTGCCATCGACTTCGACGTTGAAGGCGATGATGCCGCCAAAGGCCGAGGTCGGATCGGTCTGCAGCGCGCGCGAATAGGCGTCCAGTGCATCCACGCCAATTGCCACGCCGCACGGATTGGCGTGCTTGACGATCACGCAACCGGCCGCCTGGCCCAGGCCGCCAAGCGACTTGACGCATTCCCAGGCCGCATCGGCATCGGCGATATTGTTGTACGACAGCTCTTTACCCTGCAGCTGACGGTAGTTGGCCAGTGCGCCGTCGATCGTGACGAGGTCGCGGTAGAAGGCGGCGCCCTGGTGCGGGTTCTCGCCGTAGCGCATTTCCTGGACTTTCTCGAAGCCCATGTTCAGCGTGGCCGGGAAGTTCGAGCGGGTCGCGTGTGCGCGGTCTTCGCCCAGGCTGGTCAGGTAATTGGTGATCGCGCCGTCGTACTGGGCGGTGTGTGCGAACACTTTCTTGGCCAGGCGGAACTTGGTCTCGTAGCTGACCGGACCGGCATCGCCGCCCGAGCCCTTCATTTCAGCCAGCACGACGCCGTAGTCGGCGGGGTCAACGACCACGACTACGTCGCGGTGGTTCTTGGCGGCCGAACGCAGCATCGTCGGACCACCGATGTCGATGTTCTCGATCGCATCTTCCAGCGAGCATTGCTCTTTGGCGACGGTTTGCTGGAACGGGTACAGGTTCACCACGACCATGTCGATCTGCGGAATATTGTGCTCTTCCAGTTTCGCGATGTGCTCAGGGAAATCGCGACGGGCCAGGATGCCGCCGTGCACTTTCGGGTGCAGCGTCTTGACGCGGCCATCGAGCATTTCCGGGAAACCGGTGTAATCGGCCACTTCCGTGACTGGCACGCCATTTTCTTGCAGCAGCTTGGCGGTGCCGCCAGTGGACAGGATGTTCACGCCCAGCTGGTTCAGCGCGCGCGCGAAATCGAGCACGCCGGTCTTGTCGGATACGGAAATGAGAGCTTGTTTGATCATGGTGAGGCCTATGGTTGAGAATTCCTGGCGCCGGAGCTGGAGACCGTTGGGTCTCCGGGGCCGCGCAGGAAGCGCAGCCAACCGGCAACGCTTAGAGCAGCCCGTGCTCTTGCAGTTTCTTGCGCAATGTATTGCGATTGATGCCCAGCATCTGCGCGGCATGCGACTGGTTGCCGTCGGCGCGCGACATGACCACTTCGAGGACGGGCTTTTCGACGGTCAACACCATCATGTCGTAGATGTTGGTCGGTTTTTGCTCGCCGAGATCGTTGAAATAGTCTTCAAGACTCTTCTGGACGACTTCCTGGATACTTTCTTTGCTCATGTCTTTGCTGCTTCATCCTGGTTGTGTGATTACTGCCCGGCTTGCTGCACTGTCTTGCTGCATCGATGGGCAGCGCGTCCCCAATTGTTCTTCTTGTCGCTGGTTGTGCTGGTGTTCTATGCGGCGATCGCGTCCACGGCGGGAAGCGCGGGGCGGTATTGTAACCGCTCGCCATGGCGGTGCTGTGATTTCAGGAAGTCATCCATCGCAGCGAGTTGCTCGGCGGTCGATTCCAGCAGATTCATGCGCTGACGGAATTCTTCGCCACCAGGCAGATCCTGGACATACCAGCCGATGTGCTTGCGCGCGGTGCGCACGCCGATGAACTCGCCATAGAAGGCGTAGTGCGCCGGCAAGTGCTCGTGCATCAGCTCACGCACCTCTTCGACCAGCGGCGCCGGCATGTGTTCGCCCGTGCGCAGGAAGTGATCAATTTCGCGGCAGATCCATGGCCGGCCCTGGGCCGCCCGGCCAATCATGACGGCATCCGCCCCGGTGTAGTCGAGCACGAACCTGGCTTTCTCGGGCGTGGTGATGTCGCCATTGGCCACCACCGGGATGCCGACCGACGCCTTCACGGCGCGGATGGTGTCGTACTCGGCGTCGCCCTTGTAGCCGTCGGCCCGGGTGCGGCCGTGCAGGGTCAGCATCTGGATGCCGGCCTGCTCGGCCAGACGCGCGATGCGCAGCGCGTTCTTGTTTTGGCGATCCCAGCCGGTGCGGAACTTCAGCGTGACCGGCACATCGACGGCCTCGACCACCGCGTGCAGGATGCGCTCGACCAGGTCTTCGTGCTGCAACAGGGCCGACCCGCACCAGCTGTTGCAGACCTTCTTGACCGGGCAACCCATATTGATGTCGATGATCTGCGCGCCACGCTCGACGTTGAACTTCGCGCAATCGGCGAGGTCTTTCGGGTCGGCGCCGGCGATCTGCACCGCCTTGGGCTCCATCTCGCCCGCGTGGTCGATCCGGCGCGACGTCTTTTCACTGGCCCACAGGCGCGGATTGGACGCAGCCATCTCGGACACCGCATAGCCCGCGCCGAGCTGCTTGCACAGTTGTCGGAACGGACGGTCCGTCACACCAGCCATCGGCGCGACAAAGACGTTATTACGCAGGAGATAAGGACCTATTTGCACAGCTGGCAGACTCAAAAGTGACACGGGAACCTGCTATTTTACCTCAAGCGCTGCTCAATTTATCAGCACAATTTTTCAAATTGTTGTGTGTGCGATATTGGCAAGGTCAGGAAATGGGGAATGAGACGCTCGCGTAGCGTGGACGGCGTCGCCGTCCACGCGGCGATCGCTATGGGCGCCGGTCACGCGAGGGGCAACTCCACCGCCAACCAATCGGCGCCGGTTGAGTGCGGGACAACCCCACCGCCAACCATCACCGCGTGGAAGGCGGAGCCTTCCACCCTACGGCAACTCGTCGAGGGCGGGTTGGCGCAGGTGGTCGACTTCGCCCCAGCTGAGCAGGCGCAGCTTGCCCTGCTCGACCGCAAAGCGGTTGATGCTGGCGTTGTGCACCTTGAAGTCGCGCGGGGTGTCCAGGGCCAGGCCCAGTGCGGCGCGGTAGGCGCACTCGAGCACGCCGCCGTGGGCCACCAGCGCCAGCGTCTGCCCGGGATGGCGCGCAGCATGGGCCGCGATCGCCGTCGTGACGCGGTCAAAAAAGGCGCGGAACGATTCACCCTGATTGTTGCCTGGCGGCAGGGTCGCATCGATGTTGCGCGCCTGCCAGGCGGCAAACTCCAGCGGATAGCGGGCCGCGATCTCACTATAGAGCAAACCTTCGAAGCCGCCGTAGCAGCGCTCGCGCAATTGCGGATCGACCTGCACAGCCGGGGCTATGCCCCGCGCGCGCAGGATTGCCTCGGCGGTTTGCCGGGCACGCCCCAAGTCGCTGGACAGTACGTGGTCGATGGCTTCACCGGCCAGGGCCGCGCCAAGCAGCGCCGCCTGGCGCTCGCCTTCGGCATTGAGCGGGATATCGAGATGGCCCTGCAACCGGCGTTCGGCATTCCAGGCGGTTTCGCCGTGGCGGATGAGCAGGATCGTGGTCGCGCCCCGGGGCGCTGTGGTCAGGGTCATGAGGTTCTGGTGCCCGAACCTCGGGCCGATCGGATGAATACGCTATTTTGGCAGATCGGCGACGGCGTGGGGATTGAGCGCATACGTACCGAAGATGCACGCCTCGTCGAGGATGTGCCCGTAGATCGCGATGCGGGCTTCTGGCCCCGTAAAGCGCCCCGTGAGCGGCAGGCGCGGCATATCGAGTGCATACAGGGTGAACACATAATGATGCACGCGCTCGTCGTTCCAGGGTGGACACGGGCCATCATAGCCATAGAACTCGCCGGCCAGGGCGGGGTCATTGATAAACCAGCGGGTATAGTCATTGATGCCGTGACGCAGCTGGTGCTCGGTGCCGTTCTTGATGGTGAACGGCACCAGCGGACCCGGCTTGCCATGCGGCGTGACGCGATTGGAGAACCTGCCCTCGGCCAGCGCGGTCAGGCACACGGGAATATCGGCCAGCGTCCAGTGGAAAAAAGCGGTACGCGGCGCCGTCAGCGGTACCGTGCAACCGTCGATATTGACGCGGCGTGCATCGCGCGGGACGTCGGGATCGTGGCAGACCAGCACCAGCGATTCGGTGCCGGTCGGCACGTCGTCCCAGGCAATGTGCGGGTTGCGGTTGCTCGACAGCCTGACGTGGGTGGCAGGGTCGCCCACGGCGAACGCGCAGGCAGCGGGAATGGCAGCCCCGTTGGTAAATGAATTGCTCCAGATGCGCATGGCTCCTCCTGGCTACTGGTTTTGACACCTGCAGCCAGCCGGGGTTTCAGCGCGTTGCTACGACCGGATCAACGCGCAACCAGAATGTCACGGGCCCGTCGTTGATGAGCGACACCTTCATGTCGGCGCCGAACACGCCGGTTTCTACCTGGCCGTGGCGCGTGCGCGCCTGGCGCACGGCGTGATCGAACAGGCGCCGGCCGTCTTCCGGCGCGGCGGCCGGCGTGAACGATGGCCGCGTGCCGGATTTGGTATCAGCCGCCAGCGTGAATTGCGGCACCAGCAGCAGGCCGCCATTGACGTCGGCCAGGCTGCGGTTCATCTTGCCAGCCTCGTCCGAAAAGACGCGGTAGCCCATCAGCTTGGTCAGCAGCAGGTCGGCTTCGCGCTCGGTGTCGCCCTTTTCGGCGCACAGCAATACCAGCAGGCCGGGACCGATGGCGCCGACGGTCGCGCCGTCGACGCGCACTGCCGCTTCGCTCACGCGTTGCAGCAGGCCGATCATGCCAGCGTCACGCGCGCGAACTTGCGCTTGCCCACTTGCACGACGAGCGTGCCGGCAGCCACCTGCAAGCCTTTGTCGGCCACGACGGCGCCATCGATACGCACGCCGCCCTGGTCGACCATGCGCATGGCTTCGGATGTCGATGCGCACAGGCCAGCTTGCTTGAGCAATTGCGCCACGCCCATCGGGGCGCCCGACAGCGATACTTCCGGCACGTCGTCGGGGATGCCGCCCTTGGAACGGTTGACGAAGTCGGCCAGCGCATCGTCGGCCGCCTGCGACGAGTGGAAGCGCGTCACGATTTCCTTGCCCAGCGCCACTTTGGCGTCGCGCGGGTTGGCGCCGCCGTCGATCGTCGCCTTCAATTGGGCGATGTCGTCCAGCGAGCGGAACGACAGCAGATTGAAGTACTTCCACATCATGTCGTCGGAAATGCTCATCAGCTTGCCGAACATGGTGTTCGGTGCTTCGGTGATGCCGATGTAGTTGTTTTTCGACTTGGACATCTTCTCGACGCCATCCAGGCCTTCGAGCAGCGGCATGGTCAGGATGCACTGCGGCTCCTGGCCGTAGTCCTTCTGCAGTTCGCGGCCAACCAGCAAGTTGAATTTCTGGTCCGTTCCACCCAGCTCAAGGTCGGACTGCAAAGCGACCGAATCGTAGCCCTGCATCAGCGGATACAGGAACTCATGCACGGCGATCGGTGTCCCACTCTTGTAACGCTTGGTGAAATCGTCGCGCTCCATCATGCGCGCTACTGTATACCGCGACGCCAGCTGGATCATGCCGCGCGCGCCGAGCGGATCGCACCACTCCGAGTTGTAGCGCATCTCGGTGCGGCCGGCGTCCAGCACCAGCGAGGCCTGACGGAAGTACGTCATCGCGTTTTCTTCGACCTGCTCGCGCGTCAGCGGCGGCCGGGTTGCGTTGCGCCCCGACGGGTCGCCAATCATCGACGTGAAGTCACCGATCAAGAAAATTACCTGGTGACCCAGATCTTGCAATTGACGCAACTTGTTCAGCACCACCGTGTGACCCAGATGCAAGTCTGGCGCCGTCGGGTCCAGGCCCAGCTTGATGCGCAGCGGTGTGCCGGTTTGTTCTGATCGCGCCAGTTTTTGCGCAAAATCGGCCTCGACCAGTAACTCGTCGACACCCCTTTTTGCTATGGCGAGGGACTCGAGAACGCGGTCAGTCAGAGGAAGGCGCACAGGCGCATTTACCATGGAATTGCCGCTAGGAACTGCAGTTGAGGTCATAAATTCGTGTAGGAAATTGGCTAAAACGGTTGTAGGACCACATCTTTTGGTATAATTCACGATCCTGTTTTCGTTTCCCAAAGAAAACTTTGTTAAACGTCATGAACATGGCCCTTGAAAGTTCAGCCGCAAATTTTAACTGATTGCATGAACCCTATACAGAAAATCACCCGTCAGACACTGCTGCAGCTGGTGCCGAAGACCCGCAAAGCCCGCGTACTAAGCGCCGGCGCCGTCTTCCTCAGCATGTGCGCCTTTGGCGCAGTAGGTGTCGCCCCGATCGCCAGCGATCCTTCCGACCTGCCCGTGACCTCGGTCGCGACGAACCTGGAACTGCCAAATCTGGCATCCCAGATCGCCGCGCTCCAGCAAGACGAGCAGCAATTCATCCACGAAGAACGCATCCGCCGCGGCGATTCGCTCGGCTCGCTCTTCACCCGCCTTGGCATCGAAGATGCACAGGCACAGAAATTCGTTCGTTCCGACAAGCTGGCACGTCGCCTGCTGTCGCTCCAGACCGGCAAGCGCATTCAGGCCGAGACCGATGAAAACGGCCTGCTGCTGTCGATGCGCGCCACCGTCATCGATGGCAAGAACGGCAATGCACGCACGATCAGCGTCGAACGCAAGGGCGAATCCTTCGTCGCCCTCGAAGCGCCTGCCAAGCTCGAGCGTCGCGTCGAAATGCGCTCGCGCGACATCGCTTCGTCGCTGTATGCAGCCACCGACTCCAACGTCGACGGCGGCAGCCTGCCTGATTCGATCGTCGGCCAGATCATCGAGATGTTCTCGACCGATATCGACTTCCGCACCGACGTCAAGCGCGGCGACCGCTTCAATGTGGTCTACGAGACCTTCTGGCTCGACGGCGAACAGGTCAAGACCGGCCGCATCCTGGCTGGCGAGTTCGTCAACCGCGGCGTGGCGTACCAGTCGGTCTGGTACGAAGACCCGATCACCAAACAGGGCGGTTACTACACCCTGGACGGCAAGGCACTGAAAAAAGCCTTCCTGAAGTCGCCACTCGAGTACTCGCGCATTTCGTCGGGCTTCTCGATGCGCGTGCACCCGCTGTCGGGCAAATGGAAAGCGCACAAGGGCGTCGATTACGCAGCATCGACCGGCACCCCGATCCGCGCCGTGGCTGACGCTACCGTCGACTTTGCCGGCAACGGCAATGGCTACGGCAATATGGTCGTGCTCAAGCACTGGTCGGCCTACAGCACCGCCTACGCGCACATGAGCCGTATCGCGCCAGGTCTGCGCAAGGGCGCCAAGATCAGCCAGGGCCAGGTCATCGGCTACGTCGGTTCGACCGGCTGGTCGACCGGCGCCCACCTGCACTACGAATTCCGTGTTGCAGGCGTGGCCAAGGATCCAAACCAGTACAAGTCGCTGGCGCAGCAACCGCTGAGCCAGGCAGAACTGGGGCGTTTCCGCATGGCTGCCGCCGAGATGAATCACCGCTTCTCGCTGCTGGGTCCAAGCGGTTCGGCCATGGCCGCCCGCTAAGACAGCTTCAACCCTGTCCCGACGCCCTCCGTTGCATTTCGATGCCGGAGGGCGTTTTGTTTTGTGGCCTCTGTCGATCGCCCGTGCGACGGATCCTCAGTTAACTATCACCGCGTGGACGGCACAGCCGTCCACCCTACGCATATGACAACCAATCTGTTCATTGGCCTGATGTCCGGCACCAGCCTCGACGGCGTCGATGGCGTGCTGGCCGACTTTTCCGACGGCGCGATCCGTACGGTTGCAGCCGCCTTTACGCCCTTCCCTGCCGACCTGCGCGATGAGCTGATGGCGCTTCAGGCGGCCAGCCACAACGAGCTCGAGCGCGAGGCGCTGGCTGCCAATGCGCTGGCGCTGGCCTACGCCGACTGCGTGCGTGCGCTGTTGCCGTCCAGCCCCGGCAAGGTCGCGGCCGTGGCCGTGCACGGCCAGACGATCCGCCATCGCCCCGAGCTGGGCTTTACGCGCCAGACCAATAATCCGGCGCTGCTGGCCGAACTCACGGGTCTGGACGTGATCGCGGACTTTCGCAGCCGCGATGTCGCTGCCGGCGGCCAGGGCGCGCCGCTCGTGCCAGCCTTTCACGCGGCCGCGTTCGGCACGCCGGGCATGGCGCGCGTCGTTGTGAATATCGGCGGCATCGGCAACATCAGCGTGCTGCATGGCGACGGGCGCGTGACGGGCTTCGATACCGGTCCGGGCAATGTCTTGATGGACCTGTGGATTGCGCGCCACCAGGGCCGCGCCTACGACGAGGATGGCGCCTGGGCCGCGAGCGGGACTGTGCACCAGCCCTTGCTGGCAGCCCTGCTCGATGAGCCGTACTTCGCGCTGCCGGCGCCCAAGAGCACGGGACGCGACCTGTTCCACGCGGCCTGGCTCGATGCCAGGCTGGCGGCTTTCGAAGAGGTCGCCCCGGCCGACGTCCAGGCCACGCTGACGCGCCTGACGGCCGTGACGATCGCACGGGCCATCGTTGATGAAGGCATCGTTCCGGACGCCGTGTACGTGTGCGGTGGCGGCGCCTATAACGGCACGCTGCTGCGCGCCATCAGCACCGAGCTCGATGGCGTAACAGTGGCCTCAACGGCCGAACTGGGCGTCGCGCCGAACCGGGTCGAGGCGCTCGCGTTCGCCTGGCTGGGCTGGCGCTTCACGCAGCATGAACCGAGCAACCTGCCGGCCGTGACAGGGGCGCACGGCTTGCGCATCCTGGGCGCGTTGTATCCGGCGTGAACGCAAAAAAGCCCGCTTGATGCGGGCTTTTTTTGATTCCCCGGCAGTTGCCGGATAACGCTGCGCTGCTTACGCCGAGAACGACGAACCGCAACCGCAGGTCGAGGTGGCGTTCGGATTCTTGATCACGAACTGGGCGCCTTCGAGGTCATCCTTGTAATCGATCTCGGCGCCGACCAGGTACTGGTAGCTCATGGAGTCGATCAACAGCTGGACGCCTGCTTTTTCCATCGTCGTGTCATCGTCGTTGATGATCTCGTCGAAGGTGAAGCCATACTGGAAGCCCGAGCAGCCGCCGCCCTGCACGAAGACGCGCAGCTTGAGGTCGGGGTTGCCTTCTTCTTCGATCAGCTGGGCCACTTTCTGTGCCGCGCTGTCGGTGAAGTTGATTGGTACGGGAATCGTGTCGAAATCTACTACTTCGGCGACTGCGGTCATGGAATGCTCCTGGATAATCAAACTCCGCCCATTATAGACGGTTGGGGGAACTCATGCTGCCGACCCTCGGGGAAAGTCGGCCAGATGAGACACCAGTTGTCACTCAGACAGGGTACCGTCCCATGATGATATCAAGAGGACATGATCCTTCTGCAAGAGCTGGTGCAGTAGCCTCGAATATGCGGCCAAGTGGCCGCAATTCAAGTCTGGGAGGTACCAGCGATGCCTGTTATGGCAACAGCGCGATCTGCTTGAGGCCAGTCGCTTCATCCAGCCCGAACATCAGGTTCATGCACTGCACAGCCTGGCCCGAGGCGCCCTTGACCAGATTGTCCTGCACCACCAGGATCACGACTGTGTCGCCGCCATCCGGGCGATGCAGCGCCAGGCGCAGCACATTCGAGCCGCGGGTCGAGCGCGTTTCAGGGTGCGAGCCGAACGGCATCACGTCGACGAACTCGCTGTCCTTGTATTCATCTTCGAACAGCGCCTGCAGCGCCGCATCGTCGATCTCTTTCGTCAGGCGCGCGTACAGCGTCGCGTGCATGCCGCGGATCATCGGCACCAGGTGCGGCGTGAAGATCAGGCCAACCTTCTGGTCGGTGAAGCGCGCCAGCTGGGCCGTCGTTTCCGGCGTATGGCGGTGTCCACTCACACCGTAGGCCTTGAAGTTATCGCTCGACTCGGAGAACAACGTGGCGATCTCGGCCTTGCGGCCAGCACCGGACACGCCCGACTTGCAGTCGGCGATCAGGTTGCCCGCGTCGATGATGCCGGCCTTGAGCAGCGGGTAGTAGCCAAGCTGCATCGTGGTCGGGTAGCAGCCCGGATTGGCGATCAGGCGCGCGCCCTTGATGGCGTCGCGGTTCAGTTCTGCCAGGCCGTACACGGCTTCTTCGAGCAGCTCGGGCGCCGTGTGGTCGATCTTGTACCATTTTTCGAACGTGGCCTGGTCCTTCAGGCGGAAGTCGGCCGCCAGGTCGATCACCTTGACGCCGGCTGCCAGCAGTTCGGGCGCCTGGGCCATGGCCACGCCGTGCGGAGTGGCAAAGAACACGACGTCGCAGCTTTTCAGATCGGCTTTATCAGGGCTCGAGAACGCCAGGTCGACGCGACCGCGCAGCGACGGGAACATGTCGGCCACCGGCAGGCCGTCTTCCTTGCGCGAGGTGATCGCCGTCAGTTGCACATCCGGGTGCACGGCCAACAGCCGCAGCAATTCCACGCCCGTGTATCCGGTGCCGCCAACGATGCCAACTTTGATCATGTTCTGTTCCTTAATAATGGTAGAAAGGCCCTGCTTGCAGGACGAAGGTGCATTTTAACAGCCTGGGAAATGCGGGGCGTAACGCTCTGTAAAGCAAAAAAGCCGCCCAACCTTGCGGCGGACGGCTTTTTCGGCACAGCGCCCGGAGGCGCCGGCAACAACGAATTAACGCTTCGAGAATTGCTTTGCGCGACGTGCTTTGCGCAGACCAACTTTTTTACGCTCGACTTCACGCGCATCGCGGGTGACGAAGCCAGCACGGGCCAGATCTGGCTTCAGTGCTGCGTCGTAGTCGATCAGAGCGCGGGTGATGCCGTGACGGACGGCGCCAGCCTGGCCCGACTCGCCGCCGCCGTGCACGTTGACCTTGATGTCAAAACGCTCGACGTTGCCGGTCAGTTCCAGCGGCTGGCGAATGACCATCAGGCCGGTTTCGCGCGAGAAGTATTCCGAAGCAGGCTTGCCGTTCACGATGATCAGGCCGGTGCCAGTTTTGATGAACACGCGAGCGACTGCACTCTTGCGACGGCCGGTGCCGTAGTTGTAGTTACCGATCATGTCAGTTCCTTAGAGGGTCAGTGCTTGTGGTTGCTGAGCAGCGTGTGGGTGCGAACCTTCCGCATACACTTTCAGCTTCTTGATCATTGCGTAGCCGAGTGGGCCCTTAGGCAGCATGCCCTTGACCGCTTTCTCGAGTGCGCGACCTGGGAAACGCTGTTGCATTTTCAGGAAGTTCGTTTCGTAGATACCGCCCGGGTAGCCCGAGTGACGGTAGTACGTTTTTTCGGTGGCCTTGGTACCGGTCACACGCAGTTTGCCTGCATTGATCACAACGATGAAGTCACCGGTGTCGACGTGCGGGGTGAATTCCGGCTTGTGCTTGCCGCGCAGTCGGAGTGCCACTTCGCTGGCAACACGTCCGAGGACCAGGTCCGTCGCGTCAATGACAAACCAGTCGCGCTGGACTTCATGGCCCTTAGCGGAAAAAGTTTTCATGTTTATTCCAAAATAAAAAATTGCTCAAATGGTGGTTCCGCCCTGTACTTCAGCGGACTCGGCCTTGTTATCTTTTCCTGAGCAAACGGAAAGCCGACGATCATAACCTGCACCGGCATTGACGTCAATCGCCATCTGGTGATTTTCAGGGCCAGCGCGGCCACAGTCCTGACCCGCTCCGCATCCCTTGATGCATAGTTGAAACAATGGGTTGACCATAGAAACAACGCGAACTTATCATCGTTGCAACCTGAGGAGATGTCGTGACGATATTCAAGATTTTGCCCGCCCTGCTGGCGCTGCCGCTGCTGCTGGCTGCGGGTAGCGCCAGCGCCGCCGCACCGGCCATGACGGACCGCAGCTGCCACCTGCCCGGCGTGGTCGAGGCGCTGCGCTGCGTGAGCGTGACGGTGCCGCTCGACCATGCAAAGCCGCAGGGGCCGACGCTGGCCCTGCACGTGACCGTGGCGCCGGCGTTCCGCCAGGGCAGCCGCACCGATCCGCTGTTCGTGCTGGCCGGCGGCCCGGGCCAGGCGGGCAGCGATGTGCTGGTGCTGCTCAAGGCCGCGTTCGACCGCGTGCGCGCCACACGCGATATCGTCTTCATCGACCAGCGCGGCACCGGCCTGTCGGGCAAGCTCGGCTGCGTCAGCAAGCCCGAACACGAAACCATGGGCGACGCCGAACTGATGGCCGAACTGCGCGCCTGCATCGCGGCCAACAAGTCGCCTTTGAGCGCGTACACGACGCTGGCCGCCGCGCGCGACCTCGAACGCGTGCGCCTTGCGCTGGGCTATGGCCAGGTGAATCTGTGGGGCGGCTCGTACGGCACGCGCCTGGCGCAAACCTATGCCCGCGCCTATCCATCCAGCGTGCGCGCGCTCGTGCTCGACGGCGTGGCCGCGCCCGACCAGGTGATCCCGGCCGGCGGCCGCGACTCGCAGACCGCGCTCGACGGCGTGTTTGCCGCCTGCGCGCGCGACGCCGCCTGCAACAAGGCGTACCCGAACCTGCGCGCCGAATTCGATGGCCTGGTCACGCGGCTCGAAGCGGGCAACCTGCGCCTGTCGCTGCCCAATCCGCGCACGGCCGAGCAGACCAGCTTCACGATGTCGTCCGACCGTTTCCTGGGCACCGTGCACAACATCCTGTATGCGCCGGCCGATGCGCGGCGCCTGCCGTTTTTGATCCATAACGCGAGCCGCGGGCGCTGGCAACCGTTCATCGCGCGCCAGAACCTGGCGGGCGACTTCGGCAACGACGCCAGCATGTCGATGCTGCTGCACTTCGCCGTGGTGTGCGCCGAAGACGTGCCGCGCTTTACGCCCGAGCTGATGAAAGCTGACGCCGCCGTGCTGGCGCGGCCGCTGGCCGAGATGATGCCGAAGCTGTGCCGGGACGACATCAAGGTGCCGGCCGTGCCATATGTCGCGCCGACCCGCATCGACGCGCCCGCGCTGCTGCTGTCGGGCGCGCTCGACCCGGTCACGCCGCCGCACCGCGCTGCCAGCGCCGCCCGCTCGATGGCGCACGCCCAGCAGATCGTGGTGGCCAATGCCGGTCACGGTGTCTCGCAACTGGGCTGCGCACCGCGCCTGCTGCGTGCTTTCCTCGACCATCCGCAGGACAAGCTCGACGCGGCCTGCATGGCCGAGATCCCGGCGCCCACCTTCCAGCTCGGCAGCGCCGGGCCGCAACCATAAGATTCGGACACGCCATGATCGAAGTTCACGATATACGCAAGGCCTTCGGCGCCGTCCAGGCGCTGGGCGGCGTTTCCTTCACCGCGCGCGATGGCCAGATCACCGCGCTGCTCGGCCCCAACGGCGCCGGCAAGACCACCCTGCTGCGCACGCTCGTCGGCCTGCTCAAGCGCGACCACGGCAGCATCCTGATCGGCGGCGTCGACCCCGAACAGGACCCGATGGCGGTGCGCCGCAATATCGGTTTTCTCACCGACCAGTTCGGGCTGTACGAGCGCCTGACCACCCGCGAATACCTGCATTATTTCGGCGAGCTCAATGACATGGATGCCGCCGCGCTGCGCACGCGCATCGGCGAAGTGGCCGAGCTGCTGGGCATGGAAGACATCCTCGATCGCCGCGCCAAGGGCTTTTCGCAGGGCCAGCGCATCAAGGTCGCGCTGGCGCGCACGCTGCTGCACCGCCCGCGCCACCTGCTGCTCGATGAACCGAGCCGCGGCCTGGACGTGATGAGCACGCGCGCGCTGCGCACGGCCCTGAACGCGCTGCGCGAAGACGGCAGCTGCGTGATCATGGCCACCCACGTGATGCAGGAAGTGACGCACCTGTGCGACGACGTGATCGTCATCGCCAAGGGCCATACCGTGGCCCAGGGTTCGCCCGAAGAACTGTGCCGGCGCACCGGCATCACCAACCTGGAAGACGCCTTCGTCAGCCTGGTCGGCACCGAAGAAGGTATCGCATGAAGTCCAAGATCCGGATCGTGTTTTTGAAAGAGCTGCGCGAAATGCTGCGCGAGCGCCGCACGCTGATGTTCCTGCTGGCCGCGTCGCTGATGTACCCCGCCATCATCGGCCTGCTGCTGAACCAGATGATCGAACGGAACACGCGCACCGAACGTGAAGGCATCGAGATGGTCGTCATCGGCGGCGCCAAAGCGCCGACCCTGATGGCCCAGCTGCGCGAGCGCAGCGTGACCGTCACCGAGGCCGCGCCGATGACCGAGGATGCCATCGGCGACCTGCTGCGCGCCAAAAAGACCGTTGCCGTGCTGCGCGTGACGGACGACTACATCGCCAACTACCAGGCCATGCGCCCCGCGCGCCTGGAGCTGTGGTTCGATTCGTCCACCGAGAACGGCTCGCAGCGACGCGACGTCGAAGAGATCCTGCAGGCGTACAGCAGCAATATCGCCAGCGCGCGCCTGCTCGCGCACGGCGTCTCGCCGGCCACGCTCTCGCCCATCGAACTGCAGCGCCATGACACGGGCACCAATGCCTCGCGCTCGGCGATGGTCATCGGCGGCATCATCGGCATCCTGTTTTTGCCCGCGTTCTTCCTGAACCTGTCGGCGGCCGTCGACAGCACGGCGGGCGAACGCGAACGGCGCTCGCTCGAAGTGCTGATGGCGCAGCCGGCCCGCAGCTGGGAACTGGTGGTCGGCAAATGGCTGGCCGCGAGCGTGCCGTCGCTGCTGGGCGTGACGTTGATCCTGTGCGTCGCGCACGCGATCCTGCGCTGGCTGCCGCTCGAGGAAATCGGCATGTCGTGGAACCTGGGCTGGGGTGAGCTGATGCTCGTGTGCCTGGTCACGGTGCCGCTGTCGCTGCTCTCGAGCGCCCTGTTCATTGGCCTGGCGATGAACGCGAAGACCTTCAAGGAAGCCCAGACCACGGTCAGCTTCGTGACGATCCTGCCCGTGATTCCGGGCTTCGTGGTGTCGTTCATGGAACTCAAGACCGCGACCTGGATGTACCTGGTGCCGATGCTGTCGAACCAGACGCTGGTCAAGGAACTGGCCAAGACGGGCGACATCGGCCTGCTGCCGTTCGTGCTGACGTTCCTGTGCGCGCTGATCCCGGCGCTGCTGGTGGTGGCGTTCGCGAGCTGGCGCATGAAGAGCGAGAAATACGTGCTGGGTGTGTAATCCCGCCGTACAATCGAAGCCCCTTTTCAAGATCACAGCAGAGCGGAGCAGAACATGGATGTAAAAGTCAGCTGGAACGGCCCGTCGGGCATGAGCTTCCGGGCCCAGACGGGCAGCGGCCACATGGTGGCGATGGACGGCGCGCCGGAAGGCGGCGGCCACAATCTGGCGCCGCGCCCGATGGAGATGGTGTTGATCGGCACCGGCGGCTGCGCCGCGTATGACGTGGTGCTGATCCTCAAGCGCGGGCGCGAAGACGTGCGCGGGTGCGACGTGACGCTGCAGGCCGAGCGCGCCGAGACCGATCCGAAGGTCTTCACGAAGATCAACTTCCACTTCGTGGTCACGGGCCGCAACCTGAAGCCGGCGGCGGTCGAGCGCGCGGTGCAGCTATCGCATGACAAGTACTGCTCGGCGTCGGCCATGCTGGCCAAGACCGCCGAGATGACGCATACGATCGAAATCGTCGAAAGCTAGGCAGCCCGTCTTGATTCGTTGACGCTGGCACGTCGTTCCCGCGAAGGCGGGAACCCAGGTCCGATGCACTGCCACTGACGTTGAAGCAGGTAGCATGCTGGGCCACCTGGATTCCCGCCTGCGCGGGAATGACGTTCAAGGGGCACGGGTGCAAGGCCCCTCCCGATCAAATTCGATACGCCGCCGTCGTCATCACCTTGGCCATCGCCCGCATTGCCGCCTTGACCGGCATCGGCAACGGGGCCGCGCCCATCGCCTGGGCTGCATCGGCGTGCGCGATTTCATCGATGCGCATCTGGTCGACGATCGCGCGCGATTTGGCGTCCTGCTGCGGCAGCAGTTCGAGGTGGCTGTTCAGGTGCGCCTCGACCTGGCGTTCGGTCTCCACGACGAAGCCCAGGCTGACCGGGTCACCGATCCGGGCCGCCACGGCGCCCATCACATAGGCGCCGGCATACCACAGCGGATTGAGCACGCTCGGCTGCGAACCCAGTTCGTCCAGGCGCTGCGCGCACCAGGCCAGGTGGTCTTCTTCTTCCTGCCCGGCTTCTTCGAACTGCGCCCGCAGTTGCGGGGTGTGGGCGAAGCTGGCCTGCGCATCGTACAGCGCCTGGGCGCACACTTCGCCGACATGGTTCACGCGCATCAGGCCTGCGCTGTGACGGCGCTCGGTGTCGGACAGTTCGCTGTCCATGGCGTGCGTGGCCGGGTTCGGGCGTGACATGGCGGTCACGCCGCCGACGACGCGCAAGGCCTTGTCGACGCCGACGATCAGGTGGTCCAGGGGGCTGATGAAACGGTTCGAGGTCATGGCTGGCTCGGTAATCTAGTCGCTGAGACCTTCATTATATGCCTTCCGTTGCGCGATCCACCCGACCAGCGGGCCTTCCGGTTCGATGCCCGAGATGTTCTTGGCCACGCCCAGGTTCAGTTCGAGCAGGTATGGCACCGACACCAGCGGCACGCCGGGACAGTGGCGGGCAAACGCGTCCAGGAAACGGCTTGAGTCCACGGTGGGCATGACCTTTTCGCCGCTCATGAACTGCAGCACGCTGGTGATCGTGTGGCCGTTGCCCAGCGTGTGATAGATGAAGCGGTTGAATTCGCGGTCGACCGCCTTGAAGTCGATCTCATCCTTCGTCATCAGGCCGGCCAGGTACACCAGCCCCAGGCCGACACGGAACCAGTCGGTCGATTCGGCCCTGCTGCGACCTTCGCGCATCAGGGTCAAGAGTTTGTCTTGGGTGGCGGCATCCATGTTGCCATTATCCATAATTTGAGCGGGCGCGGGCCGCCTGCCCGCTGCGGATCGCAACAAATTTATAGAAAGAAACCCGGCATGCACCCTGTCACCGGATAATGCAGCCTGTGGCCCGCTTTGGTCCGTGCATCGCACCGTGCCAATCCTGGCCGTGACGATTGAATACAATGCCAGTGTGAAAAAAGCGTAGCTGCGATGTAAATACATCACTGCAGCCAGGAGTTGTCATGCAATTAAAGATCCGCAATTTGTCCAAGACCTACGCCAACGGCGTGGTCGCGCTCGACCGTGTCACGCTGAATATCCCGGCCGGGATGTTCGGGCTGCTCGGTCCGAACGGCGCGGGCAAATCGACGCTGATGCGGATTCTGGCCACGCTGCAGGAATGCGACGCCGGGTCGGTGTTCCTCGATGATATCGATGTGCTGGACGAAAAAGACGCCGTGCGCCGCATGCTCGGCTACCTGCCGCAGGATTTCGGCGTGTACCCGAAGGTCACGGCCTACGACCTGCTCGACCATTTCGCGCAGCTCAAGGGCCTGTCGCACCGGGCGCGCCGGCGTGAAGTCGTCGACGGCCTGCTGCAGCAGACCAATCTGTGGGACGTGCGCGCGCAGCGCCTGGGCACTTTTTCGGGCGGCATGCGCCAGCGCTTCGGCATCGCCCAGGCCCTGCTGGGCGACCCGCGCCTGATCATCGTCGACGAACCCACGGCCGGCCTGGATCCGCAGGAGCGCGTGCGCTTTCACAACCTGCTGTCGGACATCGGCGAAGAGCGCACCGTGCTGCTCTCGACCCACATCGTGTCCGACGTGGCCGACCTGTGCGCCAATATGGCGATCATCAACAAGGGCCAGGTGCTGCTGTGCGGCGAGCCGCAGGAACTCATCTACGGCATCGAAGACTTCATCTGGGCGCGCTTCGTCACCAAGGCCGAACTGCCGGCGTTCCAGGCGCGCCACAGCGTGATCTCGAGCCGCCTGCTCAGCGGCCGCACGCTGATCCACGTGTACGCCGAGGACGACCCGGGCGACGGCTTCGAGCCGGCCCGCGCCAGCCTCGACGACGTCTACTTCGCCACCATCGCCGGCCGTCATAATCCCGCCGCCGGGGATTGCTGACCGTGCGCGCGCTGCTCGTCATTGCCCGTTTCGAGGCCAGGCAGCGCCTGCGGCTGCTGTCGACCTGGGTGTATTTCGCCGGTTTCCTGGCGCTCGGGATGCTGTGGATGGTGGCGTCGGGCGGCGCGTTTCGCGAGCTGTCGATCACGTTCGGCACCCGCATCGCGATCGACGGGCCGCGCCAGATCGCGCTGGCCGTCGCCATGCTCGGCAGCCTCGGGGTCATCGTTGCGGCGGCCGTCATGGGCCGCGCGGTGCAGCAGGATTTCGAGCACGAGATGCACCACTTCTTTTTCAGCGCGCCCCTGCGCAAGGCCGACTACGTGTTCGGCCGCTTCCTGGGCGCGTATGCCACGCTGGCCGTGATCTTTGCCGGCATCGTGCTGGGCCTGTGGTTCGGCACCATGCTGCCCGGGATCGCGCCCGATCGCCTCGGCGGCGCGCCGCTGGCGGCCTGGCTCACGCCCTACCTGTTCACGCTTCTGCCCAACCTGTTCATCTTTGGCGCGATCTTCTTCGTGCTGGCCGCCCTCACCCGGCGCATGCTGCCGGTGTACGTGGCCAGCGTGATCATGACGCTCGGGTACACGGTGGCACCGTCGCTGGCGCGCGACCTCGATTTCAAGACGCTGGCCGCGCTGATCGACCCGTTCGGCACCACCGCCCTGATCCGCCTGACCGAGTACTGGCCACTGGCCGAGCGCAACGTGCGCCTGATCGAACTGACCGATGTGTACCTGATCAACCGCCTGGCCTGGGTCGGGTTTTCGCTGCTGGTGCTGCTGCTTGGCTACTGGCGTTTCCAGGCCGTCGGCGAAACGGAAGGCCAGGCGCGCGCGCGCCGCAAGACGGTGCCCGAGCTGCCGTCCGGCCTGGCCCCGTCATTGTCGCGCGCCGCGCGCGACACCAGTACGCCGCCGGATTTCGCGGCCCGCAGCCTGGCCGCGCTGCTCGTCAAATCGAGCTGGGGCGAGCTGCGCGAATCGACCCGCAATGCGTACTTTGTGGCGCTGGCCACGGCCAGCGTGCTCGCGCTGGTCGCCAGCGCGCTCGACCTGGGCGCGATGTATGGCACGCCGACGTATCCGGTCACCTACATGATGCTGGAACTGATCCGCGATGTGACCGGGCTGTTCCTGATCATCACGACCATTTTCTATGCCGGTGAACTGGTCTGGCGCGAGCGCGAGATGCGCACCAGCCAGATCCTCGATGCGCTGCCGGTGCCCAGCTGGCTGCCGCTGGCCAGCAAGACGCTGGCACTGGTCGGGCTGCAAGCCTGCCTGCTGCTCGTTGCCATGGTCACGGCCATGCTGATCCAGTTGTTCAAGGGGTACTTCCAGCTCGAACCGGGCCTGTATATCCGGGCGCTGTTCTCGGTCGTGCTGCCCCACTTCGCGCTGCTCGCGGTGCTGGCGATCGCCGTGCAGGTCATCGTCAACCACAAATACCTGGCCAACTTCGTCATGATCGGCTGGGTGCTGGCGGCACTCGCCTTCAGTGGCGCGGGCATCGATCATCCGCTGGTGCTGTACGCGGTCTGGCCCGACCTGACCTATTCGGCCATGAACGGCTTTGGCCACTACCTGCTGCGCGAGCGCTTCTACCTGCTGTACTGGAGCGGCGCGGCCCTGATGCTGCTGGGCGCGGCGCGCGCGCTGTGGCAGAGGGGCGTCGACAGTGGCTGGCGCGAGCGCCTGCAACTGGCGCGCCGCAGCTTGACGCTGCCGGTACTGGCCACGATCGGCACCGGGGCCGTCGTGTTCGCGGGCAGCGGCGCCTTCCTGGCCTGGGAAATGGCGCAGGGCGGCTACCTGAGCGCGCATCAGGCCGAACAGCTGCGCGCCGACTACGAACAGCGCTACCACCGCACCGCATTCCTGCCGCAGCCGCGCATCACGGCCGTCAGGCTCGACACGGCCATCCATCCGGCCGCGCGCGCGCTGCAGGTCAAGGGCAGTTATCAACTCGAGAACCGCACCAGCCGCCCGTTGTCGGACGTGGTGCTGTACCAGCAGCGTGGCGCGCGCCTGAACGTGACGTTCACGCAGCCGGCAACGCTGGCAGCAAGCGACCCGGAACGGGGTTTCTATCGCTACCGGCTGGCCACGCCGATGGCGCCGGGCGCGCGCATGGTGCTGGACTTCACCGTCGACTACGCACCGCGCGGCCTGCTCGGCCTGGGCAGCGAGACGCCGGTGGTGGGCAACGGCACGTTCTTTACCAATGACGTCATGCCGCGCATCGGCTACCAGCCGGCGGTAGAGCTGCGCGACGAACGCGATCGCCGTCGCCATGGCCTGGCCCCGCGCGCGCGCATGGCCGCGCGCGACGATCCGGCGGCGCGCGCCAACCACCTGCTGGGCGTGGACGCCGACTGGATCGACTTCGAGACCACCGTCAGCACGAGCGCCGACCAGATCGCGGTGGCGCCAGGCACCCTGGTGCGCGAATGGAGCCAGGACGGCCGGCGCTACTTCCGCTACAAGATGGACCGCCCGATGCTCAACAGCTACGCCTTCCAGTCGGCACGCTACGAAGTGCGCCACGAACGCTGGCAGGACGTGACGATCGACGTGTATTACCACCCGGGCCACGAAGCGAATGTGGAGCGCATGGTGCGCGGCGCCCAGGCAGGCCTCGATTACGGCGCGCGCAACTTCGGGCGCTATCCGCTGCGCGAACTGCGCATCGTCGAGTTCCCCCGTTACAGCACTGGCGCCGTTGCCTACCCCGGCGTGATCCCGTTCTCGGAAAGCGCCGGCTTCATTGCGCGCATCGATCCCGGTTCGCCGAAAGACCTCGACTATCCGTTCTACATCAGCGCGCACGAGACGGCGCACCAGTGGTGGGGGCACCAGCTCGTGGGCGCCAACACGCGCGGCAGCACGGTGCTCAGCGAAGGCTTGTCCGAGTACATGGCACTGATGGTCATGCAGCGCGCCTACGGCCCGAACAAGATGCGGCGCTTCCTGCGCTATGACCTCGACCGCTACCTGCGGGGCCGCGCGAGCGAGCAGAACAAGGAAGCACCGCTGGCGCTGAACGAACAGCAGCCTTACATCCACTACCAGAAAGGCGCGCTGGCACTGTACCTGATGCAGGACATGCTGGGCGAGGATGTCGTCAACGGCGTGCTGCGTGGCCTGCTCGACCGGCACGGCTACCAGGGCCCGCCCTACCCCACCGCATCGAACCTGATCGACGGCCTGCGCGCCGTGACGCCGCCCTCGAAGGCCTACCTGATCGACGACCTGTTCGAATCGATCGTGCTGTACGAGAACCGGACCGACAGCGCTACGGCGCAGCGGCGCGCGGATGGCAGGTATGACGTGACGATCCGCGCCAGCGCCGGCAAGATGCGCGCCACCGACCAGGGCGAAGAGCAGCCGATGCCGCTACACGACTTCATCGAATTCGGCGTGGACGACAGCGATGGCAATCCCCTGGCGCGCGAACGGCGCCTCGTCAGCCAGGCTGAACAGCAAATTACGCTGGTGGTCGATGGCATCCCGGCGCGCGCCGGCATCGATCCCGATAACAAGTTGATCGATCGAAAACCGCGGGACAATATGTTGGCAGTCGACAAGCAGTAGTTCTCGCGCTATGATCAAATCAAAATTTGGGGGAGGAAGCGTCATGTCAAACCTGGTCACGGAAATTACCGAAAAAATCCAGATGCTGAACGCAACGGAGAAACAGCAGGTGCTGCACATGCTGTTGCAGGACATCGACGGGCCCGATCAGGACGCCGATGAAGCGTGGCGCAATGAAGTCGTGCGGCGCGTGCAGGCCATTCACAATGGCGAAGCAGCGATTCGCGCATTGAAGGAATGGCAAGACTGACAGCGTTCGGTCCGTCTGAAAAACAAAAAACCGCGGCATGCCGCGGTTTTTTTACGCCGGTCGG
The DNA here is from genome assembly GCF_059686035.1 of Telluria sp. ZT3P26. NCBI lineage: Bacteria > Pseudomonadati > Pseudomonadota > Betaproteobacteria > Burkholderiales > Oxalobacteraceae > Telluria > Telluria sp. ZT3P26. The sequence continues at coordinate 66,027 of NZ_JCASII010000004.1, read as the reverse complement.
CGCTGGCTTATTTGGCCGCCGCCTTTTTGGCCGGTGCTTTCTTTGCCGCTGGCTTCCTGGCCGCTGCCTTCTTGGCCGCCGGTGCTTTCTTGGCCGCTGGCTTGGCAGCCGCCTTGCGCGCTGCCTTCACCGGCGCGGCTGCGCCGTCCACCGCTGCTTCGGCATCCACGGCGCCATCGGCAGCGCCGGCCTTGACCTTCGCACCCGGCTTGGCCTTGCGCTCTTCGAACTCGAAGCTGATCTTGTTGTCCTTGCCACGCACCAGGAACGCCTTGAACGCGCGCCGCGTGCGCTGCGACACGAAGCCCGGCAGCAGGTCGGTCTTGCCTTCATTGAGCAGCTTGCTCATCTGTTCAGGCAGGATCTCCTGCTGCAGGATGATGCGGCCGCTGCGGAAATCGCAGGTCTTTGGCTTGGCCACGCTGTGTTCGCACACATAGGCCAATGGCATTTCGAACACGCCGCCGGTGCACTTCGGGCACGGACCGACCGGCGTCTGGCCGGTAAAGTCCACACCTTCGCCATCGGCGCCTTCATCGTCCTGGCCAAAGTCGAACTCGAGCTTGAAGTTCTTGATCTCTTCGTCGCGCACGATGCGCAGGATGGCGGCAAACGGGCGACCCATCTTCGAGCGGAAGCCTTGCAGCGGGCCGATCGTGCGTTTTTCGAGCAGCTCTTCGACTTCGCTGATCTCGAACTGGCGGCTGCCCGGCGTCTTGCTCATCGAGAAATCGCACTTGGTGCAGGCGAAGCGGCGGTAGTTTTCCTTGACCACGCTCGCGCAGTTCGGGCATGGGGTGGTGAGCGTCGCGTAGTCGCCCGGGATCGTGTCGTTGCTGTATTCCTTGGCGCGCTTGACGATGATCTGGGTCATCTGGGCGATTTCGCGCATGAATTCTTCACGCGAGATCTTGCCTTTTTCCATCTGCGACAGCTTGAATTCCCATTCGCCGGTCAGTTCGGGCGCTGTCAGTTCATTCACACCCAGGCCGCGCAGCAAGGTCATCAGCTGCGACGCTTTCGCGGTCGGCATCAGCTCGCGGCCTTCGCGCAGCAGGTATTTCTCGGTCAGCAGACCCTCGATGATGGCGGCGCGCGTTGCCGGCGTGCCCAGGCCCTTGCCGGCCATCGCGTCGCGCAGCTCGTCCGAGTCGATCAGCTTGCCGGCGCCTTCCATGGCCGACAGCAGCGTCGCTTCGTTGTAGCGTGCAGGCGGTTTCGTGACCAGGCCGTTGGCCGTGATTTTCTCGGTCAGGACTTTCTCGCCCTTGGCCACTGGCACCAGGTTGGCGCCATCCTTGTCGTCGCCCAAGTCCTTGCCGTACACGGCCAGCCAGCCGGGATTGGTCATGACCTTCCCTTCGGTCTTGAACTGGTGGCCCGAGACTTCGGTGAAGCGCGTCGTGACCAGGAATTCGGCGGCCGGGAAGAACACGGCCAGGAAGCGGCGCGTGACCAGGTCGTACAGCTTCTGTTCCGGCTCGGACAGGTTTTTCGGCACGATGCCGGTCGGAATGATCGCGAAGTGATCCGAAATCTTGGTGTTGTCGAAAATGCGCTTGTTCGGCTTGACCCAGCCGCCCTTGGTCACTTGCTTGGCAAACTGGTTGTAGTTATTGGTCTCGGCCAGCGCGACCAGCGTTTCCTTGACCGTGGCGATATAGTCTTCTGGCAAGTGGCGCGAATCGGTACGCGGGTAGGTCAGCACCTTGTGCTTTTCGTACAGCGCCTGGGCCAGGCCCAGCGTGTTCTTGGCCGAGAAACCGAAACGGCCGTTGGCTTCGCGCTGCAGGCTCGTCAGGTCGAACAGCGCTGGCGCCATCGACGTGGTCGGCTTGGATTCTTCGGTGACGGCACCCTGCTTGCCGCGGCAGGCGGCGGCGATCGAGTCGGCCGCGGTCTTGCTCCACAGGCGCTCGGCGCGTTTTTCAGGGTCGTTCTCGTCCTTCTTGAACTTCTGGTCGAGCCAGCGGCCTTCGTAGATACCGGCGGCGCACACGAACTCGGCGCGCACTTCCCAGTAGTCGCGGGCGACGAATTTCTTGATCTTTTCTTCACGCTCGACGACGATCGACAGCGTCGGCGTCTGGACGCGGCCGACGGTGGTCAGGTAAAAGCCACCCTCTTTCGAGTTGAACGCCGTCATGGCGCGCGTGCCGTTGATGCCGATCAGCCAGTCGGCTTCGGAGCGGCAGCGCGCGGCGTCGGCCAGCGGCAGCATTTCTTCGTCGCTGCGCAGGTTGGCGAAGCCGTCGCGGATCGCGCCGGCCGTCATCGACTGCAGCCACAGGCGCTTGACCGGTTGCTTGGCCTTCGCGTTCTGCGCGATCAGGCGGAAGATCAGTTCACCCTCGCGCCCCGCATCGCATGCGTTGATCAGCGTCGTGACATCCTTGCGCTTGATCAAACGATTCAACACCTTCAGGCGCGATTCGGTCTTGGCGATCGGATTGAGCGCGAAGTACGGCGGGATCATCGGCAGGTGTGTGAAGCTCCACTTGCCGCGCTTGACGTCGTGCTCTTCGGGCACGGCGATTTCGAGCAGGTGGCCAACGGCCGACGAGAGCACGAATTCGTCCGATTCGAAGTACTCATCGTGCTTGGTGAAGCCGCCCAGCGTCTTGGCGATGTCGTTCGCGACCGACGGCTTCTCGGCGATGATGAGGGATTTGGTCATAGTGTTTCTCGTCGTACTGTCTATATAGTGTGGGGCTTGCGCATCATACATGCTCAAGCTGGCGCTGGTGAAATTCCAGCCATCATGCCAGTTTGGTAACGTCCTGAAGGAAGCGGCCCATGATAAGCGGGTTCCCGCGCTTCCGGCAAGGGGCCGCCCCATGCTGGTGCATCAAGGCAGGCAGGCCGGAAATACAAAACGGGGCGCGCAGCCCCGTTCCGTTGTTACCATTATTGCATTAGCTTCAATGCAATAAACGCGGCTCCTGCTCGTCGTCATCGCTGAACAGATCGTCGAACATCAACGCATCCGGTTCCTTGCCCTGACTCCACAGCACCATCAACACGATGATCTTGAGTTTGCTCAATGCAATGGGCGATTCGTCGCAGGCGAGTGCACGCTCGATGACGATTTCGCGCTGGATCGGGCCCAGCACCTTGGCGCTTTCGAGGAAGGCAATGAAGCCGATCGCTGCGCTGCCGAGCTCGATATATTCTTCGTCGACGTAGTAACGCGTGCCGGTGGAAGCATCGATGGTTTCGGGCAGCGGCGCGTCGGTCAACCCGCCGAGCCAGTCGAGCGCCTCCGTGATTTCGATGTCATCGAAACCAACGGCGGAGAGCTTGCGCGCCAGGGCTGCCGGCTCGGGGCAGGCGTCGGGACGGTAGTACGTCTCGTAGAGATAGACCAGGATGTCGAACATAGTGACGCTACTGTAGCAGCTAAACTTCGTGAGGCACAAGTGGAGCGCGCCCGCCACGCCGCACCACGGAAAAACCGTTGTATCCAAGCCTTGTTCAATAAGCCAGCTTATTAATAATGATTAAAAACAAGCACATACCATTCGCATAATGCGGGGCAGGAAGCATGGGCGGCGTGTCATCGCCGGTCATAAACGCACCCTGCCGCAGTGCTGTCAGCGCCAGATGCGCTGCACCCGGCCGCCCGGTAACCGGGTCACGAAGCCGGCCAGTTCGAGGTCGAGCAGGCGCGCGCCGAGGGCCCCGGGATCGAGCGCCAGACGGGCCAGCAGCTCGTCGAGCGCGACCGGTTCGTGACCCAGGGCGTCCAGCAGGATGGCATCGTCGTGCGCGGCAGGGGCAGCCTCACCCGCAGCATCAGCCGCTTGTTGCAACCGTACCAGCGGCGACACGCGCATGGCGGTCAACACCTCGTCCACCGTTTCGACCAGTTGCGCGCCCTCGCGGATCAGGCGATGACAGCCCTTGGTCAGCGCCGAATGAATGGAGCCAGGCAACGCGAACACGTCGCGGCCCTGCTCGGCCGCCATCTGCGCCGTGATCAGCGAGCCGGACTGCGCCGCCGCCTCGATCACCAGCACCCCGGCCGCCAGGCCGCTGATGATGCGGTTGCGACGCGGGAAGTTGGCGGCCAGCGGCGGCGTGCCCAGCGCATATTCGCTGACGATGCAGCCCTGTTCGGCAATGCGGTGCGCGAGCGCGCGGTTGCGCGCCGGGTAGACGCGATCCAGGCCCGTGCCGACGACGGCGATCGTCGAGCCGCCCCCGCGCAGTGCGCCCTCATGCGCTGCCGTGTCGATCCCCAGCGCCAGCCCCGACACCACGCACAGCCCGGCACCGGCCAGCGCGGCAGCAAACGATTCGGCATCCACCCGGCCCTGCACGCTGGCATTGCGGCTGCCCACGACCGCAACCAGCGGCTGCGCCAGCAGCTTGGGGCGGCCGCTGACATACAACAGCAGCGGCGGATCGGGAATCTGCGCCAGCGCCGGCGGATAGCGCGGATCGTGGAAGGTGACGAGATGGTGGCCAGGTGCGGCCAGCCAGGCCAGCGTGGCCTCGATGAGGGCCGCCAGCACGGGCGTGACGGGCGCGCAGAGGGCGCGCGCCTGGGCGCCCGTGACATGCGCGCCCAGCGCTGCCGGACCGGCGCGCAGGATGGCGCCGGGTGTGCCGAACACGGACAGCAGCGCGTGCACGCTGCGGCACCCTACCCCGTCAGCCTGTTCCAGGCGCAGCCAGTCGGTGATGCGGGTGGCATGCTCATGGTGGATTGGGCGGGGGTCCGTGGCCTGCACGGCGGGGTTACTCCGGTGATTTGACCACGTCGCCGACTTGCACCGGTGCTGTCACCGTCATGATCAAGCCGTACGAGACGTTCTTGAACACGCGGAAGATGAACAGGCTGCCGTTTTGCTCGTCAGGCATTTTCAACTGGGCACGCCCCATGCCGAGGAAACCCCGGCTCGCCGGGTCGGCCACAGTCTTCCCGACATGATAGAGCTGCAGCACGGCGCCGACATCGAGTCCGTCAACCGCGCCCCGGTTGACAGTCACGACCTGGCTCTGGCCGGCATAAGTCACGCCGGCGTAAATGGACATCACGCGCGCATCGACCGGTTGCAGCGGCGCATGCGGCACGTAATTGCGCACCGGCGTGGGCGGCTGCGGCACCAGCAGGTCGCCCACACCCATTTCGCGCACGGTGTCGACGACCTGGAAGGTGTGCGCGTCGACGCCCGGGCCGGCCGGGGTGACGAGCTTGACGCTACCCAGGAAGGCCGCTTCATGCGCCATCACCTTGCCGGTCTGCGGATCGCGCAGCACGGTGCCGGGCCGGAACACCTGGTACACCGTGTCGCTCGTGAGCGCGCCATGGACATACACGCGGTCGCCCATGCCGAGATAGAAGCGGCCTTCCTGCGAGGCGACGATGCGCGGCGCGCCGGCCAGCTCGTCGGCTTCGACCACCAGCGGCTGGGTCAGGTACGGTTCGATGGCGCCGGCGGGAATCGACGGCACCGCGCCCTGGCCCGTGCCTTCGCTGCGCACCTGCGGCGACAGGCGCGTCAGGGGCGGCTGGCCACGGCCATCGCCGCCCTCGCCCGGGCGCTCGAACGACAGGCGGCCGCGCGCGCGGTCGAACCAGATCACCTGGCCCGGATAGATCCAGTGCGGGTTGCGGATTTCATCACGGTTCATGCCCCAGACCTGGGGCCAGCACCATGGGTTGCGCAGGAACTTGCCGGAAATGTCCCAGAGGGTGTCGCGCTTGACGACGACGTGCCTGTCGGGGGCGTCGGGGCGGAATGCGCAGGCCGCCGACGGGGTGTCAGCATTCGTCTGGGCCACGGCGGCGCCGCTGGCGGCGCAGGCCAGCAAGGCCACCGCTGCAGCATGGGCCATGACTGTGCTAAAATTTTTCATTGAAGACGTCCGTTAAGTCCGGCGTTAAGACAGCGTAAATCCGAATACGATTGCAGGCCGCGCGACTATTGCGCCCGGCCGCGGCGCCAGAAGCATCACGACGTACCGCTCCCCGCCCACGGAAGGGTTGCTGTATAGAATCAAATTCTGCACACAATTGCCTGAACTAGCAAGACAAACCGGCGTTTGTCCTGCGGGGCGTGTGGCGCATTTGCTGTCTGAAATTGCCCGCGCTCCAGCCCCGTCAACCGCACCCACCTCTCGAAATCCGAACTGATCATGGCCCTACTCGACATCCTTCGCTATCCCGACCCACGTCTGCACAAGATTGCCACGCCCGTGACCGAATTCGGCACCGAGCGCCTGCGCACCCTGGTGGCCGACATGGCCGACACCATGTATGACGCGCCCGGCGTCGGCCTGGCCGCGAGCCAGGTCGACGTGCACGAGCAGGTCGTCACGATCGACGTGACCGAAGCGCAGGACGACCTGATGGTCTTCATCAATCCTGAAATCACCTGGTCGAGCGAAGAGCGCGCCGTGTACGACGAAGGCTGCCTGTCGGTGCCGGGCGTCTACGACGGCGTCGAGCGCCCGTCGCGCGTGAAGGTGCGCGCCTTCGACCTCGACGGCAAGGAGTTCACGGTCGACGCCGATGGCCTGCTGGCTGTCTGCATCCAGCACGAGATGGATCACCTCAAGGGCAAGGTGTTTGTCGAATACCTGTCGCCGCTGAAACGCAACCGCATCAAGGCCAAGCTGCAGAAGGAAGAGCGCGGCCTGGCGCGTGAAGCAGCGCAGCGCAGCGCGCGCCGTTGATGAAGGTCGTCTTTGCCGGCACGCCGGAGTTTGCCGCCGTCGCCCTGCGTGCGATCCACGAAGCCGGCTTCACCGTCCCCCTGGTGCTGACCCAGCCCGACCGCCCGGCCGGGCGCGGGATGCAGTTGCAGGCTTCCAGCGTCAAGCAATACGCGCTGGCGCATGGCATGCCGGTGGCGCAACCGCTGTCGCTGCGCACCGACAGCAAGGATCCCGAGCGCGCCGAACAGGCACGCGCGGCCCATGCGCAGCTGCTGGCGCTGGACTATGACGTGATGGTGGTGGCGGCCTATGGCCTGATCCTGCCGCGCAGCACGCTCGACATCCGCCCCTGCATCAATATTCACGGCTCGCTGCTGCCGCGCTGGCGCGGCGCCGCGCCGATCCACCGCGCGATCGAGGCGGGCGACGTGGATGCCGGCGTGACCATCATGGAAATGGAAGAAGGCCTCGACACCGGCCCGATGCTGCTGATGGAGGGCTTGCCGATCGAGGACACCGACACCACCGGCACGCTGCATGACAAGGTGGCGGCATTGGGCGCGCGCATGATCGTCGAGGCGCTGCACAAGATGGCGGCCGGCCAGCTGGTGGCCACACCGCAGCCGGATGTCGGCGTGACCTACGCGGCCAAGATCACGAAAGAAGAAGCGAAGCTCGATTTCGCGCTGCCGGCGGGCGTCCTGGCACGCAAGATCCGCGCGTTCAATCCGTTCCCCGGTGCGAATGGCGTGGTCGATGGCGTGGCAGTGAAGATCTGGCATGCCGTGGCAGTCGAGGGCAACGGCGCGCCGGGCCAGGTGCTGCAGGCGGATGCGGGCGGAATCGTGGTGGCGTGCGGCGCGGGCGCGCTGCGCCTGACCGAGCTGCAAAAACCCGGCGGCAAGCGCCTTGCGGCGGCCGAATTCCTGAAGGGTTTTGCGCTGGCGGGCTTGACGTTCAACTGACCAGGCGCGTGCTTCGGAAACAACAAGGCAGCCCGCGGGCTGCCGTTTTTGTCTTCACGCCGTGAAACAGGCACCGCGCCGGCGCCTTGCAATCACCTAGTCGGCCTGCGCATCACGCTCGGCGTCCATGTGTTCACGCAGAACCTGGTTGATGCGGGTCTGATAGCCAGGACCGGCGGCCTTGAACCATTCAAGCATATCCACATCCAATCGGATCGTGACGATCTGTTTCACACCATTGCTGGCGACTTGCGGCCTCGACGATGTTGCTGGCTCCGGGTTGCGGTCCATCGGCTGATCCCAGTCCGGTCGATATTCTTTGTTCATGCGTTATCCCATCTATTCACGCCACTCGCGGTGGCTTGACTTGATTGTCGTCCCACCATGTAACGTAAAGATTGCTGCAAAGGTGTGAATTGTAACGCCATGTAACACATTCCGTGTTACATACAAAAGGATACATACACAGGCCCGACTTTCAGCGATATCAACGGCTTGGCGTATAATCTCAGACCGCCCAACAGGCTCCATCTGTCAAGCCGCCTCCTCGAAAGACCTCACCATGAACGCCCGCGCCAACGCCATCTCGCCGATCGAAACCCAGCTGCGTGACATCCTCGCGCGCCGTATCATGATCCTGGATGGCGCGATGGGCACGATCATCCAGCAGTACAAGCTCGATGAAGCGGCATACCGCGGCGAGCGGTTTGCGACCTTCGCCGCGCCCGAAGGCAGCGGCGCACGCGAGCTGTTCGTCAAGGGCAATAACGAGCTGCTGACGCTGACGCAGCCGCAGATCATCCAGGAAATCCACGAACGTTACCTGGCCGCCGGCGCCGACCTGCTCGAGACGAACACGTTCGGCGCGACCGGCGTGGCGCAGGACGACTACCACATGGCGCACCTGGCCTACGAGATGAACGTGCAGGCCGCCAAACTGGCGCGCGCTGCCTGCGCCAAGTACTCGACGCCAGAGAAGCCGCGCTTCGTCGCCGGCGCGCTGGGCCCGACGCCCAAGACCGCCTCGATTTCGCCTGACGTAAACGACCCGGCGGCGCGCAACGTGACGTTCGACCAGCTGGTCGCGTCGTACCACGAGCAGGTGCGCGGCCTGGTCGACGGCGGCGCCGACGTGCTGCTGGTCGAGACGATCTTCGATACCCTGAACTGCAAGGCGGCGCTGTTTGCGATCGACCTGTACTTCAACGAACACCCAGACGTGCCGCGCCTGCCGCTGATGATCTCGGGTACCGTGACCGATGCGTCGGGCCGCATCCTGTCGGGCCAGACCGTGCCGGCCTTCTGGAATTCGGTGCGCCATGCCAAGCCGCTGACCATCGGCCTCAATTGCGCGCTGGGTGCCGCCCTGATGCGCCCGTACGCGCAAGAACTGTCGAACATCGCCGATACCTTCGTCTGCATCTACCCGAATGCCGGCCTGCCCAACCCGATGAGCGACACGGGCTTCGACGAACTGCCCGAGGACACGTCCGCGCTGCTGCGCGAATTTGCCGATGCGGGCTTCATCAATATCGCCGGTGGCTGCTGCGGCACGACGCCCGAACACATCAACGCGATCGCAACCATCCTGGAGCAGCACGCGCCGCGCGTGATTCCCGAGATCCCGGTGGCGATGCGCCTGTCGGGCCTGGAGCCGTTCACGATCGACGAGTCGTCGCTGTTCGTCAACGTCGGCGAGCGCACCAACGTGACGGGTTCAAAGGCGTTCGCGCGCATGATCCTCAACGAGCAGTTCGACGAGGCGCTGTCGGTCGCGCGCCAGCAGGTCGAGAACGGCGCCCAGGTCATCGACATCAATATGGACGAAGCGATGCTCGACTCGCAGGCGGCCATGACGCGCTTCTTGAACCTGATCGCATCGGAACCCGATATCTCGCGCGTGCCGGTGATGATCGACTCGTCCAAGTGGTCGGTGATCGAGGCGGGCCTGAAGTGCGTGCAGGGCAAGGCGATCGTCAACTCGATCTCGATGAAGGAAGGCGAAGAAGAATTCATTCGCCAGGCGGTCCTGTGCCGCCGCTACGGCGCGGCCGTGATCGTGATGGCGTTCGACGAACAGGGCCAGGCCGACACGTTCGCGCGCAAGACCGATATCTGCGGCCGCGCCTACAAGGTGCTGACCGAGCAGGTGGGCTTCCCGCCCGAAGACATCATCTTCGATCCGAACATTTTCGCGATCGCCACCGGCATCGAAGAACACGACAACTACGCGAACGACTTCATCGAAGCGTGCCAGTGGATCCGCGACAATCTGCCGTACGCGAAGATCTCGGGCGGCGTGTCGAACGTGTCGTTCAGCTTCCGCGGCAACGATCCGGCGCGTGAAGCGATCCACACCGTGTTCCTGTACCACGCGATCAAGGCGGGCCTGACGATGGGCATCGTCAACGCCGGCATGGTCGGCGTCTACGACAACCTGGCGCCCGAACTGCGCGAGCGCGTCGAGGACGTCGTGCTCAATCGCCGCAAGGACGCCACCGAACGCATGATCGAGATCGCCGGCACCCTGAAAGCCGGCGGCAACAAGCAGGAACAGAACCTCGAATGGCGTGAAGCCGCGGTCGAACAGCGCCTGGCGCATGCGCTGGTGCATGGCATCACGCAGTGGATCGTCGAAGACACCGAAGAAATGCGCCAGCAGGTGCTGGCCGCGAACGGCCGCCCGATCCACGTGATCGAAGGCCCGCTGATGGACGGCATGAACATCGTCGGCGACCTGTTCGGCCAGGGCAAGATGTTCCTGCCGCAGGTGGTGAAATCGGCGCGCGTGATGAAGCAGGCCGTGGCGCACCTGGTGCCATTCATCGAAGAAGAAAAGGCACTCGAAGAAGCGCGCACCGGCATCGTCTCCAAGCCGAAGGGCAAGATGGTGATCGCCACCGTCAAGGGCGACGTGCACGATATCGGCAAGAACATCGTCTCGGTGGTCATGCAATGCAATAACTTCGAGATCGTCAACATGGGCGTGATGGTGCCGTGCGCCGACATCCTCGCGCGTGCGAAAGAAGAAAACGCCGACATGGTAGGCCTGTCGGGCCTGATCACGCCATCGTTGGAAGAGATGGCGCACGTGGCGCGCGAGATGCAGCGCGATCCTTACTTCCGCGACCGCAAGATGCCACTGTTGATCGGTGGCGCAACCACCAGCCGCGCGCACACGGCCGTCAAGATCGCGCCGTTCTACGACGGCCCGGTGGTGTACGTGCCGGATGCATCGCGTTCGGTATCGGTCGGCCAGTCGCTGGTCACGGACGACACGCGCGACGCCTACATCATCGAACTGGCGCAGGACTACGAACGCATCCGCATCCAGCACGCCAGCAAGAAGGCGCTGCCGATGCTCACGCTCGAGCAGGCACGCGCCAACAAGGCGCGCCTCGCATTCGCGCCGGTGAAGCCGAAGTTCATTGGCCGCCGTATCTTCAAGAATGTTGACCTGGGCATGATCGCGCGCTACATCGACTGGGGCCCGTTCTTCCAGACCTGGGACCTGGCCGGTCCCTTCCCCGCCATCCTCACCGACCCGGTGGTGGGCGACGCCGCGAGCAAGGTGTTTGCCGAAGGCCAGGCAATGCTCAAGCGGATCATCGAAGGCCGCTGGCTGTCGGCCAACGGTGTCATCGCGCTGCTGCCAGCGAACACGGTGCATGACGACGACATCGAAATCTACACGGACGAATCACGCTCGCAGGTGGCATTGACCTGGTACGGCCTGCGCCAGCAGGGCGTGAAACCCATGGTGAACGGCGAGCAGCGCCCGAACCAGTGCATCGCCGACTTCATCGCGCCGAAGGACAGCGGCGTTGCCGACTACATCGGCATGTTCGCCGTGACAGCGGGCCTGGGCATCGAAAAGCACGAGCAGCGCTTTGAAGCCGCGCACGACGACTACTCGTCGATCATGCTCAAGTCGCTAGCCGACCGCCTGGCCGAAGCGTTCGCCGAATACCTGCACGAACGCGTGCGTACCGACCTGTGGGGTTACGCCGTCGGCGAAGACCTGAGCAACGAAGCGCTGATCGCCGAAAAATACCTGGGCATCCGCCCCGCCCCCGGCTACCCGGCCTGCCCCGAGCACACAGTCAAAGCCGACATGTTCGCCACGCTGCAAGCCGAAGAAATCGGCATGCAACTGACAGAGTCCTACGCCATGTACCCCGGCGCCGCCGTCTCCGGCTTCTACCTGGCCCACCCCGACTCAAAATACTTCGTCGTCGGCAAAATCGCCAACGACCAGGTCGACGACATGGCCACCCGCCGCAACATGGACAAACAGGAAGTCGAACGCCACCTGGCCCCCAACCTCTCCTGACCCAAATAGGGTCAGAGTAGAATTAATTAGTAATTTTTCCTGAGATCACTAATTTTAATTAGGGTCAGAGTCGAATTATTGAGCAATTGCTCTCGTCAATAGCGGTCTCGGCCATTTGCGGCCTTGCGGATTGGAAAAGTTGTCAAACAATTCGACTCTGACCCTCATTGTTGGGTAATTGCTTTTCTGGCTGGGAATGTGAAACGGGCCGGCAGTTTCCTGGCGGCCCGATTGGGTGATGCTGCTGGTGGCGTCAGATCGCGTAGCGTACGACCTTGTCGCTCCATTCGAATGCAGCCACTTCGAGCTCGGCCAGGTCGTCGCCGTCAAAGGCCAGTGACTTCAGGCCGGCGAGCATATCGTCCTGCTGGTCGTCCATGCGTTCGATCGATTCGGCCAGCTTGAGCAGTTCGCCAAAGAAGCCCGTGCGGTTCAGGAGCGCGGCGCGCACTTCGTCGATCACGGGGATCTGTTCGACGATGTCACGCATCGGGATGCAGAACAGCGTGTCCATCAGCGACATCATGCCGACCGTGAACGCGATGTCGGCAACGTTGCGCTGCGCCGGGCGCATGCGCTGGGCCAGCAGCTCCATCAGGCGCGCGCGGGTTGTGGCCAGCATCAGGAGCGGACTCTGGCTGTGGCCGCGCACGTCGGGTTCGGCAAACAGCAGGATCTGCAGCCAGCGCTGCAACTGGCGCCGGCCCAGCAAGGTCAGGGCCTGGCTGATCGATTCGATGCGCCGCCCTGCGCCGACGGCTGGCGTGTTCACCAGGCGCAGCAGGTTCAGGCCGATCGTCACTTCGCGTTTGACCACCTGCTCGATCTCGGCATTGTCGGCATCCGACATGATCAGGTTCATCAGGTCGAGCACCGTCGTCTGCGATGGCGACAGCTTGCGCCCCGCGATCACCGATGGTTTGGCAAAGTAATAGCCCTGGAAATAGTCGAAGCCGACGTCCAGGCAGGTCCGGTATTCGGTGAGGTTCTCGACCTTCTCGGCCACCAGCCGCTTGCCGGTGGTGCGCAGGCGCGGCGCGAGCGACAGCATCGTCACGAGCGGCAGCGCGCGCAGGTCCATCTTGACGAAGTCGATCACGGGCAGCAAACGCGACAGCGCCGCGCCATGGGCCGATGCTTCGGCAGCAAAGCGAAAACCGTGCGATGCCAGGTGCGTCATGCGGTTGATGACGTCGACATCGGGTTCGACCGAGCTGACGATGTCCAGCACCGTGCGCTCGCGCGGCATGAACGCGAACATGTCGCTCATCAGCGCCTCTTTGTCGACATTGATGAACGCGGTGGCATCGCCAATCGCACGCGGCAGGCCGAGCTGGGATGCATGGTGGATGACGCTGGCGCTGGCCGACAGGCCGGACTCGAACTCGGCCGGCCCCTGGGCACTGCCCCGGAACAGCAATTCGTAACCAAACAATGCCTGGTTACGGTCCAGCACCGGCTGGCGCGCCAGGAAGAAATTGCGCATGCGCAGTGGCTGGGATGCCTCGTCGAGGCGGGCTGTATCGGTCATGTCATTCTCAATATCGCGGCAACTAATCTACTTTACCGCATCCCAATGACAGTTGGGTTTCCTAAAATAAATTTTTTGTGAGAATGTTGGGGAACGATCAACTTGCTGACAGTGTCGCCACTTCCTGCGGCAGACCTTCGACGAACACCTTCAGCTCGCCCGGCACGAAATGGGTCCATGCTTCGTTCGTCGTCAGCGGTTCAGTCACGATGATGGCGACCCGGTCATCGGGCGTCGTCACCTGCGAAAAGTCGACCGACAGGTCTTCGTCCGACAGGCAGGCCGTCACGAACGGGTGCTTGCGCACGACGTAGCACAGCTTGGTAGAGCAATGCGTGTACAGCGCCGTGCCGTCGGACAGCATCATGTTGAAGGTGCCATGGGCGGCGATACCGGGAATGATGCGCTCGAGCGCCCCGGCCAGCGCCGCGCGCGTGGGCGCCGTGTCGCCGAATTCGCGGCGCAGGCTTTGCAGCAGGAAGCAGAAGGCCAGCTCGCTGTCGGTCGTGCCGACGGGCCGGAATGCACCATCGAGGACAGGCGCGAATGCCTTGAGGTCGCCGTTATGGGCAAACACCCAGTAGCGGCCCCACAATTCGCGCACGAACGGATGGCAGTTTTCCAGCGCCACCTGGCCGACGGTGGCCTTGCGGATATGGGCAATGACGTTGGTGGACTTGATCGGGTAACGCTTGATCAGCTCGGCGATCGGCGAGGCAATCGCTGCCTGGTGATCGACGAAGTGGCGTACGCCGGTACCTTCGAAGAACGCGATCCCCCAGCCATCATGGTGGGTATCGGTACGGCCGCCGCGATGGGCGAAGCCGGTAAAAGAAAAGACAATGTCAGTGGGGACATTGCAGTTCATTCCAAGTAACTGGCACATGGGTACAGCTTGGTAGACTACTGAAACGAGAGCGCCATCACCCTGGCAGGAGATGGCGCGGCAGGTACTTCGCCAGCGGCTTAATGCAGCACCACCGGTTGGCTCATGAGCGTGTCGTACTCGCCCAGGAATTCGTCGATTTCTTCCATCGTCGGTTCGCTGGCGATCAGGTTGTTGACATCGCGTCGGAACGATTGCGCGAGCCGGCCGCCGATGAACGCTTCGCGCCGGCCGGTCTTGTCGACGATCTCGAAGCCACCAAAGCGCAGTGCCTCGAGTTCACGATCGACACCGAATTCGACGACGCTGTACTGTTCACTGTTGTAGATCATGTTCATGTTGACTCCTTCGATCAGAAAGTTGGTGCCAACCTGCCGGATGGCGGCAAATGGCAGGCTGTTCACTTCGATAAAGAGGTGGGGCTGGCCAGCTGGATTTCAAGTGAACGCGCCCGTAAAGCTCAGGCGTGCACGACGGGTTCCAGGGCCAACAGCTGATCGTATGGCGGTGCTGCAAGCCACGATCGCAACTGATCAAGGTGTTCGCTGCTCGCCAGACCGATGAACAGGCGCCGAGGGCGTTGGCGCAGCAGACGATTCAATGTTACACGCAAAACCAGATTCCCGTCGCAGCACAGGCAGCCCGGGGCGATGCGCATGACCTGCAGGCCAGGATGGGATTCGAGCGGGGTGGCGGCCACGCCGAGGCCTTCGAGGATGACGGCGTCGAACGGGATGGCGGGCGCCGGCAGGCGGCTGGCCGGCGATGCCGGGCCACTGACGGACGCAGACGATGCAGACGATGCAGAGGCTGCATCGAAGGGCGCGGCCAGCAGCGCCGCAATGGTCCCTTCGCGCGCCGCCGCCGTCGAACCGGTAACGAGACTGGTGGCCGCGCGGGCCATCAGCCCCCTTTCTTGGCCAGCTTGCCCGGCTCGACGCCGAGCTGCTTGAGCTTGCGGTACAAGTGGGTGCGCTCCAGGCCCGTCTTTTCGGCCACGCGCGTCATGCTGCCGCCTTCGCGGCCCAGGTGGTGTTCGAAGTACATGCGCTCGAACGCGTCGCGTGCTTCGCGCAGCGGCAGGTCGAACGACAGCGTGTAGCCGGTGCCCTCGCCCTGCGACATCGCATGCACGAGGCGTGCGCCATTGCCAAGGGCCGCGCCTGCGCCTGGCTGTGCATTGGCCGAGGCGAACATCGGCGCCGATGGCGAGGCCGACGCCGATGCAGCGCTGCCACCGTCAAGGCCCATGCTCGGCACGCTTGGCGCGATCGGACGCGGCGGCGCCATCGGCGCACGCGCGACTTCCTGCGCGCGGCTCAGACCCTGCTGCACGGCCTTGAGCAGCTTTTGCAGCGCGATCGGTTTCTCGAGGAAGTTCAGCGCGCCGATGCGCGTTGCTTCGACTGCGGTGTCGATGGTCGCGTGACCCGACATCATGATGACCGGCATGGTCAACAGGCCGTCGCGCTGCCATTCCTTGAGCAGCGTGACGCCATCGGTATCGGGCATCCAGATATCGAGCAGCACGAGATCCGGGGCGCCGGCCGCGCGCGCCTCGCGCGCCTGCTGCGCGTTCTCGGCCAGGGTGATGGCATGACCTTCGTCACCGAGAATCTCGGACAACAGCTCCCGGATCCCCATTTCATCGTCAACTACCAGTATGTTCGCCATCTCTTCTACCTTCCTGATCTTCTACCCGACGTGTGTGCAATTTTATAAGTTTTTTGCACCGAAGGGGAGTTCGAAAAACCATTACGAGCGGAGCCACGATCGGCCGGAAATACGCACTGTACTGACAAACACGGCGCAGTGTACTGCCGGGCGGTGCGATTGGCAGGACAACACGCAGCCGCTTGTTCAGTTGTCCTTAAGCCAAGCTTGCTTCGGGAGCTAACTTTAACAGTAAAATCGACACTGCTGCGCCAGTTCCATCGCTGCGGTTCCCGACATCGATGCGGCCACCGTGTTCGTCGATGATTTTCTTGACCATCGGGAGGCCAAGGCCCGTGCCGCGCGCCTTGGTCGTCACGTACGGTTCGAACGCGCGCGCCAGGATGCGGGGCGCGAAACCGGGCCCGTTGTCGACGATCGCCAGGCGCACCGCGGTGCCGGCAAAGCCACCGGTGCCGGTATACTGGATCGCCTCGGTCGTGATGTCCACGCGCGGCGCCGGCGCATCTGGTCCCCGCTCGACCAGCGCATCCTGCGCATTCTGCACCAGGTTGTGGATCACCTGGCGCAACTGGGTCGCGTCGCCCATCACGCGCGGCAGGTCCGGCGCAAGGTTGGCGTGGATGATGTCGCTGCCGTCATCAGCCAGGTACAGGCTCAGGATCTCGGCGATCAGGCCATTCAGGTCGAGCTGGTCGAGCATCGCCGGCGGCGTGCGTGCATAGTCGCGGAAGTCGTCGACCATGCGCTTCATCGCATCGACCTGATTGACGATCGTGGTCGTGCCGCGCTGGAGCAGGTCGGCCTGCGCTTGCGGCAGGTGTTCGGCCAGCTTCATCTGCATGCGTTCGGCCGCCAGCTGGATCGGCGTGAGCGGGTTCTTGATCTCGTGCGCCAGGCGGCGCGCCACCTCGCCCCAGGCCACCGAGCGCTGCGCGGTGATCACGTCCGAGATATCGTCGAACACGACGATGAAGCCGCTGTCGGCGCCCACCGGCAGGCGCGAGCCGCGCGCCAGCAGCACGATGTCGTGCTCCTGTTCGTCGGCGGCGCCGCTCTTGCGCTGGGCGTCGCGCGGAATCTCGATCTGCTGCTGCCAGTGCGCGCGCTTGCGCCGCTCGGCCGCCACGTGTGCGCTTTGCGCCGAGAACGAGCGCGCGACTGTGTTCGAGAAATGTTCGAGGCCGGCGATGCGGTTCAACGGCCCGGCCATCGCGCCCGGTTCGACCTGCAGGATGCGGTACGCAGCGTCGTTCGAATTGACCACCACGCCTTCGGCATCGAGCACGATCACGCCGGCCGACATGTTCGCCAGCACCGATTCCAGGTGAGCCTTGGCGCTTTGCAGCGCGGCGCGGTTGCGCTCCACGGCGCTTCGGGCCTCGAACAGCTGGCCCGTCATTGCGTTGAAGGATCGGGTCAGCGTGCCCAGTTCATCGTTGGTCTCGACAATGGGGCGCGGCGACAGGTCGCCCTCGGCCACCGCCTGCGTGCCTTCGGCCAGCACCAGCAGTGGCTGCGCGAGGTTGCCGGCGATGAGGAAGGCGCTGCCGATCGCCCCGAAGATCGCCAGCAGCAGCGTCAGGGTCAGCGTCACGATGTACATCTTGCGCAGGCCGGTGCGCGCCTCGAGGCGCAGCCGGTATTCGGTGGAGGCCGAACGCAGCACCTCGGCGTTCGAGGCCAGGCCGACCGGCACCGCCTGCAGCAGCTGCAGGTAGCGCTGCTGCACGCCGGGCGGTTCGGGCACGGCCATCACGACGCGCAGGCGCAGGCCGGTGACCGCATCGAGTGCATTCGAGGCGCCGTCTGCGGCCTCGTCGCCCGCGTCGGCAGGACCGACACCGCCCTCGGCCTGGGCATACCCGCCCGGCATCCCGGCGCTGCGCAGCATGCGTTCATTGGGCGCGTCGGCAGCCAGGTTGGCGCCGCGGTCTTCGGTAGCGGCCGACAGCACGGCGCCGTTGGCGTCGACCAGCATCGCGCTTTGCAGGCCGCTGGTGTCAGCCAGCAGCCGCGCCAGCACCGGTTGCGCGGTCATGTCGTTCTGCCCTGCCAGCGTGGCGGCGGCCGTCTGCGCGGTGGCGCCCAGTTCGGACAGCGATTCGTCGAGCGCGGCGCGGCCCAGGTTCAGGCCGGACTCGATGGCCGATTCGATCTTGACGTCGAACCACGAATCAATGGAGTGCGAGACGAACTGCACCGACACGATGAAGATCACGAGGCCCGGCAGGATGCCGATCCCGGCAAACAGCAGCACCAGCCGGGCCATCAGGCGCGAGCCGAACTTGCCGGCCTTGTAGCGTGAATACAGGCGCCCCAGCGCGACGACGACAACGATCAGCAGCAGGAACGCCATCGCGGCGGTCAGGCCCAGCAAGGCGCTGTAGTAACGGCCGAAGAAGCCGGAGTTGTCGGACGCGCCGGCCAGCAGGAACAGCAGGATCGAGACGATCGCGCCGCCGACGATCAGCGCATAGCGCACCCCGCCGCTGATCACTTCACTCCGCACGGTAGGTGAAGGTCTTTCGGCTGGAAGTCAGGCGCCAGTCCGAGTCGTTGAAGGCATTGACCTGCAACGGCTTTTGCAGGTACTCGCGGTCCATGTACATGCGCAGCGAGACTTCATACACTTCGCCGGGCTTGAGCGTGCCCTTGGGTGCGATCAGCCAGCGCGTCGGGCGCCGGATCATGAACATCGCGTCCTCGAAGGTCTGGAAGCGTTCCTGGAACGAGCCCACCACGACCACGTAATACTGGCGCGTGAGCACGTCGTACGAAATGCGGATGGTGCGTTTTTGCGAGACGGCCTTCTCGTCGCGCCAGTACCAGCGCGGGCGCGTGAGTTCGATCTCGGTGGTGAAGTGCAGCTGGACCCCGTGCTGGATCGCGTCCTTCAGGCCGTGATTCAGTTCGAAGTTGTAGGCCGTGTTGAGGCGGTAGCCATCGTCGCTCGCTTCGATGGTTGCGCGGGTGATCTCGATATCGTCGGCCGCCTGCGCCGGCGTGCCCATGGCAACGCACGCGATCGCCAGCAGAAACTGACAGGCGAGAAGGCGGAAAAATCGTAACGTCACGGGGGAGCCGGGGCCTTAAATAATGCGCGTAGTGAAAAGAACTTCACGCCGCTTTCTTCTGGAACAGGGCGTAGAACAAACCGTCATGATCCTGTCCGGCGCCACCGACGGGCAGCAGTTGGCCCGGCGCATCGAGGCGGACCGCGTCGTGGCGGGCCGCGAAGGCAGCCGCCTGCGCCTCCGATTCCTGGGGCCAGAGCGAACATGTCACGAATAGCAATTTACCATTCGGCAGTAGCATCTGCCAAAGGTTGTCGAGTATTTTGGCTGAAAGTGTTGCAAGTTGGGATGTATCCGACTTGCGGCGCAACCAGCGGATATCCGGGTGACGCCGCACGATGCCCGACGCCGTGCACGGCACGTCGGCCAGGATGCGGTCGTATTGACGGCCATCCCACCAGTCGGTCGCGCCGGCATCGGCCGTCACGAGTTGTGCCGCCAGGCCAAGTCGGCCGAGGTTGTCACCCACGCGGCCGAGGCGCAGCGCATCGGTATCGACGGCCGTGAGGTCCACATCCGCCACCTCGAGGATATGGCCGCTCTTGCCGCCGGGCGCCGCGCACGCGTCGAGCACGCGCATGCCGTCCTGCAGGTCGAGCAGCGGCGCAGCCAGCTGGGCGCCGGCATCCTGCACCGACACCACGCCCTCGGCAAAGCCGGGAATCTGGCTCACATTGATCGCCTGCGCCAGGCGCACCGCGTACGGCCCGACCTGCTCGGCGTCCAGGCCCGCGTCAGTCAGCGACTGCAGGTAGGCGGCGACATCCTGCCGGCGGCGGTTCACGCGCAGCGTCAGTGGCGGATGCGCGTTGCCGGCCGCAAGCACCGCTTCCCAGTCGCGCGGGTAGGCGGCGCGCGCGGTGTCGATCCACCACTGCGGATAATTCCAGCGCGCCAGCGGCGTGCGCAGCGCTTCTTCGACGAGCGATTCACGCTCGCGCAGGAAGCGGCGCAGCACCGCATTGACCATCGCCTTGGCGTGCGCGAAATCGGGGTGCGCCGCCGCGCCGGTGACGGCCTGGTCGACCACGGTAAATGCTTCGTACGGCGCCGGTGTGCCATCGGGCGGATCGAGCAGCGACAGCGCCGCGCACAGCAGCGCGCCCAGCATCGGCGGCTCGGGCGCCTTGCTCGTCATCAGGCCCAGCAGCGTTTCACTGCGGCCCAGCTGGCGCATGGTGCGGTAGGCGATGTCCTGGATCGCGCCGCGCGTTTGCGGCGTGACGTCGTAGGCGCCGAACACGATCGACAGAGCCTGCGGCAGCGCCATGCCGCCCTGCACGCGGGCGACGGCGCTGGCCGCGCCCAGCAGCGCCAGCGCCAGCGAGTCGGATTTCAGGTCGGGCTTGTAGTCGCGCTGCGGCGCCACCTTCACTTCATGACTGGCACGCAGGCGCGGCTCTTCGCGCGGCGCGCGCACGACGTGATGCTTCAACTGATAGCCGGACGCCGCTGCCGGCTGGGCCGGTGCGCGTTCGCCCTGCGGTGCCTGACTGCCCTGCCCCTGCCCGTGTCCCTGTGCGCGTGGTTGCGCGCGTTCGCCGGCCTGGGCCGGCTTGCGGCCTGCTGCGCCGGCGCCGCGGCGGTCGGATGCCGGCTTGGCCTTGGGTTTCAGGGAGAGCGTTGGACGCTTGTCAGTCATGGCGAATAAATTGTTGCGAAAATGGGCTCCCATTGTAACGGTTATGCCTTTGACGACGCTTAATATAGTGGCCGCTGTGGTTATCCTGATGATGGGTGCTACGCTGGCCGCTGGCGCCGCAGCCCGCCAAAGCGATCCTTCAAGCTAGTATAATGTGCACTGTTTGCCTGACCTCCAGGCGCCGCCTCATTACATTTTCGACCATTCCCATGCTCGCCCAACAAAAACAACAAATCGTTGCCCTGTTCCAGGCCGCCCTCGCGCCGATCGTTGCCGGTACCGATCTCACCCCGAACGTGGTGCTCGAACGGCCGCGCGATCCGTCGCATGGCGACATCGCCTGCAATATCGCGATGCAGCTGGCCAAGCCACTGAAAACCAACCCGCGCGAACTGGCCACGCGCCTGGTCGCCGCACTGCTGGCCGAACCTGGCGCAGCAGGCCTGATCGACGCGGCCGACATCGCCGGCCCCGGCTTCATCAACCTGCGCGTGGCCGCCAGCGCCAAGCAATCGGTCGCGCGCAGCGTGCTCGAACAGGGCGCGGCATTCGGTAGCAGCACCAGCGGCGCCGGCCACCACGTGATCATCGAATTCGTCTCGGCCAACCCGACCGGCCCGCTGCACGTCGGTCACGGCCGCCAGGCCGCGCTGGGCGACGCGATGGCGTCGCTGTTCCTGTCGCAGGGCCATGACGTCACGCGCGAGTTCTATTACAACGATGCGGGCGTGCAGATTGCCACGCTGGCCAACTCGGTGCAGGCACGTGCGCGCGGCTTGAAACCGGGCGATGCCGGGTGGCCCGAGTCGGCCTACAACGGCGACTACATCGCCGAAATCGCCGCTGATTTCCTGGCCAAGAAGACTGTGTCGGCCAGCGATGGCGAGCCGGCCACCGCCAGCGGTGATGTGGACGACCTCGAATCGATCCGCCGCTTCGCCGTGACTTACCTGCGCAACGAGCAGGATCAGGATCTGCAGGCCTTCGGCGTCAAGTTCGACAACTACTACCTTGAATCGTCGCTGTACGCCGACGGCAAGGTCGACACCGCCGTCAAGACGCTGGTCGACTCGGGCAAGACCTACGAGGACGGCGGCGCGCTGTGGCTCAAGACCACCGACTACGGCGACGACAAGGACCGCGTGATGCGCAAGTCCGACGGTACCTACACGTACTTCGTGCCGGACGTCGCGTACCACATCCAGAAATTCCGCCGCGGCTTCGACCAGGCGATCAATATCCAGGGCAGTGACCACCACGGCACGATCGCGCGCGTGCGCGCCGGCCTGCAGGCGGTCGACATCGGGATCCCGCAAGGCTATCCCGACTACGTGCTGCACAAGATGGTCACCGTCATGAAGGACGGCGAAGAGGTCAAGATTTCCAAGCGCGCCGGCTCATACGTCACCGTGCGCGACCTGATCGACTGGTCGGGCGCGGGCGACGTCACGCGTGGCCGCGATGCGGTGCGCTTCTTCCTCATCTCGCGCAAGGCCGACACCGAGTTCGTGTTCGACGTGAACGTCGCGCTCGAAACGAGCGACGAGAACCCGGTGTACTACGTCCAGTACGCCCACGCGCGCATCTGCTCGGCGCTGGCCAACTGGGGCGGCGATGTCGCTTCGCTGGCCAGCGTCGATTTGTCGCCGCTCACGTCGCCGAAGGAATTCGAACTGCTGGCCAAGCTGGCGTCGTACCCTGAAGTGCTCGAGCGCGCGCTGGCCGAACTGGGCCCGCACCAGGTCGCGTTCTACCTGCGCGAACTGGCCGGCGACCTGCACAGCTACTACTTCGCGCACAAGTGGCTGCTGGACGACGACGAGCCGCTCAAGCTGGCCCGTCTCGCGCTGGCCGCCGCCACGCGCCAGGTGCTGCGCAACGGCCTCGCACTGATCGGCGTGTCGGCGCCGGACAAAATGTAACACTGCATCCCACAGCACAACCAGAAAGCGTCATGACCGCCATTCGATCCTTCTCGCCCCTCCGCCAGCGCGGCAGCACCCTGACGGGCATCATCATCGGCCTGATCATCGGGCTGGGCATCGCAGTGGCGGTCGCTCTCGTGATCACCAAGGGCGCGTCGCCCTTCACCGACCGTTCCAACAAGATGGGGCGGCCGGCCGACCTCGAACCGAGCCAGGCCAACGATCCGAACAAGCCGCTGTACGGCACCCGCACACCGGTGCGCGAAACGCCCAAGCCGGCGCCAAGCGCACCGGCGCCCGCGCCTGCAGCGCCGGCTGCGGCACCGGCCGACGCGGATCCACTGGGCGCAGCGATCGCCGGCATGCAGGAGCCGCGCCGCGCACCGGCACCGGCCCCAACGCCGGCGCCCGTCAATACGGTCGCCGCGGCGCCAGCCGCAGCCGCCGTCACCGACGGCTACATCTATTACCTGCAGGCGGGCGCGTTCCGCGAAATGTCGGACGCCGAAAACACCCGCGCCAAGCTGGCCCTGCTGGGCTTCGAGGCCGCGATCACCGATCGCAGCACCGACAGCGGCGTGCTGCACCGCGTGCGCGTCGGTCCGTACACGCAGGTCGAAGCCGTCAACCGCGCGCGCGCCAAGCTGCTCGACAGCGGCATCGACGTCGCCATCGTGCGCAACCAGCGCTGATCCGGCATGTCGCTGCCGGCGGAGCGCGTCTTCATCACCGGCGCCTCGAGCGGCATTGGCGCCGCGCTGGCGCGCGCGTATGCCGCACGCGGCGCCACGGTCGGCCTGCTCGGCCGGCGGCGCGACGCGCTCGACCAACTGCGTCAATCACTCCCTGATTCCTCGCGCCATCAAGTCTATGTAGTGGATGTGCTCGATCGCGCGGCCCTTGCCAGCGCGGCGCAGGACTTCCTCGCCTTGAACGGCGGCGCCGATATCGTCATCGCCTGCGCCGGCATTTCGCAAGGCACGCTGACCGAACAGGCCGACGACCTGGCCGTGTTCGACGCCGTGTTTGCCACCAATATGAACGCCACGGTGGCGACCTTCGCGCCATTCATCGCCGCCATGAAAACGCAGTCGACGCCGTGCCGCCTGGTCGGCATCGGCAGCGTGGCCGGCATTCGCGGCATGCGCGGCGCCGGCGCTTACTGCGCCAGCAAGGCCGCGCTGCACAGCTATTGCGAAGCGCTGCGCGTGGAGCTGCGCCCGTCGAACATTCGCGTGGTGACCATCGCGCCCGGCTACATCGATACCCCCATGACCCGAGCCAACCGCTTCCCCATGCCCTTCCTGATGCCTCCCGAACGTTTTGCCACAGAGGCTGTTGCGGCAATCGCGCGCGGCGACAGTTACCGCGTGCTGCCATGGCAGATGGGCGTCGTTGCCAGGCTGCTGCGCCTGCTGCCCAATGCCCTGTTCGACCGTCTGTTTGCGCGCGCGCCGACCAAGCCGCGCCGGGAGCAGCCATGAACGCCGCCGCCATCGCCGCGCAATCGCGCGCCGGTATCGCCATTGAAGTCGTGGCGCAGACCGGGTCGACCAACGCCGACCTGCTCGCGCGCGCCGGCACACTTGCCGCCCCGCTGCTGCTGGTGGCCGAACACCAGAGCGCCGGCCGCGGACGCGCCGGCCGCAGCTGGCTGTCGTCGCCCGAAGGCTCGCTGACGTTTTCGCTGGCCTGGCGCTTCGACGGCGGGCCGCAGGCGCTGCTTGGCCTGCCGCTCGCGGTGGGCGTGGCGCTGGCCGACACGCTTGGCACGCTGGGCCAGCAGGTCCAGCTGAAGTGGCCGAACGATGTGCTCAAGGATGGCGACAAGCTGGCGGGCATCCTGATCGAAACCCAGGCCGCCCCTGGCGGCGGCACCTGGACCGTGATCGGCATCGGCCTGAACCTGTTGATGCCCGACGAGATGGAAGCGCAGCTGGGCCGCAGCGCGGCCGGCATGCCATGGCTGGCGCGCATGGACCGCGACGCGTTGATGGCGGCGCTCCTCGATGGCCTGGCGGACTGCCTGCGCGAATTTGCCACGCGCGGGTTTGCCGCCTTCAGCGCGCGCTGGAACCTGCGCCATGCGTGGCAGGGCGAGACCGTTGTCCTGCTCGACGGCGGCGTCGTGCGGCACGAAGGCCGCGCAGCCGGTGTCGACGACAGCGGGCGCCTGCTGCTCGATACGGACGAAGGCCGCATCACCGTGATGGCCGGCGACGTTTCGCTGCGGGTGAAAGCATGATGCTGCTGATCGATGCCGGCAATACCCGCGTCAAGTGGGCGCTGGCAGACGACCGCGCGGCGCCCGGCGCCTGGTCGGCAACCGGTGCGGTGGCCCATGCCGGGCTGGATGCGGTGCATGAAGACTGGGCGAGTGCCACGCGCGTACTGGTCTCGAATGTGGCGGGGCCTGCGCTGGCCGAACGCATCGCCGCGCTGCTGCCCGCCGGCGCGCAGGTCGAGTGGTTCGCGTCCACCCTGCAGCGCGCCGGTGTCACCAACGGCTACCGCGAACCGGCGCGGCTCGGGTGCGACCGCTTTGCCGCCGCCATCGGCGCGCGCGCACTGCTGCCTGGCCAGGACCTGATCGTGGCCACCTGCGGCACCGCCACCACGGTCGACGCGGTGCGCGCCGACGGCCGCTTCCTCGGCGGCATGATCCTGCCGGGACTGGCCCTGATGGCGGCGAGCCTGGCGCGCAACACGGCGCAACTGCCGCAGGTTGACGCCGGCGCGCTGCCGCCGCTGTTTGGCGACAATACGCAGGATGCAATCCTGTCCGGCCTGCTCTCGGCGCAGGCCGGCACGATCGAGCGCGCGGTGGCCGGACTGGGCGGCGCTGCCTGCATCGTCTCGGGCGGCGCCGCGCCCCATATCGCGCCAGCCCTCAAGGTTGCGCACCAGGTGGTCGATAACATCGTACTGGTCGGCCTGCATGCGGCAGCCACCGGCTCGACGGGAGAAACGCGGTGTTGAAATTCGTGTTCTGGGCGCTGCTGGGCGCCAATGGCGTATTGCTGGCATATGGCCAGGGCCTGCTCGGCCAGTCGCCGGATGCGGCGCGCGAGCCGGCGCGCCTGAAAAACCAGCTAGCGCCCGAGCGCATGCAGCAGCTCACGCCGACGCAGGCCAGGCAAGCGGCGGCGAGCGTGGCGCCGGCGCCGCAAGACGAGGCGCCCGTGCCGCTGCCTGCGCCCTCGCCTGCGCCAGCGCCAGCTCCGGTTATGCGGGAGCTGGTCGCCTGCGTCCAGGCGGGCCCGTTCAGCACGGCCGATGCGCGCCGCTTCGAGGCCCGTGTCGCTCGGCTTGGCCTCGCGGCGCGCCAGTCGCGCATCGAGATGCCGTACCAGGAAGTGACGAGCCGCCTGGTCTACCTGCCGCCGAACGGCGGCCGCGAGGGCGCCCAGCGCCGCGTCGCCGAGCTGCGGGAACGTGGCGTCACCAACTTCTTCATCATGCAGAACGACACGTCGCCACTGCGCCATGCGATTTCGCTGGGCGTGTTCAAGTCGGACGGTGCGGCGCGAAAGCTCGTGGCCGACCTGCAGCGCCAGGGCGTGCGCGGCGTGCGTATCCTGCCGCGCGGACCGCAGGTCATGCGCACCGGCTATCAGTACCGCGGCATCGACGTCACCGAACGCGACCGCTTGACGGGGTTTGCCGACGACTACAACGGCGTCGCCCTCACCCGCTGCAGTTGAGCTTGCATCACGATTCGCCACAGCGCACTTGCGGGTGCGCTTTTTTTTCGTCCCAACGTGTTGCGCGGACGCTAAAAAGTGTCGAATTTCTTTACACTAAATTCTTTTAAGAAAATAAGATTGTTTATAATCAATAGGTTGCTTTGCTGGCACAAGTATTGCTATATACAAATCATAGTTTCTTAAATTCAAAATATAGGGGTTTGCCATGAAAAAACTGATCACCACCGCTCTGCTGACCGCACTGTGCACCATCTCCGCTGCAGCACTGGCCACGCCAATCGCCATGACCGGCGCGTTTGCCTCGAGCGACATGGCGAACAACAACTACAGCGCCGTGTTCAGTGGCAAATCGTTTTTGCCAGCCGACTACACGGTCAACAGCCTGACGTACTCGTTTTCGTTCCGTGACGATGGGACGGACATGTTCACGACATCGGCGCCAGTCTCGACGGGCAGCAGCATGACGGGCTGGCTTCCGCACACGTCGGTCAGCTATGCACGCTATCTGACCAACTATGAAACGGTGCTGCGCACGGGCCAGCAGGAAAGCGCCACCCTGTCGATCGGCGGCGTCGCTCTGGGAACCGGCAGCACGGCATGGACCGAATCGAGCACGAAGAGCGCAAGTCCCCTCCTGGCCACGTACGAAGGCATCGGCTGCAACACCTACGCTTGCTATCATCTCTACACGAAGAGCTCGACCGAGACCACGACCATCACCCGGGACAGCACAGGTGCCTTCACCATCAGCGGCATCATCTCGAACCGGTCGATCATCGACGAACTGCTGCGCAGCGACCAGCTGACGCTGAACCTGAACGTCGTGGGCGACCTGGTGCTGACCAATTCCCAGCTGCTGCTGGACTACACGAAAGTCGTGGCCTCTGCCGAAGTGCCCGAGCCATCGAGCATCCTGCTGGCGCTCGCCGGCCTGGCCGGCCTGGGCGCAGTGCGTCGCCGCAGCAAGCGCGCGGCAACCTAAGACGTTTTCAGAAAGCGCGGCGCGGCCTCAGCGCCGCACGACGATCGGCTTCAGGCCCAAGGACGCCGGCAGCGCGTCCATCGCCTCGATCGCCTCGGCCCGCGTCGGATACGGTCCGCCGTACAGGCGATTGAATGCCCCCACCTTCACCACTTCAAGCGTGCCGACGTCGACGCCGGTGCGCGTGACCTGCTCGCTGATCGCCTCGGCCGTGCCGGTGCGGCCATACGCGCCGAGCTGGATGTAGTACTCGCCCGTGGTGGCGCGGGCGGCCGGTGCTGCTGGCGTGGCCGGCTCCACCAGGCGCACGACAGCGCCGCTGTCGGACTGCACCCGGTCTTCGAGCATCAGCGCGGCGATCTCGGGCGGCGCCGATTGCGCCTGTGACGTCGCTTCGCGCCGCGCGGCGGCAATCTGCGTCGGCGGGACGATCGGATCACCCGGGAACAGGCGCTCGATCTCGACCTCGTGGCTGCCCTTGCCGAGCAGGCCCAGTTTCAGCGCTGCCGTGTACGACACATCGATGATGCGCGTGGAGTGGAACGGGCCGCGATCGTTGATGCGCACGACCACCGACTGGCCGCTGTCCAGGCTGGTGACGCGCACATACGATGGAATCGGCAGCGTCGGGTGCGCGCCGGTCATCTTGTACATGTCGTAGAGCTCACCGGAGGCCGTGCGCTGGCCATGGAACTTCTTGCCATACCAGGTACTGATGCCGCGCTGGGTCCAGCGCTCATCGTTGCCCAGCGGCGTGTAGGTCTTGCCTAGCACCGTGTAGGGACGGCTGGTGAATTTGTTGAACGGCTCGGCCACGACGACCGCGTCGGGCGTCTCGAGCAGGCCGTCGGGCGGATTCTCGCCCGGGCCGTCGTCCTTGTAGTAGCCGCCCCGCCCCGAATTGGCGGCCGGCAGCTTGGGCGCGGGGCCATGCTTGGCGGTCGGCTTGTGCGGCCAAGGGAATGGCGACAAGCGTTTGTGTTCACCGGTACTGCTGCATGCCGTGACAAGAAAGGCAACCGCCACGACCGCCGGGATGTTTTTGCGAACGCCCATCGGCAGTCCTCCTGCTAGTTAAGTCTTCACCAGTTTACGGTGTCTTTGAATACTCATCAATATGCCGGCACCAAGGCCAAGTGTGATGAAGGCCGTACCGCCATAGCTCATGAAGGGCAACGGCACGCCGACCACGGGCAGGATGCCCGCCACCATGCCCATGTTGACAAAGGCATAGGTAAAGAAAATCATCGAGATCGATCCGGCCAGCAGGCGCCCGAAGGTATTGGCCGCGTTGGCCGCGATCATCAGGCCGCGCCCGATCAGCAGCAGGTACACGAACAGCAGGAACAGGTTGCCGATCAGGCCGAATTCTTCCGAATACACGGAGAACACGAAGTCGGTGGTCCGCTCGGGGACGAATTCGAGGTAACCCTGCGTGCCCTTCATATAGCCCTTGCCGCTCACGCCACCGGAACCGATCGCGATGATCGACTGGATGATGTGGAAACCCTTGCCCAACGGGTCGGAGGTCGGATCGATCAGCGTCATCACCCGCTCGCGCTGGTAGTCGTGCATCATCGACCAGCCCACCGGCAGGCCGGCCAGTCCCAGCACCGACACCGCGGCAATGGCCTTCCACGACAGGCCGGCCAGGAAGATCACGTACAGCCCCGACGACGCCACCAGCAGCGATGTGCCAAGGTCGGGCTGCTTCATGATGAATGCCACCGGGATCATCAGGAGCGCCCCGGCGGCCAGGTAATTCTTCCAGCCCGCGACCTGGGCCCGGGTCTGGAAGTACCAGGCCAGCATCAGGGGCACGCCGATCTTCATGATCTCGGACGGCTGGATATCGATGACGCCGATGTGCAGCCAGCGCCGCGCGCCCTTCTTGATCAGGCCAAACATGGCCACCGCCAGCAGCAGGGCCACGCCAATCGTATAGATCGGCACGGCCAGACGCATCAGCGTCTGCGGGGCGATGTTTGCGGCGATCCACATCACGGCAAACGACAGCAGGAAGTTGCGGATCTGGTGCTCGACCCGGTCCGGGAAGTCGGCGCCGGCCGACGACATGGTCACCATGCTGATCGTGACCAGGACCGCCAGGATCAGCGTGAGCGGCAGGTCGAACACCGTGAAATAGGGGCGCAGGCGGCGCCGCAGCGAGCGCCGTTCTGGAATATGGGCCATGGTTTACTCGGTTCGGGTGACGGCGGGAACGCTGGCCGTCTGGAGCGGTGCAGTCACGGGCACGGGCGCTGGCGCTGGTGCCGGCGCGGTTTTCCTGACCGTGACGGGGCGCTCGGTCTTCTTTGGTTCGGCCGGCGGCGCCGGGCGCTTGCCCAGGATGGCGTAATCGAGCACCTTGCGCGCGATCGGCGCGGCCACGGCCCCGCCGAAGCCGGCGTTTTCAACCACCATCGCCAGCGCGATGCGTGGCTGCTCGGCCGGTGCAAACACGGTAAACAGCGCATTGTCGCGGTGGCGTTCATCGATCGCGTTGGCATTGTATTTCTTGCCGCGCAAGCCGATCACCTGGGCGGTGCCGGTCTTGCCGCCGGCGGTGTACAGCGCGCCGGCGAAGGCTTTCTGGCCGGTGCCTTCGCGGATCACGCCCGCCATCGCATCCTTGATGAAGGCGATGTGCTCGGGCTTCATGGCCAGGCGCCGGGTTTCCTTCGGCACGGTCAGCGTGCGCTCGCGCGTGGCGCCGTCCTCGATCATCTTGACCAGGTGCGGCTTCATCACCACGCCATTGTTGGCCAGGATCGCGGTCGCATGCGCCAGCTGCAGCATCGTGTAGTTGTTGAAGCCCTGGCCGATCGAGACCGAAATGGTGTCGCCGCCCACCCACTTCTGGGCTGCAGGGTTGCGCTTGAAACGCTCGGCCTTCCACTCTTTGGATGGCAGCACGCCGGTCTTTTCGTAATCGAGGTCGATCCCGGTCGGCTGGCCAAAGCCGAATTCGCGCATGAACTTCGAGATGTTATCGATGCCCATCTCGTTGGACAGCTGGTAGTAATAGGTGTCGCACGAGTGCGCGATCGAGTGGTACATATTGACGATGCCGTGGCCCCCCGGCTTGTCATCGTTGAAGCGGTGCCCGCCCAGCATGAAGAAGCCGGGATCGCGGATCGCATCCTGCGGCCGGCGGAAGCCCAGCTCGAGCGCGGCCAGCGACATGAACGGCTTGAAGGTCGAACCGGGCGGATAGGTGCCCGACAGCGGCCGGTTCATCAACGGCTTGTCGAGCGAGGTATTGAGTTCGTTCCAGCTCTGGGTGTCGATGCCGTCGACGAACAGGTTCGGATCGAACCCGGGGCGCGACACATACGCCAGCACGTCGCCGGTGGCCGGCTCGATCGCCACCAGCGCGCCGCGCTGGTCGCCGAACGCTTCTTCGGCGATCTTCTGCAGTTCGATGTCGATCGACAGGATCAGGTTGCTGCCGGGCGTGGGCGCCGTGCGGCGCAGCGTGCGGATGGCGCGACCGCCGGCGGAACGCTCGACCTGCTCGTAGCCGGTCTGGCCGTGCAGCTGGCGCTCGTAGCGCTTCTCGACGCCTTCCTTGCCCATGTGGTCGGTGCCATTGTAGTTGGCGGCGTCGTCGCTTTCTTCGAGTGCGTCGGCTTCCTTCTGGTTGATGCGGCCGATATAGCCGATCACGTGCGAGGCCACCTCGCCCATCGGATACTGGCGAAACAGGCGCGCCTGCACTTCGACGCCGGGAAAGCGGAAACGCTGGGCCGTGAAGCGCGCCACTTCGTCATCGGTCAGGCGCGTGCGCAGCGGGACGCTGGCAAAGCTACGCGATTCTTCCAGCAAACGTTTGAAGCGGCGCCGGTCGCGCGGCTCGATCTGCACCAGCTTGGCCAGTTCGTCGATCACTGATTCCATGTTCGCCTGCAGTTTGGACGGCGTCAGTTCGAGCGTGTAGGCCGAATAGTTACGCGCCAGGACCACGCCATTGCGGTCGACGATCAGGCCGCGGTTGGGCACGATCGGCACCAGCGCGATGCGGTTGTCCTCGGCCTGGGCCGCGTACTGGTCGTGGTGCAGCACCTGCAGCCACACGACGCGTGCGACCAGCAGGCCAAAGCAGATGAAGACCAGCGCGATCAGCACCGTCAGGCGCATCCGGAACTGGTGGATCTCGCGATCGCTGTCTTTGAATTCGGTCATGCGCGTAGGGGTCGATTCAGGTCGATTCGGATCGTCAGATCGGACGGGTGTGGTCGCGGTCGACCGCGCGGCGCTGGGGCGCCAGCAGCAGCCAGGTGATCACGGGCCACAGGATCACTGCCACCACGCTTTCGATGAACTGCAGCAGGCCCGGGAAGCGGCCGGAGACGACGAAATGCACGATCAGCTGGATCGCCTGCGCCATCAGGAGCAACGGAAACACGTGCATCGCCTGGGTGAGCGTCGGGAACCACAGCACGCGGCGGTGGATCATGATGGCGAAGTACGACAGCAGCGTGTAGGCCAGCGCGTTCTCGCCCAAGAGGCTCGCGTCGTGCACGTCCATCAGGAGGCCCATGCAGAAAGCGACGCCGATGCCGACCTTGCGCGGCTGGTGGATGCCCCAGAAGACCAGCACCAGCGCGACGAAGTCGGGCGCACCGAGCCAGCGGCCCCATGGCATCAGGTTGAGCATGAAGGCGCACACCAGGCTGAACGTGATGAACAGCGGGCTGACGGGCAGCAGGATGTAATGCGGGCGGTTACCTGGCATGGTCGCTTATCGGGTTGGGGACGGTGCAGCCGGCGTAGGTGCAGCCGGCGTAGGTGCGGCCGGCGCAGGTGCGGCCGGCGTCGGTGCAGGCTGCGTCTGAACCGGCTGCGCCCGTGTGGCGGGCAGCGTGGCGGCGCGCGTCGTCGCAGGTGCGGTCGTTGTCGTTGTCGGTGCCGTAGCTGGTGCGGCGCCCGGCGTGGCCGGTGCAACCGGCGCCTGGATAACAGCAGGCGTGCCGGCTGCCGGCAACGGCGAAGCGGGCAACGGCGGCGTTGGCACCGGTGTCATCGCCGGCAGCTTGCGGCGGTTGCCGGCTGGCGGCGTTTCCTGCGGCGGGCGCGCCGGCAAGGCGTGGTTCGACATGATCACGAGTACCTGGCGGTTGCGGTCGATGCCGGCCAGCGGCAGGCCAACCACGCGGCCGAACGAGCCGGTCGCCTTTTCAACCTGCGTCACGCGCGCCACGGCCAGGCCGGCCGGGTACATGCCGTCCAGGCCCGACGTGACCAGCACGTCGCCGACCTGGATGTCGGCATCCTGGGCGACGAAGCGCAGATCGAGCTGGCCGGAATGACCGCGGCCGTACACGATGCTGCGCAAGCCGCTGCGCAGCACCTGCACGGGAATGGCCTGGTCCTTGTCGGTCAGCAGCGTGACTTCGGACGTGAACGGGAACACGCGCGTGACCTGGCCCACCACACCGGCATGGTCGATCACGGGCAGGCCCGGCGTGACGTCGTCGCGCGAGCCGCGGTTGATGACGATACGGCGCGTCGATGGATCGCGTGCGTCGTACAGGATTTCAGCCATCTGCGATTGCACGGGCAGTTGCTGCTTGCCGTCCATCAGGCGCCGCAGGTGGATGTTCTCGGCCATCTGGAACTGCGCCTGCTGCAGCAGGCGGGCCTGGGCCAGCTCCTGGTTCTTCAGCGCCTGGACCTGCTTTTGCAGCGTGGAGACCGACGAGAAGTACACGCCCATATTGCCGACCGCATCGCGTGGCAGCATGGCGGCCATCTGCATCGGGTACAGCACGGTGGCAGCGACCGTACGCACACCGGCAAGAAGCCCCATGCGGGCGTCGACCACCAGCAGAACGATCGCGATCAGCGCGAACACCGTCACCTTGACACGCGCGGGCGCGCCTTGTTTGAACAACGGCGGAGGACTATATTCCATGAGCTCTGGTGGTGGTAACGCGGGAGTTCATATCAAGACGGGCAGATGCGCGCAGCTTGTGACCGCACGCCCTGCCCGTCCTGGAAGACCACGTGCGGCTTATTCGTACGAGAAGATGGAACCGAGTTTGTCCATCCGTTCCAGCGCCATGCCCGAGCCGCGCACCACGCAGGTCAGCGGGTCTTCGGCCACCAGCACCGGCAGGCCGGTTTCTTCCATCAGCAGGCGATCCAGGTCGCGCAGCAGCGCGCCGCCGCCGGTGAGCATCATGCCCTTTTCGGCGATGTCGGCGCCCAGCTCCGGCGGGGCCTGTTCCAGCGCGTTCTTCACGGCCGAAACGATCTGGTTCAGCGGGTCGGTCAGCGCTTCGAGGATCTCGTTGCTCGAGATCGTAAACGAGCGAGGGATGCCTTCGGACAGGTTGCGGCCCTTGACTTCCATCTCCTTGACTTCCGAACCCGGGAACGCCGAGCCGATCGCTTTCTTGATCGCTTCGGCAGTCTGTTCGCCGATCAGCATGCCGTAGTTGCGGCGGATGTAGTTGACGATGGCTTCGTCGAACTTGTCGCCGCCCACGCGCACCGAACCTTTGTAGACCATGCCGCCCAGCGAGATGATGCCCACTTCGGTGGTGCCGCCGCCGATGTCGACGACCATCGAGCCTGTCGCTTCCGAGACCGGCAGGCCGGCGCCGATGGCCGCAGCCATTGGCTCTTCGATCAGATACACCTGCGACGCGCCGGCGCCAAGCGCCGATTCACGGATCGCGCGGCGCTCGACCTGGGTCGAACCGCACGGCACGCAGATGATGATGCGCGGCGAAGGACGGAAGAATTTGGACTCGTGCACCATGCGGATGAACTGCTTGAGCATCTGTTCGGTGACGGTGAAGTCGGCGATCACGCCATCCTTCATCGGGCGGATCGCCTCGATATTGCCAGGCACCTTGCCCAGCATCTGTTTGGCTTCCTTGCCGACCGCCTGGATTGTCTTCTTGCCATTTGGCCCGCCCTGCTGGCGGATCGCGACGACCGATGGCTCGTCCAGCACGATACCCAGACCGCGCACATAAATCAGCGTATTGGCGGTACCGAGGTCAATGGCGAGATCGTTCGAGAAATAGCTGCGTAAAAAACCAAACATGAGTGTCCTGATGCGCATCAATGTGCGCCTAAACATTGATCGGGGATTCTGTGCCGCACTTGCCAATCGAGGGCACCGCGGACTTTCATTGCGCGGCAGCCATAGCTTTCGGCACGACAACGCATTAGCCCGCCATTCTACCTTATAATTTGACGTTTACATGCCCAATACAGGTGGATTTCCCCACCGAATTGCAAGCGGTTTGCGTGATATTTGAAGGGTTTTACCAACTTTAAAATGCTTTTCGCTGACAACTTGCTAACATTCTTTATTTGCCTAATCACATTCTGCGTGGCCCTGGCCGCGCCATATTGCCATGCCCCTGACCCTATCTGACGTAAAACGCATTGCCAACCTGGCCCAGCTCGAGATGAACGACGCCGATGCCGAGATCGCGCTGGGTGAACTGAACGGCATTTTCGCGCTGGCCGAGCAGATGCAGGCGGTCGACACCACCGGCGTGGCGCCACTGGCCCAGCCGCTGTCAGCGATCCTCGCCCTGCCCCTGCGCCTGCGCGACGACGTGGTCACCGAAGAGAACCACCGCGACGATTACCAGGCGCCGGCCCCGAAAGCCCAGGACGGCCTGTATCTGGTGCCAAAGGTCATCGAGTAATCCTGACTGTTGAATCGCCCCCGAATCCGCTTTTAGAATCGACACGCACATGCATAACAAGACCCTCAAGGAGCTGTCCACGCTCCTGCACTCGAAGCAGATCTCGAGCACCGAACTGACGCGCCACTACCTCGGCCGCATCGACGCCAGCGGGCACAACGCCTTCCTGGACGTGGACCACGCGTTATCGCTCGCGCAGGCGGCCGACGCCGACGCGCGCCTCGCCGCCGGCACGGCCGGCCCGCTGACCGGCGTGCCGATCGCGCACAAGGATATCTTCGTCACGCGCGACTGGCGCACGACGGCCGGCTCGAAGATGCTCGAGGGCTACGTCAGCCCGTTCGATGCCACCGTGGTCGAGCGCTTCCGCAATGCCGGCATGGTCACGCTGGGCAAGGTCAACCTCGATGAATTCGCGATGGGCTCGGCCAATGAAAATTCGGCCTACGGCGCAGTGAAGAATCCATGGGATATGACGGCGGTGCCGGGCGGCTCGTCGGGCGGCTCGGCGGCAGCGATCGCTGCGCGCCTGGCGCCAGCGGCCACCGCCACCGACACCGGCGGCTCGATTCGCCAGCCGGCCGCATTCTGCGGCGTCACCGGCATCAAGCCGACGTATGGCCGCGTCTCGCGCTTCGGCATGATCGCGTTTGCCTCGTCGCTCGACCAGGGCGGCCCGATCGCCCAGAGCGCCGAGGATTGCGCGCTGCTGCTCAATGAAATGATCGGCTTCGACGAGCGTGATTCGACCAGCCTGACGGTCGAGCAGGGCAACGTCGCCGAAGACTACACACGCGCGCTGAACCAGCCGTTGACCGGGCTGCGCATCGGCGTGCCGGCCGAGTATTTCGGTGAAGGCCTGGCGGCCGACGTCGAAGGCGCCGTGCGCGCGGCGCTCGAACAGTTCGTGAAACTGGGCGCGACGCTGGTGGACATCTCGCTGCCGAAGACCGCGCTGTCGATCCCGACCTATTACATCATCGCACCGGCCGAAGCGTCGTCGAACCTGTCGCGCTTTGACGGTGTGCGCTACGGCCACCGCGCCAGCGAGTACAAGGATCTGCAGGACATGTACCGCAAAACCCGCGCCGAAGGCTTCGGCACGGAGGTCAAGCGCCGCATCCTGGTGGGCACCTATGTGCTGTGCCACGGCTACTACGACGCGTATTACGTGCAGGCGCAGAAGATCCGGCGCCTGATCGCCGACGATTTCCAGGCCGCGTTTGCCGACAAGTGCGACGTGATCATGGGCCCGGTCGCGCCGACCGTGGCGTGGGACCTGGGCGCCAAGTCGAACGACCCGGTGGCGAACTACCTGGCCGACATCTACACGCTCTCGACCAGCCTGGCGGGCCTGCCCGGCATGTCGATCCCGTGCGGTTTCGGCGCCGGCGAAAAGAACGGCAAGCGGCCGGTCGGCCTCCAAATCATCGGCAACTACTTCGCCGA
This sequence comes from Telluria sp. ZT3P26, assembly GCF_059686035.1. Classification (NCBI taxonomy): domain Bacteria; kingdom Pseudomonadati; phylum Pseudomonadota; class Betaproteobacteria; order Burkholderiales; family Oxalobacteraceae; genus Telluria; species Telluria sp. ZT3P26. The sequence continues at coordinate 29,514 of NZ_JCASII010000004.1, read as the reverse complement.
AGCCAGGCTGCTGAACATCGCGCACCAGTACCAGCTCGCGACCGATTGGCATACGCGCACGCCGGACGGCGTTTGATTCGCGCCGACACAGAACAAAGAGAGAACACTATGCAATGGGAAGTCGTCATCGGTCTTGAGAACCACGTGCAGCTCACGACCCAATCGAAAATCTTCAGCGGCAGCGCGATCCGTTTCGGCGCCGAGCCGAACACGCAGGCCAGCCCGGTCGACCTGGCGCTGCCGGGCGTGCTGCCGGTGCTGAACCGCGGCGCCGTCGAACGCGCAATCCGTTTCGGCCTGGCGGTCGGCGGCACCATCGCGCCGGAGTCGGTCTTCGCGCGCAAGAACTACTTTTATCCCGACCTGCCGAAGGGTTACCAGATCAGCCAGTTCGCCGATCCGGTGGTCCAGGGCGGCACGCTGACCTTCGCCTACGAAAAAGACGGCAAGCTCGAAATGAAGACGGTCAACCTGACCCGCGCCCACCTCGAGGAAGACGCGGGCAAGTCGCTGCACGAAGACTATGCGGGCATGAGCGGGATCGACCTGAATCGCGCCGGCACGCCGCTGCTCGAGATCGTGTCCGAGCCCGAAATGCGCAGCGCCGCCGAAGCGGTGGCGTATGCCAAGGCGATGCACTCGCTGGTAATGTGGCTGGGCGTTTGCGACGGCAATATGCAGGAGGGTTCGTTCCGCTGCGACGTCAACGTCTCGGTGCGCCCGGTGGGCCAGCAGGAATTCGGCACGCGCTGCGAAATCAAGAACCTGAACTCGTTCCGCTTCATGGAAGAAGCGATCCACTACGAAGTGCGCCGCCAGATCGAGCTGATCGAAGACGGCGGCAAGGTGATCCAGGCCACCCGCCTGTGGGACCCGGACCGCAAAGAAACGCGCTCGATGCGCACGAAAGAAGACGCGCAGGATTATCGCTACTTCCCCGACCCTGACCTGCCGCCGCTGGCCATCGGCCAGGACTGGATCGACCGCGTCAAAGCGGAGATGCCGGAACTGCCAGGCGCCATGCGCGCCCGCTTCACCGGCGAATACGGCCTGCCGGAATACGACAGCCTGGTCCTGACCTCGTCACAGACGATGGCGACGTACTACGAAGCGGTGGTGGCGAACGCCGGGAAAGAAAACGCGAAGTCAGCGGCCAACTGGATGATGGGCGACGTGTCGTCGACACTGAACCGTGAAGGCGTCGAGCTGCAGGCGTCGCCCGTGAGCGCCGCGCAACTGGCGCTGCTGCTCAAGCGCATCGCCGACGGCACGATCTCGAACAAGGCCGCAAAGGAAGTCTTCGCCGCAATGTGGGACGCCAAATCGGATGACGAGGGATTGGCCGACACGGTCATCGACCAGAAAGGCCTGAAACAGATCTCGGATACGGGCGCACTGGAAGCGATCGTCGACGAAGTCCTGGCCGCCAACGCCAAGTCCGTCGAACAATACCGCGCTGGCAAAGAAGCAGCCATCAACGCACTGATCGGCCAGGCGATGAAAGCCTCCAAAGGCAAAGCCAACCCAGCGCAAGTGACCGAACTGCTGAAGAAAAAGCTGACCAGCTAACCGCCCCACCCCAATCAGGGTCAGCGTCGAATTATTGAGCAATTGCCCACAATTGCCAGCGATTCAACGCTGACCCTGATTCATTTTTACCCCCAGTAATTGCCCAGCCTAGCGACTCTGTCCCCACTTATCGGGCAACCGCGAGCAATTGCCCAACAATTCGACACTGACCCTATTTGTTTGGATAGCCCAAACTGTCCGCAAAGCAGGAAAACTGCCCCGATTCCTGTTCAAGTCATTAAATTGGCAAGTTATATTCCAAACTGAAAATAAATCGGTTCCTGCAAGCACATAAACAATGAGGGTCAGAGTCGATTTGTTTGACAACTCTAGAAAATTGCCCAATAAGTCGACTCTGACCCTAATTAATTTGCAAGACTTTCCGCCAATCTAAATTAGGGTCAGAGTCGAATTGTTTGACAACTTTGGGTAATTGCCCAACAAATCTACTCTGACCCTGATTGTTGGGTTATTGCTTTTGGGTGCCGTAGCGGGCGCGGTAGGCGGAGACGGCGTCTTTGTGTTGCGACAGGCGGGGGTCGGCGGTGTGGGTGTCGAGGTAGGTGAAGAGGTCGGCGAGGTTGGCGATCGAGATGACCGGAATGTTGAATTCGCGCGAGACTTCCTGGACGGCCGACAGTTCGGACAGTGCGTCATCCGTGCCCGAGCGTTCCATGCGGTCCAGTGCGATCAGCACGGCGGCTGGCTCGGCGCCGGCGGCGCGGATCATGGCGACCGATTCGCGCACCGAGGTGCCGGCGCTGATCACGTCGTCGATGATCACGACCTTGCCCTGCAGCTTGGCGCCGACGATGGTGCCGCCTTCGCCGTGGTCCTTCGCTTCCTTGCGGTTGTACGCGTACGACGTGTCGCGGCCTTTTGCGGCCAGGGCCACTGCCGTGGCGGAGGCCAGCGTGATGCCCTTGTAGGCCGGGCCGAACAGCATGTCGAATTCGACGCCCGAGTCGAGCAGCGTCTGCGCGTAGAACTGGGCCAGCTTGCCCAGCGTGGCGCCGTCGTGGAACAGGCCGGCGTTGAAGAAGTAGGGCGACAGGCGCCCGGCCTTGGTCGTGAATTGGCCGAACTTCAATACTTCGGCCTCGACCGAAAACCCGATGAATTGCTGGCGCAGATCAGTCATGTACTTCTCCCTGAATGTCGAAAGCGGCTATTTTAATCGCTCACGGCCTCGCCGGCGACGACCCGTAGCGCTTCGGCCCCGCTGATCGGCTTGACCATGTGCGCCGCGAAGCCGCTGGCCTGGCTGCGCGCGCGGTCCGTGGCCTGGCCGTACCCGGTCAGCGCAACCAGCCGGCACAGGCGCCCCGCCGGCAGCGCGTGGATGCGCGCAGCGAGCTGGTAGCCGTCGAGCACCGGCAGGCCGATGTCGAGCAGCGCGACGTCGGGCCGGAAGCGTTCAATCGCCGCCAGCGCCGCCTCCGGATCGTGATACACCTCGACCGTGTGCCCGTGCGCCGTCAGCAGGCGCGCCAGCGTGTTGGCACCGTCGGCATTGTCGTCCACGACCAGCACCCGCTGCGGCGCGCTGTCGATGGCCGGCGCGGCCGCGATGGCCACCGGCGCAGCCAGTCCTGCCACGTCGCGCAGCGGCAGGCGCACCACGAACTGGCTGCCCAGGCCCCGCCCTTCACTACGCGCTTCGACCGTGCCGCCATGCAGTTCGACGATGTTCCTGACCAGCGCCAGCCCGATCCCGAGCCCGCCCTCGGCGCGGTCGATGCTGCGTTTGCCCTGGAAGAACAGCTCAAACACCTGCTCGCGCATCGCCGGCGCCAGGCCGATACCCGTGTCGCGCACGCTGATCTCGACCACGTCCGCGCCGTCGCGCCGCGCGCGCAGCCAGATCCGGCCGCCCGGTTCGGTGTAGCGCGCGGCATTGGTCAAGAGATTCGACACCACCTGCACCAGCCGCGCCGGATCACCTTCCCACACCAAGCCCGGTTCGACATCGACCTCGAGATGGTGACCGCGCTGCTCCACCAGCAGGCTCGCCATCTCGAGCGCGCGGCCCGTCACCTGCGCCATCTCGACCTGCTCGAACTTCAGTTCGATCTTGCCGCGCGTGACGCGCGAGACATCGAGCAGGTCGTCCACCAGCCGCACCAGATGGTCGACCTGGCGCTGGATGATCTCGCCCTCGCGGCCGTAGGCGCCGTCGCCGCGCATGCGCATCAGTTGCAGCGCCGTGACGATCGGCGACAGCGGATTGCGCAGCTCGTGGCCCAGCATCGCCAGGAATTCATCCTTGGCCTGGCTGGCCGCGCCCAGGTCGACCAGCAGCTGTTCGCGCTCGCGGGCGGCGTGCTCGATCGCGAGGCGGTTGCGCACATGCTCGGTCACGTCGACCGCCACCACGATCACGCCTTCCGGCCGGCCGTCCAGGTCCAGCAGCGGCTCCAGGCTGAACTTGAAGAAGCGCTCGACCGGCTGCCCCTCTGCATCCGGGCGCGTGACTGACAGCTCTTCCGCCTGGTACGACACGCCGCTGGCGTAGACGCGGGCGACTGCCTCCGCGACACCGGCCCCGCCCAGATGCGGAAACGCTTCGTCGAAAGTCTGGCCCAGCATGCCGCTGGTATCGATCAGATCGCGGTAGCGGTTATTCACCAGCCGGAAGCGCAGCTCGGGTCCCATCAACAGCGCGGCCGCGACCGGCGCGGCCATCAGCATGGCGTCGCGCTGCGCCAGCGCCTGGTCGCGCTCGTGGCGCTCGGACGCGTCGCGCGTGAAGCAGCGCGTGTAGCGCAGCTGGCCATCGACGAAATGCCCGTTCGAGTGGATCAGCACATGCCTGATCGAGCCATCCTTGCAGCGCAGGCGCGCCGGCTGGTCATACAGTGCCTCACCCGCCAGCAGCGTGCGCAGGATGAAATCGATCGTGGCCGGGTCTTCGTGAAAGTCGGCGATATGCCGCCCGACGTAGTCGTCCCAGCCATAGCCGAGCATCTGCAATTCGGCGCGGTTGGCCCACAGGATGGTGCCGTCGGGGCCGACGCGGTGCAGCCCTTCTACCGCGTTCTCCACGAAATCGTACAGTTCGGCGGCCGTGGCGTCATCGTGCTGGCGCACGGGCATAGCGACGACGTCCGCAGGAAGCGGTTTGTCAGTGTTCATGGTGTCGGGAAGAAAAAATGCGGCGTGCCATCGACGCGCGGGGGACCGAGAGTGTACCAGATCGTTGCCATCTATCACGAGCAGTCCCCATAAAGCAACAGCCCCGAGGAATGACGGGCAGCATCAAAACACGCTACACTTGCCGGCTATCGACGCGCCTTCCGGTGCACGCTGCCCTCTTTCACCTGCCTGAACATCTTCATGCCACGAATCATCTCCGCAAACCTCAACGGTATCCGCTCCGCCCACAAGAAGGGCTTCTTCGACTGGCTGGCCACGCAGGACGCCGACTACATCTGCGTCCAGGAACTCAAGGCCCAGGAAGCCGACATGACCGAAGACTTCCTGCGCCCGCACGGCTACCACGGGCGGTTCCACTACGCCGAGAAAAAGGGCTACTCGGGCACCGGCGTCTACAGCCGCACAGAGCCTGACCAGCACCGCATCGGTTTCGGCTGCCTCGAATTCGATGCCGAAGGCCGCTACACGCGCTGCGACTTCGGCAACCTGACCGTCATCTCGGTCTACTGCCCGTCCGGCTCCTCGTCGCCCGAGCGTCAGCTGGCCAAGTTCCGCTTCATGGAAGTCTTCCTGCCGCATCTGCAGGAACTGCAGGCCGAGGGCCGCGAAGTCGTCATCTGCGGCGACTGGAACATCGCGCACAAGGAGATCGACCTGAAGAACTGGAAGGGCAACCTGAAGAATTCAGGCTTCCTGCCCGAAGAACGCGCGTGGATGACGCGCATCTTCGACGAGCTGGGGATGGTCGACGTGCACCGCGGCCTGGATGCGCGCCCTGATCAGTACACGTGGTGGAGCAACCGCGGCCAAGCCTATGCGAAGAACGTCGGCTGGCGCATCGATTATCACGTCGCCACGCCCGGCATCGCTGCGCGCGCCAAAACCGTCTCGGTTTACAAGGACGTGAAGTTCTCGGACCACGCCCCGCTCATCATCGACTACGACCTGTAATCACGCCGGCCAATCCAGATCGAAGCGGCTGGCGAAGCTGCGTGGCTGGCGCGTGAGCGGATCGTCAAACGCGATGGCGCGCGCCAGCAACTGCAGGGGCGCGCTGAAATCGTCGCTGCCGCAGGGCCGCGCCACCGGATAAAAGCTGTCGCCGACAATCGGCGCGCCGAGCGACGCCAGGTGCAGGCGCAGCTGATGTTTGCGCCCCGTGTGCGGATGCAGCCGGTAGCGCGCGAGCTGCCCGCGCTGCTCGATCAATTCGATCAGGGTTTCCGAATTGGGTTCGCCCGCCACTTCTTCGCTGAGGAAAAACTGCGCCGCATCCTGCATGCGGCTGCGGTACGTGAACGGCAAGCTGCGCCCCTGCAGCAGCGGCGCGATCGCTTCATAGGTCTTCGTCACCACGCGCTTCTGGAACATCGACTGGTAAGCGCCGCGCGACGCGGGATTGTGCGAAAAGATCACCACGCCCGCCGTCTCGCGATCGAGCCGGTGAATCGGCACCAGGTGCGGCAAGTCATAGGTGCGCTTCAGGCGCACAAGCAACGTCTCTCTCAGAAAGCGCCCGCTCGGAATCGTTGGTAAAAAATGGGGCTTGTCGGCGACCAAGATGTGGTCATCCTGGAACAGCACCGCCTCCTGGAACGGGATCGGCACCTCGGGCACGTCCAGCTCGCGGTAGTACCAGATGCGCATGCCCTGGCGCACCGGCGTATCGAACGCCACCCGCGCGCCCTTGGCATCAACGACCTCACCGCGTTCCAGCCGCGCCGCCCAGGATTGCATCGGCACGTCGGGAAAGCGCTCGCATAAAAAGCGCAGCATGCCGCCGGCGCGCGTCTCGGTCAGCCATAGATAGCTGGGCGCGACACCGTCGCGCAGGGGCAGCGGGACGACCGCATTGGCTTCGGCCTGACGGCCCCTGGCGCTACTGCCCATCAGCGCCTCAATTCAGCGCAGTGCTCTTGTAGGCCGGCAGCTTGGCGACCGTCGTCTTCTTGGCGCGCGCGTACAGCGGCAGCAGCACGTTCATGTGCGCTTCCATGTCCTTGATGCGGGTGTCGCCGCCCGGGTGGGTCGACAGGATTTCCATCGGCGCGCTCTGGTTCAGCGTTGCCATCTTGCGCCACAGGACGATGCCGGCGCGCGGATCGTAACCGGCGCGCGACGAGATATCCAGGCCCACCAGGTCGGCCTCGCGCTCTTCGTCGCGCGAGAATTTCAGCACCAGCATGCTGCCCAGGCCATTGGCCGCGGTGGCAGTGAGGTTGGGATCGACGCCGAAAATGCCCGACAACAGCGCGCCGCCGACACGCGCGCCCAGCGCGGTGACGTTGGACTTGGCCAGGCGCTCGCGCCCGTGTTCACGCAGTGCGTGCGCGATCTCGTGGCCCATGATGGCTGCAGCTTCGTCGTCGGTCAGCTGCAGCTTGGTGAGGATGCCGGTGTAGAAGCCAATGCGGCCACCCGGCATGCAGAACGCGTTGACCTCATCGGCCTGGATCAGGTTGACCTGCCAGTCCCACTTGCTGGCCACCGGATTCCAGCGCGGCGTGAACGGGATGATGCGCTGCGCGATCGTGCGCAGGCGCTTGAGCTGCGGGTCGGTGGCCGGCGCCAGCAAGCCTTTCTGCTTGGCCTCGCTCATCATCTCGGTGTATTGCAGGCGCGCCGCCTCGTTCACCTGTTCTTCGGGCGCCAGCACGCGCATGCGCGACAGTGGCTTGACCTCGATGCCATCCTGGACGACGACGCCGGCCTCTTGCGCGGTGGCCAGGCCGGTCGCGGCGAACAGGGTCAGACAAACGGCGAGTTGTTTCAGTTTCATCATGGCTCCGGCAGGCTGTTGTTGGCAGCCGGCCTCGTAAAATTGGTTATAAATGGGCAGCAGCCCGCGCAGAATCGACGTGATCATGCCGTATGTACCGGCGCCGCTCAAGCCGCCAACGCACATAAGTCGCAACCTGCCCTGCCCTACACTGCCGGCGGCGCTTTTTTGCGCAGGCGGAAGACCGCCATGCTGCCGCGCAGGTTCGGCAGGAACTTGACCACCTTGCCGTCGGCCAGCGCCACGCATTCCAGCACTTCCAGGCCACACTCCACGGCCAGCTCCTGGAAATCGTAGATCGTCGCGCAGCGCACGTTCGGCGTGTCGTACCACTGGTATGGCAACGCGCGCGAGACCGGCATGCGTCCGCGCAGCAGCGCCAGGCGGTGCGGCCAGTGCGCGAAGTTCGGGAACGAGACGATCGCCTCGTGACCGACGCGCACGATGTCGCGCAGCAGGCCTTCGACATGCTGCATCATCTGCAGCGAATTCAGACACAGCACGGTGTCGAATGTGTTGTCGCCAAAGAGGCCCAGGCCCTTTTCCATATCGTGCTGGATCACGTTGATGCCCCGCGCGGTGCTTTCCAGGACCTTGTCGTCGGCGATCTCGATGCCGTAGCCCGAGCAGCGTTTGCCGGATTCGAGGTAGCGCAGCATGGCGCCGTCGCCGCAGCCGACGTCGAGCACGTGGGCGCGTTCGCCCACCCAGTGCGCGATGAAGGCCAGGTCGGGCCGCAGCGTATTGAGGTCGGCAAAATTCATGCGGCCTCCCTGGCGGTGGTGGCAGCGCCCGGGGCCAGTTCAAGGGCGATGCGGTTGTAATACGCGCGCACCACGTTCATGTAGCGCGCATCGTCGAGCAGGAACGCATCGTGGCCGTGCGGCGCGTCGATTTCGGCGTAGGTCACGCGGCGCCGGTTGCTGATCAGGGCTTCGACGATCTCGCGGCTGCGCTCGGGCGAGAAGCGCCAGTCGGTCGTAAACGACGCGATCAAAAACTGCGCTTTGGTACCGGCCAGCGCCTTTTCGAGATCGCCATCGTATTCGCGCGCCGGATCGAAGTAGTCGAGCGCCTTCGTGATCAACAGGTAGGTATTGGCGTCGAAGTATTCCGAGAACTTGTCGCCCTGGTAGCGCAGGTACGATTCGATCTCGAAGTCCACGCCGAAGTCGAAGTTGTAGTCATTGGTCTCGGCGGCATTGCGCAGCTTGCGCCCGAATTTCTCGGCCATGTCGTCGTTCGACAGATACGTGATGTGGCCAATCATGCGCGCCACTTTCAGGCCGTTCTTCGGCACCACACCATGCTCATAAAAGTCGCCGCCGTGGTAATCGGGGTCGGTCAGGATCGCCTGGCGGGCGACGTCGTTGAAGGCGATGTTCTGGGCCGACAGCTTCGGCGTGGAGGCGATCACGATGCAGTGGCGCAGGCGCTCGGGGAACTTGATGCTCCACGACAGGGCCTGCATGCCGCCCAGCGAGCCGCCCATCACGGCGGCAAACCGGTCGATGCCGAGGCGGTCGGCCAGCAGCGCCTGCGCGGTCACCCAGTCTTCCACGGTCACCAGCGGAAAGCTCGCGCCATATGGCTTGCCGGTTTCTGCGTTGACATGCATCGGGCCGGTCGAGCCGAAGCACGAGCCGAGGTTGTTCACGCCAATGACGAAGAAGCGGTCGGTGTCCACGGGTTTGCCCGGGCCGACCATATTGTCCCACCAGCCGGCGCTCTTGGGCGCGTCGTACTGGCCGGCGACGTGGTGCGAGGCGTTCAGGGCGTGGCAGACCAGCACCGCATTGGACTTGTCGGCGTTGAGCGTGCCATAGGTTTCATACATCAGCGTGTAGTTGCTGAGCTGCGCGCCGCTTTGCAGGCGCAGCGGCTCGGCGAAGTGCATCGCCTGCGGTGTGACTATTCCTAGAGATCCCATGGGACTGTGTGCTTTGATTGATGATGCGGTGGTGGCGCCGTTGCCGGGCGTGGCAACGGCGGCCGACTCACAGGGTCTGCAACTGCTCGACGGCGGCGGCGATTTCACCCGGCTCCATCGCGCGCAGGATGCGGCGGGTACGGGTCGTGACCACGCCAAGGTCGGTATTCAGAATTTCCTGTTTCACCGCCAGCAGCTGCGCCGGATGCATCGAGAATTCGCGCAGACCCATGCCCAGCAGCAGGCGGGTGAGCTTGACGTCGCCGGCCATCTCGCCGCACACCGCCACATCCAGCCCGGCCTTGTGGCCCGTGGCGATGGTCGAGGCGATCAGGTGCAGCACCGCCGGGTGCAGCGGATTATACAGGTGCGCCACTTCGTAATCGACGCGGTCGATCGCCAGCAGATACTGGATCAGGTCATTGGTGCCGATCGACAAAAAATCCATGCGGCGCACGAACAGCGGCAGCGCCAGCGCCGCGGCCGGGATCTCGATCATGGCGCCGACCTCGATGCCTTCGTCGAAGCGGATCTTCTCGTCGCGCAGCTGGGCCTTGGCCTGCTCGATCATGCCCAGCGTCTGGTCGATCTCGAAGGCATGCGCGAGCATCGGGATCAGGATGCGCACCTTGCCGAAGGCCGACGCACGAAGAATCGCGCGCAGCTGCACCAGGAACATCTGCGGCTCGGCCAGGCAATAGCGGATCGCGCGCAGGCCGAGCGCCGGATTGAGCGCCGTGTGGTCGGTCTGGTCGAGCGGCTTGTCGGCGCCCACGTCGAGCGTGCGGATCGTGACCGGACGGCCCTTCATCGCCAGCACCGCCTTGCGGTACTGCTCGAACTGTTCTTCTTCGTCCGGGATGCGCAGTGCCTGCGCGCCGCGGCCCATGAACAGGAATTCGGAGCGGAACAGGCCCACGCCATTGGCGCCGGCTTCGAGAGCGGCCGGGCAATCGTCGGGCAGTTCGATATTCGCCAGCAGCGTGATTGCGGTGCCGTCGCGCGTAATGGCCGGGGTCTTCTTGAGCTTGAGCAGGCGCTTGCGAGCCTTGGCCATCGTGATCTGGCGCGCGCGGTACTGTTCGAGCACCAGCTGGCTCGGGTTGCAGATGACGACGCCGGCGTCGCCGTCGACGATCAGCCAGTCGTCCTGCTCGACCAGGCGCGACGCCTGGTCCATGCCGACGACCGCCGGGATATCCAGGCTGCGCGCGACGATGGCGGTATGCGAGTTCTGGCCGCCGACGTCGGTCACGAAGCCGATGAACGATCGGTCGCGAAACGCCAGCATGTCGGCCGGCGAGATATCGTGGGCCACGACGATCATCTGCGGCGGTGGCTGGTCTTCGTCGGCAAATACCGGCGCGACGCTCAGTGCAGTGCCGGTCAAGACCTTCAGCACGCGCTCGGCGACCTGCTGGATGTCGTACTTGCGCTCGCGCAGGTAGGCGTCTTCAATCTCGTCGAACTGCGCCGAGAGTTCATCGATCTGCGTCACCAGCGCCCATTCGGCGTTGTAGTGGCGGGACCGGATGATGCCCTTGGGCGCTTCCGAGATCATCGGATCGGACAGGATCAGCGCATGCACGTCGATGAAGGCGCCCAGTTCGGTCGGGGCATCCTTCGGCAGGCCGGTCCAGAGTTCCTGCAGATTGTGGTGCACGGCGGCGATCGCATCCTGCAGGCGCTGCACCTCGGCCTCGACCTGTTCTTCAGGGACCAGGTAATGCTTGACGTCGAGTGCGGCCGGCGTGAGCAGGTGTGCGCGGCCGATCGCGATGCCGCGCGAAACCGGAATGCCGTGAAGGATAAAGGAAGCCATGGAAGAATCCGTTGAACGCGAGGGGACCGCTTCACGCGGCATTATTCACCTTCACCGAACTTGTCGTTGACGAGCGCCGTCAGGGCGGCCAGTGCGGCTTCTTCGTCGGCGCCATCGGCTTCGAGCGTGACCTTGGCGCCCTTGCCGGCGGCGAGCATCATGACACCCATGATCGACTTGGCATTGATGCGGCGGCCGTTACGGGTAAGCCAGACGTCGCTCTTGTACCTGGCGGCCAGTTGCGTGAACTTGGCGGAGGCCCGTGCGTGCAGGCCCAGCTTGTTGATGATCTCGAGTTCTTGTTGAATCATAGTCGCTTTATCGTTTTTGTAATGTGTCTGACTGCGCCCGGCATCTCCTCGCGCGCATCGTCGCCGCCGCCGGACCCTAGCCCACCCGGATCCGGTTGTCCACCCGCACTGCCCCGTTCTGGGCGCCGGCCAGTGCCATTTCAACGACCACGTCGAGCGAGTCGCGCCGGTACGTGATCGCGCGCAGCAGCATCGGCAGGCTGATGCCGGCGATGACTTCCACGTGCCCTGCATCGGCCAGCGAATTGCAGCAGTTCGACGGCGTGCCGCCCTTGACGTCGGTGATCACCAGCACACCGTCGCCGTCGTCCAGGCGTGCGATGGCCTCTTTGGCCAGGCAGTTGATCTGGCCGATATCCTGGTCAGCGGTCACGTCGATTGCCTCGACACGCTCGGTGGGGCCGCGAAACACGTGTGCTGCTGCGGCGATGAATGCCTGGCCCAGCGGTGCGTGGGTCAGGAGCAGGATGCCTACCATGTCGTTATCCAAGTACTTTCTGTTCGACCGCGTCGATGAACATCGCGGCCACGTCAAAACCTGTCTGGTCGAAGATCTCCTGGAAGCAGGTCGGGCTGGTCACGTTCACTTCGGTCAGGTTGTCACCGATGACGTCCAATCCTACCAGTAACAGGCCACGCTCGGCCAGCAACGGGCCGAGGGCTTCAGCGATCTCGCGATCGCGCTCGCCGAGCGGCTGCGCCACGCCGATGCCGCCGGCGGCCAGGTTGCCGCGCACTTCGCCATTCTGCGGAATCCGCGCCAGCACGAACGGCACCGGCTTGCCGCCGATGACCAGCACGCGCTTGTCGCCCTTGTCGATCGCCGGGATGAATTTCTGGGCCATGATCGTGTGGCGGCCATTGGCCGTCAGCGTCTCGATGATCGAACCCAGATTGAGCGCGTCGCTTTTCACGCGGAAGATGCCGGCACCGCCCATGCCGTCGAGCGGCTTGAAGATCACGTCGCCGTGCTTGGCGTGGAAGGCGCGCAGGCGCGCTTCGTCCGAACTGACCATCGTCGGCGACGTGTACTGGCTGAACTGGCCGATCGCCAGTTTTTCGTTGTGGTCGCGGATCGCCGACGGGCTGTTGATCACGCAGGCGCCCTGGCGCACGGCCAGTTCGAGCAGGTAGGTGCCGTAGACGTATTCCATGTCAAACGGCGGGTCCTTGCGCTCGATGATCGCGTCGAATTCGGACAGCTTCACATCGACTGCGGCATCGGCCGTGTACCAGACATCCGGCTCGCCCGTCAGGTGGATCTGCATCACGCGCGCGCTGACGATGCCCTCTTCAAGCACCATGTCGCGCTGTTCGAAGAAGTACAGGGCATGACCGCGCCGGGCCGCCTCGCGCATCATGGCGAAGGTCGAATCCTTGTAAATCTTGAATCCGGACAGCGGGTCGGCGAGAAAAGCGATTTTCATGGGGCGTCCAATCGATGTAATACCTTGATTTTAGCCCGAATCGGCAAACCTCGCGGACCAGGCCCCGAGGTTTGCCGGACGCAGTGCGTCAGTACACTTCCGGATTCGGATCGGTGCGTTCGAGTTCCAGCGATGCGGCCAGCATGCCCAGGCGCGCGACCACGCCGTACACGTAAAAGCGGTTGGGCGCGGCGGTGCCCGGCTTGGCCTTCGGATCGGGCATCGCGTGCTGCTGCGCGAACGCCAGCGGCACGAACTGCGAACCAGGCGCATTGAGGTTCTGGTCGATGCCGCGCTCGGCGTGCACGCGGTAGAAGCCACCGACCACATAGCGGTCGATCATGTAGACGACCGGTTCGGCGACCGCGTCGTCGATCGATTCGAAGGTGGGCACGCCTTCCTGGATGATCAGGTCGGTCACGGCCACGCCATCCTTGACCACCGACATGCGCGCGCGCTGGGCCGGGGTCAGGTCGCGTACTTCGCTCGCGTCCTTGATGGTCATGATGCCCATGCCGTAGGTGCCGGCGTCGGGCTTGAGGATCACGAAGGGCTTGCGCTCCTTCATGCCGTATTCCTTGTACTTCTTCTTGATCTTCGAGAACAGCGCCGAGACGTCGTCGGCCAGCGCTTCGGTGCCGACGTTCTCGCGCAGGTCGACTTCGGCGCAGGTGCTGTGCAGCGGGTTGACCAGCCACGGATCGATGTCGATCAGCTTGCCGAACTTCTTGGCCACTTCGTCCAGCGCCTTGAGGTGATTGCTCTTGCGGCGCAGCGCCCAGCCGGCGTGCAGCGGCGGCAGCAGGGCTTGCTCGTGCACGTTTTCCAGGATCGACGGGATCCCGCGGGACAAATCATTGTTGAGCAGGATGGTGCACGGGTCGAAGTCGGGCAGGCCGACGCGGCGGCCATTGCTTGATCGCACAAGGGGCTCGAGCACGAGCATATTGCCGTCAGGCAGCGCCAGCGGGGTCGGTTCGGTGATGTCGGGCGAGAACGTGCCAAGGCGGACATGCAAGCCGGTCTGGCGGAAGATCTGCATCAGGCGCGCGACGTTCTGCAGGTAGATCGGGCTGCGGCGGTCGGCGTCCGGCACCAGCAGCAGGTTGCGCGCGTCCGGGCAATACTTGTCGACGGCGGCCATGGCCGCCTGCACCGTCAGCGGCAGCATCTCGCTGGCCAGGTTGTTGAAGCCGCCCGGGAACAGGTTGGTGTCCACCGGTGCGAGCTTGTAGCCGGCATTGCGCAGATCGACCGAGCAATAAAATGGCGGCGTGTGCTCCTGCCACTCGAGGCGGAACCAGCGCTCGATGGCAGGCGTGGCTTCGAGGATTTTCTTTTCCAGGTCCATCAAAGGACCGGTCTGGGCGGTGGCGAGGTGCGGAACCATTGATTGGACGTCCTTGTTGTGCGCTTCTTGTTGTTAATTTAAGTTGGGAATCGCATATGGGGTTGGTCAGGCTATTTTAAAGGGCAATGCGAAGAATGCAAAAAACGCCGTCCCCGCTTGCGCGGAGACGACGTTTTCAGGGAACAGCGACGACTGAGCAGATCAGTAACGGTAAGCCGACTCGCCGTGGCTCGTGATGTCCAGGCCTTCGCGTTCCTCTTCTTCCGGCACACGCAGACCAATCACGATATCCACCAGCTTGAAGGCGATGAAGGCGACGACGGCCGACCAGATGACGGTCACGCCGATCGCATGTGCCTGGATCCACAGCTGGCTGGCGATCGAGTAGCTCGTGTTCATGGCATTGGTCGTGTAATCCCACACGCCCTGCCCGCCCAGTGCCGGCGACGCAAACACGCCGGTCAGCAGCGCGCCCAGGATACCGCCCACGCCGTGCACGCCGAACACGTCGAGCGAATCGTCGGCGCGCAGCAGGCGCTTCATGCCCGTCACGCCCCACAGGCAGACGATACCGGCCAGCAGGCCGATGACCAGCGCGCCCATCGGACCGACGAAGCCGGCGCCCGGGGTGATGGCCACCAGGCCCGACACGGCGCCCGATGCGGCGCCCAGCATCGATGGCTTGTGCTTGAAGATCCACTCGCCCAGCACCCAGGTGAGGGTCGCGCCGGCAGTGGCCAGCAGCGTGTTCAGGAACGCCAGTGCAGCGACGTCGCCTGCTTCGAGCGCCGAGCCGGCATTGAAGCCGAACCAGCCGACCCACAGGAGCGACGCACCGACCATCGTCATCGGCAGCGAGTGAGGCGCCATCGATTCACGGCCGTAGCCGATCCGCTTGCCAATCACATAGGCACCCACCAGGCCGGCGACGGCCGAGTTGATGTGGACCACGGTGCCGCCCGCGAAGTCGAGCGCACCCTGCTGCCACAGGTAGCCGGCAGCTGCGGTAACGGTTTGCAGCGAGGCAGCGTCGGTGATGGCGTCAGGACCGGCCCAGAACCAGACCATGTGCGCGACCGGCAGGTAGCCGAACGTGAACCACAGCACGACGAACACCAGCACGGCCGCAAACTTGGCGCGTTCGGCAAAAGCGCCGACGATCAGCGCGCAGGTAATCGCTGCGAAGGTGCCCTGGAAGGCGACGAAGATGAATTCAGGGATCATCGTCTCTTTGCTGAAGGTCGCGGCCATCGCAAACTTGCCGGCGACCGGATCCCAGATGCCTTGCAGGAAGGCGCGGTCGAAGCCGCCAATGAACGCATTGCCCTGCGTGAAGGCCAGCGAGTAGCCGTACAGGCACCACAGCACGATCACGAGGGCAAATACCATCATCACCTGCATCAGCACCGACAGCATGTTCTTGGCGCGCACGAGGCCGCCGTAGAACAGCGCCAGGCCGGGAATGGTCATCAGGATCACCAGCAGCGTGGCGACGAACATCCAGGCCGTATCCCCCTTGTTGATGGACGGCGCCGCCATGGCCGGCAGGGCGACGCCCAGGCCCAGCAAGGCGGTCAGTATCGTTGTAGTTATACGCTTCATGAAAACATTCCCTCTTACAGTGCGTCGTTGCCGGTCTCGCCGGTACGGATACGGATGACCTGGTTCAGGTCGGCCACGAAGATCTTGCCGTCACCGATCTTGCCGGTGCGGGCAGCGCCCTGGATCGCATCGATGACCTGGTCGACGATGGCGTCGTCGACAGCGGCTTCGATCTTGATCTTGGGCAGGAAGTCGACGACGTACTCGGCACCACGGTACAGCTCGGTGTGGCCTTTCTGGCGACCGAAACCCTTCACTTCGGTCACCGTCATGCCTTGCACGTTGATTTCCGACAGCGCCTCTCGCACTTCGTCGAGCTTGAAGGGCTTGATGATGGCGGTGATCATTTTCATGGTATTGCCTCTTTTGCAATCAAAAAGTTTTTGAGACGGACAGCACGGCGGCAGACTTGCCGAGATTCTTGCCTTCCGGGCTCAGGTAGGCGTCGGTATTCGCCTTGTGCCACGCCAGCGCCACGGTGGCGACGCCGAAGTCCTTGGTGACGCCGACCTTGTAGTCGGTGTACGAAAACGCGCTGTTGTTCTTCAGTTTCTGGCGCCCGACGTGCAGGTTCAGGATGAAGCCGTTGCTGACGTCGATGTCGGCGCCCACGTCCAGGTAGCCGCTGCGCTTGCTGTCTGCAGTGCCGAACAGATTGGTCGTCGAGTGCGAGTACTTGATGTAGGCCGGGCCGTAGCCGAGTTTGCCGTACAGCTCGAACGTGTTCGCGCTCGGGTTCAGGCCATTGTCCGGGTAGTAGTAATACAGGCCGCCAATGTCATAGCTGATCGCGTCGCTCAACTGACCGCGCTTGCCGCCATATACGTCCCATTCGATATTGCCGTCGCCGCCCAGATCTTTCGTCCATTTGATGGTGGAAAGCCAGGTGCCCACGTAGAAGCCGGATGGGCCATGTACATAGTCGACGCCGCCCTGGAGGGCCGGGTCGAGGGCTGTTTGCGACAGACCGCGGTAACGGTAGTCGCTGGTGATGCTCGCGTTGTAGCTCACCTGATGTTCGGCGGGTTGTTCCTGTGCCATGCCCGGCGCGCTGGTAAGAGCCAACACTGCCAGGACAATTGCGCTGAATTTTGCTTTGCACTTCATGACAAACCCCCTTGATGAACAACGTGAAAAATGACTGCTTGTGGATCCTTGTGATGTTCTTTGTCTACGCTTTATTTAGCAGGATGCGTGCCAGCTCATAAACAGGAAAAAGGTCCTTGTTTTTTTGGTAAACACGCCCCACATCGGTTTTGCACTAACACAACGGACCGCACACGGCACCCAGACGGCCGTTCGGCGCACTACATCAGGTCACATTGCACCATCATGGAGCGTGCGGCCTCGGCAGAAAGGGAAATGGATATGAGTAACAGCAACTTCTTCAGCGACTTG
This sequence comes from Telluria sp. ZT3P26, assembly GCF_059686035.1. Taxonomy (NCBI): domain Bacteria; kingdom Pseudomonadati; phylum Pseudomonadota; class Betaproteobacteria; order Burkholderiales; family Oxalobacteraceae; genus Telluria; species Telluria sp. ZT3P26. Next base: position 12,169 of record NZ_JCASII010000004.1, on the reverse strand, counting down.
CAGGGCAAGATCAACCAGGCGCTCGAGAGCGGTCCGGCCAAGGACATTGAACGCAATGTGAAGGCGGCCATGACGTCGGGCTTTTCGAAGCTCGATCTGGTCACGCGCGAGGAATTCGATATCCAGGCCCAGGTGCTGGCCAAGACCCGCACCAAGCTCGAGGCGCTCGAACTGCGCGTGAGTGAGCTCGAAGCCAGACTGGGTGCAGGCAGCACCACGGCAACCGCGTCGACGTCAGCTGCCTCTGCGACCTCGGGCAGCTCGGCGATTCCGATGCCAGGCGCCGCGCCGTCGGCCACCGCGCCGTTCCCGGGCGCACCGGAAGACCCGACGATCGTCGTGCCGCCAACGCTCGACAAGCATTAAACAGCCCACAGGCCAGCCCGCCTTGCGCGGGCGGCCTCGGCGGCAGTGGCGCCACACCCGTGTCGCCATCTTTTGACGCGCATCCCGGCTTATACTGGTCGTCTTTACGGAGACCACGATGACCCGACAGTATGCCGCGCTGATCACCACCTGCACCATGCTGGCCCTGCCGGCGTCGCTCCATGCGCAGTCATCCCCTGCCGGCGGTGACGTGCGTCCCGAGATCCTGCGCCAGCTCGATGGCGCCTGGACCATGACAGGTGATGTGCGGGGCAAACCGGTCACCTACCGCATGGTTGCCAGGCCGGCCTTGCACGGCACATTCACCGAGCTGCGCATGCAGGACGTGCAGGTGCCCGCGCAGTACGAAGCGGCCGTCTTCGTCGGCTACGACGCCGCCACAAAGACCGTCATCGCGCACTGGATGGACAGCTTCGGCGCAAAATACTCGATCCCGCACGGAAGCGGCGACATCACCGGCAACGTCGTCACCTTCACCATTCCCTACCCGAGCGGCCCGTTTCGCAATACCTGGCGCTTCGATCCGGCGGGCGCGACGTGGCAGTTCGCGCTCGACGCGGCGCAGCCGGACGGCTCGTGGAAGCACTTCGCCGGCTACGCGCTCAGGCGCGAGTAAAAGCGCCTGAGCGCGTAGCCGGCGGGCGTCAATCGATGCTGACCTCCTTGCGGTTGTCACGCGCCACGCGGTCGATCAGCTTGTTGTACGGGTCAATGCCAACGTCGAACGGCTGCTCCTTGACGGTCACCGTCACGGTCGGATTCTCGCCCTGCAGTACGCGCTTCTCCAATAACAGCACCCGCTCGTCCGATTCCTTGGCATCCTTCGCGCGTGCGAACACGCCGATCTCCACGGCTTCGTCATAGGTGCGCGGCGTTTCCTGCCCCTTGCCGTCGGCCTGCATTTTCGCCAGATGCAGTTTCATCGTCACGTCCCACTGCCCGTCCGGGCGCTTGACGGCCTTCGCTTCGGTCACGCGGTTATCGTAGAAGACGATGCGCTCGAACAGGTCGGCGATCAGCGCGTGCTTGCCCACCGGGGCTTCGGCGCGGATGTAGTCGACCAGTTCGGCGGATGTCGCAAACGGCGCCTCCTGATAGCCCTTGTCCTGCAGGAAGCGCTTGAGGGCGCGGTTCAGTGCCGCTTCGCCGATCTCGTCGCGCAGGCGGTAGAAGACCAGGCTGCCCTTGCGGTAGTGGATGTAGTCCTGGTTTTCCACGCGCACCAGCGGCAGTTCCTCGATCTTCTCGGCACTGCGCGAACTGAGGTAGCGGTCCAGTTCATAGCGCAGGAAACGGCGCATCTGGTGCGGGCCGTATTCCTTCTCCATCACCATCAGCGCCGAGTACTGCGCCAGCGATTCGATCAGCATGCTCGCGCCCTGCACATTCGCGGCCGTGACCTGGTGGCCCCACCACTGGTGCGCCATCTCGTGCGCCGTCACGTAGAACACGTAGTCGATGTCTTCCTTGTCGCGCAGGTCGGCGATGAAGCCGATCGATTCCGAGAACGGGATCGTGTTGGCGAACGATTGCGCGAAGCGCTGGTAGTTCGGGAATTCCAGGATACGCACCTGCTTGTGCTGGTAGGGCGTGAACTGGGTCGTGAAGTAGTCGAGCGACTTTTGCGTGCCCGCGATCATCCGGTCGATGTTGTAGGCGTGCTTCGGATCATGATAGATCTCGATAGGAATGCCATGCCAGTCGCTTTTTTTGATCTGCCAGTCGGCTGACAGGTAAGCGAAGAACGGCATCATCTTCTGGTCCATCTTGTAGCGATAGTAGTTGCGGCCATTTTCCTTCCACGCCTTTTGCAGGTAGCCCGGCGCCAGCGCGATCTGGTCACCGCTGGTGGAAACGGTGGTGTCGAAACTGATCCAGTCGGCGTCGTCCCCGAACATCGTGTTGGCACGCGCCGCCTTGTTTTCAAGCTTGGCCATGCGCTCCGGCTCGCCCAGGCCGCGCTTGCGGCGCTCGTTGCGGTCCAGTAGTTCGAACTCGCTCTGGTAGCCAACCAGCGGGAAGAACTCGCGGTTGTTGAAGAACGTGCCGTTCAGGTTGAGCGTGTCGCCCCTGCCCGCGTTGGAAAAACCGGGCCGGCGCACGTCGACCGTGAAGTCCAGCGCCAGGCGGGCGCCCGGCGCTGTCGGCTGCGCGAGCTTGAGGATACGGAAGCCCGCTATCTGGTCGTCCAGGACCACCGTGTGCGCGGGCAGGCCGGCGAAGGTGGTCACGACGTCCGGATTGACTTGCAGGCGCAGCGTGTCGAGTGGCTGGTTCGTCTTGTTCTCGAAGACGTAGCGGCCCTTGACCATCACGCGCCGCTCGGCCGGGTAGATGTCCACCGCGGCGCGCACGTCGACGATCTTCACGTGCGGCAGGTCCTTGTACTTGCGGTAGGTCTTTTCGTACCTGGCCTGCTTGTCCATCGCCACGTTCTGCGCCTCGTAGCGGTCCAGCGTGACGGTATTGTGGAAAATCCAGCCACCCACCAGCGCGAACGCGATCGTGCAGGCGGCCAGCGCTACGCCCGATGGGCTTTTCAGGCGCCGCGTCGCTTCGCGCGTGCGCGTGCGCCACTCGACCGACAGGCCACGTACCCAGAACGCCTGGGCCACGATCAGGCCCGCCACGGCAAACAGGGTCCAGTACAGCGCGAACCACGACCAGCCCTTGACGAAGTGGCCGAAGCCGTTCATGTCCGAATACGGCGTCTCGGGCAGCAGGGCGATGTTGTACAGGTTGTGATCGAAGTGCAGGACCGACAGGACGATCTGCGCCACGATCAGCACGATCATGAAGAGGTAGCCCAGAAACTTGTTGTTCGTGATGACCTGCAGCGCCACGGCGATCAGCGCCATCAGGATGTATGGCGTGCCCGCCATGAACACGCCCTGCAGGTACACCATCGGCTCGATCGGCGCCCCACCCTTGTACAGCTGGATGGCGATCGCGGTCAGGATCCCGGCCAACAGGAAGGCCAGCACCACGCCAACCAGGGCCAGGCTTTTCGCCACCAGCGGCGCCCAGTTCGGCATCGGCATCGCATCGTTCACGTCGGCGATGCCGGCCTGGCGCTCCTTGAAGATCAGTTCACCGGCGTAGAAGATCACGATGATCAGCAGCAGGAAGTTGTAGCTGCCCTTGAGCAGCTCGATCATCAGGTAGGTGCGCGGATAGACGTCGGTGCCGAACAGTTGGCCCAGCTGACTGGAGCTGCCCACCATATTGAGCACGCCGAACAGCAGCATGACCAGGAACGGCACGCTCTTGAACACGGCGACCGCATCGAAGACGAAGATGTGCCAGCATTGGGTCCAGCGCGTGCCGCGGGTGAAGCGCGGCGCGATGCGTGGCAGCGCGACGTGCGCCGGCGTGCCCGCTGCCGGCGCTGCCGCTTTGGCCTTGCCGAACAGGCGTTTGCCGGTGCCGGCGCGCTGCGGCTTGAACAGCGCCAGCGTGAGACCAAGCAGCGCCAGGCCAACCATGCTCCATAACAGCCGGTTGGCCAGCATATAACCGCCGATGGCCGGCAGGCCGGCATTCGATTCTGCCGTCGAGAAGTAGCGCGTGGCGCGGCCAAGGGCGCGCAGGCCGAACGGGTCGGCCAGCACGGCGATCCACTCGTTGTCGATATTGCTGGTGAACTTGCCGGCCAGGATCCACAGCACGAAGAACGCCATCACGCCGACATACACCATCATGATCGAGCGCGTGGTCGCAGCCAGCAGCATCAGCAAGGCGCCGATGAACAGCAGGTTCGGCACCACCAGCACGCACAGCGCCCACAGATAGGCGGCGCCGGGGAACGGGCCCACGCGCTCGGCGTCGATCCACGGCATCAGGGGACCAAGCATCATGCCCGCCACGATCACGGCAAAGATCACCATGCAGGCCACCAGGCCCGCCAGGAAGCGGCCGACGAGGTAGTCGTGCTTTTTCATCGGCGTTGCAAACAGCATGTCGGAAATGCCGACGTCGCCATCGCGCAGCACCGAGCCGGCGATGAAGATGGTGACGACAAACATCGACATCAGGCTGAAGACGCCGAGCAGTTGCGCGACGACGACCGGCGCATTGCGGTTCACGTTGCCGATGCTGCCGCCGATCTGGATCGCATCGGTGGTGGTCGCGCCAAAGGCCAGCGCACCGAAGATCAGCGCGCACACCCACAACAGCGGCTGGCGCAGCTGGATACCCAGCTCAAACTTGAAGAATTCCCGTAGCATGCCGGCTCCTTATGCGACGACCGGTGCGGTGGATGCCGGCGCCGCATCGGTTGTCTGAGCAGCCGCGCGGTTGGCGTTGCGGATCTGGAGGAAGTAGACGTCTTCCAGGTCCGGCTCGACGCTGACGAAGCCGTCGTCCGGCTGCGACTCGGCAAACACGTTGATCTGCGGACGCCCTGCCACCAGGCGCGTGGAGAGCACGTTGAAATCGCGCTGGTACTCGGCCAGCGCATCCTGGCTGACGGTGCGGCGCCACACGCGGCTCCTGAGCGTGTCGATGGCGGCTTGCGGCTCGCCCTGCAGCAGTACCGTGCCCTTCGCGATCATCGCCATGCGCGGGCACAGGTCGGTGACGTCTTCGACGATGTGGGTCGACAGGATCACGACGACCTGCTCGCCGATCTTGGCCAGCAGGTTCAGGAAGCGGTTGCGTTCATCGGGGTCCAGACCTGCGGTCGGTTCATCGACGATCACCAGGCGCGGCGCGCCAAGCAGCGCCTGCGCGATGCCGAAGCGCTGGCGCATGCCACCCGAAAAGGTGCCCAGGCCGCGCGAGCGCGCTTCCCACAGATTGGTCTGGTGCAGCAGCGCCTCGACCATCTCCTTGCGCTCGCCCTTGGCCGTCAGGCCCTTGAGGACGGCGAAGTGATTCAGCAGTTTTTCGGCGCTGACTTTCGGGTAGACGCCGAAGTCCTGCGGCAGGTAACCGAGCTGGCGACGCAGGCCTTCCTTGTCCTTCAACACATCCAGGCCGTTGAAATCGATGCTGCCACTGTCGGGGTCCTGCAGCGTGGCGATCGTGCGCATCAGCGACGACTTGCCGGCGCCGTTCGGACCGAGCAGGCCGAACATGCCGTTCGGGATCTCGAGACTGACATTGTTGATCGCCTTGACGCCGTTGGCATAGGTCTTGTTGAGCTGCTTAATCGATAGCATGGACTGATTCTCCGGGGACGGTTGTGGTTATCGTTGTTGTTCACGATCAATGTAGCGTTAATAAAAAGCAATGTCAGCATTTTGTGACAGACGGTATGAATCCCGGCATGAACGACGAAATGGCCGGTATATGCACCTGTCATGAACGGCCAGGCGCGCACGCCTGTCCGCTCTCAAACGGTGGTGCGATCTGCGCTTTAGGATGGGGCACCCTGGCGTTCTGCAGAAGGAATCCGATGAGTCTCGCCGTCCTGAAAAGCCGCGCGCTGGCCGGCATGGCAGCGCCGCCGGTCAATGTCGAAGTCCATCTGGCCAACGGCCTGCCCGGCTGGACGATCGTCGGCCTGCCCGACACCGAGGTGCGCGAAGCGAAGGACCGCGTGCGCGCAGCGCTGCAGAATTCGGGCTTCGATATCCCGCCGCGCCGCATCACGATCAATCTCGCGCCAGCCGATCTGCCCAAGGAATCGGGGCGCTTCGATCTGCCGATCGCACTGGGCATCCTGGCCGCATCGCACCAGATCCGCGGCGATGCACTGGCGCGCTACGAGTTCGCCGGCGAGCTGTCGCTGTCGGGCGAGCTGCGGCCGATCCGCGGCGCATTGGCGATGGCATTTGCGATGGTGCGTGCGGGTTCTGCACAATCGGATGCACAGGGACGGGCTTTCATCCTGCCACTGGCCAATGCCGACGAAGCGGCGCTGGTCGAAGCCGCCGAGATCCTGCCGGCGCGCACGCTGCTCGAAGTTTGCGCGCACTTCGCCAATGCGCCCGACGCGCCCAGGCTCGTTCGCCATGTGGGACCGGCCCTTGCGCAGGCGGTGCGCTACCCCGATTTCGCCGAGGTCAAGGGCCAGCAGCATGCCAAGCGCGCGCTTGAGGTGGCAGCGGCCGGTGCCCATTCCTGTTTGCTGGTCGGCCCGCCCGGTGCGGGCAAGAGCATGCTGGCGGCGCGCCTGCCTGGCCTGCTGCCGTTGATGAGCGACGCCGAAGCGCTCGAATCGGCCGCCGTGCAATCGCTTGCCGGCGGTTTCTCGCCGCAGCGATGGCGCCAGCGGCCATTTCGCAGCCCGCATCACACGACATCCGGCGTGGCCCTGGTGGGCGGTGGCAGCGTGCCGCGCCCTGGCGAAGTCTCGCTCGCGCATCATGGCGTGCTGTTCCTGGACGAGCTGCCCGAGTTTGACCGGCGCGTGCTCGAGGTGCTGCGCGAGCCGCTCGAGTCTGGGCAGATCACGATTTCGCGCGCCGCGCACCAGGCTGATTTTCCGGCACGCTTCCAACTGATCGCGGCGATGAATCCGTGTCCGTGCGGCTGGCTCGGTCACGCCAGCGGCAAGTGCCGCTGCCATGAGGCCGCCGTGCTGCGCTATCAGAGTCGCATTTCCGGGCCCCTGCTCGACCGCATCGATATCCAGTTGCCGGTCGCGGCGCTGGAACCCGAGAGCATGAGCGCACGCGCCGACGGAGAACCAAGCAGCATGATCGCAGCGCGGGTCGCGCAGGCGCGCGATTTACAGGTGGCGCGCCAGGGCTGGCCCAACAGCCATCTGGGCCCGCGCGACATCGACCGTTACTGCGCGCCCGACGAAGCGGGAGCACGCCTGTTGCACGCGACGGCGCAGCACCTGCACTGGTCGGCGCGCGCGTATCACCGCGTGCTCAAGGTGGCGCGCACGGTGGCCGACCTGGCCGGCAGCGAGCATGTGGCAGCCGCACACGTGGCCGAGGCGATCGGCTACCGGCGCGCCTTGCAGGGCGATTAGCAGGTCTTGCGTTCTGCGGCGCTGCTGTTACCATCGACGCATGCGACCCTCTCCCGTGCGTGCCCTGCAGATTGTCCCGATCCTCCTGGCCAGCGCGCTGCTGGCCGGCTGCAATCCGGCCTATAACTGGCGTGACTACACGAGCGAGGATGGCCGCTTCAAGGCGCTGTTTCCGGCCAAGCCCGCAACCCTGACCCGCACCGTGGACCTGAACGGCTTGCAGGTCGAGATGACCATGACAGCGGCCAAGGTGGACAACACGACCTTCGCCGTCGGCACGGGCGTGGCGCCCGATGCGGCTGGCGCGCAGGCAGCGCTGCCGGCCATGCGCCTGGCGCTGCTGCGCAATATCGGCGCGCCCGACGCCCCTGTCACCGCTGACCTGAGCGTGGATGCCACGGGCGCCGGTCAGGGCGCGTCAATGCACCTGAGCGGACGCTTCGCCGCCAAGGGCAACCGCTTCTACCAGGTCATCGTGCTTGGCCCCGCAGGCAAGACGCCGCCGGAACAGGTCGAGCAGTTCCTCACCTCCTTCACCAGCTATTAAGGTCGCCCATGGATGACCAGCTTCCCGCCCTGCGCCTGGTCGGCCTGCGCAAGCACTTCGGTCGCCCTGCCGTCGATGGCCTGGACCTCCTGGTCCGGCGCGGCGAGTTCTATGCGCTGCTCGGGCCGAACGGCGCCGGCAAGACGACGACGCTGCGCCTGGTCACGGGCCTGCTGGCGCCCGATGCCGGCACGATCGAGGTGCTGGGCGTGAACATGACTGCGGCGCCGGCAGCAGCCAAAGCGAAGCTGGCCTACCTGCCGGACGAGCCGATGTTGTACGGGAAGCTCAAGCCATTCGAGTACCTCGAATTCGTCGCGGGGTTGTGGGGTGTGGCGGCGCAGCACGCCGAACCGCGCGCACGCGAACTGCTCGACTGGCTCGACCTGACCCAGCATGCGAACGAGCTGACCGAAGGTTTTTCGCGCGGGATGAAGCAAAAGCTCGCGCTGGCCGGCGCCCTGATCCACGACCCGGAACTCTTGATCCTTGACGAGCCGCTCACCGGCCTGGACGCAGCAGCGGCGCGCCAGGTGAAAGACCTGCTGCTGGCGCACGTCGCCAAGGGCGGGACCGTCATCCTGACAACACACATTCTTGAAGTGGCCGAGCGCCTGGCGCACCGCATCGGCATCATCCGCCAGGGCCGGCTGATCGCCGAAGGCACGCTGGACGCGCTGCGCGAGCGCACGCAGGGCGGCAGCCTGGAAGACATGTTCCTGCACCTGATGGCTGCGCCATGAGACTGGCGCCGGGCAGCGTCGGCTGGCTGCTGCGGCACGAGCTGCGGCTCGCCTGGTTCAATGCCGCCGGCGGCAAAGCGGCGGACGGGCGGCGCCGGCCAGGCAATATGGCGCTCGGTCTGGCGGCCACCGGCTGTATCGTGATGCATGTCGCAAGCTGGTTTGTCGTGCGCCAGCTGGCAGGGATGCCGGGCGACGATCCCCGCATCCTGCTGGCGGTGTCCGCGCTGCTGATCGTGGCCACGACCTTCATGCTGTCGTCCGCGATCAAAGCCTGCGTCGTGGTGATGTTCGAACGCAGCGACCTCGATCTGCTGCTATCGTCGCCCCTGCCCTCGCGCAGCATTTTCACCGTGCGCCTGCTTGGCGTGTGCGCGGGCACGGCGGCGCTGTACCTGTTTTTCCTGGCGCCGTTCGCGCATGCAGGACTGCTGCAGGGCCAATTTCGCTGGCTCGGCATCTATCCCGGCGTGATCGCCCTTGCGGTGCTGTGCAGTTGTGCTGCCATGCTGCTCACGCTGGGCCTCGTGCGCATGCTCGGTGCGCGCCTCACGCGCGTCGTGGCGCAGATCGTCGGGGCGCTGGCTGGCGCGCTGCTCGTCATCGCGTCGCAGCTGCATGCGCTCACGTCAAGGCAGACGCAGGAGCGCATCCGCGATACCGTGCTCGGACTGGTGCAGAGGGAGGGTGCGGCGGATAACCCGCTCTGGCTGCCGGCGCGGGCGATGCTGGGCGAGCCGTTGCCAGTGCTGCTGCTCGGGGCGCTCACCTGCGCCATGTTCATGCTGACGACCTGGCGCACGCACCGCTTCTTTGCGCGCGGTCTGCAACTGGCCGCGTCGTCGCCGTCAACAGCTGCGGGCAAGGCTTCGGCGATGCCACTGCAGCCCCGCTTCGGGCGCAGCCTGTTCGGCACGGTGGTCGTCAAGGAATGGCGCCTGATCGTGCGCGATCCGCAATTGCTGTCGCAGGTGATGCTGCAAATACTGTTTTTGCTGCCGTTGTTTTTCCTGATTTTCAAGCGCGCCGACGTGCAGGTGCAAGCCATCGGTGCGGGCCTGGCCCTGCTGTGCAGTTCGCTGACGGGCGCGTTGGCATGGATTGCCTTGTCGGCCGAGGATGCGCCGGATCTGCTGCTGGCATCGCCCGCATCACGGCGCACGGTGCGGCGCGCCAAGCTGGCAGCGGCGATGCTGCCAGTACTGGGCGTGGTGGCTCTTCCCCTGCTATGGCTGACAGTGCGCATGCCGGCTGCAGGACTGGTCGCATGCCTTGTGGTATGCGGGGCCGTTGCCGGTGCCGGCCTGGTCGTATTCTGGTGTGGGCGCCCTGGCGTCCGCACCAATTTCAAGGGCCGTGGCAAGGGTGGCTTCGTGATGAACGTGCTTGAGTTGGGCAACAGCCTGGCATGGGGCGCGTTGGGATGGCTGCTGTCGGCTGCGACGCTTGGCCCACTGGACAAGGTGGGCATGCTCGCAGCGACCGGCGCTGCGTTGCTCGCCATTTCCGTCCCTGGCATTGCGTGGATGTTACGGTCCCGTCCGATGTGAGCGCGACCGCACTGTGAAGGTGCGTCAGTCGTGATATCGTTTAATTACTAACAAAACCAAGAGATAGCTATGTTGATTACTTTTAAATGCAAATCGTATCCAGAAGTTCTGATGTATCAGGAACATGCCAAACGTATCCTTGACCTGCTGCACAAGGAGCCGGAGCGCGGTGTGATTACGTCGGCCGAAGCCACCCAGGTGATTTCGCTGATCGAGGACGAGATCGAAGAGTCGCGCAAGCATCAGGTGTCGGATCAGGTGGCGCATGATGTTCAGGCGCATCACCGCGATGAAGATGACCATGAGCACCAGGCGATCGAGGTCGTCAGTTTCTCGACGCGCATGTATCCATTGCTGGAAATGCTGCGCTCGGCGCGTGACAACAAGACCGATATCCTCTGGGGTGTGTAAGCAGGCTCTGGGTTATTCGTGTCTGTATGAAAAAAGCCCGCTGATCTGAGTCAGCGGGCTTTTTTTCTGGCGTTGAAGTGGCTTTAATGATCAGTGATCCCTGGATCAGTCGAAATCGATCGGCCAAAGCGAAAAGCCCCACTCAGATCACTGAGTGGGGCTTTTCTATATAACTAGCCTGACGATAACCTACTTTCACACTGGTTGCAGCACTATCATCGGCGCAAAGTCGTTTCACGGTCCTGTTCGGGATGGGAAGGGGTGGGACCGACTTGCTATGGTCATCAGGCATAACTTGTACGAGTATCGTCGTTGAACGCGTGGACGGGAAACCCGTCCACCCTACGCAAGTAGGTACTCTGAATCTGGAAGAAGTAGTTTTTGTTTGGGGTCGTATTTGTATCAACAACAGCTGAACTCTTGCTAACCCTGGACTACCAAGGTTATAGGGACAAGCCGTACGGGCAATTAGTACTGGTTAGCTTAATGCATTACTGCACTTCCACACCCAGCCTATCAACGTCCTGGTCTCGAACGACCCTTTAAAGAGCTCAAGGCTCTGGGAAATCTCATCTCAAGGCAAGTTTCCCGCTTAGATGCTTTCAGCGGTTATCTCTTCCGAACTTAGCTACCCGGCAATGCCACTGGCGTGACAACCGGTACACCAGAGGTTCGTCCACTCCGGTCCTCTCGTACTAGGAGCAGCCCCCTTCAAATTTCCAACGCCCACGGCAGATAGGGACCAAACTGTCTCACGACGTTTTAAACCCAGCTCACGTACCACTTTAAATGGCGAACAGCCATACCCTTGGGACCGGCTACAGCCCCAGGATGTGATGAGCCGACATCGAGGTGCCAAACTCCCCCGTCGATATGAACTCTTGGGAGGAATCAGCCTGTTATCCCCAGAGTACCTTTTATCCGTTGAGCGATGGCCCTTCCATACAGAACCACCGGATCACTATGTCCTACTTTCGTACCTGCTCGACTTGTCGGTCTCGCAGTTAAGCACGCTTATGCCATTGCACTATCATCACGATGTCCGACCGTAATTAGCGTACCTTCGAACTCCTCCGTTACACTTTAGGAGGAGACCGCCCCAGTCAAACTGCCTACCATGCACTGTCCCCGATCCGGATAACGGACCAAGGTTAGAACCTCAAATGAACCAGGGTGGTATTTCAAGGTTGGCTCCACGAACACTAGCGTGTCCGCTTCAAAGCCTCCCACCTATCCTACACAGATTGATTCAAAGTCCAATGCAAAGCTACAGTAAAGGTTCATGGGGTCTTTCCGTCTAGCCGCGGGTAGATTGCATCATCACAAACATTTCAACTTCGCTGAGTCTCGGGAGGAGACAGTGTGGCCATCGTTACGCCATTCGTGCAGGTCGGAACTTACCCGACAAGGAATTTCGCTACCTTAGGACCGTTATAGTTACGGCCGCCGTTTACTGGGACTTCAATCAAGAGCTTGCACCCCATCATTTAATCTTCCAGCACCGGGCAGGCGTCACACCCTATACGTCCACTTTCGTGTTTGCAGAGTGCTGTGTTTTTATTAAACAGTCGCAGCCACCATTTTATTGCAACCCGTTCATCCT
>NZ_JCASII010000003.1:0-679755 GCF_059686035.1 Telluria sp. ZT3P26 | reverse complement strand
ACGTGCTCAATGGCACTCAGTCTGAACAGCGTCACCCCGACCGGCCACATCACCACGATTATCTACTGGTGAGCTGGCATGTTCAATATACGAGGTCTGACATTCGGACACGACCTCGACAGTCACGTAGCTGGCGCTGGGTAATACTAATATGAGGCAAGACACCAGTGGAATTGGCTAAGGCTGAGGCCGTGTCCAAATGTCAGACCTGACCCCGGCTGTACCAAGGCTAAGGCTGAGGCCGTGTCCAAATGTCAGACCTGACCCCGGCTGTGCTGGCCACTCTGCAGTAGCAATCAGCTTTCCTTCGGATACGGACTCGGTCCGCCATCGGCGATGAACGTGTCGATCCGCTGCTGCAGCACCGGCAGCGGCACCGATCCCATGTGCAGCACGGTGTCGTGGAAGTTGCGGATGTCGAACTTCGGCCCCAGTGCTTTTTCGGCCCTGGCGCGGGCTTCCTGGATCGCCATCTGGCCCAGGTAGTACGACAGCGCCTGGCCCGGCCACGAGATATAGCGGTCGACCTCGGTCTCGACTTCGTGCTTCGACAGCGCCGTGTTCTCCATCAGGTAGGCCTGCGCCTGCTCGCGCGTCCAGCCCTTCGCATGCACGCCCGTGTCGACCACGAGGCGCGATGCGCGCCAGGCCTGGTAGCTGAGCATCCCGAAGACTTCATACGGCGTCTCGTAGATGCCCATCTCAGCGCCCAGGCGCTCGGTGTACAGTGCCCAGCCTTCGCCGTAGGCCGAGATGTACGCACGGCGGAACGGCGGCACGCCTTTCTGTTCCTGCGCCAGCGGAATCTGGAAGGCGTGACCGGGCGCCGATTCGTGCAGCGTCAGCGCCGGCAGGCTGTAGAGCGGGCGCGCGGGCAGGTTGTAGGTGTTCACCCAATACATCCCCGGCCCGCCGCGTCCGGCCGTCCAGAACGGCGCCTGGTCGTCCGGCACCGGCACGATCGCAAAGCGCCGGCGTGGCAGGTGGCCGAAATACTGGTCGGCCTTGGCGTCGAAGCGCTTGGCGGTCCACGCCGCACTCTTGAGCAGTTCCGCCGGCGTCTTCGCGTAGAACTGCGGGTCGGTGCGCAAAAACTGCAGGAATGCCTGCAGGTCGCCCTTGAAGCCGACCTGCTGCATGATGTCGTGCATTTCGGTGCGGATCTTGGCCATCTCGGCCAGGCCGATCGCATGGATCTGGTCGGCCGTCAGGCTGGTCGTCGTGAATTCGACGATCTTCGACTGGTAGTAGTCTTTCCCGCCCGGCATGTCCTGGGCCGCCAGCGTGGTGCGCGCTTTCGGCACGTACTCGTCGCGGAAGAAGGCGAGGGTCTTCGCGTGCGCCGGCTGCACCTTGCCGGCGATGATCGCCACGGCCTGGCGGCGCAGCGCTTCCTGCTCGGCCGCGGGCATGGTCGCCGGCATCGTCTTGAACGGGCCGTAGAACACCGTGTCCTGCGGCGTTTTGGCCTCGGTCACCGACAGCAGCGTGCTTTCGCGGCCGGCCAGCGTGACCTTCGGCGGCGTGAAGCCGCGCGCCAGGCCGGCGCGCATATTGCCGATCTCTTCGTCGAAGTAGGCAGGGATGCCTTCGAGCTGGTCCAGGTAATTGCGGTAGGCCTGCGTGGTCTTGAGTGGGCGGCGGGCGCCGTAGGTGACGCCGGTCCAGAACGCGCTGTCGGCATTGACCGGCTGCTCGAACTCGCGGTACACCTGCGCATCGTGCAGCGACGCGATCTGCGCGCGGTACACGGCAAAGTTGATGCGCTCGGCCGGCGACAGGCTGGCGGGCTTGATCGCATCGAGTTGCTTCAGGATGCCGGCCCAGTACACGCGGCGTGCTTCCTGCGCCGGCGCGTCGACGCGGGCGAAGCCGCGGCTCGCGTCCGGCGCGTCATCGTCGCGCTCGAGCTTTTCGGCGACCCGCCATTGCCATTCTTTGGTGTAGATGTCCTTGAAGCGTGCATCGGCGGGCGTCGCTTTGGCAGACTTGCCCGCGGTCGGCGCCGGTGTTGCCGCTGTAACGACTGGCGCCATGGCCAGTCCCATTACCACGAAGGCCGTCGAGATGACGGCGCTCAGCTTCTTCTTTTCCATTGAATCCCAATCCATGAAGGTGCATGACGGTCGGGCGCGTTCGCGCCCGGTGCCAGCCATCTTAGCGGGGAATGCCGGGAACGCCTACTGCATGCGATTCTCGTCGCCACCGCGTATTGACGGACTGCGGGTCAGATTTCACGCCTTCTTTGACCCCATCATTTGCAGGGGCTTTCAAAAGAAATTGTGAAAAGCCACGATATAATGTTGTCAACCTATCGCCGGGCACACTACAACGCGGGCGTACGACAACTCCGCACCGCAGTGTGCATGGACCTTTCATGATGACAACGGCCGCAATTGTTTTCCGATCCATACATGATCACGAGTAAAGGCGATCCCGGGCGCTCCGAAGAACACCTTTTACTCATTCAGTCGTGGCGGCGCCTCGCTGACCAGCTTGGCCCCCTCATCGGCGACAGCGGTTTCTGCGCGCTGTATGGCCGGGCCCTGCGTCTCGTCGGCCCCGACTACACATGGCTGGCCACGACGGCGCCGTGCAAGACCCGCGCCGCCCAGATCGACGCGCTGGATGACATGCTCGCCAGCGTTGCACCCGACCTCGCACAAGTGGCCCATGCGGCCCTGCTCCAGAAATTTACCGACCTGCTGGCGTCGCTGATCGGGCACGCACTTGCCCGGCGCCTGCTCGATGCCGCAGCGGTAGACGGAGAAGAGAAGAAAGTACAGGATCACAACTAATGAGCGACAAAGTATCACTTGGGAAATTGAGCACTGGTGTGCAAGGGCTCGATGTCCTGCTCGGTGGTGGACTGAGCGAGTTTTCGTTCAACCTGATCGCCGGGCCACCGGGTTCGGGCAAGACCACGCTCGCGCACCAGATCATGTTCTCCCTCGCGACGACCGAGCGGCGTGCCCTGTTCTTCACCGTGCTGGGCGAGCCGCCGCTGAAGATGCTGCGCTACCAGCAGCAGTACAGTTTCTTCGACATGGACAAGGTTGGCACCGCGGTGCGTTACGTGAACCTGGCCGAAGACCTGCGTGCGGGCGACTTCAGCACCGTGCTGGCGCGCATGATGAAAGAGGTCGAGGACTTCGCGCCGAGCCTCGTGTTCGTCGATTCGTTCCGCTCGGTGGCGCAGACGGCGCGCAGCGGCAACGAGGGTGCGGCCGACCTGCAGCATTTCATCCAGGATCTCGGCACGCGCATGACGAGCTGGCAAGCCACCACCTTCCTGATCGGCGAGTATGCCAACGGCGATGCCGAGGCCAGTCCGATCATGACGGTGGCCGACGGCATGATCTCGCTGACGCCCGTGCATGACGACAATTCGGTGGTGCGCAAGATGCGCGTGGTGAAGATGCGGGGCCAGGCCCACATGAACGGCTCGCACACCTTCCGCATCACCGACGACGGTATCCGCGTCTATCCGCGCATGCTGCCGCCACTGGCACACGACCACCATGGCGGCGCGCCGACCGACCGCGATCCCCGGCGTATCCCCACCGGCACGTCCGACCTGGATGTGCTGCTGCACGGCGGCCTGCCACAGGGGCATTCGTTGCTGGTGACGGGACCGAGCGGTTGCGGCAAGACCATCCTGGCCACGCGCTTCCTGCAAGAGGGCGTGCGCCGGGGCGAGAAGGGCGTGGCGCTCTCGTTCGAGAAAGGCACGTCGCGCCTGCGCAATGCCGAACTGGCCGGGATGGTGGCGTCTGGCGACGTGGAGGTGCTGGAAAGCCGCATGATCGACCTGACGGTGGACGAGGTACTCGAGGCGCTGACCGAAGCGATCGACCGCACCGGCGCGCGCCGGGTGGTGGTCGATTCGCTGTCCGAGCTGTCGCTGTACCTGGCGCCGGAAGGGCGCAACCAGTTGCGCTCGACCGTGTTCCAGATGCTCACGTCGCTGGCCAAGCGCAACATCACGGTACTGGTGACGATGGGGATGGATGACGACTTCACGCATCTGCGTTTCAGCCAGTCCGAAATCGCCTACCTGACCGATGCAGTCGTCCTGATGCGCTTTGGCGAGAGCGCGGGCCAGCTGCGCCGCTTCATTTCGGTGGTCAAGGTGCGCGGCAGCAGCCACAGTCACGACCTGCGCGAGTTCCATATCGACGACGTCGGCATCCACATCGATCCGATCAGCTCTGCGCACGAAGGCGTCCTGCACGGGTTGCCCACTTCGCGGGGCGCGGCCTGAATGACTTCCGTGCCGGCGCTACAGGCCAGCGAGCCAGCCTCGCCCGACAGCCGTCTGGCGCAGCTGGAACGCGAGAACGCGCGACTGCAGCGCGAGCTTGACGCCAGCACCACGCTGGCCGTGAGCCTGCGCGAAGCCAACGAACACCTGGTGCTGGCGGCGGTCGACGCCCAAACCTCGCGCGACGACGCCGAAGACACGAACCGGCGCCAGAACGAGTTCCTGGCCATGCTGGCGCATGAACTGCGCAACCCGTTGGTGCCGATCAGCGTGTCTGCCGGCCTGTTGGCGCGCGGCCCGGTCGCGACCTTGCCGCTGGCGCGCCTCACGGCCGTGATCCAGCGCCAGGTTGACCACATGGCGCGCCTGCTCGACGACCTGCTCGACGCCGCGCGTCTGAGCAGCGGCAAGATCACGCTGGCGATCGAACCGCTGCGCCTGGCCGAAGTGCTCGAACACGCGGCCGAGACGATCATGCCGCGCGTGCGCGAGCGCGGCCAGCGCTTGACGATCACCCACGACGAGCGCGATCTCGTCGTCGACGGCGACCGCGTGCGCCTGACGCAGGTCTTCACCAATCTGCTCAACAACGCCTCGAAGTACACGCAGGATGGCGGCCAGGTCACGGTCAGCGTACGCTGCGAGGATGGCATCGCGGTCACGATCGCGGACAACGGCGCCGGCATGTCGGGCGAGACGATCGGCCGCGCGTTCGAGCTGTTCACGCAGGGGCCGCGCACGCTGGCGCGCTCCGAGGGTGGACTGGGCGTCGGCCTGAACGTCGTGCGCAACCTGGTCAGCATGCATGGCGGCAGCGTCACTGCCGGCAGCGATGGCCCGGGCCAGGGCAGCGCCTTCACCGTGCGCCTGCCGCAGTCATCGGCCGGCGCGCCGCACGTGCCCGCCGCCGCACCGGTGCATGCGGCCAGCGCCGCGCGCCGCATCCTGGTCATCGAAGACAATGGCGACGCCTCCGAGGTGCTGCGCCTGTTGCTCGAACTCGAAGGCCACCAGGTCGAGATCGCGGCCGACGGCCACGCCGGCCTGGCACTCGCGCTGGAAGGACGCTTCGACGCCATCGTCTGCGACATCGGCCTGCCCGGCATCGATGGCCTGGAACTGATGACGCGCCTGCGCGCCGCGCAGCCGGTCCCAAGGCCGCTGACGGTGGCGCTGTCGGGCTATGGCCAGCCGAGCGACCGCGAAAAGGCGCTGGCCGCCGGTTTCGATCGCTACCTGGTCAAGCCGGTGGCGTCGGCCACGCTGGTCGATGCGCTGGCGGGCGGGCCGGGCGTGCCAGAGCAAAACGCCTAAAGCCACTTTGCACCACGAGACCAGTCCCGTCGGGACACCGTACGCTTGACATGTACAACGATCGTTGTACACTCGGGCCATGGACAAGAAAACTGACATGGCAGCATCTGCCGCACAGCTGTTCGCACGCGAAGGCCTGCGCGGCATTGGCGTCGATCACATCGGCGCCAGCATCGGTGCATCCACGCGTACGCTGTACAAGCATTTCGGTTCGCGTGACGGCCTGGTCGTGGCCGCGCTCGAATCGCGGCATGCAGCGTTCATGGCGCTCCTGCAGCACGACGATGCAGGGATCGGCCCGGTCGAAGCGCTGTTTACTACGCTCGAACGGTGGTCGGCCGAATTCGGCGCCTCGGGTTGTTTGCTGCTGCGGGCTGGCAATGAGTACCGGGGCGCGAACGATGACATCGTGGTCCTGGTGCGCGCGCAGAAAGCCGCGTTTTTCAGCGAGATCACCAGGCGCGTCAAGCACGCGCTGGGGCATGACGATCCGCTGCTGTCTTCCCAGATCTGGATTCTGTTCGAAGGGGCGACGGCCATCGCGAGCCTGGACGATACGGCCGTGATTCGCGCGGCCAGGGATGCCGCCTTGTCGCTGCTTGCGGGCGCAGTCAGCCACCGTGAAGCATAACGTCAACCTGCTGGCGGCCGCCTTCGCACTGACCGCCGTCTCGTACGGGCTGGCGCGGTTTGCCTTCGGGCTGCTGCTGCCGCAGATACGCACCGAACTGTCGCTCGATATCGGCACCACGGGCTGGATCGGCAGCAGCGCGTTCGTCGCGTATTGCATTGGCGTGTGCATCACCTTCATGGTGAACCGTGCGTGCTCGCCACGAACCATTGCCTTCGCCGCCGGGCTGGCATCGACCGTCGGCATGGTGATCATCACGTTGTCCACGACCGGGTGGGCGTTGGGTGTGGGCGTTGCGCTGGCAGGCATGAGTACCGGCCTGACCTCGCCGCCATTGGCGACAGCAGTGGCATTGCGACTGGACGAGGCACACCGGCCGAAGGCCAATGCCATCATCAATGCGGGCACCGCCGCCGGCATCGTCTTCTCCGGCCTGGCGAGCCTGATCGCACTCGGTGGCTGGCGCGAACTCTACGGCCTGTTTGCGGCAATCAGTTGCGTCGTGACGGTCTGGGTCTGGTGTGCGGTGCCAACGGGGCGGGAACGCACCACGAGCGGGCCGGTCTCGCTCGCGATCTTCAAGCGCCCCGGCATGCTGGCGCTGTGCAGCGGCAGCTTGTTGATGGGCTTGTCGAGTACGGCCATCTGGACCTTTGGCGGCAGCCTGTTGCGCGACGAATTCGATTTCACGCAACGCGATATCGCCTGGATCTGGGTGGCGCTTGGTCTGGCCGGCGTCGCCGGCGCGATGACGGGCGCCTTCGTCCAGCGTTTCGGCCTGCTGCGCGTCCACCGCACGTCGTTGCTTGGAATGGCCGCGGGCATCATTGGCCTGTCCTTCACGTCGATCTCCGCCGCATTCGCGTTCGCCAGCGTGGCGCTGTTCGGGGCGTCGTATATCACCTCGTCCGGCGCTTACCTGATCCAGGGCATCAGGCTGCTCCCTGAGCGACCCGACCTGGGGCTGGGCATGCCATTCCTGATCCTCGCATCTGGCCAGAGCGCGGGGGCGCCATTGTTTGGCGCATTGTTGACGGGGTGGGGCGCGGGTGTTGCGCTGGCTGCATTTGCGGGTGTGGCGTTGCTGGCGGGTGGTATTCGTCCACGGCACTCCGAGGTGGCCGGCTGACCGGCGGGTTCACTACGGACGAGGCGCCACGACCCGGGGGGGCTCTCGTCATCTTGATGGCGATGAGTTGGCGACAAACAAGCCCGGAAATCTTCCATACCGCCGATCCGTATGGCCGACCAGGACGATGTGGAATTGACGGACGTGTGCGGCAGTGAAGAATGCCGCCCTGCGCCTGGCACTGCCTGTTGTGGCAGGCAGTGCATCATTTAGGCTGGCAACTTGCTGCTTCCACGCGGCCGACCAATTCCGGCAGGCGCGAACCTTGACACGAGTGCACCGGCCATGAGAATCTCGGGTTTCGTACACCGCGAAAAACGATGGTGTTGCTGTCCATGATGATGCAGTCAAGCAGCTAACCAATCGCCCACACGCCGCCTGACATCCTGTCATGCCGGCCAGCGTTTCCCCGACTCCGTCGGAACTCTTCGAGCTTGTGTGCCTGGTCGCGCATGCTCAGATCGGAACGCACCGCCATGGCCTATCCTGCACATCGTCCTTGTTCTATTCGTCCACGCATCGCTATCATCGGCGCCGGCCTGGCCGGACTGACGCTGGCACGTGTCTTACACATCAACGGCATAGCAGCCATCATCTTCGAAGGCGAGAAATCCTCCACAGCAAGAGCGCAAGGAGGGTTACTCGACATCCACGAGCACAACGGACAGCCAGGTCTGAAGGCAGCCGGGCTCTACGACGCGTTTCAGGCACTCGTACTTCCCGGCGAGGATGCCAAGCGCGTCGTGGACAAGCATGGCACCGTGTTGCTTGACAGGCCTGGCTCAGACGCTGGATCAAGGCCCGAGGTAGAGCGGGGTGCGCTGCGCCAGCTCCTGATTGCGTCATTGCCAGCGGAAACCATCCAGTGGGGCTGCAAGCTCGCACAAGCTGTTCCACTGGCCAACGGGCAGCATCGGTTATTGTTTGCAGATGGCTGCACGGCCGAGGTGGATCTGCTCGTTGGGGCCGATGGCGCATGGTCGAAAGTACGCCCCCTGGTCTCATCCTCTACGCCACGATACAGTGGCACGTCCTTCGTCGAGACCCGTCTCTTCAATGGCGCGGCACGGTATCCAGCGACCGCAGCGGTCATCGGCTCTGGTACGTTGATGGCAGTGGCGCCAGACAGGGCGATCCTTGCACACCACCATGCCGACGGCACGCTGCACAGCTATATCGCCTTGAACAAGCCTGCATCCTGGATCGCTGCCGTTGATGTCAGCTCTGTCCGCGTCGCGCTTGACAGCGTCGCGAAGGAATTTGCCGGGTGGTCTCCGGAGCTTCTCACGCTGGTCGCCGCAAGCGATACCACGCCAGTCGTTCGTCCTATCCATGCGTTACCGGTGACCCATCGATGGCAACACACACCCGGTGTCACGCTGATGGGGGATGCGGCGCATGTGATGTCGCCATTTGCCGGTGAGGGCGCCAACCTTGCCATTGTTGACGGTGCTGAACTTGCACACGCGCTGTGCAATCATCCGGGTGATCTCGAGGCCGCTCTGACAACTTACGAGCGTGCGTTATTCTCACGCAGCGCTACAGCCGCAATGGCAAGTGCGCGCAATCACCGACGTTTTTTTGGCGGCGAAGCGCTTCGAAGCGTGGTTGCCATGTTTGCGACGCGTTGACGGGGACGTGCGCCAGGTAACTTCGGTGGATCTTCGATTGTCATTGACGGGCAGTCAATCAGCGCACGCAGTTCACCGCCCCAGCTGCCGCGCCAGCCACGCCACCGCTTCCTCAATCCGCTCATACCTGGTTGCATACCGGTAGCCAAGGTCAGGTAGCCAGGGTCAGGTCTGACATTTGGACACGGATTCTTCCTTAGTACCTTCATCAGGGCATTCATGAGTAGGCTTTTTGTTGAGTTCGTGTCCGAATGCCAGACCTGACCCTGTTCTTAGAGCTGACCCTGTTCTTGTTTCAATCCTGCGCTCCGTGACATTCTGCGACTATGTCGGCCATGGCGATCGGCTATGCTGAGCCTACTTGATTGGCAACGAATAAAAAGGCATCGGCGGTATGAAAGTCATGTTGGCATTGCTGTTGTTGGCGTTAATCATCGTCGCTATTGGCAAGGTGGCGGGAAGAGGTCGGCGCAAAGGTGAAGCCTATCAATCCCGCGCATTGATGACTGAAAACGAGGCCGAGTTTTTTGGTCGTCTCATCGTCGCACTGCCGGATTGTTATGTGTTCCCACAAGTCGCCATGTCAGCCCTGATCCAGGCAGCCACGACAGACAAAAAGCGCGCATACAGTGACCATCTTCGTATCGCGCAGCAGCGGGTGGACTATGTGGTCTGCGATCGTGGCTGCCAGATCATTGCAGTCGTCGAGCTTGACGACAGAACACATTCACACAAAAAGGATGCGGTTCGGGACGGACGTCTGCTGCAAGCTGGTATTCGAACAGTGCGGTTCCAGTCCAAAAGCAAGCCAACTGCGGACGGTATACGCGCCACGGTTTTCTCGGCATCCACCACGCCCGTGCCTGAATCAACTGCAGCCTGATTGCGGGAACAGGCCGGCCAGTGCAGTTTTCGAATCCGGAACCTGCCAGACTGGCGCGGCTGGCAGAGTTCGGCAAAAGCAGTCGTTCGACGTCATGCACACCGACATATTAACGTCTTATTCTGGAGGCAAAGATGACAATGCAAAACCGCGACCGAAAGATCGATAATATTGAATTCAATGTTGCCGACATTGAGAGAAGTAAATTATTTTATGCGAAGGCTTTTGATTGGCAATATACGGACTACGGTTCTGCCTATACCGAATTCACAGATGGCCGGCTGACCGGCGGTTTCGTTACGGGTGAAACGCCATGCCCCGGTGGCCCGCTTGTCATCATCTACGCAGACAATTTAGCCGAAACGCAGCGACGGCTTGAGATCGCCGGTGCCGTGATCACCAAGCCAGTGTTCGAATTTCCCGGTGGCTGTCGGTTCCATTTTCAGGATCTTGATGGCTACGAGTTGGCAGTCTGGTCTGACAAACAAGCCTAGAAATTTCCCGGACCGCTGATCTGTGCCGCTGACTCGAATGGCCAGCTTCGTAAAAAAGCGGAACAATATTGATCAGCAAGTTCACTAAACGTCCATGAAACTGCTTTTTTCGATGTGTCTGATGGTCGCATCATCCGCAGTTTTTGCGGGCCAGCCTGCTAAATTTTGTGGCAAATTTTCTCCGACCGACCAAGTGTCCAAGCCTTTGACGATTGCTGAAATAGAGCGGCAAGAAAAGGCGACACTTCCGGATATGCTGAAACTCAGATCGGACTATCCGCAAGTGCCATTCGGATTCATGAACGCGGAATGGCGCGCTTTCAAATCGGTGGTTCGACCCGGCGACAAAATTGTCAGGTACAGCACTGACCGGCATTCCTGGCAACACCTGGCTGGCGAAACCGGCTATGCATTGATCCGGTCGGGATGTGTTGTCGAATTGTTCAAGACGATGTGGAATTGACGGACCTGTGCCGCAGTGAACAAGGCTGGTAAATTGCTGCTATCACGCGGCCGGCCAATGTCGACGGCCGCGAACCTTCACCCAAGTGCAACGCTCATAAGAATTTAGCCTCTCTCACACCGCGAAAGACGATGGTTTGTCTGCGCGTGATGATGCAGTCATGCAGCTCACCGCCCCAGCTGCCGTGCCAGCCGCGCCACCGCTTCCTCGATCCGATCATACTTTGTCGCATACGAAAAGCGCACATGCCGCGACGGTGCGGCCACGCCGAAATCATCCCCCGGCACGATCGCCACGTGCGCGTCATTGAGCAGCGCCATGCTCAGCGCCGCGCTGTCGCCCCGCAGCGGATGATCGAGCCCGGTGACGTCGGCGTACACGTAGAACGCGCCATCCGGCATCACCGGCACGCCGAACCCCAGCGCGCGTAATGCGGGCACCAGATAGTCGCGGCGGCGCTGGAATTCCTGGCGCCGTGCCTCGAAGATCGCCAGCGCTTCTGGCTGGAAGCAGGCCAGCGCCGCATGCTGGGCGATCGTCGGCGCGCAGATGAACAGGTTCTGCGCGAGCTTTTCGAACACCGGCACCAGGCTGTCGGGCACCACCAGCCAGCCTAGGCGCCAGCCGGTCATGTTGAAGTATTTCGAGAAGCTGTTCACGGTGATCACATCCGGGTCCAGCGCCAGCGCGCTCACCGGCACGTGGTCATACGACAGTCCCTGGTAGATCTCGTCGACGATGGCGAAGCCGCCACGCGCGCGGACGGCGGCCAGCATGTCGCGCAGCTGCGCCGGCGTCATCGACGTGCCGGTCGGGTTCGAGGGCGAGGCCACCAGCACGCCGCGCGTGCGCGCCGTCCAGCGCTCGTGCACATGGTGCGCGCCGAGCTGGTAGCGGTCTTCGAACGAGGCCGGCACCAGGACCGGTGTGCCGCCAAAGCTGGTCACGAAGTGGCGGTTGCACGGGTAGGAGGGATCGGGCATCAGGACCTCGTCGCCCTGGCCGACCAGTGCGGCGCAGGCCAGCAGCAGGCCGGCCGAGGCGCCGGCGGTGATGACGATGCGGCGCGGATCGATGTCCAGGCCCTGCGTGGCGGCGTAATGGCCGGCGATGGCAGCGCGCAGCTCGGGCAGGCCGAGCGACTCGGTGTATTGCGTGACGCCGCCACGGATTGCGGCCACGGCGGCATCGGCGACGATGTCGGGCGCCGTGAAGTCAGGCTCGCCGACGCTCATGCTGATGATGTCGTGGCCCGCGCGCCGCAGCAGGGCGGCGGCCTTGACCATCTCCATGACGCGAAACGGTTCGATGGCGTGCACGCGCTGTGCGACCTGCAGGTTGGTGGCGAGGGAATTGGAAGACATGATGGCCGGATCAAAAAAGAAGCAATCCGGCCATCTTACAAGAACCCTACCGGTGCGTGTGATGCTCGGCCGTCAGGCGGCGCATCAGCGGCAGTGCAGCCAGCGCGATCAACGTGCACGCGATTGCCGCCAGGCCCAGTTTGTTGAACAGGCTCGTATAGATCGGCAGCGTCTGCAGAGGGTCGGTCATCCCTTGCGGCACGCTGGCCATCGTGGCCACCAGGCCGCCCAGGTATTGAGAAATGCCGACGGCCACGAAGTAGGCGCCCATCATGAAGCCGCCCATCCGCGCCGGCACGTAGCGCGCGATCATGGCCAGTCCCAGGCCGCTCACCAAGAGTTCGCCCAGCGAATACAGGCCGTAGCCCGCAATCATGATCCACGACGAGGTCAGGCCATTGACCGCAAAGGCGCCGGCGAAGCCGTACGTGAAGAAGCCCGCCGCGACAACGGCAAAGCCCAGCGCGAACTTGGCGGCGATCGACAGGTCGCGGCCCGCATTGCTGGCGCGCGTGTAGACCCAGGCCAGCACGGGGCTGAGCAGCATGATCCAGATGGCGTTGAGCGCCTGGAACTGCGCCGGCGACCACGTGAACAGGTGGTTGCCGAACAGGCTGAAATCCAGGTCGACATTGCGTAGCGCGAACAGCGACAGCGATGTCGACATCTGCTGGTAGAAGATGAAGAAGAAGACCGTCTGCAGTGTCAGCACGAGCGCGGCGACGAGGCCCGCGCGTTCGCTGGCCTGGCTGGTGCGGATCAGGTGGATGAAGATGCCCAGTACGACCAGCCCCGCCAGGTACACGAACAGGCGCGCGAGCCAGCCGTATTCGAGGATGAAGGCCGATGCGATCACGGCCAGCACGCCGCCACCCAGCACCAGTGCGAGCTTGCCCCAGTCGAGCGGCAAGTTATCCGGGGGCGAGCCGATATGTCCGATCGTGCGGCGCAACAGGCCCACCGTGATGAGGCCCACCCACAGCCCGACGCTGCAGAATGCGAACGCCACGTGCCAGCCCAGCTCACCGGCGTAGTTGGCGTTGACGTAGTCCTTGATCGCCGGCGTGGCCAGCATCGAGACTGTCGAGCCGACGTTGACGGCCATGTAGTAGATGGTGAAGGCGCTGTCGATCTTCGAGTCGTTGCCTTCGTAGATCTTGCGTACCAGGTTGGCGGTGTTCGGCTTGAACAGGCCATTGCCCACGACGATCACGCCCAGCGCCGAAAACGTCAGCCAGGTGTTGGTCGTCGGGATGCCCATCAGCGCGTAGCCGAGCGAAAGGATGATGGCGCCGATGACCATCGAGCGGCGCGTGCCCAGCACCTTGTCGCCGATCCAGCCGCCGATCGCCGGCGCGACGTAGATCAGGGCAGCGGCCGCGCCCCATACCAGCGTGGCGCGGGTATCGTCGAACCCCAGACGCTGCACCATGAAGTAGACGATCAGCGCCTGCATGCCGTAGTAGCCGAAGCGCTCCCACAATTCGATCAGCGCGATCGTGGCGAATGAGCGGGTCTGGCTGACCGGACGCCCGAGTGTCGTGTCCATACAAGTCCTCTGCGACTGCACCCCGGCCAGGCCGGCGCGCAAAATCCGACGATTCTATGCCATTTGGATGAAAGACGCATCGGCGGGCGCACTGCGCCGTGCTTACAGTTTCACGACAGTCGGCGGACAATAAACCGGCATGCGAGCGCCGGTCATTGCCTAGAATCGCGCACTGACAACATCCACAAGACCCGGAGACTCGCATGATCGAACACACCAGGAGGGCCACCATCGGCGCCGCCCGCGCACTGCTGATCGGCGCGCTCGTTGCAGCCTGCGGCGGCGCCGACAACCCGGCGGCACCGGTCACGCCACCAGTGGCCGTCACGCCGGTGGCAACGACCCTCGAGTTGCTGTCGTCGACCACGCGCGCGATGGACACCATCGTGTTCCGGGGTGACAGCGCCTATCTGTCGCTGGCCAACAGCGCGACCGAGGGCTCGGCCGTCCTGCGTACCGCATTGCCCCTGACTGCCGCATCGGGCTGGCGCCCGATGGATCCGGGCGCATGCGCCATGGCGCCCATCGGCGACTTCATCGGGCGTTCGCCGAAGATCAAGCTGGTGGGGCAGGACGTGTGGCTGATGCAGCCGTGGGCCGATACGCCCGAGACCAGCAATGAGCACTCGACCTGCTCGCTGGGTCCAGCTGCGATCAGCTTCACGCCGCGCGACCAGGACCTGCGCACCTGCAACGACTACTTCTGCGAGACGCTGTCGATGCAGGACCTGAAACTGGCCGGCAATCGCCTGTACAGCAACGCCGGCGGTGGCAACAACCTGCTCACCTCAATCGACAATGGCACGACCTGGCAGGTGATCCGGGGCTCGAAGGATTCGCAGATGTGCTACGCGACCAAGTTTCACGTGCTTGGCGACCGTGTGCTGGTCGGCGGCGAGTGCCCGCTCGACATGGCCTTCGTCGAGGCCTATCGTCTCACCACGGACGGCGGTGCGCTGGCCAGCCAGGACAAGCTGCCACTGACCTTGCCCGAGCTGGAAAACCGCAATGTCCAGTTCATCGAATCGGTGCCGGGTACCGGGATGGTGTACGTGGGCGTCGAAGGCGGCCTGCTGCGCAGTACGGACAACGGTCGCAGCTTCAGGTTCGTGCTTCATGAGCCGCTGACCAGCACGCAGAGCTACCCGTACATCGATGCCTTCCTGCCGCTCAGGGACAATCCGGGCACGCTGGTCATCGGCGGCTTCGACAAACTGCATGGCCGGCCTTATCTGGCCTGGTCGGACGACAACGGCTACTCATGGAAGGACATCTCGGCGCTGGTGCCGGGCTATGGCAAACAGACCGACGATGAATTCTCGACGCCGTCGGTATCGGCCCTGAGCCAGGACCCGCAAGGGCGCATCATCGTCGTGACCAACGAGCGCGCCGACGGGCAGGGGCGCCTGATGCTGCTGACACTCGGAACCCGCTAGGCTGCGAACGGTCTTCAGTTTTCATGAAGGGCAAGGCTGTTGGTCGCGACCGAATTCTGTCATGCTTCGGCTGCAGCCGCACAACCTGACATAACGACATCGAAGACATGACAACAGCCACGATCGCCCGCCTTGCCCTGTGCATTACCGCACTCCCACTGGCCACCAGCACGCTCGCGTTCGCGCAGAACGCCGAGCGCCAGTTCAAGAGCGTCGCGCAGAACGGCAACACGCTCGAGATCGCGACGGCCGACGGGCGCTACCTGATCAAGCCCTATTCGAGCGCGATCGTCGAGACCACCTTCATCCCGAACGGCGAACAGTTCGAGCCGGCTTCGCACGCGGTGATCCTGGCCCCGGTGCAGGCGCCGGCGAGCTTCAGGGACGACGGCGCGCGCATCACGTACGCGACCGACGGCATCGCGGTCACGGTCGACCGCAAGCCGTTTCGCATCGCTTATACGTACAAGGGCAAGCCGCTCGTGGCCGAAAAGCGCGGCTTTGGCCGCGTCGACGGCATGGACACGATCGAATTCGGGCTTGATGACGGCGAGGCGCTGTACGGCGGCGGGGCGCGTGCACTGGGCATGAACCGGCGCGGCAACCGCCTGCGTCTGTACAACAAGGCCGATTATGGCTACGCCGAACGGTCCGAGCTGCTCAACTTCACGATCCCGGTGGCGCTGTCGTCGAAAAAATACGCGATCCACTTCGATAATCCGCAGGTCGGCTGGCTCGATTTCGACAGCCGCAAGGACGGCACGCTGCGCTATGAAGTCATCGGCGGGCGCAAGACGTACCAGGTCGTCGCGGGCGACACCTGGGACGCCGTCATGACTGGCTACACCGACCTGACGGGCCGCCAGCCGCTGCCGCCGCGCTGGGCTTTCGGTAACTTCGCCAGCCGCTTCGGCTACAAGACCGAGGCCGAGACACGCGCCATCGTCGACAAGTTCGCGCAAGAGAAGATTCCGCTCGACGCCGTCGTGCTCGACCTGTACTGGTTCGGCAAGACGGTGCAGGGCACGATGGGCAATATGGACTGGGACCGCGACACGTTCCCGCACGCCGAAAAAATGATGGCCGACTTCAATGCCAAGGGCGTCAAGACGGTCGTCATCACCGAGCCGTTCGTGCTGACCACGTCCAAACGCTGGCAGGAAGCGGTCGACAAGAACGTGCTGGCGCTGGACGGCGCCGGCAAGCCGGCCACGTATGACTTCTACTTCGGGAACACGGGCCTGATCGACCTGTACAAAAAGGAAGGGCGCGACTGGTGGTGGAACATCTACCGTAACCTGAAAAAGGGCGGCGTTACTGGCTGGTGGGGCGACCTGGGCGAGCCGGAACTGCATCCGTCGAACCTGGTGCATGGCACCGGCACGGCCGACCAGGTCCACAACGTCTATGGTCACGACTGGGCGCGCCTGATCGCCGAAGGTTATCAGCGTGAATTCCCGGCCGAGCGTCCGTTCATCCTGATGCGCGCCGGTTACTCGGGCTCGCAACGCTTTGGCATGATCCCCTGGTCGGGTGACGTCAGCCGCAGCTGGGGCGGTCTGCAGTCGCAGATGGAAATCTCGCTGCAGATGGGCATGCAGGGCCTGGCCTACATGCACTCGGACCTGGGCGGTTTTGCCGGTGCGGTGCTCGACGACGAACTGTACGTGCGCTGGCTGCAGTACGGCGTGTTCCAGCCGATCTTCCGCCCGCATGCGCAAGAGGCGGTGGCGTCCGAACCGGTGCTGCGCTCGGAGCGCACCAAGGTGCTGGCGCGCGAAGCGGTATGGCTGCGCTACGCGATGCTGCCGTACAACTACACGATCGCCTTCGATAACCAGCAGACCGGCATGCCGCTGATGCGCCCCCTGATGTTCGTCGAAACCGATCCGGCCCAACCGATCGAGCGCTCGTCGACGTATCTGTGGGGCCCCGATTTTCTCGTCACGCCGATCGTCAAGCCAGGTGCCACGCGCGCCGAGGTGTACTTCCCGACCACGGGCAGCGTGTGGTTCGACTTCCATACCGGCCAGATGCACAAGGGCGGCATCCTGGAAACCGTGCGGCCGGTCGAGGCCAATATCCCCGTCTACGTGCGCGCTGGCGCATTCGTGCCGATGGCGAAGGTGGTGCAGACCACGCGCGATTACACGGGCCGTCACATCGACCTGCATTACTACCACGATGCCTCGGTCAAGACGTCCAGCGGCAAGCTGTATGACGACGATGGCGAGACGGCTGGCGCCTTCGCGGCGGGCAAGTACGAGATCGTGCGCTTCACCAGCAAGCTGGTCGAGGCAGACGGCAAAGGGCGCCTCGAGATCGGCTTTGCCACTGAAACCGGCAAGGCGATGACTGCCGCCCCACGGGGCTTTGCGCTGAAGGTGCACAACGTGGCCGCCAGACCGCGGGTGGTGACGGTGGACGGCCGCGCCGTGCGCTTCGTGTTCAACGCCCAGCAGCACCTGCTGGAAGTGCCGGTCGCGGCGAAGGCTGGGCAGGCGGCGCAGGTGGTCATCACGTTGTAACGGCGCGTGGTCGGGACGGTGGTCTGGCGAACATCGCAGGGTGTCGAAGTTCGCTACATTGGATGCTTCATTTCAGGAGCCACCAATGACGACCAATGCACCAGCCAATCCCCTCGTGTTCCGCAGCGAGTATGAACACGTTGGCCTCGACGAATCCGAGACCATTCACGCGCTGCAGACCGTATTTGCCAACATGGCCAAGAAGGTGGCAGACCATGAGGGCCACGCCAGCCGCGCCGTTCACGCCAAGGGCCATGCGCTGGTGCGCGGCAAGCTCACCGTGCTGGACAACCTGCCGCCGCAACTGGCACAGGGCCTGTTCGGCCAGGCCGGTACCTATGATGTGCTGCTGCGATGGTCGTCGCCACCGGCCGAGCAGCTGCCGGATGGCGTTTCGACCCACCGCGCGGTGGCGATGAAGGTGCTGAATGTGCCGGGTGAACGCTTCGACACCGCCAAGAGCGGCAACTCGCAGGACTTCCTGATGGTGAATGGGCCGGTGTTTTCGGCGCCCGATCCGCAGGGTTTTCTGAAAAGCGTGAAGATGCTGGCCGCGACGACCAACGCATCCGAAACCGGCAAGAAAATCATCTCGGCCGTGCTGCGCACCGCCGAAAATGCACTGGAAGCGGTCGGCGGCGAGAGCGGCATGCTCAAGGCGCTGGGCGGCGAGCCGCAGCACCATCCGCTGGGCGAGACCTATTTCAGCCAGACCCCGTACCTGTACGGCCAGTACATGGCCAAGCTGTCGCTGGCGCCGGTTGCGCCTGAACTGCTGGCCCTCGATGGCGCATCGATCAAGACTGAAGACGACGCGCAGCGTCACGCGATCGGCTCGCACTTTGCATCGCAGGGCGGCGAGTGGGAACTGCGCGTGCAGCTGAACGTCGACGTCGAGAAGATGCCAATCGAGGATGCCTCGGTCGAGTGGCCAGAAGAACTGAGCCCGTTCATCGCCGTGGCGCGCGTGCGCCTCGAACCGCAGACGAGCTGGGATGCGTCGCTGGAAAAGCTGGAAGACGAAATCGCCTACGACCAGTGGAACTGCCTCGTCGAACACCGTCCGCTCGGGTCGGTCAACCGCGCGCGGCGCCAGGTGATGGCCACGTCGCGCGAATTCCGCTCGGAGTTCAACCGCTGCCCGATCCACGAGCCGTCGGCATAACGATGCTGTGCCTAGCGGGCCACGATCAAGCGCAGCCCCAGTCCGATAAATAACGCCCCCGCGATCCGGTCAAGCCACATGCCGGCCGTGGGGGTGCGGTTCAGCCAACCGCCGATCGTGCCCGAGAAGTAGCCGAGCAGGCCGAAGATCACGGCCGCCTGCAGCGTGAAGACCAGTCCCAGCATGCCGATCTGCAGATTGGCGTCGCCACGCGCCGCGACGACGAATTGCGGCAGGAACGACAGGAAGAACAGCACCACTTTCGGATTGATCGCCGCCGCCACCAGACCCTTGGCGAACAGGCGCCCCGCCGGTTCATTCGACAATCCTTCGCCGGAGACGCGCGCACCACCACGGCTGCGAATGGCGCCCCAGCCCATCCAGATCAGGTACAGGCCACCGGCGACCTTGAGCGCCGTGAACGCCGTCGGCGACGCCGCGATCAGCGCACTCACGCCAATGACGGCCAGCAGCGTGTGACTCAGGCACCCGAAGGCGCAGCCCAGTCCGAAAGCCATGCCGCGCAGGCGCCCCTTGGCGATGCCGGTGCTGAGCACCATCAGATTGTCGGGCCCGGGAGAGAGCGTGATCAGGATGGCGGCGGCAAGAAAGCCGAAGAGCTGTTCGGGCGAAAGCATGGTGGCGGCAAGATGAAGAAAGGGCGAACAGCATAGCGCATGTTCGCCCTTCGTCAAGCATCCCGCAGCGCGGGTTCAAGCAGACATCAAGCCTTCTTGCAGCTCAGTTCCTTGGCGTTCTCGCCCCACTTGATGGTGATCTTGCCATTCTGTTCCTTGAACTGTTCGCCGCGATTGCCGTAGGCGACGCCGTTGTCGCTTGGCTCGCCGCGCAGCAGCACATGTTCCTTGTTGCGCGCTGCGACCATCGACGCTGGCGTGGTCTCGAGGAAGAAGGCAGTGATCTTGCTCTTGTCGCTGCAGGTGTACTTCACCGGGCCTTTGGCCTTGGTGACCTTGTACGCCGTCTGCAGCTGCATGGCGCGGGTGCCGTAGGCATTGTTGATGCAGCTGGTCATGTCCTTGGCATCGGCGCATTGCTTGACGCCGTCCCACCACTTGGTGTGCTGCTCCTGCAGCGTCTTGCCGGCGCCGGCGTCGATTTTTTCAAGGGCTGCGCGGTACATCGCGTAGATCAGGCCTTCCGATTCGGCGGAGCCGGGATGGCCGCAGACCTTGGCTTCGGCAGGGCCGATGCCCTTGGCGCAAAAGCCTGGCATCGAGACAGCTTGCGCGCCGATCGGCAGGGCGAGGGCGGCGGCGAGAACGAGAAGTTTTTTCATGAGGGTTCCTTATGGTGGTGGGCGCAGCGCATCTTTGGGTGCGCCGTCGTGAATTGGGTCAGACAGGCTTGCCGGATAGTTTGCTCAGGTCGAATTCAACCCAGGTCGGCGTGTGATCGCTGGGTTTTTCGCGCCCGCGCATGAATTTGTCCACGCCGGCCGCCTTCAGTGCCGGCGCCAGTGCAGGGCTCAGCAGAAGGTGGTCGATGCGCAGGCCGGCGTCGCGGCCAAACGCGTTGCGGAAGTAATCCCAGAACGTGTAGATCGTTTCATCGGGATGCAGCGCACGCAGCGAATCGAGCCAGCCCTGTTCCATCAGGCGCCCGAATGCGGCGCGGGTCTCGTCGCGGAATAGCGCATCGTCGACCCAGCGTTCGGGCTTGTAGACATCGCGCTCGGTCGGGATCACGTTGAAGTCGCCGGCCAGCACGGCCGGCACGCCGGCGGCCAGCAGCTCGAGGCCGCGCAAGCGCAGGCGCTCCATCCAGGCCAGCTTGTAATCGTATTTGGGACCGGGCGCCGGGTTCCCGTTGGGCAGGTACAGGCAGGCGATCAGAATGCCCTGGTAGGCCACCTCGAGGTAGCGGCTTTGTTCATCGGCGTCGTCGCCCGGCAGGCCGCGCTGCACTTCCTGCGCCGGCTCGCGCGTGACGATCGCGACGCCATTCCAGCTTTTCTGGCCGTGCCACACTGCGTGGTAGCCCGCCGCCTCGATCGCGGCGATCGGGAATTTCTCTTGCGGCGCCTTCAGCTCTTGCAGGCACACGACGTCCGGCTGGCGCTCCTCGAGATAGTGCAAGAGGGCGTCCAGCCTGCTGTTGATACTGTTGACGTTGTAGGTGGCGAGCAGCATGGGGTGTTCCGCATTCGTGAGAAGTAATTATGGCAATATTGCGTGAAATCAGTCGCACGCCTCATCGTGCGCGCGTCGGTACATATACGCAAAACAGTATTATCTTATGGCGAATAGTTCGTTTTCTCA
Organism: Telluria sp. ZT3P26; assembly: GCF_059686035.1. Classification (NCBI taxonomy): domain Bacteria; kingdom Pseudomonadati; phylum Pseudomonadota; class Betaproteobacteria; order Burkholderiales; family Oxalobacteraceae; genus Telluria; species Telluria sp. ZT3P26. Next base: position 658,622 of record NZ_JCASII010000003.1, on the reverse strand, counting down.
TATAAGTGTTTGTTCTATACTACGATCATCGAATATTGTTGCTGGAGATTTTGCATGATCAACCGCCGTTCCCTCATCCTGTGCGCCGTTGCGCTGGGTAGTTCGCTCACGATGGGCATGGCTAAAGCCGACCAGCTGGCCGACATCAAGAAAAAAGGCCAGATCGTGTTCGGGGTGCTCGGCACCGATGAACCGAACAGCTTCATCGACCCGAAGACGCGCCAGCTGGTGGGCTACGAGATCGACGTCGCCACGGCCGTGGCCAAGAAAATCGGTGTCAAGCCGGTGTTCAAGCAGCTGGCCGTATCCGCCCGCATCCCCGAGCTGCAGCAGGGCCACGTCGACATCCTGGCCGCCACGCTCACGCACAACAAGGAGCGCGAAGCGCAGGTCGACTTCGCGCTGACGCACTTCGTTACCGGGTCCAAGGTCATGGTGCGCAAGAACAGCGGCATCACGGCGCTGCCGCAACTGGCGGGCAAGAAGGTCGTCACGGTCCGCGGCGGCACCCAGGAAACCAATATGAAGAAGGCTGTACCGACGGCCAATGTCGTGACCTTCGAGAATACCCAGCAAGCGTTCCAGGCGCTGCGCCAGGGCAAGGGCGCGGCCTATGTGAACGACGAGTCGTCGCTGCTGGCCGACTACGGCAAACTGGGTCCGGCGGCAAAGGACTTCGTGATCCTGCCGCAGTCGATCGGCGTCGAGCCGATTGCGCTCGGCCTGCGCAAGGGTGAGGCGGGCATCAAGACGGTCGTCGATCAGGCGCTGCGCGAGCTCGAAGCCAATGGCGCGGCCGAAGACCTCTTCAAGAAGTGGTATGGCCCCGGCACACGCGCCAATATCGCCAAGCGCACCTTCAAGATCAGCACTGACAAGATCTGACCTTGGCGCTGTTCGATCCGACCATCCTGCAATCCGGCCAGTACCACGACTGGCTGGTGCAGGGCTTCATCCTGTCGATCCAGCTGACCGTGATCAGCTTTGCCTTCGCGCTGCCGTTCGGCGCGCTGGTGGCGGTGATGCGCACGTCGACGTCCGGACCACTGCGCGCGGTCGGTGCTACGCTCGTCGAATCGATCCGCAATGTGCCGCTGCTGGCGCACCTGCTGTTCTGGTATTTTGCGTTCCCCGAGCTGCTGCCAGAAGGACTGCGCGAGATCCTGTACGCGAACAATCCCGAAGCGGTATGCGCCGTCATCGCGCTCTCGCTCTACAGCGGCGTGCACATGGCCGAGGATATCCGCAGCGGTATCCGCGCGGTGCCCGCGACCCAGCTGGAAGCAGCCCGTTCGCTCGGCCTGGGGCGCGCCGCTGCGGTGCGCCTCGTGCTGCTGCCGCAGGCGCTGCGCGCGTCGGTGCCGCCGCTCTTGTCGCAGACGGTCAATCTGTGGAAAGACACCAGCGTGGCCACCGTCATCGGCGCAGCCGAGATGATGTACCAGGCCGCGCGCGTCGAGACGGCGAGCTTTCGCAGCCTGGAGGCGTTCACCTTCGCCACGCTGGCTTACCTGACCGTTTCGCTGGTCATTTCGGCGGCGGCGCACCTGTTCCAGCGTCGCTATCCGGTGCGCGCGGCGGGCTGACCATGAAAGCGTCCCGATGCTGGAACTGATCGATACCTACTGGCTGTACTTCCTGGTCGGCCAATACCCGGACGGCCCGCTGGGCGGCCTGGTGCTGACCATCCTGCTCTCCGGCGCCGCGCTGGTGCTGGCGATGCCCCTTGGGCTGATGCTCGGCATCGCGCGCGTGAGCCGCCGCCGCGCCATCAGCCTGCCGGTGGGCGTGTTCGTGCAGCTCGTGCGCGCCGTGCCGCTGCTGCTGGTGCTGTTCTGGGTGTACTTCTTCCTGCCAGCCGTAACCGGCGTGAAGACCTCGCAGGCGACGACGATGCTGATCGTGCTGGTGGTGTTCGACAGCGTGTACCTGGCCGAAATCGTGGCGGCGGGCATCCGCGCGCTGCCGAAAGGGCAACTGGAAAGCGCCCGCTCACTGGGCTTGGGCTATGGCCAGGCGCTGCGCCACGTGGTGCTGCCGCAGACTTTGCGCCACGGCCTGCCGTCGATCGTGAACCAGCTGGTCTCGACGATCAAGGCGACCTCGCTCGGCTACATCATCGGCCTGTCGGAAGTCTCGTTCATCGCCACGCAGATCAACACACTCGTGTTCACCCGCGCGGTGGAGGTGTACCTGATCCTGGCGCTGACCTACTTCATCCTGTGCTTCGGCCTGTCGCGCCTGGCCTTCCTGCTCGAGCGGCGCCTGCAACGGCGGCCCGCCGGCGCGCACTGAACTCCTGAAAGAAGCGAACGATGATCGTCCTCGATAACGTCAACAAGTATTACGGCGACTATCACGCGCTGGTGGGCATCACCGAGCGCGTGGAAAACAATGAAGTCCTGGTCGTGTGCGGGCCCTCGGGCTCGGGCAAGTCGACGCTGATCCGCACGCTCAACCGCCTCGAAGACATCGATGGCGGGCAGATTGCAATTGCCGGACAGGACATCCACGCGAAAGGCGTCGACGTCAACGCACTGCGCGCCGGTATCGGCTTCGTGTTCCAGCAATTCAACCTGTTCCCGCACCTGACGGCGCTCGAGAACTGCATGCTGGCGCCGATGCAGCTCAAGCGCGCCAGCAAGGCCGACGCGCGCGAGCAGGCGATGCTGCTGCTCGACCAGGTGGGCCTGGCGCACAAGGCCGACGCCTACCCGGACGCGCTGTCGGGTGGCCAGCAGCAGCGCGTGGCGATTGCCCGCGCGCTGGCCATGCGTCCATCGATCATGCTGTTCGATGAGCCGACCAGCGCGCTCGATCCTGAGATGGTAGGCGAGGTGCTGCAGGTGATGCGCACGCTGGCAAAACAGGGCATGACGATGGTCTGCGTGACCCACGAAATGGGGTTTGCGCGCGACGTGGCCGACCGCATCTGGTTCATGGCCGAAGGTAAAATCCTGGAGAAGGGCACGCCCGGCGACTTCTTCGCGAACCCGCAGCATCCCCGCGCCATCCAGTTCCTCGCCGATCGACACCGCAACTGAAGCATTGGCACGGTGTGGCACAGCCCCGCCTGGCGACCAGGCAGGGGTGCACAGTTTCGTGGACGCCATGCATATGCACGGTAACGGAATGCTATTTATAATGGCATTCCTGCCCTCTGCGCCGATGCCGGCCTACCCTCACTGTGCCATTTGAAGCTTTTTCGCGATGACGTCCAACTTTGCTAATGTCGACGAAGATGCACGCCTTGCCGTCCTCGATTCGTTCGGTATCCTCGATACGCCGCCGGAGCGCTCGTTCGATGACGTGGTGCGCCTCGTCGGCCAGTTGCTCGACGCGCCGATTGCCGCCGTCAACCTGATCGCGCGCGACCGGCAGTGGTTCAAGTCGGAGATCGGCCTGGGCACGCGCGAAATGCCGCTCGATCATTCAATCTGCCGCCACGCCCTGCTGGAGCATGAGCAGATGATCGTGCCCGATACGCAGGATGATCCCCGCTTCAGCTGCAACCCGCTCGTCACGGCCGATGGCGGCCTGCGCTTTTATGCCGGCGCCGTGCTGCGCACGCGTGACGGCGTGCCCCTTGGCACCCTGTGTGTGCTCGACAAGAAGCCCCGTCCGGAAGGGCTGACCGAACAGCAGCAGTTCATGCTCACGACGATGGCGCACCAGGTCATGAGCCAGATCGAACTGCGCCAGGCGCTGGCCGAACAGGCATCCCTGAACGAGGCGCTGCGCTGCGCCGACCAGCGCAAGGACGAATTCCTCGCGATGCTGGCACATGAGCTGCGCAATCCGCTGGCGCCGATCGTCTCGGCGGCCACGATGCTGTCCAATTTCGAGCTGCAGCCAAGCATGGTGCAGCGCGCTGCCGACATCATCGCGCGCCAGGCCGGCCACATGACGTCCCTGATCGACGATCTGCTCGACGTGTCGCGTGTCACGCGCGGCAAGGTGGAGCTCGAATTTGTCGAACTCGACCTGAAGGATGTCATGGCCGACGCCGTCGAGCAGGTGCGGCCGCTGATCGAGAAGCACGACCATCGGCTGGTGCTGGAATCGATGCCGGCGCCGCTGCTGGTCGTGGGTGACCGCAAGCGTCTGGTGCAGGTCATGACCAATTTGCTGAGCAACGCGGCCAAGTACACGCTCGAGGGCGGGCGCATCGAGGTGCGCATGGCGACGCGCGGCGCGCTGATCGACGTGGCAATTCGCGACGACGGCATCGGCATGTCGCCCGAGCTGATCGCCAGCGCCTTCGACCTGTTTTCGCAGGGCACGCGCGGGCTGGACCGCAGCCAGGGCGGCCTGGGGATCGGCCTGGCGCTCGTGCGCAGCCTGCTCAAGCTGCATGGCGGCGAAGTGACCGCGAGTAGCGACGGGCCGGGCTGCGGCAGCACGTTCCGGGTCACGCTGCCGTTGTCGGCGCGCGCCGGCGCTGCCATGCCGGCCGCAGGTGCCGACCCTGCCGGTGCGCAGGGCAATCCGGCATCGCTACGCATCGGCGTGGTCGACGACAACGAAGACGCCGCCGTGACGCTGGCGCTGCTGCTCGAGACACTGGGCCACACGGTGTCGGTCGCGCATTCGGCGCGCGACGCGCTGGCGTCGCTGCCGCTGTTCGAGCCGGACGTGTGCCTGCTCGATATCGGCCTGCCCGAGATGAACGGCTTCGAACTGGCGCGGGCATTGCGCGCCAAACCCGGGACCGACCATGCGATCCTGATCGCGGTGACCGGCTACGCGCAGGAGAAAGACCGCATCGAAGCGCGCGCCGCAGGCTTTCACGACCTGTTTGCCAAGCCGGTCGATCTCGAGATGCTGGGCGCGGCGCTGGTGCAGATCGAACGGCGCCCGCGCTAGCCTGCTGTGCGACGGGCTTGGCGCGCGTCAGGCAGAATTTGTGCCTGATCCACGCACGAAGGACATGCCATGACACAGCGCTACCAACCAATCACGCGCCTGGGCCTGGGCGGCACCGGCTTTGGCGACATGTACCACGCCACCAGCGACGAGGCAGGCCAGGCGACCGCCGACGCCGCATGGGACGCCGGCATCCGCTACTTCGACACCGCGCCGCACTATGGCGCCGGGCTGTCCGAGCACCGCTTCGGGCACGCGCTGCGCCGCCGCCCGCGCGATGAGTACACGCTATCGACCAAGGTCGGTCGCCTGCTGGCGCCGTCCAGCCCCGGCGAGATCGCCGCCCCGTTCGTCGGCGCCTTGCCATTCAAGCGGGTGATCGACTACACGGCCGATGGCGCGCGCCGCTCGGTGGAAGACAGCCTGCAACGCATGGCGCTGGCATCCATCGACATCGTCTACGTGCACGACCTGTCGCCCGACATGTTCGGCGACCAGTTCGACCACTACTACCGGATCGCGGCCGGCCCGGGCGGCGCCTTCGAGGGCTTGACGAAGCTGCGCGACGAGGGCGTCATCAAGGCCTGGGGCCTGGGCGTGAACACGGTCGAACCGTGCCTGCGCGCCCTGCGCGACGCCGACCCCGATATCTTCCTGCTGGCCGGGCGCTACACGCTGATGGAAACGACGCCGCTGGCCGAGCTGTTCCCGCTATGCGCCGAGCGCGGCGCCAAGGTCGTCATCGGCGGGCCGTTCAACTCGGGCTTCCTGGCCGGCGGGCCGAATTACGATTACGGCCCGGCCGACTCGGACAAGCTCGCGCAGCGCGAACGCCTGCGCAAGGTAGCGGCCGACCACGGCGTCGACCTGGCCGCCGCCGCGCTGCAATTCGGCCTCGCACATCCGGTCGTGGCCGCCACGATCCCGGGCGCAAGCAGCCCCGAGCACCTGCGGCGCAATGCGGTATTGATGGAGATGGCGATCCCAAAGGCATTCTGGGAAGCGCTGCGTACCGAAGGCCTGGTGGCCGAGAACGCGCCACTGCCGTAACCTGCCTGCAGCAGCAAAGCCGGGGTCAGGTCTGACATTCGGACACGATCTCGGCAGTCGTGTAGCCCAAAAGCCGGGGTCAGGTCTGACATTCGGACACGGTCTCGACAGTCGGGTAGTGGGGCAGTCGAAGCAGCTGGCACCGTGCCATGCTTATGCGGGGCAATACACGACGGGTGGTGGCTAAGGCTGGGGTCGTGTCCTAATGTCAGACCTGACCCCAGCTGTGATCCAGTTGCGTACTATCCGCAGGGTTAGAAACCTTCTTCCGGCGTCAGGTAGCGCCACTGGCCCACCGGCAGGTCGCCCAGCTTGACGCGGCCGATTCGCACGCGTTTCAGGCCCAGCACCTTCAGGCCGACCATGTCGCACATGCGGCGGATCTGACGCTTGCGGCCTTCCTTGAGCGTGAAGCTCAGTTGGTCTTCGTTCTGCCAACGCACCTTGGCTGGCAGCAGCGGTTTGCCATCCATCCACAGGCCGTGTTTCAGCTTCTTGAGTTCACTCTCCGGCAGCGTGCCCGGCTTGGTGTACTCCACGCGCACCAGGTATTCCTTTTCGATGGACGTCGTCTCGCCAATCAGCTGCTTGGCGATGCGGCCATCCTGCGACAGCACCAGCAGGCCCACCGAGTCGATGTCCAGGCGCCCGCACGGCACCAGGCTGCGCAACTGGGTCGGGTGGAACTGCTCCGTCGACGGATCCTCGGCCCAGCGGTTCTCGGGCCGGATCAGCGCCACGGCCGGCGTGTAGCCGTCTTCGGCCTGGCCGCTGACGTAGCCGACCGGTTTGTGGATCAGCACCGTGACGCGCTTGGACTGCTCGGCGGCGGCCTGGCGCTCGACCGTGATGCGCTGCGTCGGCAGCACCTTGCTACCCAGTTCCGACACCACCTGGCCATCCACCCGCACCCAGCCGCGCGCGATCCATTCATCGGCTTCGCGGCGCGAGCACAGGCCCAGTTCGGACATTCGTTTGGAGAGGCGGAGCGGTTCGGTCATTGTCAAAGCTTTTCGGTGAAGGAGTAAATCAGATCTTGAGCGCGTCGAGCAGGTCGGTTTCGAGCTGGACCTGGATGCGCGGGTTGTTCAGGGCAGGGCCGTCGACGAGGAACACGTCTTCGACACGCTCGCCGAGCGTCATGATCTTGGCGGTGTGCAGGTTGATGCGGTAGCGTGTCAGCACGCTCGATACCGCATACAGCAGGCCCATACGATCATTGGCGGCGATCGACAGCACGTGGAACTGGCCCCGTTCGTCGGGCCGCACTTCGACCGTCGGCGTGATCGGGAACGTGCGCGACATGCGCGACAGGCGTCCGCGGCACGGCGGCGGCAGCGGTTCCTGCGACACGAGCAGTGCGCTCAGCTCATGCTCGATCAGGTTGATGATGTCGCGGTAGCTGCCGGCGAAGTGTTCGTCGGCCACCATGAAGCTGTCCAGCGCATAGCCGTGGCGCGTCGTGTGGATCTTGGCGTCGAGGATCGAGAAATCCTTGCGGTCGAAGTAGCTGCAGATGCGCGCGAACAGGTCGGGTTGATCCTTGATGTACACGGCCACCTGCAGGCCTTCGCCGATCGGTGCCAGGCGCACGCGCACGATCGGCTTGTCGCTGTCGACCTTGTCGTGCAGGGCGCGCGTCTGCCAGGCGATGTCGGACGCGTCATGGCGCAGGAAATACGCCACGTCCAGCTGCTTCCACAATGCCTCGTGCGCATCGACCGGCAGGCCAAACAGGCGCAGCGTGGCCAGCGCTTCTTTCTGGCGCGCGCGCAGCTCGCGGTCGGCCGAATGCGGCTCGCCGCCCAGCACGCGCAGCGTCGTCTTGTACAGGTCTTCCAGCAGCTTGGCCTTCCACGCATTCCAGACCTTCGGGCTGGTGCCGCGGATGTCGGCCACGGTGAGCAGATACAGCGCCGTCAGGTGGCGTTCATCCTTGACGACGGCGGCAAACGCCGCGATCACGTCGGGATCGGACAGGTCCTGCTTCTGCGCGACCTGCGACATCGTCAGGTGCTGCTCGACGAGGAACACCACCAGTTCGGTGTCGGCCTCGGTCATCCCATGGCTGCTGCAGAACTGGCGTGCGTCGTCCATGCCGAGTTTCGAGTGGTCGCCCCCGCGCCCCTTGGCGATATCATGGAACAGCGCGGCCACGTACAGCACCCAGCGGTCTCGGAAGTCGGCGATCAGCTGGCTGCAGAACGGGTATTCGTGCGCATGTTCGGGCATCGTGAAGCGGCGCAGGTTACGCACCACCATCATGATGTGCTGGTCGACCGTGTAGGCGTGGAACAGGTCGTGCTGCATCTGGCCGACGATCTTGCGAAACGCCGGCAGGTAGCGGCCCAGGATGCCGAATTCGTTCATGCGGCGCAGCGCGTGCACCATGCCGCGCGGCGCCTGCAGCACGCGCAGGAACAGCGCCTTGTTGACCGGATCGGCGCGGTACGCGTCGTCGATGCGGGTGCGGGCATGCCACAGCGCGCGGGTGGCGCGCGCCGTCATGCCCTTGATGTCGTGGCGCTCGGTCATCACGACGAACAGTTCGAGGATCGCCGTGGGCGTCTGCTCGAACGTGTCGTCCTGCGCGATGTCGATCAGGTTCCCCATCTGCAAAAAGTGGGCGCTGATCGGGAAGGCGACGGCCGGCTGCGGGAATAGCTGGGCCTCGATATTCTGCAGCAGGATCGTGTTGAGCTGCGTGACGGTCTTGGCGGCCCAGTAGTAGCGCTGCATCAGCAGTTCGCTCGGACGGCGCGCGCTCGGGCCGTCGTCGGTAGCGACCAGGCCCAGCGTGTTGGCGATCGCCGTCTGGACATCGAACACGAGCCGGTCTTCGCGCCGTCTGGTCTGCAGATGCAGGCGGATCCGGATGTCCTTGAAGGCGCTTTCCTTTTCCATCAGCTGGCGCGCTTCCATGCGCGTGATCATGCCGCGCGTGGCCAGCTGGCCCCAGCTGTCGGCCAGGCCCGCGGCCTTGGCCACCCACATGATCACCTGCAGGTCGCGCAGTGCGCCCGGGCTTTCCTTGACGTTCGGTTCGAGCGCGAACGCGGTGTATTCATGCTTGGCATGGCGCAGGCGCATCTCGGCCGTCTTGGCCCGGAAGAACGCCTGCGGGTCGAGCGCGTCGCGGTAGCGCTGCTGCAGCGTGTCGAACAGCGGCTCGTTGCCAGTGACCAGGCGCGCTTCGAGCAGGCTCGTTTGCACCGTGATGTCGGCTGCCGATTCGATCAGGCATTCGTCGACCGTGCGGATGCTGTGACCGATCTCCAGGCCCAGGTCCCACAGCAACTGGACCAGCCCTTCGAGGCGCGCCTGCGTGATCGCATCCGGCGGGGCCGCCAGCAGGATCAAGAGGTCGACGTCCGAATACGGAAACAGCTCGCCGCGCCCGTAGCCACCCACACCCACCAGCGCCGTACCGGCGGGCAGGCCGGCCGCCTGCCAGGCATCGATCAGCACCGCATCGACCACCTGGCGCAGGTTGCGCAGCAGTTTTTCGGGCATGCCGTCTTCCTGGAACGCCTGGAACACGAGCTGGCGCTCGTTCTTGAGGCGCTGGCGCAGCGTGGTGCGGACGGTATCCAGGTGTTCGGCGTGACCCATGGCCGGCTCCTTATGCCGCTGCGGCGGCAGGGGCCATTGCGGCAAAGTCCGGCCCGAGCAGCGGCAGGGCGATTGCCGGCGGCGGCGGGCTGCCGGCCGACAGCGTCAGCACTTCGACGCCGGTCTCGGTCACCAGCACCGTGTGTTCCCACTGCGCCGACAGGCTGCGGTCCTTCGTCTTGATGGTCCAGCCGTCCGGCATTTCCTTGATGTCGCGCTTGCCGGCATTGATCATCGGCTCGATCGTGAAGATCATGCCGGGCTGCAGGACTTCGAGCGTGCCCGGGCGGCCGTAGTGCAGCACTTGCGGTTCTTCGTGGAACGCGCGGCCCACGCCGTGACCGCAGAATTCGCGCACCACGCTGTAGCCATTTTTTTCGGCATGCTGCTGGATCGCGTAGCCGATGTCGCCCAGGTGCTTGCCCGGCTTGACGGCGGCGATGCCCAGCCACATGCATTCAAACGTGACTTCGGCGAGGCGGCGCGCCATGATCGACGGTTCGCCGACCAGGTACATGCGGCTGTTGTCGCCGTGGAAGCCTTCCTTGGTGATCGGCGTGATGTCGATGTTCAGCGCGTCGCCGCTCTTGAGCACGCGGTCGCCCGGGATGCCGTGGCAGATCACGTCGTTGAGCGAGGCGCAGATCGAGCCGGGGAACGGCGGGTAGCCGGGCGGGGCATAGTTGAGCGTGGCCGGAATCGTGCCTTGCACGTTGACCATGTATTCATAGGCCAGGCGGTCGAGCTCGCCGGTGGTGACGCCGGGCTTGACGAACGGAGTGATATAGTCCAGCACTTCCGAGCCGAGGCGGCAAGCGACGCGCATGCCGTCGATTTCTTCGAGGGTCTTGATGATGGTGGCCATAGGAGAGTCGTATCCTGCGTGGTATCGGGTGAGCGCCCGGCGACCGGGGTGGCAATGGTCGGGGCAGTATGGCCGCCATTATAAGGGATGTCGCGCCGCTGCTGTAAGGCAGGGGCAGCGCCTTGGGCAACGCGCCGCCGGCGCGGCTGCGATTGCACGCTTGAATAATGCTGACAATTCCGCTAGAATCTCGGGTTGCTCGGATTCACATCGTGCAACGTCGTAAAAATAAAGTTTTTTAATTGATAGAAATCGCGAATGTGGCCCTAAAAGGGTGCCTGCTTGGTGACTGGCCACATTCAAGACCCAACCCTGGAGAATTACATGTCCGTTACTATGCGCGAAATGCTGGAAGCCGGTATTCACTTCGGCCACCAGACCCGTTTCTGGAATCCAAAGATGGCACCGTTCATCTTCGGTCATCGCAACAAGATCCACATCATCAACCTGGAAAAAACCATGGCGATGTATCAGGATGCGATGAAAACCATCAAGCAGATCTCCGCCAACCGCGGCACGATCCTGATGGTCGGCACCAAGCGTCAGGCTCGCGACATCATCGCAGCTGAAGCGCAACGCGCCGGCGTCCCATACGTCGACCAGCGCTGGCTCGGCGGCATGCTGACCAACTTCAAGACCATCAAGACGTCGATCAAGCGCCTGAAGGAAATGGAAGTCCTGGTCGAAGACGGCTCGGTCGACAAGATGTCGAAAAAAGAAGCGCTGATGTTCTCGCGCGAAATGATCAAGCTGCAAAAGTCGATCGGCGGCATCAAGGATCTGGGCGGCGTGCCAGACGCGATCTTCGTCGTTGACGTCGGCTACCACAAAGGCGCGATCACCGAAGCCGGCAAGCTGGGCATCCCGGTCATCGGCATCGTCGATACCAACCACTCGCCAGAAGGCGTCACCCACATCATCCCGGGTAACGACGACTCGTCGAAAGCCATCAGCCTGTACGCACGCGGCGTTGCCGATGCGATCATCGAAGGCCGCGCCAGCGCGACAAACGAAGTGGCTGATATGGTCAAGGCAGCCGGCGGCGACGACTTCGTCGAAGTTTCCGAGCAGGCATAAGTGATGGCAGGCCATGTGCCTGCTGCCACATAGAAGGGGGCGCCGGACTGTCGAGCCCCCCTTTTTTTAAGCTAAATACTTGCAGGACGCTCAACTTGAGCGCACTGCACCCCTGGATACACATTTAGGAGAACACACTATGGCAGCTATTACTGCAGCAATGGTTGGCGAACTGCGCGCCAAGACCGATGCACCAATGATGGAATGCAAAAAAGCACTGACCGAAGCCGACGGCGACATGGGTCGTGCTGAAGAAATCCTGCGCGTCAAGCTGGGCGGCAAGGCATCGAAGGCATCGGCTCGCGTGACCGCTGAAGGCGTCGTGGCTACCTATATTTCGGGCAACGTCGGCGCGCTCGTCGAAGTCAACAGCGAAACCGACTTCGTCGCGAAGAACGATGATTTCCTGGCCATGGTCAACCTGGCAGCACGCCTGGTCGCCGAAAACAACCCGGCTGACGTCGCTGCACTGGCAGCTCTGCCACACGAAGGCGGTACCTTCGACGACGTCCGTACTGCCCTGATCGGCAAGATCGGCGAGAACATGACCGTGCGTCGTTTCCAGCGTTTCGAAACCACCGGCAAGCTGGCGTCGTACCTGCACGGCACCCGTATCGGCGTCATCGTCGATTTCGAAGGTGCGGACGAGCAAGTCGGCAAGGATCTGGCCATGCACATCGCTGCCATGAAGCCAGTCGCTCTGTCGTCGGAGCAAGTGCCAGCAGAAATGATCGAAAAAGAGCGTTCGGTCGCTGAACTGAAAGCCAAGGAAGACGCCGACAAGGCCGTCGCCGAAGGTAAGCAGCCACAATCGGCTGACATCGTCGCCAAGCGCGTCGACGGTTCGGTGCAGAAGTACCTGAAAGAAGTCTCGCTGCTGAACCAGGCGTTCGTCAAGAACGACAAGCAGTCGATCGAACAGATGATCAAGGCGGCAAACACCACCGTCAAGGGCTTCACCATGTACGTGGTGGGCGAGGGCATCGAGAAGAAGGTCGACGACTTCGCAGCTGAAGTCGCAGCACAGATGGCTGCCAACAAGCAGTAATCAAACAAACGGGCCGTGAGGCCCGTTTTTGTAGGGCGGACAGCTTCGCTGTCCGCGCGGTGATGGTTGGCGGCGCGGTGATAGGGCGGCGAGCGGAGCCGGTTTGGTTTGGTATCCGAACGTAAGTTTTGCAGGATGAATATTGCGCCTCCGTTATCATTCCGGATGACCGCGTGGCCAACGATCACCGCGTGGACGGCGCAGCCGTCCACCCTACCTAGCGCGCCCCAAGCCGTACCCGCTTTACAATCCCATCCGTCCCGGCACGGATGAGACCGGCCCACGAGGCCCTGGTCAGACCCGAATTCGATCCACAGCAATATCTTAAAGGAGCCGCTTCATCATGACAAAACCAGCTTACCAACGTGTCCTTCTGAAACTGTCTGGCGAAGCACTGATGGGCGACGATCAGTTCGGCATCAACCGCGCCACCATCGAACGCATGGTGGCCGACGTGGCCGAAGTGGCCAAGCTGGGCGTGCAGATCGCGGTCGTCATTGGCGGTGGCAACATCTTCCGCGGCGTCGCCCCCGGCGCTCAAGGAATGGACCGCGCGACCGCCGACTACATGGGCATGCTGGCCACCGTCATGAATGCGCTGGCACTGGCGGACGCGATGCGTCATGTCGGCATCACCGCCCGCGTCATGTCCGCGATCGCCATCGAGCAGGTCGTCGAACCGTACGTGCGCCCGAAAGCGCTGCAATATCTGGAAGAAGGCAAGGTCGTCGTGTTCGCCGCCGGCACCGGCAACCCGTTCTTCACGACCGACACGGCTGCTGCCCTGCGCGGCGCCGAAATCTCGGCCGAGATCGTCCTGAAAGCCACCAAGGTCGATGGCGTCTACAGCGCCGATCCTAACAAGGACCCAACCGCCACCCGCTACGAGAGCATCACGTTCGACGAAGCGATCTCGAAGCACCTGCAGGTGATGGACGCCACCGCGTTCGCACTGTGCCGCGACCAGAAACTGCCGATCAAGGTGTTTTCCATCGTCAAGCCTGGCGCGCTCACGCGCGTGATCATGGGCGAAGACGAAGGTACACTGGTCCACGTCTAAATTAACTGAACAACAGGAGAGCAGCATGTCCTTAGCTGACGTCAAGAAAAACGCACAAGACCGCATGGTCAAGTCCATCGAAACCCTGCGCGCCGATCTGGCCAAGGTCCGCACCGGCCGCGCCCACACCGGCATTCTGGATCACGTCACGGTCGACTACTACGGTTCGCCAACGGCGCTACCGATGGTCGCCAACCTGACGCTGGTCGATGCCCGCACGATCGGCGTCCAGCCATTCGAAAAGAAGATGCTGGCAGCCATCGAAAAGGCCATCCGCGATGCCGACCTGGGCCTGAACCCGTCGTCGCAGGGCGAGATGATCCGCGTGCCGACCCCGCCGCTGACCGAAGAGCGCCGCAAGGAAATGGTCAAGCTGACCAAGTCCGAAGGTGAAGACGCGAAAATTGCCGTGCGCAATATCCGTCGCGACGCTAACGAAGCGCTGAAGAAAATGGTCAAGGACAAGACCGCCTCGGAAGACGACGAGCGCCGTTCGTCGGACGAAATCCAGAAGCTGACCGACAAGGCCGTGGCCGATATCGACAAGCTGCTGAGCGAGAAAGAAAAAGAAATCCTGACGGTGTAAGCAGGCATTTCATCGGCAAGCCTGCGGGCTTTCCTGCGGACCGGCCCCGGCAACTTGCCGCGGCCGGTCCGCGTGCCTTATGATTGGCCAATTGCGCAATGCCATGCGCAATTCTGTATCGCAGTTCTCTGGCGAAGTTTTATGGCGCAGTTTCATGGCGCAGTTTTATGGAAATATGATGTTCAAAAGCTCGACCACCGCCGTTCCCGATACGTCCGCCGTGCCACGCCATATCGCCATCATCATGGACGGTAATGGCCGCTGGGCAACCAAACGCTTGCTGCCGCGCGTCGCCGGCCACGTCAAGGGCGTCGAAGCCGTGCGCGGCGTGGTCGAAGCCTGCGTCGAGCGTGGCGTCGAGTACCTGACGCTGTTCGCGTTCTCGTCCGAGAACTGGCGCCGGCCGGCCGACGAAGTCTCGCTGCTGATGCGCCTGTTCGTGACGGCGCTCGAGCGCGAAGTCGCCAAGATGCATGCCAATAATATCCGCCTGAAAGTGGTGGGTGACCTGAGCCGCTTCGATGCAAAGCTGCAGGACATGATCGCCAACGCCGAGCGCCGCACGGCCGGCAACACGCGCCTGACGGTCACCGTGTGCGCGAACTATGGCGGGCGCTGGGATATCATGCAGGCGACCGGCAAGATGGTGAAAGCCAACCCCGGCATCACCGAGTTCAGTGAAGACATGCTGGCGCCGCACCTGGCGATGGCGTATGCGCCTGAGCCCGACCTGTTCATCCGCACCGGCGGCGAAGAACGCATTTCGAATTTCCTGTTGTGGCAGCTGGCATATGCCGAGCTGCACTTTACCGACACCTTCTGGCCTGACTTCACGCCAAAGGCGCTGGACGAGGCGATTGGCTCCTACCAGGAGCGCGAACGGCGCTTTGGCCAGACCGGCGCCCAAGTAGCGAAGAAGACCAACTAAATGCTCAAGACCCGGATTCTCACCGCACTCGTCCTGCTGGCAGTCCTGCTGCCGGTTCTGTACTCCAACAATTACACGGCGTTTGCGGTGGTGGCCTGCGTCTTTTTCGGCGCCGCGATCTGGGAATGTTTTCGCCTGTTCAATCCCGGCGCCCGTAGTGCGATCCTGATCGCCGGCGCCTGGACGCTGGCCTTTGCCTATGCGTTCTTCGTGCGCGAGCAGGGCAATCCGACCTTCTGGTTCGGCATCGGCGTGCTGCTGTGGGCACTGCGTTTTGCCCCCACGCTCAAGTTCGGCCTGCCGCCGCTGTCGAGCACGCCCAATACCTTGCTGAGTTTGCTGTACGCGATCTCGCTGGTGGCCTGTTTCGTGGCCATCGTCTACCTCTTCAATTATTCGGCCGTGCTGCTGCTGTCCGTGCTGGCCATCGTCTGGGCCGCCGACATCTTTGCCTATGTCTGCGGCAAGACCTTCGGCAAGCGCAAGCTGGCGCCGAGCATCTCGCCCGGCAAGTCGTGGGAGGGCGCCATCGGTGGCGGCCTCGTCACGCTGGTGCTGGCTGCCTGCACCGTGCTGTTCGGCGGCGAAGCTTTTGCCGGCACCTTTGCCGTGCGCGTGCAGGCGGGCCTGGGCTGGCTCGGCCTGTTCGCCGTGATTGCCCTCATTGTGGTTGCCAGCGTCGTTGGCGACCTGTTCGAATCCCAGCTCAAACGCCGCGCCGGCGCCAAGGACAGCAGCAACCTGCTGCCGGGCCACGGTGGCGTGCTGGACCGGATCGACGCACTCGTGCCGGTCCTGCCACTGGCGGCGCTGATCGCGACCTGGCTCTAGAAGGAAGTTTACATGCAACGCATTACCATCCTGGGCGCCACCGGCTCGATCGGCGCCTCGACCCTCGACGTGCTGGCGCGCCATCCGGAGCAATACCAGGTGTACGCACTGAGCGCCCACACGCGCGTGGAAGAGCTGGCCGCCGCCTGCCGCAGCTGCCGTCCCGCGCGCGCCGTCGTCGGCAGTGCCGACGCGGCCGCGCGCCTGGCGGCGCTGATTGCCGACCTGCCCACCAGCGTCGAATACGGCGAGCAGGCGCTGTGCGATATCGCGTCGAACGACGACACCGACACCGTGATGGCCGCCATCGTCGGCGCCGCCGGCCTGGCCCCGACGCTGGCCGCGGCCCGCGCCGGCAAGAAGGTCCTGTTGGCGAACAAGGAAGCACTGGTCATGTCCGGCCAGCTGTTCATGGACGCCGTGCGCGAGCACAAGGCGACGCTGCTCCCGATCGACAGCGAACACAATGCCATCTTCCAGTCGCTGCCCGCCGCCTTCGGCCGCGTGCCGGCGGCGGCCGGTGTGGCCAAGATTTTGCTCACCGCATCCGGCGGCCCGTTCCTGAACCGCGCCGTCGAGACCCTTGGCGACGTGACCCCGGACGAAGCCTGCAAGCACCCGAACTGGGTCATGGGCCGCAAGATTTCGGTGGACTCGGCGACCATGATGAACAAGGGTCTCGAAGTCATCGAAGCCCACTGGCTGTTCGGCGCGCCCGCCGACCAGATCGAGGTCGTCATCCACCCGCAGAGTGTGATCCACTCGATGGTGTCGTATGTCGACGGCTCGGTGCTGGCGCAACTGGGTAACCCTGACATGCGCACGCCGATCGCGCACGCGCTGGCGTACCCTGACCGGATCGCGTCCGGCGTGGCCCAGCTCGACCTGACGCAGATGGCAGCGCTGCAGTTCTTCCCGCCTGATTTTGCGCGCTTCCCGTGCCTGGCGCTGGCCTTCGACGCACTGCGCGCCGGTGGCACGGCGCCGGCACTGCTCAACGCCGCCAATGAAGTGGCGGTGGAAGCCTTCCTTGAGCGCCGCATTGGTTTCCGCGACATCGACCGCGTCATCCGCCATGCACTCGACGCCGTCGAACACGGCCCGGCGCCATCGATCGAGGCCGTGCTGGCCCAGGATGCGCGTGCCCGCGAGGCCGCAACGCATGCGGTCGCCAGCCTGCACTGATTGACGGATACAGCCCGATGACCCTGCTTTACACCGTGCTGGCGTTCGCGCTGGCGCTCGGCCCCCTGATCGTGATCCACGAGCTGGGTCACTACCTGGTGGCGCGTGCCTGCGGCGTCAAAGTGCTGCGCTTTTCGATCGGCATGGGCCGCGTCGTCTGGTCGCGCCGTTTCGGACGCGACCAGACCGAGTGGGCGGTGTCGCTGCTGCCGCTGGGCGGCTACGTCAAGTTCCTTGACAGCCGCGATCCCGACGCCGGCCCGATCGACAAGAGCGAGCTGTCGCGCGAATTCACGCGCCAGAATGTCTGGAAGCGCATCGCCATCGTCGCCGCCGGCCCGCTGTCGAACTTTGCTCTGGCAATCGTCCTGATGGCGGCACTCTTCATGCATGGCGTGGACGAGCCGTCGGCGCGCCTGCGCACCGTGGCCGAATCGTCGGAGGCCTACCGCGCCGGCGTGCGCGGCGGCGAGACGGTGGTTGCCGTCAATGGCAGTGCCGTGCGTTCGTGGTCCGAGCTGCGCTGGCAGATCATGCACGCGGCGGTCGACAAGACCGATGCGCGCCTTGACCTGCGCAGCACGGGCGGCGGCACGAGTGGCAGCACATATGCCGTGGTGCTGCCGGCGTCCGTCATCGGCAAGCTCGATGTCGACAGCGACGTGATGGCCTCGCTGGGCCTTGACCTGTGGCGCCCGCAGCCGCGCATCGACAAGGTCATCGCCGACGGGGCAGGGCAGCGCGCCGGCCTGCAGGCGGGCGACCTCGTGCTGCGCCTGAACGGCGCGCCGGTCGTGGACGGCATCGCCTTCATCGAGGCAGTGCGCGCCGCGCCTGGCCGCGCGCTGCAGGTCGACGTGGAGCGCGCCGGTGCCCCGGTAACGCTGTCGCTGACCCCGGAGCGCGACGCCAATGGCCGCGGCGTGATCAAGGCGATGGTGGCACAGGCGCCCGAGATGGTGACTGTGTCGTCAGGCCCGTTCGATGCCATCGCGCGCGGTGCCGAGCGCACCTGGGAAACGTCCACGATGACGCTGAAAATGATCGGAAAGATGATTACCGGCGAAGCGTCATTGAAAAATGTGACGGGGCCGATCACGATCGCCGATTATGCCGGACAGACCGCCCGCATTGGCCTCGTGAGCTATTTACAGTTTATTGCCTTTATTAGTATCAGCTTAGGCGTCATGAATTTGTTACCAATTCCCGTTCTGGATGGTGGCCATTTACTGTATTATTCGCTGGAAGTTTTGACCGGGCGTCCTGTTTCTGTGCGCGTCGTCGAGTTCGCACAGCGCGCCGGGATCGGCCTGCTGTTCATGCTGATGGCGCTCGCCGTCTTCAACGACCTGGGCCGGCTGCTCTAGCCGCCCGCGGTTCGCTCCCCAGGAGCCCAGTCAAATCACCAAGCAATCGTTGTCCAAATGAGTGACCCTTTGATCCAGCCAATGAAATTACAACCAGATCGTTTCGCCTTGCCGTTCATTCGCCGCAGCCTGATTGGCTCCGCCGTCGTGGCGCTGTGCGCCACGCTGTACGCAAATAATGCCATGGCCGTCAACCCGTTCGTCGTCAAGGACATCCGGGTCGAGGGCATCCAGCGTACCGAGGCAGGCACCGTGTTCAGCTACCTGCCGGTGCGCGTGGGCGAGACCTTCGACGACGTCAAGGCCTCGAGCGCGATCAAGGCGCTGTACGCGACGGGCTTCTTCAAGGACATCCGCCTCGAAGAAGAAAACGGCGTGCTGGTCGTGCTGGTCGAAGAGCGTCCGGCGATTTCGTCGGTCGACTTCACGGGCACCAAGGAATTCGAAAAAGACATGCTGGTCAAGGCGCTGTCCGAAATCGGCGTCGCCCAGACCAAGATCTTCGACAAGGCATCCGTCGACCGCGCCGAGCAGGAGCTCAAGCGCCAGTACCTGTCGCACGGCCTGTACGGCGTCAAGATCACCACCACCGTGACCCCGATCGAACGCAACCGCGTCACGATCATGTTCAACGTGGACGAGGGCGATGTCGCCAAGATCAAGGGCATCAACATCATCGGCAACAAGGCGTTCAGCGACAAAGAGCTGCGCCAGCTGCTCGAGCTGCGCCCGTCCGGCTGGTTCACCTGGTACTCCAAGGCCGACCAGTACTCCAAGCAGAAGCTCACCGGCGACCTGGAAAAGATCAAGTCGTGGTACCTCAATCACGGCTACCTCGAGGCCAACGTCGAGTCGACGCAGGTGTCGATCACGCCGGACAAACGCGATATCTACCTGACGCTCAACGTCACCGAAGGCGAGCAGTACACCGTCTCGAGCGTCAAGCTCGAAGGCGAGATGTTCGGCCGCGAAGAAGAGCTCAAACAGCTGATCCTTCTGCAGCCGGGCAAGACCTACGTGGGCGACCTGCAAGAGGCCACCAACAAGCTGATCTCCGATCGCCTGGGCACCTTCGGCTACGCCTTCGCCAACGTCACGGCCAACCCGGAACTCAACCGCGAGAAGCGCGAAGTGGCCTTCACGTTCTTCGTCGATCCGGGCAAGCGCGCCTATGTGCGCCACATGAACATCACGGGTAACACCGTCACGCGCGATGAAGTCATCCGCCGCGAATTCCGCCAGTTCGAGAGCTCGTGGTACGACGCCAACCGCGTCAAGCTGTCGCGTGACCGCGTCGATCGCCTGGGCTACTTCAAGGACGTGAAGGTTGAAACGCCCGAGTCGCCAGGCACGTCCGACCAGGTCGACGTGAATATCGCGGTCGAAGAAAAACCGACCGGTAACTTCCAGATCGGCGGCGCCTTCTCGCAGTCCGAGAAGTTCACGTTCACCGCGTCGATCTCGCAGGCCAACTTCGCCGGCAGCGGCAACACGGTCGGCATCGAACTCAATACCAGCAAGTACAACCGGACGATCGCGTTCTCGCAGACCAATCCGTACTTCACCGACGACGGCATCTCGCGCGCGTTCTCGCTGTACCTGCGCACGTCGCGCCCACCGGCGCTGAACATCGGTTCCTACACGGTGCGCCAGACCGGCGGCAACATGACCTTCGGCGTGCCGTTCTCCGAGTCCGACACCGTCTACTTCGGCGCCGGCCTGGAACGCACGGAGCTGGAAACCGACGAATCGTCGCCGAGCATCTACCAGACGTTCGTGCGCCAGAACGGCGGCCCGGCCAGCGGTGTCGGCTCGGCCACCACCAACGCGATTCCACTGACAGCGGCATGGGGCCGCGACACGCGCGACAGCGCCGTGACCCCGAGCCGCGGCCGCTTCCAGCGCGCCAACTTCGAAATCGACGCGATCGGCGACGCCAAGTACTACCGCATCGTGTACGAACACCAGTGGTGGAAGCCGGTCACGCGCTGGATGACGCTGGCCCTGCGCGGCGAGTTCGATTACGGCAAGGGCATCGGCGGCAGCGCCTACCCGGTCTTCAAGAACTTCTACGCCGGCGGCATCGGCTCGGTGCGCGGCTACGAAAGCTCGTCGCTGGGCGTGGTCGACCAGCGTTACTACGATGCGATCGGCGGCTCGAAGCGCATCATCGTCAACGCCGAACTGCAGTTCCCGTTCCCGGGCAGCGGCACCGACCGCAGCCTGCGCTGGTTCACCTTCGCCGACGGCGGCCAGGTGTTCCAGGAAGACGCGAAGATCCGCTTCGGCGAGTTCCGCTACTCGGCCGGTATCGGTCTGTCCTGGATTTCCCCGGTCGGTCCGCTCAAGTTGAGTTATGCTAAGCCGCTGAATTCGCTGCCGGGCGACCGCCTGGAGCGCTTCCAGTTCCAGATGGGTACCGGCTTCTGACCGGCCCACTGCGTCCTGAAGAACGATTGCGAGAGACTTTATGTTGAAAAATCTGATTGCCTCGCTGCCTGACGGCTTCAAGCCCACCGTGGCGCCAGCCTTGCTGCTGGCCGCGGTGTGCGCGTCGCCGCTGGCACAGGCGCAGGCGCAGGTGGCGACGGGCCGCATCGGCTTCGTCTACACCGAGCGCCTGATGACCGATTCCAAGATGGCCAAGGCGGCTGACGCCAAGCTGGCGGCCGAATTCTCCAAGCGTCAGAAGGCCGTCGAAGAGATGGTCGGCAAGTTCAAGGGCGCGTCCGAGAAGTTCGACGCCGAAGGCAGCAGCCTGGCCGAGCTGGAACGCACGCGCCGTGCGCGCGAGCTGTTCAACATGCAGAAAGATGTTGAGCGCATGCAGCGTGAGTTCCAGGAAGACCTCCAGCAGCGCAAGAACGAAGAACGCGCCGCGATCGCCCAGAAGGCCTACAAGCTGGTCGAACAGTACGCCGAAGCCGAAAAGCTCGATGCGGTGCTGGTCGAAGCGGCGTGGGTGAATCCGCGCGTGGACATCACCGACAAGATCCTCAAGCTGCTCGACAAGTAACACCTGTCGGCAGTGTTTTCCTGCTTTACCGATTTTGACTCACACTGAAAGACCGAGATGGGCATTCGACTAGGCGATTTGGTCGAGCGCTTCGGCGGACAGCTGGTGGGCGACCCGAACCTCGAGGTTACGGCGATTGCTCCCCTGGACACGGCCGGCGCTTCGCACATCAGCTTCCTTTCCAACAGCAAGCTGCGCGCACTGGCGGCGCAAAGCGGGGCC
The DNA here is from genome assembly GCF_059686035.1 of Telluria sp. ZT3P26. Taxonomy (NCBI): domain Bacteria; kingdom Pseudomonadati; phylum Pseudomonadota; class Betaproteobacteria; order Burkholderiales; family Oxalobacteraceae; genus Telluria; species Telluria sp. ZT3P26. Next base: position 636,909 of record NZ_JCASII010000003.1, on the reverse strand, counting down.
GCGGCCCTGATCCTGTCGCCGCTGGACGACCCGACGGTGGCCGCGACCTATGAAGGCGCGCGCATCGTCACCACCAACCCCTACGCATACTTCGCCCGCGCGGCGCAGTATTTCGCTTCGCTGACGGATCACGTGCCGCCCGCAGGCGTGCACCCGAGCGCCGTCGTTGCGGAATCCGCCGTGATCGACCCGAGCGCCCATATCGGGCCGCACGTGACGATCGACGAGGGCGCCGTGATCGAGGCGCAGGCCGTCATCGACGCCGGCTGCTACGTCGGGCGCAACGCCGTCATCGGCGAAGGCACGCACCTGTTCGCGAACGTCACGTTCCACGCCGGCTGCCGGATCGGCAAGCGGGGCATCCTGCATTCGGGCGCCGTGATCGGCACCGACGGCTTCGGCTTTGCCAACGAAGGCGGCGTCTACATCAAGATTCCGCAGACGGGCCGCGTGCTGATCGGCGACGACGTCGACATCGGCGCCAACACGACGATCGACCGCGGCGCGCTCGAAGACACGATCATCGAAGACGGCGTCAAGCTCGACAACCAGATCCAGATCGGCCACAACACCCGCATCGGCGCGCACACCGCGATGGCCGGCTGCGTCGGCGTGGCCGGCAGCGCGAAGATCGGCAGCCGCTGCACCTTCGGCGGCGCCGCCATGGTGCTGGGCCACCTCGAGATCGCCGATAACGTCCACATCTCATCGGGCAGCATGGTATCGCGCTCGGTGCTCGAACCGGGCCAGTACACGGGCTTCTACCCGCTGGCCAAGAACGCCGAATGGGAACGCAGCGCAGCGATCGTGCGCAACCTCGGCTCGATGCGCGAAAAACTGCGCGCGCTCGAGAAAACCATCAAAACCCTCACAGAACAACAACAATGACTACGCCAGAACTCACCACCCTCGACATCAACCAGATCAAGGAATACCTGCCGCACCGTTATCCGCTGCTGCTGGTCGACCGCGTGCTGGACGTCGAACTGGGCAAGCGCATCGTCGCCATCAAGAACGTCACGATCAACGAAGAATTCTTCAACGGCCACTTCCCGCACAAGCCGGTGATGCCGGGCGTCCTGATGATCGAAGCAATGGCGCAGACTGCCGCGATCCTGTCGTTCATGACCATGGGCGTGAAGCCCGACGAAAACTCGGTCGTGTATTTTGTCGGTATCGACAATGCGCGCTTCAAGCGGCCGGTGGAACCGGGCGACCAGCTGCGCATGGAAGTGGAAATCGTGCGCGTCTCGCGCGGCATCTGGAAATACAAGGCCGTGGCCACGGTCGACGGCAAGGTCGCTGTCGAAGGCGATCTGATGTGTACCATCCGGGGCGCTGCCGAAGCGCCGATGAAAGGCGCCGAGGCGGCACCGGCTGCATCCACGCCCGAGTAAGGAGACGTGATGAGCAAGATTCATCCAACCGCGATCATCGATCCGCAGGCGCAGCTGGACAGCTCGGTCGAGGTCGGGGCGTACTCGATCATCGGGCCGAACGTGCGCATCGATGCGGGCACCGTGATCGGCCCGCACGTCGTCATCGACGGCCACACGACGATCGGCAAGGACAACAAGTTCTTCCAGTTCTGCTCCATCGGCGCCGCGCCACAGGACAAGAAGTGGCAGGGCGAGCCGACCCGGCTGGAGGTGGGCGACCGCAACACGGTGCGCGAATTCGTCAGCTTCAACCTGGGCACGGTGCAGGATGAAGGCGTCACGCGCCTGGGCAACGACAACTGGATCTCGGCCTACGTGCACCTGGCGCACGACTGCCAGGTGGGCAGCAACACGATCTTCTCGAACAATGCGCAACTGGCGGGCCACGTGCACGTGGGCGACTGGGCGATCCTGTCCGGCTTTGTCGGCGTGCATCAGTTCTGCAAGATCGGCGCCCACGCGTTCATCGGCATGTACACGAGCCTGACGCAGGACGTGCCTCCGTACGTCCTGGTGTCGGGCAATCCGGCCGGCGCGCGCGGCGTCAACCTCGAAGGCCTCAAGCGCCGCGGCTTCACGCGCGAGCAGCTCGATGGCATCCGCAGCGCCTACAAGCTGCTGTACCGGAATGGCCTGACGCTCGAAGAAGCCAAGGCCGCGCTGCAGGCCGAAGAAGAACGCCTGCCGGCAGCGGCGATCGATATCCGCCTGCTGCGCGACTTCCTCGGCACCGCGAGCCGTGGCATCGTTCGCTGACGGCGTGCCGTCCGCTGCGGCCCGCGATGTGGCGCTGGCCCTGGTGGCCGGCGAGGCGTCCGGCGACATGCTGGCGGCGCGCCTCTTGGCCGGCCTGCGGCCGCACCTGCCGGAAGCGCGCTTCCACGGCATCGGCGGGCCGCGCATGATCGAGCAGGGCATGGTCAGCGACGTCCCGATGGACCTGTTGACGGTGCGCGGCCTGTTCGAAGTCATTCCCCGCTACCGTGAACTCAAGGGCATCCAGAGCCGCCTGCGCGATCGCCTGATCGCCGAGCGGCCGGCCGCTTTCATCGGCGCCGACTACCCCGGCTTCAACCTGGGCCTGGAAGAGCAGTTGCGCGCTGCCGGGATCCCGACGGTGCACTTCATCGGGCCGCAGATCTGGGCCTGGCGCGGTGGCCGCATCAAGAAGATCCAGCGCGCCGTGTCGCACATGCTCGTGATCTTCCCGTTCGAAGAAGCGATCTACCGCGCTGCCGGCGTGCCGGTGACGTATATCGGGCACCCGCTGGCCGAGACGATTCCGCTGGCGCCCGACGTGGCCGGTGCGCGCCGCGCACTGGGGTTACCAGATGACGCGCGCGTCGTCACCGTCATGCCGGGCAGCCGGATGGGCGAACTGAAATACCTGGCCGAGCCATTCGTGCGCGCCGTGCAAATGCTGGCGGCGCGCGATCCCGGCCTGCGTTTTGTCGTGCCGATGGTCGGCGAGCGGCAGCGGGCGTACTTCGACCAGATCGTCAACGCAGCCGGCCTGCAGGGCGTGGAGCTGATCGTGACCGCCGAAGGCTCGCACACGGCGATTGCCGCCGCCGATGCGGTGCTGGTTGCCTCAGGCACGGCCACGCTGGAAGTCGCGCTATTCAAGAAGCCGATGGTCATCGCTTACAAGGTCATGCGCGCCTCGTGGGAGATCATGCGGCACATGGGTTACCAGCCGTGGATCGGCCTGCCCAACATATTGGCGCGCGAATTCGTCGTGCCGGAACTGCTGCAGCATGCGGCCACGCCCGAAGCACTGGCCGACGCCGTCTGGCGCCAGCTGGAAGACACCGCAGGGCGCGAGCGCCTGGCGCAGCGCTTCCTCGACATGCACCACAGCCTGCTGCGCAACAGCGCCGAAGAAAGCGCACAGGCGGTGCTGCAGATTATCGGGCGCACGGCGCCCGGAACACGTAGATGACAAAAACCAGAATCAATCTGTATCCCGGCCTGCCCACCAGGGGCCGGCCGTTCACCGCACTGGACATCGTGTGCGGCGTCGATGAAGCGGGCCGCGGCCCGCTGGCGGGGCCCGTGTTTGCGGCGGCCGTCATCCTCGATCCGCGCCGTCCGATCGACGGCCTGCGCGATTCAAAGAAGCTGACCGCCGCGCGGCGCGATGAACTCGCGCCGCTGATCCGCGCCCAGGCGCTGGCCTGGGCGGTGGCCGAATGCTCGTGCGAAGAAATCGACAGCATCAACATCCTGCAGGCGACGATGCTGGCAATGCGTCGCGCCGTGGAGGCGCTGCAGCATGCGCCGACCATCGCGCTCATCGACGGCAACCGCTGCCCCGAGCTGACAGTGCGCGCACACGCGATCGTCAAGGGCGACGACAAGGTCAATGCGATTTCGGCGGCATCGATCCTGGCCAAGACCGCGCGCGACGCGGCGCTGGTGCGGCTGCACGAACAGTATCCGCAATACGGCTTCGACCAGCACAAGGGCTACGGCACCGCGCTGCATCTGGAACGCCTGGGTACGCACGGACCGTCGCCGGCGCACCGCCGCTCGTTCGCACCGGTGCGCGGGATGCTGCAGACCGACCTGTTTGGCGCCATGGTCGGCAATGGGGTGACCGCATGAAGACCATCACCTCGCGCGACAACGCGTTCTACAAAGAGATCAAGGCGCTCGCCACCAGCTCGCAGGCGCGGCGCAAGGCCGGTCACAGCCTGCTCGACGGCGTGCACCTGTGCCAGACCTGGCTCGACCTGCGGGGCGCGCCGCGCCATTGCGTGGTGTCGGAGGGCGCGCTGGGCAACGCCGAAGTGCAGGCCATCGTCGCGCGCTGCGGCGCCGTGAACGCGCCGGTGACGGCGCTGCCCGATGCGCTGTTCAACGCCGTCAGCCAGGTCGAGCATGGCGTGCACCTGCTGTTCGTGATCGACACGCCGCAGCCGGCGACGGCACCGGCGCTGGTGATGGCCAGTGTGCTGCTCGATGGTGTGCAGGACCCGGGCAACGTCGGCTCGATCCTGCGCAGCGCCGCTGCCGCCGGCATCAGGCAGGTGTACTGCAGCCCCGGTACCGCGTTCTGCTGGTCGCCGAAGGTGCTGCGCGCGGCAATGGGCGCGCACTTCGTGCTCGAGATTTTCGAGCACGTCGAATTGCCGGACCTGGTGCGCACGGCGCAGGTGCCGGTGCTGGCCACCAGCGGCTATGCGGCCGAGCGCCTGTACACGCTGGACCTGCGGCAACCTGTGGCGTGGGTGCTGGGGCACGAGGGGCAGGGCGTCTCGAACGAGGTGCTGGACCTGGCCACGCACCGCGTCGCGGTGCCGCACCTGGGGCAGGTCGAGTCGCTCAACGTCGCGGCCTGCGCCGCCGTGTGCTTCTTTGAAGGCCTGCGCCAGCAGCAGGCACCGCAGGCATAGACGGCGCCCGCGCCATCCAGTAGGCTAGCGGCTTGTAACGTGGAGTAACGATGGACATCGCGCATTTGCATTTTCTGGTGGCGCAAGCCGACCTTTCCGAGCGCCGGGCGCTGGTCGCCTTGCTGGGGCAACTCGGTGCCGGCCAGGTCACCGACGTCGCCGACGGCACGGCTGCGCTGCAGGCACTGGACGCCGGGGCCACGCCCCCCGTCAACGTCGCAATCATCGACCTCGACTTGCCCGGCATGGACGGCTTGATGCTGCTGCGGCGCCTGGGCGAGATCAAGTGCGCCGCGCGCCTGATCGTGACGGGCGCGCAGCCGGCCGACCTGCTGTTTTCCGTGGAAACGCTGGCCGAAGCCTTCGGCATCGAGCTGCTTGGCGCCATCGCCCGGCCGGTCACCGCGGTGACGCTCAAGCCCGTGCTGGACAATTACACGCCGCTGCCGCGCGTCGCACAGACGCCAGCCGAACCGCGCTTCACGTTCCAGCAGGTGGGCATCGGCCTGCAGAAGCGCCAGTTCGAGCCGTACTTCCAGCCGAAGATCGAACTGGCGACGGGGCAGGTGAAGGGCCTCGAAGTCTTCGCGCGCTGGAATCATCCGGAGCACGGTGTGCTGGGGCCAGCCTCGTTCGTCGATGCGCTGGGCGAGAGCGGCCGCATCGACTTTCTCGACTGGAGCATGATCGAATTGTCGGTCGAGCGCCGGCGCTGGCTGCAGGACCAGGACATCGCGATCCCGATCTCGCTGAACATCGCGTCCGAGACGCTGGCCCATCCCGCATTCGTGCGCCAGATGTCGGCGTGTCTGGAGCGCCACGGGGTCGCTGCTACCGACGTGACGTTCGAAATCTCGGAATCGTCTGTGCTGAACACGGACCCCGACTTCATCGAGCGCCTGGTCCGGCTACGGATGATGGGCTTCGGCCTGGCCATCGACGACTACGGCACCGGCCGCTCGAACCTGCAGCTGCTGGCGCGCATTCCGTTCACCGAACTGAAGATCGACCGCAGCTTCGTCGACGGCGCCTCGCGCCGCCTGCCGTTGAGCACGCTGCTGCGCTCCTGCCTGAGCCTGGCGCATAGCCTGGACCGCAAATCGGTCGCCGTCGGCGTCGAAACCCGTCGCGACTGGGATTTTCTGCAAGCCCTCGGCTGCACCTACGCGCAGGGCTACCACATCGCCAACCCCATGCCCGCCACCGCATTCCCAGCCTGGCTGAGCGACTGGCGCCAATACTTCTAGCCCCCACCCAATAGCCCAACAATTAGGGTCAGAGTAGAATTGTTGGGCAATTTCCTTTTCGCCGGCCTTGAATAATGAGGGTCAGAGTAGAATTATTGAGCAATTTATCTTTGGGTAAGCAGTCTCATCTTATTGAAAGTGCTTGATTCTGAAAAGTTGTCAAACAATTCGACTCTGATCCTCATTATTTATTGTCTGAGAGTTCTGATTAACTTGCCTGAATGACTGTCGTTGCTATTTCTCGGTGACGGGGCGTGGATTCCAGCGGCGAGCGATCTCGCGGGGGTGTTAAAAAAGCCTCGCAGCCCGATTCCTGGCCACTAATCAATTAATCCACAATTAGGGTCAGAGTCGAATTATTGAGCAATTTCTCAATAAAAAAGCGACCTCATCTAATTGAGGTCGCCTTATTTTAAAAAGTTGTCAAACAATTCGACTCTGACCCTAATTGTTCAGTATTCGCGGCGGTCTGGGGCGATTTCTTGCAGGATTGTTGTCGCGATTTCTTCGATGGATTTTGTCGTTGACGAGAGCCAGCGGATGCCTTCGCGGCGCATCAGGAGTTCGGCTTCGTTGACTTCGTAGCGGCAGTTTTCGATGGACGCGTATTTACTGCCGGCGCGGCGTTCGTTGCGGATTTGCGAGAGGCGTTCCGGCGTGATCGTCAGGCCGAACAGCTTGGCCTTGTACGGCGGCAGGTTGCTGGGCAGGCGGCCGCGTTCGAAGTCGTCCGGAATCAACGGGTAGTTGGCGGCTTTCAGGCCGTATTGCATCGCCAGGTACAGGCTCGTTGGCGTTTTCCCAGACCGCGACACACCTACCAGAATCACATCGGCATCGGCCAGGTTCTTGTGCGACTGGCCATCATCGTGCGCGAGCGAGAAGTTGATGGCCTCGATGCGGTTCTTGTACTCTTCACTGTCGACCGCGTTGTGGATGCGGCCGATCGTGTGCGTCGACTTGACGTCCAGTTCTTGTTCGAGCGGGGCGACGAAAGTCTGGAACAGGTCCATGTGCATGCCCTTGGCCGAGCGGATCACGCTCGACAGGTCGTGCTTGACCAGGGTGGAGAACACGATCGGGCGCTGGCCATGCAGCGCGAAGCTGTCGTTGATGCGGCGCGCGGCGTCGTGCGCTTTTTCGATGGAGTCGATGAAGGGCAGGCGAATCTGCCGGAAGCGCATCTCGAACTGGCTCAGGACCGCGTGACCGAACGTCTCTGCGGTGATGCCGGTGCCGTCGGACACGAAGAACACGGTGCGGGAGGGGGCCGGCGCCAGTGCGGGCAGGGACTGGGGATCGTCGATCATGGTCGGTTTGTTAAGCTTTGCTGACAGAGTTGCATGTAAAGTGCGCTGCACATCCCCGTTTCGCGGGGTAGAATGCTCGGCAACGGATTTTGCATTGTGCTGCACGCGGGCCAGAATAACAAGAATACGCGAATCGCGCCCCGCCCTGCACCGATGCACCAACAGGTTTCCATCATCAAGTAAGGTGTTTTTTATCATGACCAATCCAGCTACTGCAGCGATCCAACCGGGACAGGCCGACCGCGTCTACGTCGCTTCGTTCGAAGACCTGCGCATGACCGACGTCGAGTCGGTCGGCGGCAAGAACGCGTCCCTCGGCGAAATGATCAGCCAACTGGCCGGCGCCGGCGTGCGCGTGCCAACCGGTTTTGCCACCACAGCCGATGCCTTCCGCGACTTCCTCGATCACAGCATCGACGGCGGCGCGTCGCTGGGCGAGCGCATTGCGCGCCGCCTGGATAACCTCGATATCGACGACGTGCGCTCGCTGGCCGTCGCCGGCGCCGAGATCCGTGAATGGATCGTCGCCACGCCATTCCAGCCGCGCCTCGAACAAGAGATCCGCAACTTCTACGAGCGCCTGTTTGCCGACTCGGAAACCGAAGTCTCGTTCGCCGTGCGTTCGTCTGCCACCGCCGAAGATTTGCCGGATGCGTCGTTCGCCGGCCAGCAGGAGTCGTTCCTGAACGTCGTCGGCATCGACAACGTGCTCGAGGCGATGAAGCACGTCTTCGCGTCGCTGTACAACGACCGCGCGATCTCGTACCGCGTGCACAAGGGCTTCACCCACGCCGAAGTCGCGCTGTCGGCCGGCGTGCAGCGCATGGTGCGCTCGGACACCGGCGCGGCCGGCGTCATGTTCACCATCGACACCGAATCGGGCTTCAAGGACGTGGTCTTCATCACGTCGAGCTACGGCCTGGGCGAGACCGTCGTGCAGGGCGCCGTGAACCCGGACGAATTCTATGTCCACAAGCCGATGCTCGAAATGGGCAAGTCGGCCGTCATCCGCCGCAATATCGGCTCCAAGCTGATCAAGATGGAATTCACCGCCGAAGCCAAGGCCGGCCGCTCGGTCAAGACCGTCGACGTGCCGATCGAAATGCGCAACCGCTACTCGCTGGTCGAAGAAGAAATCATCGAACTGGCCAAGTACGCCGTCATCATCGAAAACCACTACGGCCGTCCGATGGACATCGAGTGGGGCAAGGATGGCCGCGACGGCAAGCTGTACATCCTGCAGGCGCGTCCCGAGACCGTCAAGTCGCAGCAGAAGTCGACCGACGCGCAGCAGCGCTTCCACCTGAAGGGCACCGGCACCGTGCTGACCCACGGCCGCGCGATCGGTCAGAAGATCGGCGCCGGCCGCGTGCGCGTGATCACCGACCCGTCCGAAATGGACCGCGTCCAGCCGGGCGACGTGCTGGTGGCCGACATGACCGATCCGAACTGGGAACCGGTCATGAAGCGCGCCGCAGCGATCGTCACCAACCGCGGTGGCCGTACCTGCCACGCGGCGATCATCGCGCGTGAGCTGGGCGTGCCGGCCGTCGTCGGTTGCGGCGATGCGACCGACGTCCTCAAGGACGGCACCCTGGTCACCGTCTCGTGCGCCGAAGGCGACGAAGGCATGATCTACGACGGCCTGCTCGAAACCGAAGTGACCGAAGTCGCGCGTGGCGAACTGCCACCGATCAAGACCAAGATCATGCTCAACGTCGGCAACCCGCAGCTGGCCTTCGACTTCCAGTCGGTGCCGAACAGCGGCGTGGGCCTGGCGCGCGTCGAGTTCATCATCAACAACAACATCGGCGTGCACCCGAAGGCGATCCTCGAGTACCCGAACATCGATGCCGACCTGAAAAAAGCCGTCGAATCGGTCGCCCGTGGCCATGCATCGCCACGCGCGTTCTACGTCGACAAGCTGGTCGAAGGCGTCTCAACAATCGCTGCCGCGTTCTGGCCAAAGCCGGTCATCGTGCGCCTGTCCGACTTCAAGTCGAACGAGTACAAGAAGCTGATCGGCGGTTCGCGTTACGAGCCGGACGAAGAAAACCCGATGCTGGGCTTCCGCGGCGCGGCGCGTTATCTGGCCGATGATTTCGCCGAATCGTTCGCGATGGAGTGCACGGCCATGAAGCGCGTGCGTAACGAGATGGGCCTGACCAACGTCGAGCTGATGATCCCGTTCGTGCGTACGCTCGGCCAGGCCGAGGCAGTCGTGAACCTGCTGGCCAAGAATGGCCTGGTGCGCGGCGAGAACGGCCTGCGCCTGATCATGATGTGCGAAGTGCCATCCAACGCTATCCTGGCCGAGCAGTTCCTCGAGTTCTTCGACGGCTTCTCGATCGGTTCGAACGACCTGACCCAGCTCACGCTGGGCCTGGACCGCGATTCGGGCATGGAGCTGCTGGCCAAGGACTTCGACGAGCGCGATCCGGCCGTCAAGGCGCTGCTGTCGCTGGCAATCAAGGCCTGCCGCGCCAAGGGCAAGTACATCGGCATCTGCGGCCAGGGTCCTTCGGACAATCCTGATTTCGCGCAGTGGCTGGTGGAAGAGGGCATCGAGTCGATGTCGCTCAATCCTGACTCGGTCATCGACACCTGGCAGAAGCTGGCGAAGATGTAAGCAAGGCGGGCACACAGTGCTCGCAAGGCCCCCGCTATCCATTCCGGGTAGCGGGGGTTTTTTTTCACCACAATAAAAAGGAGACACACCATGGCCGACTGGACCTACTGGCTGATCGGGGCCGGGCTACTCATCGTGGCCGAACTGTTCATCGGCACGTTCTACCTGTTGATGATTGCACTAGGCCTTGTCTCCGGCGCCCTGGCCGCCTGGCTGGGCGCAAGCGGCGCACTGCAAACGCTGGTCGCGGCGGCGATCGGGATCGCGGCCACGCTGGTCCTGCGCCGCACGCGCTTTGCCCGCAGCGGCCGGCGCCCGGCGGCGAATGACCCGAGCATCAACCTCGACATCGGCCAGCGCGTCAGCGTGCCACAGTGGCATGGCGGGCGCGCACGCGTGATGTACCGCGGCGCGTTGTGGGACGTCGAACTGCAGACCGGCCAGGACGCGCAGCCGGGCGAGCACGAAATCGTCGAAGTACAGGGCAATCGCCTGATCGTGGCGCGCCAGTAGGCAAGCCCCGTTTCAGCCAATCCGGATCTACACCAAACTCAAAGGGAACCCCATGGAATCGACCCTCAGCATCGTCGCACTGATCATTTTCGTCGTCGCGCTGGTCTTCGTCTTCAAGACCATCAACGTCGTGCCTCAGCAGAACGCCTGGGTCGTCGAGCGCCTTGGCAAATACCACGCCACGCTGGCGCCGGGCCTGAACATCGTGGTGCCGTTCGTCGACCGCGTCGCCTACAAGCACAGCCTCAAGGAAATCCCGCTCGACGTGCCGCCACAGGTCTGCATCACGCGCGACAACACGCAGTTGCAGGTCGACGGCATCCTGTACTTTCAGGTGACCGATGCGATGCGCGCGTCGTACGGCTCATCGAACTATCTGCAGGCGATCACGCAACTGGCCCAGACCACGCTGCGCTCGGTGATCGGCAAGATGGAACTCGATAAAACGTTTGAAGAGCGTGACCATATCAACACCCACATCGTCAACGCCATTGATGAATCGGCCGCCAACTGGGGCGTGAAGGTGCTGCGCTACGAGATCAAGGACCTGACCCCGCCAGCCGAGATCCTGCATGCGATGCAGGCCCAGATTACGGCCGAACGCGAAAAGCGCGCGCTGATCGCGGCGTCGGAAGGCCGGCGCCAGGAGCAGATCAATATCGCCAGTGGTGAACGCGAGGCGTCGATCGCGCGCTCGGAAGGAGAGAAGCAGGCCGCCATCAACCGCGCGATGGGCGAGGCGACGGCGATTGTCGCGCTGGCCGAAGCCAGCGCATCGGCGCTGCGCCAGGTGGGTGATGCGATCCAGTCACCGGGCGGGATGGACGCCGTCAGCCTGCGCGTGGCCGAGCATTACGTGGATGCCTTTGCCAACCTGGCCAAGACCAACAACACGCTGATCGTGCCCGCGAACATGGGCGACATCAGTACCGCCATCGCCAGCGCCCTGCAGATCGTCAAGGCGCAGCGATGAACGTGCTTTAGAAGCCGACGGTTGCCGACACCGCCACGGTGCGCGGCGCCGCCAGCACCAGGTAGCCCGAACCGGGATAGCCACCGGCCGAGGCCCAGTAGTTCTTGTCGGCGACGTTGTCGACACGGGCGCGCAGCGTCAGGTCACGGTCCATGAAGGTCGTGCGGTAGGTTGCGCCCAGGTCGACGCGGGTCCACGACGGCAGCTTCTGCGTGTTGGCGCCATCGGCGTACTGGGTCGCCGTGTAGACGGTGCGGGCATTCAGTGCCAGGCCCTGCACGCCCGGCACGTCCCAGTCGGCGCCGATGTTCAGCTGCGTTTCTGGTACGCCGATCGCGTCCTTGCCCTGGTTGATGCCGCCGGCCGTGACGCGCTGTTCGGCGTCGATCAGCGTCAGGCCGCCCAGCACGCGCAGGCCGCGCACCGGATTGCCGAACACCGACAGCTCCAGGCCGCGGTTGCGCTGCTCGCCGAACACGCCGAACACGCGGTTCTGCACATAGCCGCTCGGCTGGCTGGTCGAGAACACGGCAGCGGTCAAGCCGTAACGGCCGCTGTCGTACTTGACGCCCGCTTCGCGCTGGCGCGAGACGTACGGTGCGAAGACCTGGCCCTGATTGATGATGTCCGTGCCCGAGGCAACGGCGCCGCGCTGCAAGCCTTCGCTGTAGTTGGCATACACCGACAGGTCCTTGCGCAGCTTGTAGACGACGGCGGCGAACGGCGTGTTCTCGCTGGCCTCGTAGGCCGAGTTTTCCAGGCCGGTGCCGTAGTCGTAGCCGTAGTCCTTGAGGCGCTGGTGGCGCAGGCCCAGGTTGACCAGCACCGTGTCGTCCAGCATTGACAGCGTGTCGGCGATTGCCAGGCTCGACAGGATCGCCTTGGACGTCACGCGCGGATTGGCCATGTCGCCGCCGGTGAAGAACGCCGACGATGGCGGGGCCACGTCACGCGGCGTGTACACGTTCGAGGCAAAGCCGGCGAAGTCGCTGATGCCATAGGCGTTGCGCGACTCGCTGTGGAAGCCCGAGGCCGAGGCGCTGAGCATGTGCTTGATGAAGCCGGTGCGCAGCGCGCCGCGCACGCCCACTTCACCGGTGCGCACCTGGTCCTTGCGGATATTGTCGAAGCGGCTCATGGTGCCGTCGCCATTGGCGTTGTTGACGGTGATCGACGCCAGGATGTTGTACTCCTGACCGCTGCGCGCGCCCAGCGCGGCCCAGGCGACGGCGCCACCGGCCAGGTCGGCTTCGGCGCGCACGGTGCCGAAGGTGTGGCGTTCTTCCGAGATGGTCCATGGCTGCGCGAAGTTGCGGTCAGCTTCCGGCGCGGCAATCATCGGGGTGGTCGCGCCCAGCGTCACGCTCGGGCGTGCATTGGTCAGTTCGTGGTCCTGCGCGCCGATGTCGGCCGACAAGCGGAAGCCACGGCCGCGGTAATCAACGCCCAGCGAATACACGCTCAGTTCACGGCCTTCACGGTCGACCGCAGTGTCGCCCTTGCGGTGCGCGACGTTCACGCGCACGCCGGCGCGGCCTTCCGGCCCGAAGCGGCGACCCAGGTCGATGGCGCCGTAACCCTGGCCGCCCGTCTCGACGCCCAGCGTGACTTCGCTCAGGTCCTGGTTCGGGGCGCGCTTGGGCAGCAGGTTGATCGAGCCGCCGATGCTGCCGCCAGCGGGCGCCGCACCGTTGATGAAGCTGTGGGCGCCGCGCAGCACTTCGACGCGTTCGACCAGTTCGGTCGCGACGAACTGGCGCGGCAGCAGGCCATACAGGCCGTTGTACGCGGTGTCGTCCGAGCCGACCGCGAAGCCGCGGATCATGTACAGCTCCTGGTAGTTGCCGAAGCCGCGCGCCACGCGCACCGACGGATCGTTCTGGACGACGTCGGCCACGCTGCGTGCCTGCTGGTCCTGGATCAGCGCATGCGTGTAGTTGGTGCTGTTGAACGGCGTGTCCATGATGTCGACGTTGCCCAGCAGGCCCAGACGGCCGCCGCGCGCGACCTGGCCGCCGGCGTAGGCGGCCGGCAGGCCCTGGGCCGATGCGTCGGCCGACGCGCTGATGACGACGGTCGGGACGGCGCCGTCGACCATGGCCGGCGCGCCGTCCTGGGCGAATGCGGTACCTGCAACGAGGAGGGCGGCGGCGAATGCGGCCGGGGTCAGGGCGAAACGGCGAGTGTTCATGTGATGCAGTCTGGGTGAATAGGGTAGCGCGCATTCTATCCTCGCGCCTTGCAAATGTAAATGAGAACGATTATTATTCTGGACTCAACGATTTTTGCCATAGGCACGCGCAACCATCATGTCACCCGTCTCCCTGCGCCGCTGGGGCTGGATCCACAAGTGGAGCAGCCTGATCTGCACCATCTTCATGCTGCTGCTGTGCCTGACCGGTCTGCCGCTGATCTACCACCACGAAATCGGCCACCTGCTGGGCACCGAGGTCGAGCCGCCCGTGCTGTCCAGCCCTATGCCCCAGGGGAATGTCGACGCCGTGATCGCGTCGGCGAAAGAGCTGTACCCGACCAAGACGCCGATGTTCATCTCGCAGGAAGCCGACGTGCCCGAGATCTGGAACGTCACGCTGGCCGACCACATGCACGACCCCAACTACAAGCCGATCGCGGTCGATGCACGCACGACGGAAGTGATCACCGAGCCAGCTTTTGAGGGCGGCGTCTTCATGTCGACGATGCTGGCGCTGCACGTCGACCTGTTCATGGGCCTGCCCGGAATGCTGTTCCTGGGCTTCATGGCCCTGCTGCTGCTGGTGGCCATCGTCAGCGGCGTCGTGCTGTATGCGCCGTTCATGCGCAAGCTCGATTTCGGCACCGTGCGCAAGGAACGCAGCGCGCGCCTGAAGTGGCTCGACATGCACAATATGCTGGGCATCGTCACGCTGGTCTGGCTGTTCGTCGTCGGCGGCACCGGGATGATCAATACCTGGGCCGACCTGATGTACAAGTACTACCAGAAGAACGAGCTGGCGCAGATCCTCAAGCAGTACGAAGGCAAGAAGCCGCTGCCGCACACCGCGTCGGTGCACGATGCGATCGAAACGGCCAAGGCGGCGCTGCCGGGCATGCGCGTGGCCTTCGTCGCCTTCCCGGGCACCGATTTCAGCAGCGAGCATCACTATGGCATCTACATGAACGGCAACGAGGCGTTCAGCTCGCGCATGTATCGCCCGGTGCTGGTCGATGCGAACACGGGCAAGCTGACCGATGCCCCGGTACTGCCTTGGTATCTGAAAGCCCTGCTGGTGTCGCAGCCGCTGCACTTCGGTGACTACGGCGGGCAGGCGATGAAGCTGCTGTGGGCGCTGCTCGACATCGCCACCATCATCCTGCTGGGCACGGGCCTGTACCTGTGGCTCAAGCGCGGCAAGACGGGCAACGCGACCACCAAGGTCGCGGCGCACGCGCACCCGCTACCTGCAACGACACTCACCGGAGAACGCTCATGATCCGCACACCATCACAGATCTGGGGCGCGCCGATCGTGCTCGGCATCCTCACCACGATCGGCCTGATCTCGGCGCTGCTGGGCGACGGCATCTGGGACGCTGTCTCGGCCATCGCCCTCGGCATCCCGTGCCTGCTGGGCTTCTGGTTCGGCATGCGCCGTACGCCGGCAGCGCGCAGCGCGCTCTAGGCGCACACCGGCCCAGGCTGTATACTCGGTCCCATGAAGATACCTGGCGCGGCGCCTTGCCCGCCCGGGCATCCGGTCATCATCGAAAGGGCCTCATGTTTGCAGCAGTCGACCTCGGGTCCAACAGCTTCCGCCTTCACATCGGCGAGCCGGCCGGTGGCCGCATCCACATCGTGCGCACCGCGCGCAATCCGATCCGCCTGGCGGCCGGTCTCGATGCCGACAATATGCTCAGCGAAGCGGCAATGCGCACCGCGATCCACTGCCTGCAAGAGTTCCGCAAGATCCTCGACGAATACCAGCTCGACGCCATGCGCGTGGTTGCCACCAACACGATGCGCGTGGCGAAGAACGCCGACCTGCTGCTGCCGCTGGCCGAGAACGCGATCGGGCACCCGATCGACATCATCTCGGGCGAAGAAGAAGGGCGCCTGATCTACATGGGCGTGGCGCGCGCGATCGAGCGCCACGACGAACGGCGCCTGGTGATCGACATCGGCGGCGGCTCGACCGAAGTCATCGCCGGCACCGGGGGCGACATCGGGTTGGTGGAATCCTTCGGGATCGGCACCCAGCCGCAGACGCTGGCGTATTTCCCGGATGGCCGCATCACCGCGCACAACTTCGACGCCGCCGTCACTGCCGCGCGCGCGCGCTTTGAAGACGCCGCGTCGCTGTACCACGCCAAGGGCTGGGACACCGCCTACGGCTCGTCGGGCACGATGCGGGCGATTTCCGAAGTCATCGCGCGCAACGCCATCGGCGACGGCACGGTCTCGCAACACAGCCTGCAGGCGCTGCGCGCGATCCTGCTCGACCTGGGCCACGTGGATGCGTCCGTGCTACCGGGCGTCAAGCGCGAGCGCGTGCCCGTGATGGTTGGCGGCCTGACGGTGCTGATCGGTGCGATGCAAGAACTGAAGGTCGAGCGGCTTACGGCCATCAACGCGGGCCTGCGCCTGGGCGTGCTGTCCGATCTCGAATTGCGCGCGAACCGGCGCGACCGGCGCGACGCCGCGATCCGCGCCTGCATGGGGCGCTTCCGCGTCGACAGCGGGCGCGCGCTGCGCACCGTGGGCATCGCGACGCAGCTGTTCGAACGCCTGCAGCCGCAGGGCGAGACGCACCGGCCGTATCTGGCCTGGGCCGCGATGCTGCACGAAATCGGCCTGGCGATCTCGATGAGCGGCGCGCACAAGCATGGCGCCTACATCGTCGAACACGCCGATCTGGGGGGCTTTACGACACGCGAGCAGCGCATGCTGTCCACGCTCGTGCTGGGCCAGAAGGGCAATCTGCGCAAGATCCGCGAAACGCTGGTGGAGGCCGACCTGGCCAAGGCCGTGCTGGCACTGCGCCTTGCGATCGTGCTGATGCACGCACGCGCCGACGACGACATCGCCGGCCTGCGCCTGCGCATGCGCTCACGTATCGACCTCGATCTGCCGGCGGAGCTGATGCGCAAGCACCCGACGCTCGCGCCATGGCTCGAGAAAGAAGTGCAGGCCTGGGGAGAGGTCGGCGTGCCGTTCCAGGTGCGCCAGGCTTAACGCAGCTTGCCGATCACGTCCGGCCCGGCCACGAGCCGGATATACGGCAGACCGTCGCTGGCCTTGTGCTCGATCCAGAACACGCCGCCCTTGCGGATGCGCCAGTCCTGCTTCTGCCCGCACAGCACGAGCGAGGCCACGTCACCCAGCAGCGGCTGGTGACCCACGACCAGCACCGGCTGGCGGTGCGCCGGCCAGCCGCAGGCCTCGATGATCGCTTCCGCGCTCGACGCCGTGCTCAATGCCTCGACCACCTTGTAGCGCCGCCCCAGCGCATCGGCCGTCTGCACGCAGCGCGTCGCGGGACTGACCAGGATGCGGCATTCGTGCGGCAGCGTGCGCTCCAGCCACGCACCCATGCGGGCGGCGTGGCGCTGGCCTTTCGGCGTCAGCGCGCGCAGTTCGTCGGGCAGGTCAGGCGTGCCCGGTTCGGCTTCAGCGTGGCGCCAGAGGATCAGTTCCATTGTCGATTTCCTTGTTGGGGGCGCTTTCGGCGCCAAGCATGTCCATCAGCGCCTGCTGCGCGCTGAAGCCAACCTGTTTGCCGCGCGGCCGGCGACGGCGATAGCGGCCATCGCTGCCCAGTTCCCAGGCATTCACGTTGTCTTTCAGGTAGGGCAGCAGGCCTTCGCGCATGATGCGGCGCTTGAGCAGCGGCGCGCGGATCGGGAATGCCACTTCGACCCGCCGGAACAGGTTGCGGTTCATCCAGTCGGCGCTGCTCAGGTACGTGTCGTGTTTCAGGTCGTTGCGGAAGTAATAGATCCGCGTGTGCTCCAGAAAGCGCCCGACGATCGAGCGCACCTTGATGTTCTCGGACAGGCCTTCGACACCGGGGCGCAGCGCGCAGGCGCCGCGGATGATCAGGTCGATCTTCACACCGGCGCATGACGCGTCGTACAGCGCCTTGATCACCGATTCGTCGGTCAGGGAATTCATCTTGGCGATGATGCGCCCGGGCTTGCCCTGTTTCGCCAGTTCGGTCTCGTTGCGGATCGCGCGCACGATTTCCTTGTGCAGCGAGAACGGCGCCAGCCAGATGCTGGCCAGCTGCTTGGGCCGCGTCATGCTGGTCAGGTGGATGAACACTTCATTCACATCGGAGGTCAGGTCGTCGTCGGACGTGAGCAGGCCGAAGTCGGTATAGAACCGGGCCGTGGTGGGGTTGTAGTTGCCGGTGCCGAGGTGCGCGTAACGGCGCAGGCCACTCGGTTCGCGGCGCAGCACCAGTGCCATCTTGGCGTGCGTCTTCAGCCCCACAACGCCATACACGACCTGGGCGCCGGCCTTCTCGAGCTTTTCGGCCCAATTGATGTTGGCTTCTTCGTCGAAACGCGCCATCAGTTCGACGATGACGGTGACTTCCTTGCCCCGTTCGGCAGCCGTGATCAAGGCTTCGACGAGTTCGGAATTGCTGCCCGCCCGGTAGATGGTCTGCTTGATCGCCACCACGTTCGGATCGGCCGCCGCGCACTGGATGAAGTTGATCACCGGCTGGAACGATTCGAACGGGTGGTGCAGCAGCGCGTCTTGCTTCCTCAGCGCGGCGAACATGTCGGCACCGGACAGCTTGCCCGGATAGCCCGACACATACGACGGGAACTTGAGGTCCGGCTGGTCGTGCAGGTTGACGATTTCGAGCAGGCGCCCCAGGTTCACGGGGCCGTCCACCGTGAACAGGCGGCTGCGGTCGATGTCGAACTGGTTGAGCAAGAAGTCGGCCAGGTGCGCGGGGCATGAACGGCCCACTTCGAGGCGTACCGCAAAGCCGTACTGGCGGCCATGCAGCTCGCTTTGCAGCGCCTGGCGCAGGTTTTTCACTTCCTCTTCGTCGACCCACAGGTCGCTGTTGCGCGTGACGCGGAACTGAGAATAGGAGACGACTTCGCGGCCCGTGAACAGGTCGGCCATGTGCGACTGAATCACCGACGACAGCAGGCAGTACGAGCTGCCCGGCTTGTCCGACAGGTCGTCCGGCAGGCGGATCACGCGCGGCAGCACGCGCGGCGCCTTCATGATGGCGATGCCCGAGCCACGCCCGAACGCATCCTTGCCACTCAGTTCAACGATGAAGTTCAGGCTCTTGTTGATCACGCGCGGGAACGGGTGCGCCGGGTCCAGGCCAATGGGTGTCAGGAGCGGGCGCACTTCGCGGTCGAAGTACTGTTTGACCCAGGCGCGCTGCGCCGGATTGCGCTCGCTGCGGTGCAGGAGGTGGATGCCCTGGTCGGACAGTTGCGGCAGGATTTCGTGGTTGAACAGCGCGTACTGGCGTGCGATCAGGTGGCGGCATTCGACGCTGGCGCGTTCGAGGTCGGCGGCCAGGGTCTCGGGCAGTTCGCTGTCGTTGCGGTCGATCTGGTAGGTGGCGAGCAGGCTGGCCACGCGCACTTCGAAGAATTCGTCCAGGTTGCTCGCGACGATGCACAGAAAGCGCAGGCGTTCGAGCAGCGGTACGGTGGGGTCTTCCGCCTGTGCCAGCACGCGGCGGTTGAATTCGAGCAGCGACAGCTCGCGGTTCAAGTAAGCGCTGCCGTCAGAGAATTGTTTCAAGTCAGCCTCGGTGGCCTTTTTTTTCATATCCATGGTCTGCGGTCGTAGTCGTCCCGCAATCAGTCTAGTTGTCGAATATGACAGCGTGGTGACACTGCTGTCAGGATTGCGTCGTTAACGAAAGGCTAAGCATTGACCGTTGATCGACATTTACCATCGATGACTTCATCCACGCCATCAGGAGCCGTCCGTGACCAAACTCATCCGCGCCAACAAGGGTTTTCTGCTGTTCCTGCTGCTGTTCGGCGTCTTTCGCACCGCGGTCGCCGACTGGAGGCCGATTCCATCCGGGTCGATGCGGCCCAATCTGCTCGAGGGCGACGTGGTGCTCATCAACCGGCTGGCATACGACCTCAAGATACCACTGACTGAACGGCAAGTGGCGCACCTCGGCGATCCCGTCCGCGGCGACGTGGTCGTGTTCTATTCGCCGCGTGACAGCAAGCGCCTGATCAAGCGGGTGCTGGCGCTGCCGGGCGATCTGGTCGAGATGCGCGATGACCGCTTGAGCATCAACGGGGAAGGGGCCGACTACGCGTTGGACGGGACCGCACGCGAGCTGGCCGGCGGGCGCGAGGTCGACGCCGTCCGGCTCAGCGAATCCGTGGGCGGCGCGCACCAGCGCGTGCAACTGCTCCCTGGCGTACCCGCGCTGCGTGACATCGCGCCGCTGCGCATACCGCCTGGCCAGTACCAGATGCTCGGCGATAACCGCAACAACAGCGCCGATTCGCGCGTGATCGGCCTGGTGCCGCGCGCCAAGCTGCTTGGCCGCGCTGAACGCGTCCTGGTCTCTGCCGACTACCAGCACGACTGGATGCCACGGTTCGAGCGTTTCGGCATGGCGCTAAGCACCCGCTGAAAACAGGGTGGCGGCAGATCGGGAAGGCCGAAATCGATTACAATCGCAGCCCTCCAATGCCCGTCATCCGGTCCCATGCATCGTGCATCGTGCGGCGCCGGCAGGTCTTCCGAAAGCGTCGTCCATGCAAAAAATCCTCACCGTCATCCTCGCCTGCCTCGGCATGATCGGGGCCCTGGCCATCGACACCTACCTGCCGTCGATGCCGGCCATCGGCGCCGAATTCGCGGTCGGGCCGGTCGCGGTGCAGCAGACGCTGAGCGTGTTCCTGTTCACGTTTGCGTTCATGATGCTGTTCTACGGGACGCTGTCCGATTCGTTCGGCCGCCGTCCCGTGATCCTGACTGCGCTGACGGTCTACACGCTGGCCTCCATTGGCGCGGCGTGGGCGCCGAGCTTCGGCTGGCTGCTCGTGTTTCGCGCGTTGCAGGGCCTGTCGGCCGGTGCGGGCTCCGTCATCGGCCAGGCCATCGTGCAGGACCGCTTCTCGGGCGCGCAGGCGCAGCGCATGATGTCGCACATCATGATGGTGTTCGGCCTGGCGCCGGCGATCGCCCCGGTCCTGGGCGGCTGGCTGCACGTGACCTTCGGCTGGCGCTCGTCGTTCGTGTTCCTGGCGGTGTTCGGCGCGCTGCTGATCCTGGTCTGCCTGAAGTTCCTGCCCGAGAGCCTGCCGCGTGAAAAGCGCCAGGTGTTCCACCCGGGGACCATTGGCCGCAACTACATCAAGGTGCTGCGCCATCCGCAGTTCGTGCTGCTTTCGCTGGCGCTGGGCCTCGCGTTTTCGGGCCTGTCGCTGTACATCGGTTCAGCCTCGAACTTCGTCATGGTGATCCTCGGCCTGCCCGAGACGGCATTTGCCTGGATGTTCATCCCGCTGGTGGGCGGCATGGTGGTCGGTTCGGCCTGGGGTGGCAAGCAGGCGCACAAAAGCACGCCGACCCGCATGATGTGGCTGGGCTTTGGCGTGATGGCGCTGGGTGCGGCCTTCAATGTCGGCTACAACGCGGTGTTCACCGCCGCCGTGCCGTGGGCCGTGCTGCCGCTGTTCGTCTACACGTTCGGCCTGTCGGTCGCGATGCCGGCGATCCAGATCACGGCGCTGGGCCTGTTTCCGGACAACCGGGGCCTGGCCTCGTCGATGATCGGCTTCATCCAGATGATGTCGTTCGCGCTGGTCTCGGGTCTGGTGGCGCCGCTGCTGTTCCACAGCGCGCTGCACCTGGCGCTGGGCGTGGCGGCCGGGCTGGCGCTGAGCTTTGGTGCCTGGCGCCTGTCGGTACTGATGGCGGTCAAACCTGCCAGCGTCGCGGCCTGAGTGATGGCAGTGCGGCGCTGGCGGGCAGCGGTGGCCGAACCTTTCGGTACCCTGTTCCTGCTGCGCCGCCGCTACTTCGCCGAGCAGTCGCGGGCACTGTACGCGCGCTATGCGCATGCACTGGTCATCTGTCTTGCCTTGTTTGGCCTGGCGCTGGTCGAGCGGCCCGCGCTGCTGGCCGCGCCGATCCTGCACTTCTGGCGTGATCCCGCTGATTGGCGCACCGGCGCCATCTACGTCGCCGGCTGGCTGCTGGCGGTCGCATTGTGGGCTCGCGTCCACAGGCCATTCGTGCGTGGCGCAGCGCTTGCCGGATTTGCCCGCGCGAGCCTGCATGGGCAGCGCGTGGCGCCCGCGCTGGACCTTGCCTTGCTGCTCGTCGCACTGCAGTGGTGGTCGTTGCCGTTTGCGGTCGCCTTCTGGACTGTGGCCACGAGCCCCGCATCGCCGCCCGGCGCCGACGGTTTGTTTCCCCTGTATGTTCTTGGGCTGGTCCTGCTGACACTCACCGCGGCGCATGCCGTGGTGTTTGGTGCTGGTCGTGCTCGTGGCGCGCATCGCACAGACGCAAGCGGCGTGCTGCGTGCTCCTGCGCTGGTGTTCCTGATGCTGCTGCAGTTGCGCAGCTTGTGGCGCGGCCACCTGCACGTGGCGCTGCCGCGCATCGGGGCGGCGCTGCTCGTGCATGCGGCCAGCTGGTGGATGATCTGCCAGGTGGGCAAGCGCCAGGATGCGGCAGGCTTCATCGCGGTGGCGTGCGCCGTCAGCGCGTATGCCCTGGCCGGCCTGTACTACGCGTTCTGGCGCGCGCGCCAGCCGCTCGAACCCTTCCTGCGCAGCATGCCGTTCGGTGTACCCAAGGCGCTCGCGGCCGAACACCTGGTCGTGCTGGGCCTGGGCGGCAGCATCGCCGTCCTGGTGTGGCTGGTGTACCGCGTAGCGCCGGGGAGCGGCCCGGACCTGCTGTCAATGCTGGCGCGCTGCCTCGGCCTGTCGCTGCTGCTGCTCGCGCTGCTCGGCGCACCGGTGCTGCAGCGGCACCAGTACGGCGCCGCGTTCAAGGCCGCGCTCACGTTCGCTGCACTGACCCTGATGGGAGCAACACAATGACGATCTTGTTGGCAGCCGAAGGCCTGGGCATGCGCTACGGCGGCCAGGTGGTGTTCGAGGACCTGCACCTTTCCTTTACCGCAGGCGCCATTGCGCTGGTGGGGCCCAACGCCGCCGGCAAGTCGACCTTGCTGGCGCTGCTGGCCGGCGTCGACGCGCCGCAGGCGGGGCGGGTGCTGGTCTGCGGGCGTGACCTGGCGCGCGGGCAGGGCGCACGCGCGGCGCTGGCCTGGGTGCCCGACGCGTCGGTCGCCTACGACTTCATGACCGGCGACGAATTCCTGCGCATGGTGCAGGCGCTGCGTGGCTGCGCCGGGCCGCATCGCGCGTTGCTGGAAGGCTTCGGGATCGCGGCGTATCTTGGCGCGCGCTTTGGCGACATGTCGCTCGGCACCCGCAAGAAGTTCATGCTGGCCGCCGGCTTGATGGGGAACGCGCAGGTTGTGCTGATGGACGAGCCGACCAATGGCATCGATGCCGAAGCCCGTGCATTTCTCATTGATCAGATCACCACGCGGGCGCAGGAACACCTGGTGCTGTTCTCGACCCACGACAGTGAACTGATCGCACTGACCGGCGCCCGCGTGCTGGCGCTGCCGGCAAGGGATGCGTAGAACGGCTTAGCGCCGGTTGGTCTTCATCGCCGCAGCGACTTCGCGCTTGGCGTCGCGGTCTTTCTCGGTCGAGCGCTTGTCGTGCTGCTTCTTGCCCTTGGCCAGGCCGATCTCGCACTTCACATTGCCCTTCTTGAAGTGCAGGTTCAGCGGCACCAGCGTGTAGCCGGAACGTTCCACCTTGCCGATCAGCTTATCGATCTCGGCGCGGTGCAGCAGCAGCTTGCGCGAGCGCAGCGCCTCGGGGTGGCTGAAGCTCGACGTGGTCGTCAATGCACTGACGTGCGCACCGAACAGGTACAGCTCGTTGTCACGGACGAGCACGTAGGCTTCCTTGATCTGCACCCGGCTTTCGCGGATGGCTTTGACTTCCCAACCCTCCAGCACGAGACCTGCCTCGTAGCGGTCTTCGATGAAGTAGTCAAAAAATGCTTTTTTATTGTCAGCGATGCTCATGAAAAGGCGAAAATTCGCGTGTCGGTTAAACTACTGCTATTGCGCCAACGGTGGCGCCACTTGCAAACGACCCCCATCATAACAAACGGTTGACCAATGGCAGTAGTGCACAAATCAGTTTTCCTTGGCTATAGCGCAGAACAGATGTTCGACCTCGTTGCCAAAGTTGAAGATTATCCCAAGTTTCTTCCCTGGTGCAGTGGCGTGAACATCGTCGAACGCACCGATGACAAGCTCGTCGCGGCCCTGCAAATTAATTTTCATGGCGTCAAGCAGAGCTTCACGACATCGAACCACAACCAACGCCCGACCCAGATGAAGATGCACCTGGTCGACGGCCCGTTCAAGCTGCTCGAGGCCACCTGGAGCTTCAAGTCGCTGCGCGCGGATGCCTGCAAGATCGAGTTCGACATGCAGTATGAGTTTTCCAGCATGATCCTGGCGCAGATCGTCGGCCCCGTGTTCGGCATGATCGCCAACAGCATGGTCGATTCGTTCTGCAAGCGTGCCGAGGTCGTGTATGGCTGACGTCGCGTCTGCGCCCGCACTGCTGGGCGTCTCGGTCAGCTACGCCAGCGACAAGATCGAATGGCTGCGCGACCTGCAGGTCGAACCTGGCACGACGATCGGCATTGCCATCGAGCGCAGTGGCGTGCTGGAAGCCTTCCCGGATATTAATCTGACGACGCAGCCCGTGGGCATCTACGCCAAGAAGAAGACGCTCGACACGGTGCTGCGCGACCGCGACCGCATCGAAATCTACCGGCCGCTCGTGGCCGACCCGAAAGAGTCGCGCCGCAAGCGCGCGGCCAAGCGGGAAGGCGCTAGCGGCAGTCCTGCAGCGCCTGATTGACCTGCGCGGCCCGTGCGGCCCTGTCGGCGTCCGACATATAACTTTTCTGGCCATCCTGGCCGTAGCGCGCGATGCGCGTGCCGGACGCGAGCTGCGCCTGCGTTTCGCGCGCGGCGTTGCAGCGTTCGGCCAGCTGGCGTGCACGCTGCGCTTCTTCCTGCGCCTTCAGATTGGCCTCGTCACGCGCCTTGGTGCGGGCGCGGTAGGCGGCTTCCTGCTCGGCCAGCGTGGGCGGGCCTTTCGGCGGCACCGGCTTGGTGGCGGGATCGGTGGCGACTGGTTCGACGGGCGTGGTGGAGGGCAGCGCCGGTGCCGGCGCCAGTTCGGGACTGGCGCGGCCCGGTCCCTTGACGATCTTGCTGGCCGGGGTGCCGGGCGGCGGCGGACGATCGGAATACTGGCGCGTGCCGCCGGGACCGATCCAGACATACTGGGCCTGCGCGGCCGTGGCGGCAAGGAAGAGCAGGGTGGCGCCAAGGGCGCGGTACGGCATCTGCGACATAGTTATTGCTCCTGAGAATTAACAGATTTCGCCATGCTTCGGGCTGGCTGTCAATCGCAAACCGTACCGGCCCAACTAAATTTGGGCCAGGGCGGCGACGGAAATCACGGGTTTCTGTATAATTCGCTTTTGCGCCTATAGGAAATACTATGCGTCTCCTCCAAAAAGCACTCACCTTCGATGACGTGCTGCTCGTCCCGGCCTACTCCAACGTTCTTCCGGCCCAAACTTCCCTGCGCACCAAGCTCACCCGCAATATCACGCTGAACATTCCGCTGCTGTCCGCCGCGATGGACACCGTGACCGAAGCGAACCTGGCGATCGCCATGGCGCAAGAGGGCGGTATCGGTATCATCCACAAGAATCTCCGTCCAGCCGACCAGGCGCGCGAAGTCGCGCGGGTCAAGCGCTTCGAAGCGGGCGTGCTGCGCGATCCGATCACGATTCCACCGACCATGAAGATCCGCGAAGTGCTGGCGCTGTCGCAACAGCACGGTATCAGCGGCTTCCCGGTGGTCGAGGGCAACCAAGTGGTCGGCATCATCACCAACCGTGACCTGCGTTTCGAGGAAGACCTGGAAGCCGAAGCGCGCGCCAAGATGACGCCGCGCGACAAGCTGGTGACCGTGAAAGAAGACGCGGACACGGCCGAAGCCAAGCGCCTGATGAACAAGCACCGCCTCGAGCGCGTGCTGGTCATCAACGACGACTTCGAGCTGCGCGGCCTGATCACCGTCAAGGATATCCAGAAGTCGCACGAACACCCGCTGGCCTCGAAAGATTCGCAGGGCAAGCTGCTCGTGGGCGCCGCTGTCGGCGTCGGCGAGCGCGACGAAGAGCGCATCGAACTGCTGGTCGCGGCCGGCGTGGACGTGCTGGTGGTCGACACCGCCCACGGCCACTCGCAGGGCATTCTCGATCGCGTCCGCTGGATCAAGGACCGTTACCCGCACGTGGACGTCATCGGCGGCAATATCGCCACCGCAGCGGCTGCGCTGGCGCTGGTTGAAGCGGGCGCTGATGCGGTCAAGGTCGGCATCGGCCCTGGCTCGATCTGCACTACCCGTATCGTTGCCGGCGTGGGCGTGCCGCAGATCACCGCGATCTCCAATGTGTCCGAAGCGCTTGAAGGCACGGGCGTGCCATGCATCGCCGACGGCGGCATCCGCTTCTCGGGCGACATCTCGAAAGCACTGGCGGCAGGCGCGCACACGGTCATGATGGGCAGCATGTTCGCCGGTACCGAAGAAGCACCGGGCGAAGTCATCCTGTACCAGGGCCGCAGCTACAAATCGTACCGCGGCATGGGCAGCCTGGGCGCGATGGCCGACGGTTCGGCCGACCGCTATTTCCAGGAAGCGTCGAGCAAGGCCGACAAGTTCGTGCCTGAAGGTATCGAAGGCCGCGTGGCCTACAAGGGCAGCGTGCTGGCGATCATCTTCCAGCTGATCGGCGGCGTGCGCCAGTCGATGGGTTACTGCGGTTGCAGCACCATCGAAGAGCTGCGCTCGAAAGCCGAATTCGTCGAAATCACGTCGGCCGGCATGCGCGAATCGCACGTGCACGATGTGCAGATCACGAAAGAAGCGCCGAACTACCGTTCGGAGTAACACGACACGCGACGCGGCCGCAATCGGCCGCACCCACGTGGCCGCTTGCGGCCGCATCCGTAGGGTGGACGGCTCTGCCGTCCACGCGTTCAATCAGTGCTGGCTTTGTCTGAACGCGTGGACGGGAAACCCGTCCACCCTACCTAGATTCCTACTGACAGCTATCTCATGCACTCCAAAATCCTCATCCTCGATTTCGGTTCCCAGGTCACCCAGCTGATCGCCCGCCGCGTGCGCGATGCCGGCGTTTTCTCCGAAGTCTTCCCCTACGACGTCAGCGACGAGTTCGTCCGTAACTATGGCGCCTCGGGCATCATCCTGTCGGGCAGCCACAATTCGACGCTCGAAGGCGATTCGCCACGCGCGCCGCAAGCCGTGTTCGAAGCCGGCGTGCCCGTGCTGGGCATCTGCTACGGCATGCAGACCATGGCGGCCCAGCTGGGCGGCAAGGTCGAAAACGGCCTGAAGCGCGAATTCGGCTACGCCGAAGTGCGTGCCCGTGGCCATACGGCGCTGCTCAACGGCATCAACGACTTCGTCACCGACGAAGGCCACGGCATGCTGAAGGTCTGGATGAGCCACGGCGACAAGGTCCTGGACATGCCGGAAGGCTTCAAGCTGATGGGCTCGACCGACAGCTGCCCGATCGCCGCGATGGCCGACGAAGAGCGCCGTTTCTACGCACTGCAATTCCACCCGGAAGTGACGCACACGACGCAGGGCGAAGCCATCATCGGCCGCTTCGTGCACGAGATCTGCGGTTGCAAGTCGGACTGGAACATGCCGGACTACATCGGCGAAGCGGTGGAGAAGATCCGCGCACAGGTCGGCACCGATGACGTGATCCTCGGTCTGTCGGGTGGCGTCGACTCGAGCGTGGCTGCCGCGCTGATCCACCGCGCGATCGGCGACCAGCTGACCTGCGTGTTCGTCGATCACGGCCTGCTGCGCAAGGACGAAGGCAAGATGGTCATGGACATGTTCGCCAAGAACCTGGGCGTGAAAGTGATCCGTGTCGATGCCGAAGACCAGTTCATGGGGCACCTGGCCGGCGTGAACGATCCCGAGCAAAAGCGCAAGATCATCGGCCGCGAGTTCGTTGAAGTGTTCCAGGTCGAAGCGGGCAAGCTGACCAATGCCAAGTGGCTGGCACAGGGCACGATCTATCCGGACGTCATCGAGTCGGCTGGTAAAGGCAAGAAGGGCCAGACGATCAAGAGCCACCACAACGTGGGCGGCCTGCCAGAGACGCTGAACCTGCAACTGCTCGAGCCACTGCGCGAACTGTTCAAGGATGAAGTGCGCAAACTCGGCGTTGCGCTGGGTCTGCCGCATGACATGGTCTACCGTCACCCGTTCCCGGGTCCGGGCCTGGGCGTACGCATCCTCGGTGAAGTCAAGAAAGAGTTCGCTGACCTGCTGCGTGAAGCCGATGCGATCTTCATCGAAGAGCTGCGCAATACGCCGTTCGAAGTCCCGATGGTGCCGGGCATCGATGCCGGCAAGGCGCCGCTGAACTGGTATGAAGCGACCAGCCAGGCGTTTGCCGTGTTCCTGCCGGTGAAATCGGTGGGCGTGATGGGCGATGGCCGGACGTATGAATACGTGGTTGCGCTGCGCGCGGTGCAGACGCTGGACTTCATGACGGCGCAATGGGCGCATCTGCCGCATGCGTTGATGGGCAAGGTGTCGAATCGCATTATCAATGAGGTGCGCGGGATTAATCGCGTTGTCTATGATATTTCGGGGAAGCCGCCGGCGACGATTGAGTGGGAGTGAAGTTTTCTCAGGAAAACTCTGTGTTTGAAATTTGAAAAAGCTCGCTTCGGCGAGCTTTTTTCATGAATGAACTACGACAAAGAGGTCCCACTCGGCCTCAGCACGCCTTATGTCAATAGCCAGATCCGTGTCGCGATGCCAGGCTTGATGCGGACCGCGGAGTGCTGTCCATCTGCCTATTCCGCGTACGGACCGTTGAGGATACGGTCCACCCACGACGGCGCCTGGTACCCGGGGACATAGCGCTCACCGAAGTCGCGCATGAAGTTGTCATAGGTTGTTTCCGGCTTGTCCCTGGCCATCTGGCAGGCACAGGACATGAACTGGCGCACCATGTTCAGGCGTGGCACGGCCGCGACGATCGCGTCGATCTCGGCTTGCTCAAAACTGGCGTAGTCGGGGGTGCCGAAGTCGACGCCGATACCGCGCGCGCACAGGGCCACCTCGGTCTCTTTGAACAGGCTGATGGAAGGCGTGACGTGCAGGGCGACGCTATCCCATACGAGCTGTATGCGGCGTGCATCGAAGCCCAGGCGCCGTACGAAGTCGGCTGCAACTTCTGCGCCGTTGACTTCGAAGCGATGGGGGCCGTCGCCAAGCGGCGTGAGGCCGATGTCGTGCAGGATGGTCGAGACGGCCACGACCTCGGCATCGTAGGCGATTGCGTGCATGGCGGCGATGCGGGTGGCAAAGATCCACGAGCGTAGGACGTGGTTAAACAGATAGTCTGGCATGTGCGCGCGAGCATGATCGAAGGCGCGCACGATCAGCGGTGTCTCAGGAAGATCAGGAAATACGAGGCGCAGTTGTGCGTATTCAATCTGAGACAGGGTGAACAAAGTGAACTCCTTCGCCGACATCGATGGAATCGGAAACCAGGTCGATCAGGGATGCGAGATCGTCGCACCCCCGATCGCGATCAGGATTGGAAGAAAGCCAGCATATCGGCGTTGATCACATCCGCCTGCGTGGTTGCCATACCATGAGGAAAGCCCGGATAGGTTTTCAGCGTGGCATGTTTCAGCAACTTGACGGCGCGTCTGGCGGTGCCCGCGACCGGCGCGATCTGGTCGTCCTCGCCATGCAAGACCAGCACGGGGACCGTGATCTTTGGGAGGTCGGCCGTGAAATCGGTCTCCGAGAATGCGGTAATGCAGTCGTACTGCGCCTTGATGTCGCCGGCCATGCCCTGGCGCACCCAGTTGTCCGACACCCCCGTCAGCACCGTCGCACCCGGGCGGTTAAAACCGTAGAACGGACCACTCGAAAAATCCTTGTAGAACTGGGCACGGTTGCCGGCAACTGCCTTGCGTATGCCGTCGATCACTTCGGGCGGCACGCCGTCGGGATTGGCGCTGGTCTTCATCAGGATCGGTGTAATCGCGCCGATCAATACTGCCTTGGCAACGCGTCCGCCGCTGCCATACAGCGCGACATATCGGATCACTTCGCCGCCGCCGGTGGAATGGCCGACGTGGATCGCATTGCGCAGCCCCAGGTGTTCGGTAAGAGCGGCCACGTCGGCCGCATAGGTGTTCATGTCATTCCCGCTGGCGCTGGGGCTGGAACGGCCGTGCCCGCGACGGTCGTGCGCAATGACGCGGTAGCCTTTGGATGCGAAGAACATCATCTGGGCATCCCAGTCATCGCCGGACAGCGGCCAGCCGTGGTGGAACACGATCGGCTGGCCCGCGCCCCAATCCTTGTAAAAAATTTGGGTGCCATCCTTGGTGGTGATGATGTTATTTGTCACGGCTGGTTTCCCTTTGGCTGGTGTGGCGACTACGGCTTGGGCTGACCCGATCGCAGTGATTGAACCAGCAATCGCTGCAGCACTTCCCACGAGCAGATTGCGACGCAGGGGATTGCCAGGGACAGTAGATTGGGACATGTGTATCTTTCGTTGAGATATCAAAACCCCGAGGGGGGAACGATCGCCAGTTTCCAGCAGATGAAGGATGGGGCCATGGTCTGGCTGTCCGATCCTGTCAGGCACGATCAAGCCTTGTGCACCACTTCAAAATGGTAGCCATCGGGATCAATCACATCGGCGGCATAGTAGCCAGGATAAAACTCCAGCCTTGCGCGTGGTGAGATGCGATCCTTGGCACCGGCCGCCATCGCCGCTTCGTAGAAAGTGTCGACTTGCTGGTTGTCGCCAGCCTCGAAACCCCAGTGGATCGCCTCCGGAGAAGGTGATCCCTGTTTCAGCCAGAAGAACGCGCGCTTGCCATCGCCGAACCCCCACAGATCGGGGTTTCCGTTGTTGCCTTTGAATGGCATGAACATCGAGATGTTCAGCGGCGCCAGCGCCGCTTCGTAAAATGCCAACGACCGCTGGACATCGCTGACAGTCAAAATGAGGTGGTCGATCATTGCTTTTTCTCCGGTTACAAAAACGTCTATGTGTTTGGCCGGCACCGAGCATCTGGTTCCGGACGGTTGTTCGTTCAATGTCCACGGCTGCATCGCTCTCTGCCGATCCGATGGGAAAGGCGCCACGCTGCGCATATGGGTTTATTCGGCATAAATCGGATGCAAAAACTCGTGTTGCATTTAAAAATAGTTCCGCATCTCAGGTGTGCAAGAATATCGAGATTTGTAAGTCTTCGTAAGGAGGCACTTAATAGTCAGTCACTAACCTGGAGGTAAGTCTTGAGCCCGCGAGAAAAAAGAACGATGCCGCCTGATCCCACCGAACTCTGTAATAGCAAGGACCCGGGTGCCATTCGCGAAATATTGACCAAGGTGGGCGACAAATGGAGCATCTTCATTTTGCTTACCCTGGAGATGTTTCCTGATTGGCGCGCCCGCTTTTCCGTGATCGAGAAATGCATCCCCGGAATTTCGCAAAAGATGCTCACCGCAACGCTGCGCAACCTTGAGCGCGACGGCCTGATAGTGCGCGAGGTTTTTCCCGAGGTCCCGCCACGCGTTGAATACGAGCTCACTGACCTTGGCGAGAGCTTGCTCGATCCGTTGCAGAACCTTTTGCATTGGGTGAATGCGCACGCGGAACAGGTGAGGGCAGCTCAGAGCCAGTACGACGACCGATAGGGTTGCGAACGACGAGTCCAAACAACAAAGCCAGCCAGGCAATGCCGAACTGTTGAGCGCCAAGCAGCAGCGTGTCCGTCATTTGGTGCAGGAAGACCGGCAACTTCGTCGTGACGCAGACAGCTTAAAAAGGCATCGGCCTTGTTTGCCCGCCAGCGCAATTGAGCTAGTGGCCGATAGCAATGCATGAAACAGGCAGGGCGTCAGGAAGTTGAGCGTCGCGAAAAAAACAGCGAGATAGCCAGATAAAATGTAACTAACCAACATGGATGGTTAAGCGAACAGATGTTTCGACGCCAGCAATACCAGTGACTCATCCGTTAATCAACCGGGCTTGCAAGGATGGGGGGGGGGCTCGTCCATCACCCATCCCGGTTTTGATCACGGGCCTCTATCGACAGTGCAGCCGGGGCAAGACAGCAGCCGTCAGGCTGATCGCAATCAATGTATGCTGACGGCGCTGCACCTTGACTGCAGCAAGATCACCTCGTTACTGCCGCCCGCGCCTGCGCAATCCAGCCATCAAATTCCTTCTGATGGAACTTGATCCAGCCCGACACATGGCGCGCAATATCGGCCTGTGAGTTTTCGCCACTGCGCATGCGCGCATTCTGCGCATCGATATCGGCGATCGGCAGGCGCATCACCTGGAACAGCTTCACGGCTGCCGGGTTTTTCTCAGCCCAGGTACGGTTTACGACAAAGCGCGTCGTGTTGATGGCAAAGCCGTAGTCGCTGCCATCGGGCAGGCTTGTATCGGGCTTGCCCGGATACGCGGTCTTCGGCGCCTGCAGCCACACGACATCCTTGCCCGGAATCAGGACGCCATTGACCCAGTAGGGTGTCCAGGCGTAATACAGGATCGGGGCGCCGCGCTTGAAGCGGCCGATGGTGTCGGCGATCAATGCGGAGTAATTACCCTGCACGTGCGTGACCGTGCCGCGCAGCTTGAAGCCGTCCATGTGCTGCTCGATCATCGCTTCGCAGCCCCAGCCCGGATTGCAACCGGCCATGTCTGCCTTGCCATCGCCATCGTTGTCAAACAGCTTGGCCAGGCGTGGCTCGCGCAACTGGCCGATATTCGTGATGCCGTACTTGTCGGCGGTGGCCTTGTCGATCAGGTAGCCCTGGGCGGCCGGCCCGGCGTACTCGCCCATGCGCAGCAGTTTGGCGTCGCCGCCCGCGTTGTCATAGAAATCCTTGTGCAAGGGATCCCAGTGCACCGCCAGGAACGTGGCGTCGCCATTGGCAATGGCGATGTGGGCCGTTGGGTATTCCACTTCCTTGATCGGTTGCGGTGCGTAGCCCAGCGCTGCCAGAGCACGGTCGACCAGCATGGTCTGGAACGTCTCTTCGGCAACCGGGCTTTGCAGCGCTTGCACCTTGATCCCCTTGCCGGGAAGGGCGTCCGCCGGGGTTTGCGCCATGGCCAGGTGGGTAGTCAGCGCCAGTGCGCCAAGCGCGATGGTGGCGATCCAGCGAAACATGCGTCGTGACTGGTGTTTGATCGTAAATTTTTTCATGCGATGCATTCGTGTTCCTTTTTATGATTGTGGCTTGCCGCGCGTCAGGCGCAGGATGAGGCCGGCCGGGCCAGTCTGGTACCAGTGGCGTACGCCACGACGCGGCTGTCCCATCGATTGCGTCAGGCGGTCCAGCGTGATTGCCAGCAGCACGATGCCCAGGCCACCCACGGTTGCGAGACCCATGTCCAGGCGGCCGATGCCGCGCAAGACCATCTGGCCCAGGCCGCCGACGGCGATCATCGAGGCGATCACGACCATCGACAGCGACAGCATCAGCGACTGGTTGATGCCAGCCATGATCGATGGCATCGCCAGCGGAAACTGGACGCGGGTCAGTAACTGCCATGGCGAGGCGCCATAGGCGCGCGCCGCCTCGATCAGGTCGGGCCGCACCTGGCGGATACCGAGATTGGTCAGGCGCACCAGCGGTGGCAGGGCAAAGATGATCGTCACGATCACGCCCGGCGCATTACCGATACCAAACAGCATCACCACCGGCACCAGGTAGACGAAGGCCGGCGTGGTCTGCATGGCGTCGAGCAGCGGTCGCAAGAGGTTCTGGGCGCGGTCGCTGCTGGCCAGGAAAATCCCCAGTGGCAGGCCGATCACCATGCAGAACGCGAGCGACGTCAGCACCAGCGACAGCGTGATCATGGCGTCAGACCAGATGCCCAGCATCGACACGATCAATAGCGCCACCACGGTGCCGATGGCGAGCGTGCGGGTAGTGAATTGCCAGGCCAGCACGCCGATAACGGCGATCACTGCGAGCGCTGGCGCAGCCAGCAGCAGCGCGCTGACGGCGTCGAGCGTGGCGTCGATGGGCGCGCGCACGATCTGGAAGAATGGCCGGAAGTGTTCAACCACCCAGCCCAGCGCGTCGTTGATCCCGGACTGGAGCGGCAGCGAGCCGTCCAGCAGGTCGGACAGCCCGACGCTGGCCTGATCGGGCGATGCGGCTGGTGCGGCGTCGAGCCAGGAAGTATCGCGCGGCGGGGTCGGCAGCCATGGATTGATCTGCGCAGCTTGTGGGGCGACGGCTTGGGTCGCTTTGGCGGTGCCGGAATTCATGCTTGTCCTTTCGGGGTGTGTGGTGCGGCGATGGGCGGCGTGTCGCGGTCAAGGAACTTCAGCAGGGTGGTCTTGCTGATGGCGCCGCGGTATTTGCCATCGTTCGTCACGACGGGCACGCCATAGGGCATCTGCGCGACCTGGCCGAACAGGCCGGCCACCGGTTCGTCGGCATCGATGGTGGTGACATCGGGCAGGTAGGCATGCGCCAGGCCCAGCGGGCCGACGTGGCCGTCGAGCGCGCTGCGCAGCGAGTCGGCCGAGACCACGCCCAGGAATTTCTGCTGCGGGTCGACGACGTAGGCATAGGCCCGATCCTGTTCTTCCAGCATCGACAGCGCTGCGCGCGAACCGCGCGCTGGCGACTCCGACACCACGATCTGGCTTTTACGGGCGATATCGCCGGCCTTGAACACGGCCGCCGCATCGACGCCGCGCACGAAGTTGCGCACGTAGTCGTTGGCAGGCTGGCGCAGGATGTCTTCGGGCGTGCCGACCTGCACGACATGGCCGTCCTTCATGATGGCGACCCGGTCGCCGATGCGCATCGCTTCGTCGAGATCGTGCGAGATGAACACGATGGTGCGGCGCTTGATCTGCTGCAGGCGCAGCAGCTCGGATTGCATCTCGGTGCGCATGATCGGGTCGAGCGCCGAGAACGCCTCGTCCATCAGCAGGATGGCGGGATCGCATGCCAGCGCGCGGGCCAGGCCCACGCGCTGCTGCATGCCGCCCGATAATTCGTCCGGATAGCTGGCGCCGTACCCGGCCAGGCCCACCTGGTCCAGTGCCTGCAAGGCCAGCGCATGGCGCTCGGCCTTCGGCGTGCCGGCCAGCTCCATGCCGAACGCAGTGTTGTCGAGCACGGTAAGTTGCGGCAGCAGCGCGAACGACTGGAACACCATGCTGATGTCCTTGCGGCGCAGCGCGCGCAGCTGGGCATCGGGCAGGGTGTTGATGTCGTTGCCGTCGATCAGGATGCGACCGGCGGTCGGTTCGATCAGGCGATTGAGCATCCGCACCATGGTCGATTTGCCCGACCCGGACAAGCCCATGATGACGAAAATTTCGCCGGCTTCGATCGTGAAGCTGGCGTCGAACACGCCGATGGTGCAGGCGGTCTGCGCCAGGATATCCTGCTTGCTGGCGCCCTGGCGAACCAGGTCCAGGGCGGCTTCCGGTTGATCGCCGAAGACTTTGAAGACCTGGTCGATGATGATTTGTTTTGCCACGGTGTGGTTCCCCCTCGATCTGTCTAATGAAATGAAATCGCCGCCGGCAACGAGGCCCGCGGCGGAGATCGCGACATGGTGGTGAAGCAGACAGCGGTGCCTGGCTTGTCGACGCGGCGACAATGCCAAAGGCGTAACGGCGCTCGCGAGTTGCGCAGTGCGTGCCGGGTGCTGTGTGCGTGTTATTGACGCTGAGTAGCGTTCAGCCGCGATGCAGCGAACGTTGCTTGATGCGGGCGGTTGGCCCAGGGTTCGGTCCCCATGCACGGCATGGAAAACGATCGATAGCAGATGTGCTACCGTGGGTTTTGTTGTAAAAGGGCAGCAATTATAGCAGCAATCATGTCAAACGACAATTGCTTTTTGCGGTAAAACATGATTGCTGGAGCAGCATCAAGCCGGGGCACAAGCCGGGGTCAGGTCTGACATTCGGACACGGACCCAGCTGTGAACACGAGCGCGCTGCCGATCTCGTTCCCTTCGAACGACAAATCGAACCGGCGCGACGACGGTCCTTCAAACTACCAGCCTCCGTAAATCGCCACCAGCACGATAAAAATAACCACCGACCCAACCGCAAAGCCGCGATCCACGCGGAACATCGACCGGTCGATCACCATCCGCTTGTGGCTGCCGTCGCGCTGCGCTGTCGTGCTCAACAAAACCATACCAATCACCACCATGACAAACACGATCAGCATCCGGTCAAGGAACGGGATCTCATATACACCGGCGCCGTTATTGACCGCAAATCCGATCGGCGCCAGAAACCCCAGATCCATCACCATTGGCAAGAACTTGAGAAACACCGAAAACACCAGCCCGCCAATCGTGGCAAACATGGCCGCCGCAGCGGTGGTCTTGCGCCAGTAAAAGCCCAGCAAAAACATCGCCAGGATGCCGGGCGACACAAAGCCGGTGTATTCCTGGATGTACTGGAAGCCACCTTTCTTGTCGATCCCCAGCAAGGGCGCGAGCAGCACGGCAATGGCCATCGCCGCCACCACCGAAATCCGGCCGATCCAGACCATGCGCTGCTCGCTGGCCCCGCGGTTGACGTGCTTGTTGTAGACGTCGAGCGTGAAGATCGTCGCCACGCTATTGGCCTTGCCGGCCAGCGACGCAACGACCGCCGCAACGAGCGCGGCGAACGCAAGCCCCTTGAGCCCGGCCGGCAGCAACGCCAGCAGGGTAGGGTAGGCGCGGTCCGGATTGAGTTCGCCGCCCGGCCGCATCGCGTCGCCAAGCGTGCCCGACTTGTCGAGCGCATAGGCGGCGATGCCGGGCAAGACCACGATGACCGGCATCAGCAGCTTGAGAAAGGCCGCGAACAGCAGGCCCTTGCGCGCCGTGTGCAGGTTGGCGCCCAGTGCGCGCTGGACGATGTACTGGTTGCAGCCCCAATAGTTGAGGTTCACGATCAGCATCCCGCCGATGATGGTCGACATGCCGGGCAGATCCATGTAGTTGGGATCGTCGCGCGTGAGCACCATATTGAAATGCTCACCGGCGCGCAGGTACAGCTCGCTCAGGCCACGCACCGCACCCTGGCCACCGGCCAGCGCCGCCACCAGGTCGAGCGCGATCCAGGTCGTGACCAGCCCGCCGATCACCAGGCACAGCACCTGGATCACGTCGGTATAGCCGATCACCTTCATGCCGCCCAGCGTGATCACGGTGGCAAACACGGCCAGGAACAGCATGCAGGCCAGCACGTTCAGCCCGGCGATACTGCTGATCGCCAGCGCGCCCAGGTACAGGATGGCGGTAAGGTTGACCACCACGTACAGCCCGAGCCAGAACACGGCCA
The DNA here is from genome assembly GCF_059686035.1 of Telluria sp. ZT3P26. NCBI lineage: Bacteria > Pseudomonadati > Pseudomonadota > Betaproteobacteria > Burkholderiales > Oxalobacteraceae > Telluria > Telluria sp. ZT3P26. The sequence goes on along the minus strand of NZ_JCASII010000003.1, from coordinate 599,836 downwards.
TCGTTGCCGCCACCGCCGGGCCGTAGCGCTGCTCCAGAAATTGCGGCATCGTATAGATGCGGTTCTTCAGGTAGATCGGCATGAAGAACACGGCGACGATGACCAGGGTCGCTGCGGCCATCAGCTCGTACACGGCAATCGCCATGCCGATGCGAAAGCCCGCTCCGCTCATGCCGATGAACTGCTCGGCCGAGATGTTTGATGCGATCAGCGAGGCGCCGATGGCCCACCACGTGAGCGAGCCTTCGGCCAGGAAGAAGTCGTGGGTGGCCTTGCCCGATGAGCGTTTCTTGCTCCAGTAGATCCAGATGCCGTAGGCCGAAATGGCGACGAAGTAGATGAGGAAGACGAGGGTGTCGAGGCCGGTGAATGAGGTCATGGTGGTGTCGTGTCCCTGCACTCAGATGCGGTCGCTGCTAGAGGTTCGCGGACCCGCCACAGCAGCAGCCGCCTGCGTCAGCTGCACATTCCCCCAGGTCGCAACGACAGGCACGGCGTTGCCGGTCCTGGCATCCCGCACCACCAGTTCAATGACCTTCATGCCGCGCACATCGGCCGTCAATGCCTGAGCCTTCGATCCGAACCGGGCCGGCGCGCTTTGTGCCAGCAGTTTGCCATCGCCATACACGTAAAAGCGCACCAGCTCCCTGGTGTTGTCCGTCGAATCGTCCACGCCAACCGATGCGGTCAAGCGCGCGTAGCCAGCATCGTTCTTCACCTGAAGACGCGAATTGGACAGCACGCCGAGCCCCGACGTGAACACCTGACCGGCCACCTGCAGGCTCTGGCCGAATGGTGTTGCATCCGGCTGCGCGCCGCCCCAGCCCGCATACTGGGGCCGCGAGCCGCCGGAGCGGGTGCTGGACCACGGGTCGATCATGCGATGGACGGTCGGATCGAGTTGCGGCTGGCGGGTCCCGTCGACGGCGACATTGATGGCCCCCGGAATCTCCGACAGATACACACCGTGTTCCAGCTGGCGCTTGCCGTGCGCTTCGAACACGAGCGTCTCGTGCGGCGCGAGCGTGAAGGCCTTCTCGCCGGTGAAGGTCAAGGTTTCCTTCGTCCACAGGTTGCGCAGCGTGACCGGTGCGCCATCCGCCAGTTTCAGGTGCATCGCCAGCAGCGTCACCGGTGCCGGCGCCGCGCCGCGGTTGAACAATGCCACCGCCTTGCGCTGCCCGTCACCCAGCGTCTTGACGATGATCTGCGCATCGTCGGAATCGTAGGCGACGATGCCCTGGTGGCCGGCCTTGTCCTGGTTCAGGCGAATCACGTCCGCATTGCCGAGGACGGCCAGCAGCGACGCCGGACCATGCTGCAAGTCATAGCTGATCAGCAGCGGCGCATTGATCATCGCCCACAGCGAAAAATGCGAGCGCACTTCGACCGGGTTGCTGGCATCGAATTGGCCATGGCCGATGTGCAGGATATCCGGATCGTTCCAGTGGCCGGGGCCGGCGTACAGCGCGCGTTTGGCCGCGCTGTCGAAGTTGTGCAGCATGCTGGTCCAGCTCGGCGTGATGTCGGCGCTGGTGCGCCACAGGTTGCCGACATCCTTGCCCCAGCTGCGCACGTTCGCCATGCCCCAGGCGCAGATCGACATCACATAATCGCCCAGTGGGCGCGCCGTCTTGATGGCCGCGGCAACGGTCTCGTAGCGGGCACGCACGGCGCCGATCTCCGTGCGGTTGATCGACCCGCGTTCGATCAGCGGCGCCATGCCGCGGTAGCTCTGCTTCTTGACCAGGTCCGAGCCCGGTATGAAGTCGGCCAGTCCGCAGGCGTCGATCTTCAGATAATCGAAACCCCATTCCTTGAAATACAGGTTGATGTCCTGCGTGACGTGGCCGTCCAGGCCCACTTCGCGTTCGGCCGTCGTGCCCTGGGGCAGATTGGGCGAATGCAGGTCGTAGGCTTGCGAGCAGGCGTTGCGCCCGACGTCCGTGTAGATGCCCGCCTTGAAGCCCATTGCGTGCAATTTGTCGGTGAACGGCTTGAAGCTGGTGCCGTCCGGCCCGCCGGTGGCGGCAGACGGAAAAATGCCGGTACGGATCTGCAGGCGGCTATCGCTGGTGCGGCGTTTCATCCACCAGCCATCGTCGAGGATGACATGGTTGTACCCGAGCTTCGCCAGGCCGCTGTCGGCCAGCACCTGCGCCGCGCCCATGACCTTTGCCTCGTCGACTTCCGTGCGAAACGCATTCCAGCTGTTCCAGCCCATCGGGGGCGTGCTGGCGCTGCCACTTGTGTTGCCCTCCCAACGGCCTGCCGGGGCCAGGGGATCGTCCGGCGAAGTGGCATGCACCTGCGTCATCGTCAGGCTCAAGGCAGCAGCCACACTGCCGCAGACAACGATCCAGGGTTTGGTTTCACGTGGCTTGTGCCAAAGGTGGTTCATGCAAATCTCCTGACGATGAATTTGTCTGCGGGCGGGAAAAGGGCGGGCGGTATATGCATCCGTCGTCCTGATGGTAATCGAAAGTATTCGAAAATAAAAGGCGCGATTTCGTTGACCAAAACACGCGAAAGCGAAAATATTTGGAAAGACTTTGCTTTTCGTTTGGCACTTCTTTACTATCGCATGGGTGGCAACGAAAACGTTTGAAACTAACGCACCTGGCGGAGAGGATTCGGATGAAAAGCACAACGAGCGATGGCGTCGAGTACGGCACAAATTGGATGGCGGCATGGATGACAGTGTGGGTGGCCCTGTGAACCCAGTAGATACCCTGGAAAAGACGACGCTGCCTGAGCAAGCTACCGCCAGTGCTGCCAAGCCGCGCTGGCTCGGCTACGCGCTGGCGACGGCGCTGCTGTGGGGCGTGTGGGGCGCGTTCGCCGGCCTGCCCACCCAGAACGGCTTCCCTGAAACACTCGTGTATGTGGTGTGGGCGCTGACGATGGTGCCGCCGGCGCTGTTCGTGCTGGCGCGCTCCGGCTGGCGCGTGCGCCGCGATCGCACCGCCGTGGGCTACGGCCTGGCCATTGGTCTGCTGGGCGCGGGCGGCCAGATGGTGCTGTTCTACGCGGTCAAGGCCGGCCCGGCTTACCTGATTTTCCCGCTGATTTCGCTGTCGCCCGTCATCACGATCGTGCTCTCGTTGCTGTTCCTGCATGAGCGTACGGGCCGCATGGGCGTGCTTGGCATCGTGCTGGCCGTGTGCGCGCTGCCGCTGTTTGACTTCAACCCGGGCGGCGCGCCCCAGCAGTACGGGCTGTGGTTCGTGCTGGCGATCGGCGTGCTGGTTGCATGGGGTTTGCAGGCGTACTTCATCAAGCTGGCCAGTACGCGCATGGATGCCGAAAGCATTTTCTTCTATATGACCGCCAGTGCGCTGCTGTGCATTCCGGTGGCACTGGCGATGACCGATTTCTCGCAGCCGATCAATTACGGGCCATCCGGGCCGCTGCTGGCCGCCGCCACCCAGGTGCTCAACGCCATTGGTGCGCTGACGCTCGTGTACGCGTTCAGGCATGGCAAGGCGCTGACAGTATCGCCGCTGGTCAATGCCGGCGCGCCGCTGCTGACCACCGTGATCGCGATGGCGCTGGCCGGCGCGGTGCCGGGCGGCTACCGGCTGGCCGGCATCGGCCTGGCGCTGGCGGCCGCGCTGTTTCTTGCGCTGCAGGCGGACGACGTCGCGCCTGCCGAATCAACCGAAGGAGCCTGACAAATGGACTACATGTTGAATCTGGTGCGCCGTCACAAGGCCGGCGAAGCCGTCGGGATCCACGCGGTGTGCTCGGCCCATCCGATCGTGCTCGAGGCGGCGATGGAAGTGACGCTGGCGGCGGGGCCGGCGCAGCCGGTGCTGATCGAAGCCACGTCGAATCAGGTGAACCAGGATGGCGGCTACACCGGCATGACACCCAGCGCGTTCCGTGATTTCGTGTACGCCATCGCCGACCGTGTCGGCCTGGCGCGCGAGCGGGTGCTGCTCGGTGGCGACCATCTGGGGCCCAATGCCTGGCAGGGCGAGCATGCGGATGCCGCCATGGCGAAGGCCGAAGTGCTGATCGAACAGTACGTCACGGCGGGCTTTCGCAAGATCCACCTGGATTGCTCGATGTCGTGCGTTGGCGACCCGGTGCCGCTGCAGGATGACGTGGTGGCCGCGCGCGCTGCGCGGCTGTGCGCCGTCGCCGAGCGGGCCTGGCAGGCGGCCGGTGGCGAAGCGCCCGTCTATGTGGTGGGCACCGAAGTGCCGGTGCCTGGCGGCGCGCACGAAGACCTGGCCGAACTGAGCGTCACGACGCCCGCTGCGGCGACGCAGACGATCGCGGCGCACCGCGCTGCATTTGCCGCTGCCGGACTGGATGCGGCGTGGCCGCGCGTGGTCGGCCTGGTGGTGCAGCCGGGCGTCGAATTCGACCACCACAAGGTGATCGACTTCCTGCCCGAGCGCGCCGTGGATCTCGGCCGGATGATCGAAGACGTGCCCACGCTGGTCTACGAGGCCCATTCGACCGATTACCAGACGGCGGCCAACCTGGCCGCGCTCGTCGCCGGCCATTTCGCCATCCTCAAGGTGGGCCCGGGCGCGACCTTCGCGCTGCGTGAAACGCTGTGGGCGCTGGCCGATATCGAGGCCGCGATGGCAGGTGATGGCAAAGGTTCCGGGTTCAAGGACACGGTGCTGGAGGTGATGCGTGCCGAGCCGGCGCAGTGGCAAAAGTACTACGACAACGAGCCGCGCCGCGCCCGCTTCGACCAGCAATACAGCCTGAGTGACCGGATCCGCTACTACTGGCCGCATCCGGCCATCCAGGCTGCGCAGGCGCGGCTGCTGGCCAGTCTGGAGCGCACGCCGCCGCCGCTCACGCTGCTGAGCCAGTACCTGCCGTTCCAGTATAACGCCGTGCGTGAAGGACGGTTGAACAACCAGCCGGTCGATCTGCTCAAAGAGGGCGTAGCCAGGGTGCTGCGCCAATACATGGCGGCCTGCATGGCAGGCGCCGCAACGAAGGAGTTGGAAGCATGTTAGTCGCTGACAGGAATATTCTGGGCATTGGCGCGGAGCGGCTCGATGCCGCCGGCGCCGGCCTGACCGCGCGCGAAATCGCGCAGCAACCGGCCATCTGGCCCGAGATCGAGGCGCTGGTCACTGGTCAGCGCAGCGCGCTCGACGCGTTTCTCGGCCCCTTGCTCGCGCGGCCCGACCTGCGCATCGTGCTGACGGGCGCCGGCACGTCGGCCTTCATCGGCGAATGCCTGGCGCCGGCATTGCTGGGTGGCGGCTGGCGCGCGGAAGCCGTGCCGACCACCGACCTGGTGTCGGGCCCGCGCCAGTTCCTGCAGCCGAAGGTGCCGACGCTGCTGGTATCGTTCGGCCGCTCGGGTAACAGTCCAGAAAGCGTGGCGGCCGTCGATCTGGCCGACGGGGTGGTGGACGAGATCTACCACCTGGTCATCACCTGCAATGCCGACGGCGCTTTGTGCCGGATGGCGCAGGGCCGCGCCAACGCGTATGCGATCCTGCTGCCGGACGCCACGCATGACCGCGGTTTTGCCATGACCACCAGTTTCACGTCGATGCTGCTGGCTGCGGCCAGCGCGTTCGGCGTGCTGGTACCGGGCGCCACCGCCGGGCCGTCGGCGGCGGCCGCGCAGGTACTGGCGTCGATGCTGCCGCTGCTGGACGCCCTGGTGGCCCGGCGTTTTCGCCGCGTGGTCTACCTTGGCAGCAATGCGCTGCGCGGGCTGGCCCGTGAAGCGTCGCTCAAGCTGCTCGAGCTGACCGATGGCCAGGTGGTCGCGCTGTTCGACTCGCCGCTGGGCTTTCGCCACGGGCCGAAGACGATCGTCGATGCCGACACGCTGGTCGTCGTGCTGCTGTCGAACGACGCCCGTGCGCGCCGCTATGATCTCGACCTGCTGCGCGAGCTGCGCAGTGATGGCCGGGCCGGCCGCGTGCTGGCGCTGAGCGGCCGCGATGAGCCGTCGCTGGGCGACGCCTGCATCGCGCTGGACGGGGTCGGGCAGTCCCCGGACCTGGCGCTGGCGCTGCCGTACATTGTCTTCTGCCAGGCGTTCGCGCTGCTGCAGTCGCTGGCGCTGGGGTTGCGCCCGGATACGCCAAGCGTGTCGGGCACCGTCAACCGCGTGGTGCAGGGCGTCACGATCTATCCACTGGCGGAGGACGGCGATGTTTCTCGGGGTTGACGGCGGCGGTACCAAGACGGCGTTTGCGCTGATCGACCGGCAGGGCCAGGTCCTGGCGCGCAACGAGCAGAGCAGCGCGTACTACCTCGAAGTCGGCATGGATGGTGCGGCTGACGTGCTGGCGCGCGGCTGCGCCGGCTTGTTCGCGGCGGCCGGCATCAGTGCGAACGACGTCACCTTCGCGTTCTTCGGCTTGCCCGCCTACGGCGAAGACCGCGCCGTGCAGGCGCAACTGGATGCGCTGCCGCGCGCCGTGCTGGGCCACGGGCGCTACCTGTGCGACAACGACATGGTGTGCAGCTGGGCCGGTTCGCTCGCCTGCGCCGATGGCATCAGCGTCATCGCCGGCACCGGCTCGATGGCCTACGGGCGCATCGGCGGGCAGGGTGCGCGTGCCGGCGGATGGGGCGAGTTGTTCAGCGACGAAGGCTCGGCCTACTGGATCGCGCGCGCCGGGCTGGCGCTGTTCTCGCGCATGAGCGATGGCCGCGCGCCGCGCGGGCCGTTGCACGGGCTGGTGCGCACGCGCCTGGCGCTGCAGGACGATCTCGACCTGTGCCAGGTCGTCTATGGCGACCTGAAAGGGGAGCGCAGCAAGGTGGCTGCGCTGTCGCGCCTCGTGTCCGAAGCGGCGGCGCTGGGCGATGCGCAGGCGGCGGCGATCCTGGCAGCGGCTGCGCTCGAAGTGGTGGCGCTGGTCGACGCGGTCCGGGGCCAGCTGGGTGTCGATCCCGGTACCGACGTCACGGTGTCGTATTCGGGCGGCTTGTTCGGTGAGGATGGGCCACTACGCGCGCCATTTGCCCGCGTTCTCGCTGCCAGCAGTGCCGGCGCCTACCGCTTGGTGGCGCCGCGCCTGCCGCCGGTGCTCGGCGCTGCCGTGTATGCGGCGCACCAGGTCGGCATACCGCTGGAACCCGCAGCGCTCGCACGTCTGGCAGGCGCGCAATGACGCGCCGTCAAGCACTGGGCGTGCCGGCCGTGCGCCAATCTGGTAAGCTGTTTTTTTATTAAATCTGCGTATCCAATCATGGGTCAAACCGGTCAGCGCCGCGACACCATTCTTAAAGCTCTAACTGAACAGGCCTCGGTCCAGGTCAGCGAACTCGTCAAGCAACTGAACGTATCGGCGGTGACGATCCGCAGCGACCTGAGTGCACTCGAGGCGCAGGGCCTGGCCATCCGCAGCCATGGCGGCGCCACGCTGGCACGCATGCCACCGACCGAGCACACGGTGTCGCAAAAAGACGCCCTCAATCACGAGCAGAAAGAGCGCATCGGCGCGCTGGCTGCGCGCCTGGTCAAGCCGGGCGAGAACATCATCATCGATTCGGGCACCACGACGCTGTCGCTGGCACGCCACCTGCGCGATGTGCAGAACGTGACGGTGCTGACCAATGGCCTGAACATCGCCTGGGAGCTGGTCAACGCGGCAGGCGTCGACCTGATCCTCACCGGCGGCCTGCTGCGCAAGCAGGCGTTGTCGATCCAGGGTTTGCAGGCCGAAGCCTGTCTGCAGGCCTACAGTTTCGACAAGCTGTTCCTGGGCGTCGATGGTCTCGACCTGCAGTTCGGCGTGACGACCCACCACGAGGCGGAAGCGAGCCTGAACCACAAGATGGTCGAGCGCGCACGGAAAGTCATCGTGCTTGCCGATTCGTCGAAGTTCGGCTTCATCAGCCTGCACCGCATCGTGCAGCTCGACCGCGTCCACACCGTCATCACCGACAGCGATATCAGCCCGCAATACCGGGACGGCCTGCGCGAGGCCGGCATCGAACTGCTGATCGCGGACTAGGCCGGCCACGCGCCAGCGGCGTGGCAGCACGTCAAAGAATGTGCAGCGTCGTCCCGGTACGGAACGCGCCCGGCGATGCTTCCCATGCCTGCGCTTTGGCGGCATCGTCGGCGTTGGCAGGCCGCACGCTGTAACGCGCATCGCCAGCGAGCGATGCCGCGCCATCCGGCAAGGCCAGCAGCATGTCCCAGGCGCCACTGGGTGTGCCGCCCGGGATGGCAACCCGTGCGGTTGCGGTACTGGTCTGCCCGGGCAGCCAGGTGCGCGGGTCGATCGATGCCAGGGCCAGCCGCACGACCTGGCCGGTGGCGCGGTGCCTGAGCACCAGTTGCACGCCCCGCGGGTTGAAGGCGCGTGCCCAGCCGCTGTTGCGCACGGTCAGCACCAGTTCGCCCGACTGGCCAGCCATGATGCGCGCACTATGCCGCAGCGTCACCAACTCGAACCGGTAGCCCATGCTGCGCCTGACCTGCGCCAGACAGCCCTGCGCCTGCCAGCGTGTGTGAAACAGGTCGCGGTAGTAGCTGTCGTTCAGGTAGGTCAGGCCAAAGCGCCGGCCTTCGCGCAGGATGTCGTCGCAATTCGTACGTGGCGTCGGGTTGACCGCATCGGCAGGGTTACAGGTCTCGGCGCCGAACGGCGCCGTGGTCGACAGCGCGGCCACATAGGTGCGCTCGCGCTGCCGGATCGCCGCGTTCTCGCTGTAGGTGCCGACATCCGTGCCGGATGCGAGAAAGCAGTCGTTGTGCACGCCGATGCGTGCTGCGGTCGAACCGTCGCGCCAGCGCGGCGCTTGCGGCGCCCACGCCATCAGGTAGGGCGGATAGCGCAGTTGCAGGAAGCGGTCGGCGGGCAGCGCGGCCAGCAGCGCATCGCGGATCCGCGTGCGCTGCGTCGGCAGGGTCAGGTCGTTGGATGACGTATGCCATTCGCCCCAGGCCCCGATGAACCCGCCCTGCAGGTACGCGATGACATCGGCATTGGCCGCCAGGACCGGCTTGAGCTGCCCGATATGCTCCAGCACGCGTTCGAGCGGTGCATCCTGCGCCGCGCGGTAGGCCGTTTCGCCGGCCGGGAAGTTGTACATAAAACGCGGAATGACTTTCAGGCCCGCGCGGCGCGCAACGGTAAAACCTTCGGTCAACTCGCGCAGCAGCGTCGCAGGCAACGTGCGGCCGGCATGCGCGTCCAGCCGCACCGGCGCGTAGACGATCCGGTAGCCGGCCGCAAACTGTGCATCGGCCTGCGCCTGCGTCCACGCCGCCAGGTTGTCGGCAGCCCAGACGTACATGCCACGCTCGGGGTTGGCGATTTCGTCTGCCGACGCCCTGAACGTCGTCCCGACCATGCCCCCCGGCCGGTCTGTCGACTGCACGGCGTGAGCGTACCCCGACAACATGACGAGCAGCGCGAGCGGCCGCAGGCGCTGCAGCATCATGCGTCGATCAGCAGCCGGCCGAACGCGCGTGGCACGTGGAAGTCGGGCGCAGCGGTGCGGGTCGGGCTCCAGGCCGAATGCAGGCGGTCTTTTGCGGCGCCTTCGACGCGGAACAGGTTCAGGCGCCAGCCATCGTCGGCGCCGCCCGTAGCGCGCATCGGCACGGCCAGTTCGGCTGTCCAGACCTTGTTGTTCGCATCGACATGCGCCCTGGCGCGGCTCTCGCCGGCGATGCGCCGCTTGCCCGACACCTCGACCGCGATTTCCTGCAGTAGCCCGTTCGGCGCAACCTGCACCTCGCGATAGCTGTTCAGCCCGGCGCGCTCGGGCGCCTGCAGGAAGACTTCGACGACGTCACGCTCCCACAGCGGCCAGATGGCGCTTGCCGGGCCGGCCTGGTCAAAGGTGGCGAGCGTCTCGTACTTGCAGATGAAGCGCAGGTACAGGTGGCCCGCGCCCCGCAGCAGCTGGACACGCGTCGACTGGGGCCCGGCAAGTGGCGTGCCCTGCCAGTCGTGGCGGAAGAAGGTCGCGGGGGCATCGGCCCACTGCGAGGCGTGCGGGAAGCCGTCCGCCCCCACGGCCTGGATCCTGCTGGCAAACGCAACAGGCAGCAGGTCAGGGACGTCGGGCCGCGCTTCGACCAGCAGGCTGTGGGTGAAGCGCAGCGGCAGCGTTGGCTTGTCGGCGGACACCTTGCCCAATGCCTTGCCGCTGAGCGAGTCGCGCAGCGTCCAGGTGCCCGGGCCAAGGCCACGCAAGGCCACCATGCCGTCCCAGCGATCGGCGTAGAACGCGTAGTGCAATGCGCCAGCCTGCTCCACCACGTGGGTTTCCGGCTTGTCGAACCCCAGGTCATACAGCTCGCCCCGGTAACGGCCTTCGGCCAGCCGCCCCTTGTTGTACAGGTCCACCCACTGGCGCCAGTGGGCTTCGCGCTCGGGTGTCAGCAGGAACGAGTCCTTCGGTTTCGGGTCGACGGGCCACGTGAACTTGGTGGCGATGACGGCGCCGATGCCGACGCTGGAGGCGAAATCCTGCCCGCCCGTGCTCAGTTCCACGTGGTCGCCCGCGTAGGCGGACCATGGGCCCATCAGCGCCTTGAGCGTCTTGCCCTTGTGGCGCACCTGCCAGCTCGACAGCGGGTCGGACGATGGCGCCTGGTCCATGAACGGCATGTTGTGGAAGGCGTAGCTGGTGCCGCATGGGCAGACCTCGAGCACCGCTTCCGGGTTGGCTGCATGCACCACATCGTGCATGACCTTGTAGAAGTCGGCGACCGCCTCGACCGATTCCTCCGGGCGCTTGTGCTGGTGCTTCGGATTGAAGCATGGCGCCACGCCGTTGAGGTGCTGGCCATCGACCTTGAGGCCGTCGAAGCCCCAGTCCGCTATGATCATGCGCAGTGTCGCGGCCAGGCGCGTTTGCGTTTTTTCGTAGGCGGGGCACAGGTAGAAGCAGTTCCACCAGGTGACGTCCTGGGCTGCGCCGGTCTCGTCGAGCAGCAGCAGGTCGGTATGCTCGTGCAGCTCGTCGCTGCCGGGCGCCACGGCAAGCGGCGCGATCCACAGGCGCGCCTTCATGCCGCGTGCGTGGATGTCGGCCACCAGCGCCTTCATGTCGTCGCCGCCGCGCGGGAATTTGGCGAGGTCGGGCGTCCAGTCGCCGGTCTTGACCTGCCAGCCATCGTCCAGGACGGCCCACTTGAAGCCCAGTTCCTGCACCTTGGGCAGCGTGGCGCGCACATAGTCGAGCGAGAAATCGCGTTCGTAGCCCCACGCGCACCACTGCGCATCGTAGGCGCTTTGCGGCGGCTCGGGGGCCGCCAGGCCCTGCGCGGCCATCAGGCGGCGGTAACGGTCGAGCGGTACATAGAAGTCGCCACGGTGCACGGCGATGAACGTGGGCGGGGTGGCAAGTGTTGCACCTGGCGCCAGCCTCTGCGGGATGTCGCCGCGCAGGGCGATCTCGACCCCGTCGCCGACCGCCTTCACGGGCAGCGCCACGAGCAGCGGTTGCAGGGCTAGGTGGCCGACGGCCAGGCCGACGTCGCGGCGCCAGACATCGGCGACCGGGGTGCCGCCGCCGTAGTCCGACGCGTTCATGCCCAGGAAGTTGCCCTGCTCGAAACCGCGCTTGACGGGCTGGACCCAGTCGCGCCGGTCGGCGTGGCTGGCGCCGGAATAGGTCCAGTAGCCGCCCGCATGGCGCGGCGCGGCGGCCAGGCGGTGCGCGCCGTTCGCCCAGGCGTCGATCGTCAGCGGCTTGTCGCCGATATTCAGGTATTGCACGTCGAGCAATGCCACGCCCGGATGCTCGTCGAGCAGGGTCACGGTGACGCGCTTTTCGATGCCCGCGGTGGCACGGCCGATGAGGTGCAGCGCCTGTCCGGCGCCAAACGGCGTCGTGGCCCGGGCCGGCGCGGCCTTTTGCAGCGTGAAGCGGCCGACCGGCTTGCCGCCGACGACCAGGTGTTCGCTCGTGTCAAAACCCGTCAGCGCGACCGGCTGCTTGCCCAGCAGGCTGACGATACGGCAACGCAGCTGCCCGTCGAACTGCAGCGAGACGGCGCTGTCCTGCACGCGCACATGGCCCTTGCCGGAGACCGGGGTTGCCGCCGCCTGGGCCAGCGGGATGTGCGTGGCCAGCGGCGCCGCGCCCAGCCAACCGAGGAATGCACGGCGCGCGGTCATGGCTGGCCTTTCCAGGCGCCGGGGAAGGCGCGCTCGGCATTCGTGCGGTAAAGCTTGTCGACGACGTCGCGTGGCAGTGCGAGACCTTGGACGGGCTTGTCGAGATCGGCAACCTTGAACGACTCTGCCGTATTGAAGTAACGCCAGTGCATCCGCCACACGCCTTCGGCTTCGCGACCCAGCGCGGCGCCATCCTGGCCAGGCTCTTGCGCCATGTCGCTGCCGTACAGGATGCGGTCCTGGTACTTGATGAAGAAGTTGCGCACCTTCTCGCGATCGCGCTGGCTCTGGTATTGCAGCTGGCCGATGCGCGCCGACGCGTCCACGACGGCGTGCGGGAATTTGTCGAGGAAGGCGGCCAGTTCGTCCACATTGCGCTCGAGCGACGCCAGGTGCACGCCGACGAAGTGCAGCGTCGGGTGCGCCGCCACCATGCGGTCGCGCGCCGCCATCTGCGCTTCCCAGCTCGGCATCTCGGGGTGCAGGTACATATGGTATTGCGGGTGGTTCTTGAAGTAGGTGCGGTCGTTGTTGACCGTCATGCGCGCCAGCGGCAGCCAGCAATTGTGCGGCTCGCCCTGGTGGCCCAGCAGCGGGATGCCCTGGCGGGCCAGGTCGTCGAACAGCGGCGCAAAGCGCGCGTCGTCGATCATGACAAGTTCTTTATCGGCACCACGCAGGCTCATGCCGATGTTCTTCCAGACCTTCACGCCGACGGCGCCGGCTTCCATCGATGCGGCGATGCGGTGGCGGGTGGCGGCCAGCCAGGCCGGTTGGGCGGAGCCATCGACGGAGAAGCTCGCTGCCCATGCCACGTCCTGCGGGAACTGCTTTTTCAGTGCGATGGCGACGCGCTGCTGGTCATCGAGCGGTGGAAAATCGGGATAGTCGACGTTGATCGACAGGATCTTGAAGTTCTGGCGTTTTGCGCTTTCCATGAACGCCGGCGCTGCGTTATGCAGGTGCAGGTGGGCGTCGATCTTGGCGACGCTGGCGTAGTCCGCCATCGTGTAGCTGGACTGGTCCGCGGCGTGCGCGGCGAAAGGGACGGTCCCGACAATCAGGACGGCAAAGGAAAAGACAGCAGTGTGCATCAGGATTCCAGTTCTCGGTATGGCGGGCCGGTGGATTGCCAGGCCGGCCCGCGCTGGCGATGGACTTGGTGGCGCCACGGACCATGGCGCCGCATACTTCATCAGAATCGCAGGCTGGCGCCCAGGGTCACGGAGCGCCCGTAACGGTAGTAGCCGTTGGGCAGGCTGACGGTGCCGTTGGTCAGCCGGGGTGCCTGCTCGGCATCGGTCAGGTTGTTGCCCTCGATGCTGATGCGCAGCGACTTGTTCACATCATAGGCGAGCTGGGCCGTAACCCAGGTCACCGAGTTGGTCACTTCGTTGAAGCCGGAACCGATCACGTTGCTGGCAGTGACGAACGAATCGGTGAAGTCGGCCGTGGTACTCATGCTCCACGGACCACGCTCATACAGGAGGCCCAGCGACGCGCTTGCAGGCGCAACGCCCTCGAGCGGGCGTTCGACGCCGGCGACCCAGCTGGTCGACAGGTTGCGCGTGTATTGTGCGCGCACGCCGAAACCGTTGTTGAACAGGTGCTGCATGCCGATCTCCATGCCGCGCGCCTTGGCGCTGTCGCCGTTGATGGGGCGTTGCACGTTGAACAGGCGTCCGCCCGGTGCACCAATGTCCTGGCCGGTCAGCCAGAGGTTGGTGATCTGGTTCTTGATGTTCTTCTGGTAGACGGCGAAGGTCATCGCGGAGCCTTTGGCGTAATACCATTCCAGCGACACATCGGCCTGGTGCGCCGTGTATGGCTTCAGATCGGCATTGCCGCCGTAGATCTGCGTGAAGTCGCCCCACGAGATGCTGGCCGTGGTGCTCGACGGCGCCAGCTTGTCGACCGATGGGCGTGCCATCGTCTTGGCCGCGCCGACGCGCAGTTGCAGCTTGTCCGTGAGCGAATAGGTGAAGTTACCCGACGGCAGGGCAAAGCTGTAGGTGGCATCCTGGCGCACGATCGACGGGTCGGCGTAGATGGGCGTGAAGTTGAAAGCGCCGTTCTGCACGATCTCGTTGATCTTGGCGTCCCACGCCTGTGCACTGGTCTTGGTGCGCACGAAGCGCACGCCGACGTCGGCGAACCAGCGGTCGCCGGCCAGGTCGGCCTGCACGAAGGCGGTCGACGTCTTTTCTTCGACGCGGTAGCTTTCCAGCGGGTTGAAGGCGGGGGCCGACAGCGTCGAGCTATAGACGCCGCCGCCCGGCCGCGGCTGGCCATCGTAGCCCGCCAGTGCCTGTGCATAGCTGTCGACGTCGAAGCCGAGGAAGCTGCGCGGGAAGTTGCCGTTCACGCCCGACAGAAAGCCTTTCGGGCTCAAGGTCTGGTTGATCACGTTGCCGCCCAGGGCGCCCACGTTGATCGCGTTTTCGCCAGAATAGTGATCCTGCCCCGAGTTGAACGCATTGTTGATCATGTCGCGCGATTTCTTGCGGTTCGTCTGGCTGAGGCCAAACCTGAGGTAGTCGATGCTGTAACGGTCCACCTTCCAGTCGGCATTGACTGTCGCGCCGCCGATGCGGTCATCGATATTGTCGCCCGCACGGCTGTAGAAGTGGGTGTTGAAGTCCTTGCCGCTGAACAGGCCCTGTGCCAGGCCGCTCTGCAGGTCGCGGCCGTCGGCCAGCGTGGTCGTCACGTCGGGCACGGCGCCGCCGTTGAGCCGGATGCGCGTCGTATTCGGCTGGTTCATGCGCAGCACGACGTAGCTGTCCTTGCCACCGGAATCACGTTTCGATGTCGACAGATAGACATCGCCCGCCACGTTCAAGGTCGGGGAAATCCGCCATTCGGCGCGGGTGCCGTACATGGCGGTATCGACGACCCGGTATTCGGTCTTGTTCAGCACTTCGGGATTGAGCCGCAGTTCGGGGTCGCTGCTGTTCAAGGTCAGGTCGGTCACGACATTGTTGCTGACCTTGATGTCGGACCAGCGGCCCGGCGCATACAGCGGGTAGTACGACAGCTGGTAGCCCACCTGCGGCGAATCGAGCCGGGTCTTGAAGCCGTCGAAGATGACCTTGACGTCGCTGCTGGGCCGCCACTCCACCTTGCCCGAGAGCGCGATCCGCTCCTTTTTCTCCATGATGGAGCCGAAGCGGAACTGGCCGGGCCCGATCAGGCCTTCTTCGTTCGGGTCGAGTACGCCGTTACCGTTCGGATCGATGGCGCCGCCCCAGGTATTGCCCGATTCCCAGAACTGGCTCGGGTCGCTCGGGATCGGATTGCGTGACCAGCCGCCGTCATTGCCGGCGGTGTCGGTGCGCACATCGCGCTTGGCATACACGAGACCGAACAGCACGCCGAGCTTGTTGTCGAAGGTATTGCTGTAGGTGGCGGACAGCTTCTTGCCGTTCAGGCTACTCATATCGTTGTGGTCAGCCTCGGCGCGCACCAGGCCACGCTGGCCCTTCTGGTCGAACGGGCTGGCCGAACGCAGATTCACCAGGCCACCGATGGCGCCTTCGACCAGTTGTGCCTGGGTCGATTTGACGACGTCGGCGCCGCTGATCACATCGGCCGGCAGCACGTCGAACGCGAAATAGCGGCCCGCGCTGTCGGTGCCCAGCAGGCGACCGTTGAAGGTGGTGAGCGTGTAGTCCGGCCCCAGGCCGCGAATGCTGACCCGCTGGCCTTCGCCGCCGGCCGTGCGCGAAATCGAGACACCGGTGATATGGCTGAGCGAGTCGGCCACGTTGTTGTCGGGGAAGCGGCCCAGTTCCGTCGCGCTGATGCTGTCCTGTACGACCGCGGCATTGCGCTTGAGTTCCAGCGACTGCTGCAGACTGGCACGAGTGCCGGTCACAACAACTTGTTCCAGCTTGCCGGCATCGGCTGCGATGACATCCTGGGCGCGGGCCGATGTCGCGAGCGTGGCAAGCGCGAGCAGGGTGGCAGACGTCAGCGGATTGAGCACGAAGCGACCATGACGGTCTGCGCCCGAGCGGCACTGTGAAGGAGAATTCATTAAACGCTTCCTTGTATAAGTTGTTGGAGCAGCGTGGCGAATGCTGGCAAACGGAAAGGCTGTCTCGTTGCGATCACTGCCTACACTAGCCGGGATACGGACCAGCTGGATGATCTGTTTCTTTCTTTCGTTTTATTTCGTATTGCTCAAGTCCTTAACTTACAGGTTTCGGTTCGTCGATATCGAAAGTCTTCGACACTGCTCGAACTGTCACTGTGATGCCAAGTCTATAGCGAAATTCGGTTGAATACAAAGCATCTTTCGTTTTTTCGAATTTCCGTTGTGTTCGCGTATTTCAAGGAAATTCTTTCATTCGAAAGTCGTGTCTGTCGATGATTTTTGTTTGGTGTGGTGGTGGGCGTGACGAGAGGCCGTATGGCGGTGACTGGCGCTGGGCGCAGAGTGTGGTTCGACGCGTGTGCGGACGCATTCAGGACGAATGCACGAAGCACGATCGATGGGGATGGGGATGGTTAGAAACGACAGGGGGGGCTGCCGGAGCGGGTGCGCCGGCATGCTGCTTGGCGTGCTGATGACGGCAGGAGGCAGAGCAGGGCACCCCGCTGGCTCCCGCCCGTCACGGACCAGTTGCTGGTCAGCCCGCCAGATAGTCGTCGGTAGACGGCACCGACGCATAGGCAAAGGCGAGTCCCGCCATGAACGCGGCGTGCACCTGCGCCGCTGGCACGGTCGTTCCACCGAACTCGAGGTCGCGCGTGGCGCAGGCGTCGTGCACGACCGTCGTCTTGTACCCGAAGTCGGACGCCGCTCGGGTCGTCGCATCGATGCACATATGGCTCATGGCGCCGATCACCGTGACTGCCTCGACACCGTGGTCGTCGAGCAGCTCCCTGAGATTCGTCTTCAGGAAGGCATTCGGGAAGTTCTTCACGACGACCGTTTCGCCATGCGCAGGCGACACGGTGTCGTGAATCTGCACGGCCTGCGTTCCCGGAGTGAAGAAGGGCGCGTCAGGGTCCGCGGACTCGTGGCGGATATGGATGACCAGGTCGCCTTTGGCCCGGGCATCCGCGATCACGCGTGCTGCATTTTCCAATGCAGCATGGATGCCGGTCAGGGCCAGCTTTCCGGCAGGCAGATACTCGTTCTGGAGGTCGACGACGACGATAGCGCGTTTGTTCATGGTGTGTTCCTTTCATGGAGATCTGGCGCCCGACGACGATGTCGTTTGACCTGTCGGGCAAACCGGTGCAACGATTATCTGCGGGATGGGGACGATCGAACATTGGCCCGAAGGCTGACTTTCGATACAATCGGGCCATGCATCCACTACACTTCGTTGTCAGCCATCGTAAGATCGCCGTCATTGCTTTCGAGGGCATCACGCCATTTCATCTGTCGGTGCCTTGTCTCGTGTTCGGCAGCCACGCGGCCGGCGCCGAGGCGATGTCGTTCGAGATCACTGTCTGCGCGTCGCAGGCGGGCCCGTTGGCGACCTCTGCCGGGTTTGCGATCTCGACCACTGCCGATCTGACGGCAGTCGACGAGGCTGACATCATCGTCATGCCGTCCTGGCATGCAGACGGTCGCAGCGCGCCGGACGATCTGCTCGACAGTTTGCGCCGTGGACATGCGCGTGGCGCGATCATTGTCGGCTTGTGCCTGGGCGCTTTCCCGCTGGCGCAGGCTGGCCTGCTCGATGGGCGCACCGTGGCAACGCACTGGCAAGCGGCCGACATGCTTGCAAAGCACTATCCCCGAATCAACGTGGACCAGCACGTGCTATATGTGGACGACGGGGACATACTGAGCTCGGCCGGTGTTGCCGCCGGCCTCGATTGCTGCCTGCATCTGCTGCGGCGGCTCTGTGGCGCCGAGGTCGCCAATCGGGTCGCCAAGCACATCCTGGTCGCGCCGCACCGCGACGGCGGACAGGCACAGTTCATCGAGCGGCCGGTGCCGGACGATGCGGCGGCAGGGCGCTTCGCCCAGTTGCTCGACTGGGTCGGCGCGCACCTGCACGAGGAGCACAGCATCGACATGCTGGCCGAACGTGCTGCCATGAGCCGGCGAAATTTCACCCGCCATTTTCGTCTTGCGACAGGGACCTCCTTCAAGCAATGGTTGCAGAGCCAGAGGCTGATCCACGCCCAGCGGCTTCTCGAGACGGGTGACTTGTCGATCGAGCACGTCGCGCACGCGTCCGGGTTCGGCACGGCGCTGTCGCTGCGGCAGCATTTCAAGGCAACGCTGCGTACATCACCGTCCGACTACCGCAAGCGCTTCCGTGCTGGCGCGATCGATCGCGGCGATACCTGATCAGGTGCTGCCTATCAGACGGCACAATCTGCATCTCAATAAAATGTAACTAACCAACAATTAGGCTGAGTACGGCAAAACCCCGCCGTCAGCAGCGGCCCGCGCTTTGTCGGCACGTGACACCGGCGCCAGACGGCTGCCACGCCGGTGGCATCCAATCTGGGAAGAGGGCGACATTTGAAGGACGCGCGCGCTTTTACCTGTCTGCTCATTGCGCCGGTTGTCGATTGCCCGACACTGCAACGATGCTAAAATGGCGGGCCGCGAGCGTGGCACCTGGCGCCTGACGCCGGCAGCCCACCCGCCCGCATACGAATAATAATAGAGCCCTGTTTTTACAGGGCTTTATGCTTTTGAACGATTTAGAGCGTTACTGAGGAAATCTGCGATGGAAATTAAGGTCAACTTTCTCGATAAACTGCGCCTCGAGGCGAAGTTCGATGACTTCACGGTGATTGCCGACCAACCCATCCGATACAAGGGTGACGGCTCGGCCCCGGGGCCATTCGATTACTTCCTGGCGTCGTCGGCCCTGTGCGCGGCGTACTTCGTCAAGCTGTACTGCGACACGCGCAACATCCCGACCGAAAACATCCGCCTGTCGCAGAATAATATCGTCGACCCCGAGAACCGCTACCAGCAGATTTTCAAGATCCAGGTCGAGCTGCCTGCCGATATCTCGGACAAGGACCGCCAGGGCATCCTGCGTTCGATCGACCGTTGCACCGTCAAGAAGGTCGTGCAGGCCGGTCCCGAGTTCGTCATCGAAGAAGTCGAGAATCTCGACGCCGATGCGCAGGCACTCCTGACGCTGCAGCCGTCGACCGATTCGCGCACCTATATCACCGGCAAGGACCTGCCGCTCGAGCAGACCATCGCCAATATGTCGGGCATGCTCGCCGACTGGGGCATCAAGATCGAGATCGCCTCGTGGCGCAATATCGTCCCGAACGTGTGGTCACTGCATATCCGCGACGCCCATTCACCGATGTGTTTCACCAACGGCAAGGGCGCGACCAAGGAAAGCGCGCTGGCGTCTGCGCTGGGCGAATACATCGAGCGTCTCAATTGCAATCACTTCTACGCCGGCGCGTTCTGGGGCGAAGACATTGCCAACGCATCGTTCGTCCATTACCCGAATGAACGCTGGTTCAAGCCGGGGCCGAACGACGCGTTGCCAGCGGAGATTCTCGATGCCTATAGCCTCGAGATCTACAACCCGGACGACGAACTGCGTGGCTCGCACCTGATCGATACCAACTCGGGCAACGCCGCGCGCGGCATCTGCGCGCTGCCGTACGTGCGCCAGTCCGACAACGAGGTTGTATACTTCCCGACCAACCTGATCGAGAACCTGTATGTCAGCAATGGCATGAGCGCCGGTAACACGCTGGCCGAAGCGCAGGTGCAGTGCCTGTCCGAGATTTTCGAGCGCGCCGTCAAGCGCGAGATCCTGGAAGGCGAATTGTCGCTGCCGGACGTGCCGCAAGAGGTGCTCGCGAAATATCCGGGCATCGTGGCCGGCATCGCAGCACTGGAAGAGCAGGGCTTCCCGGTGCTGGTGAAGGACGCGTCGATGGGCGGCACCTATCCCGTCATGTGCGTGACGCTGATGAACCGCAAGACCGGCGGCGTGTTCGCCTCGTTTGGCGCGCACCCGAGTTTCGAGGTGGCGCTGGAACGCAGCCTGACCGAGCTCCTGCAAGGGCGCAGTTTCGAAGGCCTGAACGATCTGCCGCAGCCGACCTTCGCCAGCAATGCCGTCACCGAACCGAACAACTTCGTCGAACACTTCATCGATTCGAGCGGTATCGTCTCGTGGCGCTTCTTCAGCGCCAAAGCCGATTTCGATTTCGTGGAATGGGATTTCACGAGCGAGGGCGAACACGCCAATGCCGAGGAAGCGGCGACGCTGCTGGCAATCCTCGCCGACATGGGCAAGGAAGTGTATATGGCCGTGTACGACCAGCTTGGCGCGACCGCCTGCCGCATCCTGGTGCCGGGTTACTCCGAAATCTATCCGGTCGAAGACCTGATCTGGGATAACACGAACAAGTCGCTGCTGTTCCGCAGCGATATCCTGAATCTGCATCGCCTGGACGACGACAGCCTGGAAGCGCTGATCGATCGCCTGGAAAACAGTGAACTCGACGAGTACTCGGATATCGCCACGCTGATCGGGATCGAGTTCGACGAGAATACCGAATGGGGCCAGCTGACCGTGCTCGAACTCAAACTGCTGATTCACCTGGCGCTTGGCCAGCTCGAAGATGCACATGAACTGGTCGGTGCGTTCTTGCAGTACAACGACAACACGGTCGAACGTCGCCTGTTCTACCAGGCGATGAATGTGGTGCTGGAAGTCTCGCTCGACGACGATCTGGAACTGGATGATTACGTCGTGAATTTCCGCCGCATGTATGGTGACGAGCGCATGGACGCCGTCCTCGGTTCGGTCGATGGCAGCGTGCGCTTCCATGGCCTGACCCCGACCAGCATGGCGCTCGAAGGTCTCGACCGCCATCATCGCCTGATCGACAGCTATAAGAAATTGCATGCAGCGCGGGCGAAAGCGGCGGCGCGCTGAGCTGATGGCGGGTCGGTTCGCTTCGCTTCCTGCAGCAGCAACGGAGGCCCGCCACGGCTCAGCGAGCCGCCATGACTAGTGCAAACACCCATGCACCTCGACGACGCTTTGACATTCACTTCTGCTTATCCGCGAGTACTTCCTGCAACAGCTTGCGAGTCTGATTCAGCGAATTATTCCATTGAGCACCCGGAAGGTAGGCAAAAACAGGAGCGTCTCCGGGGTTTGCTATAGAAAATTCAGGATCACGAACAACTGTTTCGACCGCTTTTTGCAGCTGTAGGGTGATATTCAGCGGAACATTTTTATGGACCGCAAATCCACGTTCCGATGACATCGTCACTTGCAAGCCT
Source organism: Telluria sp. ZT3P26 (assembly GCF_059686035.1). Classification (NCBI taxonomy): domain Bacteria; kingdom Pseudomonadati; phylum Pseudomonadota; class Betaproteobacteria; order Burkholderiales; family Oxalobacteraceae; genus Telluria; species Telluria sp. ZT3P26. Next base: position 578,482 of record NZ_JCASII010000003.1, on the reverse strand, counting down.
GATTCGATCGCTGTCGGCACTTGAGGCAGTGCCTTGATTCTTGTCCGGGAGAGCTGCGCAATTGCACGATACTCAGCCGTTTTCCCGTGATGGAGTTCAGGCACTTCACTTGCACTCACGACCGCAATATCGATGAAACCACCGAGCAAGTCGGTGCGCTGTGCTGCCGTTCCTTTGTACGGCACTTCGTTTAGCGACAATCCCGTTTGCTTGCTGATCAATTTGGCAGCAATCTCGCTATTCGTCCCAATGCCGTTATTTCCGAATGAGACAGAACCTGGTTGCCGTTTGAGGGCTGCCAGAACGCTGGCGAGGTTGGTATATTTGCTGTCCGATCGAACAATTAACACCGTTGGATCATCGACGATTCGCGCGACCAGGCGGAAGTCTTCAGACTTGTATTGGGATTTTTTCGACATCGGGACATACAGGAACCCCGGCATGTTGACGACCGCAATGGAGTAACCGTCTGCCGCAGCACGTGCAACGTAACCCGTGGCAATTTCGCCTCCCGCGCCAGGTTTGTTCATGACGATAAACTGTGTTTTTTCGCCGAGCGGCTTTTGCATGAACCGCGTTATCTTGCGCGCCAACAGATCGGTACCACCGCCTGCTGCGAAGCCAACGACCACTTCGACAGGTTTGTCGTTCGGCCAAGCGGCGTAAGCTGGTTGGTAAAAAGCAGTGCCAAGGATGGCACTGACCACAATCTGTCGGATACTCTTTCTGTTCACTCGGTTCATCTTTTATCTCCAATTATTTTAATTTTGGTGCGCCTGCTGATGGCCATGGCGGCATCACAGGTCGCAGCAGGTTGCATCGAGACTGCAGACGGCGTCCTGGATAAAACGCAGCACTAAACGTGGTGTGAGATTACCTCGGCAGTACCCATCCCACAGCCTTGCTGCGATGCAGTCTCTCTGCCAGATATGTCACCACCACGTAGTATGGTTTCTTTAAAAAACTTCCTCCCAAGGCTCCGTTGCAGTTCAGAGCGCATGTTAGATCACGAGTTCTGCATGAAAAAAGCGAATAATTTCGATTCGGAGTCATTCGTTTTTTTCGTGGTGTACGATCGTTATGATAGGCTGGCCTCATCCCGGTCACCAACGATGTGCGCACGAAAAAACGTCGAGCAACGTTGATTCACTGCCGATGAATTGGACCCCACCGACTTGCCCGAACACGCCATTCCATGACACTCAAACAGCTAGAAGCGTTTTACTGGGCGGCTACTCTCAGTAGTTTTTCCGCCGCCTCGGGTCGTCTCAACGTGACGCAGTCGACACTTTCCAAACGCGTCGCGGAACTGGAGTCTTCACTGGGCGTATCGCTCTTCGCCCGGTCTGCCAATCGGACGATACTCACAGAGCATGGACAGCTTGTGCTGGAGAAGGCCCAGCAAATGCTTGTCATGGAAGCGGACATCAAATCGCTTCATGGCGGTCCACAACCCCTGCGTGGTACCTGCCGTTTTGGGATCAGCGAGTTGACTGCGCTGACATGGTTCCCGAAATTTGTGTCGAGGATCAATGAACTGCATCCGCAACTGCTGCTCGAACCCTACGTCGATCTTGGATCGGCGCTGGAAAAAAAGCTGATGCGCGGCGAGATCGATTTCGCCATCTTGCCAAAGACCAGTTCGGGTAACACGATGTTGTCGACGGTCGCACTGGCAACGCTCGATTTTGCCTGGATGGCATCGCCGCGGCGCATCGCAGCAAAGGACGAGCTAACGATCGAGGAGATCGAGCAACATCCAATTATCGTCATGACGAGCGAGTCGAGGCTGACCGAATCTTTTCATCAGTGGTCATCACAACACAATGTCACCGTGCGGCGTGTCCTCGCCTGCAATAGTCTGAGTGCTATCGTCGGACTCACCGTCGCGGACGTAGGCATCAGTTTTTTACCGCGCCGGTTTCTCGAGCCTATGGTTCAGCAAGGAAAGCTGAGCGCCTTTCAGAGTAATCCTGCGTTGCCTGCAATTGAATATTGCTTCCGCTGGCGGGCAGACGACACGCGCACACTTGGTCCAACCCTGGCGCAACTTGCCCTGGAAGAAGTGGATTACTCGCTGACGTACGGGTTCTAGGGCTGCAGCGCTTGCGAGTCATAGCGCAAGCGCTGTCATGGGGCCAATGATGCGTGGAATTGCTGTTAAATAACTTTTTATTCCTTACGAAAACCTAGCCGCCTTCGACAACACCGATCAAATATTACCGCGAAAAAAACGAATAGCAGCCGATCGAAATAATTCTCTTTTTTCATGCTGGGGTCGTGATCTACCATGGTTGAAAGGCTGCAGCCCGATCTGCAGACCGACAACAATAACGAATATGGAGACACACCTTGGAGAATTCTTCGGGTAAGCGCACGCGCTATCGCTGGATCGTCTTGCTGATGATCTACGTGACCTACATGATTGCCGGAGCGGACCGCGCCAATATTGGCGTGCTTATTCCCGTCATTCGCCAGGATTTTAACCTCTCCAATACCGACGTTGGCGCGCTGGCAAGCCTTTTCTATATCAGCTACGCCATCATCCAGATTCCGGCTGGTTACCTGTTTCAGAAGTTTGGCGTGCGCAAGCTGCTCGTTGGCTCGATGGTGCTGACGTCACTGGCGACGCTGGTAACCGGTCTGGCCGCGACCACATTGCAACTCAAGCTCGCGCGCTTCGTGCTGGGGGCTGCTGAAGGTCCGATCAATATCGGTATCGTGTCGACGATCAACCGTTGGTTTCCTCCGCAGGAAAAGGGGCTTGCGACTGGCGTATTCATGTCGTCCATCAAATTTGCGCCTGCATTCGTCCCGCCGCTGTGCGCATTCCTGATGCTGCATTTCGGTTGGCGCGAGGTGTTTTTCATTTTCGGCATACCGGGATTCGTGTGCGCAGCACTGTGGTATTTCCTGGTGCGCGATGATCCTTCCGAATCAAAAAGGTGTTCGCCGGCGGAGGTCGCCTATATCAAGGATTCACCACGTCAGGATGCAGGCGACAGCGCTGTGCAGCCCAAACAGGTCGCCAGCTCGCCCGATTGGATCGATGGGCTGATTCGTACCCGCGATGTGGATCTTCTCGATACCAACAAGGAAGTCCTGCGATCGTGGAATGTCTGGGCGTGCGCACTGGGATACTTCTTCATGGTTGGCATTACCTACACGATCATGACCTGGATTCCGACCTACCTGGTTTCGGTCAAACACTACTCGATCATGAAAATGGGGCTGGTTGCGTCGGCTCCTTGGGTGGGTGCCATTGTCGGCAATATTCTGGGCGGCTGGCTGTCAGATCGTGTATTCGCCCGCCGTCGCAAACCCGTCATGCTGATAACTTCAGCTGCAACGGTGCTGTCGATGTTTGCTCTGATTCATGCCCCGGCCGCTCCGCTCGCATTGTCTGCGATGTTCTTTTGCGTTGGCGTGTTGCTGAACCTGGGCTATTCGACGTTCCTCGTCTACCCGATGGCCATCGCCACGAAAGAGCGCGTCCCGTTCACAGCGTCGATCGTCAATACGGCCGGATCTCTCGGTGGGGCATTCACACCCTTCGTGGTCGGGGTGTTGCTCGACAAGTTCAGCTGGACCTGGGTATTCGGCCTGCTTGCAGCAACCTCACTACTGACGTTCTTGCTGGTGGTCTCGATGATCGAACCTCGAGCTCGCAAACGCAATTCAGACACCGCTACCGACACGGATGCGCTGTCAGGAACTACCAAATCTTCCTCAGCTCCTTAAGGCAAAAAATGGCAATCTTTATCATGGACCGCATTGCGCAAGAGGCGGTTGATTTTCTGCGCGCCCATTACGAAGTCGTCGATTTCCCGATGTCGCGTGAACGGGATTGGCGGACCGAGGCAACTGCGATGATTGTCAGGACATTCCAGATGCGCGAAGCAGATATCGCAACAGCGCAACGTCTGAAGATTATCGCCAAGCACGGTAGTGGCGTCGACAACATCGATATCCCTGCCGCGACAAGCAAGGGAATCACCGTGACCAACACGCCTGGTGCGAATGCGGACGCGGTTGCCGAGTATGTGCTGACCCTTGCCCTGGCCACTGCGCGCCGGGTTTCGCTGTCAGATCGGCGCCTGCGAACAGGCGTGCCTGGACAAGTGCAGGACGGTATCGAACTTGGAGGAAAGACCCTTGGCCTAATTGGTCTCGGGGATATCGGCTCGCGTACGGCAAGCCTCTTCCGCAAGGCGTTTTCCGCCGAGGTGATTGCCTACGATCCGTATGCACCAGCATCTTCATTTGAACAGTGCGGCGCCCGCCAGGTACATGACGTGTCGAGCGTGCTCACCGACGCTGACGTCATCAGTCTCCATGTGCCGCTCATCGACAGCACACGACATCTCATCGGCGCTGCCGAACTGGCCATGATGAAGCCGACTGCAATTCTGATCAATGCCGCGCGCGGCGGCATCGTCGATGAACTGGCGTTGCATGCCGCATTGCTCGATGGCCGTATTGCTGGGGCAGGGAGCGACGTGTTTGAAAGCGAGCCCCCGCCGGCAGACCATCCCTTGCTTGGTCTGGACAATTTTGTCGGCTCTCCTCATGTGGCCGGCAGCAGCCGTGAAGCACTTCAGCGAATGGGATTCGGTGCTGCACGCGCAGTGCTTGCAGTCCTGTCCGGCGAAACGCCGCCCCATGTTCTCAATAACAAATAATCATCAAAGGTCCCCAATGAAAACTACGAAATTCGACAAAGTCGCCCAGTTCGAGCGTGTTTCCTCCAATCTTGTCGATGAGGCACGTCAGTTCCAGTCAGCTGTGCTGTGTGACGTTGCAGGACGCCGCGGCGCCCTTCACGCACGCATCCAGGGGCTGTCCCCAACAATGAAGCTGGCCGGCCCTGCTTTTCCGGTCGAAGTACGACCGGGCGACAACCTGTTGTTTCACGTTGCGCTGGCGTTGGCCAGGCCTGGCGACATCATCGTCGTCGATGGTAAAGGCTACGAGTCAAGCGCCCTCGCTGGCGAATTGATGGCGACACAGGCCGTCGCGGCCGGCATCGGCGGCTTCGTCATGGACGGTGCCATTCGTGATACCGACACGCTGGGAAAGGGACCACTCCCGATCTTCGCGGCAGGTCGCAATCCGGCCGGCCCCACGAAAGGCCTCGACGGACGCGTGGGCACGACCGTTGCAATCGGCGATGTGGCGGTGCATCCAGGTGACCTGGTGGTCGCCGACTGCGATGGCGTGGTGGTGATTCCTCGTGCCGACGTGCCGGCCGTTCTGCAGGCGGCGCACCAGAAGCTCAAGGCGGAAGCCCAGCGCCTGAAAGAAATCGAAGAAGGTCTGCTGGTGTCGCCTTGGCTCGATGACGCACTGCGCATGGCAGGCGTGATCGGTAAGGAAGAAACCCTGCTTTGATCACCATGAGGGGGCGGCAATGCGTGTCCCCGGCCTGGCTGAGGGCAGCTTGCTCCGGTAATCGCTTCATTTAACTGAAAAGAATGACATGAACAAGAAACTGGTGTCAGTACTGAGCTTTGCCCTCGGTACGAATGCGGCCTTCGCCCAATCCAGCGTGACGATCTACGGCATTGCCGACGCCGCTATCGTCCATGAGCGCGGTGGTGTCGGCGGCAACGTGAACAAAATCACGAACGGCGGCGTTTCCGCATCGCGCATCGGCTTTCGCGGCAACGAAGAGCTCGGTGACGGAATGTCCGCCTTTTTCACGCTGGAGAATGGCTACCGCATCGATAACGGAGAAGTCGATGCTGCCGGAACGCTGTTCAATCGTCAGGCCTTTGTCGGTTTGAAAACACGTGCCGGTGCGGTGTCGATTGGCCGCCAGTACACGCCCTGGCACCAAACCCTGGGCCAGGTCGCCGATCCGTTCGTGACTGGTTATGCCGGCACGTCCAAAAACCTGTTTCCTGATTCGGGGACGAATGTACGAACCAGTAACACAATTCAATACACGGCGCCGGTCATACAAGGGTTTACTGCAGAGCTGGCTTACAGTTTTGGTGAACAGGCCAGCAGCAGCAAGATCGGACGACAGATGGGCGCGTCCATCGGGTACGCAAGCGGAAAACTCGCTGTACGCTATGCATACAACAGCAAGAATACGGACGTTGTTGGTTCACCGGGTATCGCCCCGATCTCGAGAGGCGACAGCACCAACCACCTGATCGCGGCCAATTACAATTTCACGGTTTTGAAGTTGCACGCTGCCTATGGCAGGGACAAAGGCTTCAACAGCGCCCCGATACAGAACCCTAATAATCCATTTGGCGGTGTCCGGCCAACGCCGTCAACGAACAGCAATGCCATGTTGCTCGGTTTGTCAGCGCCCGTGCCCGGAGGGATTGTCATCGCCTCCGTCATGCGCAAGGACGACAGGACAAATGTCGATCAGGACGCGCGTGCCTGGGGTGTCGCTTATGTGTACGCACTATCGAAGCGGAGCACCCTCTACACATCGTACGGTGCTGTCGTGAACGAAAATGGCGCTGGCTATACGGTCGGCAGTAATGGCGAGACAGGCTCCGGAGATCGTGCATTCAACGCCGGGATGCGACACGCTTTCTGAAAAAATCGGCCGGTATGCATTGACTTGCCTTGTTGTTCAACACCGATGCACAGACAAGTGCCAGCGTCGACTTGAGCGTAGTGTGCGCCTGCGCCGCAGGCGCGTCGTGAAGTGGTTTGCTTCACTGCCTACAGCAGGAACGGCGGCCCGCCGCCGCCCGGCAGCGCGTCATCCTGCGTCGTCTCATCCTTCAATGCAACACCGCTCAACTGCCGCAGTTGCGCCTGCCCGAGCAGATAATGCAGCCTGGCTGCAGCCTGGGCATAACCCAACCCCGCCGGTCTGACGTTCGAGATGCAGTTGCGACGCTCGTCGGTCAGCCCGACGCGTGGCGCCCAGGTCAGATAGATGCCCATGCTGTCGGGCGCGCTCAGACCTGGCCGTTCGCCGATCAGCACCACGACGATTTTCGCTTGCAGCAATTCACCGACTTCATCGCCCACCGCCACGCGGCCTTGCTGGACGATCGTGACCGGGGCCAGCGTCCACGTTTCGGCGGCCAGCTCCAGACGCAGCGCTGCCAGAAAGGGTGCGGCATTCTGCGCAATGGCATGGGATGACAGGCCATCGGCCACGACGATGGCCAGGTCGCAGCGGCGTTTGTCATCGTCGATATCGGCCAGGACTGCGCGCGATGCCGGGTCGAGCCGCCGGCCCAGATCCGGTCGCTGCAGATAGACGTTGCGATTCGCAGCCGCGCTGTGCAGCAAGAGGGGCGGGCAGGCATGCGGCCACGCTGCCTGTAGCGCCGGCATGAGCACATCCGTGTCGAGCGGCAGGTGCACGGCGTCGCGCGCCTGCGCATGCGCGAGCTGAAAGTCAAGCTGGGCACCGGTCGGCTGGCTGATGCCGGCCGCGCCCAGCGCGATACGCGCGTCGGTGAACTGGCGCAAGCGCTGCCAGGGTGCGGCGTCGGCAATGGGGTGGTCGGTCGAATCGGCCATGATGGCAACCTCAGGATGACTGCAGCAGCGCGCGCTGGAATGCCGGAGGCACGGTCCGCCCCAGCTCGGCCTGGCCCGCGCCCTTGAAAATACCCATTGCGCGCAACCACGCATCGAATTCGAGCGCTGGCTGCAGGCCGAGCGCGCGGCGCGCATACAGCGCGTCGTGGAACGACGTCGTCTGATAATTGAGCATGATGTCGTCCCCGCCGGGAATGCCCATCACGAACGTGCAGCCGGCCGCGCCCAGCATCGTCAGCAGCACGTCCATGTCGTCCTGGTCGGCTTCGGCGTGGTTGGTATAGCAGACATCGCAGCCCATCGGCAGGCCGAGCAGCTTGGCGCAGAAGTGGTCTTCCAGGCCGGCGCGGATGATCTGCTTGCCGTCGTACAGGTATTCCGGTCCCATGAAGCCCACCACGGTGTTGACCAGCAACGGCTCGAAGGCGCGCGCCACCGCATACGCGCGCGCCTCGCAGGTTTGCTGGTCGACGCCGTGGTTGGCATTGGCCGACAGCGCGCTGCCCTGGCCGGTCTCGAAATACATGACATTGTTGCCGACCGTGCCGCGGCCCAGGGACAGGGCCGCGGCGCGGGCTTCGTCGAGCAGTGCCAGGTCGATGCCGAAGCTGGCATTGGCGGCCTGTGTGCCTGCGATCGACTGGAATACCAGGTCGACCGGCGCGCCGCGCCCGATTGCCTCGATGGTATTGGTCACGTGCGTCAGCACGCAGGACTGGGTGGGAATCTCGTAGCGGCTGATGATATCGTCCAGCATCGTGACGAGCTTGACCACCTGCCCGACATTGTCCGTAGCCGGATTGATGCCGATGACCGCATCGCCGCTGCCGTACATCAGGCCGTCGAACAGGCTGGCCGCGATGCCGGACAGGTCGTCCAGCGGATGGTTCGGCTGCAGGCGCGTCGACAGCGTGCCGGCCAGGCCGATTGTGTTGCGAAAGCGCGTGACCACGCGGCACTTGCGCGCCACCAGCAGGAGGTCCTGGATGCGCATGATCTTCGATACCGCCGCCGCCATCTCGGGCGTGATGCCAGGGGCGACGCGCGCCAGCGTCACGCCGTCGACCGCGTCGCCCAGCAGCCACTCGCGCAAACTGCCCACGGTCAGGTGACGGATCGGCGCGAACGCTGCGGCGTCGTGGCTGTCGATGATCAGGCGCGTGACTTCATCGGTCTCGTACGGCACGACGGCATCATTCAGAAACGTGGTCAGGGGCAGGTCGGCCAGCGCCATCTGCGCGGCGACGCGCTCTTCGGCGCTGCCTGCGGCGATCCCGGCGAGGTGGTCGCCCGAGCGCGCGGGCGTGGCCTTGGCGAGCAGGTCGCGCAGATCGGCAAACAGATAGGTCCTGGTGCCGACGAGGTGGGAAATCTGTGGCATGGACGGCGGTCCTTTGCTGGTGGTAGTCGATACCGGGAGACTGCGTTGCACCACGGTGGCGTTTCCAGCGATAGTGCCACAGGTCGGCCGCGCTCAGCGCGCATGGCGACGGCGCCAGCGGTGTGATAGCATCGCCGCTGATCTTGCACCCTTGGCAACTTGCCACCATCACGCCGACCGCGACCGACCTGACAATGTGAGAACCCCTTCCGACACGCCCACCTTTTCCTGGCGGATGCGCCTGGCATTGCTGCTCTCCGTGGCGATCCACGCGCTTCTGCTCAGCATTCCGCTCGAGGGCGACGTGTTCGGACTTCCAGGATTGCGCATGCCGTGGGAAGAACGGCGCCTGGCAGCGACGGAACTGAATGTCCGGCTGGCGCCTGCACCGGCCCCGGCCCCGGCCCCGGCACCTGCTCCTTCGCCTGTGTCAGCCACCGCACCAGCAGCAATGCCACCCGTGGCAACACAAGCACCGATGGCCACGAGCGAGCCGACGCGGCCCGTCGCGCCAGAGCCGAACGCGCCCGCGCCCCCGGCGGCACCCACACCGACTGCCAGGGTCCCGCCAGCGCCGACACCGCAGAATGACGACGGGACCGGCGCGCGCATCATCGCGCTCGATGACGACAAGCAGGACAAGGCGATCGCGGAAGAACGCGTGCGCCAGCAGGTTGTCCAGCGCGAGTCTGCGCGCGCAGCGGCAGCAGCTGCGTCGGAAGAACAGCGGCTTGCCGAGCTGACGGCACAGGCACAGGCACAGGCACAGGCACAGGCACAGGCACGTGAGCAGGCCGCCCGCGAAGCGCTGGCCAGCGCCGAAGCGGCGCAACGCGACGCCGAACGCGCTGATGCACAGCGCCTCGAGGAAGCAAACCGCAATGCGGCGGCCCAGCGTGAGGCTGCCCGTGCGGAAATCGCTCGCCAGGAACAGGCCAGGCGTGAAGCGGCGCGCCAGGAGCAGGCACGGCTTGACGCCGCGCGCGCCGAAGCGGCACGGCAGGAGCAAACCAGACTGGCGCAACAGGAAACGGCACGGCAGGAAGCGGCACGCCAGGAAGCCGCTCGCCAGGAAGCATCCCGCCAGGAAGCATCCCGCCAGGACGCGATCAGGCAGGAAGCCGCCCGTCTTGCCCAGTTAACGCAAGCGCCACCGGTGCCCGTGCAAACCGCGCAGGAAGCGCAGCGTGAAGAACGCCTGCGCGCGATCGGCCGCCAGCTGAACCAGGAAGCCGCGCAGCGTGACGCTGCCGGCGGGCAGCGGCGCGGTTGGCTGCTGGGCCGTGCCGACGCTAACGCCGACCTCGTGGCGTATGCCGAAGCCATGGGCCGCAAGATCGAGCTGAACATGAGCCTGGACGCCGTGCGCGATGTCGTCAAACAGCCGCACCGGCAGCCGCTCGTGACCGTGGCCGTGCGCAGCGACGGTTCGGTGGAGCGGGTGACGTTCGTGACTTCGAGCGGCGTGCCCGCGGTCGATGAGGCGATCCGCCAGATCATTGCCAGTCACGCGCCGTATGGACCGTTCCCGCCGGCGCTGGCGCGCCAGTACGATGTGGTGGAAATTCGCCGGACGTGGCTGTTCGACGTGGCGGTTCGCCTGCAGTAGGAATGGACCAACAGCATCCGATCGGGTCGCCAACAGGCGGTCCGGCATGATAGGGTGCTGTTTTCATTCACCACAAAGCACCAGGCAACCATGCAAGACCTCTCCAAATATTCGCTGGCCAAACTTCGCGCACTTGAAGCCGAGGTCAACGAGGCACTCAAAACCCATCATTACCTCAGCATCAGCAAAGCGCGCGAACAGATCCTCCACATCGCCCGCAATGCCGGCCTGACCGAGAAACAGGTGCTGGCGATCAAGGCGCCAGCGACCCCGGGCGCGGACGCCGTCAGCTACACCAATCCCGACGATCCTGCCCAGCAATGGAGCGGTCGTGGCCGCCAACCGGCCTGGGTCAAGGCCTGGATCGCCGCCGGCAAGTCGCTCGACGACGCCCGAACACCAGCTTGACCGTCCCATGCATCGGCGCTGCCTGCGCCTTCAGGCCGACCGGCGCAGATACCGTTCTGCGCACAGCAGGTTCGGCACCCAGCACAGGAACGAGATTGCCTGGTAGCTGCCCACCTCGGGCAGCCCCAGCACATCGGCAAGCGGCAGATACAGGCGCAACGTGACCGCGGCCAGCGTCAGCGAGAATGAGCGGATCATCCATCGTTTGTGCTGCGCGATGCGGCCTCGCACGGCGCAGCGCCAGGCCAGCGTCGTGGTCACGAGCCAGGTCGCCGCCAGCGTGCCGAAACCGGCCGTGGTCACGATGCCGGTCGACGCGCCGATCGCCAGCAGGCCGCCCGACAGCGCGCCAACCATACATCCCAGCACATAGAACCGGCCAGCCCAGCGGTGCCAGCGGCCATAGCGCATGCGCAGTGCAGGAAAGAACTGGAACGGTCCCAGCAGCAACGCAGTCGCGGCGCCGGCTGCGTGCACGGCGAGCCATGGCGTGAAAAACGCATTCTCGGCGATTTGCGACGGTACCTCCTGCGCATCGCCAAGATAGCGGTAAGAGACCAGCGCAACGCCAGACGACAGGATCGCCGTCAGGACCAGCGTCCAGGTGGGTATGGCCCTGAGCGGGCGGGGTGCTGCACATGCTCCGGCATGATGTGTCATGAGTTGTTCCTTGCAAGTTGCTTGTACGTGGACAGGCAGTGGCCGCATCACGCAGGCCACCGTGCCCCGACTATGGCGTGTGCACCGTCGTCAGGATGTCGACGCCGCACGACATCCTGACGACATGCGTGGCGGCATAGTGAGCCTGCGTGTGGCGCTTGCCATGCCAACCAACCGACTCACTCAGTGAAACACTCACTCACTTACACACATCAGGGACTCCATGAATCGTCTTCTTCTTCCGATATTGATGTTCGCCGCCGCAGGCAACGCCTGTGCCCAGCAATCGCAGCAACCGCAGCAACCTCGCTGGGGCCTGGGCCTTGGCGCTGCAGTGACGAGCGACGTGTATGCCGGCGAAGGCACGCGTGTCACGCCGGTGCCGCTGGTGACCTTCCAGGGCGAGCGCTTTTTCTGGCGCGGCATTGGCGGCGGTGCGCGCCTGTACACCAGCGGCGGCGTGACGCTTGACGCCATCGTCGCTGCCCGCATGGACGGTGTCGAGCGGGATGATTTCGGCCAGGCCGAACTGGCCGAACGGGGGATTGACCGGGCACTGCTCGAGGATCGCGACAATGGCCTCGATGTCGGCCTCGCGGGCAGCTGGCGCGGGGCGATCGGTCAGCTCGAATTCGATGTCAAAGGCGACGTCACCGGCGCCAGCAAGGGCTACGAAGCGGGGATCCGGTACGCCTACCCGTTCCAGTGGGGTGGCGCGCGGATTACGCCGCACATCGGCGTGTCGCACCTGTCGAAGAAACTGTCCAACTATTACTACGGCACGCTGGACGCCGAAACGGCGCGGGGCGTCGTCGATTACAAGCCGGGCAGCGCCACGATCCCGCGCATTGGCGTGGATGTCGTGCGACCGTTTGCCGGGCGCTGGGCGTTCATCGGCAACATCGCCTATAAAAAACTGCCGGGCAAGCTCGCGGACAGCCCGTTGATCGAGAAGGACACGGACGGTGTGGTATCGGCCTTCTTCGGTGTATCGCGCGGCTTCTGATGCGATACTGTTCCGCTCATCTCCACCCATCTGGCCAACGTATCCACCATGATCACACAGCAGGCACTAAGTATTCTGATCGTCGAGGACAACGCGGGCCTTGCCGCCAACTTCTACGATTACCTGGAAGCATGCGGCCATCATCCTGATGCGGCGCCCGACGGCGAGTCCGCGCTTGGCCTGCTCGCCATCAACCGTTACGATGCGATCGTCCTCGACTGGATGATGCCGCGCATGGATGGGGTGACGATGCTCGAACGACTGCGGCGGGACCTGCAGTCGCGCATTCCGGTGATCCTGGTGACATCGAAAGACCGGATCGAAGACAAGGTCCGGGGCTTCATGAGCGGCGCTGATGACTACGTCGTCAAGCCGGTCGCGCTGGCAGAGCTCGAGATCCGGCTGCGCGTGCTCGTCGAACGCGCGCGCGGCGCCGTGCCCGAGATGCGGGTGCTGGAGGTGGCCGACCTGTGCTTCAACCTCGATACGCTGGTGGTGACGCGGGCCGGCAAGGCCGTTTCCATGACGCCGGTCCGGCGGCTGCTGCTCGAACTGCTGATGCGCAGGTCGCCCAATCTGGTGCGGCGCGACGAGCTCGAAACGCTGATCTGGAATGACAGGGTGCCCGATCACGACGTCCTGCGCTCGCACATGCACATGCTGCGCAAGGCGGTGGACGGCGGCACGGTGCACAAGCTGATCAAGACCATCGCGGGCAGCGGCTACCGCCTGGGCGCAGCCGATGATTGAGCACGCTCGCGCCCAGGCGGTGCAGGCGGACCGCACGCCCAGCCTGCAAAGCAAGATCACGGCGTTGTCGCTGTTGTTCTGCGTGATCCTCACGCTCGGGCTGACCATCCAGGGCAACCTGGGGCAGCAACTGATCGTGCACCCGATCTGGCGCGAACTGCTGCAGTCCAGTACCGACCAGTATCTCGGGGCGCCGTCCCCCGCCGGCGGCCGCTTGCCGTCGCAAGGCCTCGTGCGCGGCTGGCATGTGCGCGGCGCGGTGCTGCCGGCCGATATGCCGCCGTATTTCGCCCGGCTCGGCGCCGGCTTTTACGACGAAGAGCAGATGGATGCCTACGACAACGACATCAGTTACGCGGTGCTCGTCACGCCGGTGGATGGTGGCCGCGACGGCCGCATCGTCATGGCTGTCGATATCACCGAGCTGGAGGATTACCAGAACAGGTCGGCGCTGGTCAGTGTGCTGATCGCGATCGTGAGCGGGCTGATGATTCTTGGCGCCATCCTGTGGCTGTACCGGAGCATGCGTCGCCCGATCCTGACGCTGGCGCAGCGGATGGACGCACTCGACCCCGAGCAGCCATCGCAGCGCCTGTCACCTGACTTCGCGCTGCGCGAACTGACCGACATTGCGCTGCTCGTCAATCGCCATCTTGACCGCGTCGAGCGCTTCATTGAGCGCGAACGCAGCCTGCTCGACCAGGCCAGCCATGAATTTCGCACGCCCATTGCCGTCATCGCTGGCGCCGTGGATGTGCTCAAGCTGCACGACCTGCCGCCAGCCGCCAGGCGGCCGCTCGATCGCATCGAATCGACCACCCATAACCTCAGCCAGATCATGGCGGCGCTGCTGTTTTTGTCGCGCGAAGCCGATACCGGCGCGCAGGGCGACAGCACCCGCGTCGATCTGCTGGCAGCGAGCCTGGTGGACGACCACGAGCACCTGCTGCAGGGCGAGTGCGCGGCGTTTCTGGTCGAGACGTTGCAGCCGCTGTCGGTCGATTGTCCCGAGGCGATCGTGCGCATCGTCGTGGGCAATTTGCTGCGCAACGCCGCCGAGAACAGCCCGCAGGGTGCGATCAGGGTGCGGCTGGTGGACGCCACGCTGCGCATCCAGGACAGCGGCGAAGGATTCGATACCGTCGCGGCAGCCCGCCGCTACACGCAGAGCTTGCGCGACTCGGCGAAGCAGGGGGGCGGGCAAGGGCTGGGTCTGTTTTTGACACGGCGCATCTGTGAACGCTTCGGCTGGACGCTCAGGATCACCTCTAGCCCGGGCGTGGGAACGGTGGCCGAACTGGCGTTCTCCGGCGCGCAGCCCTGATCGCCACGCATATCCGCCGATGGACAGCAGCGCGCGCATCGACGTAGACTGCCCCTTCGATCCGCTCCTGCCCCTGCCATGATCATCTCGTCTTCCCTCGATTTTCGCGCCGCCGCGCAGCGCCGCTTGCCACCGTTCCTGTTTCACTACCTCGATGGCGGCGCGGGCGCCGAGCAGACCCTGCGCAGCAATGTCGACGACCTGCAGGCTGTCCGGCTGCGCCAGCGCGTGCTCAGGGGCAGCGAGCATCTCGACCTGGGCGTGCGCTGGTTCGGCGACGACTACGCGCTGCCGATGGCGCTGGCGCCGGTCGGCCTGACCGGCATGTATGCGCGGCGCGGGGAGGTGCAGGCCGTGCGCGCCGCCGGCCGTTGCGCCATCCCGTTCATCGGGTCGACCGTGTCGGTGTGCCCGCTGGCGGAAGTGGCGGCGCAGGCGGCCACGCCGGTCTGGTTCCAGCTGTACGTGCTGAAGGACCGCGGCTTCATGCGCGACATGATGCGGCGCGCGTGGGAACTCGGCTCGCGCACGCTCGTGTTCACCGTCGACATGCCGGTGCCAGGCGCGCGCTACCGCGATGCGCACAGCGGCATGAGCGGGGCGAACGGCCCGCTGCGGCGCGTGCTGCAGGCGCTGACGCATCCACGCTGGGCATGGGATGTCGGCGTGTTCGGCCGGCCGCACGACCTGGGCAACATCACGGCCTACCTGGGCAGCAGCACCGGGCTGGCGGACTACATCGGCTGGCTGGGTGCCAACTTCGATCCCGGCATCGGCTGGCAAGACCTGCAATGGATCCGCGACGAGTGGCAGGGCCGGCTCGTCATCAAGGGCATCCTCGACCCCGACGATGCGCGCGCCGCGCTGGCGTTTGGTGCCGACGGCATCGTCGTGTCGAACCACGGCGGGCGCCAGCTCGATGGTGCCCCGTCGAGCGCGCAGGCGCTGCCGGAGATCGCCGCTTCGGTGCGCGGCAAGATGACGATCTTCGCCGATGGCGGCGTGCGCACCGGCACCGACGTGTTTCGCATGCTGGCGCTGGGCGCCGATGGCGTGCTGCTGGGCCGCGCCTTCGTGTATGCGCTGGCCACGCATGGCCAGGCCGGCGTCGAGCGGCTGCTTCAGATCATCGAGAAGGAGTTGCGGACCACGATGGTGCTCACGGGCGTGCGCTCGGTAAGCGAGATCGGACCGCATCTGCTGGTACGGTCGCCGGGCGCGAACCCGGGACATGGGACAATGGCGTTGCGCACAACAGAGGACATCGAATGCACATTGCCATCATCGGGTTAGGGGAAGTGGGGCGTTGCTACGCGAGGGCGCTGCACGCTGCGGGCATTGCCCTCAGCCTGTGCAATGTGCGGCCATCGGCTGCCGCCGTCGACTGCGCGTCGTCGCTCGCGCTGCCCTTGCACACCGAGCCTGGCGCATGGCTGGGCCAGGCCGACTGGGTGCTGTCCTGCGTGCCTGGCACCCAGTCCGCGGGTGTCGTGGCACTGGTGCTGCCTTTCCTGAACCGTGAGGCGGCGTTCGCCGATTTCAGCACTGCCACGCCCGATGTCAAACGCAGTAATGCCGATGCGGCGGCCGCGCAGGGTAGCCGGTACGTGGACGCGGCGATCATGGGCGCGATCTCGCTTGGCGGCGCACGCACGCCGCTGCTGCTGGCGGGCGCAGGCGCCGAGGCATTGCAGTGCGTCCTTGCGCCCTGCGGCGCGCGGATTCGTATCGTTGCCAACGGCGTGGCAGGCGACGCCATGTCGCTCAAGCTGCTGCGCAGCGTCTTCACCAAGGGCATGGAAGCGCTGGCCGTCGAGTTGCTGATGAGCGCAGAGCAGCAGGGCATGCGCGAACAGCTGTATGCCCAGCTGGCCGACATCGACGAAACGCCGCTGCGTGATTACCTCGACATGCTGGTGCGTACGCACGTGGTCCACGCGGCGCGGCGGGTCCACGAAGTGCGCGATGCACAAGCGTTGCTGGCCGCCCGCCAGCACCCGTCGCTCGTACTGCCCGGCGTCGAACGCCGCTTTGCCGCGACCGTGCTCGGGCTGGCCAGCGACCCGCTGGGCAACGCCGACCCCTCCGTCGGGCAGGCCCTGGACTGGCTGCTCGCGCAGCGTTAACGGCCCACGCATCGCGGGCGCCCGTGCGTGGCGCGCCGTCTGACCCGCGTGCATCAGCACCACACTCGTCGATTAATCTGGCCTTAATGTTGCCCCCATAAGTTTCGTCATGGGAACAACAAAAGGAGTGACCAGTGTCGACCACCATGCCATGCGCGACTCGCGCCAGCGCCATGCCACCCGCCGCATCCGGGGCGGGGCGCGCTCTTGAAATCGTGCCGCCGGGCCATCCGGAACGCGCATCGCTCGAGGCCTTCATCGCCGCGGAGTTCGCCCGTGTCTACGGTGCCAGCCTGCAGCATTTCTGCCATACGCTTGCCGGGCGCCGCGACAGTGCCGGGCGCTGGGTGGCGGCGCTGGGCTATACGCTGGCCGGCGAGGGGGCGTTGTTTCTCGAACAATACCTGGATAGCCCGGTCGAGACCGAAATCGGCGCGCGCACCGGCCGTCCTGTCGCACGGACGGGCATCGTCGAAGTGGGCAATCTGGCCAGTACCGATGCGGGCGCCGCGCGCGCGCTGATCGTAGCCATGACGCACCAGCTGCATTGCCAGGGCCTGGTCTGGGTCACGTTCACCGCCACGCGGGCACTGCTCAATTCGTTCGCACGGTTGCGGCTGGCACCGTCGGTGCTGGCGGACGCCGATCCGGCCCGCCTGGGGCAGGCGCAGGGGGCATGGGGCAGCTATTACGCGACCCATCCGCAAGTCATGTTCGGCAATATTGGATTCGGTCATGATCAACTGGCGCGCTAATCTCCCCGCAAGCGGCGCCGTGCTGGAAGGCGCGCACGGCACCTGGAGCGCCAGCGTGCTCATCGAGCGTGTCGAGGCGCTGGCGCGGATGCTGCGCGCCACGTTCCGTCCCGGCGCTGCGCTGGCGATCCTGGCCGACAACGGTCCTGAATGGATTGCCATCGACCTCGCCGTGCACGAAGCCGGCATGGCGCTGGTGCCGCTGCCATCGTTCTTCACGCCGCCCCAGTGGCAACACGCACTGACGCAGGCAGCGGTCGATGGCCTGTTCTGCGTCGACGCGTCGCTGGCCGGGGCGCTGGGCTACGCCACGGAGGTGGCCACGCCCGGCGCCCTGTCGCTGTATGCCGGCGCCAGCCGGCCGGGCAGCGTGCCACCCGGTGTGCAGAAAGTGACGTTCACGTCCGGCACGACCTCGCAGCCCAAGGGCGTATGCCTGGCTTCCAGCCAGCAGTGGGAGCTGGCCCAGGTGCTGGCCGACGCGCTGGCCGGCCTGAACATCCGGCGCCATCTGAATCTGCTGCCGCTGTCGGTCCTGCTTGAAAATATTGCCGGTACCTACACGGCCTTGCTGTCTGGCGCGCTCAATATCAGCCTGCCGCTGGCGATGACCGGCCTGCGCGGCGCGGCCTCGTTCGATCCGGGCATCTGTCTTGCCGCCATCGCCGCCACGCGCGCCGAAAGCGTGATCCTGTTGCCGCAGATGCTGCAGGCGCTGGTCGGCGCCGTGCGGCCGAACGATCCGCGTCTTGCCAGCCTCAAGTTCATCGCGGTCGGCGGGGCCAGGACGCCCAAGGCGCTGCTCGAGGCGGCGCAGGCCATGGGATTCCCCGTGTACGAAGGCTATGGCCTTTCGGAGTGCGGCTCGGTGGTGTCGCTGAACCTGCCGGGGCAGGCGCGCATCGGCAGTGCCGGCAAACCGCTGCCCAACCGCAGCGTGCGCATTGCGCCGGACGGCGAGATCGAAGTCGGTGGCGGCGTCATGGCGGGCTACCTGGGCCAGGCACCAGCCGATCACGCGCCAGGTCAGGAAACCTGGCTGGGCACCGGCGACATCGGCCATCTCGACGCCGACGGCTACCTGCATATCGACGGGCGCAAGAACAATGTGCTGGTCACCGCGTACGGGCGCAACGTCTCGCCGGAGTGGCCCGAATCGCTGTTGCTCGGCACCGGCGTCCTGGCCCAGGTGATGGTGGTGGGCGATGCCCGCGCCTACCTGGCTGCAGCGGTCGTGCCGCTGCAGGCGGATGCGCCGGACGCCGTGATCGACGCCGCCGTGGCCCGCGTCAATCAGGAACTGCCGGACTACGCGCGCATCGGCGCCTGGTTCCGTACCACACCGTTTTCCGAGGCCGACGGCACCGTCACCGCCAACGGCCGCTTGCGGCGCGACACGGCGCGCACGCGCTGCGCCGCGCACATCGAACAAATCTATCAGTCCTGAAGGAGCAATGTATGCAGTTCTACGACATCCTGTGCCAGCAAACCGAACCCCAGCGCCAGCAACTGCTGGGCACACCGCTGATCCAGCAGGCACTCATGGGCGATATCGACCTTGACCAGTACGTGGTGTTCCTGACGCAGGCGTATCACCACGTCAAACACACTGTCCCCCTCATGATGGCGTGCGGCAGCCGGCTGAATAACGAGCAAGCCTGGTTGCGCCAGGCCATTGCCGAGTACGTCGAAGAAGAGATCGGCCATGAAGAGTGGATCCTGTCCGATATCGCTGCCTGTGGCGGCAACCCGGACCTGGCGCGCCGTTCGCAGCCGTCGCCGGCAACCGAATTGATGGTGGCATATGCCTACCACGGGATCGACCGCGGCAATCCGGTGGGCTTCTTTGGCATGGTGCATGTGCTGGAAGGGACCAGCACCGCGCTGGCCACCCAGGCCGCGCAGACCATCCAGCTGCGCCTCGACCTGCCGGATGCCGCGTTCAGCTACCTGACCTCGCACGGCAGTCTCGACCTGGAACATGTGGCGTTCTTCGTGAACCTGATGAACCAGCTCCAGAACGAAGCCGACCGCGCGGCCGTAATCCATGGTGCGCGCATGATGTACCGCCTGTACGGCGACATTTTCCGCAACCTGCCGCAGCGCGCCACCAGCCTGGTCGGGGTCTAGCATGGCGCACACGACATGGCGGCTGGTACTGACCGGCGCGAGCGGGGGCATTGGCCAGGCGCTGGCAATCGCCCTGGCGCCGTACTGCGCGTCGATGGTGCTGGTCGGGCGCAATGGCGCGGTGCTCGAGGCGCTGCGCGAACGGCTCGGGCCGCACCTGGTGCGGGTCGTCGTCGGCGACGCGACGCAGGAGGCGACACTTGACGCCATCGCGGCGGCGGCGAGTGAGCTCGGCGGCGTCGATCTGCTGATCAACAATGCTGGGATCAACGCGTTCCATGCGTTCCAGACCCAGGAGCCGGCAGCGCTGCGCAGCCTGCTGGAAGTGAACCTGCTCGCACCGATGCTGCTCACGCAGCGCCTGCTGCCGCAGCTGCGCCTGGCGCCGAGCGCGCAGGTCATCAACGTGGGCTCGCTGTTCGGCTACCTGGGCTATCCCGGGTTTGCCGGCTACTGCGCCAGCAAGTCGGGCCTGCGCGGCTTTACCCAGGCGCTGCGGCGCGAGCTGGCCGATACCGGCATCGCAGTACGGCACTTCATCCCGCGCGCAACCCGCACGCCGATCAACGCCGGGGCCGTCGAGACGATGAACGCCGAGATGGGCGTGGCGCTCGACGAACCGGCCGATGTGGCGCGCCAGTTATGCAAATTCATCGAAGGGTCGGCATGGGAGTACAAGCCGGGGTTGAAAGAAGCGCTGCTGGCGCTCGTCAACCACCTGCTGCCCGCCTTGCCCGACCGGGCCATCCGGGGCCAGTTACCCGTCATCCGCAAACACATGCCGGCGCCTGTCCGGCACGCACAACCGAGGTCATCATGAAAATGTCGTTTCGCACCATCACCACCGCCGCGTTCTGCATGGCGGCCTTCAACGTCGCCGTGGCCGCACCCGCCGACGACGCCGTCAGCACACTGCAACAGCGCTGGGAACAAGTCAAATACGGGGCGCCCACAGCGGGGCAGGAGCGCGCGTTCGAGGCCCTGAGCGCCGAGGCGGACACCGTGCTGTCGCGCTATCCCGACAACGCCGGGGTGCTGATCTGGCATGGCATCGTCGTGGCCAGCCATGCCGGCGCCAAGGGTGGCCTGGGCGCGCTCGGCCTGGCCAAGACGGCCAAGAAGGACTTCGAAGCCGCGCTGCAGATCGACCCGAAGGCGCTGGCCGGTTCCGCCTACACGAGCCTCGGGAGCCTGTATTATCAGGTACCGGGCTGGCCGATCGGCTTTGGCGACAAGGACAAGGCACGCGAAAACCTGCAGCAGGGTATTGCGCTGAACCCGGACGGCATCGACGCCAATTACTTCCTGGGCGACTTCCTGTACCGTCAGGGTGACATGGCGGGTGCCGAGCGCTGCCTGCGCAAGGCGCTGCAGGCGCCGGCGCGGCCTGGCCGCAAGCTGGCCGATTCAGGGCGGCGTGCCGAAGTCGAAGCGCTGCTCGCGCAAGTCGCGGCCAAGCGCAAGTAATACAATCAGCTGGAGACGTGCAGGATGCGAATATTACTTGTCGAAGATGACGAATCGCTGGCATCGGGCCTGAAGCTGGCGCTCGGGCGGGCCTGTTACACGGTCGAACACGTGGGGGACGGCGTGGCTGCGGTTGCGGCGCTCGAACACAATGCGTTCGACCTGGCCATCCTCGACCTCGGCCTGCCGCGTCTCGACGGCATCGACGTGCTGGCGCGGGTACGGCGCGCCGGCAATGCCGTGCCGGTGCTGGTGCTGTCGGCGCGCGATGCAGTGCGCGACCGGATCGTGGCGCTCGACCTGGGCGCTGACGATTACCTGATCAAGCCCTTCGATATCGACGAATTGCTCGCGCGGGTCCGGGTGCTCGAGCGGCGCCGCGCCGGCCTGTCGGTCAACCAGCTGCGCTTTGGCGACCTGGCGCTGGATCTCGCGGGCATGGCGGTCAGCTGGAAGAACCAGCCGATCGATCTGCAGCACCGCGAATTCATGCTGCTCCGGCGGCTCGTCGAGCAGCCCAACAAGGTGTTTACCCGCAGCGAACTCGAAGCGTCGCTGTACGGCTGGGGCGAGGGCGTGGCCAGCAACGCCATTGACGTCTACGTGCACCATGTGCGGCGCAAGACTGATCCCGACCTGATCAAGACGGTGCGCGGGCTTGGTTATCGCATCGGGAATCCAGCCACATGAGCGGTCGGACGAGCGGGCGCCGCTATTCGATCCGCCGGCGCCTGATCACGCGCACGATGGCGTGCATGCTCCTGATCCTGGGGGGCATCTCGCTGGCCGCGCACTGGTTCGCCGGTCACGAGTCCGAGGAATTCTTCAGCGCGCGCCTGGCCAGTTCGGCGCGCGTGCTCGAAACGCTGGCGGCTCACCAGCTCGAGACGGCCACCATCGGGGCCCCGATCGTGATTCCGATTCCGCAGCAGCTCGGGTATTCAGGGGGTGCGACGCCGTATGGCCACCCGTACGAACACAAGATCGCGTTCCAGGTCTTCAATGCCGAAGGGCGCCTGCTGGCCCGTTCGGCGTCTGCGCCCGAAGCGCCGCTGGCGCCCCTGGCTTCAGGCTTTACCAGCAAGCTGCTGGGCGAGACCCTGTGGCAGGTGTTCGCGCTGCAATCGGGCCACGTGTGGGTGGTGGTGGCCGAGAAGGACGAGGTGCGCGAAGAAATGGTCGAGCAGCTTGGCGCGTCCGTGCTGGCGCCCGTCATCATCGGCGGCATCCTGCTGCTGGTGGCGGTCAACCTGGTGCTGGCGACCAATTTGGCGCCGCTGCGCACGCTGGCCGATGCGATCGCGCGGCGCGAGCCGGAGTCGCTCGCACCCGTCGAACTGCCCGACCTGCCGCGCGAGCTGTCGCCGGTCGTCGATGAACTCAACAGTCTGTTGCAGCGGGTCGCCGCTGCCTTCGAGCGCGAGCAGCAATTCATCGACGCCGCCGCGCACGAGATCCGCACACCGATCGCGGCGGTGCAATTGCATGTGCAGAACGCGCTGCGCGCGGCCAATCAGGCCGAGTGCGACGCCTCGCTGGGCGAGGCGGTCGGCGCGCTCGAACGCACGACGCAGCTGGCCGAGCAGCTGCTGACCTTCAGCCGCCTCGCGTCCGGCACCGACATGCAGCTGCAGCGCCAGGTCTCGCTGGCCGAAGTCTGCAGTGACGTGATGGCGCTGCAGGAACCCTTGCTCGACCGGCGCGGCCAGTCGCTTGGCTTGTCGGCGCCGCACGATTGCAGCGTGCAGGGCGACCCGTACCGGCTGCAGCAACTGCTGCGGAACCTGATCGAGAATGCGTCGCGGCATGGCCTGGCGCGCGGCGACATCGACGTCGCCATCGACTGCGCCGACGGGCAATGCCTGTTGCGCGTGTCGAACGATGGCGAACCGGTGCCGGACGAGGAAACGGAAAACGTGTTCCGTCCCTATTACCGGCTGCGGCCCGGCGGCAAATCAGGCGCTGGCCTGGGCCTGAGCATCGTGCGCCAGATCGCCGACCAGCACGGGGCGGCGGTCACGATTGGCCGGAAGGCGGATGCTCAAGGCTGCGTGGTAACGGTGGCGTTTCCGCGTTAAGCGCGTCACGTCCCCATTCGCGGTACTCGACCAGCAGCGGCGTGCGCGCCAGTGCCCCAAGCGGCTCGATCCCCATTGCCGCCAGGCGCGCCAGCAGCTCGGCCAGGATCGTTTCGCGCTGCAGCGACCAGGTCGAGGCAAAGCAACGCCAGAAGGTCCAGCCGGCCCGTTCCAGCACGCGCTGGCGGCCCATGTCGGCCTGCCACCGGTCTGGTCCATGGAACTCGTCGCCATCGAGTTCGATCGCCAGGCGCCGGTCATGCGCGCCTTCCACCACCATGTCAATGCGGTAGCCGGCGGCCGGCACCTGCGGGATGACGCGGTAGCCGCGCTCGAACAGTTCGGTGTACACGTCGCGCTCGAAGCCCGACTCGCACAGGTCGATCAGGCTCGTGGCTTCTTCACTGGCTTCAAGGGGTTTGGCGAAGTGCTCGACCAGCGTGCGGCGCAGGTCGAGCGTCGACAGTTCTTCGAGCCGCACCGAGCGCACCAGGTACATGCGGTCGCGCGCGCGCGAAGCGGCGACGTTGAAGCGCTGGTCGAACTGCACGCCCGACAGCGCGTGATGCTGCTTGCTGTCGGCGACCATCGACAGGAACATGATGTCGCGCTCGCTGCCCTGGAACAGGCGTGCGTCGCCGCAGGCGAAGTTGCGCCGCACCAGTTCAGCCATGTCGCAGCGCGAGCGCACCATCTTGTCGATCAGTTGCGCCTGTTCGGGGCCCAGCAGCGACACCACACCCAGCGTGCGGCCGGCATAGGCCGGATCGCGCAGGATGGCGTCGATCTCGGCGACGATGAATTCGGCCTCGGGGCGATTCAGTCCCTTGTTCTCGCGGTAGCCATTGGCCACGAACACGTCGATCAGCGGCGGATCGAGCCGCTCGGACGCCGTCGGGATGCGCAGCGGCTGGATGAAGCCCTTGTAGAACACGCGGTTGCTGTAGGCGATGATCGGCGCAACGCTGCGGAAGTGCTCGCGCAGCATGACCTTCGACGCAGCAAACACGGTCGAGGCAATGTCGTACAGCGACATGTCGGCCGTGAGCACGGCTTCGAACGGCTGGCCGGCCAGGAAACGCCGGCGCAGGTCGGTGATCTTTGCGGCCGAGACGAAGCCGGCTTCGGGCGAGACCTGGCGGTCATCGCCGACCACCAGGATCTGCTTGCCGCGCAGGACCGCCGGCAGCGCCCACAGGTCAGACTGGCTGGCCTCGTCGACGATGACGAGGTCAAACGCACCGAGCGTGGCCGGCAGCGTTTCGGACACGCGCGCATGGCTCATGATCCAGCACGGCACGGCGGCCTGCGCATTGACCATCGCTTCCTGCGCATCGCGCCGGTAGCGAGGAGCGTTCACGCCAGTTGCCTTGCCTAATTTACGTATCGACGTGCGGTAGGTTTCCAGCGCGCTCAATACGTTCTGGCCGGCCAGGCGGCGCGTGGCCAGCCAGGACGATTTCGACACCAGTTGTTCGTACAGGCGCGCCAGGCCCCGTTCGAGTTCGCGGCGGCGCTCGGCCAGGCGCAGCATCTCGTCGCGCGCATCGATATCGTCGAGGTAGGTTTTCAGGCGCGCCCAGGTCCAGGCATCGCGCCAGCGCACGGGGAACACGGCATCGTCGCCATGGGCGTCGACGGGGATGGTCGTCAGGCGTGCTGCCAGTCGGCCCGCGCCATGCGCCGCGACCTGTTCGGCGAATTCGCGCACGGTGGCCAGGTCGGGCGCCAGCGCGTCGATGCGGCGCAGTTCCGCGAGCAGCGCCGCATAGTCGGCGCTGACCGTGTCGGACTCGAGGCCCGGCATGCCGAGCGCCTGTCCGGCGAGCTCGCGCAGGCGCACGCCGACGGGGCCGTCGGCACCCGCCAGCAGACCATGCAGCGCGGCCATGGCCGTGCGGGCCTGTTCGAGGCCGGCCCGCGCCAGGTGCCGCGCCAGGTAGTCGCGCACGCGCAGCAGGTCGGCTTCGCGGCCCAGCAGGTCGTTCGTCGGCGGCTGGCTGAACACCGCGCGGGCCAGGCCAGGCAACTGCACGTCGTGGCGCGTTGCCTGGGCATGTGCGGCGCGGGCTGTGGTCAGGACCTGTTCGATGGCCCGCAGGTGCGCCACGTCGGCGACCAGCACCGGCAGCGACAGATCGGGTGCGAACGCATTCCAGCGCACGGCGAACGAGTGCAGGCGGCTCTGCAGCGCAGCGTAGCGCTGCACGTGGGCCCAGTCGTCGGTGGAGGCGGGCGCCAGGCCCGCAACGCGGATCGCGGCGATCTGCCCCTTGACGTCGCCGCCGCCAAACGACAACAGGCCGAACGGCTTGCCAGTGTCGACGGCGCGGTGGATCGCTTCGATGGCTTTCGGATTGCCGAGCGCTTCGGTCGGCGCCGTGACGGGCCGCTGCATGAATTCGGCGCGGGCGCGCAACAGCGCATCCATCTCGGGCAGCAGCGCCTCGAACGCGCTGCGCTCGGTGACGAACTGCGACTGGCGCGATTTCAGGCGCAGGGCGTGCGCCCAGTCGACGCCTGACGCTTCGACCTCTGCTGCGGTGGCAATGGCGTCGGCCAGTGCTGCCTGCAAGGCCTGCGCGGCGGCAAAGACGTCGGGCGTTGTGGCGCGCAGCGGGGGCAGCGCGCCACTGGCTTCGTCGCGCTCGATGTCGCGCATGGCCAGCAGCGTGTCATGCAGGCGGCCGATGCTGGCCGGCGCCGGCAGTGCGTCGGCAGAAGGCAGCCGCGCATTGCAATAGACCAGATCGGGACCGAGCCGGCGCCGCGCATCGCGCAGCGCCACCGCCTGTTCGTCGCCAAATGGCGGTGCGTGGTGCGGCGCCAGCGACAGCTCGTCGTCGAACCAGCCGTAACGTTCGGTGCCGTCGATGACCAGTTCGGCCATCTTCTGCGCGCGCATCTCGACACCGTCGACGCTGACGGCAGCCAGCTGCGCATGCGCGATCTCGTCGATCCGGGTGTCGATGGCGGCAGTTTCGGCGTGCGCGCGGTCGAGCGCAACGCGGCACGCGGCGATGGCCTCGGTCTCGAGCTGCGGGTTCAGGTGCGACAGCGTATGGATGATCGCCTCGATCGACGCCTGGAACTGGCGCATGCCTTCCTTGTCGCCCGAGAGCAGGGCGACGGTGAGCGGCCGGATCGATTCCGGAATCTTCTCCTGCAACACCTTCAGCGCCGGCTCGCCTTTGGACGTCACCAGGATGCGTTTGCCCGAGGCCAGGTAGTGGCTGATGATGTTGGCGATCGTGTGCGTCTTGCCGGTGCCGGGCGGCCCCTGGACCGTGACGCCGGGCGAGCGCGCCAGTTGCTGGACGATCGTTTCCTGCTCACGGTTGTACGGCAGCGGGAAGTACAGCTCGCGCGGCTCGCCGGCATTGACCGCGCCGCCGGACAGGCCGCGAAACGCGATCGGTTCGTGTTCGAGCACCTCGCTGCCAGGCGGTGTGACAAGGCTCAGCGGCCCGGCCGGCAGCGCCTCGCTGACGTCCACGCGTTCTTTCAGGCGCGCGATGTCGTCGATCAGGAAGTGCGTCGCGCGCGGTCGCGCGAAGATCACCCAGCCGTGCGTGACGACGAGACGCTCGCCAGGGGGCGGCGCCTGCGTGGCGGCCATGTCGTAGCGGGCGTCCGCGCTGACCTGGCCGGCAATCAGCTTCAGGATCGGCTCAATCGTCTCGGGTGCGAACGGCGAGATCGCGCTGTCGCCGCGTACGGCAAGCAGGCTGCGCGCGGCGCGTTCAACGTCGCCGATCCCGGGCACGCCGCAGGCCGCGAACGCATCCAGTTCCAGGTGCGCGTCGAGCTGGCGGGGCCGCAGGCCGATGGCGTGCGAGGCCGGGTCGATGTCGATTTCCAGCGCCTGCGTGATGAGCGGGTAATGGAAGTCGACGGGTGCCGGGGCGCCGATCTGCCACGACGACAGGCCCATGCCCCAGACCAGTTCCAGCGGGCGCGCCGCTTCTTCGGATTCGAGCCGCGCCTTCAGGGCGAACAGGTCCGCATACAGCGAGATCACCTGGCGCCGCGGGCGTTCGCGCGCTGCCCATTCGTGCCACGGCGCCTGATACACGGCCAGCGCGTGGGCGGCGCCGGCGCGGGCCGGATCGTCGCTCGCCAGGCCGGCCAGCGCGGCTTCGGCGAGTGCCGGCGGATTGCCGGACGGGTCGGCGCCGATCGCCAGATAGGGCGCCAGCGCGGGATCGGCCAGCAGGGGCGGCGGCGTCGCCTCGAGCCGGTGCACGCGCAACCACAGGTCATCCTGCTCGGTTTCGACGTTGAATTCGATCCACGGCAGCGTCGACAGGTCGGCAAAGGTCTTCTTGAATTCGGTGACTTTCGCGAGCGTGAACGCGGAAGGATCTATGTCTTTGGCCTGCTCGACGAGATAGTCGAGCAGAGCGCTCATGCGCTGGGCAGATGTGTGCATCGGATGCTTCCCGGCGGGGCCGGTGGGTAAGGTGGCGGCCATTGTACAAGAGGGCTGCTACGCGTGCGGCGCGCACGGATGGCGTGCGGCGCGCACGGATGGCGTGCGCGGGGCCATGCTAGAATGGCCGTGTCATCGACTTTCCCGCCGTATATGAGACGAGTATTCGTCATCTGCCTGATCCTGCTGCTCCCCCTGAACATGTTTGCCCTGGCCATGGCCGCATCCGCGATGTTGCCGCCCGAGCCAGCCCAGCGCGTCATTGCATCCGAACCGCTCGTCCAGTTGACCACTGCACCGGTGTTCGCCGACGCCTACCTGCCCGATAACTACGACTGCCAGGCCAGCTGCGACATCGATCCCGATGAACCGCCGGCGGGCGCCGACGTGCACGACACGATCAACGAAGAGATTTCGCTGCGCCTGGCTGATGTGCGCGGCGGCGTGCCCGCACCCCCATCCCTGTCGCATCCCAGCCAGTCCTGGCATCCCCTGCTCAAGCCTCCCCGCATCGTGTGACGCCTGCCCGTGCCGCTTTGGCGGCACGCTCTCGCTGCGTCTCGCGCAGCTGCACCTTCACACTGATTCAAACAAGAGGTAACACATGGAATGGCTCTTCGACCCCACCATCTGGGCGGGTCTGCTCACGCTCGTTGTCCTGGAAATCGTCCTGGGCATCGACAACCTGATTTTCATCGCCATCCTGGCGGATAAATTGCCGCCGCACCAGCGCGACAAGGCGCGCCTGATTGGTCTCTCCCTGGCCATGCTGATGCGCCTTGGCCTGCTTACCATCGTGTCGTGGCTCGTCACGCTGACGACACCGCTGTTCGCCCTCGGGTCGATGGCGTTTTCCGGCCGCGACCTGATCCTGCTGCTCGGCGGCGTGTTCCTGCTGTTCAAGGCCACCGTCGAACTGCACGAACGCATGGAAGGCGTCACGCATGTGCAGACCAGGTCGCGGGTGTATGCGGGCTTCGGCGCCGTGGTCGCCCAGATCGTCGTGCTCGACGCCGTGTTCTCGCTCGATGCGGTCATCACCGCCGTCGGCATGGTCGACAATCTGTACGTGATGATGGCTGCGGTGATCATCTCGATCGGCGTCATGATCCTGGCGTCCAAGCCGCTGACGCGCTTCGTCAATGCGCATCCGACCGTCGTCGTGCTGTGCCTGAGCTTCCTGTTGATGATCGGCCTGTCGCTGGTTGCCGAAGGCCTGGGCTTTCATATCCCGAAAGGCTATCTGTATGCTGCCATCGGTTTTTCGATCCTGATCGAGGCGCTGAACCAGTTCGCACGCCGTAATTTCCTGAAACAGGAAGCGCGCGTTCCGCTGCGCGACCGCACCGCCGATTCGGTGCTGCGCCTGATGGGTGGGAAGAAGCGGATGCATCCCGATGCAGATGTGGAACCGCAGGATGAACCGGTGGCCGAGCCCGAAGCGTTCGGCGTCGAAGAACGCAATATGGTCAGCAGCGTGCTGGCGCTGGCCGACCGGTCGATCCGTTCGATCATGACCCCGCGCTCGGAGCTCACGTGGGTCAACCTGGACGACGATCCCGACACCATCCTGCGCCAGTTGCAGGCGTCGCCGCACAGCGGCATGCCGGTGGCGCGCGGGCAGCTGGACCAGCTGGTGGGCATTGCGCGCACCAAGGATTTGGTCAGTGCGCTGATGCTGCACGGGCGCATCGATGCCTCGCCCGAGGCTGGCGTCGTGCGCGCGCCGATCCTGCTGCCCGATACGGCCGGTGTGCTGGGCGCGATGGACACGCTCAAGCGCGCGCACGGTCAGCTGGTGCTGGTGACCGATGAATTCGGGATCGTCCAGGGCCTGCTCACGCCGGTGGACATCCTGGAGGCGATCGCCGGCGAATTCCCGGATGAGGATGAGCAACTGGCCATCCGGCCGCAGGGCCCGGACCTGTGGGAAGCCGATGGCGCGGCCGACCTGCATCAGCTGGAGCAGGTGCTCGAGACCGATGCGCTGGTGGGGGACGAGGACTACACGTCGCTGGCCGGCTTCCTGCTGGCGCGCTTCGCGTCGATGCCGGAGCCGGGGCAGGCCATTGAGCTCGATGGCTGGCGCTACGAGGTCGTCGCAGTCGAGGATCGCCGCATCGCGAAGGTCGCCATATCGCGGGTGGTGCAGGCCACGTCGTCCGACGTCCTGTAGGTACTACCCGCCGCCGCCCACCGGCATTGGCACGCCGGGCGGCATGCCCAGGGTTTCGGCCCGGGCGATGGTGGTGGCGGTGGGCAAGCTGAATGAAAACGGCAGGAATGACGCCAGTGGCCGGTACGGCACCGGTGTACAGACATCGCTGGCGCCCCCGGGCAGGCAGATCCGCACCCTGACCAGCTGGATGCAGTTGGCCGCGTTGGGATTGGAGGTGCAGTTGATCCGGTTTTGCTGGGGACTCGCGGGCATCGATGTCCCGATCGGGGCCGGATTGGCTGTCGCCGGGATCTGCAGGTAATCGATCTTGACGTGCTCGTCCGAGATGGGATCGGCAAAGAGCAGGGCGCCGCGCGTCGTGCGAAACACCGCATGGGTGCGCACGTTCAGCATCGCGGTTGCATCGTTGAAATCACTGTTGACGGCCAGCGCCGTCGCCCGTCGCGTGACCTCCTGCAGGATATTGCAGATATAGAGTGCCCGGATGATGTCGAGAATGCCGAAGAAGAGCATGAAAAAAATCACGGCAACGACGGCGAATTCGACAGCGGCGACGCCACGTTGCCGCTCTGGCGTTTGGCGGATCATGGCATGTCCATCCATCAGGGGTACAAAACGATGCGGGTGCCCAGGGACTGCTCGGTCGCCAGGCCTGCAAACTCGCCGTACAGAGACGTCTTCGTGGCAGGGACGGTCATGAAGAACTTACCGATGCCACGCACGGTGGCATTGCTGCCAGCGACCGGACAGGCGAGCAAGGGCAGGTGCAGGACGCGGCGGTGGGCCAGACCCTTGTTGCTCGCCGCTGGTCCTTTGTAAAATTGGGTACCGGACCTGTAGGAGTAGGGCGTGGGCGTGTCCGCACTGTCGGGATAGGGTGTGGACGTTGATGTAGTCGGCTTGCCCGGCGTGTACAGGGTGCTCCATTCGCTGACGTCATAGGTTGCATAACCAGTTGCCGGTTCCGGCGAACCCGTACTGGCATACGATGCATAAAGGACCGCCTTTGCGTACGACCAGAGCGGACCGAATTGCACGGCCAGGGTACCGGCGGGTGCCGCATCGGGGCCGGCAACCGTCCACCGGCGCTCGGACGTCGCCAGCAGCGCGGCCGACTGCTGCGCGGGCGTCGCGCCCATCCACGGGGTGCCGCTGTTGTGGGTGAATTCCTTGATATTGATGTCGGCGGGCGCCGTGCGGGCGTCGCACGCGGTAGCACCCGTCCCGTAGGTGCCGAAGCGCGAATTGAGGTGCTGCCAGAGCTGGTCGAGCGGGAACGTTGCCGACACCTTGACCGTGCCACCGGACAGCCGTGACATGGCCATCGTGCCAGTGCAGACGAACGGCGCCAGCGTTGCTGCATCAGTGACGGGCGTGGACTGCGCAACCGGATTGACGATGAAGGTCTGGCCAGCATCGGCGCCGGGCAGGTTCAGGTCCAGCAGGTTGTAGCCCACGCCGCGGCGAAAGCCGAATTCTTCAAGCTCGCCAGCGTGGTTGCGGTGGGCTTCGTCACGCATGGCGCAGATGCCCAGCGGGGTGACCTTGATGGCAGAGCGGCCGGCGATGGCGCGGGCACTGGTGAAGGCGTCCAGGATGTCTGTGAACGTCGGGAGAAACAGGGTGGCGACGGTACCGTATCCGGTGTCCAGCTGCGCGGTATCGACTTGCAGGTACAGTAGATTTTCAGGATGTTTCACGGCCTCGCCGAACGCGAGCCACGGGCCGGACGGGCTGGCAGCAAATTCGATGGCCGTATCCGACCAGTTCATTGACGCCTTGCCGTAGTTGTAAGTGAATCTGCCATCCCCCTGCAGGAAGCGCTGCGAGGCGGCTTCCAGTGCGCCGTTAATGCCGGCCGCGGTCCCGTCAAGCCGGTGCGCAGCCGACAGTGCAGCGCTGTCGGCGACATTCTGGAGTTCCATCTTGCGGTGCGTGAGCATGGACAGATCGAGGGTCAGGGCGAGAAAGCCCAGGATGATCATCAGGGCGGCAACGAACATCACGCTGATCGAGCCTGTCTGCGTTACGCGCCTCGGGCACGCGTGTTCACTGATCGACATAGCGCATCGTGACTTCGCTGCTTATCGTCATACCGGCAGAACCCAGGTAGTCCATCGTCAGGTCGCCGAGAACATGATCGTGCAACCCGATTTGAACGCCGGTGCGGACCTTGGCAGGCGCCAGGAGACCGCAACCGTCGCCGTCGCATTGAATCGTGATGACGATGCTATCAGTAAATTGTACGATTTCGCCCAGTTCCTGTTGGGCGATCCAGCGCGCGATCGCGGGAACGCGGGCTTCGTTGAAGCCACCGCCGCCAGTGCGAAGTTCGGCCTGCGTCGCGGTCGCGATATAGCGTGTCGCATCGTGCGCTGCTTTCTGCCCGACGCTGTAACACCATGCGGCGCGCGCGATATACAGCGGCCCGGCGAGCAGGACCAGGAACAGGGGAAGGATCAGTGCCATCTCGACGGCGACGCTGCCTTTCGCCGACCCGTTCAATCGCTTGTAGCGCGCAGCCATGGTTGTCTCCCCCGTAGCGTTCGACCATGGTCGATACTAGTGGAAGCCTCCGCCGCTGATTTGACTTGCGGCAACTATTGAGAGCACCGGTGCGATGGTTTTCAGCGAATGCCGGGCACGCCTACGCGGATCGCGCGCGAAAAATCGCTGCCCTCGACATCGGCCTGGCGCGCCCGCGCGTTGATGTGGCCGCGCTGCTGCAGCACGGCGTACGGCACGCCCGGCGTGAGTGCGTTCTGGTCGTACGCGTATTCGGCGAAGTGGCCCGATGCCAGCAAACGGTAGTCGAGCGGCAGATCCGGTGCGATGCGGTGTGCCAGCTCGTACAGGATCGTCGTGCAGTTGCTGGTGAGCGTGTTGTAGAACTCGGGCTGGCGGCGCAATGCTTCGGCGCGTTCCAGGTAGGCCAGCAGCACGGCGCGCAGCTGCCCCGGCGTGGCGCGCAGGCGGTACAGGTAGACCTGCTCGCCGCGCGCATTGCTGCGCGTGCGGATCAGGTCACGCTCGTCCGAGGCGATGATCACCTGTTCGAACTGGCGAAAGAAGCCGCCGATTGCGCTGAAGGTCTCGGTGCGCTCCTTGCGGATCTCGAGCGAAAACACCAGCTGTTTGCCGTCCTTGAAGCCGAACGTCACCAGTGTGTGGGCGATGTGCGGCCCCATCCAGTACGACAGGATCAGGTCGGCCGACACGATGCCAGCCAGGTCGTAGTCGCGTGTTTCCCAGCGCGGCGTGTAATCCGTTTCGGTGCGCCAGTCGAAATTGCGCACGTTCTGCAGCACGAGGCGATCGCCGTCGACACGCGAGACCAGCATGCGCGACACGTCGTCGGCCCACACGCGCTCGTGCGATGGCGCGAGCGACAACCACCATCCCAGCAGCACGGCCAGCGCCACGGCGCCGGTGACCAGCGCTTTCGTGCCCGGCCACTTGCCCTGGCCGTGCGCCATGGCGATGGTGGCGGCCAGGCCGGCGAGTGACCACAGTCCAATCGCGGCGTAGCCGCCGGGCCGCGATAGCTGGAACCACAGCGCCAGCGCGCCCCATGCGGTGACCAGCAACGCGCACACGGCAAGGATGGCGCGGGGAACGGGGCGGCTCATGATCATCTGCTACTTTCGGAAATGCTGGGGTGGTGCAGTGTAGCCGTTCGGTTTGGCGGCAACAAGCGCCGTCCTGGAGCGCGCCCTGTAGAATGCCGCCTCCAGGAGGGACCAATGACGACGCCAGGCTTGACCATTTCGCGCATCCTGCATGCGGGTTACGTATTCGATTGCGAGGGTGCGACGATCGCATTCGATACCATCTTCGAGAATCCGTTCAGCCGCAACTGCCATGCGTTTCCCGACGTGCGCTTCGATCTCGCGGCGATCCGCCGCCAGCGTTTCGACGCCGTCTTCATCTCGCATTTCCATGATGACCACTGCTCGCTCGACAGCCTCGATCTGCTGGATCGCGCGACGCCCCTGTACATCTACTGCATCTTCGACGCACTGTTCGACATGGTGCGCCAGCTGGGCTTCACGCACGTGCACCTGCTCCGCCTGAACGCGCCGGTGACCGTCGGCCCGTTCACCGTCACCCCGCGGGAGGCGATGGATGTCGATGTCGATTCGATGTTCCAGGTGCAGGCGGCCGGACAGAACGTGCTCAATGTGGTCGACTCGTGGATCGACGACGACACGCTGGCGCAGCTGATCGAACTGGGACCGTGGGACATGGTGCTGTGGCCGTTCCAGACGATGCGCGAAATCGAGGTGCTCACGCCATCGCGCACCGTGCCCGCGCCGCCCGAGCTGCCGGCCGAATGGATCGCGCAGTTGCAGGCGCTGCAGCCGCGCTACGTGGTGCCCAGTTCATGCCAGTTCGTGCAGGAGCCGTGGTCATGGTACAACCGCGCGTTCTTCCCGATCACCTATGCGCAGTTCACGCGGGAGGTCGGCGCGGCGCTGCCGGCCGCATCGATCGTGCGGCTCGATCCCGGCAAGTCCGTGCGGCTGGACGGCGCGGCGCTGCAGGCGGCGGCGCCGCTGGCGTGGCTCGAACCCGTGGGGCCGCAGGATGTCGATTACGTTTATGAAGGCAATGCGGCGCCGCCTTCGACGGCGTCGATTGCCCGGCGTTTTGCGGCCCTGGGCGAAGCGCAGATGGCGCGCGTGGTGGATTACTGCCGCGCGGGTCTGCCTGCCAAGTATGCCGATGTAGAGGCGGCGTCCAGCTACTTCGATGGTCCGCGTTACTGGCGACTGTCGGTGTATGACCATCTGGGCCAGGTGCAGGTGTTCGATTACCTGCTCAAGGGTGACGTGGCCACGCTGATGGATCAAGCGGGCCCGCTTGGCTGGACGACGGAAATCCCGGCCGCCAGGCTGTATGGTGCGCTGGAACAGGGCGAGTCGCTGACCACGATGTACATGCGCATCAACGATGCCCGTTTTGACGCCGATGCCGAGCGCGATCTGCTGGATGTCGATGTCGTCGATGATCCGCTGATCCGCTGCCTGTTCAGCGATACCTTTGGCGCGTACCAGGCGGCGCAGCTGCGCCGCCTTCTCGCGCGCTGACCCGTTCTATTTGCCCAGCAGGCGCAGCGACTGTTCCCAGTCGTCTTCCCAGTCCAGCAGGAAGTCGTGGGTCTTGAAGGCGCGCCGCAGCGGGCCCAGTGGCACGCGGTGGAGGTCATGCAGGCCGAGCGCCAGCGTCACCGGGTTCCACACCGCGTTGCGTTTCGACTTGCGCACGCTGGCCTTCACGCGCGCGCCATCGTCACCAAAGATGCCGATGGCGTTGTCGAGCGCCGCGCCCAGGTCGATGCGCGCATTGGCGGCAAACGCTTCGATTACCTGCGCCTTGTTGATGCCGAAGGCCGATTCGGTTGGCGCCTTCGGCTCCGGCGGTGGCGCGGCTGCGGCAGCAATGGCCGCCTGCGCCTCGCGTTCCAGCCTGACCACCAGCTGCGTCAGGTCTTTTTTCTGGAACCGCAGCGCATCGAGCGGCCGCTTGAAGCCCGGCGCCGGCAGGTGCGCGACGATCTTGTAGGCGTCCTTGGTCATCGTCATCAACACGTCGTCACTGCCGGCAATCAGGCGCGCGATGTCGTCCTGGAAGAAGATCGGCGCCGCGTAACCACCATTCGCGTCGCCAAACAGCTCGGCGTGGTCCGGGTCGTAATCGAGCCAGACATACGGTGTGACCGCGTGTTCCAGCAGACGTGCCAGGGTCCAGGGCGATGCGGTCTGTTGCTCGAGCCAGGTGCAGGCTTCGAGCAGGGTGGCACGGTAGGGCAGGTCGGTGGCGCTCATGTCGATTCAGTGGGGGGCGTGGCTGGCCCCCATTGTAGTGCATGCATATGCCGGACCGCAGTCAGCGGCCGTCGCGGTTGTGGTCATTGGCGTCCGGCGGCTCGATCCCGCGCGCGGTCGGCAGGTGCCAGCCATAGCGGATCGCGGCCAGGCGCAAGCCAAAGCACAGGGCTGCGCCGACGCAGGCAGTCGGCGTCGTGGGCAGTTGCAGGGCATCGCCGATCACCACCACCGACGCACCGGCCAGCGCCGCGACCGCGTAGATATCCGAACGGAACACGGCCGGCACGTTCGACAGCAGCACATCGCGCGCGACGCCGCCGCCGATACCGGTCAGCATGCCCAGCAGCGCAGCCATCACCGGTTCGAGGCCGAACACGAGTGCCTTTTGCGCACCCGCGACACAAAACAGCGCCAGGCCCGCACCGTCGAACAGCAGCACCGGATTGCGCGCGCGGTGGATGAACGGGTGCCAGAAGAAGATCGTCACGCCCGCCAGCAGCGACACGCCCAGGTAGCGCCAGTCCGAAAACGCAGCTGGTGGCGTGGCGCCGATCAGGAGGTCGCGCACGATGCCGCCCGAGGTGGCAGCCACGAACGACAGCACCAGCACGCCGAACAGATCGAGATGACGCCGCACGCCGGCGGTGGCGCCGGACAGTGCAAACACAAAGGTGCCCACCAGGTCGAGCGTGAGCACCAGCGTTTTCATGGCGGCCCCCATGTCGAGGGCAAGAACGGCAAACACGTGAATCCACCTTGCAAATGCTGGTGCGCTCGGCACCGAAGAGGGCGATTCTAGCGCATGGCTGCGTTACTCCCGGATCAACCTGCTTTTATTTGGTGATGCGCAAGATTGCCGAGGCGAGGCGTGAGAAGCAGGGCGTCAGGTCGGCATCCGTTGCCGCGTAACAGTACATGCCGACCGGCTGGTCTGGCTTCTGGCAACGTGGCAACGCGTCGACCGTGTTGGCCATGCACTTCATGATCATTTCGCCATTGGTGCTCGTATCAGATGAAAATGCTTCTTTCAGTCCCGGACCAAAGCCGAGGGTAAAAACGTAGACGCCTTCGCTTCGTGTTTTGGCAGCGATACTTTCGGCAAGATTGCGTGACGCCCGCAGAATATTGCCTTCAAAAAGCTGCGGAGTGCTAATGTCAGCCGTCACGACGCGAGGTGTTGTCGTCACGATCGGGAATTCGCGAACGGATTCGGGGCGCGCGTTGTACCAGTCCGGCAGCCTCCTTACGGCCGGCTGATCTTTGTTGTTGACCGTGCGCCACGTCTTGCAGCCTTCGCTAATAAAATCGAAATCGCTGCTCCCCAGATTGCCAAGCCCGCCTTCTCTCAAGATACGATCGACAGAACCTGCGCGGGTGCAGTCCGTAGGCGTATTGAAAGTCAGATAAGAGCCGAACGAGGTGGGCGCACCATCGGAGAAAAAGACGACGACGCGCATCGTTGAACGATTTGCCAACGGTACGGTGTTGAGCTGTTCACGAGCCTTGTACATGCCTTCGAATGAAGACGTGCCCCCATCGAAGTTGTATGCGTTAATCTTGCTGTTCATTGACGCACGATTGAAGCCACGTGCCAGCGGGTTGATGGGAATGTCTGTTTCGACACCCGAGGCGAAGTGGACCAATGCCACCCGGTCTTGCGTCACATTGAACTTGTTGAGGAAGCTTTTCGCCGATGCTCTCACAGTCGATGCTGATCCCAGCAGAGACCTGGACGTATCGATCACCAGCGCCATATCCAGATCATTCCGAATCGTCTGCGCTGCCGCGATGGGCGTCAGCGTCGTGAAATTCATGATCTGCATGATCGACACGGGCATCGGGGCTTCGGCGACGACATCGATGGTCGCCTGGCCGGCGTTGAAGGTTACATTGGTGCTGGTGATGCGTGGCGACGACAACAGGTAATTAGTCGGAATATTGGCAGCAAAAAAGTCGGCTGCCGCCGCCCGCGCGCTGGCGATCTGCTCCGTCTGGTTATTGCCGGTCGTGACCGCGCGCGCACCGGCCAGCGCCGCGGAATCCACCGCTGCATTCAGGCGCGCCTTGACCAGATACGCCAGCCCGGCATCGACGCACAGGCCCACCACGGCAAGCAGCACGAACATCGACACGGCCACCATGATGGCGATCGCACCGCTTTGACGGGACAGATTCGGATTCATCTCAGAACACACTCATGGAATACAGGTCGGGCCCGAACGTGGGCAGGGTGTTGTTGCCGGTGGTGAAACCGCTGACCAGCATGTCGAAGCGATAGAACGTCTCGACCACGAAGACGACTTCGCCAGGGTCGAGCTTGCCGGTCATGACCAACGTGGTCGGGCGCGAGGCGCTGTTGACGCTCGAGCATTTGCCGGTGGTGCTCCAGGCGCTGCAGCCATATACCTTGCTCTGTGGCGCGTAGCCGCTGCGGCGAAACCCTTGCACACGCTCGGCATCGTCCCAGCGGTACTGGTCCAGCACGACACTGCGCGAGACGCCATTGGTGACCTCGCCCATCACGCGGGTGATGTACATCATCCCCAGCTGGTTGACGTTCAGCGGCGGGGCGCTGGCCATCAGCGCATTGATCGTGTCCTGGCTGCTGTCGTCCAGATCGCTCCCGCTGCGCGAGAGGATGTTCGCGCCTTCGCGCGCAATATTGGTGATGATGATATTGGCTTGCAAGGCGCGCGCGCCATCGATGGCGCACAGCAGCAGCACCACCAGCATCGGCAGCAGCAGGGCAAGCTCGACCGCTGCGACGCCACGCTGGCGGCGCGCAGGATGGATGCGGGCAGATGGCGTGGGCAGCATCAGAAATACTCGTTTCGCATGGTGGCGCCGACGGCGAAATTGTTCTGGCCGCCGGTGAAGAATGCCGAGAGCAGTGGCGTCGTTACGGGCCATGCGCAGTCGAGCTGCAGCACCACCATGTCGCCCGCGCCGCCGAACATGGCGTTGCTGTAGCTGGTGCTCGCATAGCTCTTGCCATTGACCGACACGACGCAATTCGTGCGCTCGTACATGCCCAGCGAGTTGTCGCGGATTTTCGCAATCACCGTGGCGTAGCGCTGCTGGCTGCTGGTCCCGCCCTCGTTGGCGCGACCGGTGATGGCAAAACGCGCACCTTCACGCACCGCGTACTGCATGGTCAGCGTGGCGAAGAACATCATGCTCAGCTCGATAATCCCCACGAGGACCAGCATGAACACGGGCGCGATGATCGCCATCTCGACGAGTGTGGCGCCAGATTGACGCTGGGGTCTCTTAAACAACATATTCGGGCAACTGTGAGAGTGTGCGTTGGTTGTATGCGATAAACTGCAGGGATTCTACAGGGCAATAATCACGCCCTGTAACCGTTTTAGCGAGGAGTCCGCGCGTTTGTCGGCGCGCAACAACATGAGTTGGTACCCTGATATCCGTCGTTTGATGACTGCCGCCCGGCGCACGCCCGGCGTCGCCGCGCCATCGGCTGCTGCGCCCGAAGCAGAAGCCTGGATGGTGTTCGGGATGCGCGTGCTGCTGTCGGTGTCGGCGCTGCTGACCCTGTACATCGGTCCTGGTGGCGTGGTCGCCTCCAGCGCATGGACCTGGCCCGTGCTGGGTGGCTATGTGCTGCACAGCCTGACACTGCTCGTCATCGCGAGCTACCGGGCGGGTTTCTGGCACGGGCCGAATGTCTACTGGATCGACATCATCTGGTACGGGCTGATCGTCCTTGCCACCGGCGGCGGCACCAGTCCGTTCTTTTCGTTCTTCCTGTTCGCCATCCTGGCCACCTCGTTCCGCCACGGGTTCGATGCCGGCGCCAAGCTGACGCTGGGCGCAGTGGGCATCGTGACCCTGTCGGTGGTGCTGGTCCAGGGCTTCCAGTCGTTCCACATCCTGCTGCTGCGCGCGACTTTCCTGCTGGCGCTGGGCTACATGATCGCGTTCTGGGGCGGGCTGTCGGTCGACCAGCGCCGCCGGCTGGCACTGCTGCGCGACGTCAGCCGGCTGTCCAACCCGCGCTTCGGCGTCCAGCACACGCTCGATTCGCTGATGGACAAGATCCTGCGCTACTACGGCGCCAGCACCTGCACCCTGCTGATGCAGGACAGCCACCAGCGCTGGATCCTGAATACCGCCCATCACCCCAAGGCCGGCCGCCCGATCAGCCGCAGCCGGCCCGATGCCGAGGACGTGCAGCCGCTGCTGGCGCTGGCGCCGGGCGCGACGCTGTACCGTGGCCCCGGCGCCGGCTTGCGGCGCCTGCTGCCGGGCGGGGTGTGCGCGGTGCGCCTGGCCACCGGCGAAAAGGAGTGGTCCAGGACGGACATGGATGCCTGCGGCCACGTGGCCGACCTGCTCGATACCGATGGTTTCGTCAGCGCGTCGCTGCCGCTGCGCAAGGGCAGTGGCCGGATCTTCGTCACGGGCAGCCGCCTGCGCCGTGGTGATGCGACGTTCCTCAAGCACATCGTGCAGCAGGCGTTTCCCGTCATTGAAACCATCGATCTGCTCGACCGGCTGGCATCCGAAGCAGCCTTCCGCGAGCGCCAGACCATCGCGCGCGACCTGCACGACAGCACCATCCAGCCGTATATCGGCCTGCGCCATGCCGTGGCCGCGATCCGCAATGGCGCCGGTGAGGACAGCGCCGTGGCGCCCGAACTCGACCGCTTGCTGGCCATGTGCTCGGACGTGATCGGCGACATGCGCGACTTCGCCCAGCGTTTTCGCAGCGGGCGCCAGGAGGAGCCGGAACTGCTGGTGGCGCTGCGCCGCCAGTTGCGCCAGGTGCAGACCTTCTATGGCGTGGACGTGATGCTCGAGGTGCAGGGCGAGGGCGTGGCCAACGACCGCATGGCAGCCGAGGTGTTCCAGATCGTCACCGAAGGCATCAGCAATATCTGCAAGCACACGCGGGCACGCACGGCCGGCGTCGTGATCGAGGACGACGCCGGCCAGCTGGCGATCGATATCTTCAACCCGGTGTCCGATGGCGCCGTGGCGCCGAAACCGTTCGTGCCGCGCTCGATTGCCGAGCGGGTGGCGGCGGTGGGCGGCACGCTCGACGTCGAAGCCGACGCGCGCCAGACGCTGCTGCGCATCCGCATCCCGGTCTGACCGGCACCGACATAACGTATTGGAGACATCATGACCATCCGCATCCTGCTCGTGGATGACCACAAGACCATGCTGTGGGGCCTCGAACGCCTGATCCAGTCCGAGGGCGCGTCGTTCACGCTGGTGGGCAGCGCCAGCGATGGCGCCGAGGCCACGGCCCTGTGCGCCGCGCTGCGCCCGGACATCGTGCTGCTCGACCTCGACCTGAAAGGCAGCAGCTCCATCGACTTTTTACCGGCGCTGGTGGCCAATGGCAGCACGCGCGTCGTGATCCTGAGCGCGAACCGCGACCAGGGCACGCTGGCGGCCGCCGTCAAAGCGGGCGCGCGCGGCGTGGTCAGCAAGGAAGCGCCGACTGACGACGTGCTGCTGGCCGTGCGCAAGGTGCATGGCGGCGAGCTGTGGCTTGACCAGTCGCTGATGCAGGCGCTGCTGGGCCAGCTGGTCGCGCCGGCGCCCAAGGCCGATCCGGAGGCCGAACGCATCGGCACGCTGACGGCGCGCGAACGCGACGTCATCGGCATGATCGTGCAGGGCAAGGGCGCCCTGAACAAGGAACTGGCAGAACGCGCGTTCATCTCCGAGCGCACGCTGCGCAACCACCTCACCACCATCTACCAGAAGCTGGACGTGGCCAACCGCCTCGAGTTGTACGTCTACGCCATCAAGCACGGCCTCGCCTGAGGCATCGCCTTTTGCGCAGTCAGCGTTGTCTATTGATGACGCTGATTGCAATGCAGAACAATTGTCTGCAGAACTGACCCGCCCGCCATCCAGGGCCCAGCGCCAACCCAGGTCATTGACGTTGACTGCGCCTCGCCTTTCCTCTCCGTCGGAATGCGCCGTACGGCGACCCGGTACAAATGTACCGGGTTGCTGTGGCGCAACGTACCTCTCAAAAAGGTAGTTTTGACGGATGGCAACAAAGTTGCCGGTCCGTAAGATTCAACTCATGCGCTGCGTATCGTGACATGCGGTACGACGGCAAGCGAACAGGAGCGAACGGTGCACGACAGAGAAGACAACCCGGAACAGCAGTATGAAAGCAGCAGCAATCCGGCCATGTCGTATGTCGTTCTCTCGGTTCTGCTCGCAGTTGTCTGCTTCATCGCGGCAATGGCTGCATGGACGAGCGCATAAAAGCCAACCTGCTAATGCTTGATTACCGACCCTTGAAAGGATCCACCATGAACTTCATCAAAAACCTGATCAAAGAAGAAGACGGCGTCACCGCCATCGAATACGCACTGATCGCATCGCTGATCGCCGGCGTCATCATCACCGCCGTGTCCCTGCTGGGTGGCAACATCAGCACCATGTTCACGAACCTGGCAGGCAAGATCAACCAGACGCCGAAGTAATTGACGTCCCGTCCGCCGCACGGTGGACCCGATCCGGCACGGGCTGTCCCGCGGCCGGATTTTTTTTACCCGGAGAATTCATTGTCAACTCTGCCACTCCTGCTGCTGTTCGCTCTGCTAGGCGCCGCCGTCCTCACCGACGTGCGCGTGCGCCGCATTCCGAATGCCGTCGTGTTTCCGGGCATGCTGGCCGCGTTCGCGCTGCATGCCTTGCTGCCGGCAGGGGCAGGGTTGTTCACGACGCCGGTCGGCGGGCTCGGCATCCTGTCCGCGCTCGGCGGCTGTGCGCTCGGCCTGGCGCTGCTGCTGCCGATGTACGCGCTGCGCCTGATGGGCGCCGGTGACGTCAAGCTGCTGGCGATGGTCGGGGCCTTCGTCGGCGCCGGCCAGATCCTCACTGTCGGCCTGGTCACGCTGGTGGCCGGCGGCGTGCTGGCGCTGGTGTTTGCGGCCTGGCAGCGTAATCTGCGCCGCCTGGTCGCCAATGCTTACCACATGGCGCTGCACACGACCTACTCGGCGCTGGCCGGCACCGTCGCCGCGCCGACGGTGCCACCCGAAGCTGCCAGCGGCCGCCTGCCGTACGCGATCGCAATTGCTACCGCCACCGCGGGCTGCGTGCTGTGGCTGCGCGTGCACGGGGAGCTGCCGCTGTGAGCCTCGCTCTGCTTGCGCCATCGAACGCCAGGGCGCCGCGCACGGTCGACGAGACCGGCCTGCCGTTCCTGTTCCTGGCCGAATTGCTGGGCAAGATCCTGTTCCAGCGCGGCCAGATGCGCCTGGCGGAACTGGCCGCGCACACCAAACTCAATGTCAGCGTCATCGATCCCCTGATCGCGTTCCTGCGGGCCGAAAAACTGTGCGAAGTCGCGCGCATCGGCAACAGCGGTACCGACGCCGACCTGTGCTACATCCTTACCGAGGCCGGCCGCGCGCGTGCCCAGGCCGCGCTGGGCCGCAATGCCTATGCCGGCCCGGCACCCGTCACGCTGGCCGCCTATGTCGCCCAGGTCAAGGCGCAAAGCGTGGCAAACATGCAGGTCACGCGTGGCGCGATGGCTGCCGTCTTCGATGGCGTCGTCGTCAACCCGGTCGTGCTCGACCAGATCGGCGCCGGCATGAATTCGGGCCGCGCGCTGTTCCTGCACGGCGTGGCCGGCAGCGGCAAGACCTACCTGGCTGAGCGCCTGCGCGACCTGCTGGTCGGCACGATCGCCGTGCCGCACGCGCTGATGGTCGATGGCGAAGTCATTCCGTTTTTCGACAACGTGCAGCACTGCGTGACCGAGCCCGCGCTGACGGAAGCACCGGGCCTGGACCGCGGCAGCGCGCCGGACCTGCGCTGGATCCGCGGCGTGCGCCGCCCGGCTGCGCTGGCCGGCGGCGAACTGACGCTCGACATGCTCGACCTGCGCTTTGATCCGCACACCCGCCTGTACCAGGCGCCGCCGCATCTCAAGTCGAACAACGGCATCTTCATCATCGATGACCTGGGCCGCCAGCGCTGCACGCCGGAAGCATTGATGAACCGCTGGATCGTGCCGATGGACCGCAACGTCGATTACCTGACGCTGCACACCGGCCACACGTTCCAGGTGCCATTCGACGTGATCATCGTGTTCTCGTCAAATTTCGTGCCGCAGCGCCTGTCCGACGGCGCCTTCCTGCGCCGCCTCGGCTACAAGATCGAGGTGCCCGAAGCGTCGACCGACGAATACACGCGCCTGTTCCGCCAGGCGTGCGAATCCGTCGGCGTCACCTTCGACGCCGCGGCCTTCGACTACCTGCTGGCGTGCCACCGCGAGCGCGGCGTGCCGCTGCTGGCCTGCTACCCGCGCGACCTGATGCGCCAGTTGCGCGACCTGGCGCGCTACGAAGACTGCGCGCCCGAACTCTCGCGCCGCACCCTGGACTGGGCCTGGGACAACTATTTTGCCGCGGGCACCCCGGGCCGGCCCGCCTCACAAGAACGCCGCGAACGCGGCACGACGGAGTATGAACATGCGTAATTCGAGAGCGATCCTGATCATCGGCGTGGCGCTGGTGCTGGCGCTGGGCGCCGTGGTACTGGCGGCCAAGTGGATGGGCGAACAGGGCCCGGCGGGCACCCGGGTGGTGGTCGCCGCCACCGAGATCGGGCAGGGCGCGCGCATCCTGCCGGCCAGCCTGCAACTGACCGACTGGCCCGCCGGCTCGAT
Source organism: Telluria sp. ZT3P26 (assembly GCF_059686035.1). Taxonomy (NCBI): domain Bacteria; kingdom Pseudomonadati; phylum Pseudomonadota; class Betaproteobacteria; order Burkholderiales; family Oxalobacteraceae; genus Telluria; species Telluria sp. ZT3P26. The sequence goes on along the minus strand of NZ_JCASII010000003.1, from coordinate 534,145 downwards.
GCCGCCGGGCGCGATCACCGACATCAAGCTGCTCGAAGGACGCATCGCGCGGGGCGACATTGCGCGCGGCGAGCCGGTACTCGAATCGAAGCTGGCGCCGGCCGGCACGCTGGGCGGTCTGTCGGCGGTGGTCGCCAGCGGCAAGCGCGCCATGACCGTGCGCGTCAACGACGTCGTCGGCGTGGCCGGCTTTGCACTGCCTGGCAACTATGTCGACATCCTCGTGAACCTGGCCCCGACCAACAGCGACCTGGCGCAGAACGCCGGCTCGATCTCGAAGATCGTACTGGAGCGCATCCTGGTGCTGGCCGTGGCGCAGGAATCGGCCGTGGACGACACCAAGCCGCGCGTCGTGAATGCCGTGACGCTGGAGCTGACCCCGAATGAAGTCGAGAAGCTCGACCTGGCCCGCTCGATCGGTTCGCTGTCGCTGGTGCTGCGCAACCAGATCGAGGCGCAGCCGGCCAACACGACCGGCGCGACGCGCGAATCGGTGCTTGGCCTGCCGGCACTGTCGGCGCAGGCCCCGGCGCCGGTCCGTGATGCGGCGCCACGCATTGCTCCTGTTACCCCACGTCAGCCAAGCGCGCCGCGCGACGGTGTCCTGGTGATCCGCGGCCTGGACGCCGCTTCGCAAAGCTTTTGATTGAAGAATCCGTCATGACCACATTGACCCACAAGACCCTGCTGGCCTGCGCCGTCGCATTGACGCTGGACGCCGGCGCTGCCGCCCCTGCCGCCAAGGTGGACGCCGCCGTCCCGGTCGCCGCAGGGGCCGACTGCATCGACCTGCGCGGCGGCGCGAATCAACGGCTCCAGCTGATGCGCGGCAAATCCGTCCTCAAGCGCTTCTGCACGCCGGCCGGCGCCGTCATGGTGGGCGACCCGAAAGTGGCCAACGTCGTGGTCCCGGGCGCCAGCGAAGTCGTGATCGTCGCGCGCAGCGTCGGCAGCACCAACCTGATCGTGTCCGGTCGCGACAAGCGCTCGACCGTGATCGACCTGGACGTGGCCATCGACACGTCGTCGCTGCGGGCGCAGTTCGACGCGCTGTTCCCGCTCGAGCGCGATATCCGCATCGGCGCCAGCGGCAACGCGGTGGTGCTGTCGGGGATGGTCAGCGACGTCGGCGTGGCCAGCGCGCTGGTGGACCTGGCCACCGCGTTCCAGGAAAGCGCCGTGCCTGCCGCTGGCGGCCAGGCCGACAGTGGCGCTGGCAGCCCGTCGCCGCTGTCCGTCGGTGCGCCGGCGGCGGCGCCCGCCGCGGGGTCGGCAACCGCCGCGAAAGTATTGAACATGCTGGCGATCGCCGCACCGCAGCAGGTCATGCTGGAAGTGAAGATCGCCGAAATCTCGAAGTCGCTGGTGGACCAGCTGGGCGCCAAGGCGGGCTTTTCCAAGACCAACGGCAACTGGACCTACGCTGCCGTATCGAGCCTGCTCAGTGGCGGCGCCGGCGCCATCAGCGCCGTGGGCAACGGCATGAAGCAGCTGACCATCGACGGCGAAAAGCGCGACGGCCTGATCAAGATCCTGGCCGAGCCGAACGTCATGGCCATCAGCGGGCAGGAGGCAAGTTTTCTCGCTGGCGGCAAGATCTTCATCCCGGTCGCGCAGAATTCGTCCAGTGGCGCGGCGCTGATCACGCTGGAAGAAAAAGAATATGGCGTGGCCGTGAAATTCACGCCGACCGTGCTGGCGGGCGGACGCATCAACCTGCGCGTGGCGCCGGAAGTGTCGGAACTCAATCGCGAAGGCATCGGCATCACCACGCCCGGCGCGACCAACAACAGCGCGACCGCGATCCTGCCGTCGTTTACCACGCGGCGCGCGGCGACCACGGTGCAGCTGCAGGATGGCCAGAGCTTCGCCATCGGTGGCCTGATCCGCAATAACGTGACCAGCACCATCAAGCGCTTCCCGCTGCTGGGCGACGTCCCGGTGCTGGGCGCACTGTTTCGCAGCAGCGACTTCCAGAATGACCGCACCGAACTGGTGTTCATCGTGACGCCGCGCCTGGCCAAGCCGATGCAATCCCAGCCCGCGTTGCCGACCGACGACTACGTGCAGCCAAGCCGCACCCAGTTCATGCTCGGCGGCCGGCTCGAAGGCCGCGCCGCCCCTGCCGCCAAAGAGAAATGATCATGAAGACGACCACCACCGCCATCCTCGCCGCAACCTGCGCCAGTCTGCTGCTTGGCGGCTGCGCTACCCGGACGCCGGCCGGCACCGGCAAGACCGTGCGCAACATCATGGCCAGCCAGATCATCGCGCCCCAGGCCACGCCAACCGTGCCGGGCAGCGACGCCGGCAGCGCCATCCTCGCCTACAAGAATTACCAGGGCTCGTTCGCCGCGCCCGCGCCGCAGGTCGAGATCACGCTATTCGGCGGGAACAAGTAGAGGCCATCATGAAAATCGCAGTCCTTTCGCGCGACGAGCGCCACCTGATCGAGCTGTCGCGCCAATTGCGCGCGCGCCCGGGCAGCGACGAAGTCGACATGATCGCCGGTACCCCGGCGCGCCTGTCGACGATGAGTGACGACGCCATCCCCGACCTGCTGGTGGTCGACCAGCCGCGCGCCGACGAGGGTGACCTCGACCAGCTCGAGCGGCTTGGCCACCTGTTCCCGCGCATGGCCTTCATCGTGCTGTCGGGCGACCTGTCGCAGGACTTTTTGCTGCGCGCGATGCGCGCCGGGGTGCGCGAAGTGCTGCCGGCCACGCCCGGCGCGGCCGAACTGGCCAAGGCCGTTGACCACATCGCCGAGAAGTTCGGCAGCCAGGGCGCGGCGCAGGGCAAGGTGCTGGCCTTCATCTCGTGCAAGGGCGGCAGCGGCGCGACCTTCCTGGCCACCAACCTGGCCTACGCCTTGTCGGCGGGCGGCACCAAGCGCGTGGCGATGATCGACATGAACCTGCAGTTCGGCGACGCGTCGCTGTTCGTCTCGGACAGCAAGCCGCTGGCCACGCTGTCGGATGTCGCGACGCAGATCCACCGGCTCGATCCGTCGTTTTTGTCGTCGAGCATGGTCGCCGTCACGCCCAACTTCAGCGTGCTGGCCGCGCCGTCCGATCCGGCCCACGCCAGCGACGTCAAGCCCGAACACATCGACGCGATCATCAAGCTGGCGCGCCGCCAGTACGATTTCATCGTGCTCGACGTGGCGCGCAGCCTGGATCCGGTGACGATCCGCGCGCTCGACCATGCCGACACGATCTACCCGGTGCTGCAAACGACACTGCCGTACATCCGCGACGGCAAGCGCCTGCTCGACGTGTTCCGCAACCTCGAATACGGCAGCGACAAGGTCGAAATCGTCGTGAACCGCCACGACAACAACAGCGACATCAAGCTCAAGGATCTCGAGCAGGCGTTCGACACGACGCATCTGCGCACGATGCCGAACCACTACGATGCGGCGGCCAAGTCGGTCAACCAGGGCGTGCCGATCACGCGCCTGGCGCCGGAGAGTCCGCTCAGCGTCGCCCTGATGACGATGGCGCGCAGCCAGACGGGCGAAGCCGCGCCACAGGCGGCGGCGGGCGTGATGGCGCGCCTGTTCAAGCGCCGCAAGACTGACGTATGACCCGCGAACTGCTCAAGGAGTCCAACGACATGAACATGATCCCTTCCGCGTCGCTGCGCGAACGCCTCGGCAGCGCAGCGCTGTCCAGCAGCACGACGCCAAACACGCCGACGCGCGTGACCACCGGCGCCCCGGCGCCACGGACCGCCGCCGTGCGCGGCGGGCCGATCGACAACCGCGCCTACCACCAGCTCAAGGCCCGCATCCACGAGGCGCTGCTCGACCGCATCGACCTGGAAAGCATGCAGCGCCTCAATGGCGACCAGATCCGGCAAGAGCTGCGCCTCCTGGTCGAGCGTCTGCTCGAAGAAGAGATGGTCGTCATCAACGACGCCGAGCGCAAGATGCTCACGCGCGACATCCAGAACGAGATGCTGGGCTTCGGCCCGCTCGAGCCGCTGCTGGAAGACCCGACGGTTTCGGACATCCTGGTCAACACGCACAAGCAGGTCTATGTCGAACGGCGCGGCAAGCTCGAACTGACCGACGTGACGTTCACCGACGAAGCGCACCTGATGAAGATCATCGACAAGATCGTCTCGCGCGTGGGCCGCCGCATCGACGAATCGAGCCCGATGGTCGATGCGCGCCTGCCGGACGGCTCGCGCGTGAATGCGATCATCCCGCCGCTGGCGATCGATGGCGCGGTGATGTCGATCCGGCGCTTCTCGGCGGACCCGCTGCGCCTGGCCGACCTGGTTGCCTACGGCAGCATGACGGCCGACATGGCCGAGGTGCTGCAGGGCCTGGGCAAGGCCAAGGTCAATATCGTGATCTCCGGCGGCACGGGGTCGGGCAAGACGACGATGCTCAACGTGATCTCGGGCTTCATCAACCACAACGAGCGCATCGTGACGGTCGAAGACGCGGCCGAACTGCAATTGCAGCAGCCGCACGTGGTGCGTCTTGAAACGCGCCCTGCGAACATCGAGGGCAAGGGCGAAGTGACCCAGCGCGCTTTGGTGAAGAACGCGCTGCGGATGCGGCCCGACCGCATCATCCTGGGCGAGGTGCGCGGCGAAGAAGCGATGGACATGCTGGGCGCGATGAACACCGGTCACGAAGGCTCGATGGCAACCCTGCACGCGAACACGCCGCGCGAAGCGCTCACGCGCCTGGAAAACATGATCAGCATGGCCGCGCCGAACCTGCCGCCCAAGGCCATGCGCCAGCAGATCGCGTCGGCCGTGGGCGTCGTGGTTCAGGTCTCGCGCCTGACCGACGGCAAGCGCAAGGTGCTGTCGATCACGGAAGTGACGGGCATGGAAGGCGACGTCATCACGATGCAGGAGATCTTCACGTTCCGGCAGACCGGCGTGGCCGATGACGGCACGGTGCTGGGGCAGGCGACCGCCACCGGCGTGCGGCCGCACTTCGCCGAGCGCCTGCGCACGTTCGGCGTGAACCTGGCGCCGCACATCTTCGAGCCGCGCTAGGACCCCGGGCATGGATACCACCTTCCTCCTGTTCATCCTGCTGGTGTTTGCCGCCGTCCTGCTGCTGGTCTGGGGCGTGTACACGGCCTGGCAGGCGAACAACAACCCGGAAGCCGAGCGCATCGCGCGCCGGCTGCGCAGCGTGATCGGGCGCGAGACACGCGAGCTCGATGTCACCATCGTCAAGGAACGGCGCCTGTCCGACAATCCGGAGCTCGAACCGCTGCTGCAGCGTCTTCCCGGCGTGTACCGGCTGGACCGCATGCTGCTGCAGGCGGGTAGTGCGCAGAAGGCGGCGTCGCTGCTGGCCGTCTGCGCAGCGTGTGCCTTCGGCGGACTCATGGCCGCCTTGCTGCTGCGCCTGCCGTTGCTTGGGCTGCTGGCCTGCATGCTCGTTGCCGGCTGGCTGCCGCTGCTGCGCCTGACGCGTGCGCGCGACGCACGCATGGTGCGTTTCGAGCGCCAGTTGCCCGAGGCACTGGACATGATGAGCCGCGCGATGCGCGCCGGCCACGCGTTCCCGACCGCCCTGAAACTGGTGGCCGACGAAGTGAGCGCGCCGCTGGGCGACGAGTTCAAGACCGCCTTCGACGAAGTCAATTTCGGCGTTTCGATGGGCGACGCGCTGAACAACCTGGCGCAGCGGGTGCCCAGCATGGACTTGCAGTACTTCGTCGTGGCGGTGCTGATCCAGCGCGAGAGCGGCGGTAACCTGACCGAATTGCTGACGTCGATTTCCAGCATCATCCGCGATCGCCACAAGCTGGCCGGCCAGGTGCGCGTGCTGTCGGCCGAGGGCCGCATCTCGGCCTGGGTACTGTGCCTGCTGCCGTTTGGTGCCGGCGGCATGATGGCGGTGGCCAATCCCGAGACGATGGGCGTGCTGGTGAACGACCCGATCGGGCGCCAGCTGAGCGGCGCGGCGCTGGGCATGATGAGCTTTGGCGTACTGGCGATCCGCAAGATCGTGCGCATCCGGATGTAAAGAAAGAACGACACGATGACCATCCCGAAAATAGTCATGCTGGCGGTGATGTTCCTGCTGGTGTTTGGCGTTGCGGTGGCAGCCTTGCTGCTGCTCACGCGCGACCCCGTCAAGGCGCGCCTGGTCGCGCTGGACGAGCGCGATGTGCCGAAAACCAGGCGCGGTGACGGCTGGCGCGAGCGCCTGGCCGAATTCGCCGAGCCGCTGGCCAGGTTGTCCGTGCCGACCGAAGGGTGGGAATCGTCGCCGTTGCGGCTGCGCTTCATCAATGCCGGCTGGCGTGCGCCCTCGGCCCCCGGGTTATACCACGCCGCCAAGACGGCGCTGACGCTCGGCTTGCCGCTGCTGGTCTGGATCGCGCTGCCGCATCACGGTAACCGGCCGCTGGCGCTGACCTTCCTGTTCCTGGTGAGCGCGGCCAGCATCGGCTACTACCTGCCGGATTTCCTGCTCAAGCGCCGCGTCGCCAACCGGCAGCGCGACATCTTCGAGGGCTTTCCCGATGCGCTCGACCTGATGACCGTCTGCGTCGAAGCGGGTTTGGCGATGGATGCGGCGCTGGCGCGCGTGGGCAGCGAGATCGGCCTGAAAAGCCCGGTGCTGGCCGACGAACTGCAGCTGGTGACGCTGGAACTGCGCGCCGGCAGCGCCAAGGAAAAGGCGCTGCGCAACCTGGCGCTGCGGACCGGCGTGGAAGACGTCGATGCGCTGGTCAAGATGCTGATCCAGGCCGAACGCTTCGGCACCAGCGTCGGCACGGCGCTGCGCGTGCAATCGGAGCAACTGCGTACGCGGCGGCGGCAACTGGTCGAGGAAAAGGCGGCGCAGATTGCGACCAAGCTGCTGTTTCCGCTGATCTTCTGCATCTTTCCCGCGTTGCTGGTGGTATTGCTGGGGCCGGCAGTCATCCAGATCTTCCGCGCGATCACGCCTGTTGCAGGCAGCTGACGTCGGTCAGGGCGCATTGCATGCATGCCGAATCGACCATGCTTGAGGTTCAAAGCATTTACGCGGACTACGCAGGGATTCGCCGCCATTGATGGGAGATGTTGGCCGTGTGCAACACATGAGTTTCTCGCCTGTGCGATCATGTTGCCTTTGGGCATCTTTGCCACGCGGCGTTCCTTGCATACGCAGGGCGCCGGTCTCTCCCACCTTCCCGGACAACGTTTGATGAAAAACTTAAAAATTGGCACACGCCTGGCGTTCAGCTATGCGGCCGTCCTGCTACTCATGGCCATCGTGATTGTCGTTACCCTCGGTCGCATGGGCGACATGAAGGACGCGACTGACCGCGTGGTTAATACCAGCATGAAGAACCAGCGCAACGTGGCAGAGTGGGCGAAAATCATCGAAGTCAACCGCGTGCTGGTCGAGATGGCTTACCACACGCCCGAGCCGGAACAGGTCAAGATCATCGGCGACCGCATCGCTGCCGGCTCGGTGCGCTCCACCGAATTGCAGCAAACGATCAAGGCCGGCTTGCGCAACCCGAAGTCGCAGGCACAGCTCGAAGAGGTCGTGGCGGCGCGGGTGCCCTATGCTGCAGCACGCAAGGCGCTGCTGGCGGCCAGGATGGCTGGCGACACGGAAGGCGCACGACGCATCTTCGAGACCCAGATGCTCCCGACCAGCGTCGTCTACGTCGACTCGATCAGCAAGCTCGCCGCTGCGCAGCAAAAGTCGGCGGAGAAGTTCGTGGCCGACGCCTTTGCAGCGCATGACACCGCGCGCACGACCCTGATCGGCCTGGGAAGCCTGGCCATGGTGCTGGGTGTCATGTTCGGCATTTTCATCACCCGTTCGATCGTGCGTCCGATCCAGGATGCGGTGGCCGTTGCCGACCGCGTCTCGTCAGGCGACCTGGGCAGCGAGTTCACCGTCACGACCCGCGACGAAACCGGTCAGCTGATGACGGCACTGCAAAAAATGAACGATAACCTGCTCGGGATCGTGCGCCAGGTACGCACCGGCACCGAAACGATCGCGACGGCATCGGCCGAAATCGCTGAGGGCAACCTCGACCTGTCGCGCCGTACCGAGCAGCAGGCCGGTTCGCTGGAAGAAACCGCGTCGTCGATGGAAGAACTCACGTCCACCGTGCGCCAGAATGCCGACAACGCGCGCCGCGCCAACACGATGGCCTCCGAAGCGGCCAGCATTGCCGGGCAGGGCGGCGCCGTGATTGCGCAAGTGGTGGGCACGATGAGCGAGATCAATGCGTCGTCGCGCAAGATCGTCGACATCATCAGCGTGATCGACAGCATCGCCTTCCAGACCAATATCCTGGCGCTGAATGCCGCCGTGGAAGCAGCGCGTGCCGGTGAACAGGGCCGCGGCTTTGCCGTCGTCGCCAGCGAAGTGCGCAACCTGGCGCACCGCTCGGCGGCAGCGGCCAAGGAAATCAAGGGCCTCATCGACGACTCGGTGCAGAAAGTCGAAGCCGGTACCAGCCTGGTGGACAATGCGGGCACGACGATGACCAATATCGTGCACAGCATTTCTCTCGTCACCGGGATCATGAGCGAAATTTCCCACGCCAGCGACGAGCAGAGTGCCGGCATCGAGCAGGTCAATGCTGCCATCACCGAGATGGACCAGGCAACGCAGCAGAACGCCGCGCTTGTGGAGCAAGCCGCCGCTGCCGCCGGTTCGATGCAGGAGCAAGCGGCGCACCTGGCCGATGTGGTCAGCGTGTTCAAGACTGACGTACACGTCGGTGCTGTCCGCACGGCGCCAGCGCGCAGTCACGAAGCGCCGGTTGGACGCCTGGCGCTGGCTGGCATCTAAGACCGTGTGGTTTCCTGTTATCGATCAAATATCGATTTCCAAGATAGTTGTTTTGTGAATGACGACTATCATGGATCGCAATTTGATTTCTATCTGATAGAGCGCATACTAGCTTCATACCAGATCAAATAAACAGGAAGAAAATCATGACCACCTTGTCCCTCCGCCCGTCCTTCGCTGCCCAACTGTCCGCCCTGGTCAGCACCGCATTCGATTTCGTGCGTGAAGTCAAGACTGCGCCAGCGGCTGCAGCCCGCACCACTGGCAGCGCCGATGTCTGGGCGCTGTACCGCATGACCCGTGGCGCCGACGCCGTGTCGCCAGCCGTGGCCCGTCGCCTGGCTGCGCACGCCAAGTCGAACTGATCGCATCACGCCGATCGTGTCACACTGATCGTGCTGCCGGGCCCGTCCCGGCATCGATGCAACGCCCCGCCCGATGCGGGGCGTTTGTCGTTTACAGCCACATTTTCGCGCCCGGACACTGGCGCTGCCGGCAACGCTCTTCCGGCACCTGCACGTCAACCTCCGACAAGAATGGTAGTGTGTCTCCTACGCAGTGCAAATGTTGCAACCTCGATAATGTCGATTGAGACTTCGATAGCGGTGCTCTTTCCGCATTTGCACCATGACCCATCAGAACACGCCTCTCGAAGGCGAATTTAGCGAGTTGGACAATGGCTGGCCCGAATCGTACGCATGGGCGATCGAGCAGATGCCATGTCCTGCATATTGTTGCTCGCCCACGGGCGCGCTGGTGCACGTCAACGCGGCAGCCAGGCGCATCTGGGGCGACGACTGTCCGCATGTCAGCGATATGCGCTGGGACGGTTTTGAGACGCTGCGGTCGCTGGATGGCCAGTTGCTGGACAAGAAAGCCAGCCCGGCAGCGCTCGCCGCCGCCGGGGCGACGCCATCCCCGACCGAGCTGCTCGCCGTGTGCCGCGATGGCCAGCCGCGCCGGATCGTCATTCACGCCAAGCCCGTGTTCCACGCCGGCGGCGCCGTCGTGGGCGCATTGTGCTGCCTGACCGACATCAGCGAACAGCGCCGGCTGCAGGAGCGGGAACGTGACGCTGCCCATGCCCGCGAGGAATTCCTGGCGATGCTGGCGCACGAACTGCGCAACCCGCTGGCACCGATCATGAGTATCGCGGGCCTCCTGCAGCGTGCCAACAACGATCCGGTCGTGTCGAAAATGGCCGGCGTCGTGCAGCGCCAAACCCGGCAGCTCGCGCGTTTCATCGCCGACCTGCTGGACGCGTCACGCGTCGATTGCGTCCACAACCTCCCGGTCGAGCCACGCACGTGCACGAAACACGAGATCGTGAACCTGTCGCTCGACGCGGTGGAAACACTGGTGCGTTCGCGCAACCAGCGCCTGATCGTGGAAGTGGATAACCCCGACGCCGAGCTGTTGTGTGATCCGGAGCGGGTTGCGCAAGCGCTGGGGAACGTCTTGTGCAATGCGAGCGCATTCACGCCGGACGGCGAAGAAATCTGCCTTCGGGTGTTCATCGAAGGCAATGTGCTGCGCGCGGAGGTGATCGATTGCGGGGCGGGTATCGCCGCCGAAGACTTGCAGCACATTTTCGAACCGTTCGAGCGGCGCGCGCTGGCGCCGGGTCGCGCGCCCGTCGGCGCCGGGCTGGGCCTGACGATCGCCAAGGGCGTCTGCGAAGCCCATGGCGGGTCGATCTTCGTGCGCAGCGCGGGCCCGGGGAAGGGCACCACCGTCTCGCTGGCGCTGCCAGTGGCGGTCTGCGCCGCCTGATTCACTGACGCCGCAGCCCCTGCCGCTGGCTCAGGCCTGGCCGTCGGCGCGGCGACCGCGGTGGCGTTCCAGCAGCCAGGCCACGATGCCTGGCACCAGCGACAGCACGATGATCCCCATGATGACGGCGGTCAGGTTGTCCTTGACCCAGCCGATATTGCCGAAGATGTAGCCGACAACCGTCAGCGAAACGACCCACAAGGTGCCGCCAGCGACGTTGTACGCGAGGAAGGTGGTATAGCGCATGCTGCCCAGTGCCGCGACGAACGGCGCGAGCGTACGCACGATCGGCACGTAACGCGCCAGCACGATGGTCTTGGGGCCATGGCGCAGGAAGAAGCGTTCGGTATGCGCGATGTGCTCTTCCTTGATGAGCCGGAACCGGTAGCCACGCTTGACGCGTTCGCGGAACGCACTGCCGATCGCAAAGTTGACGATATCGCCCGTCACTGCAGCGAAGATCAGCAGCGGGATCAGGATTTCCAGCGACAGCATGCCTTTGGCGGCCAGCGCGCCGGTGACGAACAGCAGCGAGTCGCCAGGAAGGAATGGCATCACGACCACGCCCGTCTCCACGAAGATCACGGCAAACAGCAGCACATAGACAAGCAGCTGGTATTCGGCGGCCAGTACGGCGAGGTGGCGGTCCAGGTGGAGGAACCAGTCGAGCAGGGTAGTCAGCATTGAATGTCTCGTTGAATCGGGTTGCGGCAACACCCCGGCCAAAGGATGCCGGCCGGGGCAAAGCGCGTATCTTACCCTTTACTCTTGCCCTTTACTCTTCCTGGAACTCGTCCGAGCGGCAGAACAGATCCCATGCTGCAATGAACAGGGCGGCAATGACCGGCCCGATCACGAAGCCATTCAGGCCAAACAGCGCCATGCCGCCCAGTGTGGACAGAAGGATCACATAGTCGGGCAACTTGGTGTCCTTGCCGACCAGGATCGGGCGCAGGATGTTGTCGACCAGACCGATGACGAGCACGCCATATGCGGCCAGCACCACGCCCTGCCAGATATCGCCTGTCACCAGGAAGTAGATCGCAACCGGCCCCCACACCAGTGCCGCGCCGATCGCCGGCAGCAGCGACAGGAACGCCATCACCACGCCCCACAGCAGCGGGCCGGACACGTCCAGCATCCAGAAGATCAGGCCGCCCAGCGCGCCTTGTGCAACCGCGACCAGCACATTGCCTTTGACCGTGGCGCGGATGACCGTCGTGAAGTTCTGGAACAGGCGACTCTTGTATTCGACGCTCAGCGGCACGGCGCGCTGGATGCGCGCCGCCAGGATGCGGCCGTCGCGCAGCAGGAAGAACAGCAGGTACAGCATGATCGTCATGCTGACGACGAAGTCGAGCGTGTTGCGGCCGATATTGAGCGCGTAGGTGGCGGCTGCCTGGCTGATCTGCGCTGCAAATTCGGTGATCTTGGTCTGCAGCGACGCCAGGTTGGTCAGTTCGAACCGTTCGAGGATCGAAATGGCCCAGTTCGGCAAGGCGCGCATCACGATCTGGAAGTAGCCCGCGAAATCGATCTGGCCGCTGCTGACCATCGTATAGATGCCGGCAACCTGGTCGACCAGAGACGCCGTGATCATTGCCAGCGGCAGCAGCACCATCAGCACGATGACCAGCAGCGAGAGCAGGGCGGCGACGGTTGGCTTGCCCTTGGTCGCACGCAGCAACCTTGACTGCAACGGCGCGAAGATGATGGCGAATACGACGCCCCAGAACACGGCGCCGGAGTACGGCAGCAGGATCCATAGGAAAGCGATCGTGACGATCGTGAGCAGGAGCAGGAACGAATTCTGCGGAAGGGTAAATTGCTTCATTGGCTGCGTTTGTGAAAAGGTTAATGTTTCTGGATGATAAACCATGACTTGCAAAGCACCGGGTGCGTTCGTGTAATGACGCGGAGCGGATGTCACATGTATGCAACTTGCATGACATGACATTCCCGTGTGGCTTAATGACCACAAAGTCAGTTCAATCGTGTGGGTTGGCAAACTAACATCTTGCGATAATTAATTGTTGCCGCGTCGAGACACAGTCTGGCGGGCACTTCTTTCAATTGATTATCCGGAGAATCCATGTCCCGCCCTGCACCACGCACTGCTGCCCCGTCCGTTCACACCACCCTCGTCCGCGCGCTCAAGGGCGCCATTCTGCTGGGCGCCGCCGCAGCAGGCATGGCGCAGGCGCAGCAGTCGCCAGCGCTCGACCGCGTCAGCATCTCGGCCGGCGCGTTCTATGCCGAGCCTGAAATCCACCTGGGTGGCGACACGCGCTACGGCCGCGTCGATACGCCGGACGAAGAGATCAGCGACGTCACGCTGCCACGCGTCAAGGGCGAAGTCCTGATCGGAGACAGCCACGGCATCTCGTTTGACTATTTCCGCTTCGATGAGGGCTACGGCGCCGATCTGAATGGCGACACCGTGTACGAAGGCCGTCCGGTCAGCGGCACGATCCGCGCGGATGCCAACCTGCGCATCGAGCTGGCGCGCCTGTCGTACAAGCTGTGGTTTGGCAAGGAAAAGAACGTCTTCGGCGTCGGCCTGGGCGCAGCCCACCTGCGCGCCAAGATTTCCGGTTCGGCGACGGCCAACGTCAGCTCGACCGCGCCAGTGGAAAACTACTCGTGGAGCGGCTCTGCATCGGCCAGCGAAAGCGTCTGGGCCCCGACTGTCGAACTGGCATGGCGCCACGCCCTGAACGATCAGGTCCGTTTCTATGCGGAAGCCTCGGGCGTGAAGAAGAACGGCGGCAACGTCGAAGGCCATATCTATAACGGCGCGGTCGGCGTGGAATACTTCCCGCACAAGAACGTCGGCCTGGTGCTGGACTATGGCATCCAGAAAATCGACCTGCACCGCAATGGCGAACGCACGGCCGACATCGACCTCAAGCTGACCGGCCCATCGGCCTACCTCAAGGTCCGCTTCTGATCGGACTGCGCTCACGTTGGAACTGCACGTTCAGTTGCTCTCGGTCATAATACCTAGTGTGAAAGCACTGGTGTAAGGGGAGTGGGTGAAAACGGATCAACTGGTCGCGTGTCATGACTGTGGCAGCCTGTATCACTGGCGGCCGCTGGCCGCCTGCGAGCGCGCGAGCTGCACCCGCTGCCAGCACGAGTTGTACCGCTGGCACAAGGGCAGCCCGGCGCGCCAGGCCGAGGTGCTGGCCGCCCTGACGCTGGGCGCCGTGTTCGTGTTCCTGCTGGCGCAGTGGTTCCCCATCGTCACGCTCGAGATGGGCGGCATGCTCTCGGGCGCCACGCTGTACCAGGCGGTGGCGGTGCTTTGGGGGGCGGGAGACCAGGTCATCGCGGCCATGGTCTTTTTTTGCGCCATCATCTTTCCCGGCATCGAGCTCGCTTCGCTGTTCTACGTGGCGCTCGGCCTGACCCGGGGCGTGCGGGTGCCCGGTTTCAACCTCGTGCTGCGCACGGTGCAGGGCGCCCGCCATTGGGCAATGACCGAGGTGCTGATGATCGGCATCCTGATCACCGTGATCAAGATGACCAGCCTGGCGCGCGTGGAGCCACATCCGGCCCTGTTCGCCTTTGGCGTGCTGACGGTCCTGTGCGCGCTCGTCATGCGCTACGAACCGAAAGCGCTGTGGGCGCTGGCCGACCGTCTCGCACCGCTGCGCAAATCCGATCCGGCGCGCCAGACCACCACGATTCCCGAAGCCGATTCGGTGCTGGTCTCGTGCAGCGCCTGCGGCCTGGTGAACCACACCTGTCCGTCGCGCGACGGCACCGATCGCTGCGCCCGCTGCAGCGCAGCGCTGCACCGCCGGATTCCCCACAGCGTCGGCTGGACCTGGGCCATGCTGCTGGCGGCCACGCTGCTCTACATTCCCGCGAATATGCTGCCCGTGATGTATACCCGCTCGATCGGGGGCACGGAAGGCGACACGATCATGAGCGGCGTCGTGCTGTTCTGGAACACCGGCTCGAAGGGCCTGGCCATCATCATTTTCGTGGCCAGCATCGTGGTGCCGGTGTCGAAACTCGCCGCGCTGGCATGGCTCAACGCCACTGCCCAGGCGCGTTCGCGCACGGCGCCGATGGCGCGCACGCGCGCGTATCGCGCCATTGAATTCGTCGGCCGCTGGTCGATGCTGGATATTTTCGTGGTTGCCCTGACCGTCGCGCTGGTGCGCTTCGATGCGCTGGTGGTGATCACGGCCGGACCGGGCGCAATTGCGTTTGGCTGCGTGGTGATCGTGACGATGGTCGCGTCGCACCAGTTCGACCCGCGCCTGATCTGGGACCCTATTGAATCGAACGGAGAACCACATGTCTGAGCAGGACAGCGCAACACCACCGGGCACACCGCCGCCAACCCCGCCCGGACCACCCGTGGGGCCATCGGCGCCGCTGGCGGCTTCGCCCGCCGTCGACCGCCCGAGCCGCTGGCTGCCGTCGCTGATCTGGATGATTCCCGTGCTCGCTGCGCTGATCGGCGCCTGGCAGGTGGTCAGCTGGGTGACCAACAAGGGCGCGACCGTCTATGTGTATTTCTCCAGTGGCGAAGGGCTCGAGGCCGGGCAGACCAAGGTCAAGTACAAGGACGTCGACATCGGCCGCGTGGTCTCGGTCACGCTCGGCGAAGACGGCAACCGCGTCGTGGCCAAGATCGAGATGGCCAAGGAGGCCGACCGCTTCACCGCCATCGACTCGCGCTTCTGGGTCGTGAAGCCGCAAATCGGCGCCAGCGGTGTCTCGGGCCTGGGCACGCTGCTGTCCGGCCCCTACATCGGCGCGGCGCCCGGGGTCAAGGAAGACACAACCAACAGCTTCACCGGCCTGGAAACGGCGCCGCCGATTCCGATTGGCCTGAAAGGCCGCGAATATAAGCTGCATGCGGAGACGCTCGGTTCGGTGGCACCCGGTTCACCGGTCTACTTCAAGCGCGTGCGCGTGGGCCAGGTGGCATCGGTGGCGCTCGACAAGGCCGGGCACGGTATCGACATGTCGGTGTTCGTCGAACAGCCCTACATCGGCCTGGTGGGCCCGGATTCGCGCTGGTGGCATGCCAGCGGCGTCGACCTGCGCCTCGATGCAAGCGGCCTGAAACTCAATACCCAGTCGCTGGCGGCGCTGGCCACCGGCGGCATCGCATTCGAATCGGCCGACGACCGCAAGCCGGTGACGCCGGCGCCGGCCGGTACCCGCTTCGTGCTGTCCGAAGACCGTAGCGCCGCGCTGCGCCCGCCTGACGGGCCGGCGGTGACGGCCGTGGTGTACTTCGACCAGTCGCTGCGCGGCCTGTCGCCGGGCGCCGTCGTCGATTTCCGCGGCGTGGCGCTGGGCGAAGTGCGCGCGGTCGGCATCGAATTCGATCGCGAACGCCAGAAATTCACCATGCCGATCACGGTCGACCTGTATCCGGGGCGTCTCGGCAAGGGCTTCATGGCGGCAATGGAACGCGAAGACGGCGGCCTGCGCGCCTTGACCGCGATGGTGGGCCGCGGCCTGCGGGCGCAGCTGCGCAATGGCAACCTCCTGACCGGTCAGCTGTACATCGCGCTCGACTTCTTCCCGAATGCCCGCAAGGCGACGATCGCCGCGCAGGGCGACACGCTGGTCTTGCCGACGGTGCCGGGCCAGCTCGACGAGCTGCAAAGCCAGATCTCGCGCATCGCTGGCAAACTGGACAAGATTCCGTTTGACGAGATCGGCGTGAACCTGAACCGCACGCTGGTGCAGGCCAACGCGACGCTGGCACGGATCGATGGCAAGGTACTGCCTGAAATGCAGCAGACGCTCAACGCCGCCAAGGCCACCTTCGCCAGCGCCGAAAGCGTGCTGGCGCAGGATGCGCCGCTGCAGTCCGACCTGCGCAAGGCGCTGCAGTCGGTGACCGACACGATGGCCAGGATCGATGCGCTGGCCGATTACCTCGAACGCAATCCGCAGTCGCTCATTCGCGGCAAACCTCAGGAGAAAAAAGAATGACGCTGTTTACCCAGGCGCGCCGCGCACTGACCGGCGCGGCGCTGGCAGCCCCGCTGCTGCTGGCAGGCTGCTCGAGCACACCGACCGACCAGTTCTATACCCTCAGCGGCGGCGCGGCCACGGTCGTGCCGCCGGCAGCGGCGAGTGCGCCGTTGTTCTTCGAGATGCGCCCCGTGACGATTCCCGCGCAGGTGCGCCGGCCCCAGCTGATGGTAGCGGGCGAGGGCGGCAAGATCGAGCTGATGGAGCATCATCGCTGGGCCGGCCCGCTGGCCGATGAAATCACCACCGGGTTGTCGCTGGGGATCGCCGCCGAGCTGGGCGGCGTGGATGTCTACCGCAACCCGGCACCTGCCGGCAGCACGCTGTACCGCATCGGTGCCAACGTCCAGCGTTTCGAGTCGAAGGAAGGCAGTTACGCGCTGATCGACGCCGTCTGGAATGTGCGCAAGGTCGATGGCGGGACGGTGCAGACCTGCCGCAGCGTGTTCCAGGAAAACGTGGGGCCAGGTTACGAGGCGCTGGTGGCCGGGCACCGCGCCGCACTGGCCAGGCTGTCCGCGGCAATCGCGGCCGGCGTGCGCAGCCAGGTTGCCGGCGGCACGCTGGCCTGCGTGAACAACCCATAGCGCGACAGCGGGCATGCCCGCGTCACGCAGTTGTCGCGGGCTTACTCTTGGCGCAGTCAACGTTAAATAGAGGAGCGCTTTGAACTGATGAGTGAATTCCTGGTCCAACCCCTGTCCCCAGCGTCAGGAGAAGATCATGAAAGCGCCGTGTTACAAGGCCTGGTTCGCAAAACTGCCTTCGCTGAACCAGCCACAGCGCCGGCAAGTGCTCGATGCCCTGCATCCTGCAGCCGGGCTCGATCGGGTGGTCGCACTCATCACTGAGGTCAGAACGCCAGGCCGCTGCTGCCCCAGATGCGGCAACGAGCGTTGCTACCGGCACGGTTTCGCCAACGACTTGCAGCGCTACCGCTGCTGCGCCTGCGGCCGCACCTTTAACGACCTGACAGGTACGCCACTGGCGCGGCTGAGGCTCAAAACCAAATGGCTCGCCTATTCGCAGGTGCTGCTCGATTCACTCCCGGTACGCAAGGCAGCAGATCGGGTCGGGGTACACCGCAACACGGCCTTTCGATGGCGCCACCGCTTCCTGCAATGGGTCAAACTCGACCGGCCCGCGGCCCTGAATGGCATCGTCGAAGCTGACGAAACATTTCTGCTCGAATCACAAAAAGGTTCGCGCTCGCTTGATCGGCCACCGCGCCACCGCGGCGGCCGTGCCGGTAAACGAGGCATTTCCAGCGAACTGGATTGCATCCTGGTCGCGCGCGACCGCGAGGGACGCACGGTCGATGCAGTCACTGGCCGTGGTGCACTCACAGTTGCGCAACTCGAGCGTGACCTGCTACCCAGGCTCGATCCGCAGGCACTGCTGGTCAGTGACAGCCATGCTGCCTACCGCGCCTTTGCACGCAAGCACAGGATCGCGCACGAGACGGTCAATCTGCGCGCCGGGGTGCGTGCGAGGCGGCTGGGGAAGCTTGCCATCCATGTGCAGAACGTGAATGCCTACCACCAGCGTTTCAAGGCTTGGCTACAAGGCTTTCGTGGCGTGGCGTCGTGCTACCTGCCCAATTATCTGGGCTGGCGCTGGGCGCTGGATGGTGAGCGGATTTTTTCGCCAGAACAATTGCTTGGTATTGCCATCCGCGTCATCAACAGATAACGCTGACAGCGCCTACTTTTTCGGTGTCAGCATCAGGAGCTTGCCGCGCGGACCGTCCTCCAGCAGCCATACTGCACCGTCCGGCCCGGTGCGAACGGCGCGGATGCGTTCGCCCATGTCCCAATGGTCGACCTTCTTCGCGTTCTCGCCGTCGAGGGCGATGCGGTCCAGCGACTTGCCCGAGAGGCCGGTAATGAAGAGGGAATTTTTCCACTTCGGGAACAGGTCCGCATCGTAGTAGGCGAGGCCGCCCGGTGAGATGGCCGGATCCCAGGACACTTTCGGGGCTTCGAAGCCGTCGCCAGGCTTGTGGTCGGGGATGTCCCGGCCGTCATAGTGGCTGCCATTCGATGCTTTCGGCCAGCCATAGTTCAGGCCCGGCTTGATCAGGTTGATCTCGTCGCCATGGCGCGGTCCCATCTCCATTTCCCACAAGCGCCCCTGCCTGTCGAAGGCCACGCCCAGCAGGTTGCGGTGGCCATACGACCAGACGGCCGGGTTGAACCCCTTCGCCGCGAGCGGGTTGCCGGCCGCCGGCGTGCCGTCGAGGTTCAGGCGCAGCACCTTGCCAAGCGTCGACCTGGGGTCCTGCGCCGGGTCGAACAGCTGGCGGTCGCCACTGGTAAAGAACAGGTACTTGCCATCCGGCGAAAAGCCGATACGGCCCGAATAGTGCCCGCCCGTCGACGCATCCTGGCTGCGGAAAATCACCTTCGTATCCTTGAGTGCAGCGCCGGCCTGATCCAGTGTCGCAGTCGCGAGCGCGACCCGGGTGTCGGCACCGTTACCCGCTTCGGAATAGCTGAAGTAAAGCAGCTTGCTGGCCGCGAAGTCGGGAGCAGGCACGATGTCCATGAGCGCGCCCTGGCCCTTGCTGCTGACGGTGGGCGTGCCTGACACGGTCTTCCTGGTACCGGTTGCAGGATCGAACAGGATCAACGTCCCTTCCTTTTGCGTCACCAGCACTTTGCCGTCAGGCAGGAATGCCATCGCCCACGGGCTGTTGAAGGTGGCGACCGGCTTGACGTCGAACGGCAGGCCGCCGGTCGCGGTTGTGCTGGCCTGGGCGTTTGCGGCCACCGGGGCGGCAGCAAGCGCGAGAAGGGTGAGCGAGAACGTGGTGGCAACGCCGAGTATGTTCGAATTCATGTTTTCCAGATCTCCATTCGCGGATTAACGCCAGGTGGTTAAGACGGTGCGTACCCGTCGCCCATGCGCGCGACGTCATCGCCGGCGCTATTGGTGTGAAAGTGCGGTAGGAAGTGTAGAGCAAAACGCCAATTCGATGCCAGATTCGGGTAACTGGTCCAGGTCAGCTGCTGCGGGCAGTACGAAAAACTCGTCGCCACCAAGGCGTGCCTTCGAGCATGTTGTTTATGGGCAACGAATAATTCTTTATGTGTAACGCATGGTGCGGTGCCCTGAATTCTTGCTTACACTAAAGCCTGTATTTACTCAGTAATGTGGTCGTCATGCCGGTCTGGCCTGGCACTGACTGGACCATGACATCCCGTCATGACGACACACCGTCGACCCGCTGCATTCCACGCCCTGAACGGCCTGTATGCGATGCAACATCATTCTGTCGTTGCCAGTCACACCGCATCCGGCTTTCGCTGCGCGTGCCCACTTCACCGCTGATAGTAACCAGCAAAACCCCTCGAGGCAAAAAAATGAACGCATTCAAGAGCTTGAAAATCGGCACGCAACTGATGCTGGGATTCGGTCTGGTCACTGCATTAATGCTGGTGCTGGGTTCATTCGCGATATTCGGTTTGACGAGCATTCACGCCGCAACGGAGAAGCTGCACCGCGTCAACCAGGAGCACCTCAAGCCCTTGTATATCGCACGCGAAGCATTGGCGCAGACCGGACTGGCAGCGCGCAATGCGTATGTGTTCACCGGCGACGCGCAGGCCAGGAACGAGCTCGACCTGGTCGATCAGCAAAAGAAGGTGTATCTGGCCGCGCTCGACGGCATGTCGCCGGCATTTGCCGGCGATACCCAATTCGACAAGGTGCGCTCAGGATTGCTGGCGATGGCCACTGCGCTGGAAAAACCACGCAAGTTTCGTGAGGCCGGCCAGATGGAGGCGTTCGGCAAATTCCTGGTCGAAGAGTGCAGTCCGCTGCGCCAGCAGATCGTCAAGGACATCGCGGTACTGGTCACCAACGCCGAGCGTGAGGTGGCTGACGCCGATGCATCGGCCGAGCAGGCTGAAGCTGCTGCCCGCAACTGGGTGATCGGCCTGACGCTGACCGCATTCGTGTTCAGCGTCGTGATCTCGACCGCCATCAAGCGCCTGCTGCTCAAACAGCTGGGTGGCGAACCTGCGTACACTGCCGCGATTGCCAACCTGATCGCGTCGGGCGACCTTGCCACGAACGTGGACGTGCGCACGGGTGACAGCACCAGCCTGCTGTTCTCGGTAAAAACCATGCGCGACAGCCTCGCGTCGATCGTCGGTAAAGTGCGCCATGGAACTGATGCGATTGCGAGCGCCTCAGCAGAAATCGCCGAAGGCAGCTGCGATCTGGCCACCCGCACCGAGGTGCAGGCGTCTTCGCTCGAACGTATTGCATCGGCGATGGAAGAGCTGACCACGACCGTGCAGCAAAATGCGAACAACGCACAGCAAGCCAACACCTTCGCGCAGTCGGCGTCCTCGGTCTCGCAGGAGGGCGGCGCGGTCATGCTTCAGGTGACAGATACGATGGCGTCGATCAATACGTCATCGAAGCGCATCGTCGACATCATTTCGGTCATCGACGGCATCGCGTTCCAGACGAATATCCTGGCGCTCAACGCCGCGGTAGAAGCGGCGCGCGCAGGCGAACAAGGGCGCGGGTTTGCCGTCGTGGCCAGTGAAGTGCGCAACCTGGCGCAGCGATCGGCGAGCGCCGCCAGGGAGATCAAGGTCCTGATCGAAGACTCGGTCGGCAAGGTGGACACCGGCTCCGAACTCGTTCAGCGCGCGGGCAGTACCATGCAGACGCTGATGGAGAGCGTGCAGCGCGTGACTGAAATCATGGGTGACATCACGATTGCCAGTGCCGAGCAGAGCGTCGGCCTGGGCGAAGTGAGCAACGCAATCGGTGAAATGGATGGCATGACCCAGCAGAATACGGCGCTCGTCGAAGAAGCCTCGGCCGCATCGCAGGAACTGCAGGCGCAGGCAGCTGGTCTGGCCAGCCTGGTGGGCCAGTTCCGGCTGGCCAGCGCCGGTGGCGAGACCGGCCGGCAAGCGCGGCCAGCACGTACGCCTGCCTCGTTGCGTCTTGCCGCTGTCGCCTGAACCTGGCGTGCAGGCGTGGTCGCGAACCGGCCCGTCGCACGCCAGCCTGGTTGATTACGGAATCAGGCGCTCTGCGCGCAGGCGCGCAAACAGGTCGAAGAACGACGCGTCGGTCGCCTGGTAAGCCGTGAAGCCCAGGCGGCGGCTGTTGGCCATGTCCGTCATGACTTCAAGGGGCCGGCCCAGATCGAGGTCGGTATGCCAGGCCGAGGCCAGGCGATCAAGATCGGCCTCCACCAGGCCATGGCGCGCCGCGATGTCGCGCCACAGCGGTGCATCGTTTGCCATTGCTGCTTCGAGTGGCTGCACGGTGCCATTGAAACCGGCCGCCTCGACGCCGAAGAACGCGGCCAGCTTCGGCCACAACCAGCTCCAACGGAACACGTCGCCATTGACGATATTGAAGGCTTCGTTGCGCGCCGCATCGGTATCGGCGGCCCAGACCAGCTGCCTGGCCAGCATGCGGGCATCGGTGACGTCGGACAAACCATTCCACTGCGCAGCTGAGCCGGGGAACTGGAACGGGCGCCCGGTTTCCTTGCAGATCGTCGCATACACGGCCAGCGTGGTGCCCAGGTTCATCGCGTTGCCCACGGCCAGGCCGATGACGGTGTGCGGACGGTGGATGGTCCAGGTGAAGCGGTCACGCTCCGCGGCCGCATAGACTTCGTCTTCCTGCGCGTAATAAAAATTCTCGAGCGGCAGGCGTGGCTGCGATTCGCGCAGCGGCGTGTCGGGCAGCGTGCCCGAACTGGCGTACGCTTCGAATGGTCCCAGGTAATGCTTCAGGCCAGTCACGAGCGCGACGTGGCGTACGCTTTTCTGCGGCGACAGCGCGTCCAGCAGGTTGCGCACGAGCGCGGCGTTGACGCGGATGTTCTCGGCCTCGGTGTCCTGGCGCATCCAGGTCGTGATGAAGACGTGGGTCGGGGCGACGTCCTTCAGTGCGGCGCCCAGCGCGGCAGGGTCGAGCAGGTCGGCGGCAATGTGACGCACCTGCGGCAGGTCGCGTGGTGCGCGGCGCGATAGGCCGACGACATCCCAGCCTTGCGCCAGCAGTTCGCGGGCGGCGTGGTTGCCGCCAATGCCGGTGACGCCGACGACGAGTGCAGTTCGTTTCATGGTGTGGCTCCTGAATTGACAATTGTCATTCATTCTACTGCGCACGATTGATGTGCGTGCTGCCGCACCGCGCTGCACCCGCGTCGGGCCCATGGCCAGGCCCATGACACAGGGCGTTACTGCATCACCGCATCAGAAGCGGTAGCGCAGTGTCAGCGACGTGTTGCGCGGTGCGCCGTACGTGAACTGGTTGTAGGCAGCGAACATCGCAAACGTTTTCTTGTCGGTCGCGTTGTTGACGTTCAGCTGGGCCGACAACTGCTTGTTGAACTCGTAGCGCGCCATCAGGTTGACCAGCGCGTACGACGCTTGCTCCATGCGGCCATCGATCCCCGGCGCCACGGTGCCATCAATCGTGTAGGTGCTGCCCTCCCAGTTCACGCCGCCGCCGACGGTCAGCTTGTTCCACTGGCCTGGCAGGCGATAGCTGGCAAACGCGCGCAGCGTCTTGCGTGGATAGATCGAGTTGAAATCGACGCCGGTGGCATCCTTGGCGCGGAAGATCGCGTAGCCGACGCTGGCGTTCAGGCCCGAGACGATTTCGCCCGAGACATCCAGCTCGATCCCCTTGCTGGTGGCGCCCTGGGCGGCGCGATAATAGTTTTCTTCAAGCAGCGGTCCGGACGGCCCATCGCGGTCGATGCGGCCTGCGGTCTGGCCCAGGTTGTCCTGCTTCAGGTGGAATACGGCCAGCGAAGCGTTCACGCGGCGGTCGAAGAACTCGCCCTTGATCCCGGCTTCATTGGCCTTGCCCTCGATCGGGTCGAGCATATTGCCCGCGACGTCCTTCAGGTTTTGCGGCTCGAAGATGCTGGTGTGGCTGGCGTACAGCGAATAGGTATCGTTCAGGTCGAACACGAGGCCGGCATATGGTGTGATCTCGTTGTCGTACTTGAGCGAGTAGGCCGGCGTGTACGGGCCACCGCCTTCTTTTTCATACCTGGTCACGCGTGCGCCGACGACGGCCTTGAGGCGGTCCGTCAACGTGAAGCGCGCCATGCCGTACAGGCCTTGCTGGGTGGTTTCGCTGCCTTCGTAGAACGCCTGCGCGCCGAACGTCGGCGTCGGGTACGACGCCGGATTCCAGTTGTTGATATCGGCCACGACCGGGTCCGTCCCATCGTACCTGGCCGCGCGGCTGTTCGAATTGAAGTCTGTCTTCGCATGCAGGTAGCCGAAGGCGGCTTCGTGCTGACGCTCGCCCAGCGTGAACTTGCCGCTCGTGTGCACGCCGAAGTCCTTCTGCGTGGTCTGGATCACGTACGATCCCGTGAAGGCATTCAGGCCGCCGCCCGTTACGCGATCGGGTACGCCCGACAGATACAGCAGGTGCGAATCGCCGTCGCGGGTGGCGTCGGTGTAGGTCAGGCGCAGCTTCCAGCCATTGGCGAAGCGGTGCTCGTAGTCGGCAAAGAAGTTGTCGTACTGGTTTTCGTAGCCGGCCCATGGCGTGGCGGTGGTTTTCGAGCGGTCCCAGTCGATGACCGAGCCATCGCTGTAGCGGTACGGCAGGCCGCCCCACATCGAGCCGCGCGGGCTCATTTTTTGGCGCGAGAAGCCGGTCGAGAAGGTGCCGTCGCGGCCGATGTCGGCTTCGACGGTGGCGTAGATGGTGCGGTCCTTGTTTTCCAGGTATTGCACCCAGCTGTCGCCCGCGCTGTATTCGGCCACGGCGCGGCCACGGATGCTGCCCGAGGCATTCAGCGGCGTCGAGACGTCAGCCATGACGCGGCGCTTGTCCCAGCGGCCGACGGTGGCTTCGACCGTGCCATCGAGTTTCTTGCTGAAGGCGCGCTTGCGCACCAGGTTCAGCGCGGCCGACGGCGTGCCGGCACCGGTCATCAGGCCGGTCGCACCGCGCACGACTTCGACGCGGTCGTACAGGGCGAGACTACTCAGCACTTCGCCCGCGCTCCAGGCGGCGTCCCAGGTGGTCGGGATGTTGTCGATCTGCAGATTGGTCACCTCGAAGCCACGCGCGGTGAAGCTGGCGCGGTGCGTTTCGTACTGGTTGACCGACACGCCGGTGACGTTGTTGGCGACGTCGGTGACGGTGAGCAGGCCCTGGTCTTCGATGCGCTGCTGAGTGATGACTGACACCGATTGCGGCGTGTCGCGCAGCGACATGTCCAGTGGCGTGGCGGTGCGGGTGCGGCCGATGGTGTACGAACCGACGGCGTCGCCCAGCTTCTGCGCCTGTACCTGCACTTGCGGCATCGACGTCGTGCCGGCATCGGTGGACTGGGCCTGGGCCAGCAGCGGCAGGGCGAGGCCCACGCAGACCGTCAGTGTTTTCAGGTGAAGACGCCCGGCAGGGCAGACCAGCTTATCCATCGTTGTTCCTGTTGTTCGTGATTGATGCGGAAGGCGACGACCCGGGACCCGGGTGAGACGCGCCAGCCATGGTCACATGGCTGATCATCCGTAATGATAACCATTCTCATCTACTGGTGTCAACTTGATATTGAGCAATGCGACGCGCAGCCTGGGAGGCAGGCAGCTTGCCGGCTGGCCGACGGGGGAAATGGAAATGGTGCCAGCGCGGTTCGCGGCGGAGGAGGTGCGTCGATGCCGGGGAGTCCGCGGCACGAGGAGTTGAAGCGGACAGCGGCGCCGGGCGCGCCGCTGTCCGTGATTCAGGCGCCCGATGCTGCCGGCGCGCCGAGCCAGTCGAAGATGGTGGGCCACAGCGTGGCATGCGCGCTGCGGCCGACCAGCACGCCGACATGCTGCAGGTTCACACCGATGTCGCCATGGTATTGCAGCACCTGCTTGCGCTCGCTTGAGGTCGCCTCGTGGAAGGGCACCACGGCGGCCGGTGGAATGACCTTGCTGCGGAAATCGACGACGCTGAGTAGCGGCGAGCGCAGGTCGGCCGGCCCGATCGTGCGGTCGTTGATGGCAAGACGGCCTGCCATGAAGTCGTCGTTGCGGTACAGCGACTCGACGATGTCGACGAACAGCTTGCCGGGCAGCGCGAATTCGTCATGGCTCCAGCGCTCGACCTGCATGTGCGTGGCCAGCGCGGACGGATCGAACAGTGACAGCCAGCGGTCGGTCGCGCGTTCCCAGCCGAAGGCGTGTGGCTCGGCCATCGCGCTCATCATGTTGAGGAAGGCGCCCGGCACGTGGTGGAAGGTGTCGGCGATCTGGCGCGCGTCGGGCGTGGCCTTGACCAGCGGCGCAAAGCACGAGGCGCCGTGCGCGAAACGCAGCGGCGACTCGAGCAGCACGGTGGCCGTCACACGATCGGGATGCATGGCGCTGTAGATCGCTGCCAGGATGCCGCCCAGCGAATGGCCCACCACCGTCAGGCTGGCTTCGCCGCTGTCGGCCTGGATGGCGCGCTGGCAGCTCGACAGCATGCGATCGCCGTAATCGGCCAGGCCGACGGCCGGGTCGCCGTCCGGCATCGGCAGCCATTCGGCCAGGTAGACGCGGTAGCCGCGTTCCTGCCAGCGCTGCACGACGCTGATGGCGGGCGCCAGATCCCAGATGTAGGCGCGCTTGATCGGCGCCGGCACCAGCAGCACCGCCGGCCCGCTGGCGGCAACGGGTTCGTAGCGGCGCAGGTGCAGGCCCGTTTCGGCCAGGATGACCGTGAACGGCGTTTCCTGCGGGCCGTGACCGGCCTGCTCGAGCTGCCGGCCGCGTTCCTGGCGGCTGCGGTCCATATTCCTGAGGGCTTGTACCTGCTGCGGCCCCAGGGTAGTCCAGTTGCTGGCGTACATGGCGATCCCATCGAAGTGGCGACCATCGAACTGTACCCGCTTCGGCGATGTTCGCCAATCGGGGCGTGCGCGAATCGCCACGGGGTTTGCGCTCGCTGCTATGCGGTCTGCAGCGGCAATGCCATGCCGACATTGCCGCTCGCTCTACAAGTACTTGACCCAGGCCTGGCCGCTCTCGCGTTTGTAGCGGCCGAACCGCTTCGTCGGCCAGTACAGCAGCGTCGCCAGCAATACCGAGCCGAGCCATACCTGCCAGACATGACCGACATCGACGCGCGGCAGCTCCAGCACGAACGCGGCCACGCGCTGGGCCACCAGCAGCAGGTACAGGTGCGCGATATAGAAGAACAGCGGGGCGCCACCGAACACGGCCGCGACCCGCACCCAGCCGGCGTCGATGCGCTCGATCCAGGCCAGCACCAGCACGCCCACGCCGAGCGTGAGCAGCAGGAAGTCCAGCGATGGCGGGTATTTCGTGAAGTTCAGCCACGACATCGCGCTGTGCAGCAGGGTGTCGTGCGGTGCCCAGGGCTGCGGCTCGCCGTACACGTTCCAGGTGCGCAGCACCGCGAGCAGCAGCAGGCTGGCCACGCCAGCCATGACCAGCCAGCGCCGGCGCTGCGCAGCGGGCATGCCGCGCGCATACAGGGGGCCGCAGGCGTAACCGAGCAGGATCACGCCGATCCACGCCAGCAGCGGATAACTGATGCGCACCCGCACCGGGTCGTACATCAGGTTGCCGCGCTGCTCGAGGATCTTCCAGGCGCTCTCGGCCCAGCTATCCGGCGCGAATGCCACGCCGGCCAGTGCATTGTGGCCAGCGACGATCACCACGCCGATGGCCGCCAGCAGTAGAAGGGGCAGGCGGTGCAGCAGGGCCAGCGCCAGCATCGACAGCCCGATTGCCCACATCACCTGCAGATAGATGGTCTGCGGCGTGAAGGTGCCGGTCCAGGCGAAGTTGATGACGACGATTTCGAGCAGGATCAGGAAGGCGCCGCGTTTGGCCAGGAAGCCCGTCGCGCTCCTCGGGCCGCTCGCCGGATTGGCATACAGCCAGGCCGACAGGCCGGTCAGGAACACGAACATCGGCGCGCAGAAGTGCGCTGCCAGGCGCGAAAAGAACAGCGCCGGGTCGGTGGTCGCGACGTCCATCGGATCGCTGACCTGGTGCTGCAGATAGAAGGTTTCGCGAACGTGGTCGAGCGTCATGATCAGCATGACGAGACCGCGCACGACGTCAATCGAGGCGATGCGCTGGCTTGGCGTGTGGGCTGTGAGGCTGTGCACTTCGGGGTTCATGCAGTGGTGAAGTCCCGCATTCTACCCTGCGCTGCGATCAGCAAACGTCGCCTCTGGCATACTTGGGCCATCTTCCACGACGAAACGGCAGGGTGTTGAACGATGAAACCGAGCATTCTCGTATTGGGCAGCGTCTGGTCGGACGACGTGCGCGCGCAGGTGACGAAGGCCTTCGACTGTCACTTCATGAAAGCCATCCCGCAGGCGGGCGACGCCGCGTTCGACGCGATCGCCGGCAGCATCCGCGGCGTGCTCACCACCGGCACGGTCGGCGTCACGCCCGCGCTGGTGGCGCAGCTGCCGCGCCTTGAAATCGTGACGGTGCACGGCGTGGGCGTCGATGCGGTGCCGCTGTCGCTGCTGGCCGGGAAGGGCATCCACGTGACCAATACGCCCGACGTGCTGACCGATGACGTGGCCGATTTCGCTGTCTTGCTGCTGCTGGCCACGGTGCGCCGCCTGCCGGTGCTCGACCGCTACGTGCGCGCCGGCGACTGGCCGGCCAAGGCGCCGCTCGGGCACCTGCAGGCGCGCGCTTTGAAGGGCAAGGTCGCGGGGATTGTCGGGTTCGGGCGTATCGGGCAAGCCGTCGCCGCGCGTCTGCAGGGCTTCGGGCTGCAGATCCGCTACTACCAGCGCAGCCCCGGGCCGGCGCCGGCACAGCGCAGCGCGACGCTGCTCGCACTGGCGCGCGAGAGCGACATGCTCGTGCTGTGCATGCCGGGTGGCGCCGACACGCAGGGCATGATCGACCGGGAGGTCATTGACGCTCTCGGGCCGGAAGGCACCCTGGTCAACATCGCGCGCGGTACCGTGGTCGACGAAGCGGCACTGGTCGCGGCGCTGCAGGACGGCCGGCTGGGGGCGGCGGGCCTGGACGTGTTCGAACATGAACCGCAGGTGCCACAGGCGTTGCTGGCGCTGGAGAATGTCGTGCTCACGCCGCACGTGGGCAGTTTTACCGTTGAAGCACGGCGCGCGATGGGCGCGCTGGCAGTGGCCAATCTGGTCGCGCATTTCGACGGCCAGCCGCTGCCGACGCCGGTGGACTGAGGTCGGCAACAAGGGGCGATAAGGGCGCCGCATTGCTGTATCATCCCCGTCCTGCAAACGAAAGTCTCACATGCTCATCATTACCATCAAGCAGGGCAAGGAAAAAGCCCTGCTCGCCGGCGACCCGTGGATCTACCTGTCGGCTGTCGAAAAAGTCGACGGCAAAGGCCACGAACGCAACAAGCCAGGCATCACCGCGATCGTGCAAACGTCGACCCGCCAGTTCATCGGCCGCGCCGCTTACAACGCCAAGTCGCAGATCGTCGGGCGCATGTGGTCGCTGCGCGAGGACGAGCCGGTCGATCACGCGATGATCAAGCGCCGGGTCCAGGCCGCCATCGACAAGCGCGCCGCCGCGCTGCGCATTGCCGATCCGCAGGCGCTGATTGGCTTGATCGATGGTGAAAAGGATGGCTTGCCGGGCCTGCAGGTGCATCAGTATGGTGGCGCCGACGGCTATCTGATCTGCCAGTTCAACGCTGCCGGTGTCGACATGTGGAAGGTGCCGGTCGTGCAGGCGCTGCTCAAGGCCACCGGTTGCCGCAACGTCTACGAACGCAGTGACCCGCTGGTGCGCCAGGGCGAAGGGCTGCTGAATACCCCGGGCGCGCTGGCTGGCGACGAGCCACCCGACCGCCTGATGGTGCGCGATGGCAAACGCCTGGTGCCGATGGATATCGCGACCGGGTTTACCTATCCGCGCTGAGCGTTTGACCTGTCAGTCCAGCCGCTCGTGATGGTCGGCCACGCCGCGTTTCCGGCAGTGGGAGGCCTTGGTCGCTCGGAGTGGTAAGCCTTTGTCGATCAGCAGTTCACATATGTGGGTCAACAGCGCCGTCCAGTAACGCCCAGACCAAGCCGGCGCTTGATCGCTCAGCCAAGTCCGTCAGCACCTGCAGCAGTTCGAATTGGCTTGCCACTCAGTCGAGTTTCACATCGGAGCGTGTGGCAAATGTGCCGTAGTCTGATATATCAACTAGCAGTACCCCTGCATGCTTGCACTGTCCACCGATTCTTCGAGCTGCGCGGCACGACCGGCAGTGCGCTCTCGTCGCCGATTAGCAAAAAGCGGCTCAGTCTTCAGCGCCAAGATCATCGAGCCATGCGGCCACCTGATTATGGCGACTTACCGAACGTGCCGTTACGAGTCCATTCAGCTGTCCCTCTGTGGATTTGTGCGTCGACTCCATGTCGATCTCGCGGGCTGCACTGTCGAAGTCTGAGCCGTTTTGATTAATTCACGCAACGGGCGACGTCATGATCCCTCTAAGGGAAGTGCAGGTCCGCGAAACCTTGGCAACTTATTAGCGCACGTCCGCCACAATTCGTAAATCGGCTCGCGCGCGCACCAGATATTGGGACGGCAGTTAATTCAACAGCGTTAGACCTTAATGCTGTTGCCTTACTAAATTTGCTAGTGAGGCCTTGTCATGCACATCCAGTTTTTGATAAATTCTTTGAAGAAAATTGCGCGCGGTGGTCGGTTCGATATGCAGCGTATTTGCGATACGCTTCGCCGACATTCCTTCTGCGTACAGGCACGCTACTTCGAGTTCCCTTGGGCTCAAGCGTCCTAATGTTGGACTGGGCGCGATGCGCAAAAAAAGTAATGTTCCCACCAACTTGCCGCCCGCCGCTAGATGCCGACCATTAAAGCGGGGCATATCTGGTTGTGCTATTGCTGATATGAGAGATTCTGGTAGCCGTGACTTGTGCCACCGTGGCCATTCCAATTCGATCAATTTCTGAGCCTCACGACTACAGTAATGGATCGCACCGTCTTGTTGGGCGATAAGCAGGTTACCACGTGCTGAGGGAAGTGGCTCGACCAAGCGCCGATTTAATCTGAGTGCTTCCTGAAGGTGGGGCATCAATACTTGCACTATATTCATATCGCGCAATTCAAATTGCGCATCCTGATTTTTCCGGTAGAAAGATAAGCCATCTGTATGGCCGGTGGCCGGATCGTCCAGCACCATCACCAGCCCGTTCTGATGGCCGTATCTTGTAGCATAGTCGCGAATGACAGCATGCTTAGGTTGCGCGAATAAGACTGGTGAATTGAATGACAGAGGTACGCCACGGTGCGCTAGCACATGGGGCAGCACGAGATCAGCATGCTGTATTTCTTCCCAGTCGCGCGCATTTTCAGGTGGAATATTAAACATCAAACAACCACTGACAACCGCAGTTTCTTCTGTAAGAAACGTACTCAGTAGACGCGCTGAGTCAAATTGCATCACGGCGTGCACAAGCGACATCATTGCTTCTGGGAATTCGTCAGGGGGCAAGTTGGCCGCAGCTCGATATATTTCCAAGAGTAATTCGCCGATAGCATACATATGAGTCTTTCCTTCTTGCTGAGGCAATCACACCTGATGAGTAAGTGTCTGAAAGTCTGTAATGCATCTGCATCATTTACGTATGCGCGCATGTCTGCGAAAGTTATCTTGATCCTAACGGCGTGAATGCATGATCGTCAATCAGCTTCTGGCATGACGCTGGCATGGAGCCGTCAGGCCCTTCAACCAATGACCGGAGTGATTAACATGGAACACGATATCTCGGAAGCAATAAATATGCAAACTGGCACTTTTCCTTTGGACGTACAGCACGCAATTTCCGCCGCCGGTACGCAAGGCGACCTGTTTTCAGTCAGCGGCGTACGCGCGTTCGCCGGCCAGATCCTAAAGACTGGCGTGCTTACCTTTCAACCAGATGCAAGATTGATCCTGAATGATTACAGTTACCCTTGGATTGCAATTGTCACAAACCAGCTTCAGTTCGTAGACACCAACAAAGACGCGGCGATCAGGTTGTCAATCGACTGGCAAGCAAAAGTACAGGAAACGCCCGCGCAGCCCGCACCCCAACCGAAGGGGCCCAAAGCTCCCATCACTCAGGATGGCGTGGCAGGCGTCCCTGGAACACCTGGACAAGAAGGTCTGCGCGGCGAGAATGCACCGCCCACGCCGCGACTGTACATTGTTTGCGGGAGTGTGGCTGATAAGCAAAGTAAGCCGATTCCAGCAGCATTGACACTGAGCGTGTTTGCGAACGGCTATTCCGGCGGCAATGGCGGCGCCGGCGGTACCGGTGGCAATGGCGGAAGCGGCGCGGATGGGGGCGATGGCGAAATGGGATCGATTTTGGAAGGCTGCAAGCACAGCGCAAGCAATGGTGGTCCCGGCAGTAGGGGTGGGCAGGGTGGTGCAGGAGGGCAGGGCGGGGATGCGGCGTCAGGCGCTGATGTGGTGTTAGTTGGAACTCAGGACGCCTTGACTGCGCTTTCTTACGCCGCATTCGAAACCCATGCTGGTATGGCTGGCCAAGGCGGATACTCCGGCGCTTCGGGGCTTTCCGGCGGCGGTGGAGCTCGTGGCGCTCACCCAGGTAGCTGCGGCGGTGGAGAGCCTGGTGCTACGCCCGTGACGCCGCCAACACCTCACGTCCAACAGTCTGGAGGTCACGAAGGGCGCGCAGGGATAATCACCAAGGTTATCGATAACGATGTGGCGCGCTTCTTCTGAATTAGAGCGCGCCATACCGGCTTCGGTGTCGACCGCTACCCACGGCTTGGACTACGTGTAAATTCTCAGTGATGTCGAATGCATCGCTGCTTTTACTCGACCCAGCCAAACCCGTCGCGCGCCAGCAGCGCGAACGACTCCGGCGGCCCCCAGGAGCCGGCTGCATACGCATGCGGCTTTTCGCCCAGCGTCTCCCAGCCATTGATGATCGGCTCGACCCATTCCCACGCGGCCTCGAGTTCATCCCGGCGCATGAAGTGCGTCAGGCGGCCGCGCACGACGTCGATCAGCAGGCGTTCATAGGCTTCGGCGCGGCGCTGCGCGAAGGCCGATTGCAGATCGAGATTCAGCGCGACCTGCTGCATCAGCATGCCGCTGCCTGGCTGCTTGGCAAAGATCTGCAGCTTGATGGCTTCTTCGGGCTGCAGCTCGATGACGAGGCGATTGGCCACGCCACCCGGCGTTTCGGGGAACAGCGGGAACGGCGGATTGGCGAATTCGATGACGATCTTCGACGAGCGGCGCGCCATGCGCTTGCCGGTACGCAGATAGAACGGCACCTTCGACCAGCGCCAGGTATCGATGTGGGCGCGCAGGGCGACGAAGGTCTCGGTGTGGCTGTCGGCCGGCACGTTGCTTTCTTCGTGATAGCCCTTGGCTTCCTGGTTGCCGCTCACGCCACGCGAATACTGGCCGCGCACGGTATCGCGCGCGATATCGGCCAGGCCCATGCGGCGCAGCGAGCGCAGCACCTTGAGCTTTTCGTCGCGCACGGCGTCCGGCGACAGCGACGTTGGCGGTTCCATCGCCACGATGCACAGCAGCTGCATCAGGTGGTTCTGCACCATGTCGCGCATCGCGCCGGCGCTGTCGTAGAAGCCCGCGCGGCTGCCCACGCCGACTTCCTCGGCCACCGTGATCTGCACGCTGGCGATGTTCGGCGCGCGCCACAGCGGTTCCAGGATCGAGTTCCCGAAGCGCAGCACCATCAGGTTCTGCACGGTCTCTTTGCCCAGGTAGTGGTCGATGCGGTAGATCTGGGATTCAGCGAAATGCTTGCCGACCGCCTCGTTGATTTCGACAGCCGAGGCCAGGTCGCGGCCCAGCGGTTTCTCGAGCACGACGCGCGCGTTGGCGTCGACCAGGCCGGTGGCGGCGAGCTTGTCGCAGATCATCGTGAACAGCGATGGCGCGGTAGCGAGATAGAACACGCGCTGGGCGCCATCGCGCGAGACGTCGCGCAGCGTGTCGAAGATGGGCGCTGCCGCGACGTCGACTTTCACGTAGACCAGCAGGTCCAGGAAACCGGCCCAGCTTTTCTCGTTGAAGTTGTCGCCGCTGATGAACGAGCGCGAATGCTCTTCGATGAAGGCGAGATAGGCGGCGCGGTCATAGTCCTGACGGCCGGTCGACAGGATGCGGGTCGATGCCGGCAGGTTGCCGTGCAGGTAGGCCATGTACAGGGCGGGCAGCAGCTTGCGCATGGCAAGGTCGCCCATCCCGCCGAAGATGGTCATGTCGAGGGGGAGGCCGTTATCAATCTCGGTCGAGGTGCTCATGGGTCTTTCGCTGGCAGGTTGGAGAAAATCGCGTGCGTCGCGGGCCGTAGATTGTAGCGTACCTGAAGCCATGGGATGCCCTGGCGTGCCGCTGTGGCATGCGGGACGCTGGCAACATCGGTAGGGTGGGCGGCTACGCCGCCCACGCGTTCAACGCACCGCGGCATGCCACGTTGCGACGTTGGTTTGGACGCGTGGGCGGGAAACCCGCCCACCCTACGGCATGCCACGGTGCGTTGAACGGGCGGGCGCGGACGAAAAAAAACCCGCGCAAGCGCGGGCCGAAGGACGCGAGGACGCGTTCGGTCAGAACTTGTAACGCAGCCCGAACAGGTATTCGCGGCCCGTCACGTTGTTGACGACAACGCTGTTGCGCGCCCGGCTGATGAACTGGTCGCTTTCTTCGTTGGTCAGGTTGACGCCTTCGAGCGTGAACTCGAGCTTGTCGTTGACCTTGTACGAGAACGACAGGTCGACGTTGAGCGTTTCGTTCTTGCCTTCGACGTCGTTGTTGTTCTGGCCCGGCACGCGGGTCACGAAGCCCGAACGCTGGGCGGCCGAGACACGCGCGCTGAACTTGCCGTCGTCATAGAACAGCGTGGCGTTCCATGCCTTCGGCGACAGGTTCAGCAGGTCGTCCGTGATGCGCGCGTCGCTGGTCGGCGAGACCAGGTATTCGATCTTCGACGAGACCCGGGTGTAGTTCAGCAGCGTGCCGAAGTTCTTGCCCCAGCCGGGCAGGAACGTGAACGGCTGCTGGTAGTTGATCTCGAAGCCTTTCAGCTTGCCGCCGTCGGTATTGACCGGGGTGGTCAGCGCAAACACTTCTTCACCCGTGAAGTTCGCCGGCAGCAGCGACAGCGGCAGGCCCGAATCGCGGAACGCCACGTTGGTGCGCAGGCTCTGGATGTAGGTGTCGATGTTCTTCTGGAACAGGCCCACGCCGACGAACGCCTTGTTCTTGAAGTAGTACTCGAAGCTGGTGTCGAAGGTCTTGGCGCGGAACGGCTTCAGGAACGGGTTGCCGGTGTTGATCGACAGGTTGCCGGTGGTCGCGATACTGCCACCCGGCGACAGGAAGCCCAGTTGCGGACGCGTCATGACCTTGGCGGCGCCGACGCGCACGATGAATTCGTCGGTGATGTTCGCAGCCAGGTTGAACGATGGCAGCGTGTCCTTGTAGTCGTGATCGACCGTGACGGCGGTGCCACCGCCGGCGGCCTGGTAGCCGGTCGTCGACAGGTCGGTCTTCACGTGGCGCACGCCGACGTTGCCGCGCACCGGGATATTCCACAGGTCGTAGCGGAACTCGCCCATCAGGTACAGGCCATCGCTTTTCTCGGTGACCGAGCGGTTGTTGCCGCGTGCATTGCCGTTCTCGATCGACGACAGCCGGAAGTCGCCCGGGCCGCCGGCAGGGCCGCTCTTGATGCAGTTGCAGTAGATGTCGTAGGCGGCGGCAATCGCCTGCAGGTTCGGCACGACCCAGCCGGTCGGATTCCCGGCGGGCAGGCCGAGGTTGCTGCCAAAGCCGGTCAGGTTGGACGTCAGCCCGCCGGAACCCGCTGGCGGCGCGAAGATCGTGTCGTTCTGGTTCACGCGCCGGAATTCGTAGGTGTCCGAGCTGTACTTCTTGCTGTTGACGCCACCCTTGATCGTGAAGATGTCACTGGCTTCCCACGCCAGATCGAACTGACCAACGTTGTTGACGTTGTCGGTGCCTTGCGGACGGGTACGGATTTCGCTCGTGGTCGTATTGGCGACCGTGGACGGCTGCGTGCCGCTGGCCACCTGTGGCACGCCGACCAGGCCCAGACGGTTGCCCATCGGGTCGAACGGATAGCCAATGACCGGACGGCGGTCGTCGTTGCGGAAGTCGAGCGTGTAGCCGTCGACGTTCAGCGCGTCGAGCGTGACCGTGGTCTGCACCGGATTGCGGAACTTCGAATTGGCGCGGCCATAGCGGGCGCTCATGCTCAGCGTGTCGGTGAGCTTATGTTCGAGCGTCAGCGTCGGCTGCGTGAAGGTGGTCTTCAGTTCATCGAAACGCTGCTCGGAGCGGATGTCGACGCCGTTGTATTTGCCGTACAGCAGGGAGCCGTTCGGCGCGTACTCGGCCTGCACCACGCTCATTTGCGGCTTGCCGCCCTGGCTGGCGCTGCGGCTGAACGAGGTCGCTTCCAGGAAGTCTTCCTGGCGCGTGGCGTCGAGCTTCGAATACAGCATGTCGAAGGTGAGCAGGGTGCCGCGCTGCGGGCGCCATTGCACCGACGCGGTCAGGCCCAGACGATCCTGGTCGTGGGTCAGGCGGCCATAACGTGGCAGGCGCGGATGGAAGTTGTCCGCGCTGCTGGCGGCGGCATAGGCAGCCTGGTTTGCCGGGGTGTTCGGCAGGCGCGCAACGCCCTGCGCGGCCGGGCCGCAGGTGGTCGCGGTGGAATTGGTGGGGTTGGCGGCGGCGCCTTGCGGTGCGCACCAGCCGCCCGACGACGGGCCGTTATCCCAGCGCACGGTGCTGAAACCGTCTTCCAGCACGCGCCGTTTCGAGAACGCGCCCGAGACCAGCACGCCGACCTTGCGGTCGAAGAAGGTGTCCGAAATCATGAAGGCCGCGCGCGGATCGGTCTTCTCCGAGCCGTCGTTGTACTTGCCCTTGAGGGCGACCGTGGCGTTGAAGCCTTTCAGGTCGAACGGACGCAGCGTCTGCAGGTCGACGGTGGCGCCGAGCGAGCCTTCGTCCACGTCGGCCGAGGAGCTCTTGCGCACGGTCAGGGCGCTGAACAGTTCAGATGCAAACACGTTGAAGTCAAAGCCACGGCCGCGGTTGGTGCCGCCCGAGCTGTCGGTGCCGCCCGTGGTGGCAAGACCTTCGATGCCGTTGATGCGCACACGCGTAAAGTCCTGGCCCAGGCCGCGCACCGTGATCGAACGGCCTTCACCTGCATCGCGGTCGATGACGACGCCCGGCACGCGCTGCAGCGATTCGGCCAGGTTCGTGTCGGGGAACTTGCCCATGTCTTCCGACTTGATGACGTCGACAATGCCGTTTTCCTGACGCTTGGCGTTCAGGGCGCTTTCGAGCGAGGCGCGCAGGCCCGTGACGACCACCGTTTGCGCTGCGCCGGTGCCGGTTGGTGTCGCGGCCACTTCCTGCGCGAACGCAGGGCCGAGCGACATGGCGGATACCGAGGCCGTGCCGAGCAGGCACAGGGTGAGTTTGCGCAGCGAGGCGCGGTGCGGGTGTTGGTTCATGCTGTCTCCATGCGTTTTTATCGGGGTGGACGCTGACGGGTCCACCGGCGCTGCATTTAATTATCTGGTCAGGCCAGTTTTTTGATTCTATGACACAACAAGCACTTTTGGTCAGGCCAATTAAAAAATATTTTCATTTGGCCTGACCTGTTGCGAGTCAGGTCTTTTTATGCAGCACCTGCTTGTACCGCTTGCCGCCGATGGTGACGTTGTCCAGCGTGATGTCCACGGCGTTGTGCACGAACCACGGTTGCGCGGTGTTGACGGGCGTGCCGAAATCCGAATCGCTGATGCGCACACGCGCGATCGGCGGTATCGCCGTGCCTGGCGCGCCGTTGAAGCTCGACGCCACGGGGCCGAGCAGGACGAATGCCTGGTAGCACGAGAACTGGCCTCTGCCCGAAGCGACATTCTTCGCGCGGACGTTGCGGATATCGATGTCCGATACCTGCGGCGGGCGATTGCGCATCGTGTCGTCGCCCGGCACGTAATCGCAATCGATCGTGACGATGGCGCCGGCGCTCGAGGCGACCGGTGTCTTGAGTTCACGCGCGCCGGCAAGGGGCTTGTACAGCCCGGGCTCGAGCGCCACGCCATTGGGGAGCGTCACGTCGCGCACGTAAAGGTGGCGCAGAAAACCGCCCCGGTTCATGTTCGTCTTGAGCCGGATCGCCGTATTCAGCGGATCGTCCTTCCAGTGCGTGTTGCGAAAATCGAGCTGCTGCGCGTAGACGTGTTCGATCCCGCCGGCCATCTCGCTGCCGAGCGTGACGCCGCCGTGGCCGCTGTTCATCACGCAGCGCTGGATGACGATATTGCGCGTCGCACCGTGCTGCGTGTCGCGGTTCTTGCCGGCCTTGATCGCGATGCAGTCGTCGCCATTGTTGAAGTGGCACTCGTCGACCAGTACGCCGTCGCAGGCTTCCGGGTCGAAGCCGTCGCTGTTCGGGCCCAGGCTTTCCATGTTCACGCGGCGGATCAACAGGTCCTTGCAATCGACCGGGTGGTGCAGCCAGAACGGCGCGGCATTGACCTGGTAACCCTGCAGCAGCACCTTGCTGCAGCCAATCAGCTCGATCATGCACGGGCGCAGGTAGTGGCCGTGCCCAAACACGCGCTGCTCGACCGGCACGCCGGCTTCGGACAGCGCCGGCAGGTAGCGCGAGTCGGTCTGCCAGCGGTTTCCCTCGCCCTGGATGCTCGCCTGCAGGGCCGCGTCGATGCCGGGAACGACGCGGTCGAGCGGGGCGTTGGCCGGGTTGGCGGCCACCTCGGTGCGGGTGCGTTTCGGTTCGCCCGGCTTGGTGCGGCCTTTCCAGTCCCACCAGCATTCGGGTTGCTGCGCAAAGCCCGGTTCGAACGGCACGCCGCCCTGGCCATTGAGGATGCTGGTCCAGTCCTCGCCCGTCAGCGCGATATTCTGCTGGTCGATCGCGTACACCATCGGCGAATAATTCAGGCAGTCGTTGCCCTGCCAGCGCGACAGCACCAGCTTGCCGTTGGCGCCGCAGTCATGCGCGCCGTGGCGCGCGAAGTGAGCGGGATTGGCCGAAAAATGCACACGCGCGCCGGCAGCCAGGTGCACGTGCACGTTCGAGCGCAGCACGATCGGCCCGGCGCAGTACCAGTCGCCTTTCGGGATCACGACGCGACCGCCGCCCTTGGCGTGGCAGGCAGCGATGGCCGCTGCGATGGCCGGATAGGCGTCGGGCGAGTCGGGCGCGGGCGTGTCAAGCACGCCATCGACGAGCGAGGCGACCTGGCCTTTCACCTGCACCATCGATGCCGGTCTGGCGCCGTAGGTGGTGACGTCGAAGTCTTCCTTGCGAAATACCAGCGGCGTGGCAAAGCGGGCGATGATGTCGTTGGCGCGTTGCCACGGGTCGGCTGGCGTGGCCGCTTTGCGGGCGGTGGCGGCGGGGGCAGCTGCGGTGACGCCGGAGAACAGCAGCGAGGCTGCCGGCACGGTGCGCAGCAGCGCGCGGCGTTTCGGGTGAAATGGCATTGTCAGTTTCCTTTGGTCGGTGCGATGGTCACGCGCACCGGGCTGGCGTCGCGCGCGGCGACGGCGGTCGCCTCGCGTTGCCACAGTTCGCGGCTGGTGATCTCGCCCGCGCGGCGCCAGGCTGCGCCGGCGTAGTAGCGCAGCGGCGTGCCCGGCGTGGCCCTGGCTACGATCAGCTCATTGAGCGCGTCCTGGGCGAAGCCTTCGGCCGTCGGCAGCACAACGGCCGTGCCGAATGCATCGTTGGTGGCCTGTTCGATCCACTGCAACAGCACCTTGCCGTCGCGGGTGGTGGCGATTTTCGGGGACTGGCCCTTGTCCGCCGGCGTCTTGTTCAGGCCCACGGCGACTGACAACGGGCCGTCGCCGCTGGCGGTAAAGGTGCTGTCGATGCGGTCGAACCATTGGCCGGCGTCGACAGTGAAGCGTTTGACTTCGCTGACCTGGCGCCCGCCAGCGTCCCACGGCGCGTAGTGCAGTTCGAATACGGTGCGGATCGGGCCATTGGCGAGGATCCTGAAGTTCGCGTAGTTCACGCCCGGGTACAAGGTCTCGCCGCTCCAGACGCCACTACCACCGGCGCCGCGCGACTTGCCGACGTTGTACATGTCCATGCCTTCGCCCTGGTCCTTGTGATAGTGATCGTGCCCCTTGTTGTACCAGCGGTCGACGATCGGATAATCGACGCGCTTGAACCAGATATCCAGGCCACTCGTCACCAGGACTTCCTTGACGACGCCGGGCGGCGCGGGTGCTGCCAGCGCCGGCCCGTAGGTGCGGTGCGCAACCTTGTCGTTCTCCCACGCGAAGTCGTCCAGCCGCTCGGGCACCTGGCGCGCGAACGTCTTGACCGGGAACGGCGGCGCAACGCCTTCGATGCGCTCGATGGTGAAGCCCGCGCTTTTCTCGCCGGCGGCAAAGCTGTGCTGGAACAGCAGCTCGCCGTAGGCGACGCCTTCGTTCTTCGGGTCCTTCGCCTGCGGCGCAATATTCGTCACCTGGTGCGGCAGCACCCGGCCACGCGCATCCTTTACCGCGATTTTTTGCACCATCGCGCCGGGGAGGGCGGCATTCACGTCCTTCCACGGGATCGCGATGGTTTCGGCGGGGCGGGCGATTGCCAGGTCCTGCTGGACAGTCACGCGGATGCCATCGGCATGGGCGTGCGCCAGCGGCGCGGCCAAGATGGCGGCGAGTACAAGTCGGTTCATGATGTCATTCCAGGATCAGTGGTGTTCGCGGTAGTCGGTCTGCCCACCCTTGGGCATGTAGTGGTAGGTACGCACCTTGTGCTGCACCTCGAACGCGGGGTTCGTCACCAGCCGGATGATCTCGGCGCCGGCCAGCAGCATCGGCCCGTAGCCGTGCAGCGCATCCACGCTGGTCGGGCGGTTGTAGTAATAGACCATGTCGCCCGCCAGCGTCGTACCAACGCACGTGCCTTCGACCTGGCCCAGCGCCGTGATGCGGGTCGACAGCGCGTTCCAGCCGGTTTGCGCGATCGAGCCGTAGGTGGTCGGGCTGACCCAGCCCTCGTTGACGGCATGCGCGAACACATACGTGAAGATGGCGCTGGCCGAGGTTTCCAGATACGAGTCGTTGCGGTCGATCATCTGGTGCCACAGGCCGCTGCCGCTTTGCAGTTCGGCGATGCCCTTGAGCG
Source organism: Telluria sp. ZT3P26 (assembly GCF_059686035.1). Lineage (NCBI taxonomy): Bacteria > Pseudomonadati > Pseudomonadota > Betaproteobacteria > Burkholderiales > Oxalobacteraceae > Telluria > Telluria sp. ZT3P26. Next base: position 493,352 of record NZ_JCASII010000003.1, on the reverse strand, counting down.
ATGCGCGCAGCTGCGCCAGCACCTTCGGGTAGCCGGGATGGTCTTTCGGCAACACGTCGAGCAGGTCGGACATCGCCAGCACCGCCCAGCCATTGGCGCGCGCCCAGTAGAAGCGCGGCGCATCCGGGTGGTTCGCATGCCACCCGTGCGTATACAGGCCAAGCTGCGGATTGAACATGCGGCTCGACATGCCCATCACGTTATTCACCGCGTCGTCGAAATACGCGCGTTCGCCCGTCAGGCGGCCCATCTCGGCCAGCGCCGGGATGCTCATGTACATGTCGTCGGCCCACAGCGACACTTCCTGTGGGCGCTTGCGGGCCATCGTGCCATCGTCCAGCCGGAACTGGCGCTTGGCGACCCAGTCGCTGCAGGTGTCGATCATGGATTTGAGATCCGGCCCGACCTTGGCGGCGCGCGCGCGCATCAGGGCCGCGCACATCGAGCCGGCGTCGTCGAGCGAGCGCGGATCGAGAAAGCGCGAGAAGCTGTTGGCGCGTTCGAGCTTGAACTGCTGTTCCTGCGCGCGGAAATACGGTAGCGTCTCGCCAAAGAAGGCGAAGTGGCGTTTGGTCATCGCGGTGAAGCCGGGGTCCCTGGTGACCTGGGCCGCCTTGAGCAGGCCCGAATGGACCACGCCCATTTCGTACACCTGGATGCCGTAGTCGCCAGCGCTCTTTTCGAAGATGGCGTCGGCACTCGGTTTTTTCAGGTCCGTGATTGGCTGGCCTGTGCGCTTGCTGACGATGCGGGTCGGCGTCGCGCGGTCCATGAAGGCGCGGATCGCCTGTAACTGGGCGGTGACCTCGGCCACCACCGGTTTTTTATACGGGATCGGGTAGCTGCCTTCGCCGGCGTCGCCCAGGTTCGTGTTGTCAGTATTGCGGTATTGACCCTCGGCCAGCGCGGGCGAGGATACCAATGCGCAGCCCAGCAGGGCGGCAACGAAGTGCAGTTTCATTTGTCTCCAATCGGCATCGTGATATTCACTGTTGTATTACCTGTGTTCCGGAAGTGCAGGTAAAGCTCTTTTGGTCGGCTCATTCTAATTTGGTCTGACCAAAATCGCAAGCTGGACTAGCCACTTTTCGATGTTGTATGGCATACTTTCCCCGAGCAAGGTCGCGGCAGAATCTAACAGAACACATGAGGAGATGGGCATGACCCAAGCAGTACAGAAAGTCGGCAAGCCATTCAAACGCATCCTGTTGACCGGCGCGGCCGGCGGCCTGGGCAAGGTGCTGCGCGATCGCATCAAGCCCTGGGCCGACGTGGTGCGGCTGTCGGATGTCGTCGACATGGGCGAGGCCCGCGAAGGCGAAGAGATCGTCCAGTGCGACCTGGCCGACAAGGACGCAGTCATCAAGCTGCTCGAGGGCGTGGATGCGGTGCTGCACTTCGGCGGCGTCTCGACCGAAAAGCCGTTCGAGCCGATCATGCAGGCCAATATTCTTGGCGTGGCCAATCTGTACGAGGCGCTGCACAAGGCCGGCACGAAGCGCGTGATCTTCGCCAGCTCGAACCACGCGATCGGCTACCACCGCACGACCGAGATGCTCGATGCGAACTCGCCGACACGCCCGGACAGCTACTACGGCCTGTCGAAGGTGTTCGGCGAACAGATGTCGCGCTATTACTATGACCGCTTCGGCATCGAGACGGTCTGCGTGCGGATCGGCTCGAGCTTCCCGGAGCCGGCCAACAAGCGCATGATGAGCACCTATCTGTCGTATGACGACCTGACCGAGCTGCTGCGCTGCGCGCTGTTTGCGCCGCGCGTGGGCCACACGATCGTCTACGGCATGTCGGACAACGACAGCGTCTGGTGGGACAACCGCCTCGTCGCGCACTTGGGCTTCAAGCCGAAGGACAGCTCGCGCACCTTCGCGCACCTGTTCCCGGATTCGGCTGAATTTCCGGCGCCGGACGACGTGACGACGATCTACCAGGGCGGCAAGTTCCTGCTCGACGGCCCGCAATACTGATGCCGGCGGCGCGCCCCATGCTGCAACGCCTCTTCCTGCAGAACCACAGCCTGGCGGCCGTCATCGTGCCGCAGATCGGCGGCGGCCTCGCGCGCCTGGACTGGCTGCGCGGCGCGCAACCGGTGCCGCTGCTGCGTGGCCTGCCGCCCGATTTCACGGACATGCCGCAACCGGGCCAGCTGGCCTGTTTCCCGCTGGTGCCGTGGTCGAACCGGATCGCGCCATCGGGCTTCGAGTACGACGGCCAGCGGTATGTGCCGACGCCGAACCGCCCGGGCGAAAAGGTCGCCATTCATGGCGATGGCTGGCAGCAGGCGTGGGACGTGCAATCGCTGACGTTCGATTCGATCCTGCTGCGCCTGACGCGGCACGCGTTTGCGCCGCTCGCGTATGACGCCACGCTGCGCTACACGCTGGATGGCGACGCACTGATCGTGGAACTCACGGTGCGCAATGCCGGTGCCGTGGCGCTGCCATTCGGTCTTGGTCTGCATCCGTGGCTGCCCGACCCGGGCGGTGCGCAGCTGCAGGCGCGGGCCGATGCGGTCTGGTTGTCGGGGCCGGACAAGCTGCCGTCCAGCCGGCGCGCTGTGCCTGCGCACTGGGACTACCGCACGTTTGCGCCGCTGCCGAAGGAGGCCGTCGACAACGCGTTCGCCGGCTGGGATGGCGTGGCGCGTGTGCGCTGGCCGGAGCGGGGTGTTGGCTTGAACATCGAGGCGGCGATGGATTACTTCATCCTCTACGCGCCACCCGGCCGCGACTTCTTCTGTTTCGAGCCGGTTGATCATCCGATCAATGCCCACAATATGCCGGGCTATCCCGGTTTGACCGTGCTGGCGCCCGGCGCCAGTGTGAGCCGCTCGGTGATCTTCCGTGGCGAGTCGCTGTGACGCGCTGACCGCTGGCAATCTGGTTGTTGTTGGCGGTCGCCAGCGCTGCAACAGCGCGATCGCCCAGCGGTGCAACGCCAGGAGCGCGGACCGTACATTTGTCTCTGGGTATCCCGACATCCGTGTTCCCAGCAGCACGCCACCGGTGGTGGTGCGAGTGCGGGAGGACGTTGTCCAGGCGGGCAGGGGCGAATAGTCGCGGGCGATCGATCTGTAATATCTGCGACCGCGCCCCCGCGCGGTGGGTGGATTGGTTGCTGAATAGAGTGCGACTGAAATATATGAAAATAAACTGAGACCCAAAACAATGATGTTTGACACGGCGGGCTGAAGCGGACACGTGCTCGGGAACTTATGCTATCGGCCAAAACCGACCCACGTAATCCTCGGAGTTACCCGAGATGAAAATTCGTACGGCTGCGACTGAGGACCTGGAGCGTATCGTTCATTTGTTTGGACAGCTCGGATATTCAACTGAACCAGAGCAAGTAGAGAAACAGCTCCATGCACTGCGCTGCGGTTCCCTGGGACAGGCATTTGTAGCGGAGGATTGCCGCAGCATTGTCGGAGTCGCGATAGTGCACATCTTGAAGCCGTTACATGTCGACGGCTCATGGGCTTTACTATCTGCGTTGGTGGTCGATGACAAATGCAGGAGTTCGGGCGTAGGCGCGCACTTATTGACCGCTGCAGAGCAGTTTGCGATGCAGCACGGCTGTTCACAAATCGAATTGTCCAGCAGCACTGCGCGCATTCGAGCGCACATGTTCTATGAGCGAAACGGCTATGAAGAAAAGCGACTGCGTTTCGTTAAATTTTTGTTGTGACTCCGGCGTCCGGTTCGGGACGGTTCGGGACAGTTCAATCTGTCGCGGCCACAGCTGAATTTTCAGCCTGACAACTTGCAATGCTGGCCTGAACAGCTGGGTTCGGCCAAAAACGGACGTTGCAGCTGTCATTGTTCAGGTACATACGCTCAGGTATCGTGTTCACACTTCCGATCCAAACGTCACCATCGACTCAGGGATTTTATGTTCAACTTTTTCCATCCTAAGCCTGTCGTTGACGGCCGCGCGGTCGCAGTGATGGTTGTACAACAAAGGCATCAGCTCTGCAGGACAACCGCACGTTGATCGTGAAGACCCGAAATGCTGAACCGACCGGGCTAACTGCAAAAGATGGGGGTTGCGAGAGATAGTGTTTGTCTGCTTTGGGTCGGATGCGGCCTGTCGCACCGGCCCCTACTTTTCGTTTGGCAACCTGATATGCTTCACCCTACGGCCGGGTTCGGCCACAAGCCACAGTGCACCTGTGCAGGGAATACAATGGTCCGGCGAGGCGATTCGCCTGACGCCGACATCGTTAATCATGCCGCGAGCCTGACCTATCCATGTACCTGATCAACTCGAAGACCGGAAAACCTGAAGAGGTCACCGATGATGACCTTAAAGGGTATGGGAGTGGCGAAAAGCCGAAGCGATCAAACTTCGGAGCGAGACCGAAGAGCAAGGATGACCAGACCGACCGGCCCAGCAAGCTTCCGCAACGTACTTTTGAGACGGAGGAGGCACCGGCGCAAGATGGTGTGCCTAAAATCACACGCAGCTCAGACTACAAGAAGAAGGTTCCCAAGACCAGTTTCGGGACGAAAAAGCCTGCTCCTGGAGAATATACAAGGACGTCCGACAAAAAGCCAAAGTACAAGGCGCGCGACCCGGCTCAGCCACAGCAAAAACCGAAGCAACCGGCGCACCAGTATGCCGGATGGCTCCTGTCCAAACGGGAGTATTCGGCAGCCGTACTGCGGCGCAAGCTAGTCCTGCGAGGCTACAGCGAACAGGAGGCAGATGACGCACTGATCCTCCTGCAGGGGTTGAATTACCAGTCCGATGAACGGTATGCGGAGATGAAAACGCGGCAGATCGAACCACGGGTCGGTGACGCGCGTGTCGCGCTGACGCTTCGACAGAAGGGGATCGACGAGCAACTTACGAAGGCAACCATCGAGCAAATGGAGCCGGAAGATGAGCGCGTTGTGATTGTGGTCGAGAAGTTTCGCAAGGACATTGCACAGACGGGGATGACACAAGAACTGCGGCAGAAGGTTTATCGCTTCCTGGCTTACCGGGGCTTCAGCGGCCATTCGATAAATATCGCCATGGAGCATCTGAAATCGGGGCCTGAAGATGACTAGACGTTGCACTGGTAATGCGATGTGAAGCGATCAAGGCGCAGAAATTATTTCAGGATTTCCCTGCGCGATTGCGGGTGACACGGCGTTAGAATCCTGAGGCGGTTTTTCTTGAGCCAATAATTTCCCGCTTGACAGGCTGCCTCGGGGCGACGGGCGCTAACGGGTGCCTGAGAAATGATGTGCTTGGACCGGTTGGCGGCTATTAGCGAGAGCCAGGACAGTCAGCCACCTGGGCCGCACACAAAAACTTTCAAATGAGCAATTCCGCCCGGTTGACTGCTGATGATGAAACTTCCGCTATCGGCCGAAAGCGGTCCTTCGGTATCCATTCGCGAGCAGAATGGTTTGGCCACAACCCGACAGGATGATATGCACGCGATTTACTTCAGATGGAAGGTAGCCTCTGGCCATGAGCGAGACTTCGAGCAGGCCTGGCTAGAACTCACCAAACTTGTACGCGACGAGCGAGGCGGTCTAGGGTCGCGTTTGCATCGGTCCACCGACGGCCACTATTTTGCGTATGCGCAATGGCCGTCCGAACTCGCCTGGGCTACACAACCTGAGCCTACTCCACGCATGGTCGAGCTGCGAAACCGAATGCATGAATTCGCCGAACTCGTGGATGGCCCACTCCGGGCTGACGTCATTACCGACCTTCTGATATCGGTAGCTCCCGATTGAGGGTACAGCTTAGCGAGAGCATTTACAGGCGCGAATGACTGGTTTGGGTCGGTTGCTGCCCTTTGTTACAGTCCGCGATTTTTCCGCCTTGGCGACCTGATATGCTGAGGTGACCGGCCGCCTTCCGCTAGAAGCGGACGTTTAAGAGACCACGCCGCCAATATTGACAAAGCACTGCCAATACACATGGTAACCACTTTCACGATCTGGAACCCCGCACCAAACGTAACCCAGTATCCAAGCGTCCGCAGGAGTCCATTCCGAGATGAACATTCGTTCGAACGATCAATCGAAACGTATCTGGCGTGTTCCCGCCTATTTGCCTTACCTGCAGCCCGACCTGACCGACGAGGCGTTGGCCGACGCCGAGCAAATACTTGGGTATTCTTTGCCCAAGGATTTCATCAGCTTGCTGCGCGAACAAAACGGCGGGTATATCCGATATGCCTTGTCAGACATGCCCCATCAGTTAATCAAAGGCATTGGTCCGAATTTTCCGTCGCTGACCGATTTCGACTGGTCAGAGGAGCAAGAATACGTAAGCTTCCCTCTCGACGGGCTAGTGCCGTTTGATGGAGACGGTCATTGGCATATTTGCTTGGACTATCGTGAATCCGCAGAAGCTCCCTCGGTCGCTTATGTCGATGTTGAGCGCGATTCGAGTTCGATTATTGCCCCTTCGTTTAGCGCTTATCTTTCATTGCTCGAAACTGCCTATTCAGATCAATTCGTCCTGCAGCCCTTAGGCGATATCGACGGCTTCATTTCCCGGCTTTCGTCGGCATTGGACTGCGAATTTTTAGATCCGGACAGTTTAGCGCACGGTTACCCTGTGTATCGAGCCAGACTGGGCGGTCCAGCTTCGTCCGAGTGGATCTGGTTGAGTCCAAACCGCGCGCCACGAGGATTCGTTCGCAGCGATGATCCTCGATACGAGCAGCTAAGGAATGTGCTTCCGGGGCATGGATTACGCTTTGATGAATTGCCAGAAGCGAGCTATTTAATGGGCGCTACAGAAGGTCAACGGGACCACGTACAGCGTGCAGTCGAGACGCTTGGCTATGTGCTTCAGCCGTTACATGGTTACGTCGACGACAATCCGAAAAGCTAGTCGAGAATAGCTCAGGGCTTCGTCGAAGCTCCCGATGCTCAGTCGCTTAGCTGGCTATCAAGACAGCCGGTGACTTCTCCAGCCCGGCAACCTGCTAAGCTAACGCGAACGGCCAAGTTCGGCCAAAAGCGGACCTTTAAACCAATAAATAATTATTATGAAAACCCATAGAGAAGTAATGTTTTTGGCTCTGATAGTATCTCTGTCGATCCAATTGCAATCAACTGCTCAGGCTACGGAAAATTATTCTTGCTGGATTAAGCGAGTCGAGGCACGCGAGGGAAAACTGTATATATCTTTCCTACCAGATTACCGACGGCGCGCATTTGTGACAGACGAGGTTCAACAACGGCAGAGTACAACCTCATCAACGGCCGCTTCAGATGACCTGATCATGTGGGAAAATGAAAAGGCAACTATTGATAATGGATTGCACAGCGGTTGCACAATCACTGCTGAGAAACATGAGGGACGGCTTGGAGTGCAAGTTCGAGCCTACGTTTCCCTTCCCGGAATGCCGGCTAGTGAGAAAACGGAATTTATCGCTGCAGCAAGATCCGAAGAAGCGCAACAGCCGAAGTAAATGAAGACGAGGCATTCGTATCAACTTGGTCGAGAAGAGCAGTCATGGTCTGCTTTGGGTCGGTACCGGCCTGTCGCGGCACACACTGAATTTTTAACCGTGCATCCTGCCATGCTGGTTCGGCAGGTTGGATTCGGCCAGAAGCGATCATTGACGCAGAAAGCTGGCCACGGTTGAAAGGAAACGATGAAGAAAGTTATCGTGTACTGATTGGTGGCCCTTTTTGCGACCCTGCTTTCCAGTTTAGTGCCGCGCAAGGTGGACGCGGTGATTCCAGGGAGCATGAACTGCGAGAGTGGTTGCACCTTCGTTGCAGCCGGCTGGCCTCTGGCATACCTAGTTGATCATCATGGGATTTCGCCCCAAGGTTCAGTGTCGTTAATCTTGGGATTTCTAGGCGACGACCATATAAGAAAAGCGGATTTCTTGCTGACTTTCGTGTTCTGGCTGGCTATTTCGGTAAGCGTACGCAACGGAGTGAAGCGTTGGCGGCCCCGCGTATGAGCTTGTCGGCGAGGTCCGCTATGGGTCGGCCTCTGCGTGTCGATACGGTAGGTGATTTTCCCAGTCCGGAAACTTGCTTTTCGAACGCGAATGGCTGGGTTTGACCAGAAGTGGACTTTTTGAATCACCGAAATTTCGCCGTTTCGTAGCATCTCTAAGGGAAAATATGCTTTTGGATTTGTTTGTAAACATCGTTGGCCCCATTGCGGAGAAACGCTATCCAGCAGTACGCAAAACGGTTAGGTGGTCCGGCGCTGTCCTTCTGAGTGCATTCGCTCTCTACGTCGGGTATGCATTTCTGGCGTCTTAAGGTAGGTCCGCCTCGGGGCGGTACCTGGCTGTCGCTGCTACCTCTGAATTGATAAGCGGCTAAGAAATACTCAACTGCGAGCGGCAGTCATCTCGGAAGTATCTGAGCATCCTGCCTGAATGGCTGCGTTGGGCCAGAACTGGACTGTTGAAAGTCAAGGATGACTTACCCTGGAAAAATCGTATTGGTGTCTGCGTCTGGATACAGGCCTGAGCAAGACAATGCCTTTTTGCGTGACCTGCTCGCAGCGCGTATTGCGCTTTTCTGCGCGATTGGCGTGGACGCGGAGAAGTGGGAAGACGCTCTCGATTGGACGTGCGTCGGGGAAGACGAACTTGGGGAACACATGATCCTCACGACATCGCATAAAGAAGAATCTCTTGCCGAAGTTGTCGCATTCGCCGAAGCCTTCGAAACGCACGTGCCCCATCCTGTCCAAGTCATCTATCGCTAGCCCGGCCACCTTCAGTAAAGAAGCGCTTCGGGTCGTATTGCGGCTGTCGTTCCGGCAGCGAACCGGTCCTGCAGCAACACGGACAGCAGGCCCGGCGACCCGGTTCAGCCATCAGCAGTCACGAGTTATCGCACAAAACGGGTGCGCATTTGTTGGCAGCTACTCGTACGCTGTAAGGTCACAACCGCCTGATTGCCCGCACTTCCCATCAGCCGCTGAGTGCAGTATGCCGCCGAGGCCGCGCGCTCACGCCGCCTCGCTGCGGTCGCGACCGGCCGCCTTGGCGCGGTAGAGGGCGGCGTCAGCGCGCGCCATCAGGGCTTCCAGGCTCTCGTCGGACGCCTGCTGGCTGGCGATGCCGATGCTGACCGTGTAGTCTGGCAAGTCGCCGCCGCGCGCTGCGAGCAGCAATGCCTGGATGCGTAGCGCCGTCGCTTTCGCCCGCTCGGCCGTGGTGCCCGATAGCAGCACGATGAATTCCTCACCGCCGAAGCGCGCCACGTGGTCGATCTCGCGCAGGGCCGAGAGGGTGGTGCGCGCCGCGTGCACCAGTACCTGGTCGCCGACTGCGTGGCCGTGCTGGTCGTTGATGGCCTTGAAGAAGTCGAGGTCGATGCTGAGCAGGGAGATCGGCTCGCCGTGGCGTTTCATGCGCGCTACCTCGCGCCCGTAGGCGGCGGCGAAACCGCGTCGGTTCAGCGCCCCGGTCAGTGGGTCCGTGCCGGAACGGTGCTCCATCACAACCTGCAGGCGCCGGGTGGCGACGGTCATGAAACCGACTGCCATCATCAGCGTCATGAAGTTGGCGGTTAACAGGAAAATACCCTGTATCGTGCCGTTGCTGGCATTGCTCGTGCCAACCGCGCCATTGAGCGCCGCCACCAGCCGCAACAGCAGCACCATCGACTGCACCAGCAACAGCGAGCCAAAGAACCAGCTGGAGAAGTGGCGCTCCCCATGACGCACCAGCAGCACCAGTTGCGCCACGTAGAACGACAGCGTCAGCAATGAAAACACCGCGACCCGCAACGCGTAATTCTGGGTGATCACATACCAGCCGACCAGACAGCCCATGCCGGCTACCCACGTCAGCGCCAACCACCACCAGCTCGGCTTACGGCCGTAGAATAGCTGGGTGCCGACCAGCATCAGCCCGGCGGCGCCCAGCATGGTGCTGTTGGCCACGAACAGCAACAGCCCTTCAGGAATCAGTGGCGCCACACAGAACAGCACGCCGCTGACCGTCAGCGACAACATGCCGAGCGCCTGATAGCCCAAGCCCCGCACTTCGGCAGGGAAGCTACGGTACGCAGAAAACAACACGACGGTCATCGCCGCCGCCATCATGGTCGACGTGAGAATGACGGTGGTAGGGTCGAGCAATATCACAGTGGTAAATCGGGAAAGGTGGTGATCGGCGAGGATACCAGCAACCTCGACCATGCCGTTAGGCCAGTCGCTTTTCCGGTCGTTTCTTCACAACACTACCGGACTGTGCCCCTGCATCACCGCGAACACCCTGTCGCCTCAATGCGCGCTGCTATCCGGAGGTCGCCGGATCAGTGGCCTCCAATGCAGAGCGCTCCCCGCCTCCATGCCTGGTCAATACAACTGCATCGCAATGGCTGATGGTTGCTGTCGCAATCGGCGCCCATCACGTAGAATGCGCCGGTCAACCGTCATTCGCCGCGCATGCCACGCTCCATTCTTCATTGCCTGCTATCGCTGTTATTGCTCATCTCGCAGCAGATGGCGCTGGCGCACGGGCTGTCGCACTGGCACGGCACGCAGCAACACCAGGGCGTGCAGCAGGCGGGTGGCCAACCGGATGCGCCTGCGCTGCAGGAATTCTGCGCCGAGTGCGCGGCCGACGCCCAGCTCGATGTCGCGCTGCCGCTGCCGCACTACATCGGGCATGTGCCGCACACGGCCGTCGCCAGCCCGCTGGCGCTGGCCGCCGAGCGCGTGCGGGCGCAGCCCATTCACGCGAGTTACCCGCGCGGTCCCCCTCGGGCGAACTGAGTCGATTCGCAGTTATCGATGCATTGCCGTGGCGCCGCCATGGCAATGCCGTTCGCACCCATTTTGCCCAAGGTTGTCACCATGAATATTCAACGCACGCTGCTTGCCAGCGCCATCCTGCTCGCCTGGACTATGCCAGGACAGGCCCAATCGGTCCGCACCGCCGACACGCAGCAGGTGATCGTCACCGCGTCGCCGTTCCGTAACGGCGAAAACGACCAGATCCTGACCCCGGCGAAAGTACTGGCCGGGGATGAATTACGCGAAAAGGCCGGGAGTTCGCTCGGCGAGACGCTGTCGCAGGAACTCGGCGTGTCCGCCTCGGCCTTCGGCGCCGGCGCCTCGCGCCCCATCATTCGCGGCCTCGAAGGTTCGCGGGTAAAAATGCTGGAAAACGGCATGTCCGTGTCCGACGTGTCGGGCCTGTCGAACGACCATGCGGTCTCGGCCGAGGGCGCGGTGGCGCGCCAGATCGAGATCCTGCGCGGACCGGCGGCCTTGCTGTACGGCTCGGGCGCCATTGGTGGCCTGGTCAATATCGTCAACGAGCGCATTCCGACGCACCTCGAAGCCGCGCCGACCGGCCAGGTCGAGACCCGCTACAGCACCGGCGACAACGGCAAGAACGTCTCCGGTACCGCGGACGCCGCCAGCGGCAAGATCGCCCTGCACGTCGATGGCAACTGGCGCGATACCGACGACTACCGCATCCCGGACCGGCGGGTCCTGCAGGATGCCGACTCGGCAATGCGCCGCCTGACGCACTCGGACACGCGCGAAAAGAACCTCGGTGCCGGCGCCTCGTGGGTCGATGAATGGGGTTACGCCGGCGTGTCGGCATCGCACCTGACCAATCTGTACGGCATTCCGAGCGCCGAGGGTTCGCGCATCGACCAGAAGCAGGACCGCTATGATTTCGACAGCATGCTGAAGCAGCCTTTCAAGGGGGTTGAATCGCTGCGCTTGAAGGCTGGTTACACCGACTACGAGCACGCCGAGCTGGGCGAGGACGGTCCCGAGGTCCTCTTCAATAACCGGTCGCTCGAAACCCGGCTCGAACTGACGCACGACGCCATTGCCGGCCTGCGCGGGACGATCGGTGCCCAGACCGAGAACACGCACTTCTCGGCCCTCAGCGCCGAAGGCGGCCCGGACACGGTGCCGTTGACCCATTCCAGAACGACGGCCTTGTTCATGGTGGAAGAGGGCGATGCCGGCCCGCTGCGCATGAGCGCCGGCGCGCGCTACGAGAACGTCAAGCGTGAGCCGGTCAGCGGCAGGCAGCGTACGTTTGACCTTGGCTCGGGTTCGGTGGGCGCCGCCTGGCCGTTCGTGCCGGGCTACAGCGTCGGCGCGACGCTGTCATACGCGCAGCGCGCGCCTGCGATCGAAGAGCTGTACTCGGCCGGGCCGCACGATGCCACTGCCACCTTCGACATCGGCAATCCGGATTTCGACAAGGAGACCTCGCGGAACGTCGAGCTCACGCTGCAAAAGAACACGGGCCTGGTGCGCTGGAAAACCAACCTGTTCCGCAACAACATCGACAATTACATCTTCGGCCGCATTGGCAGCGACATGGTCGACGAGGCAGGCAACCCGGGTGACGAATTGCGCACCCGCACGTTCGAGCAAGGCCGTGCCCGCATTCATGGTGCGGAAGCCGAGGTGACCTACAACCAGACCGGCGCCGGCTGGTCGGGCCGGCTGTTTGGCGACACCTCGCGCGGCAGGCTCGCCGATGGCGGCGGCAACCTGCCGCTGCAGCCCGCAGACCGGATCGGCGCCAGCGTCGGTTACCGTGAGGGTGCGTGGCGCGGCGGCTTGTCACTGGTGCATGCGCGCGGGCAGGATCGCCTGGCCGCCAACGAGCAGCAAACTACGTCGGCCTATAACCAGCTCGACGCCAACCTGTCGTACACGCAGCGCGTACAGGGTCTTGACCTCACGTGGTTTGCACTGGCCAAGAATATCCTGAACGACGATATCCGCCTGTCGACCTCGGTCCTCAAGGACATCGCGCCGCTGCCGGGCCGGCGTGTCGTGCTGGGCGTCAGGACGGCTTTCTGACGCAGCGGTAGTGCAGGGCGCCGGGCAGCGCGCGAGCCGTTGCAGCCTGGCGTCGTCAGCAGCCTGGGAATCGGTTGAAATAGTTGAATTGCAATAATGCGTTAGAAGTTCGCAACAAAAACACACTTATTGAACAGAAAAAGTGACTTTGTGTGAATTTTCGTTGCGGCAACAGTTTCCAGATGGATACAATTGCCTCAGCAAATGCGATGCGGCGCAGGTCATGTCGCTGCTTTTGCATTCAACAAACCACTTCACCGCACTCCCCAGGAATTTATGAAAACACGTTTCATCGTGGTGGCACTCGCTTTGCCATTCGCCGTCGCATCTGCCTTTGCTCAGGATAACAATACCGTTCGCATCAGCGGTTTCGGCACCGGCGCTCTCACGTTTGCCGACACCGACCAGGCTGAATTCGCCCGCTCGAACCAGTCGTCCGGTGTCAAGAAGGATCCACGCACCGGCGTCGATTCGAACCTCGGCCTGCAGGCCGACTATACCGTCAACTCCTGGTTGTCGGTCACCGGCCAGGGCCTGGTGCGCAAGGATGGCGAAGACAGCTTCGGCGCCGAACTGTCGTGGGCCTTCGTCAAGGCCAAGCTGTCGGATAACCTGAGCATCCGCGTCGGCCGTATGGCCATGCCGGCCTTCATGATTTCGGAATACCGCAACGTGGGCTACGCCAACACCTTCCTGCGTCCGCCGCAGGAACTGTATTCGCAGATGCCACTCAACAACATCGACGGCGCCGACATCACCTGGCAGCAGCAGTACGGCGAGACGACCGTCACAGCGACGGCTGCCTACGGCCGCAGCGACTTCAAGACGTCAAGCGGTCCTACCGCCGAATCGCGCGACCAGTACGCACTGAACCTGACGGCCGAACAGGGCCCGTTCATCGTGCGCGTGGGCCGTAGTGGCACCAAGCTGTCGTCGGAGAGCGCGCAACTGGATGCAGCCGTGATCACCTTCAACAACACCGCTGCCGCGTTCAACATCCCGCAAGTCGCGGACATGGGCAACCTGCTCAACACCAAGGACCGCAAGTACACGTTCACGTCGGCTGGCCTGTCCATGGACTGGAACAATATCGTCGTGCTGACCGAATACGCCAAGCGCAAGATGCCGGATTCGTTCCTGGGTTCGTCCAAGTCGTTCTACGTGATGGGCGGTTACCGCTTCGGCAAATTCCTGCCGTACTACACCCACGCCAAAGTGATGTCGAAGGGTGTGACCAACACCATCCCTGGCACCTGCCCGGCAGGTTCCCCGTTCGTGTGCGCGCCAACCCTGGCGGCGCTGTCGGGCCTGATGAACACGCTGACCACGGCCATCGATGGCACCAGCCAGACCACCGACAGCATCGGTGTGCGCTGGGACTTCACGACGTCGGCCGCGCTCAAGGTGCAGATCGATCGCATCAAGCCGCAAGGCAACGGCCAGTTCGTCAACGTCCAGCCTGGCTTCAAGGGCCCGGTGACCGTCGGCGCAGTGGCGCTCGACTTCGTGTTCTAAGGAATTACCAATGAATCAACTGTTCAAAGCAAGCATCATCCTGAGCGCCCTGTTGCTCGCACTGCCAGCCGCTGCCGAAGTCGTCGTCGTCGTCAATGCGAAAGCTGCCGAATCGTCGCTGACCAAGGACCAGGTGTCCCAGTTCTTCCTGGGTAAATCGACCGCCATGACCCCGGTCGACCAGGCCGAAAGCGCGCCGGCGCGTGCCGAGTTCTACAAGAAAGTCACGGACAAGGATCCGTCGCAGATCAAGGCACTCTGGTCGAAGCTCGTCTTCACCGGCAAGGCCACGATGCCGAAGGAAGTCGGCGACAACGCCGGCGTCAAGAAAGCGGTTGCGGCTGATCCGAAGGCGATTGGCTATATCGACAAGAGCGCGGTCGACGCGTCGGTCAAAGTGGTCTATTCCGGTTCCTGATCATTTATCGGTACCCCGCCGCGCGTGCGGCGGGTTTTGCATTCAGGAGCAGGCAGCATGAGCATCAAACGCAGGATCTGGGCACTGCCGATCATCTCGGCCATCATTTTTACCCTCGGGGTTGCCGTCAGTGCCGGCATCGCCAACAAAGCACTCACGTCGATCAACACGACCGAAAGCGTGGATTATCCGGCACTCGACATCAGCAAGGAACTGGCCGGTGACATCGAGTCGGTCACGAATGGCTTGCGCGACGCCGTCAGCGAAGGCGACAAGGCGCGCCTGACACAGGTTGGCGAACAGGCCGACAAGGTACGGGCCAAGCTGGCCAGCTTCGGCAAGATCGACGGCATGGGGGCAACCAGCGCCCGCCTGCGTCAGGAATTCGAACAGTATTACGAACCGGCCGTTTCAGCGGCCAAGATCATGCTCGAAATGGAGCAGGGCGATCCGCAGGCCGTCGTGACGCGCATGCAGTCGACGCTCGCAACCCTGACGACCGACGTCGCCAAGGTCAATGAACAGGCGCAGCAGCAATTCAAGGCCGGCATTTCGCGCAGCGAGACCAGCGTGACGAACGTTGTGACAGTCACTATCGTTACCGGCCTGATCGTGATCGCCGTACTGATCGCTGTCTCGTGGTTCATGGTGCGTACGATCTGGCAGCAACTGGGCGGCGAACCCGAATATGCGCGCGACATCGCCCGCATGGTCGCCGACGGCAACCTGTCGATGGCGATTCGCATCGAGCCGGGCGACAACAGCAGCCTGCTGGCCGCGCTGTCCGACATGCGCGATCGCCTGGCCAATATGGTGGCCGGCATCAAGACCTCGGCCGACACGATCGCGTCGGCCAGTGGCGACATCGCCAGCGGCAATGCCGATCTGGCGAGCCGTACCGAGCTGCAGGCCGGTCGCCTCGAAAACACGACTCGTGCCATGGAAGCCTTGACCGACACGGTGCGCGCCAATGCCGCCAACGCCAACCAGGCCAAAGACCTGGTGGTGACGGCCAGCGACATCGCCACGCGCGGTGGCGAAGTGGTGGGCAACGTCGTGCTGACCATGAGTGCCATTAATACGTCGGCCACCAAGATCGTCGAGATCATTTCGGTGATCGATGGCATCGCGTTCCAGACCAATATCCTGGCGCTGAATGCGGCCGTCGAGGCAGCGCGGGCAGGCGAGCAGGGCCGCGGCTTTGCGGTCGTGGCGTCCGAGGTACGCAATCTGGCCCAGCGCAGCGCCACCGCCGCCAAGGAAATCAAGGAGCTCATTGGCGACTCGGTCTCCAAGGTCGACGCCGGCAGCGCGCTGGTAGACCAGGCGGGCAGCACGATGGAGCAGATCGTGGCCGCGGTGCGCCGCGTCCAGACGATCATGGGCGACATCAGCGACGCCGGCCAGCGCCAGAGCGAAGGTATCGAGCAGATCGGCCTGGCGATCAGCGACATGGACCAGATGACGCAACAGAACTCGGCGCTGGTCGAGGAAGCGTCGGCTGCGGCCACGTCACTGACGGACCAGACCGCGCAGTTGTCGGAAGCCCTGGCGGTGTTCAAGCTGGACACGTCGGCGCCAATGGCGATCAGCGGTGGCCGCCCGGCCCCGTTGACGCTGGCGCATCACTGACGCTGACAACGCAACAGACGTCGCTGCTTGTGGCGTCTGTTGCGCCCGGTTCGCCGCCAGGCGAATGCCGTCCCGGTCGCAGTAACAGACCATACCCCCTCCATCATCCTGACTGTCCTCCGGCCCGCCTGCGCGATCGCGTCGCAGGTCGTCCGGGGCACCCGTCGCCGCTCACCCCTCGATTCTCGTATTGTGCTGTTTTGGTCAGGCCATTCTTATTTGGTCCGGCCAAAATAGAGATGTGGACTAGCCGCATTGGAACGTTTTATGGCATACTAAAAACGATCCTCCCAACTTCAGCCGACAGGCAGACACGAAACATGAACCACGACGTTCCGCGCACGATCCGCATGCAGCCAGGCGACAATGTTGCCATCGTCGTAAACGATGGCGGCCTGGCCGCCGGCACCGTGCTGCCCGGCGGGCTGGTGCTGCTCGAAGGCGTTCCTCAGGGCCACAAGGTCGCGCTGAGCGATCTGGCGGACGGCGAACCGGTGATCCGCTATGGCGTGACGATCGGCTACGCGAGCGGTCCGATCGCGCGCGGCAGCTGGGTCTCCGAGCGCGTGCTGCGCATGCCGGCGGCGCGCTCGCTCGACGACCTGCCGGTTGGCACCCATGCCGTCGCTGCCGGTCCGCTGCTGGACGGGTACACATTCGAGGGCTACCGCAACAAGGATGGCTCGGTCGGCACCCGCAATCTGCTGGCCATCACCAGCACCGTGCAGTGCGTCTCGGGCGTGATCGAGTACGCGGTGCGGCGCATCCGCGACGAACTGCTGCCGCGCTACCCGAACGTCGAGGACGTGGTCTCGCTCGAGCACGTGTATGGCTGCGGCGTGGCGATCGACGCGCCCGGCGCGGATATCCCGATCCGGACCATCCGCAACCTGTCGAAAAACCCGAACTTCGGCGACAACGTAATGGTGGTGAGCCTGGGCTGCGAAAAGCTGCCGCCCGCGCGCCTGTTCCCGGCCGGCTCGATCCCGATTGGCAATGGCGCGCCGTCGGTCGTCACGCTGCAGGACCAGCAGCACGTGGGCTTCATGTCGATGATCGACGCGCTGATGGTCACCGCCGAACGGCACTTGCAGGAACTGAACGCGCGCCAGCGCGAAACCTGCCCGGCGTCCGACCTGGTGGTGGGCGTGCAGTGCGGCGGCAGCGATGCGTTTTCGGGTGTGACGGCCAATCCGGCCGTGGGATACGCCACCGATCTGCTGGTGCGCGCTGGCGGCACTGTGATGTTTTCCGAAGTGACCGAGGTGCGTGACGGCATCGACCAGCTGACCGCGCGCGCCGCAACGCCGGAAGTGGCTGCGGCCATGGTGCGCGAGATGCAGTGGTACGACGATTACCTGGTGCGCGGCAGCGTCGATCGCAGCGCCAATACGACCCCCGGCAACAAGAAGGGCGGCTTGTCGAACATCGTCGAAAAGGCGATGGGTTCAATCGTTAAATCGGGCAGCACGGCCATCACGGGCGTGCTCTCGCCGGGCGACAAGCTGACGCAGAAGGGCCTGATCTACGCGGCGACGCCGGCCAGCGACTTCATCTGCGGCACGCTGCAGATGGCGGCCGGGATGAACGTCCACATCTTCACCACCGGACGCGGCACCCCGTACGGCCTGGCCGCGGTCCCCGTCATCAAGGTGGCCACCCGCACCGAGCTGGCGCGCCGCTGGCATGACCTGATGGACCTGGACGCTGGCACCATCGCCAGCGGCGAAGCGAGCATCGAGGACGTCGGCTGGCAACTGTTCCGGCTGATCCTGGATGTGGCCAGCGGCCGCAAGACCTGGGCTGAACACTGGAAGCTGCATAACTCGCTGGCGCTCTTCAACCCCGCACCCGTGACCTGAACGATGGGGCGGGCTGCAATGGTGTGCAAACGCATCGTGCTCGCCTGCCTTGCGTTGGGTACGCTCTCGGTCATGGCACTGGCGTCGGCGCAGGCACGCTACGACGCCGACACCACCTATAACAAGCTGGTGCGCGACTACCCGTTCATCCGGATTGCCAGCGCCGACGCACCGGCGCCGGTGCAGGTGCGCAAGGATATCGTGTACGCGAAACGGGGCGCACTGACCCTGGCACTGGATCTGTACCTGCCGGCAGCGGGCGCCACCCCGGCGCCGCTGGTGCTGCTGGTGCATGGTGGTGGCTGGGCCAGCGGAGAGCGCTCGAACATGGCGCCGCTGGCCGCGCGCCTGGCCGCGCGCGGTTATGCGACGGCCACCGTCAGCTATCGATTATCGGGCCAAGCGCGCTATCCGGCAGCAATCGACGACGTCAAGGCAGCGCTGGACTGGCTGCGCGCGCAGGCGCCCGGCCTCGGCCTGGACCCGGCGCGCATCGCCATCGCGGGCGGTTCGGCCGGCGGGCAGATCGCGGCGCTGGTGGGCATGACCCGGCCCGATGCGGTGCGCGCCGTGGTCAATATCGATGGCCTGTCGGATTTCACGTCCGAACTGGCGTTGCGCTTTGAAGACGACCCGGCCAAGCGCCCGTCGGCAGCGGGCGCCTGGTTCGGCGGGCGCTATGCCGAGCAGCCGGCACTGTGGCGCGACGCCTCGCCACTGACCCATGCCAGCAAGGACAGCCCGCCGGTGCAATTCATCGTTGGCGCTGCGCCGCGCTTTTCGAGCGGACGCGAAGCGCTTGCGGCCACCCTGGCCAGCCACGGCATCCCGACCGATACGGTGGCGCTGGACGGCGCGCCGCATTCCTTCTGGCTGTTCGATCCCTGGCTGGCGCCGACCGTCGATGCGATGGACCGCTTCCTCGGCAAGACGCTTGGGCCAGTATCCGCACGCGCGCCGTGGTCGCCGGATCTCGGCAACGGCCGCTACCGCAATCCGATTTTGCACGCCGATTATTCCGACCCCGATGCGATCCGCGTCGGCGAGCGCTATTACATGGTGTCGTCGAGCTTCGCCAACGCACCGGGCTTGCCGCTGCTCGCGTCAAGCGACATGGTGAACTGGGAGCTGGTGGGCCACGCGCTGCCACAACTCACGCCACCGGCCACATTCGCCGCGCCCCAGCCAGGCAAGGGCGTGTGGGCGCCCAGCCTGCGCCATCACGACGGGCGCTTCTGGATCTTTTATCCCGACCCGGATCACGGCATCTACGTCACGACGGCAACCGAGTTTACTGGCCCGTGGAGCGCGCCACACCTGCTGTTGCCGGGCAAGGGCATCATCGATCCGGCCCCGCTGTGGGACGACGATGGCCAGGCCTGGCTGATCCACGCCTGGGCCAAGAGCCGCGCCGGTATCAACAACGTGCTCACGCTGCGCCGCATGGCGCCCGATGGACGCAGCCTGCTGGATGAAGGCCGGGTGATCATCGATGGCAACCGGTTGCCGGGCTACCGGACCCTGGAAGGGCCCAAGCTGTACAAGCGCAATGGCTGGTATTACGTGTTCGCGCCGGCCGGTGGGGTCGAGCAGGGCTGGCAATCGGTGTTTCGCTCGCGCCGGATCGAGGGGCCCTACGAAGACCGGATCGTCATGGCGCAGGGCGCGACCAGGATCAACGGACCGCACCAGGGCGCCTGGGTCACGACGCCGCAGGGCGGTGACTGGTTCTTTCACTTTCAGGACCTGCGCGCTTATGGCCGCGTGGTGCATCTGCAGCCGCTGCGCTGGAACGACGACTGGCCGTTGATCGGTGAACCGTCTGCTACGCCGGGCGTTGGCCAACCGGTCGTCGAGCATGGCAAACCTTTGCCGGGCAAGTTTGCCCGCCGCGAGCCGGCAACAAGTGACGAATTCGATGGCGCTGCGCTGGGCCATCAATGGCAATGGGCCGCCAACCCGCAGCCCGGCTGGTACGCCCTCGACGCACGTCCCGGCATGCTGCGCCTGTTTGCGCAGCCAGCGGCGCCGCTGCGCACGCTGGCGTCGGTGCTGACGCAGAAATTCCCGGCGCCGGCCTTTGGCATGACGGCCAGTGTCGAATTGCGCGCGGGGCGCGATGGCGATCAGGTTGGGCTGGGCGTTCTGGGACTGACCAGCCAGTGGTTCGGACTGCGCCGCGTTGACGGCAAGCCACGCATGGTGGCGGCGCGCTGCGAGGTGGCGGGCGAGTGCATTGAAACGCTGGGGCCGGCGCTGGCCGGCTACAAAGTGCTGCTGCGCGCGCACGTGACGCATGGCGCGCGCGTGGCGTTTTCGTACAGCCAGGATGGGATAGTGTTCACGCCGGTGGGCGCGCCGTTCGATGCTGCGATGGGGCGCTGGGTTGGCGCGCAGGTCGGCCTGTTTGCGACTGGCGCGGCGGGTGCCTGGGCTGACATTGATTACGTGCGCGTTGCGCCTTGACGGCTTGGGCTTTGCAACAAGACGCCCAGCCCAATCCCGCCACGTCAGGTGGCGCCAGCCGATCTGTGGATGTTTTCTCGCAGATCCTCGACCAGTCGCTTACGGCTGCTTGAAGCATACTCAATGGGCGAGAAAGGCATGGCCGCTGCCGCGTAAGCGTCGATCAACTCGTGGGTCGCCTGCGCCAGTTGCGGAGAAAACACCGTTTGACGCCCGTTATCGCTGATTTTTGTGAGTTTTTCTTGAAGCACTTCTTTGTACGCGATGTGCGCCTCCGACATTGCATTGGCAACGCACAAGCTGAACGTCCCGTTCAAAAAATGCTCCCACGCAGCATCGGTACGCGCGAGCAAGCCATCGACAATCGGTGCCCCATGGTCATCGAAGCTGTCACGCAAACGCCAGGTTGACAGATTCAGCGTTGCGAGCGCGGTGGCGAAATTGGTTGTGAACTGAGCCTTCAGGCGTACCTCGGCGTCTTCCTTCGCATCGCATGCGATGGCGTGGCGTGCCCGATCGATCCAGATCAGTTGCGACGGGGGAAAGTAACGACCCGGCGTGGCGCCGGGTGCGGCCATCTCGCCGAACACAAACGAACACAGGTTCCCCGCCCCGGTGACCACATACGATGGCGCGGGAACCAGTCGTTCGTGGATCAGAGCATCCAGCTCATCGATACTTATGGCACCGGCACGTGTCAGCTGTACCTCGTTCAGGAAATGTCTTTCGAGGTAATGATTCAGTTCTGTCATGCGTTGGTTTCCATTGTTGCTGTGTTGCGTATGTTGAAGCGTAGGGCTGTCTGAAGCGCCCTTCGATGGCGGGAATGATCATGGACAGTGCTGGCGGCGCTCTTCAAGCGCGTGCTAATTCGCGCTGCACCCGGTCATGCACAAAACCCAGATGGATGCTTTCGCGCCTTCCTTCCGCAATCCATGCCCAGGGTATCGGCATGATTTTACGCTCCAGCGCCGCGACGAGTGTCTTGGCCTCCTTGCTTGCCCCGCACAGGTAGCATGCGACGGCAAAGTGGTTCAAGCCCACAGCGCGGAACCCGTCGCCAGGCTGATTCAGTTTCTCTTCGAACGTGGCAGGAGTAGCGTTGAGCCAGGCATATAGCGCGGTGCTAACGCGGTCGGCATGGGAGGCGTTGCGCAGTTGCGCGACCGTATTTGCTTCCAACGTCAGAGCATGTTCGCAATATGCCAGGGCCACCAGAAAATGGATCGCACTCCCGCGCGGCGCCCGCTCCGCGCTTTCCTGAGCAAAGCGGAACATCCTCTCGTGGCTGCCGCCCCATTTCTCGGTGGTGACCATGAAATACCGATAATACGTCGGCCAGTGCATGGGAACGCGTGCAGTGGCTTGGGCAAAGTACTGGTCGATCAGGTCACGATCGCCGCTTCTTCGCACTTCCGCCAGGATCAGCCATGCGAACGGGTCGGCCGTCCCCGCGTCCAGGCTTGCCGCCTTGAGCAGCGACTGCGGGGCGCTGTTGATCAGGTCAAAGAACGGCTCGATGGCCGCTGGGTCGACGTTCTTGCCATAGGCGTTGCCGCGAATCTTCCATGCCTTACCGATCAGGCTGGCGCCCAGCACCGTGTGCGCAATTGACGAGTCGCTCCTGCTACGCACCCATTGCTGCGCCAGGTCGACCGCATCGTCGCGCTGGGAGAACGTGTGGAGCATGCGCTCGCGCTCCTCGTCGCTTGCGGAGAGCAGCTGCCGTTCGGCTTCCTGGTAGCTACCCGCGATAACATGCTTGAGCAACTGGCTCGCCGATGGCGTCACGATGTCGTCGATGACGGCTGCCTTGGGAGTCAGCCCGAGGATAGAAAGGATGGACATCCGACGATTTTCTCCTGACAAATATTTTACGATCGAAAGCGGCAGCCTGACCTTTTTGAGCTTAATGAACCTTGCAAACCTCAAGCAAGGAGATGAAAGCTCCATTGGGATCAATCTCAAACTACCTTAAAACGATAGCACTCTATTATTTAGAGAAAATCCACTGATTGTCACAATGTTAAAATTTGGGGCTCTTGCGAATGCTGCCTTGCACAGTGGCTGACGGGCGTACACCCGCCGTTCCCGCACAGACGGAAACGGCGGACCTCACCGACGATCAGAACGTGTAATCGACCCGCACCGTGAACGCCCGGCCAATCGGCTTGGCAATATTTTGTGCGAACACCACACGCGACGACAGGCGCTGGTTCGACAGCGGCGGATCGGTGTCGAACAGGTTGTTCACGCCGGCGCCAATCTTGAGCTGCTTCGAGACCTTGTAGGTCGTCGACAGGTTGTAGACGCGGTACGGCTCGATCACGTTGTAGAACGGCTGCCCCGGCTGCTGGGTCGGCAGCGCGTTGGTGTCTTCGTAGCTCGAGCTGTACTGCTGCGTGAGCTGGGCGAAGAACGGGCCGTACTGCCAGTTCACGCGCGCCTGGTGCTTCCACTTGAAGATGTAGGTGTTGGCCGAGGTCGAACCGGTCGAGAGCGCGCCGATGCGTCCGACGCTGTCGACCCACGGGCTGCCCGCATCGTTCTGGCCTTCGTAGCGGTCGGTGTAGGTGCCGTCCATCGAGAAGCCGAAGCGTCCCCAGTGCGCGGTTGGCAGCATGTAGTTCAGGCTCAGATCGATGCCCTGGGTCTTGAGCCCACCCATGTTCAGGCGCGTCTTCGTGATGTACTGCAGCGTGCCGTCCGGGTTGCGCACGAACAGGTCCTGGTAGCGGTCCAGGTTATCGAAGATCGAGTCTTCGTTGATCTGGGCGATCGTGCGCTTCATGTCGATCTTCCAGAAGTCGATCGTCGCGACGAAGTTCTTGACCGGCTCGATCACGAAGCCGACCGTGTAGGTCTTCGATTTTTCCGGCTCCAGGTCCGGGTTGGCGCCGACGAGCGTGGTCAGGCGCGTGTTGCAGACGCGCTCTGCGTCCAGGCCCAGGCCGGCAAAGCGCGGGTCGGTGGTCAGGGTGCCGGAACCGGCCACGTTTGGTGTCGGGCCGGGGCACAGCAGCGGATCGTCCCAGCTTGACGTCGATGGCGTCAAGGTGCGCGGTACGCCGTACAATTCCGGCAGGGTCGGCGCGCGGAAGCCCGTGCTGACCGTGCCGCGCACCATCAGTTCCTTGATCGGCTGGTAGCGGAAGCTGGCCTTCGGGTTGAAGGTCCTTCCGAAGTCGCTGAAGTGGTCGCCGCGCACGGCGAAGTTCAGGTTCAGGTCCTTCGTCACGGGGGCGTCGAGCTCCGCATACAGAGCGGCCACGCGGCGCTGGCCGCTCGGGTTGTTGCCGGGCGCGCCGCTGACGCGCCAGACCACCTCGTTGCCGATCATCGGCACGTTCTCGGCATAGGTTTCACGGTGCCAGTCGCCGCCCACGGCAATCCCGAGGTCGCCGCCAGGCAGGGCCATCAGCGTGCGACTCAGGTTGAAGTCGACGCCGTAGTAGCGCACGTCGGCTTCGCGAAACAGCTGGCCGTCGGCCGAGATGTCCTCGAGGTAGGCGCGGCCTGCTTCGTCCTGCGCGCCGAACGGATTGAGAATGCCATTGGCCACGCCGGCGTACACGGCTGGCGTGCGCACGAAGTTTTCCTTGAAGCCGGAGTCGCGGTGGCTGTAGCCGTACGAGCCGCCGACGCGGTAATCCCAGCCCTTGAACTCGCCTTCGTCGGCAATCACCAGGCGGTGGTTGGTCTGCACGTCATGCAGCTTGGCTGCGCCCAGTTCGTCCAGGCTCCAGGTCAGGGCCAGGTCTTCGCCGTTCACGCCGGCCACGGCCGGCACGCCGCCGCGACCGCCCGGATACCACGGGCTGGCCCTGGTGATCATCAGCGGGCGGCGCGAGGCGGTGAGGCGGTCGTAGTCGGTGTTGTTGCCGAACGGCTGGGGCGGACTGATCGCGTCGATGTACGAGCGCGACAGATTCAGCTCCACGGTCAGCATCTTGCCGTCGCCGTGCGCCAGGCTGCCCTTGGTAAACAAGGTCACCTGCTGGTTTTCCGGCAGCAGTTCCGGGTAGATGCCTGGGTCGGTGATGCAGGTCCGGGCGCCGTTGGCCGCGGTGCGGGTGGACGGCACCGTCGTCTGGGCCAGGCCAGGGGCCACGCAGCCGGCGGCGAAGTAGGGGTTGCCGGTGATGTTGGCCGGGCGCCCGTTGCGGTAGATGGTGAAGTTGGCCGGCGAGGCCGAGCCGCCCGATGTGTTGGCCGTGAATGGCGTGCCGCCCAGCGACGCGAGCTTGCCCGCGTCCCAGATCTGCGGCCGGTCGCGTTGCAGCAGCGAGCTGCGGCGCTGGGCGCTGAACGCGGTGTAGACGTTCCAGCCGTCGGTGGCGAGATCGCCTTTGCCGGCCACGAGCGTCACGCGCTTCTGTTCGCCGCCGCCGGATTCCTGCGGCTGCACGGTGCTGGCGTGGATCGTCACGTCCTGCACCGTGCGCCGGGTGATGAAGTTGACGACACCGGCGATCGCGTCGGTACCGTACAGGGCCGAGGCGCCGTCGCGCAGGACTTCGACGCGTTCGATGGCGGCCATCGGGATGACGTCGACATTGACCGAGCTTGCGCCCAGTGCTTCGTTGGCCAGGCGGCGGCCGTTGAGCAGCACCAGCGTGCGGTTGGTGTTCAGGCCGCGCATATTGATCATGGTGCCGCCGCCACCGCCGCCAACCGGTTCGTTGGTCGCGGCCACGGTCAGGGCCACGGCCACTTCCGACATTGTGGTCAGGCCCTGATTGACCAGTTCCTCGGCCTTGTAGGTGGTCAGGGGCAGGGCGTTTTCCGTCGCCAGGCGCTTGATGGAGGAGCCCGTCACTTCAACACGCTGTGGCTGCGCTTCCTGCGCAGCCGCGCCGTTGGCGAGGGTCATGGCGGCCAATGCGATGGCCGAAAGTAAAAAGCCCGGGAATGCGGGTGTACGGTAGATCTTCACTGAGTGTCTCCTGCCTGTCATCGTGAACGTGCGTCCGGATGTGTCTCGGGATCGCGTGCTTGTCTGGCGGTTCGTGATTTCTATGAATCATGCGAGACCGGCGACTGGTATGTTCAATTTTACTTTGGTAAGACCACTTAGGCAATCTGGACGTGCCGAAATATCTTCTGGTCTATACAGATGATGTCTTATTGAAGTCGGATGACGCTGGGGAGGCAGGGCGCGAGCGGTGCAGGGGAAGGGCGTGCGCCGGGCGGCGCTTGCCCGTGAGACGGGCGCGATGCGCAACCCGCCGTCGTGGCGGGGCTGATCAGCCGCGCGAGAAGGTGCGCGTGACGCGGTCGAGGTGGGCGCGCATCGCCTGGCGTGCGCCGGCGACATCGTGCGATGCGATGGCGGCGAAGATATTGCGGTGGTCGATCAGCGTTTGCTGGCGCAGCTCCTCGGTCTGGAAATGCTCCTTGAGCTTGTGCCACAGCGAGCCGCGCTGGCTCCACAGGTATTCGATCACGCCGACCATGGCGCTGTTGCCAGTGGCGCGCGCGATCGCCAGGTGAAAATTGCGGTCGGCCATTTCATTGGCGCTGCGGTCTTCATGGTGCTGTTCCATCTCTTCGACGGCGAGCAGGATGGCGTCGATGGCCGAATCGTTGGCATGTTTGGCGGCCAGCGCTGCAACCTCGACCTCGATCATGCGGCGCGCGGCCAGCACTTCGAACGGGCCCGGCCCGGCCGTCGGCACCACCGCCTGCGGCGCCGCCTGTTCGCTGACATAGACACCGGAGCCGCCACGCACCTCGACCTTGCCGCCCAGTTCGAGCGCGATCAGGCCTTCGCGCAGCGACGTGCGGCTGACCCCGAGCTTGGCCGCCAGCTCGCGCTCGGCAGGCAGGCGCTCGCCACCGCGGATCCTCTCGGCACGGATCAGTTCTTCGATCCTGGCCGCCACGACCCGGTACAGCCGCGGCTCGGTGGTGCCGGGTTCATTCGGCGCTGGAGTAATCTTCATCGGTCGGTTTGTCCTGGATAATTGGCAGCTCTGCCAAAACTAGCGAATCTTAGTTTGGCCGGCCTGATGTGGCAAGGGTTCACGGCAAATAGTTATCGTGGTTGCTATATGTTCATGGCTGCGGGTCCCAGCCGCTCCCGGCAAACACGGCGGCGCGGGTCCGATAGCGCGCCGCCTGCGTGGCGTCCAGCACGGTGCCGCCGTAGTGGCGCGGCTGGCCGTCCGGCGCGCGGTTGCCATATTCGCGCCAGCCGCCCTGCAGCGGATTGGGCGCCGGACGGCGCAGCCAGCCATCGGCCGCGATGTGCGGGCCGATGGTGCACTCGACGAAAGCGACGTGGTCCCAGGTGTTGGCCGTGCCCGGCGAGCGCGCCAGGTAGGCGCTGCCATCCGGGGGCAGGTTGCCCGCCGGTCCGGGGCCGCGGGTCAGGCGCGAGCGCAGGAAGACGAAGCCCGTCTCGGCCGGGCCGATGGTGCGCGCCTGGACGATGTAGCCGCCGCTGTCGGGATTCGCGCTGTCGCCAACCGTGCGGATTTCGCTGTCTTCGAACAGTGTCGTCTGGTTGTTCCCCCAGACGAAGTCGACATTGCCCTCGACCAGCGATTTGTAGATCCACGCGTAGCTTTTCAGTTGCAGCGTATCCTGCTCGCTCGAAAAATGCGCATTGCGCACCGCCAGGCGCCCATCCGGGCTGTTGAAGAACAGCGTCTCGGCCTGCGGCGAATGACCGTCGCTGCGCAGTGTGGTGTTGTGCAGGGCGATGTCGCGCAGTTCCAGCAGGTCGCTGTCCTGGGCCAGGAACAGCGCGCGTCCGCCCAGCAGCCCTGGCTCCTGCGGCGCCTGGCCGCTGCCGGAACCTGGATTGAGCGTGTCGCTGTTGGTGGCGCGGATGATCGTCGCTTCGCGGCTGGCGCCGCGCAGCGTCAGCCGGTCCTTGTCGCGCAGGTACAGGAGTTCGGGATAGACGCCGTCGCGCACATTGACCGTCAGCGGCATGGCGCGTGGCAGGCCCATCGCGTAATCGAGCGCACCCTGCACGGTGCGGAAGTGGGCACGGCCCGTGGTGGCGACCGTGATGCTGTCGCCCACCGGGCGGTGCGGCGTCGTGCGAAACGCCCAGCGCCCGCCAGTGAAGTCCGCGCCGCGTATCAGGCGTGCCTCGGCCGCCGCGACATACTCGGTATCGTAGTCGAGGCCCTGCGGCAGGCGCGCCTGCAACTGGCCATCGACCAGCCGCAGCCGATGCTCGCGCACCAGGCGCTGGCGCGGCGCCGGTCCGATCCTGCTCACGGTCTCGCCGGGCCGGATCACGCTGACCAGCGCGCCATCGCGCTTGCGCCAGATCCGGATGCTGCCTTCACCGCTCAGCTGCGCGCCGGGCGCCAGCGTCAGATGCAGCGGCGTGTCGGGCGGTACGCCGCGCTCGCCGCGCGCCGGGTCGAGGCCGGCGCTGACCGGCGCGTCCGTGGGTTCGGCAAAGCGCGGGCCGACGGCCACGGTCAGATTCGCCCCGGCCCACGGGTCGCTCGCGCTGCTGAGCGCGATCGTGGTCTGGCCGGGCGCCAGCGGCGTGATCCGCAGCGCGCCATCGACCACGGCAGCCGTCGCGATGCGCGCATCGGCCACCACGGCAACGGGGTCGGACGCGCCGCCGATGCCGACCGTCTCGGCCGGGTCGCCGGCCTGCAGCGCGATCCCATTGTCGGCGACCTGCGGCGTGACGCGTGCCGGCGCCGTGCCTTGCGGTCCGGTGCGTACGTCGAGCACCGTGTGCGCACCCGCTTCCCAGTCGAGCGGCAGGTTCGTCGGCAGCGGCGTTTCCAGCGCACTCGTGACGCGCTCGCCATCGATCAGCGCAAACAGGACGCCGGCCTCGAACGTCAGACCCACTGTGAGCGGGGTGCGGGAAGACACGAACGCCGGTGAAAGACGGCGCCGCACCTGCTTGAGGCGTTCCAGTTTGCCGCTGCGCGACGCCAGCAGTTCGACCTGAAGGGTCGTTCCTTCATCGACCAGCTGGACGCGCACGCCTTGCCAGTCGCCCTCGGCCTGGCGCCGGGCGCGCAGCACGAACGGTGCGCCCGGCGCCAGTGACAGGCGCACTTCGGCAATGCCGTCTTCGCCCTGGGCCGGGCGCGGGCCGGCGTTGGCCCGCACGTGGTCGGGCACCAGCTGCGCCGGCAGCGCCGTGTGCGCGTAGGGCAGGGGCGCCAGCGCCGCCCCGCCAAACGGACAGGCGCCGAGCGGGTGGCCATTGAGCAGCGAGCCGCTGTCGGCAAACACGCCGTGGCTCGACCCCGGGTCGCGCACCACGTCCGCGCAGCCACGGGCGCCGGTCACATCGAAGGCGTTGGCGTCAGAGCGCACCAGCGCCTGGTGTCCCACGCCGATGCTGTAGTGGTGACCGTAGACGGATCGCTTGCGCTCGCCTACATAGTAGTTATTGAAAAGGTGCACCTGGCCGTAGCGTACGCGCGGCGCGCGCTCGGCGACGTGCTCGAACAGGTTGCCCTTGAGCGTGATGCGCAGCCGGTCCGTGTCGCCGGTGGCGCGGTCGCTGGCGCCGATCAGCATGTTCTTTTCATGCTCGGCGAAATGGTTGTAGGTAACGCTGACCAGGTCCGCGCCCTGCGAGATATCCAGTGCCCCGTCGTGGCATTGCCTGGTCTTGCCATTCTTGACCGGCGCCCGGTGGTCCGTGTCGGGTGCATCGGTGAAACTGTTATGGTCGATCCAGACATGGCGCGCGGCCCGCACCGTGATGCCGTCGTAGTCCGAGTTCCAGTTGCCTTGGGGGCCGTCGTGCGCATCCCATTGCGGCGTGATGTCGCATGGATTGCGGATCGCCAGGTGACGCACGATCACCTGTTCGACGCCGCTGACAATCAGGCTGGCATTAACGAACCCGGCCCCGGGCGCGACGCCCAGCAGCGTGGTATGCGAAGGAATGGTCACCGCGCCGCGCCGCGCCTGATCGGCGTTGTCGGTAAAGGCGCGGCCTTCCGTCATGTCGATGGTTGCCGCCACCCGTACGATACGTGCCGGCGCGGTCGCCTTGAGCGCCGCGACCAGTTCGGCGCGGTTGCGCACCGTGTAGACGTGAGCGGGCAGGGCCAGCGCCCCGCCGCGCGTGCCGCCTTGCTGCGCGGCCCAGCCATCGGCCGGGGCGTGCTGGCGTTCGGCGCTTGCTGGCGCCATGGACTGCGCGTGGACGGGTGGTACGGCCAATGCCAGTGCGACCACTGCCAGCGCGGCCTTCATTGCGCGCCCCCGGCGCCGTCGGTCGCAAGCAGGTCGCCCGCCAGCTGCGGCACCTTGCGCTCGATCTCGCGCACGACGATGTCCGAGAAGCGTCGGGCGCCCAGCGGGCCCACGTGCGTATGGTCGAAGTTCTCGCCGACGCGCGCCAGTTTGTTGGCCTCGTCCGGCCCCATCGCCTGGACTGCCGCCAGCGACAGGGCATTCAGTTCGATCAGCGGCGTGGCCGTGGCGGCGGCAATCCGGCGCACGGTGGCCGCCCATGGCGCCAGGTCATCCTGTACATAGCCCTGCTTGAAGCTGCGGCGTGTGAGCGGCGTGACCAGCACCGGCACCGCGTTCAATGCGCGCGCCTCAATGACGTAGCGTTGCATATTGGCGGGGAATTCGGTCACGTAGTCGGTCGAGCGGCCCGGCTTGCCCGGCTGATCGTTGTGGCCGAACTGGATCAGCACGAACGTGCGTCGGTAGCCGCCGGCGCGCAGCAGGCCGGTGACTTCATCCCAGCGGCCCTCGGCCCGGAAGCTGCCCGAGCTGCGCCCGCCGCGTGCCAGGTTCAGGCACGCTGTTTCGGGCGTGAAGCGTGCGCACAGTGCGTCGCCGTAGCCCGTGGTGCTGGCCATCGTGGAGTCGCCCACCAGGATCACGCGGTCGTGGGCTGGCGGCGCGGCCGTGGCGGCCACGCCATATAGCGACAGGCACAGCAGGGTCAGGGCAGAAGGGCGGACATACGCCATGGTGTCTCCATATTCTTATGATCAGTTGATTCTAGGTTGGTCGGACCAATTTTGCAACGTGGCTATACCACGATCATAGTAACGACATGAGTAAGTCATAGGATGTCGGACAACTTGAAGGTCGCGTATAATCAAGGCCATTCCAATCTTCGCGATTTCCCACCATGACGCTCCCGCAACGCAAACACCGCAGCCTGTCCCAGGGAGTGGTCGAGCAGATCAGTGGCACGATCCGGCAGGGCGTACTCAAGCCCGGCGACAAGTTACCCACCGAGTCATCGTTGATGGGCGAGCATGGCGTCAGCCGCACCGTCGTGCGCGAAGCGATTTCGCACCTGCAGGCGGCCGGGCTGGTCCAGACCCGCCACGGGATCGGCACCTTCGTCATCGAGCGCGCGCAGGCGGGGCTGGGCCTGGATTCCGAGAACATCGTCACGCTGCGCGATGTGCTGGCCGTGCTGGAATTGCGCATCGGCGTCGAGACCGAGACGGCAGGCCTTGCAGCCAGCCGCCGCAGCCAGGAACAGGCCGACGAGCTGGCCGCCGCGCTGCGCGAGATGCAGCAGGCGATGGCCGAGGGCAGGCCGGCAGTCGAGGCCGACAAGCGCTTCCACCTGCTGATTGCCCTGTCGACCGGCAACCGCTACTTCGTCGATATCCTGACCCGCCTGGGCGATGTCTTCATCCCGCGCGCGCGGCTCAATACGCCCGTGCTCGACCAGGACAAGCCCGCCGGTTTCCTCGAGCGCGTCAGCCGCGAACATGACGATATCTACCGCGCCATCGAGCGACGCGACCCCGAGGCTGCGCGCGCGGCAATGCGCACCCATCTGTCGAACAGCCGTGAACGCCTGGTGGAAGCGCAGCGCCGCCTGGAAAGCACGCTGAACTGAATTCCCGCATTTTTTGCTTGCGGACCTGCGCAACCAGTTGTACGATGACTTACAACCTGCTCGATGGCAGGTATTTCGTCCAACAACCAGATAGCGGAGACAGCACGATGCAACCAAACGAACTCAAGCAAGTCCTTTCCCACGGCTTGCTGTCGTTCCCGATCACCGATTTCGATGCGCAGGGTGACTTCGATCCAAAAGGCTATGCCGCGCGCCTCGAGTGGCTTGCACCGTTCGGCGCCACCGCGCTGTTCGCCGCCGGCGGCACCGGCGAGTACTTCTCGCTGCATGGCGAAGAATACGGCCAGATCATCAAGACGGCGGTCGACACCTGCGCCGGCGTCGTGCCGATCCTGGCCGGTTGCGGTGGTCCGACCCGCACCGCCATCGCGCACGCCCAGGAAGCCGAGCGCCAGGGCGCCAAAGGCCTGCTGCTGCTGCCGCACTACCTGACCGAAGCCAGCCAGGACGGTTTGATCGCCCACGTCGAAGCGGTGTGCCGCTCGGTGAAGATCGGTGTCGTGGTCTACAACCGCGCGAACTGCCGCCTGACTCCCGATTCGCTGGAAAAGCTGGCCGATCGCTGCCCGAACCTGATCGGTTTCAAGGACGGCAATGGCGACATCGAACTGATGGTCTCGATCTGGCGCCGCATGGGCGACCGCTTCAGCTACCTGGGCGGCCTGCCGACCGCTGAAGTCTACGCCGGTGCCTACAAGGCGCTGGGCACGCCGGTGTATTCGTCGGCTGTATTCAACTTCGTGCCGCAATTGGCGATGGACTTCTATCACGCCACCGTCGCTGACGATTTCGCCACCACCAACCGCCTGATCGACGATTTCTTCCTGCCATACCTGGAGATCCGCAACCGCAAGGCCGGCTACGCAGTCAGCATCGTCAAGGCAGGCGCCCGCCTGGTCGGCCATGGTGCAGGCCCGGTGCGTCCGCCACTGACCGACCTGACGGCCGAAGAAGACGCGATGCTGCTGGCCCTGCTCAAGAAGAACGGGGTCGTCTGATCATGGCGATTCTCGGTGAAATGATCATTGGCGCGCACAGCGTGCGCGGCGCAGGTAAAGAGGTATTCGGCTTCAACCCTGCCACGCGTGAAGACCTGCAGCCCGGCTTCGGCCAGGCCACGGGGGACGACGTCGAGCGCGCCTGCGCACTGGCCAGCGAAGCGTTCGACCCGTATCGCGCACTGCCGCTCGAGCAGCGCGCCGCGTTCCTCGAACTGGTGGCCGAAGAAATTCTGGCGATCGGCCCCGAGCTGATCGAACGCGCCCAGCTGGAAACCGGCCTGCCGCAGGCGCGCCTGGAAGGTGAGCGCATGCGCACCGTGACCCAGCTGCGCCTGTTTGCCAAGGTCGTGCGTGACGGCTATTTCATGGATGCGACCATCGACAGCGCCTTGCCGGAACGCGCGCCGCCGCGGCCTGACCTGCGTCTGCGCAAGATCGGCCTCGGTCCGGTCGTCGTGTTTGGCGCCAGTAACTTCCCGCTCGCGTTCTCGGTTGCTGGCGGCGATACGGCATCGGCCCTGGCGGCTGGTTGCCCGGTCGTGGTCAAGGCGCACGGCGCCCACCCCGGCACATCGGAGCTGGTCGGGCGCGCCGTGCAGCGCGCCGTCAAGGCAAGCGGCCTGCCGGAAGGCGTGTTCTCGATGCTGTTCGGCGACGGCCGCACGGTCGGCCAGCAACTGGTCTCGCATCCGGCCATCAAGGCCGTGGGCTTTACCGGTTCGCGCCAGGGTGGCCTGGCGCTGCTGCGCACGGCTGCTGCGCGCGCCGAACCGATTCCCGTGTACGCCGAGATGAGCAGCGTGAATCCCGTGTTCCTGCTGCCGGCGGCAGTGCAGGCCGGTGGCGCCGCACTGGCGCAGGGCTTCGTCGATTCGCTGACGCTGGGCGTCGGCCAGTTCTGCACGAACCCGGGCCTGGTGTTTGCCCTGGCCGGCGCCGAGCTGGATGCCTTCGTCGCCGCAAGCGCGCAGGCACTGGGCGCGAAGGGCGCCGGCACGATGCTCACCGCCGGTATCCACGACGCCTACACGAAGGGCGTGACCGCGTTCGACGCCGTCGACGGCCTGCAACTGGTCGCACAAGGCACGACCGAAGGCAACGGCTGCGCTGCGCAGGCTGCGCTGTACGTGTGCGACGCTGCCACCTACATGGGCAACCCGGCGCTGGAAGATGAAGTGTTCGGCCCGTGCGCGGTGCTGGTACGCTTCACCGACGCGGCCCAGATGCTCCAGGCAGCCGAACACCTGCACGGTCAACTGACCGTCACGGTCCATGCGCGCGACGGTGACCTCGACCTGGCCGCCAGGCTGCTGCCGATCGTCGAACGCAAGGCGGGCCGGGTGCTGTTCAACGGCTTCCCGACCGGCGTCGAAGTGGCGCACGCGATGGTGCACGGCGGCCCGTTCCCGGCCACCAGCGACAGCCGCACGACGTCGGTTGGCGCCAGCGCGATCGACCGCTTCCTGCGGCCGGTCTGCTACCAGAACGTGCCGGGCAGCCTGCTGCCGGAGGCGCTGCGTGACGACAATCCGCTGGGCCTTTCGCGCCTGCAGGATGGCACGTTGCAAGTGGGCGGGGTGAAGTAACACACGACGCCTGAAGCAGTACCAGCCGGAGGAGACGCCGGCTGTCACCCAACTTGAAAAGAACTGATCATCATGAATCAGCAAGTCATCGACGTAACACCGGCGCAATCGGTGGTGGGCAGGTATCGCTGGACGATCTGCGCGCTGCTGTTCTTTGCCACCACCATCAATTACCTGGACCGCCAGGTCCTCAGCCTGCTCGCACCGGTACTCACCGAGCAGTTCAACTGGTCGAACACCGACTACGCCAATATCACGGCGACCTTCCAGTTCGTCTACGCGATCTCGATGCTGTTTGCCGGCCGCGTGATCGACCGCATGGGCACCAAGCGCGCCTACGTGCTGGCCATCGTGATCTGGTCGCTGGGCGCGATCGGCCACGCGTACGCAATCGGCATCGGCGAAGCAGTCAACACGGTCTTTACCAGCATCGGCCTGGCCGTGGTGCCCGTATCGGTGGCCGGCTTCATGATCGGCCGCGCGGTGCTGGCCATCGGTGAAGCCGGTAACTTCCCGGCCGCGATCAAGGCGACTGCCGAATACTTCCCGAAACGCGAGCGCTCGTTCGCCACGGGCATCTTCAATTCGGGCGCCAATGTCGGCGCGATCCTGGCGCCACTGACCGTGCCGCTGATCGCTGCACACTGGGGCTGGCAGGCGGCCTTCATCGTCATCGGCGGCATCGGCTTTTTGTGGATGGGTCTGTGGATCTGGCTGTACGATGCGCCGGAACAGCAGCCGCGCCTGAAGGCGGCCGAACTGGCGTACATCAACAGCGACGCCGGTGTCACGGTGGCGCCCACCGGCACGCCGGTCAAAGGCTCGTGGTTCAAGCTGCTCGGCTACCGCCAGACCTGGGCCTTCGCCTTCGGCAAATTCATGACCGACGGGGTCTGGTGGTTCTTCCTGTTCTGGCTCCCCAAATACATGTCGGCGCAATACGGTATGTCGGCCACCGACATGATCATCCCGCTCGCGGTGTTGTACAGCATGACGATGGTGGGGAGTATTGGCGGCGGCTGGCTGCCGACCTGGTTCCTGAACCGGGGCGCCGACATCTATCATGGCCGCATGAAGGCCATGCTCGTCATCGCCCTGTGCCCGCTGGTCGTGCTGCTGGCGCAACCGCTCGGCTACCTGGGCTTCTGGGTTCCCGTGATCCTGATCGGCATCGGCGCCTCGGCGCACCAGGCCTGGTCGGCGAACCTGTTCACCACGGTGTCGGACATGTTCCCGAAACACAGCGTCGGTTCGGTGGTCGGCATTGGCGGCATGGCCGGTGGCCTGGGCGGCGTGCTGCTCACCAAGCTCGGTGGCTGGCTGTTTGACCATTACGGCGCGCTGGGTCAGCTGCAGACCGGGTATATGATCATGTTCTCGATCTGCGCCGTGGCCTACCTGGTGGCGTGGACGGTCATGAAAATGCTGGTGCCGCAGCACCGTGAGATCAAGGGGTTGTAATCGATGGTTGCTGACGTTGAACGCATCGCGGGCGTGCACTGCGCCACCGGTGAAAGCCCGTTGTGGCACGCGGGTCAGGCTGCCTGGTACTGGGTCGACATCCCTGCGCGCCGCATCTGGCGCAGGGATCACGCCAGCGGCGTGCTCCAGCACTGGACGGCGCCCGAGATGGTGGCCTGCATCGCCGCGAGCAGCGACGGCAGCCTGATTGCGGGGATGGAAACAGGCGTGTTTCGCCTGGCGCTGGGAGCCGATGGCGCGCTCGACGCATCCCGGCTGGCTGCGCCGGCGGCGGCCGAACTGGGCGAGGGCATGCGTTTCAACGACGGGCGCTGCGACCGGCAGGGCCGGTTCTGGAGCGGCACCATGTTCATGGACATGGGGGCCGCGCGGCCCGTCGGCGGGCTGTATCGCTACAGCGCCGCCGGGGGGCTGCATGGGCCGGTCGTGCGCAACCTGCTGACGCAGAATGGCCTGGCCTGGTCGCCCGATGGGCGCACGATGTACCTGTCGGATTCGCATCCGCAGCGGCGCCTCGTGTGGGCCTACGATTACGATATCGATGCCGGGCTGCCGCACAATGAACGTGTGTTTCTGGACCTGACCGGGCAACCGGGTCGGCCGGACGGCGCGGCAGTCGATGCCGATGGTTGTTACTGGAGCTGTGCCAACGATGGTGGCGTGGTGCAGCGCTTCACGCCCGAAGGCAAGCTGGATCGGGAAATCGTGCTGCCGATGGCCAAGCCGTCGATGTGCGCGTTTGGCGGGCCTGATCTTGATCTGCTGCTCGTGACGTCGATCGATCCGGCGGGGGCGGCCAATGCCGACGGCGACGCCGGGTCAGTCGTCATCCTGCGGCCGGGTGTAAAAGGGATCGCTGAGACACCGTTCGCCGTTTAGCCACAGTAGGGTGGACGGCTATGCCGTCCACGCGTCCAGATGCATTCGATGATCGTTGAACGCGTGGACGGGGTACCCGTCCACCCTACGGTGACGCAATGCTCGCGACGGTCAGAACGCCGCAATGCCGGTCTGTGCGCGGCCAAGGATCAGCGCATGAATGTCATGCGTGCCCTCATAGGTATTCACTACCTCCAGATTGACCATGTGCCGGATGATGCCAAATTCATCCGAAATGCCATTCCCACCCAGCATATCGCGCGCCACGCGGGCGATGTCGAGCGACTTGCCGCACGAGTTGCGCTTCATGATCGACGTGATTTCCGGTGCTGCCGTGCCTTCGTCCTTCATGCGGCCCAGGCGCAGGCAGCCCTGCAGGCCGAGCGTGATTTCGGTCTGCATGTCGGCCAGCTTCTTTTGCACCAGCTGGTTCGCCGCTAGTGGCTTGCCGAACTGCTGGCGGTCCATCGTGTACTGGCGCGCCGTATGCCAGCAGTCTTCCGCCGCGCCCAGCGCGCCCCAGGCGATGCCGTAGCGGGCCGAGTTCAGGCAGGTGAACGGACCCTTCAGGCCGCGCACGTCGGGGAACGCGTTTTCTTCCGGGCAGAACACATTGTCCATGACGATTTCGCCGGTGACCGATGCGCGCAGGCCGAACTTGCCGTGGATCGCCGGGGCCGACAAACCCTTCCAGCCTTTTTCCAGCACGAAGCCGCGGATCGCGCCTTCGTCATCCTTCGCCCAGACAACGAACACGTCGGCCACAGGCGAGTTGGTGATCCACATCTTGGCGCCGGACAGGCTGTAGCCGCCCTCGACCTTGCGGGCGCGGGAAATCATCGAACCGGGATCCGAGCCGTGGTTCGGCTCGGTCAAGCCGAAGCAGCCGATCCATTCGCCGGTGGCCAATTTGGGCAGGTATTTCTGTTTGGTCGTTTCATTGCCGAATTCGAAGATCGGCACCATGACGAGCGACGACTGCACGCTCATCATCGAGCGGTAGCCCGAATCGACACGCTCGACTTCACGCGCGATCAGGCCGTAGGCGACGTAGTTCAGCGCCGGGCCACCGTATTGTTCGGGAATCGTCGGGCCGAGCAGGCCCAGTTCGCCCATCTCGCGGAAGATCGAGACATCCATCGACTCGTTACGGAATGCTTCGAGCACGCGCGGGCGCAGCTTGTCCTGGCAATAGGCAGCGCTGGCGTCGCGCACCATGCGCTCTTCGTCCGTCAGCTGGCTGTTGATCAGCAGTGGGTCATCCCAGTGGAAAGTGGCTTTGGTTGTCATGATGGTCTCGTTGTCTAAAATGGTCGTTACATATTCGGATAATTGGGGCCGCCGCCGCCTTCGGGCGTCACCCAGACGATGTTCTGGGTCGGGTCCTTGATGTCGCAGGTCTTGCAGTGCACGCAGTTCTGGGCATTGATCTGCAGGCGATCGCCGCCGTCTTCGCGCTTGACGTATTCGTACACCCCGGCCGGACAATAGCGCTGCTCGGGCCCGGCATATCTGGCCAGGTTCACTTCCACCGGCACGCTCGGGTCCTTCAGCGTCAGGTGAATCGGCTCGTCTTCGCGGTGGTTGGTGTTCGAGATGAACACCGACGACAGCTTGTCGAAGGTCAGCTTGCCATCCGGCTTCGGATAGACGATCGGCTTGAATTGCGCCGCTGGCTTCAGGCATTCGTGGTCGGCGTGCTTGTGGTGCAGCGTCCACGGCGCCTTGCCGCGGAAGACGATCTGGTCGATGCCCGTCATGATCGTGCCCAGTACCAGGCCCTTGCTCATCCACGGCTTGAAGTTGCGCGCGACGTGCAGCTCTTCGTGCAGCCACGATTGTTCGAACGCCGCCGGGAAACTGGACAGCTCGTCACTCGTGCGGCCTTCGCCCAGCGCGGCAAACGCCGCCTCGGCCGCCAGCATGCCGGTCTTGATCGCGGCGTGGCTGCCCTTGATGCGGCTGGTGTTCAGGAAGCCCGCATCGCAGCCGATCAGCGCGCCGCCCGGGAATACGGTCTTTGGCAAGGATTGCAGGCCGCCGGCCGTGATCGAACGCGCGCCATACGAAATGCGCTTGCCGCCTTCGAAGAAGCCACGGATCGCCGGGTGCGTTTTATAGCGCTGGAATTCTTCATACGGCGACAGATACGGATTCTGGTACGACAGCCCGACCACATAGCCGACTGCGACCTGGTTGTTTTCCAGGTGGTACAGGAACGAGCCGCCGTACGTATCGTTCGGCAGCGGCCAGCCGGCCGTGTGGATCACGAGGCCCGGCTGGTGCTTGGCCGGATCAATTTCCCACAGTTCCTTGATGCCGATACCATAGGTCTGCGGATCCTTGCCCTTGTTCAGCTCGTACCTGGTCATCAACTGGCGGCCAAGATGACCGCGTGAACCTTCGGCGAAGAACGTGTACTTGGCATGCAGTTCCATGCCGAGCTGGAATTCCGGACCCGGCTCGCCATCACGTTTCATGCCCATATTGCCGGTCGCCACGCCCTTGACCGAGCCGTCCTCGTTGTACAGGATTTCGGCGGCCGGGAAGCCGGGGAAGATCTCCACGCCCAGCGCTTCGGCCTGCTGGCCCAGCCAGCGCACCACATTGGCCAGCGAGATCACGTAATTGCCGTGATTCGCCAGTGCTGGCGGAATGGCGAACGCGGGCGTGGCGTACGATTTGGTCTCACTCAGGAACAACACACGGTCTTCGGTGACGGCCGTATTGAGCGGCGCGCCTTTTTCTTTCCAGTCGGGGATCAGCTCGTTGATCGCGCGCGGATCCATCACCGCGCCGGACAGGATATGTGCGCCCAGCTCGCCGCCTTTTTCAAGGACGCAGACCGTGACTTCCTGACCTTTCTCAGCAGCCAGCTGTTTCAGACGGATCGCCGCCGACAGACCGGCCGGGCCGCCGCCAACGACCACGACATCGTATTCCGTCGCTTCGCGCGGGCCGTATTGTTCGATCAGATTCATGCCGTGGCCCCGGTCTCGCGCGCAAAATACAGCCCGTGCAGATGCTCGAGGCTCACTTCGCTCGCTGCCTGCGACAGCACCACTTTACCGCTTTGCATCAGGTAGACGTGGTCGGCCACACCCACCGCGCGGTGCGTGTTCTGCTCGACCAGGATCATCGTGCGGCCATCGTCCTTGAGGCGCTTCAGAATCGCGAACAGTTCATTGACCATCACCGGCGCCAGGCCCAGCGACGGCTCATCGATGATCAGCACCTTCGGATCGCTCATCAGGCCGCGCGCCATGGCCAGCATCTGCGCCTCGCCGCCCGACAGCGAACCGGCCATCTGGCGGCGCCGCTCGCGCAGGCGGGGGAACATCTCGAACGAGCGCTCCAGGTTGCGCGCAGCGTTTGCGCGGTGCTGCGGCGCAAAGGCGCCCATCATCAGGTTTTCCTCGACCGTCATGTCGCGAAATACCATGCGGCCTTCGGGAATCATGGCCATCGAGACCTTGTGCATGTCCCAGGTCGGGGTGCCGTTGAGCGGCTTGCCGTCGAGCGTGATCGTGCCTTGCGACACCGGGATCAGCCCCATCATGGCGCGCAGCAGCGTGGTCTTGCCGGCGCCGTTCTGGCCGATGATCGTGGTCAGCTTGCCCGGTGCGATGCTGAGCGACAAATCCCACAACACATTGATCGCGCCATAACCGGCACGGACGTTCTGGATTTCAAGCATGGTCGACCTCGCCTCCGGTATAGCTCTTGATGACGGCCGGGTTGTTGAAGACCTCGGTCGGCGTGCCTTCAGCGATCATGCCGCCGAAGTTCAGCACCGCCACCCGCTGGCACAGATTGCTGATGGTTTCGATGTCATGCTCGATGATCAGGATGCCGACCGAGAACTTGGCGTGCAGGTCCTTGAGCATGTTCATGAAGTTGCGCTTGCCGCTCGTTTCCAGACCCGCCAGCACTTCGTCGAGCAGCAGCAGTTTCGGGTTGGTCGAGAGGGCCTTGGCCACTTCGAGCGCCTTCAGTTCGGTCAGCGCCAGGCCGCTCGATGCGTCGCGCCCGGCCTTGGCGGCCAGGTTGGTGAAGTCCAGGATCTCGTCGATGCGGCGCTGGTCGACCGAGCCGGTGCCAAAGCGCTGCGCGACTTCCAGATTCTGGCGCACCGTCAGCTCGTGCATCGGCTGCGGGATCTGGAAGGTACGCCCGATGCCCATGCGCGCCCGCTGGTACATGGGCGCCTTCAGCACATCCGCGCCATTGAACAGGATGCGGCCCGTGGTCGGGCGCACCAGCCCCGAAATGGCATTGAACAGCGTGGTCTTGCCGGCGCCATTGGCGCCGACCAGGCCCACCAGGTCGCCAGTGCCGACCGCCAGCGTGACATCGTTGACCGCCGTGAGGCCGCCGAAGCGGACGGTGACGTTTTCAAGTTGCAGCATGTTTTTTCCTTAGCGCCCTGCGGATCATGCCCAGCAGGCCATCCGGGCTGGCAATGATCATCACGACCAGCACCACACCAAGAACCAGCTGGTGTCCGGTGGGCATGAAGTTCTTGATGAATAACTGATCGACCAGATACACCACGACGGCGCCGATCAGTGGACCCGCGATGGTGCGGTAGCCGCCGAAGATCGCCGCGACGATCGGGATCGTCACCCACAGCGCGCTGAAGGCGTAATCCGGTTCGAGGAAGTTGATGTAGTGGGCATTGAACGCACCCACGGCGCCGCACATGAAGGCGGACACCAGCAGCATCAGGCCCTTGAGCAGCGTGTTGTTCACGCCCACCACGCGCGTTGCATCCTCGCTGTCGTGCATGGCGCGCAGGGCCAGGCCGTGCGGGCTGCGGCGGATGGCGTCGTAGGCCCAGGCGAACAGCAATACCATCGTCAGGATCACCAGGTAATTGCCGGTACGGCTGCTGAACTCGTAGCCGAACACGGTCGGCAGCGACGGGATGCTGGCGATGCCGCCGGCGCCGTTCGTGACCGACGTCCATTCGGTGGCGACGATGCGGAAGATGTGCGCATACGCCAGGATCGCCAGCGCAAAGTACGGACCGCGCAGGCGCAGCACGGGCAGCATCAGCACCGCCGACAGCACCGCACCGACGCCGCCCAGCACCAGGCCGAGGAAGACCGGCACGTTGTACTGCATCGTCAGCACGGCCGACGTGTAGGCGCCGACGCCAAAGAACGCTGCATGGCCGAAGCTGACCATGCCGCCCAGGTTACCCAGCAGCGCCCACGACAGTGCGATGCCGCCGATGATCAGCGAGGCGATCACCAGGCTCATCACATAGCTGTTGCCGCCCAGCGCGAATGGCACCACGAGATACGTCGCCACCAGCGTGGCGATCAGGAGTTTATTGAGTTTCATCCGCGCCTCCGTGCCACACCGAACAGGCCGTTAGGCATCACGAACAGCACCAGCAGGAACAGGCCCATGCCGGCCAGCTCCTGCAGCGCCGAACTAGCCAGCGTGATTGTCAGCGATTCGGCCACGCCCAGCAGGATTGCGCCGATCAGCACGCCGGGGATCGAGCCGAGGCCCGCCAGCACGGTGATGATGAAGGCTTTCACGGTCAGGACGCTGCCGTAGCCCGGCGTGACGACGCCATAGCTGAACAGGGCGACACCGGCGAAGGCGGCCAGGATGCCGGCCACGATGAACGACACCAGCTCCGTGCGGCCAGGATTGATCCCCATCAGCTTGGCTGCGTCGCGGTTGCTCGACACGGCGCGCACGGCGCGGCCATACCAGCTGCGCGACAACCACCACCACAGCGCCACGATCAGCACGAGGCTCACGCCGAAGAACAGCACTTCGCTGCGCATGCTGTAGAGCTCGCCGACGATGAAGGCTTCCTGCATCCAGGTCGAGCTCGTGGTGCGCACATCGGCGCTCCAGATCATCAGGACCAGGTTGGTGAGAATCACGCCGACGCCGAAGGTCAGCGTCAGTGAATTGATTTCGCGGTGCACCGTCACCCGGCTGACCAGGAAGTACAGCAGGCTCGAGGTGATGGTCACGATGATCACAGCGGCGGGAATCGCGGCCAGCGGATTCCAGC
The DNA here is from genome assembly GCF_059686035.1 of Telluria sp. ZT3P26. NCBI lineage: Bacteria > Pseudomonadati > Pseudomonadota > Betaproteobacteria > Burkholderiales > Oxalobacteraceae > Telluria > Telluria sp. ZT3P26. The sequence continues at coordinate 450,806 of NZ_JCASII010000003.1, read as the reverse complement.
CGAGTTGCGATTCGACCGTGTAGGCGATGTAGGCCGCCAGCAATACCAGTTCACCGTGCGCCAGGTTGATCACGTTCATGGCGCCGAACACGAGCGCCAGTCCCAGTGCAATCAGGGCGTAGGAGCCGCCCTGCAACAACCCGGAATACACGGCTTGTAGAATCAAGTCCGTCATTTCTGCATCCAATCGATTATTCACGCGGGCAGGGGGATCCTGCCCGTCTCGCTCATGTGCTTACAGCCTTACCAGGGCAGGCCCGGGTACACCGGCTTGGCGGTAGCCGATTCTTTCGGCCACACCAGTTCCACCTTCTTGCCCTGGTGCTGGCCCATGCGCTGCGTGAAGTTCGGGTTGTCGCCCCTGGCATCGAACTGCACCCGGCCGATCAGGGTCTGGCGATCGGTCTTGCGCATTTCTTCGATCACGCCGCCTTTTTTCAGCGTGCCCTTGTCGGCGGCGCGTGCAATTGCTTCGAACAGCAGCATCGACTGGACGTAGCCGAACTGGCCCAGGTAATCCGGGTCCTTGTTCAGCAGCGCCTTGTAGCCGTCGGCAAAGCGCTTGCCTTCTTCGGTCGAGAACTGCACCGGGAACGGCAGCACGGCAGTGCCGTACACGTTCGGCATCAGGTCAGGAAAATCGGCCGCCATCTTCGGCGTTGCCAATGACCACACGCCGGCCACGCCCTTGATGCTTGGCTTGAGCACCCGCGCGGCGCGCAGGATGCCGACGTAGTCGTTTTCGTAGCCGACCATGACAATGAATTCGGAGCGGTCGCGCAGTTTCACCTTGTTGATGATCGGCTTGAAGTCGGTGATCAACGGGTCGAACGCGTGCGTGACGACTTTGACGCCCTTGGCGGCCAGCGTTTTCTCGACGTCCGCGGCCAGGCCGTGGGTCGCATCCTTGGTCGAATAGATGATCGACACCGACTTGACGCTCAGGTCGGTGAGCAGGCCGACCAGGGCCTTCTGGTAACCCTGCGTGTTATTGATGCGGAAGAAATTCTTGCGCCCGGCATTGACCAGGCCATCGTCAACGCCGCCCGACGTCACATAGGCCAGGCCCAGTTTGCCGGCAGCGTCCGCGGCAGGCGAGATATTGTTGGACGCGTAGCCGCCCGTGATGGCGACCACGTTCTGGCTGGCCAGCTTTTCGACTGCGGCCACGGCCTTGGCCGGCGCCGATTCGTCGTCGACGGTGATCAGTTTGATCGTGTGCTTGCCGTTGGTCTTGTTGAAGACCTCGGCCGCAACGCGGATACCTTCCTGGGTGCCCAGGCCGACGCGAGCCAGTGGTCCGGTCAGCGGAATCTGCACACCGACCAGAAACTCTTCGGCACTTGCCAGGTTGATGCTGCCGACGGTGCCCAGTGCCAGGATGGCGAGGACGATCTTGTTTGCCTTCATCATGTCTCCGTTATTTTTTAGTGAATGTAGGAATAGTAAAAAACGACGGCAAGCCGGGGGCCTCACCACGCGCAGTGGCGTCGCTCCTTGATTGCCGGTACCACGGCACCGCTAGCCGATATGCCGGCCCATGCTGATTTCCACGTTGCGCACCAGTTGCACCAGGCGCGGACCAAGGTCCTCGACCAGTTTTTCGTAGGGCAGCAAAAACGCCGGGCCGCCGCAGTTGAATGCCATCGTCCGGGCGATGTCCGGGTCGAGCAGCGGCACGCCCACTGCGCTGATGTTGGCGTCCCACAGCCCCGAGGACAGGACGAAGCCGCGGTCCTGGTAATCCTTGAAGCCCTGTTCGATGTCGGTCTTGATCTTTGGCCAGTTGGTGTCGGCCGTCAGGCGGATATGGTCCATCAGGAAGTCACGGTCGGTTTGCGGCAGGCCGCACAGGTAGGCCTTGCCCATAGCGGTGGTGGCAAGCGGGATGCGCGAACCGGCATCGCGCCGCAGCGTCACTGCAGCGCTGCCACGGCAGGCTTCGACATACACCATGTGCAGGCGGTCGCGGATCCCGATCGCCACGCTGCACTGGGCGTATTCGGCCAGTTCCTGCATCGCCGGCCGGGCCAGTTTGCGCACGTCGAGGTTGGCGAGCAGGGTGTAGCCGAGCGCCAGCACCGGGGCGCCGAGCTGGTAACGGCCCTGGTCGGCCGAATAGGTCAGGTAGCCGAGTTTGGTCAGCGTGTAGGTCAGGCGTGAAATCGTCGGCTTGGGCATGCCGGTGCGTTTGGCCATCTCGCTGTTGGTGAGATATGCCTCGCCGGGGCGGAAGCAGCGCAGGATTTCCAGGCCTCGCGCCAGGGCCGTGACGAACTGGCGGTCCTTGCCGTTGTCTTCGTCGGCCGCGTCGTCTTGCGGCGCTTGTGGTAACCCTTGCTGCAGCCCTTGCAGGGTGGCGGGTGCCGCCAGCAAAGGATCTTCCAGTGACTGGATCGAGTCCATTCTTGTCTCCTATGCCCGGCATCTCCGGCTGGGCTTGAGTCGGATATTCACATACCGAAAACGGGGGTGTCAACAGTTTTTGTGAAATGGTCGTTCGCAGAGCGAAACACCTGCTACGGGTAATTACGGGAATTCGGTGCATTCCGCACAGCGAATCACTGAATCTTCCGGTTTTTCCCGCAAAAACCGCACCGTGAAGTCGTTTACATTTTCCAGAAAAATCGGTTATCGTTGATCGCAACAAGAAATGCAAAACGCGGTTTCGCACAGCGAACCGACGTAGCATCCAGTATAAAACCAAGGAGACAACTCATGCATACCGGCGCAACTGGTTCGGTCGCTCGTGCCATGCACGGCGACATTCTCGTCGTCACTATCGACAATCCTCCCGTCAATGCGCTTGGCGTCGACGTCCGGCGCGGCCTGGCTGCGGCGATCGACGCCGCCGGGGCTGACGCCGCGGTCAAGGCCGTGCTGATCGTCGGCAGCGGCAAGACCTTCATTGGCGGCGCTGACATCCGCGAGTTCGGCAAGCCGCCAATGGCGCCGTTCCTGCCCGACGTCTGCAACGGTATCGAAGCCTGCAGCAAGCCAGTGGTTGCCGTCATCCACGGCGCTGCACTTGGCGGCGGGCTGGAGATCGCGCTGGCGGCCCACTACCGCCTGGCGCTGCCGGCTGCGAAACTGGGCCTGCCTGAAGTGGCGCTTGGCCTGCTGCCGGGCGCTGGCGGCACCCAGCGCACGCCGCGCCTGATCGGCGCCGCCGCAGCGCTCGACCTGATGCTGAGCGGGCGCCACGTTGGCGCTGCCGAAGCGGCAACACTGGGCCTGGTCGACCGGGTGGTGGATGGCGTCGACCCGCTCGCAGCAGGCCTGGCGTATGCACAGGAGCTGGTGCAGGGCGGGGCGCCGGTGCGGCGCACCCGTGACGCCGCGCAGCTCGCCGATACGGCAGCCCAGCACGCCGCGATCGACAGCGCACGCGCCGAGACAGCAAAAAAATCACGCGGCCTGTTCTCGCCGCTGAAAATCGTGGACGCGGTGCAGGGCGCGCTGGAACTGCCGTTCGACGAAGGTCAGGCGCTCGAGCGCAAGCTGTTCCTCGAATGTCTCGACAGCCCGCAGCGCGCCGGGCTGGTGCATGCCTTCTTCGCCGAGCGCGAAACGGCCAGGGCGCCGGAGACGCGCAGCGCGAAGCCACGCCCGATCAATAGCATTGGCGTCATCGGCGGCGGCACCATGGGTGCCGGCATCGCCGTTGCTGTCCTCGATGCCGGCTTGCCGGTCACGATGATCGAGCGCGACGACGAGGCGCTGGCGCGTGGCCGCAAGCATGTCGACAAGGTGTACGACGGCCTGATCGCCAAGGGCCGCATCACGCAGGACGCCAAAAACGCCACCATGGCGCGCTTGAACGGCAGCACGTCGTACGACGCGCTGGCCCAGGCCGACCTGGTCATCGAAGCGGTGTTCGAAGACATGGCCGTGAAACACGCCGTGTTTGCCGAACTCGATCGCGTCTGCAAACCCGGCGCGGTGCTGGCCACCAATACGTCCTACCTCGACATCGACGACATCGCGGCGGCCATCTCGCGTCCGCAGGACGTGGTCGGCCTGCATTTCTTCTCGCCGGCGAACATCATGAAGCTGCTCGAGATCGTGGTGCCGTCGAAGGTGGCCGACGACGTGGTCGCCACCGCGTTCGACCTGGCAAAGAAGCTGCGCAAGGTGCCGGTGCGCGCCGGCGTGTGCGACGGTTTCATCGGCAACCGCATCCTCGCCGTGTATGGCCAGGCCGCGCACGCGATGATGGAAGACGGTGCCTCGCCCTACCAGATCGACAAGGCGCTGCGCGACTTCGGCTATCCGATGGGCCCGTTCCAGGTCTCCGACCTGGCTGGTGGCGACATCGGCTGGGCCACGCGCAAGCGGCGCGCCGCCACGCGCGATCCGCGCGCGCGCTATGTGCAGATCGCCGACCGCCTGTGCGAACGGGGCTGGTTCGGCCAGAAGACCGGGCGCGGCTACTACCTGTATCCGGACGGCGCCCGTATCGGCACGCCGGACCCGGAAGTCGAGGCCATCATCGATGGGGAACGGGCACGCGCAGGGAAAACACCGCGCAGCTTCAGCGACGCCGAGATCGTGCGCCGCTACCTGGCCGCGATGATCAACGAAGGCGCCAATGTCGTGCACCAGAAGATCGCCCTGCGGCCACTCGATGTGGACGTGACGTTCGTGCACGGTTACGGCTTCCCGCGCTACCGCGGCGGCCCGATGCACTATGCCGACACCGTCGGCCTGCCGACGATCCTGGCCGACATCCGCGAGTTTGCCAGGGAAGATCCGGTGTTCTGGCAGCCGTCGCCGCTGCTGGTCGAGCTGGTCGACAAGGGCGCCAATTTCGCCAGCCTGAATCAATCCGCGTAGATTTCACCGTCCTCATTCAGTCAGGAGACTCGCCATGCGCGAAGCTGTCATCGTTTCAACCGCCCGCACCCCGCTGACCAAGGCGCACCGCGGCGAATTCAATATCACCCCCGGCGCCCAGCTGGCTGCGTTTGCCGTGCGCGCCGCCGTCGAGCGGGCCGGCATCGATCCGGCCATGATCGAGGATGCGATTCTCGGCTGCGGCTACCCGGAAGGCACGACCGGGCGCAATATCGCGCGCCAGAGCGTGATCCGCGCCGGCCTGCCGATCACCATTGCCGGCACCACCGTCAACCGCTTCTGCGCCTCGGGCCTGCAGGCGATCGCCATCGGCGCCGGCCGCATCATCGTCGACGGCGCGCCGGCCATCATCGCCGGCGGCGTGGAAAGCATCTCGCACATCCGCAGCCGCGACAGCGGCGACAGCGGGATCGACCCGTGGATCCTGGAACACAAGCCGGACCTGTATCTGCCGATGATCGACACTGCCGACATCGTTGCCGCGCGCTACAACATCAGCCGCGAAGCGCAGGACCGCTTCTCGTTCGAATCCCAGCGCAAGACCGAGGCGGCGCAGCTGGCCGGCCGCTACAGCGAAGAAATCGTGGCCTGCACGACTACCATGGCCGTCATCGACAAGGAAACGAAGGAAGTCAGCCAGCGTGAAGTCACGATCGCCGAAGACACCTGCAACCGGCGCGGCACCACCTATGAAGGCCTGGCCAAGCTGGCGCCGGTCATGGGCGACGGCAAATTCGTCACTGCCGGCAATGCGTCGCAGCTGTCCGATGGTGCGTCGGCCTGCGTGATGATGGAAGCCAAAGAAGCCGAGCGCCTCGGCTTGACGCCGCTCGGCGCCTTCCGTGGGATGGCGGTGGCCGGCTGCGAGCCGGATGAAATGGGCATCGGCCCCGTGTTCGCGGTACCCAAACTCTTGAAGCGCTTCGGCCTGACGGTGGACGACATCGACCTGTGGGAACTGAATGAAGCGTTTGCCTCGCAGGCGATCTACTGCCAGCAGCAACTCGGCATCCCCGACGAGCGCCTGAACGTCGACGGTGGCGCGATTTCCATCGGCCATCCGTTCGGGATGACGGGCGCGCGCCTGGCCGGTCACATTCTGATCGAAGGCCGGCGCCGCGGCGCGAAGTACGCCGTGGTCACGATGTGCATCGCTGGCGGCATGGGCGCTGCGGGCCTGTTCGAGATTTTCTAAAGGATCATCATGGATTTACATTTCACCCCTGAGCAAGAGCGCTTTCGCGACGAGGTACGGGCATTCCTGGCCGAGAAGCTGCCGCAGGACCTCTCAAGCAAGGTCGCCAATGGCAAGCACCTGTCGAAGGCCGACATGGAGCGCTGGCACGCGATCCTGAATGAGCGCGGCTGGCTGGCAAATCACTGGCCGGAAGCATACGGCGGCCCGGGCTGGGACGCCATCGAAAAATTCATCTTCGAGACCGAGTGCGCGCTGGCCAATACGCCGCGCATCGTGCCGTTCGGCGTGAACATGCTGGGCCCGGTCCTGATCAAGTACGGCAACCAGGCGCAGAAGGATTACTGGCTGCCGCGCATCCTGGATGGCTCGGACTGGTGGTGCCAGGGGTATTCGGAGCCGGGCGCCGGCTCTGACCTCGCGGCGGTCAAGTGCAGCGCCGTGCGCGGTGTGGACGCGGACGGCGAGCATTACATCGTCAATGGCCAGAAGACCTGGACCACGCTTGGCCAGCACGCCAACATGATCTTCTGCCTGGTGCGCACCGATGCGGGCGCCAAGAAGCAGGAGGGCATCAGCTTCCTGCTGATCGACATGCAGTCACCGGGCGTCGATGTGCGCCCGATCACGCTGCTCGATGGCGAGCGCGAAGTCAACGAAGTGTTCTTCACCGATGTGCGGGTGCCGGCGCAGAACCTGGTCGGCGAAGAGCATCGCGGCTGGACCTGCGCCAAATATCTGCTCACCTACGAGCGCACGAACATCGCCGGTGTCGGCTTCTCGATGGCGGCGCTGGCGCGCCTGAAGCGCATCGCGCAGGAGCAGACGCGCGGCGGCAAGCCGCTGGCCGATGATCCGGGCTTTGCGCGCCGCCTGGCGCTTGTCGAGATCGACCTCGAAAACATGAAGACCACCAATCTGCGCGTGATCGCGGCGGTGGCCGGCGGGGGCGCGCCGGGTGCGGAGAGCTCGATGCTCAAGATTCGCGGCACCGAGATCCGCCAGGAGATCAATGCGCTGACGCGGCGTGCGATGGGCGTGTATGCGCGCCCGTTCACGCAGGACATGCTCGATGCGGCCCATGACGGCCCGGACTTCGGGCCCGACTTCGCAGCGGCCGCCTCGGCGCAATACTTCAATAACCGCAAGCTGTCGATCTTCGGCGGCTCCAACGAGATCCAGAAAAACATCATCTCCAAGATGATCCTCGGACTGTAAGGGCAAGCGACATGAACTTCGAACATACAGAAGAACGGCGCATGCTGGCCAATAGCCTGAACCGCTTCATCGCCCAGCAATATCACATCGACGCGCGGCACAGGATCGCCGCCTCGCCAGAAGGCTTTTCCAACGCCATGTGGCAGCAGTTCGCCGAACTGGGTGTGGTGGGCATGCTGCTGCGCGAAGAAGACGGCGGCTTTGGCGGGGCCGGTTTTGACATCGCGGTGGTGTTCGAGGCGCTGGGCCGTGGCCTGGTGCTCGAGCCGCTGCTGGGCAGCGCCGTGCTGGCGGCCGAGGCCATTGCGGCAGCCGGCAGCGCCGCGCAGAAAGAAGTGTTGGCCAGCATCGCCGATGCATCCGTGATCGCCGCGTTTGCCCATGACGAACCGGGTGCGCATTATGAACTGGCGCGGGTTGCGACCACTGCACGCCGCGATGACGATGGCTGGGTGATCGACGGCGCCAAGGCCGTGGTGGCCAACGCCGACCACGCGCAGTGGATCGTCGTGTCGGCGCGCACGTCGGGCGCGGTCGATGACGAAGCTGGCATCTCGCTGTTCCTGGTCCCTGGCGATGCAGCCGGCCTGTCGATGGTGGGCTCGCCGACAATGGACGGTGGCCGCGTGGCCGAGCTGACCTTCAGCGGCGTTCGGGTCGGTGCCGACGCGCTGCTTGGTGAACCAGGGCACGGTTTTGCGGCGCTCGAGCGCGCTGTCGGGCGCGGCGTGCTGGCCCTGTGCGCCGAAGCGCTGGGCGCGATGGAAGCGGCCAAGGAAGCGACCCTCGACTACCTGCGCACGCGCAAGCAGTTCGGCGTCGTGATCGGCAGCTTCCAGGCGCTGCAGCACCGTATGGCCGACCTGCTGCTCGAGATCGAGCAGGCCCGCTCGGCAGTGATCAATGCCGCATCTGCGCTGGATGCCGACCGCATCACGCGTGAGCGCAGCCTGTCGGCCGCCAAGGCCAGCATCGGCCGTATCGGCACGCTGGTCGCGGAAGAATGTATCCAGCTGCACGGCGGGATCGGCATGACGTGGGAGCTGCCGCTGGCGCACTACGCCAAGCGCCTGGTGATGATCGACCATCAGCTGGGCGACGAAGACCACCACCTGGCGCGCTATATCGCCCTTGGGCGCGAGACCAGCGAGGCCACCCCGGCATGAACGCCCCCGGCCTCATGATGCGCACCGACGGCGCGGTGCGCATTCTCGTCAACAGCAACCCGGCGGCGAAGAATGCGATCACGCCGGCACTGTACGACGCGCTGCCGGCCGCGCTCGAACAGGCGGTGCAGGATCCGGCCATCGGCGCCATCGTGCTGGTCGGCGACGGCGACTTCTTCTGCGCCGGTGGCGATTTGCGCCAGCTGGCCACGCGCCGCGCGCTGGCGCCGGACGAACGACGCGCCAAGGTCGAACGCCTGCACGACCTGGTGCGCGCGCTGCGCGCCTGCCCGAAGCCGGTGATTGCCGCGGTCGAGGGCGGGGCGGCCGGCGCTGGCCTGTCGCTGGCGCTGGCCTGCGACATGGTGGTGGCGGCCGAGGATGCGTTCTTTTCGATGGCGTATGTCAAGGTCGGCCTGAGTCCGGATGGCGGCGCGACGGCGTTCCTGGCGCGTTGCATGTCGCGCCAGTTGCTGACCGAGCTCTGCCTGCTGGGCGAGCGCTTGCCGGCCTCGCGCCTCTATGCGCTGGGCGCGGTCAACCGCCTGGCGGCGCCGGGCCAGGCATTGGCCGAGGCGCTGGCACTGGCGGCGCGCGTGGCCGCCGGGCCAGTCAATGCCAACGGGCGGATCAAGGTGCTGTGCGAGAATGCCGGGGCCGCAAGCCTGGCCGGGCAGCTCGACCTGGAAGCCGCGCTGATGGTGCAGTCGAAGGGCGACGACGAAGCGCAGGAAGGCATTGCGGCCTTCTTCGACAAACGCGCGCCCGCGTTCGCGGCGCTGCGCAGCGCCGCAGCCACGGGTCGGCCACGAGAATGACGTTTGCCGGCTCCTTATAAGAAGCCGGGTATCTGGAGTGTTATGTTGACTGACAAATCTGCTTTGCCCCTGTCCGGCGTGCGCGTGCTGGATTTCTCGCGCGTGCTGGCCGGGCCGTGGTGCGCGATGGTGCTGGGCGACCTGGGCGCCGAAGTAATCAAGGTGGAACATCCCGAACGCGGCGACGACACGCGCGACTGGGGCGTGCGCATCGGTACCACCGAAACTGCGTACTTCAATAGCGTCAACCGCAACAAGCGTTCGGTGTGCCTTGACCTGAAAACACCCGAAGGCCAGACCATCGCGCGGGATCTTATCCGCAAGAGCGACATCGTGATCCAGAACTTCAAGTTCGGCGACATCGAGCGGCTCGGCCTGGGTTACGACGCGCTGAAGGACGAGCAGCCCGGCCTGATCTACTGCTCGATCACCGGTTACGACCGCACCGGCCCGGAAGCTGCGCGGCCCGGCTACGACCTGGTGATCCAGGGCGAATCGGGCCTGATGGCCCTCAACGGCGAACCGACCCAGCCGCCCCTGAAATTCGGCGTCGCCGCGGTCGACATGATGACCGGGATGTACGCGGCGCAGGGCGTGCTCGCCGCGCTGTACGAGCGCGAGAAGACGGGCAAGGGCCGCCACGTCGGCATGGCATTGTTCGACTGCGGCCTGATGATCACCGCGTACTACGGCCTGGAAGCGCTGCTGCGCGGGAATGACCCGCCACGTTACGGCAATGCGCATCCATCGATCATGCCGTATGGCGTGTATGAGGCAAAGGATGGTCCACTGGTCGTTGCGGTGGGCAATAACAGCCAGTTCGTGCGCTTTTGCGATGACGTGATCGAACGTCCCGACATTGCACTGGATGAGCGTTTCAAGACCAATCTGGCGCGCACGCAGCATCGGGACGAGCTCATGCCCGAGATCAAGCGCGAACTGGCGCTGCGCACGCGCAGCGATCTACTGGCGTGCATGAGCCGGGTCGGTATTCCGTGCGGCGAGGTCGCGGGACTTCATGAGGCCTTGACGTCGACCCGCGCGCAGCAGGGCGGCCTGGTCAGGCAGATGCCGCACCCCGAAGTTGGCAGCGTGCCGGTGCTTGTCTCGCCTTATCGCTTCGACGGCGAACGCCTGCCGGTGCGGAGCAGCCCGCCATGCCTGGGCGAGGGGACGGACGACGTGCTGCACGAGCTGCTCGGCCTGTCGGCAGAGACGCTGGCGGGCTTACGGGAGCGCGGTGTCGTTTAATAACGTCAATACGCTGCGTGTTGTCAGTCGGTTTTGCATGGCGAAATGAACTGGATTAGAATGGAATTTGACCTCCATTCTTTTTCAGGGTTTTCCCATGCCAGTAAGCGACACCCTTCCTGATGATGTCCACGCACCTGAGGCGGTCGATGCGCCGCGGGGTGCCGAAGAACGCTACTTCATCACGGCACTTGCGCGCGGCCTCGAGGTCCTTGCCTGTTTTCGTTCCGCTGACAAGGGGCTGAGCAATCAGCAGATCGCCGAGCGCTGCGGCTTGCCCAAGTCCACCGTCACCCGTATTACCTACACGCTGACCACGCTCGGCTACCTGGCACAGGAACCCGGCGGGCGTTACCTGCTCGGCAGCGCCACGCTGGGCCTGGGCAGCGCGATGCTGGCCCGGCTCGACATCCGCCAGCTGGCGCGCCCGATGATGCAGGAACTGGCGGAATTTTCCGGTACCACCGTGTCGATCGCGATGCGGGACCGGCTGTCGATGATCTATGTGGAAGTCTGCCGCAGCAGTGCGGCGTTGGCGCTGGCGCTGCAGGTCGGCTCGCGCATGCCGCTGGCGACATCGGCGATCGGCCGCGCCTACCTCGCTCGGGCCGCCGAACATGAACGCAGGGATATCCTGAGCCGGTCGCTGGAGCTGGACGAAACCGCGTTCGAAGCCATGCGCACGGGTCTCGCCAAGGGATTGAGCGACTACGAGACCTATGGCTGCACGACCTCGTTCGGCGACTGGCAGAAGGACGTCAACGGGATCGCGGTCGGCTTCATGCCGATCGGCGGCAGCCAGATCATGTCGATCAATTGCGGCGGTCCCTCGTCCAGCGTGTCGACCGCCTTCCTGCTCGATGAAGTGCGCCCGCGCCTGATGGAGGTCGCCCGGCGCCTAGAGTCGTAATCAGGCTGCGCCCTGGTACCCGGCCGCCAGCTGGTCGGGGTTCAACGCGTTCATCACGGCAAACACACCGCTGGCACGCAGGATGCGACGCGCGCCGATCTGCAGGAAGCAGTTGGCGAACGCCATCCGCTTGCCCATTTTCTGCACCTCGACATGCGCTTCGACCCAGTCGCCGGGCCTGGCCGCGTCGATGAAATCGGTGCTCAGATTCACGGTCACGAATGACTGGCGCCCTTCGCAATACAGCGTCAGGCCGAGACCCAGCGCGGAATCGGCCAGACTGGCCAACATGCCGCCATGCGCGATGCCGCGCATATTGGTGTGCTTGTCCTCGATGCGCATCGCGAACACGATCTCGCCTTCGCCCTGGCGGCAATACAGCTCGCCCAGATTGGCCATATATGGCCCTCCGCGGTTGAGGCGTTCGAAGCCGGGTGGGGCGGAGGGTGGTAAGGAATGCGCGTCGTCGGGTGTCGTCATCAGAACATGTGCATGATGCCCATCGTGAACCGGTTGGCCGAGTCGCTGCCGACGGCCACGAAGTTCTGGGCCAGGTTGATCTGGTCCGTCCTGACGATGCTGTCGGTCGCGGCGTGGCCCACCGAGACGTAGCCGGTCGTGCGCTTGCTCATCAGGTAGCGGCCGATCAGGATGAATTGCTGGGAATCGTCCTTCAGGTCGCCCGAACGCTTGACCTGGTAGGCCGCGGCCGTGACGAGGAAGGCCGGCGCCACCGGCACATCCGCACCAACGCCGAGCACGGCGATCTTGCGGCCAGTGCTGCGCAGTTCATTCCACGAATAGGTCGACTTGAGCGTGAACGCCGGGAACGCGTACTTGATGCCATACGCGTGCGACGTGAGCAGGTCGGTGTCGGTGATGTTCTTCATGCGCGCATAGGCGCCGGCAACGGCCAGCTTGCCGGTGTTGTACAGCAGCGCGCCGCCCTGGTAAGAACTTTTCTGCGCGTTGCCCGCCTGCTCGCCGAAGGCGCGCATCAGGGCGAAACTCAGGCCCTTGAACACGGGCGACGTGTACTTGACCGAGTTGTTCTGGCGCAGGGCCGTGCCGCCATTGTTGGCGCCATACGGCGCATACACGGCGGCGTTGTTCATCGCCGAGAACAGCACGTTCGGGCTGCTCGATGCAAAGCCCAGGCCCAACGGATCGGCCATGCCCACCGACATGATGCCGACGATATTCTGGCGGCCGATGTCGATGGCGCCGTAGTTGGTGACGATGCCGACCGTGGCTTCGCGGTCGAACAGGCTGGTACTGGATGGGGTGCCGAAAGGTACGCCGGCGCCGCCGGTATCATTGAGCAGCGTGCCTTCCAGCCCGAAGCGCGCCTTCATGCCGCCGCCCAGGTCTTCCTGGCCCTTGATGCCCCAGCGCGACACCTGCATCTGGCCGGTATCGACCTTGGTCTGGTCGCCTTGCGGGCCATCGTTGGTCAGGCGGGTCAGGCCGGCATCGATGATGCCGTACAGGGTGATGGCCGATTGCGCGGACGCGGTCGGTGCGACGGTAACGCAGACGCATAGCGCTGCCATTGCGATGATGTGTTTCTTCACTCGGTCTGTCTCCATTATTGTGATGGTGCCGGGTCGTGGCCGGCCATGACGATGGCCGATGTCCGATCCATGAAGAGGTTTCTCTTTGCGGAACCAGGTCTTCAATAATGAAACTGTAGGTTTTTAGGTTTGACAGTGTCAACAGGTATTCGCGCTATGGCGAAGTCTTGCTTCACTCAGGTGAGAAACGTGTCGAAACAGGTACAGAAGGTTTTGAGAGGCGAACCAACCAGTTTGCTTGGCGGAACAGAGGCACTTGCCGCGTTGACGGGCGCCCAATGCAAACAAGCCGCGACACCGGTTTCCCGGGTCGCGGCTTGCGTACTACAGAACGGCTGGTGGAACTAATTCGTGAGAATTACTTCGACGCGTCCTGCATTTTTTCGCCAGCGCGCTCGACGCTACGGCCAGCAGCAGCGGTTGCGTTGCTGGTAGCTTCTTTAGCGGCAGCAGCTGCTTCGCGGCTTTCCTGACGCACTTCTGCGCCAGCAGCGTCGATACGTGCTCCGGCACGGTCGGTCGCTGCATCGATACGCTGACCAGCAGCGTCCATATTGGCTTCAGCCTTGTCAGCAGCAACTTCCATCTTGTCGCCAGCGCGTTCAGCAGCAGCATCGACCGAAGCAGCGGCTTCTTTCGACTCTTCGGCAACCTTGGCGCCTGCGTTGTCGACGGCAGCGCCGGCTTCTTGTGCAGGACCCATATTGTCGTTCTTGTTGCAACCGGCCAGCATCGCGACGCTCAGCATCAGGGCGGAAATGGTAATCGTGGTTTTCATGGGGTGCTCCTTAAAATTAAATGTTGTCATTCAGCTTACACCAGCTGCCAATTTTTTGACTCACGCCCCGACCGCAATCGTGCGCGACAGAAGCATTAAAACATTTCCAAAACACATCGGCTGTGCGGTAGATAACTTAACAACAATCGAGTTTGAAGTCGGGCGCTGACGCTGTGGCGGGGAGCCCCTCGTCGAACAGGCCACTGCCATCCCAGCGGGGCAGCGGCGAGACGGTCCGCGCCGCGATCGCCCGGCTGGCATAGGCCAGTCCAAGCGACGCAAGCAGGCGTGGAAAGGCCCGGCAATAGGTCGACTGGATGCCGGCCAGGCGCGCCAGCATTGCATACTCGACGACGTATCCCGACGGCATCGCCTCGATCACCTGCGCGACGCGTTCATGCCAGTCGTCTGACCAGGCAGGCAGCAAGGGTCCCAGATCGCGTACCGTATCGCCAACACGGATGGCGCCGCCTTGCACGACGCGCCCCAGCACGCCGCGCCGGGCGCCGATGCGAGCGGCGACCTGCGCCCCGTGCAGATCGAGCCGGCCGCACGCTTCACACGCGAACATCAAACGCACCTGCGCCCGGTCACCGATCTGCAGCACGGTGCCAGACGGCAGGGCGTCGATGGGGGTGTCGAGCAGCAGGTTGTCGCGCAGCGTGTGAGGTGGCAGAGAAAAATCCGCATAGGTTGCGCTGCTTGCCAGCAGCAGCTGGCGGGGCGATGCCGGATCGCGGTGGCGATCACCGTCGATTCCCGCGCCGGCAATCAGCATCAGCTGATCGACCGGCTGCGGTGCGGCGCTGCCCGGCGGGCGGCGCGACAGGCCGACCAGCATCACCGGTTCACCCTTACTTCGATTGCAGCGCGGCCGCCGCGGCGCGGTACTTGGCCGCGTTGGGCACGGACGTCCACGCCGGCTTGACCGGGTCGTTGGCGATGTCCTGCAACGCCACGGCGATCATGCGGTTCACGCTGGCCAGGTTGTCGTAGTCGACCTTGTCCCAGGTGTCGTCCTTGCCGTGGTAATCGGGGAAGCCGAACGCCACGCACAACGTGTGGGCCGGCACGCCGGCATCGGCCAGCGCCTGGTTGTCGCTGCGCGCAAAATAGCGGTCGCTGTTGGTCGGGTGCTTCCAGAAGCGGATGCCGGTCTGCTCGCCCGCGCGTTGCAGCGTCGTGCCCACGGTCGAATAGTCAAAGCCGGTCATCGTGGCCGAGCGCAGTTGCGGGCCTTCGCTGTCGTCGGTGCGGCCAAGCTGCTCGAGGTTCAGGTTCATCACGGTGTCCTTCAGCGGGAATACGGGATGCTTTGCGTAGTAGCGCGAGCCGAGCAGGCCCAGTTCTTCGCCGAACAGCGCGACGAACACGATGCTGCGGCGCGGCCGGTCCTTTTGCGCCGCCATGCTGGCGGCGATCTCGATCACCGACACGGTGCCGCTGCCATCGTCATTGGCGCCGTTGAACACCTCGCCATCGCGGATGCCCAGGTGGTCGTAGTGCGCGCTGAGCATCACGTAGGTGCTTTTCAGGGCCGGGTCAGATCCGCGCAGCACGCCGATCACGTTGCGCAGTTTGGTCGGCGCGATCTCGGGCGCGACGATCTTCGCGGCGACGGTGGCGCCACCCTGTTCGAGCGCGGTCGCGGCATCGGCTTCATGCACCAGCACGACCGGTGCGCCGCCTTTGGCCACCGCCACGCTCGGGTCGATCAGCCAGCCGCCCTGCGTGCGGGCCTGGCGCCGTTCGCGGTCAATCAGCACGATCAGCGCCGGCTTGCTTTTCAGTTTGGCTTGCAGTGCGGCGCCTGCACCAGGGATCGCGGCGGCCGGCACCACCAGCACCTTGCCGTTGGCCTTGTCCGGATCGTCCAGCGCCGCCTGCCAGCTCATGAAGACGGCCGGAGTGCGCGCCAGCGTGACCGGATCGACGAAGTTGGCCGATGCCCCCGTGCCGGTCAGTGTCATGGTCTTGCCGCCCGCCGTCACGGTCAAGGCGATGTCCTGCGGGCTGCGCTTCGCGTACTGCCAGTTCGCGGTCTGGAAGTAGCCATCGTCGCCAGCCGCCTCGAGCCCCGCGCGGCGGAATTGCGCCGCGATGTATTCGGCCGCCAGGTCGACACCGCGCGACGGCGTGCCGCGCCCTTCGAGCAGGTCGGACGACAGGAACGACAGGTGGCCGCGCAGCGAGTCGGCCGAAATGCGCGACGTCAGCGTATCGTGCGCCGCCGTCTGCGGCCCCTGCGCCGATGTGGCGCACCCGGTCAGGGCGAGGGCGATGGAAATGGACAGCGCGGAGGCAAGATGACGCATGCGAGGACTTCCGTGGATTGATGAGGATGGCAATATGACATGGTGGGGTGAAGCGGGTCAACCGGGATGTGTGCATCCCTCTCAGGCCCACCGGCCAGTGACTGCCGTCCTGTCAGGCGATCAGGCCTGCGCAGCGTACGGCGGGTAATCGATGTATCCGCTGGCGTCGCCCCCGTAGTAAGTGCTGCGGTCCGGCTCGGCCAGTGGCCAACCATTGCGCAGGCGCGCGACCAGGTCGGGGTTCGAGATGAACAGTTGGCCGAATGCCGCCAGGTCGATCACGCCATCCGCGATCAGCTGATCGGCGCGTTCGCGCGTCATGCCGCCGGCCAGGATCAGTGCCGTTTCGGGCAGCGTGGTGCGGAAGGCGCGCAGCAGGTCCTGGATCTTGTCGGACACGGTCGGTCCTGCCGCCTTGTCGTTCATGCCGTAGCCGGATTGGTCCATGATGTGGACATACGCGATGCGGCGTTCGCCCAGCGCGGCGACCAGCGCCGTGTAGGTCGCGGCGATGTCGTCGTACAGCGGCATGTCGAACAGGCGGCCGTAGGGCGACAGGCGGATGCCCACGCGCTCGCGGCCGATGCGGGCGACGACGGCATCGACGACGGCCAGGGCGAAGCGCAGGCGGTTGTCCATCGTGGTCGCGCCGTACTCGTCGTCGCGGTCGTTGACCAGCGGGTTGAGGAACTGCTCCAGCAGATAACCGTTGGCGCCGTGGATCTCGACGCCATCAAAGCCGGCCTCGATGGCATTGGCGGCGGCGTTGGCGAAATCCTGCACCACGCGCGCGACCTCGTCGGTGGCAAGCTGGCGTGGTTGGGTCGTTGCCACCATGCCCGGCGTGCCGTCGTCCTTGAGGCCATAGGCCATGGCGCCCTGCGCGGTTTTTGAGCTGGCGCTGACCGGATCGATGCCATCGGTCTGGATGCTCGGGTGCGACACGCGGCCCACGTGCCAGAGTTGTGCGAACATCTTTGCGCCGACGGCGTGCACGGATTGGGTCGTCAGGCGCCAGCCGGCGATCTGCGCCGGCGTGTAGATGCCGGGATTGAACAGGTAACCCTGGCCTTCGCGCGAAATGGGCGTGCCTTCGCTGACGATCAGGCCAGCAGTGGCGCGCTGGGTGTAGTACAGCGCGACGGTTTCGGTGGCGACATCGTCCGGCGCGCGGGCCCGGGTCAGCGGTGCCATCACGATGCGGTTGGTCAGGGGCAGGGAAGCGAGTTTGAATGGCGAAAACAGCGGGTGCATGGCGTCCTTGTAGCGAAATGTGGATTGGTGCGGCCAGCATAAATGAATGCGCCGGATCGGGCGCTGTGCAAGCGAATCGCGCCGTCGCGCTGTGCGGGGCCGGATTCACTCCCGGCGTTCTTCACTTCGTCGCACCAACCCTTGCCGCTGGCGCGCCTGCTGGGCACAATGGATTGTCCTTGTCACCGTTATTATCTTGAAGCGAGTCCGCATGGCCAGCATTTCTCCACCGGTTCACCAGCAACGACGCGCGCGCCTGCGACGCGTGCTGACCGATTTGCCGCTGTCGATCGGCATCAGCATACTGCTGGCGTGTTTCATCAGCCTGGTGACGGGGCGCTTCCTCGAAAACATGCTGGTGTCGGTCCTGATCGGCATCGTGGCCTTCACGATCGTGTACGGCGGGCGCCTGCTGTTCATCAAGCGGCCGGTCTGGCGCAAGCGCGAATGGGCGATGTTCGCTGCGCTGGCGGTGCTGGCGGCGCCGGTTGCCCATTTCACGGGTCTGTACACGGCCGGGCTGTTGCTCGGCATTCGTACGCCCACGCTCGCCGAATACCCGTCCGCCGACCGCATCAGCATGATCGTCTTCACGTTCCTGGGCACGACCCTGATGGTGGTGCTGATCAGGAACCGCGAACGCATGCGGCGCGCCCAGGAAGAGCAGGCCGCCGCGCACCTGCGCGCGCAGATCATCGAGCGCCAGGCCTTGCAGGCGCAACTGCGCCTGCTGCAGGCCCAGATCGAACCGCACATGCTGTTCAATACGCTGGCCAATCTGCAGGGGCTGATCGCGCTCGATCCGGTACGCGCCAGCGACATGCTCGACCAGCTGATCCAGTATCTGCGCGCCACGCTCAGCGTATCGCGCAGCGAGACCACGACGCTGGAGCAGGAATTTGCCGCCATGGGCGCGTATCTGGGCCTGATGGGCGTGCGCATGGGTGAACGGCTGCGCTACCGGTTCGACCTGCCACCGACGCTGCGCACCGCGCGCCTGCCCACGATGTTGCTGCAGCCGCTGGTCGAAAACGCGATCGTGCACGGCGTGGAGCCGAAGGTCGATGGCGGCGAGATCACGATCAGCGCGCAGATCGACGGCGATACCGTGGCGATCGAGGTGCGCGATACCGGTCTGGGTCTCGACCACGCCCATGCACGGCACGGCGGCGGCATCGGCATGACCACATCGCGTGAGCGACTCGTCGCCCTGTATGGCGAGCGCGCCACGCTCACCCTCAACCCGGCGCAGCCACAAGGTACGCTGGCCCGACTGACCCTGCCTCTGGAGTTCGACCGATGACCCGCGCACTGATTGCCGAAGACGAACCGATCCTTGCCGCCACGCTGGCCAGGACACTGCAAACGCTCTGGCCCGACCTGGACATCGTCGCCACCGCGCCCAACGGCCTGGTCGCCCTCGAGCAGGCGCTAGCGCTGCGACCGGACGTGCTGTTCCTGGATATCCGCATGCCGGGCCAGACTGGCCTGGAAGTGGCCGAAGAACTGGCCGAGCGATGGGAGGGGCCGGCACCGTTTCCGCACATCGTGTTCGTCACCGCGTTTGATGACTACGCGGTGCAGGCATTCGAGCATGCGGCCTTCGACTATGTCCTCAAGCCGGTCAGCAGCGCGCGGCTGGGCAAGACGGTCGAACGCCTGCGTGGGGCGCTGGAGACGCGCACCGCGCTGGCACCGGATGCGCTGGGCCAGCTGCTCGGGCAGTTGCAGGCGCTGGCGCCACGCGCCGCACCAAGCGAGCGCTTGACGACGATCCGGGCGGCAGTTGGCAATGCTGTGCGCATGATTCCGGTGCCGGACGTCGTGTACTTTCAGGCGATCGACAAGTATGTCAATGTGGTTACCGCAGACGCCGAAGCGCTGATCCGGGTGCCGCTGAAGGAACTGCTGCCACAGCTCGACAGCGCGCAGTTTCGTCAGGTGAGCCGCAGCACGGTGGTCAATATGGGATGCGTGACCAGTGCGGTGCGGGATGATATGGGCAAGGTGCTGCTGACGCTGCGTGGACGGCCGGAAAAGCCGCGTGTCAGTCCGGTGTATGCGCATTTGTTCAGGCAGATGTAGTGCATGCACCGAAGCACAGCCGGCAGATTGGGTAAAATGCCCGCTTTCGTCAGATTAGCGAACACCATGGAACTCCGCGCCGCCGCGCTGCACGCACTGCTCGACGCCGACCCCGCCGCCAAAGCCAGGGCGGTCGCCGCGCTGTCTGCTGCGTGCAAGGCCGGTCAGGTCGCCATCGACAGCCAGGCCGTCATGACGGCGCCGCCCGGCATCCCTGGCCGTCCGGCGCGCCCGGAACTGGTGCCGCCGCTGCAGGTCGGGCGCCGCTCGATGGGTACGCCGGAAGGGCGCGCGATGCTGGTCCACGCGCTCGCGCATATCGAATTCAATGCCGTCAATCTGGCGCTGGACGCCCTGTGGCGTTTCGAGGGCATGCCCGAGCAGTACTATCTGGACTGGTTGCTGGTGGCCGATGAAGAAGCGCTGCACTTCACGATGTTGAGCGACCATCTGGGTACGCTCGGTTACGCCTACGGCGATTTTCCTGGCCACGACAGCCTGTGGGAGATGGTCGCCAAGACCAGCGACGACGTGCTGGCGCGCATGGCGCTGGTGCCGCGCACGCTCGAAGCGCGGGGCCTGGACGCGATCCCGCCGCTGCGCAAGAAGATCGCCCAGGCGGGCGACCTGGCGGCGGCGCTGATCCTCGACCGCCTGCTGGTCGACGAAGTGGGGCACGTCGAAATCGGCAACCGCTGGTATCTCGAGCTGTGCGTGGCGCGCGGTCTCGAACCGATCGCCACCTACGACGAACTCACGGTGCGCTACAAGGCGCCGGTGCTGAAAGGGCCATTCAATATCGAGGGGCGCCGCGCGGCCGGCTTTTCCGAGGCCGAACTGGCACGCTATCGCTGACATGGACGATGCGGCGTCCGACAGCACCGGCTTTCTGCTGACGCGCCACTGGCGCGACACGCCTGCCGGTTGCGAAGTCGAGTTCTGGCTCGCCACCGACGCCGGCCCGCGCTGCGTGCGCATCCCGGTGCAGACCCCGGTCGCCTTCATTCCCGAGGCGCAGCGCGGTACCGTCGAGCAGCTGCTGCATGATGAACGGGGCTGGGAACTACGGCCGCTCGACCTGCTGGACTTCCAGCACCGGCCGGTGGCTGGCCTGTACTGCCGCAAATACCGGCAGCTGATGCAGATCGAAAAGCGCCTGCGCCAGCATGGCCTCGACATCTTCGAGGCCGACGTGCGTCCGCCCGAGCGCTACCTGATGGAGCGTTTCATCACCGCACCCGTCGTGTTTGCGGGACAGCCGGTAGAGGGCAATCCGCAGCTGCTGGTCGACGGCGTGATGAAGCCCGCGCCTGGCTACCGGCCGACCATCCGTACCGTGTCGCTCGATATCGAGACCACGTTCCAGGGCGAATTGCGCTCGATCGCGCTCGAAGGCTGCGGGCAGCGCCAGGTGTACATGCTTGGCCCGCCGAATGGCGTCGATGGCCCGCGCGATTACGAACTGGACTACTGCACCACACGGCGCGAGCTGCTCAACCGCATGGAAGCGTGGTTCGTCCAGCATGACCCGGATGCGATCATCGGCTGGAACGTGATCCAGTTCGACATGCGCGTGCTGCAACGGCATGCCGAGGCCATGAAGCGCCCGCTGCGCCTGGGGCGCGACGGCAGCGCGATCGAGTGGCGCGAAGCCGGGGGCAAAGGCGGTGGCAGAGGCAGCGGCCAGGAACACTACTTCATCTGCATCGCCGGACGCCTCGTCATCGATGGCATCGACGCGCTGCATTCGGCCACCTGGACCTTCCCGTCGTTCAGTCTCGAAAACGTCTCGCGCACGCTGCTGGGCGTTGGCAAGGCGATCGACAATCCCCATGACCGCATGGCCGAAATCGACCGCATGTTCAACGAGGACAAGCCGGCGCTGGCCTACTACAACGTCATGGATTGCGAGCTGGTCACCCGCATCTTCGACAAGACCCGGCTGCTGGACTTCCTGCTCGAGCGGGCCAGCGTGACGGGGCTGGCGGCCGATCGCAGCGGCGGGTCGGTGGCCGCGTTCGAGCACCTGTACATGCCGCTGCTGCACCGCCAGGGCCGGGTGGCGCCGAATATCGGGGACGTCGAAGGCGCTGACAGCCCGGGCGGCTTCGTGATGGATTCGCGCTCGGGCCTGTACGACTCGGTGCTGGTGCTGGACTACAAAAGCCTGTATCCGTCGATCATCCGCACCTTCCTGATCGACCCGCTGGGCCTGATCGAAGGCCTGCGCGAGCCCGAGGACACCACCATACCCGGCTACCGGGGGGGACGGTTTTCGCGCACCCGCCACTGCCTGCCGGACATCGTCACGCAGGTGTGGGCGGGCAGGGAGGCTGCCAAGAAAGCGCAGAATGCGCCGCTGTCGCAGGCGCTCAAGATCATCATGAATGCCTTCTACGGCGTGCTGGGCACGACCGGCTGCCGCTTTTTCGACCCGCGCCTGGCCTCGTCGATCACGATGCGTGGCCACGACATCATGCACCGCACGCGCGCGCTGATCGAAGAGCAGGGCTACCAGGTCATCTACGGCGACACCGATTCGACCTTCGTCTGGCTGGGCGGCCCACATGCGGAGGATGATGCTCGCCGCATCGGGAACACATTGGTCAATCATGTGAACGGCTGGTGGAAGGCACATCTGGCAGATGAACTGGGGATCGAAAGTGCGCTCGAACTGGAATACGACGTGCACTTCCGGCGTTTTCTGATGCCGACCGTGCGCGGCTCGGACGAGGGCAGCAAGAAGCGCTACGCGGGGCTGGCCACCACGCCTGACGGCGGTGACGAGATGGTCTACAAGGGTCTGGAGACGGTGCGCAGCGACTGGACGCCGCTGGCGCAGCAGTTCCAGCAAGGCCTGTACGAACGGATCTTCAAGGGCGAGCCGTACGCAGACTTCGTGCGCGAGCTGGTGGCGAGGATGCTACGCGGCGAGTGCGACGACGATCTTGTGTACCGCAAGCGCCTGCGCCGGGCACTGGACGACTACGAGCGCAATGTGCCACCGCACGTGCGCGCGGCGCGCATGGCCGACGAACACCACCTGCGCAACGGCCGCCACGCGCTGTACCGCAAGGGCGGCTGGATCCGCTACGTGATGACGCTGGCTGGTCCGGAACCGATGGAGCTGCGCCGCACGCCGATCGACTACGAGCATTACCTGACGCGCCAGCTCGAACCCATCGCCGACGCGATCCTGCCGTTTTTGGGCGACAGTTTCGCGAGCCTCACCCGTCATCTGACCAGTCCGCAAGGCGCGTTGTTCTAGGCGCTGGCGCTGTTCATCGAGGATGCGGCTGGCACGTCAGTCGGTCGTCACGCAGTGAATGACCGTTGCATCCGGCAGTTCGAACGTGATGGCGTGCCCATCGGGACGGGCGATGACCGCGGGCTTCCACGCCGAGCCGTGCACAGGCGGCGTTGCGATGGCGAACGCACGGCCAGCGTCGGTCACGCGCATCGCGCCCGTGGCAGCGATGGCGACGCGCATGTCCCGGCCTGCCCAGGCGTCACGGCACACAATTTTCCGCTCAAGCGATGACGGGCCTGTCAAGGTGGACAAGACAAGCAGACGATCGCGATAGGCGTCGACGAGACACGCACGGTGGCTGTTGTCGAAGGCGCACCGGGCGCGGCGGCGGAACCAGTCCGCAGGCGACTCGATGTGACCGGCGTTGCCCGGCGCCGCCGCGTCGCTCTGTGCCGATCGCTGCGCAGTGAGGGCGTCCAGTGCGCGTAGCAGACGGTCGCTGCAGACGAGCTGGTCGGACGCATAGACGGGCCGGGCACAGTCCGCGCCGATCTGTTCCGGGGGCGGGGGCACCGGTTGCGCAATGGCCGGTGGACCGGCGATGACGATCCACCAGGTCGCCAGGATCGACGCCCTGCGCAGTACAGCGGGCCACGAACAACCGCGGACGTGGCTTCCACCGGGCCCATATCGCTCCAACGGCGATCTCAACGACAACGCCGGTGGCTACCGATGTCGGACAAGCTGTCAATCCGGCCATCCACGGTGATGGCCTGAAGGCATTGTCGGGTACGGCTATTCCACCAGATCGTGCCCTTGCCGTCACCGCCCGACTGGAAACCATCGACGCGCGTGAAGCCGCGCGATTCCAGGCTGTTTTCGGCGCCCGATGCGCGCGCGCCGGTCAGGTCGGACACATTTACCGACGGCGCATAACCGCCGCCCCAGCGGTGATCGTCCCGGTAGGCTGTGTTCTGGCCACGTTGCCGGACGCCGCTTTCGTAGCCGGCGCTGTAGGCATCCCTGCGTGAATAATTGTGGTACGGCTGGTTGTACATGCCATCGTTGTAACCGCGTTCGTAGTCGGCCTCCTGCTCCCGGTCGGCGTAGTGTTTGCCATCGTCGTGGTGTCCCGACTTGTGCGATGCCAGCGCCGCGATCAGCGCGATGGCGCCGACGGCGCCGATTGCGATGGCCGCATCGTTGTTGTCACTTTTCTGGTTGCAGTCACCCTTGCCCACGTCAGAGATCGCCGCGAACCGGCCATCGCTGGTCCTGACCATCACGCAATTCTTGCGTGAGGCATTCCACCAGTAGGTGTACGAAGCGTTGCCGGAATGGTGGCCGGTAATCGACACCCAGCCCCTGGATTCGAGTGTGTTCTCGCCACCAGCGGCGCGGGCGCCCACCAGGTCGCGCAGGTCGTCAGCGCTGGCGGCAATGGATACTGTCGGGGTCAGGGCCGTGGCCAGTGCCGTGCATGCCACGACAAACTGCCGCATCGTTTTCTTCATGTGCGATCTCCTTTTCATTATTTGCAAAACAACCCCGGCGTGTCAGGTCCTGTACGGCGCACCTGGTCTACCAGATTTTCACCCGTTTTTCGGGGGGCAGGTACAGCTTGTCGGTCGGTTTGACATCGAATGCCTTGTACCAGGCGTCGACATTGCGCACGACGCCATTGACGCGAAACTCGCCGGGACTGTGCGGATCGGCGAGCGTGCGGCGGCGTGTTTCGCCCTCGCTCGTGATGTTGCGCCAGAGCTGTGCCCAGGCGAGGAAGAAGCGCTGGTCGCCGCTATAGCCATCGAGAACCGGCGCATTCCCGCCCTGTTTTTCCTGCACGAAGCTGCGGTAGGCCGCATAGGCGACCGACAGGCCGCCCAGGTCGCCGATGTTTTCGCCGAGATTCTGGCGGCCATTGATGTGCAGGCCGGGGAGTGGCTCGTACCCGTCAAATTGCACGACGAGGCCTTGCGTGCGTTGTTCGAATTCGCGGCGCGAGGCCTTGGACCACCATTCACGCAGCTTGCCGTCGCCGTCGGCGCGGCTGCCCTGGTCGTCGAAGCCATGGCCGAATTCGTGGCCGATGACTGCTGCGATGGCGCCGAAGTTCACCGCAGCGTCGGCGTTGGGGTCGAAGAAGGGCGGCTGGAGTATCCCGGCAGGAAACGTGATCGAATTGGCCGATGGCGAATAACCCGCATTGATTTCTTGCGGGCTGTAGGGGAACTCCCATTGTCGCGTGGGCTCCTTCAACTTTTGCAGATCGTCGGCGCGCATCCAGTCGAGCAGGCGGCGATAGTTTCCAACCAGGTCGTCGGCTGCGATGCGGACCGTCGACCGGTCATGCCAGCGTTCGGGATAACCGATGTAGCGCGTGACCTTGTCGAGTTTCTTCAGCGCCTCGGCGCGGGTTGGCGCATCCATCCAGTCGAGCTTGCTGATACGGTCACGGTAGGTGGCGCGCAGATAATTCACCATCTCTTCGACCTGCGCGCGTTCCGTGGCCCCGAAGTACCGGGCGACATAGATGCGGCCGATCTCTTCGCCCAGCACCGAACTTACTGCCATGATGCTTTCGAGTTCGGGCGGCCGTCGTTGCGGCGTATCCTGCAGGCGCTTGCCATGGAAATCGAAGTGCGCCTGGACCCACGGCTCGGACAGCGAATCGGCCCATGCGTCCAGCGTCTTGAAGACGAGGAAGGTCTGCAGGTCGGCGGCCGGGGTGGTGGCAAACAGCCGCGCCAGGTCGCGCACCGCCGTGTCGGTCGTGACCTTGAACTTCGGCTGCTTGTCGAACTTCAGTTCTGTCATGAACGCATCCCAGGGGAAGCCGGGTGCATACTTCTTCAGTTCGCCCGGGGTCATGACGTGGTTCATCCGCACCACGTCACGGCGCTGTGCGACGCTCCAGTGGCGCCTGGCGATCGCGGTTTCCAGCGCCAGCACCTTGCTGGCGCGCGCATCGGCATCGGCGAACCCGGCGCGGCGAAAGCTCGCTGCGATGTAATCCAGCAGTGCCTTGCGGTGGCCGATGTAGGGTTCGGCGTCGGTGAGATAGTAGTCGCGCGACGGCATTGTCAGGCCACCGACACCGAGCGCTGCAATCTGTCGGGTCGGGACGGCCGCATCACTCATCGTACCGGTGGGGAAAAAGCCTTCGATCCAGGGATAGGCCATGATCCTGGCCAGTTCGCGTTTGTCGGTGGTGCCTGCAATGATCGCGAGCGTGCTGGCAATCGGCGTGATGCCCAGCGCGTTGCGGCGCTCGCGGTTCGCATGCGAGCGGTAGAAGTCGCTGATCATCTGCTCCGGACTGCCCGGCGCACCGGCTGTTTCGCCGGCCTGCGCGACAATCCCGGCGACCCGCTTTTCGGTCGACAAATACACTTCGACGAACGAATCGATGGCCGGCAGGCCCGGCGGCGCCGCGGCGGTCTTGAGCCACCCGGCATTGACGTAGCGGTAGAAATCATCGCCTGGCCGGATCGTTGTCGACAGGCCGGCCGTATCGACGCCCCATCGACCGATGGCGGCACTGCCAGGCGCGGCTTGCGCCCCTGGCGCCAGGCACAACGTCAGCGTCAGCGTCAAAGCAGACATGGTTCGAAGCAGCGCGTTCATCATTTTCTCCCCCAGCTGTTTTCAGTTATTCGCAATGGCCCCGCGCAAGCACAATCCGATGGCCGGCGCGCTTACCCGCCGACGATGAAGGCGTCCGGGACCCGGTAGACTTCGATGGCGCCAATCCGGATGATCTGCAGATCGTCCTGACGTTGCACCTCCAGGCTGGCCCCGGCATCGCTGCCCGTTGCCTGACCGTTCGTGAAGAAGATGCGGCGGTGGCCCCCGTCGGGCGTGGCGAGCTCGATCGTCGCGGCACCGCCCGCACGGCGGATGACACCTGCCTTGCAGGGGCCGGACTTCCCGCCGTCCGATGTCGTGCAGACGATGTCTGCCGTCGCGTGGTAGTGGGTGCCGGGAACCAGCGCGTCGCCAGCGTGACGCGCCGTCGTGGCCGGCGCGTCGCGCAGATCGATGCGCAGCGTGTAACGGGCGACTTCGTTGCGGCGCGCGGCGTTGCGCATCAGATAGACCAGCACGCGATACGACCCGTCGGCCGGCACCGGGCCGGCAAAGTGGTTGCCGCTTGATGAACCCACGAACATTGCTTCGCCGCTGCTGTCCGGGGCAATGATGTTGACATACGCCGATGCATTGGTCGGCTTGAAATCCACTGTCAGCATCTGCCCTGCGCGCGCATCGACCAGATAGCCGTGGTCGGCATTGCCCTTGATCTGGCCGGTCAGTGTGACGCTGTGACGGTCAGGGGGGAACACGACATTGGTCTGTTGCTGGGCCGCAGCGGGTGCTGCCAGCAGCAGGGTGATGGTGTACAGCGCAGCGAAAAGAGCATGGCGCATGGGGCCTCCGTACAGATTCGTCATGGGTGCAGTGGTACTGATATCAGCGTGATGCCGTCGACCGTGGCGAGCAGCTTTCCGCCAAGCTGCATGGCGTCAGCCGGTGTGGGGCACCCGACAAGGATCGCGGTGTGGTCAAGGAAGTCGATGGTGGCGGCGCTTTCGCCGATGCGCCGGCAGCGTGCGCCGGATACCGGAAACCCGTCACCGACAGGCGCCAGCGAAGGGGGCCACGTCACGGGACCAATGGCAAGGGCCGGCGCAGGACCGGCTGATACCGTGGCAGGCGCGCATGAGGACAGCGAGATCGTCGCGGCAAGTGCTGCCACCAATAATCTGCCATATAGATACATGCTGTTTCCCCTTCCACTAACAGGTTCGCCAATGGCAAGCGACAGCTGCAATCTGTGCCGCGTTCAAATCATACTGATCCAGTTGTAGAACTCTTGTCAATACTGCACGCTCCGGTGCGCAGCGTGTGATCGATGTTCTCGTGCAGGTCATCGAGGGCGCGATGCCAGGTGACGCATGCGCACAGGTTCGGGTGTATTCTTGGCCGGATGGCCGCCGGACGGCGCACGACTGTATGGCAGTCCGGATCAGCCGGTGTGACATTTCGTGGTTTTTTTGCACCCGCCGACGCTAAATCTGCGACGCTTTCGGTCCGTAATGACTCAAGAGCGTGCAGCCCGTCTACAATGATTTCCGGACAGCATTATATTGACAGGATCAGCCATGAAATCGGTACAACAAGAAGTCGATGAGCGCAGCAACCTGACGGGGACAAACAAGTTCGAACTGCTGCTGTTCCGCCTCGGCGGCGATGCAGAAGGCAATCATAACGAGCTGTTCGGCATCAACGTCTTCAAGATCCGCGAGATCGTCGCGATGCCCGAAATTACCGCCGTGGCCGGCGCGCCGCAGCACGTGCTGGGTGTGGTCAACCTGCGTGGCCACATCATCCAGGTGCTCGACTTGCCGGGCATTACCGGCGTCACGCCCAAGACGGGTCTGAACATCATGCTGGTGACCGAATTTGCCCGCACCACGCAGGCGTTTGCCGTCGAGAGCGTCGAAGAGATCGTGCGTCTCGACTGGAGCCAGGTCATGACCGCCGAGAACACCGCCGGCACCGGCATGGTCACGAGCATCGCCCGCCTGCCGGAGGCCGAAGGCCAGCCGGCGCGCCTGGCCCAGGTGCTCGACGTGGAAACCATCCTGCGTCGCCTGAATCCCGAACAGGATCGCCAGGACCTGTCGCAGGTCGTGGGCAACAAGATCAAGATCAAGCCGGGCACCATCATCCTGGCGGCCGACGATTCGGTAGTCGCACGTGCATTGATCGAGCAGGGCCTGGACGCGATGGGCCTGCCGTACATCATGACCAAGAGCGGCAAGGAAGCCTGGGACCAGCTGGGTACGATCGCTGCTGCGGCCGAAGCCGAAGGTGGCAGCATCTACGACCGCGTCGCAATGGTGCTGACTGACCTCGAGATGCCGGAAATGGATGGCTTCACGCTGACCCGCAACATCAAGTCGAGCCAGCGCTTCGGCAACCTGCCGGTGGTGATCCACTCGTCGCTGTCGGGTACCACCAATGAGGAACACGTCAAGAACGTGCGCGCCGATGCGTATGTCGCCAAGTTCTCGGCCGAAGACCTGTCACGGACGTTGCGCAAGGTACTGGGCAATTAAGCCGGCGCCAGTGGATTACTGCCGCGCACCGAGACGCGGCAGTGATTCACGGCTTGTACTGATCACTGCATGACCGACGCCCGCGCGCAGCCTGCGCCGCGACCGTTCGGCCATCGCATCAGCCGCGACGGCGCGGGCCGGTCAGACGATCGGCCAGCACGGCGGTGACCACGGCTTGCAGCACGTGGATTGCCCAGCGCTCGCCCGCCTTGCGCGGGCCGGCCTTGACTTCACCCTCGGTGATGCCAAGCACGGGCGCGATGGCACCGATATTTACCGCATACAACGCCGTACCGTACAGCGTGCCGATGGCGGCCGGCGACAGGCCTGGCGCCAGTTCGCGCAGCTTGGGCACGGCGGCGGCAAACGCGGCCGATGCGCCCAGGTGGTTGACGAACTCTACGGCGCTGGTGCCGGCGTCGCCGATGACAGCGCGGGAACCCGTCACGTCATCGATCCAGTCGACCGCATCCCGGTCAAGTGTTTTGGTCAGCACGCCGGACTTGCGGCCTGCGACCATGACGGCCGTCGTGACCACGCCTGCGATCAAGCCACCCACGATGGCTGCTGTGTATTTTTGCATGTACGTCTCGCTTGAAAAGTGAATCCGCAGCGGGGCGCCCGTGCGCTCGCTGCAGATGGAGTCAATACGATACGTGGCTGGATGGGCGGACTCGGTGCGGTGCTGCACCGATGAGTGACTCAGTCGCCCTTGGCCATCTGCCCGAACACCTCGTCACGCCGGACCCACGCGTGGTACAGCGCCGCGCCCAAGTGCGCCAGGATCGTGAAGAACAGCACATATGCGAGCACGCCATGCAGCGGACGCAGGAAGCCGTACATCGCCGGGCTGTGCGGCAGGATGGCCGGCAGGTTCACGCCGTCGAACAGCACGACCGGATAGCCGCCTGCCGACAGCATGGCCCAGCCGATCAGCGGCATCGCGAGCATCAGCGCGTACAGCGCCCAGTGCGACGCCGTGGCGGCCCACACCTGGATGCGCGGCAGATCGGCCGGCAGCGGCGGCGGCGTATGCAGCAGGCGGTTCACGAGACGCACGATCGCGAGCAGCAGGATCGCCAGACCGAGAGGCCGGTGCAGGTCGAGCAGGAAATCGCGGTGGCGCAGCGACACGACCATGGCGGCGCCGACGAACAGCATCCCCAGGATGGCAACGGCCATCGACCAGTGCAGCACGCGGGCCAGCAGATTGAAGTGGCGTGGCTGATTCATCGTACGCTCCCGGTGTGGGTGTTGCCCGAGCTGATTTCACGTTCGCGGCGGTTGAACGAGACCGAGTACACCGACGAGCGCGCGTGCAGGACAGGATCGTCCGTGCCGGCGATGCCCTTCGGCAGGATCAGGGGATCGAAGTTGAGGTTCAGGCATGGGCCGGCGACCTGCGGCTCGGCGCGCACCAGCGTCAGCGTGCCGGCGATGGTTTCGGGCCGGGTGTCAGGCCAGGCCTTCGAAGGATCTTCGATCGGGTCGCCCGGTGCTGCGAACTGCATCACCATGTCCCATTTCAGCGGCCCGGCTGCAAGGCGGCGATCCAGATCGGCCGCCAGGAAGTCGCGGTCGGCCGTTTTCAGCTGTTCGGGGTCGGCGGCCACGAATGGCGTGTGCGGGCGCATCGACCAGCGTACGGCGCGCGTCGTGCCGGCGGCATTGGTCAGGCGAAACGCGTTGACGCCATTGAAGCGCGTATTGGCCAGGCTATCGGGCGTCGGCGCGCTTTTCGACCACGCCATGAAGTTCTTGATCTCGGGATGGGCGGCAAGGACTGCCTCCATCTTGGCTGGATCCGGCTTGCCGGTGGCCGGATCGGGCAGGCGGGCGGCGTTCAGCGCCTGGAAGGCTTCCGGGGTGGATGCGGCAAAGAACGGGAAGCTGTTCATCGCCATGCGCCATTCCTGGCCATCATCGGTTTTCAGTTGCAGCGCCATGCCGCGCACGGCGGCCTTGTTGTCGGGCGAGTGCGGATCGTTGCCGGGGCTGGAAAAGCGGCCGAGGACCGGCGTCGACGGCTGCGAAAACACGCGCGCGGCAGACAGTTGCGCGGCGGCAGGCGTGGGCACGAAGGTGCCGACGATGCAGATGCCCTTGGCATGCGCACGGCGGACACCCGGTTGCTGCGTGCCGGAGGCTTCGGCGGTGTTGACCATCGTTTGCGGCGTGACGTTTTTGTTGCCGAGCCAGCCGCCGATCCAGGCAAACAGGACGGCCAGCACAAGGATGATCAGCGCGATCGGGAGCAATAACAACGGGGAGCCGTGGCGTGGCTTGGGGGGGGACATATAGGGAACTCTCTTGAAAGGATCGTGGTATGTACAGCCGGAAATTACCGTGGCGGATTGTCGCATGATTAACAATTTGGTGCGTGCCGTCACCCGTAGCGCCGTTGCGCCGGCGGTACGCGTCGCGCATGACCATCCGGCGAGATCAGTGAATATGTGCAAGAATCTCGTGGTCCATTGATGTCGTCTCACACTATATATTTACATGCACCAACGCCAAACCGTGTTCGTCCGCCGCTTTCCTGCGTCTGCCCCATGCCCTGATCATTGCACCGGGACAGGGTTGTGAACGCGGCGCACGCCGGCATCGCGGCATTCGACTGGAGCGCCACCCCGCTGGGGGCGCGTGCGGCGTGGCCCGCACCGCTCGAAGCGGTGTTCGGCATGATGCTGGCAACGCCGGTGGCCATGTGTGCGACCTGGGGCCCCGACAGGACGCTGCTCTACAACGCGGCCTACGCGCCGTTTCTGGCCAAACGCCATCCCGCTGCACTGGGGCAGCCATTGCACGAAGTCTGGGCCGACGTCTGGGCCGATATCGGCCCGCTGGTGGCGCGCGTGATGGCCGGCGAAGCAGTCAGTTTTGCCGACATGCCGCTGGTGATGACGCGCAGTGGCCACGAAGAAGAAACCTGGTGGTCGTTCGCCTACAGCCCGCTGCGCAATGACGGCCACATCACCGGCTTTCTCAATATTGCGACTGAAACAACGGCTGGCGTTGTCGCCGCGCGGGAGCGCGATGCGGCGCAGGCCCAGCTCATCAAGCGCAATATCGCGCTGGAGCAGGAAATCGTTGCGCGCAGGGAAGCCGCCAGCCGGCTCGCCGCCGTGATCGAGCACCTTCCGGTTGGCATTTGCCTGTTTGACATGGATGGGCAGGCCATCCTGAGCAATCCCGTGTTCCGGACCTTTGTCCCGGACTTTTCGCCCACGGATACCGTGCAGCGCGCGTGGGAAGACTGGTGCGGCTACGATGTGCAGGGACGCCTGCTGGCACCGGAGAATTATCCGAGCGCACGCGCGTTGCGGGGCGAACTCGTGGCGCCCGGCGAAGAATTCCTTCGACGCGCGCCCGATGGCACGCACACCTGGGTTGCCATCAGCGCCGTGCCGCTGATCGACAGCGCCGGCGAGCAGGCCGGCATCATCCTCGTATTCGACGACATCGACCAGCGCAAGCGCATCCTGCTCGATCTGGAGCGCCAGGTCGCGGAGCGGGCGCAGGATCGCAATGCGCTGTGGATGCTGTCGTCGGACATCATGTTGCGCTGCACGTTCGATGGCACGATTACGGCCACCAATCCGGCGTGGTCGGCCGTGCTGGGCTGGCGCGAGCATGAACTGGTCGGTGCGAACCTGTTCGACCTGATTCATCCGGACGACATGGCGCACACCATCGCCGGCGCGCAGGAGTTGTCGCATGGGATCGGCCATCAGCGGTTCGACAACCGCTACCGCCATCGCGACGGCAGCTACCGCTGGATCTCGTGGTCGACGCGCGCGCACGAAGACCTGATCAATGCCGTGGGCCGGGACATCACGCGCGACCAGGAGCAGCTGGCCGAACTCGAGGCGATGCAGAATGCCTTGCGCCAGAGCCAGAAAATGGAAGCGGTGGGTCAGCTGACCGGCGGCCTGGCGCACGATTTCAACAATCTGCTGGCCGGTATCTCCGGCGCCCTGCAACTGATGCAGATGCGCATGCAGCAGGGGCGCTTCAGCGACTTCGACCGGTATATCGCAACGGCGCTGGGCGCGTCCAAGCGGGCGGCGGCGCTGACGCATCGCCTGCTGGCCTTCTCGCGCCAGCAGACCCTGACGCCCAAGCCGACCAATGTGAACCGGCTGGTCGTGGACATGCAGGAGCTGGTCCAGCGCACGGTAGGCCCGGCGGTGCGGATCGAGGTGGTCTGCGTCGCCGATGCCTGGCCGGCACTGGTCGATGCGTCGCAGCTTGAAAACGCGCTGCTGAACCTGTGCATCAATGCGCGTGACGCGATGCCCGATGGTGGCAACATCACTGTCGAGACCGCCAACAAATGGATCGACGAGCGCGTCGCTCGCCAGCAGAACATGGCGCAGGGCCAGTATCTGGCGCTGTCGGTCAGCGACACGGGCGTGGGCATGGCGCCGGACGTCGTCGCCCGCGCGTTCGAACCGTTCTTCACGACCAAGCCGATCGGCCAGGGGACGGGACTCGGGCTGTCGATGATCTATGGCTTCGCCCAGCAGTCCGGTGGCCAGGTGCGCATCTACTCCGAGGTGGGCCAGGGCACGACGGTGAGCATCTACCTGCCGCGGCATTACGGCGCCGGCGCTACCGAGCTGGAGGCCGACGTCGCGGCGCCGACGGCGCTGACGCAGTCCGGGCAGGTGGGCACGGTCCTGATCGTCGATGACGAACCCACGGTGCGCATGCTGGTCATCGACATCCTGCAGGATCTGGGCTTCGGCTGGATCGAGGCGGCCGACAGCGCGGCGGGTCTCAAGATACTGCAATCGGATGCGCGGATTGACCTGCTGGTGACGGATGTCGGGCTGCCCGGTGGCATGAACGGGCGCCAGATGGCCGATGCGGGGCGCGCGGCCCGGCCCGGGATGCAGGTCCTGTTCATCACCGGCTACGCCGAGAATGCCGTACTGAATAATGGCTACCTCGACCCGGGGATGGCGGTGCTGACCAAGCCGTTCTCGATGGACGCGATGGCCGCGCGCATCCGGTCGATGGCCGAGGCGGGCGCCGCCGAAGCGGCGGGGTCCTCTGCAGCAAGTCGCCATCCACGGTAAGATTGTCGTCCTTACCACAGGACCACTTACCATGACGACTTCCAGCTACCCCGATACCCGTCTCCTCATCGCCAACGAATGGCACGACGCCAGCGGCGGCAAGACTATCCCCGTGATCAACCCGGCCACCGGCCAGCCGATCGGCAAGGTCGCCCACGCCAGCATCGCCGACCTCGATCGCGCGCTGGCTGCCGCACAGACCGGTTTCGAGACCTGGCGCGCCGTTCCTGCTGCCGAACGTGCTGCGATCATGCGCCGCGCCGCGACGCTGCTGCGCGAGCGCGCCGGCGACATCGCGCGCCTGCTGACGCAGGAGCAGGGCAAGCCGCTGGCCGAAGCGAAGGGCGAGGCCATGGCCGGCGCCGAGATCATCGACTGGTTCGCCGCCGAGGGCATGCGCGTGTATGGCCGCATCGTCCCGTCGCGCAACCCGGCTGCGCAGCAGCTCGTGCTGAAGGAGCCGGTCGGCCCGGTCGCCGCGTTCACGCCATGGAACTTCCCGATCAACCAGATCGTGCGCAAGCTCGCTGCAGCCTTGACCACCGGCTGCTCGTTCCTGTGCAAGGCGCCTGAAGAAACCCCGGCCTCGCCCGCAGCGCTGTTGCAGTGCTTCGTCGATGCCGGCCTGCCACCGGGCGTCGTCGGTCTGGTGTTCGGTGATCCGGCCGAAATTTCGGGTTACCTGATTCCGAGCCCGATCATCCGCAAGGTGACGTTCACCGGCTCGACGCCGGTGGGCAAGCAGCTGGCGGCGCTGGCCGGCGCGCACATGAAGCGCGCGACGATGGAGCTGGGCGGCCATGCGCCGGTCATCATCGCCGAGGATGCCGACGTGGCGCTGGCCGTCAAGGCGGCGGGCGCGGCCAAGTTCCGCAACGCGGGCCAGGTGTGCATCTCGCCGACCCGTTTCCTCGTGCATAACGCCGTCAAGGCCGAGTTCACGCGCGCGCTGGTGCAGCACGCCGAAAGCCTCAAGCTGGGCGACGGCATGGCCGATGGCACGACGCTCGGTCCGCTGGCCAATGCGCGCCGCCTGGACGCGATGGCCAAGGTGGTCGACGATGCGCGCGCCCGTGGCGCCACGGTGGCAACGGGTGGTGAACGCGTGGGCACCAGCGGCAACTTCTTCGCGCCGACGATCCTGGCCGATGTGCCGCTGGACGCCAGCATGTTCAACGACGAGCCGTTCGGCCCGATCGCGGGCATCCGCGGCTTCGACAGCCTGGAGGACATGATCGCCGAAGCGAACCGCCTGCCGTATGGCCTGGCTGGTTACGCGTTCACGCGCTCGATCAAGAACGCGCAGTTGCTGATGAACCGTGTCGAAGTGGGCATGCTGTGGATCAACCAGCCGGCCACGCCAAGTGCGGAGCTGCCATTTGGCGGCATCAAGGATTCCGGTTACGGTTCGGAAGGCGGGCCGGAGGCGCTGGAATCGTACCTGAACACGAAGGCCGTCTCGATGGTCGGCGTGTAAGGGGCGGTGACGCACTGGAGCAGGATCGGCTGTCACAATTTGTAGGAGAATGCCTTGTGGTGGCGGGTTATAATTCGGCCCGCCACCGGTTTCTGCGCTCTTCAGATGCCACTTTTCCCTGTAGAGTGACACCATGATCTTCTCCCAGCCCGCATGACGCAGGCCATCCTGACGCTCAATGTGGGCACCGAATTTGATGTGATCGCGGCGCGCCAGCGTGCGCGCCAGATCGCGGGCGCATGCGGATTCGGTTCGGTCGACCAGGCGCGTATTGGCACGGTCGTGTCCGAACTGGCGCGCAATATCTTCAATTATGCCGGCGCCGGCCTGGTGTCCTTCTCGGCCGAAGGCGCGGTCGCACCCCAATCCCTGTGCATCACGTTCGAAGACCGCGGGCCCGGGATCGCCGATGTCGCGCACGTGCTGTCCGGTACGTACCGGTCGCCGTCGGGGATGGGCATCGGCATCCTGTCGGCGCGGCGGCTGATGGACCAGTTCGAGATTGCCAGTGGCCCCCTGGGCACCTGCATCACGGTCGGCAAGCGCTTTCCCGCGCAGACGGGTTTCATCAGCGCCGACGGCTTCGCCCCGCTGGTGGCGCAGTTCGAAACGCTGCCCAACCACGCAGCGCTGTCCGAAGCACGACACCAGAACCGTGAACTGGCCGACGCCCTCGGCGCGCTGCAGGCGCGGCAGGAAGAGCTGCAGCTCGTCTCCACCCGGCTGGAAGAGCGCAACCGCAATATCGAAGCACTCAACGACCTGCTGGACGACAAAGCCGCGGCGCTGCAGAAAGCCGACCGCAGCAAGGACGAGTTCCTCGCCACCCTCAGCCACGAGCTGCGCGGGCCGCTGTCGGCGGCCGGCATGGCCGCGAGCATGCTGCTGCCCGAGGGCGTCTCGTCCCAGCGCGCCAATCAGATGGGGGAATTGATCCGGCGCCAGGTGACGCACATGAGCCGCCTGGTCGAGGATCTGCTGGACGTCTCGCGCGTGAGCCGCGGCCTCGTGCAGCTGGAAAAAACGCCGGTCGAGCTGGCCGATGTGGTCGCCGCTGCGCTCGAACAGGTGCAGTCGGCGGCAAACCAGAAGCGGCATCGCATCGACCTGGCATCGGGCGCATCCAGCCTGCTGGTGCTGGGCGACCGCACGCGGCTGATCCAGGTGGTGAGCAATCTGCTGACCAACGCGATCCGCTACACGGACGATGGCGGCATGCTTCACATCGCCCTCGAAAAACGGGGCCGCATGGCAGCGCTGCGCGTCACCGACAACGGCATGGGCATCGCGCCCGACCTGATGCCGCGCCTGTTCGACCTCTACGTCCAGGCCGAACGCTCGGCCGATCGCACCGGCGGCGGCCTCGGCCTGGGCCTCGCCCTCGTCAAGAACCTGGTCGAAGCCCACGACGGCACCGTCACCGCCCACAGCCCCGGCGACGGCCACGGCAGCACCTTCACCGTCCTCCTGCCCCTGCACACCGACCGCCGCGAATAGCCCCGCCACTCTTCGACGACCGCAATGAGGGTCAGAGTCGAATTGTTGAGCAATAACCCTGAAAACAGTTACGCCCTGCAATGCCGCCAGGCAGCTTTCCGCGCGGCCCTTGCTTTCCAATTGGGGTCGGAGTCAGATTGTTTGACAACTTTGAGGAATTGCCCAATAAGTCTACTCTGACCCTAATTGTTCAGGATCTGGATGGTGGGGGGGCGGGTAGTGTGGGTGTAAACGGCCGCCGCCCGGGCCGGCTTTGGGGCCGGCGCCGGGCGGCGCGGGGTGATGCGGGTTTAGTGCATCAATCTTCCTGGAAGGCTTCTTCGCGTTTCTTTCGCAGTGAAGGCAGCAGGACGACGATCATGGCTGCGGCGGCCAGGCCCAGCATGACGCCCGAGATCGGACGCTCGATGAACACCATCGGGTCGGCGCGCGAGAGCAGCAGGGCGCGGCGCAGGTATTCTTCCATCATCGGGCCGATGATGAAGCCGAGCAGCATGGGTGCGGGCTCCAGTTCGAGCTTGGCGCACAGGTAGCCGAGCAGGCCGAACAAGGCCATCAGGTAGACGTCGAAAGTGCTGTTGTTCAGGCTGAAGACACCGATCGCGCAGAACATCAGGATCGCCGGATACAGCATCTGGTACGGCACCATGATCATGCGCACCCAGATACCGATCATCGGCAGGTTCAGCACGACGAGGAACAGGTTACCGACCCACATCGAGACGATCAGGCCCCAGAACAGGCCAGGCTGCTCGGTCATGACGGCAGGACCAGGCTGGATGCCCTGGATGATCATCGCGCCGATCATCAGCGCCATCACCGGATTCGATGGAATGCCCAGCGTCAGCATCGGGATGAACGAGGTCTGCGCACCCGCGTTGTTGGCCGCTTCCGGCGCCGCAACGCCTTCGATGGCGCCCTTGCCGAAGTTGGCTGCGTTCTTCGACACTTTCTTTTCGAGCGAGTACGACGCGAATGAGGCCAGCATCGCGCCGCCGCCCGGCAGGATGCCCAGCAGCGAGCCCAGGCCCGTGCCGCGGATGACCGGCCACATGATGCGCTTGAAGTCTTCCTTGTTGAGCATCAGCCCGGTGACTTTCTTCATCACCAGGTTGCGGTCTTCGTTGTGCTCAAGATTGCGGATGATTTCGCCGATACCGAACATGCCCATTGCGACGATGACGAAGTTGATGCCGTCAGCCAGCTCAGGCATGTCGAAGGTGTAGCGCGCCGAACCCGAGTTGACGTCGGTACCGACCACACCCAGCAGCAGGCCCAGCAGCACCATGCCGATCGCCTTGAGCAGCGAGCCGCTGGCCAGGACAACCGACGCCACCAGACCCAGCACCATCAGCGAAAAGTACTCGGCAGGGCCGAATTCAAGCGCCAGGTCGGCCAGTGGCGGTGCCGCCAGGGCCAGAAGGACCGTGGCAACGGTACCGGCGAAGAACGACGAGATCGCCGCGGTAGCCAGCGCCTTGCCGGCCTGGCCGTTGCGGGCCATCTGGTAGCCGTCCAGCGCCGTCACGACTGACGATGATTCGCCCGGCAGGTTGACCAGAATCGCGGTGGTCGAGCCACCGTATTGCGCGCCGTAGTAGATACCAGCCAGCATGATCAGCGCGGACTCCGGCGGCAGGCCGAACGTGGCCGGCAGCAGCATCGCGATGGTAGCGATCGGGCCCAGGCCCGGCAGCACGCCCACTGCGGTGCCGACGAACACGCCGACCAGACAGTAGAACAGGTTTTGCATGGACAGGGCCGTTTCGAGGCCCAGTGCGAGGTTACTGAAAATTTCCATATGATTTAATTCCCACCGAGCCAAGGGCCAATGATCGGCATCGGCAAGCCAAGCAGCTTGACGAACAGACCGATTGCAAACAACGTCATGCCCACGGCCAGCGCGAGTGACTTCTTCAATTCAAATTTGTCGCTGGCGTACGAGCTGATCAGGATCAGCAGGAAGCCAGCAGGCGCCAGGCCGGCATTGCGCACCAGGAAGCCGAACAGCAGCACCGCAACCAGCACGATCGTCAGTTCGCGATAATAAATGCGGCCGATCGCCTCGCCCGGACGGAAGAACGAGCGCACGAACGACGCCACGCCGATCAGCGAAAGCAGGGCGCCCAGCACGATCGGGAAGTAGGCCGGGCCCATGCGGCCGGCACTGCCAATTTCGTAGTCCTGACCGATGTAGACGGCGCTCAGACCGAAAAATAGAAAGACAATGCCGCTCCAAAAGTCCTTCGGATGGCGGATAAATGCTGGCACGGTAGTGGTCCCCTTTATTGTGTTGCAGATGCGGTGATGCAGATGCAGATGCAGTGGTTCGAAAAGCGTGAATGCAGATCACTGATGCAGCCGGCTCGCGTACGGCGGCGAGGCAGATGCGACGACGCCGCACCGCAGCCGGACAGGCCGGCGCGGCGCGACGTCGTCAATGCGGCATCAGTCGGCGAAGGCGCCGGCTTTCTTGATGATCGGGCCCCACAGGTCGATCTGCTGTTTCAGGTGCGTGCGCAGGGCTTCCGGCGTGGCCTGATTGGCAGGGACCGGCTCGGTGCCAAGGTCGGCGAAGCGCTTGACCACGTTCGGATCGCGCAGCGCGGCGCGCAGGGCGTTCGACAGCGCGTCGACGGTTGGCTTCGGCGTGCCTTTTGGCGCGTACAGGCCGTGCCAGACGCCGACTTCGAAGCCTGGCAGGCCAGCCTTGTCCAGCGTCGGCAGGTTCGGCAGCGACGCGACCGGGGTCTTGGTCGTCACGCCGTAGGCCTTGATCTTGCCGCCCTTGATCTGGCTGGTGGTGTTGGTGGTCTGGTCGCACATGAAGTCCACCTGGCCGCCCAGCAGGTCGTTCATCGCCGGACCGGTGCCCTTGTACGGCACGGTGGTCAGCTCGACGCCCATCGCGGTCTGCAGCAGCATGCCGCACAGGTGCGATGCCGAACCCAGGCCTGCGTGCGCGTAGGTGACCTTGTCCTTGTTGGCTTTCACGTACGTGATCAGCTCTTTCATGTCCTTGGCCGGGAAGTTCGCCTTGGCGACGACGGTCATCGGCACGTCGGTGATCAGGCCGATCGGCTCGAAGCTGGTGATGGCGTCATACGGCAGCTTGCGGTACAGGGCTGGCGCGGTCGATTGACCGATGTGGTGCAGGAACAGCGTGTAGCCATCCGGTGCGGACTTGGCGGCGCGCGCGGCGCCGATGGTGCCGCCGGCACCGCCGACGTTCTCGACGATGATCTGCTGCTTGAGCGTGGTGCCCATCGATTGTGCGACGAGGCGTGCCACGGTGTCGGTCGGGCCGCCGGCTGCAAACGGCACGATCATGGTGATGGTCTTGGTCGGGTAAGCCTGGGCATGGGCCAGGCCCGTGCCGAAAGCGGTCAGGCAGGCAGCTGCGCACAGCATCTTGAGCTTCATGGTGTCGTCCTCGTATCTCGTTCTTGGTGTGGTTTTGCAGCCGGCACTATTTCTGTGCCGTGCTGTCGTGCGGCGTTGTCTTACGCACCAGATGTTGTACCAGTAAACATATTGTTGTGCAACTACGTGGAAATACGTATGTGGTGTGCATGACGCTTTTTCCGGTAAAAATGAAACCGGGGAAAACGCTGTGTCGGACGTAAAAAACGCCATCCGAAGATGGCGTTCATGGTCTCTGCAGCGCCGTATTGTCAGACCGGCGGCTGGACCGGGAGTTCCTCGTCGCCCATCAGCAGTTTTGCCGGCGTCATCGGCGTCGTGCGCAGCCGCGTGCCGGTGGCATGGAAGATCGCGTTCGAGATCGCGGCCGCCACACCCACGATGCCGATCTCGCCCACGCCTTTGGCGCCCAGCTGCTTGCTCACGATGCGGTCGTCTTCTTCCACGAAGATCACGTCGATGTCGTGGATGTCGGCGTTGACCGCCACGTGGTACTCGGCGAAGTTGTGGTTCATGAAGCGCCCGTACTTGTGATCGGTATGGGTTTCTTCATGCAGGGCCTGGCTGATGCCCCAGACGACCGCGCCGCTGATCTGGCTGGCTGCGGTCTTGGCGCTGATGATGCGCCCGGCGGCAATCGCACTGACCACGCGCGTCACGCGCACCATGCCCAGCTTTTCGTTCACGCGCACTTCGCAGAACACGGCCGAGTGCACGGCGCGCGCATACTTGCGCTGCTTGAGCATCTGCGGCGTCATGAAGTATTTCTCTTCAACCTGATCGACGCCCGCATTGGCCAGCACCTGCGTCAGTTCCACGCGGCGCGATGGATCGTCTTTCAGGAACACGGCGCCGTCGCCGAATTCCACGTCGCGCAGGCGCGCCTTGGCCAGCGGCGAATTGTCCATCTTCGTTGCCAGCTTCAGCAGCGACTTCTTGAGCTTTTCGCAGGCGCCATGCACGCCCGAGCCCACGGTGGTCACGTGCGACGAGCCACCCTCGATCGGCGCCATCGGCAGCGTCGAGTCACCCAGCTGGAACGTCACCAGTTCCATCGGCAGGCCCATGGCTTCGGCGGCAATCATCGACATCACGGTGTAGGTGCCGGTGCCGATATCGGTGGCCGCGCTGCTCACGACCAGGCGGCCGTTGCTGTGCATGACGGCGCTGACGCGCGCCACCATCACCATCGCATCCCAGATGCCGGTCGCCATGCCCCAGCCCACCAGCTCGTCGCCGTCGGGCATCGAGCGCGGCTCGATCGGGCGCTTGTCCCAGCCGAAGCGTTCGGCGCCCTGGCGGTAGCATTCGCGCAGTTCCTTGCTCGAGAACGGCTTGTCCTCGATCGGCGACGTGTCGGTGTAGTTCTTCAGGCGCAGCGCCAGCGGGTCCATCTTGAGCTTGTAGGCCAGTTCGTCCATCGCCACTTCCATGGCGTGCACGCCGTGGGCGGCGCCCGGGGCGCGCATGTCCAGCGGCGTGAAACGGTCGTTGGCGACCACCTGGTAACCGAGCTTGATATCGGTGCACGCATACAGCTGCCCCGACCAGTTGACGATCACTTCGACGTAGTCTTCGAGACGCGAGGTTTCCTGGATCGCTTCGTGCCAGATGGCCTTGAGCGTGCCGTCCGGCGCTGCGC
Source organism: Telluria sp. ZT3P26 (assembly GCF_059686035.1). NCBI lineage: Bacteria > Pseudomonadati > Pseudomonadota > Betaproteobacteria > Burkholderiales > Oxalobacteraceae > Telluria > Telluria sp. ZT3P26. The sequence goes on along the minus strand of NZ_JCASII010000003.1, from coordinate 408,890 downwards.
CCAGGCGGATGCGGTGCCAGGTTTCCGGCCGGTGGCCAAAGCTGAACATCTGCTGGCGCGTGAGCACGACGCGCACCGAGCGCTCCAGTTGCAGCGCGCCCATCACGGCGAGCGGCAGCTGGTATTGCGGGCGCAGGCCCGAACCGAAGGCGCCGCCCACGTACGGGTTGCGCACCGTGACGTCGTCGCTCGACAGGCCAAAGCCGTGCGAGACATACCAGCGGCTGTTCTGCGAACTTTGCGTCTTGTCGTAGACGGTCAGGTGGCCGTTTTCAGCGCGAATCACGGTCGAGGCGAACATCTCCATCGGGTTGTGGTGCTCGACACCGTTGTAGTACTGCGAGTCGACCCGCACCTCGGCCGCATCGAACGCCTTTTCGCCGTCGCCGATCGAGCTTGGCGGCACGAAGCCGGCCTTCATCTTGCGTGGCTCGTAGGCCTGATCCAGGCTTTTCAGCAGGTTCGTCTCGTGCGCATCGACATCGTAATGCACGCGCACGAGCGAGCTGGCGTAGCGCGCCGCTTCGAAGGTTTCAGCCAGCACCAGTGCCACTGGCTGGCCACTGTAGAAGATTTCGTCCGAGAACAGGGGCCGGAACGGCGAGCCGGCCGGCGCCGTCATGTCTTTCCATGCCAGGTCGAACGAGCGCATCTTGGGGCGGTTCTCGTGCGTCATGACCGAAATCACGCCCGGTACGGCCAGTGCTTCAGTCGCGTCGATGCTGGTGATGCGGCCCTTGGCCACGGTGCCGCTGACGACCACGCCATAGGCCAGGTCGGGGGCAAAGTATTCGGCGGCGTACTGCGCCTCGCCGGTGACCTTGGCGCGGCCATCGATGCGCGAGACCGGCATGCCGCTTTTCACGCGGCCGGTGCCGGCCGGCGCGCTTGGTGCGCGCAATTCTGGAATCAGGTCGGTCATGCTTGTTCTCCTTGTGCATCGAGTCCGCGGGCGTGGTCGGTGCCACGCGCGGCGGTGGTCAAGGCTTGCACGATGGCGTTGCGCGCCAACGGCAGCTTGAAGTCGTTTTGGCCGAAGCCCTGTGCGCCTTGCAGGATGGTCTCGGCAGCCTGCAGGAACGCTGCTTCGCCGACCGCCTTGCCGACGAGCGCTTCTTCAGCGGCTTCGACACGCCACGGCTTGTGGGCCACGCCACCGAGTGCGATGCGCGCGGCGCGGATCGTGCCGTCGGCATCGAGGTCCAGCGCGGCGGCGACCGACACCAGCGCGAACGCGTACGACAGGCGGTCGCGCACCTTGATGTAGGCGCTGTGATCGATGAAGCGGTCGGCTTCCGGCACCGTGATATGGGTGATCATCTCGCCTGGCTGCAGCGTGTTGTCGATCTCGGGCTTGTCGCCCGGCAGGCGGTGGAACTCGGCGAAGGGAATCTCGCGCGCGCCGCTCATCGAGCGCACGTGGACGGTGGCATCGAGCGCGCGCAAGGCCACGCACATGTCCGACGGGTGGGTGGCGATGCAGCTTTCGCTGGTGCCGAGGATCGCCAGCTGGCGGTTCAGGCCATCGCGCGCCGGGCAGCCGGTGCCGGGTTCACGCTTGTTGCAGGCGGTGCCGACGTCGTAGAAGTAGACGCAGCGCGTGCGCTGCATCAGGTTGCCGCCGTTGGAGGCCATATTGCGCAGTTGCGGCGAGGCGCCGGCCAGGATGGCCGTCGACAGCAGCGGGTAACGCTCGCGCACCAGCGGGTTGTAGGCGGTATCCGCGTTGCGGGCCAGGGCGCCGAGCAGCAGGCCGCCGTCTTTTTCTTCGACCTGGTCGAGGCCCAGGTTGTTGATGTCGACCACGCGTGACGGCTTCATCACGCTTTCCTTCATCAGGTCGAGCAGATTGGTGCCGCCGGCGATCGGGCGGGTGTCAGGATCGAGCAGGGCGGCCAGCGCCGCGTCGATATCGGTGGGTTGGGTAAAGGCGAACGGGTTCATGACAGCACCGCCCCGGTCGTGAAGCCTTCGGTGGTCTTCTTGGTGTCGCGCATGTCGAGCATCTTGACGACGGCGTCGGCGATCTGCGGGTAAGCCCCGCAGCGGCACAGGTTGCCGCTCATGAGTTCACGCACGTCGTCGCGCGTGGTGGCTTGTCCTTCGTTCAAGAGGCCCACTGCCGAACACAGCTGCCCCGGCGTACAGTACCCGCACTGGAACGCGTCGCAATCGATGAACGCCTGCTGCAGCGGATGCAGGTCGTCGCCGGTGGCCAGGCCCTCGACGGTGGTGATCTCGCGACCGTCCTGCATGACGGCCAGCGTCAGGCACGAGTTGATGCGCTTGCCGTCCACCAGCACGGTGCAGGCGCCGCACTGGCCCTGGTCGCAGCCCTTCTTGGTGCCGGTCATGCCTGCGCGCTCGCGCAGCAGGTCGAGCAGCGTTACCCAGGATTCGACGTTGAATTCGCGGTCCTGGCCATTGATGCGCAGGCGCACGGGATGCTGCTGTTGATGTTCCATGATCTTCCCCTCTGTGAGAAGGTACGAACATAACGTCCTGTTACATTTGCGACGGTTAGATGACGCACCTACATTAAGTATAAGTCAACGTTGTTCAAGGTGTCATTACGGCCCGCGGAACACGACGGTCTTGTTCCCGTCCACGAACACGCGGCGCTCGATGTGAAACTTAACCGCCGTGGCCAGCGCCAGGCATTCATTGTCGCGCCCCACGCGGGTGAGCTGGTCGACCCGGTAGTTGTGGTCCACGCGCGTGAGCACCTGTTCGATGATCGGGCCTTCGTCCAGGTCGGGCGTGGCGTAGTGGGCCGTCGCGCCAATCAGCTTGACGCCCCGGTCGAACGCCTGCTGGTAGGGCTTGGCGCCCTTGAAGCCGGGCAGGAACGAGTGGTGGATATTGATGCACTTGCCGGCCAGGCGGCGCGCCAGGCCATCGGACAGGATCTGCATGTAGCGCGCCAGGATCACGAGTTCGGAGTCGGTTTCATCGACGATTTCCAGCAGGCGCGCCTCTTGCTGCGCCTTGTTGTCCCTGGTGACAGGCAGGAAGATGAAGCGGATGCCTTCGCGCTCGACCATCGGGCGCAGGTCGAGGTGGTTCGACACCACGGCCGTGATCGACAGATTGAGTTCGCCCGTGCGGCGGCGGTACAGCAGGTCGTCGAGGCAGTGATCGGTCTTCGAGACCATGATCACCGTGCGCACCGGGTCTTGCGGATCGAAGATTTTCCAGCCCATGTCCAGGCGCGTGGCGACCGTACTGTCGAATTCTGCGCGGATGGCGTCGATCGCCGGTGATTTGTCTTGCTGGCGGAACACGGCGCGCATGAAGAAGCGTGCGGTGGAATCGTCGTCGAACTGTTCGAGTGCGCAGATGTAGCAGTCGCGTTCGGCCAGGAAGGTCGCGACGGCTGCGACGATGCCGATGCCGGCCGGGCAGCTGGCGTGGAGGATGTATTCGGGGCGGTTGGGCGTCGTGACGTCGCTGGCGCTGGGCATGCTGGTTCCTGTCGTTGATGAGGCGATGTTGTCAAGACAGCTAGAATGCGCGATGCCATGGCAGGCGTCAAGCGCATGCTACGATGCGCGTTTTTTTGCCCGTCCATGCTCATGTCTACGTTTTCGCACCAGCTACTGCGCCCGATGCTGCCCGCCGATCTCGCCGCCGTGCTGGACATCCAGGCCGCCTGTTATCCGGCGGCGATGCAGGAGCCGGCCGCGGTGGTCGCATCCCGGATAGCAGTGGCGGGCAGCACCTGCCTGGTCGGCATGCAGGACGGCGTCGTGCGCGGCTACCTGTTCGCCTATCCGTCGCGCCTGGGGCTGGTGACCGACCTGAACGCACCATTCAAGGTAGCGCACGAGCCGGACACGCTGTACCTGCACGACCTGGCGATCGCGCCGTGCGCACTGGGGCGCGGCCTGGCGCGCGCGCTGGTTGACGACGCAGTGCGCCTGGCACGCACGCTGGGATTGCCGCACGCGGCGCTGGTATCGGTGCAGGACAGCGCGCGCTTCTGGGAGGCGCTGGGCTGGCGCGAAGCGTCGACGCAGTGCGCTGGCCTGCAGACGTATCCGGACGGTGCGCTGTACATGGTGCGCACCCCGACCTAGGCGTTACTTGACCCGGCGGACCTTGGCCGAACTGTTGCCGCCATCGACCTTCAGGAACAGCGTGCCGAACAGGTTGCGCTCGATCGTCACCGCGGCATCCTTCTTGCGCGGCAGGACGGCGTCGCTGCCGTCGATGATGCGCCAGACCTGGCCATTGGCCAGGCGGATCTGCGAGCCGGGCCCCCAGCCGTCGAAGTCGCCCACGACCGTGCTGCGGATCGAGGCCGGCTGCGCTTCACGCTGCTTGACCGCTTCCATGCCGAAGTTCTGTTCCGGTGTGCGCGCCGGTACAGCCGCAGCGACCGGACCGGCAACGCCGACAGGAATTGCGTCGTAGCAGGCCACGCGCGTGGCAGTATCAGGCAGGGCGCGGCATTTGAGCAGCGCGGCATCGTCGGCGCGTGCAGTGCTGCTGGCAAGCAGCAGGGCAGCCATGAGGACGGGCAGGGGCAGGGCTTTCATCGGGGTCCTTCGGGTAAGTGGAGTCGCGCCCCGTAGCAGGGCGCTCACGATTATAGGGGATGTGCAGGGTGGTGGGGCCAGCATGCAGGGCGCCCGTCTTCACGGTGACGGCCATGGTGAATGTGACATGTTTTGTCGGAGAATCTGACACGTTGTCTGCGCGGTCTTCGCAGTCATCATAAATGTTGTTTAGAATCAACGGGATGCTGGCATCACATTCATGGGCGCGATTCTTGCTGAGGTAGGGTAGGAACTTTCCGAGGAGATCATCCATGAGACGCATTACCCCCATCGTCGCACTGCTGGCTGCCACCCTGACGCTGCCGGTCCAGGCGGCGGTCACGTACAGCTGGCAGCAAGTGAGCGCATCCAGCGCGATGCCGACCGGCCTCAACCTGGAACTGGCGTTCTCCGACGAAGCCGTCGCCGCCGGCGCGCTGTCCGTGAATATCCGCAACGAATGCGACATCGGGCCGCCGTGCCTCGATCCACAGTCGAGCTTACTGTCGCTGCGCTACTGGTTCGATCACCCGACGGTCAGCGGGCAGCACAATCTGATCGACTATGGCTACCTGACCCCGCCGCGCAATTATTACGACCGGATCGTCATGGACCTGACGTTCCTGCCCGGTGGCCTGCTCGGGGGCAGCATCTTCGCGTCGGATGGCAATTCGGATTTCCGGATGGCGAGCCAGGGTGCGCTGTTTTACGTGATCGACGCCAACAGCGACGAACCGTTCGGCTGCGGTCTGCAATACCCGAACTGCAGCGGCGCCAGCGGCATGCTGGTCGCTGCTGCACGGGAAACGATCGCCGTGCCGGAGCCGGCCACGGGCGCGATCGTCGGGCTCGGGCTGGTTGCGGCCTGGTGTGCGCGCCGGCGCCGCCGTCCGGTGCGCAGCAACGCCTGACGAAACGGCTTTCAGGTCAGTTCGCCGGGGCCAGCAAGGCAGCCGTGTCGGGGGCGCCCATCTTGAGCGCCGCATCGTAGGCGCTCACGCCGGCTACATCGCGCGCTGCCGGGTCGGCGCCGCGCGCCATCAGCAGCTCGGCAATCGCGACCCGGTTGAACATCGCGGCGAACATCAGCGCGGTCCGGCCCGATGGACCGGTGAAGTCGGGCAGGGCGCCGTTGTCGAGCAACAGCGTCGTCATGGGCAAATCGCCCTTGAACGCCGCGCCGTGCAACGGCATTTGCCCCGCATCGTTGATGAGGTGCGGATCGGCGCCGTGCCCGAGCAGGACGCGCGCTGCGTCCAGGTGGCCGTGGTAGCTGGCCAGCATCAGCAGGCTGTCGCCTTTTTCGTTGCGCAGGTTCGGCGGCAGGCCGCGCGACAGGAACGCGGCGAGATGGTCGGCGTCGCCAGTCCGCGCATACTGGAACATATTGCGCGCCATGTTCAGCGCAGCCTCGTCCAGCTCGGCTTTTGTCGGCGTCGCCGCCTGGTCGTTCGTGTGCATTGCATGCTCCGGATCGAAATAAAGGTTGATTAAAACATATCTGAATCCGGCGCGTGGTCTACACGCTCTGGCGTGCGGCCGCATGCCCGACTGCTTCACGGAGCCAGACCGGCAGCGCCAGTGCCGGCAGCAGCATGCCGACCAGCAGCGCCGCATGCCAGCCATACGCCGCATACACCCAGCCGCCCAGTGCGGAACCGAGCGCGCCGCCAGCAAAAAACAGCGCGAAGTACAGGCCATTGAGGCGACTGCGCATGTCGGCGCCCAGCGCGAACAGCGCGCGCTGGCCCAGCACCAGGTTGGCGGCCACCGCAGCGTCCAGGGCAATGGCGGCCACGGCCAGCAAGCCGAGCGCGACCGGCCTGGACGACGGCGCGAACAAGGGCAGCAGGAAGCTCAGCGCACCCACCACGAGGGCGACGGCGGTGGCTTTCATCGTGTGGCCGGCATCGGCCAGGCGGCCGGCAACAGGAGAGGCCACGGCGCCGGCCATGCCGACCAGCGCAAACAGCGCGATGCCGTTCTGCGTGAGGCCGAACGCCGGGCCGGCCAGCGCCTGTGGCGCCACCGTCCAGAACAGGCTGAAGGCGCCGAACAGGCCGGCGTGATACAGCGCGCGCCGACGCAGCACCACGGTCGTGGTCAACAGCGGCCATAGCGAGCCGATCAGGCGACGATAGGGTTGTGTCGCCGTCGGCTGGCGCAGCGGCAACTTGATATGCAGCAGCACGGCCAGCAGGGCGACCAGCGCAGCGGCGATGCCGAACACGGTCTGCCAGCCACCCAGGCCGGCCAGCACGCTTGCCACCGGCCGCGCCACCATGATGCCGAGCAGCAGGCCGCTGACGACCTTGCCGACCACCTGGCCGCGTGTGGCGTCCGGCGCCAGATGGGCAGCGAATGGCACCAGCACCTGCGCCACGACGGCGCCCAGTCCGATGGCCAGCGCGGCCAGCAGGAATGCCCACGCGGTGGTGGCAGTGGCCGCAACCACCAGCGCGCCGCTGGTGACGAGCAGGCCGGTGACGATCAGGCGCCGGTTTTCCAGCAGGTCGCCAAGCGGGACGATGAACAGCAGGCCCAGCGTGTAGCCGATCTGGGTCAGCGTGACGATCAGGCCGGCCGCCGCGGGCGGCAGCCCCAGCGCAGCGCCGATCGGGCCGACGAGGGGCTGCGCATAATACAGGTTGGCGACAATGATGCCGGCGGCCGCTGCCAGCAGCATGACCATGCCGGACGAGAGCGAGGATGACCTGGGGGCGTTCATGGCGAACTCCATGGAATGGGTGAGGGAATGTGGCCATGCTACGCAGGTCGCGCACAAAGATAATCAGGGCATAATGCGCTTATACCATTCACTTTATATGAACAATCATGGACAAGGTGAAAGCGATGCAGACGTTCGTGCGCATCGTCGAGGCGAACAGTTTCACGCGCGCGGCCGAGTCGCTCGACCTGCCGCGCGCATCCCTGACGGCCACGCTGCAGAATCTCGAACGCTACCTGGGCGCGCAACTCCTGCAGCGCACGACGCGCCGGCTGTCGCTGACGCCGGAGGGCGAGCGTTACTACGCCCACTGCAGCGCGATCCTGGCTGCCATCGATGATGCGGAAGGCGACTTTTTGGGCGAGCATGCCGGCCGCATGCAGGGCCGACTGCGCATCGACCTGCCGGGCGCGCTGGGCCGCGCCATCGTGCTGCCGCGCATCGGCGAGTTTCGCCAGGCCTATCCGGCGCTCGACCTGACCATCAGCCTGGGCGACCGCCTGGTCGACCTGACCGCCGAAGGCATCGATTGCGCGTTGCGCGTGGGTGACTTGCCCGATTCGAGCCTGGTGGCGCGCCGGATCGGCCTGATGCGCTTCGTGATCGCGGCCACGCCCGGCTACCTGGCGGGGCGGGGCACGCCTGCGACGGTCGACGAACTGGGCCAGCACGACGCGATCGTGCATTTCTCGGGCCGCACCGGGCGCGCGTTCGAGTGGACGCTCTCAGGTGAAGCAGAGGGTGTGGAGGGCGCGGTCCGGGTGGCGATGAATGGCGGCATCGCCGTCAACGACGCCGAGGCCAACCTGCTGTGCGCGTTGCAGGGGCTGGGACTGGCGCAACTGGCGCGCTATCAGGTGCGCGCGCACGTGGCGCAAGGCGCGCTGGCCGTAGTGCTGCCCACCCTGTGCCCGACGCCGATGCCGGTGTCCCTGCTGTACCCGCGGGGCCGCATCGCCAATCCGCGCCTGCAGGCGTTTGCCACCTGGCTGGCCGGGGTGTTCGAGGCCGACCCCGACCTGCGCCTGGCGCCGGATTAGCGCCAGTGCAAACGCGCCTCAGAAGTCCACGTTCATCGACAGCCAGAGCCGGCGTGCATCCAGCGTGTTGACGTAGACGCTGCCGTAAGTCGGCGCCGCTGCCGGGGTTGTGCGATAGGGCCGGTAGTCGATGAAGTCCTTGTCCAGCAGATTGTAGATCGCGGCATTGAGCGTGATGGCCGGCGTGACCTGGTAGCTGGTGCCAAGGTGCAGCATCGTGTAGCCCTTGAAGTCGCCCAGCGCCGCGCTGGCGGCACGGGTCGCGGCCGACGTCCCCGGATCGCGGAAGCGCTCGCTGCGGTGCTCGGCGCGCAGCCAGGCATTCCAGCCGGACGACACGTCCCAGGTCAGGCGCGCATTGAACGCATGCCTTGGCGTGTCGGATAGCGGTTTCCCCGCATTGTCGCCGCTTTCCTGTTCGCTGTCGGTATACGTGTAGTTGGCGCTGGCGATCCAGCCGGCGGCCAGCGGGAAGCGCGTCGCGAACTCGACGCCGCGCGTGACGGCCTCGTCCACGTTGATCGACTGGCCGAAGGCATCGACGTTCGGCCAGTTGCCGAAGCTGACGCAGCCGGGCCGGTTCGGTGCCGGGCGGTAGGTGCAGTTGATGAGGCCAGTGCCGCTGGTGATCTTGTCCTTGAAATCGTTGTTGAAGACCGTGGCATTGGCGGTCCAGCCGGCGCCGTTGTCGAAATAGGCGCCCAGTTCGGACGTGACGCTGGTCTCGGGCTGGAGGTTCGGGCTGCCCACGAGCGGGATCGTGCCCTGGCCGCCGAAGCCGTTGATGCCAGGGGTCAGCTGCTCGACGCGCGGGGTCTTGTAGCCCTTGCTCACGCCGCCCTTGACGGTCCAGCGGGGCGAGGCGCTCCAGACCAGGTAGCCGCGCGGGCTGGTCTGGCCGCCGAAGATGCTGTGGTCATCGTAGCGCGCACCGACCGTCAGCGACAGGCGCTCGTGCAGGCGCCACTCGTCTTCCACGAACAGCGCTTTCTGCGTGAACGCGAACGCTTGCGGCGCGACGCCGTCGATCATCTCGGCATCCCAGTGCTGGGCGCCGATGGTGGTCAGGTGCGCGCCCCACGGCACCAGCAGCTTGGTGTCGAACACCTTGCTCTCGACCTCCAGCGTGCGGGGCGTGCCGGGTACGGCGCCCGGCGTACCCGGCGGAATGGTGCGGCCGATGGTTTCCGTGTTGTTCACCATATAGCTGCTGTCCCAGGTGCCGAACGGCAGGCGCGCCTTGTACGACAGCGTCGTCTGGTCGCGGTTGTATTTCTGCTCCGGACCGTAGCCACCCGTGCCCAGCGTCCCGAGCTGGCCGCGCGTGTTGTCATAGGTCTGGCGCGTCCTGTCGGCGTCGAGCACGAATTCGTGGTTGCGGTGCGGGGTAAATGCCAGGCGCGCGCCCAGGTTGTCGACCTTCTGCCTGACCGGGTTGGCGTTCTGGACCAGCGGCCGGGCCGGGTTGATCTCGTCGTACGAGATGCTGGCCTCGTCGCGGCGCAGCGTGCTGCCGCGCAACGACAAGCCCAGCACATCGGCCGCGAGCGGGCCACTCAGGTAGAACTTGGCGCCCTTGACGTCGCCAAACTGGTCGTCTTCCTGCAGCGTATAGTCGGCTGCCACTGAGCCGGCCTAGCGCTTGCCGACCTTGCGCGTGATGATGTTGATCACGCCGCCCATGGCATCCGAGCCGTACAGCGTCGACATCGGACCGCGGATGATCTCGATGCGATCGATGGCACTCACCGGCGGCATGAAGCTGGTCGAGGTACCGCCGAAGCCATTCGGCGTGACATTGCCGGCCGCGTTCTGGCGCCGGCCATCGATCAGGATCAGCGTGTAGTCGCTCGGCATGCCGCGGATGCTGATGTTCATGCCACCGGTCTTGTCGCCGGACGCGCCCACGTCAATGCCTTCCACGCTCTCGAGCGCCTGCGCCAGATTGCCGAAGCGCTCTTTCTGAAGCTGCTCGCGGCTCAGCACCGTGATGGACGCCGGCGCTTCGCGGATCGTCTGCTCGAAGCCGGCCGCGGTGACAACCACGGTGGGCATGGCCGCCGGCAAGTCATCAAGCAGCGCGTCAGCGGCGAAACCGGCAAGCGGCATCGCGCCGATGGCCAGGCTCAGGATAGTGCGGGCAAACTGCGGGGCAGGCGAACGGTCGGTCATTCTTCAGGCATCCTTTTTTATCATTAGTATTTAAGCTTCGCGTCAATACGTAAAAAGAAGTAAAGATCGCGGAACGGCGCCATTCTAATCATAAATGCGAATCATTCCTATTCAAATTTTCATGGCGCGCGTGTCGGAAGCTGGTCATGCACCGGCGCGCTGCCCATGTCACCGGGGTTTCCCGCTATGATGGCGGGTGGTGCCCGCAGAGGGTGCCGGCCCCCTGCGATCAACCCAGCCACTGGAGCATCATGAAGACGTACCTGACCCTGACCATGGCGGTGACATTCGCCGTCGCCGCGATCCCTGCCGCCCACGCGAACCCCGACCTGGCCAAGGCCAAGGCCTGCATGGCGTGCCATGCCATCGGCGCCAAGCTGGTTGGCCCGTCCTACAAGGATGTCGCGGCCAAGTACGCGAAGGATGCCGGCGCCGAGGCGCGCCTGGTCCAGAAGATCCAGAAAGGCAGCAGCGGCACCTGGGGTCCGATCCCGATGCCGGCCAATCCGCAGGTTACCGAAGCCGATGCCAGGGTCCTGGCGAAATGGATCCTGGCGCAGAAATGACCCACCGGCGGCCCCGACCGGGGCCGCGATCACCGTGCCTGGCGCGTTCTTTGCATACAAGCAATGAACTCAACGCCAGGAGCGGCCGATGTTCTTGCACAACGATGTCATCGAATACCTCGATCCACCGGGCCATCTGGTGCGGATTCTCTGGATCGACGTGGCGCATGGCGTTGCGTATCTCTACCCGCTGCGGCAGCCGAGCGCCACGCCGTGCAGCACTCCCCTGCAGGTCCTGATCGCCGACGTCTTGATGCGACGCGCGCGCCTGCTGCTCACCGATCCGTGTCGTGCGCCGCGCGCCGAGGCCCCGTCCGGCAAGCACCGCCTGCTGCAGATGAAGGCGTGGGATGCCGTGAGCGCGCTGCACCGTGACGTACCGCAGGTGTACCTGCCACGCCCGCGTGCAGCCTTGCTCAGCGCCTATGCCGGCACCCATGCGGTGTCCGTCGCCACGCTCATGCGCTACCTGCGCCGCTACTGGGAGCGGGGCCAGACGATCGACGCGCTGCTGCCCGATTACGCCAACTCCGGCGCGCGCGGCAGGACGCGCTCGGCCAGCGCCGGCGTCAAGCGTGGCCGCCCGCGCAATGGCGCGACGAGCGGTGCCAATGCAGGCACGAACACCGACGCCGCGCTGCGGGCGCTGTTCGTGGCCGCCGCCGCGCACTTTGCCGCCACCCACCCGCGCTTCTCGCGGCCTGCGGCGTATCGCCAGATGCTGCTCGACCACTTCGCCGACTGTGCGCCCGGCGTCATTCCCAGCTACGGCCAGTTCAACTACTGGCTGGATCGCGACGGCGTCGACCACACCCATTGAAGTGCGTATTTACGCCACAACGGTGCAGTGTCGATTTGGCACGCTCCGGGCGTGTGCGCAGGCCCCGCTGGCCACTGGCCCTCGGTCCATTCCATGTTCCAACGAATAAAGTCTGGACGCGCCATGCCGTGCGCATCGGATACGCCAGCGTCACGTTTGTCAATACGAATGACAGTGTGCCTGTTCCGAATCTTGTTTGCATAGCACGACTTACGCGGTGCTTACATTCGGAAAAACAGGCGCAGCACTTTATTTTAATAAGTAACGTATTGACGTAATTGCCCCCTGCTTGGCACAGGTATTGCTGATAGGCCACTAGTTGCAAGGTCTTTCCAGTAACACCAAGTGGAGGTTATGCATGGATCGTTTGACACCGTCGTTGACCCGACGTGAGTTTCTGTACCGCGCCGCCGCCGTTGGCGGTTCGGCGCTGCTGATGAGTTCAATGAATGCCTGGGGCATGGGGATCGCGTCCAGGACCACGACCCCGCCCCTGCTCGCCGGCAGCGGCAAGGGCAAGAAAGTCGTCGTGCTGGGCGCCGGCCTGGCCGGCCTGACAGCAGCCTACGAACTGGGCAAGCTGGGCTACGAAGTCCAGGTGCTCGAGGCGCGAGCTTACGCCGGCGGGCGCTGCCAGACGGCCCGCAAGGGCTTCGCGCTGCAGGAGCTGGGCGGCGAGGCCCAGCAGTGCCGCTTCGATGCCGGCCAGTACATCAACCACGGCCCGTGGCGCATTCCGCTGGACCACCAGTCCACGCTGTATTACGCGCGCCAGTTCAAGGTGCCGCTCGAAGTGATGGTCAACGAGAATGACCATGCGTACGTGTACCTCGAGGATGGCGGTCCGCTGTCGAAGCAGCGCTTGCGCGGCGCACAGATCAAGGCCGACATGCGCGGCCACGTCGCCGAGCTGCTGGCGAAATCGGTCACGGGCCACCAGCTCGATACCCAGCTGACGGGCGACGACCAGCGCCTGCTGCTCGATTACCTCAGGCACGAAGGGGCGCTGGACGCCGGCGACCTGGCCTACAAGGGCCGCAGCGGGCGCGGTTTTGCCACCAACCCCGGCGCCGGCCTGGTGCCGGGTGCGGGCACGCCGTCCGATCCGCTGGCGTTTCGCGATCTGCTGGCGGCCCGGGTCGGCAAGGTCTACAGCGCGGTGCAGGAGTTCCCGATGCACGCGACGATGTTCCAGCCGGTCGGCGGCATGGACGCGATTCCGCGCGCATTCGCCCGGCGGCTGGGCGGGCGCATCCGCTATCTCGCCGAAGTCCAGCGCATCCGGCAGGGCGACGACAAGGTCACGATCGACGTGCGCGACACGGTCAGCGGCGTGCTCTCGCGCGTCACGGCCGACTATTGCCTGTGCACGGTGCCTCTGTCCGTGCTGCGCATGATCGACACCGATTTCTCCGACGGTTTCAAGGCCGCCATCAAGGCTGTCCCGTATGCGCCGGTCGGCAAGATCGGCCTGCAGATGGGGCGCCGCTTCTGGGAAGAAGACGACCACATCTACGGCGGCCACGTGCTGACCGACCTGAAGGGCATCAACACGATTTCGCTGCCGTCGGGCGGCTGGCAGCAGAAAAAGGGCGTCGTGCTGGGCTACTACCACTACGCGCTGGACGCCATTGAAGTCAGCGGGATGACGCCGCTTGAACGGACCGAGTTCGCGCTTGCGGCCGGCGAAAAGATCTTCCCGGCCTACCGGGCAAGTTACGAGAGCAGTTTTTCGGTTGCGTGGCACCGGGTGCAGTACAGCCTGGGTGGCTGGGCCGAATGGACCGATGCCGCGCGCAAGAGCGCGTATCCAGTCCTGCTCGATGGCGAGCGCCGGGTGCTGCTGGCCGGCGAACACCTGAGCTACCTGACCGGCTGGCAAGCCGGCGCCATCGAATCGGCGTGGCAGCAGGTCGAGGCGCTGCACCGGAGGGCCAGCGCATGAAGATCCTGACCATTGCACTGGCGATTGCCTGTTCACTGGCCGGTGCAGCCCAGGCCCAGACTGCCGCACCGGCAGACGGCAAGACGCTCTTCGCGAAAAACTGCGCCGCCTGCCACCAGGCCAATGGCCGCGGCATTCCCGGCGCGTTTCCCGCGCTGGTCGCCAGCCCGGTCGCGACCGGGCCGGTCGACGGCGTGGCCGACGTGCTGCTCAAGGGTCGCGGCGGCATGCCCGATTTCAGCGCCAGCCTGAACGACACCGATATCGCGGCCGTGCTGACCTATGCGCGCAGCAGCTGGGGCAACCACGCGCCACCCGTCGCCAGCGCCGAAATTCAGGCGCGCCGCATGGCGCTGCAGGTTGCGCCGGCAAGCGACAACCGCTTCGGCAACAAGCACTGATGCTGTTTTCTTTTTCCACGCCCATGAAAGACGATCCGATGACACTCGCTGCTTTTCGTTCTACCTCGTGCCTGGCCGTAGCGCTGCTGCTGGCCCCTGCCATCGCCAGCGCCGCAGCCGCGGACATCGTGCGCCACAAGATCCCGAACTCGGATTTCCCCATTGCCCTGGCGGTGTCGGTGCCACCCGGCGCCACGATCCACTTCATCAGCGGTCAGGTGCCGCCGGTTGTCGACAAGGCGGCCGGTGCGGACACCATTGCGGCCTTTGGCGACACCAGGACTCAGACGGTCGGCGTCCTGCAAAAGATCAGGGAGATCCTGGCCGGCATGGGCCTCGGGATGGGCGACGTCGTCAAGATGCAGGTGTTCCTGGTGGGCGATCCGGCGCAGAAAGGGCGCGCCGACGTTACCGGCTTCATGGCCGGCTATACCCAGTTCTTCGGCGGCGCGCAGCCCAACCTGCCGGCGCGCGCAGTGATGCAGGTTGCGGGCCTGAGCAATCCGGGCTGGCTCGTTGAAATCGAAGTCGTGGCAGCAAAGAAGTAAGCGGCGCGGCGCCGGCCCGGCCACGCCAACCATACCAATAACAGAATTCGCCAAACAGGGATCCACCATGTACAAGACCATCATTCATACCAGTGTCGCCGCCGCCTTGCTGTCGTGGGGCGTGGCTGCCCACGCCGCCGACAAGGCGCCTGATCCGGCGGTCGACACGCCGGCCGCCGCCATCGCGCCCGACGCCCCGGCGATCGCCAGTACCGGCGTCGTGATCGTCACGGGCACGCGCGCCGCCGGCCTGACGGTCGCGGACAGCGCCTCGCCGATCCAGGTACTCGACGCGTCGTCGCTGGCCCGCACCGGCCAACCCGACCTGATCCAGGCGCTGGCCCAGAACCTGCCATCGCTCAATGCCCAGGCTTTCGGCAGCGACATGGCGGCCATGACGTTGTCGGCGCGCCTGCGCGGGCTGTCGCCGAACAACACGCTGGTGCTGGTCAACGGCAAGCGCCGCCACGGCACCGCCAACCTGGCCGTGCTGGCCGGGGCGTTCCAGGGCGGCGCTGCGGCCGACCTGAACTTCATCCCGGTGGCCGCCATCGAGCGCGTCGAAGTGCTGCAGGATGGCGCGGCGGCGCAATATGGCACCGACGCCATCGCCGGCGTCATCAACATCATCCTCAAGTCCAATTACCGTGGCGGCAGCGCGAACGTGAATGGCGGCGGCTACATGGACGGCGGCGGGCACACCGGCGACGGCATGGTCAACCTTGGCCTCACGCCATTCACCGACGCTTTCCTGTCGCTGACGGCAGAGACGAAGTACCACGGCTTCTCGGAGCGCGGCGGGATCGATCCGCGCGTGGTCGATCCGGCCACGATGGCGGCGATGCCGTCGCTCGTGAATGCGCCGGGCTACCCGTACCTGAACAAGATCCAGGGCGACGCCCAGTACCGCCAACACATCTTTGCCGCCAATTTCGGCGTCGACCTGGGCGGCGACACCGAGCTGTACAGCTTTGCCACCTACGGCAAGAAGGAAGCGCGCGCCTTCGAGAATTACCGGATGCCGAACCGCCTGCCCACCATCTACCCGCTGGGCTTCAGCCCGCAGGAGACGTTCGACGAAGAAGACTATGGATTCACGCTCGGCATCAAGGGCAAGGTGTTCGGCAACTGGAACTGGGACCTGTCGAGCACCTACGGCAAGGACGTGGCCAAGCTGGGCGTGGCCAATTCGGCCAACATCTCGCTGTTTACCGATACGGGCGCGACGCCGCTGTCGTTCAAGGCCGGCGAATTTCAGGCCAGCCAGTGGACCAACAACCTCGACCTGCGCCGCGAGTTCGATGTTGGCATGGCCACGCCACTGACGCTGGCGCTGGGCCTCGAGCACCGCCGCGATACCTACGCGATCGTCGCGGGCGACGCCGCGTCGCGCTACAAGGAAGGTGCGCAGTCGTTCCCGGGCTTTTCGCTGACCGACGCCGGAAAACACAGCCGCAACAACAAGGCGGTCTACGCGAATATCGCGGTGCAGCCCGTTGCCGGCTGGACCGTCGACATCGCCGGACGCTTCGAGGACTTCAGCGACTTCGGCAACGCCAAGGTCGGCAAGCTCACGAGCCGTTACGACTTCACGCCGGATGTGGCCGTGCGGGCCACCTACAGCAACGGCTTTCGCGCGCCGACGCTGGCCGAATCGTTCTACTCGGCCACCAATGTGTCGCCACGCAGCGCCTTCGTGCAACTGGCCCCGAATTCGCCGGGCGCGCGCCTGGTGGGCATTGATGGCCTGAAGCCGGAAGCATCGACCAATATCAGCGCCGGCCTGGTGCTCAATCCGGCCGCCGGCGTGGCTGTCACGCTCGACGCTTATCAGATCACGATCCGCGACCGCATCGTCGGCAGCGGCTCGCTGTACGGTTCCGGCGGCGCGATCAATTCGCCGGCCGTCACGGCGGCCATCCTGGCCAATGGCAATGTGCTCGATCCGACCGTCGTGCAAACCGGCATCAATATCTTCACCAATGCGGTCAACACCCGTAGCCGCGGCGCCGAAGTGGTCGCCACCCTGAGCAGCAACTACGGCGCGTACGGGCGCGTGGACTGGTCGGCGGCGGCCAACTACAACAAGGTCGAGGTCATCAAGATCAACCAGGCGCCGACGCAGCTGGGCGCGCAGACGCTGCTCGACGCTACCGCGATCTCGCACCTGGAAACGGCTTCGCCCAAGGTGCGCGTGAACCTGGGCGGCTTGTGGCGCATCGGCGACTGGACCGTGAACCTGCGCGAGAATTATTTCGGCAAGTCGTCCGAACAGTTCTCGACCGACGGCGCGGTGTATCGTGAAAACCGGATCAAGGCGAGCCTCCTGACCGACCTGGAAGTGAGCTACCAGATCAGCAAGGCGTGGAGCGTGTCGCTGGGCGCGAACAACCTGTTCAACGAGTACCCGGACAAGGTCAATCCTTTGATCCTGGCAGAGCAGCGCGCCAACCTGGATAACGGTGCGGTGACGATCTACCCGGGCTTCTCGCCGTACGGGATCAACGGCGGTTACTACTACGCGCGCGCGGCCGTGAAGTTCTGAGCGCGGCGCTCAGACGTCGAGCGGGTGGCCGTGCTGGGCCAGCCGCTCGAGCACGAGGTCGCGTTCGATGTAGTTGCTGCTCTTGGTCAGCAAGGCCCGCTTGAGGAACGGGAAGCCGGCATCGAGCAGTTCCATCGGTTTGACGAGGGTCGGGTTGTGGACGCGGGTGGCGTCGCTGTACCACAGCGCGCCGACCGTCATCGAACGGGCCGCCACGCGCGCCATGCGCGTTTCCTGCAGCGCGATCACGTCCTGCGGCGCGCTCAGAGCGCCGAACGGAAAGAACACCGTCGCCAGGCGTGCCATGCGCGCCGGCGTCACCCCGCGCAGGCAGAATGCATACGACTGCACATGGTTGGTCATTTCGCTCGAGGCCGTGAAGCCGGTCAGGTCCCAGCGGCTGTTGTCCAGCACCGGGCGCAGTGGCACGAATGGCCCGAACACCGAATCGTTCATGACGATGACGTCGGCGCCCGGCGAGTGGCGGCTGAGATGGCGCAGCGCCAGCGTGTACGCCGAAAAATCGTAGCCTTCCATCGCTTTCCACAACAGCGCATCGCACAGGTCCGGCAGGTCGGCCGGTATGCGGCGCGCGTCCGCGCAACTGCACACGACGAGAATCGGCAGGCCTTCTTCGCGCAGGCGGGCCAGCGTGAAGCGGTGCGCCGGATGCAGGACGCCATCCGGCGCGAACAGAAAATACACGATCCACGCCGGCTGCGCGCTGGCCGGTTCCACGACGCTGGCGGCCGGGCGCCGGTGCACGGCGCGCACGAAGCGCTCGGCCATCTGGCGTCGTTCCCAGCGCATGACAGGGGAGGGCGTGAAGTCCCAGTCGCTGGTGATGCCATCGAGGATGAGTGCGTTCTGCGCGTGGGATGCCGTGGAATAGGTGCTATGCATAGTTGTAAATATGCTACCTGAGCACGGCCTGACAGGCGCACACGATTCAACCGCACTGGCCGCAACGCGGCGGATAGATCATCGAAAATATCGACGATAGGAGTGCAGATAACTCGTTTTTCATCGGCAGGTGCGGCAGGCATAATGACACCATCGCATCGAGAACAAGGCAACAGTCGACAGATGCCGGTGACGGCAGACAGATTCGAGCAGCTCGATCATCCCATCACGAAAGGAGCACACGATGTTGAACGTCCGTAAAAGCAATGAACGCGGTGCCGCCAGTTTTGGCTGGCTGAATTCGCAGCACTCGTTTTCGTTCGGTCATTACCACGACCCGAAACACATGGGGTTCGGCCCGCTGCGCGTCATCAACGATGACCACGTGGAGGCTGGCCGGGGCTTCGATTCACATGGTCACCGCAATATGGAGATCATTTCGTACGTGCTCGAAGGGGCCCTGGCGCACAAGGACAGCATGGGCAACGGTTCGGTGCTGCGCTATGGCGACGTGCAGGTCATGAGCGCCGGTACCGGCGTCGTGCACAGCGAATTCAACGGTTCCAAGACCGAAGGCGTGCACTTCCTGCAGATCTGGATCGAGCCGAACGAGATCGGCGCCGCGCCGCGCTACGAAGAAAAGCATTTCGACACCGCCTCGAAGACCGGCAAGCTGCGCGTCGTGGCGTCGAACGATGGCCGCGACGGTTCGGTCTCGATCCGCCAGGATGCGTCGATCCATGCCGGTATCTTCAACGGCGCCGATGGGGCCACACATGCCCTGGCCGATGGCCGCCAGGCGTATGTCCACGTGATTCATGGCCAGATCACGGTCAACGGCGTGGCGCTGAGCGGTGGCGACGCGCTGAAGATCACCGGCGAACCGGCGGTGACGCTGGGCCAGGCCGACGCGGCCGAAGTGCTGGTGTTCGACCTGCCGCAGTAAGGCTGTCCGGTTCACATGACCGGACACGGATCAACGGCCATGCGCGCGAACGGTGAACTCGTGCGCATCCGGTCGATCCACCATGTCAACGCTGCGCCGTCCTCGGTGCTGCGCCAGGCCAGGTAGAAGGTTTCATCGGGCTTGGGTTCGACCACCTGCTTTTCGATGAGCAGGCCACGCGCGATGGCCGGCCGGGCCCAGGCCTCGGGCAAAAAGCCAAAGCCCAGGCCCTGCACCTGGAACTCATACTTGGTGCGCATGTCGGGCACGGCCAGCGTGTCTTGCCCGAACAGGATGCCCACGGTGCGCGCGCCCAGCACGCGCGCCGAGTCCGATACCGTGATCGCCCGGTACGGCAGCAGATCGGCCTTGTCGAGCGGATGCGCGATGGCGGCCAGCGGATGGTGCGACGCGACGGCAAACACGAAGCTGCTCGTGCCGATCGGTTCGGCCGTGTAGCCGCCGCCCGACGGGCCGTCGCCGGCAGCGCCCACGAGCAGGTCGACGCGGCGGTCGAGCAGGGCGTCCCAGGTCCCGCCCAGCGACTCGCGCGCGATGCGCAGGCGCGTGTGGTCGGCCACCTCATAGAACGCTTCGATATCGCGCTGCAGGCCGCTGGCGGCCAGCACCGAATCCATGCCGATGGCGAAGTCGGTTTCCCAGCCCGAGGCCACGCGCCGCACGCGCGACTCGAGGTCGCCCGCGGCGCGCAGCAGGTAGCGGCCTTCCTTCAGCAGCGCCTGCCCGGCGGGCGTGAGCGTGACCTTCGGCCCGAAGCGGTCGAACAGGCGCACGCCCAGGTCGTCCTCCAGCTTGGCGACGGTGTACGAGATGGTGGACGGCACGCGAAACAGTTCCTTGGCCGCGCCGGCAAACGAGCCGCGACGGGCAATGGTGTCGATGATCTGGAGGGCGTCGAGGCTAAGTTTGAGCAAGTGGGCATCCTGGGTTCGGTATCTGGCCATGGTAGCGGCAAGTTCAGGCATCACCAACCCCCCCGGAGGCGAAACATCGCATCGCCGTGTTGACCTGCGTGCGCAGCAGAACAGATGTGTTTTTTAAAAGTCGTTATCGTGGAGGCTGCCAAATCATATGGAGTGCGTCCCGTGTTCGAGTTCATCACCGAGTTCATGCAGAAAAGCGGCTATCTGGGCGTCTTTGCCCTGATGGCGCTGGAAAACATCTTTCCCCCGATCCCTTCAGAATTAATCATGCCATTTGCCGGTTTCGTTGCCGCACGCGGTGACCTGAACGTGATTGGCGTGCTGGTGGCCGGCACGGCCGGGTCGGTGGCCGGCGCGCTGCCCTGGTATTACGCGGGCCGGGTATATGGCAAGGAGCGGCTGGAAGCCTTCGCCGACAAGCACGCGCGCTGGATGACGGTGACGCACGGCGATATCGAACATGCGATGGCCGCGTTCGAAAAGCATGGCAAGAAAGTGGTGCTGCTGGGACGGTTGATTCCGGCGATCCGCACGCTGATCTCCGTACCGGCTGGCCTGGCCAAAATGTCGATGGGGCAGTTCCTGCTGTTCTCGACGATCGGTTCGCTGATCTGGACCGGCATCCTGACCGGTGCCGGTTACGCGCTGGAGAGCCAGTACGAACGCGTCGCGCAGTACGTCGACCCGGTGTCCAAGGCGGTCCTGATCGGCCTGCTCGGCTGGTACCTGTATCGCGTCGCGACCTTCAAGTCGCGCAGCAAGACCTGATCCGCTGCGTCAACGGCGTTCCTGGTCGGGCAGCGTGACGCCGCCGTGGTCGATGGCGCCATGCAGCCGCACCGACCACCCCACACCGGCGATCAGCAGCGCAATCGCCGCCAGTTCGAGTGGCCGGGGCGCAGTGCCCCGGTAGATGCAGCCGTACAGCAATGCGAACAGCGTTTCGAACAGGATCAGCTGGCCGCCCAGCGTGACCGGCACGCGGCGGCTTGCCACATTCCAGAAATGGTTGCCGATGACGGAGGCGCCCAGCGCGAGCAGCGCGTTGCAAGCCCAGAACACGGTCCAGTTGCGGGCGCCGGCGTCCGGCGCGCCTGCATCGAGAAATGCGAACGGCACCAGCAGCAGTGACAGCACGCCCGTGGCCAGGCCATACAACGCCGACCACTCGGCGCTGCTGAAGTGCGGGTTGGTCTTCAGGTAGCGCGCATTGTCGAGCGCGTACCAGCTCCAGCACAGCAATGCACCCGCAGCGCACAGCACCCCACCGGCGATGCCGATGGCGGAGGCGTCGACCGGGGCGTGCGCGAAGGTGTCGATGTTGATGCAGCCAATGCCGGCCGCCACCAGCAGCAACGGGGCCAGCATGCGCCGCAGGGGCACGGCGCCGTGGTCGTGGCGGCCGAGCAGCGTGACCACCAGCGGCACCATGCCGACGATCAGCGAGGTGGGCGCGATCCCGGCATATTGCACGCCATACGCCAGCAACACGTAATACACGATGTTACCGGCGAGTGCGTGGCGTATCAGTGCGTACAGGTCGGCGCGGCTCAGGCGGCCAAGCAGCACGCGCAGGCGCGGGCCCACGAGCACGAGCGCAAGGGCGCCATACGCCAGATAGCGGCCGGCAGTGAGCTGCAAGGGCGTGAACGCCGCCAGATAGGCCGGCGCGAGGAACACGATGCCCCACAGGGCCCCGGCCAGCAGGCCGCACAACACACCGATACCCATTTGCCGTTCTTTCCCGTGATCGCGTCAGCCGGGCATTCTAGCAGCGGCTCAGGCTGCCAACGCGATGCGCGACGCCGGCCGCGCCAGGCGCGCAGCCGTTGCCGGGGCTGGATCGAGGCGGAAGGTGGCCACCACGGATTCGAGCTGACCAGCCTGTTCGCGCATCGCGTCGGCGGCGGCTGCCGCCTGTTCGACCAGCGCGGCGTTCTGCTGCGTGACGCGGTCCATCTCGACGATGGCGGTGTTGACCTGCTCGATGCCGGCCGTCTGCTCTTCGCTCGCGGCGGTGATCTCGTTCATGATCAGCGTGACCTCGTCGATGCTGCGTACGATCTGCTGCATGGTCGTGCCGGCCAGATCGACCTGGCGCGTGCCTTCGCGAACCTGGGCCACGGAATGATCGATCAGGCCCTTGATTTCCTTGGCCGCTGCGGCCGAACGATGGGCCAGCGTGCGTACTTCACCGGCCACGACGGCAAAGCCGCGACCCTGCTCGCCGGCGCGGGCGGCTTCGACCGCCGCATTGAGCGCAAGGATATTCGTCTGGAACGCGATGCCGTCGATGACGCCGATGATGTCGACGATGCGCTGCGAGGACGCGTCGATGCGACCCATCGTCCCGACCACGTCGGCCACCATGCGGCCGCCTTCGCCCGCCACGCCGGCCGCGGTGGCGGCCAGGCTGTTGGCGCGATGCGCATGCTCGGTATTCTGGCGCACGGTCGAGGTCAACTCTTCCATCGAGGCCGCTGTTTCTTCGAGGGAGCCCGCTTGCTGCTCGGTCCGGGCCGACAAGTCCTGGTTGCCGCTGGCGATGTCGGCCGAGACGTGCGCGATGGTCGCGGTGCCGTCGCGCACCTGGCCGACGATGCCCGCCAGGTTCGTGTTCATGCGGCCCAGCGCATCGAGTAACTGGCCGACTTCGTCGCGCCGACCGGCTTCGATGCGGCTGGTCAGGTCGCCGGCAGCGACGCGTTCGGCCACCGCGACTGCGCTGCGCAGCGGCTGCGTGATCGAGCGGGTGATGAACCAGGCGCAGGCGACACCCAGCAGCAGCGCCGCACCGGCCAGCGTGAACAGGACGATCCGGGTATTCGCGTACGTGTCGAGAATGGTGGTGGCAATGACGCTGGTGGCTGCGCTCTGCATGTCGGCAAACTTGCCGACGACTGCCAGGTACGAGCGCGTCTGCGGCACCATGCGATTGCGGTAGATGTCGTCAATCCGGGCAGGGTCGCCGGCGCGCTTGGCGTCGAACAGCGCGTCGCGCGCTGCCATATAGGCGACCCGCTCCTGCTGGACCGTCTTAAACTGTTCGCGCACGCCGGGGTTGGCAAGGGCGGCGTCGATTTCCTTCTGCAGCACGTTCGAGCGCGCGGTGATCGCGGCACGCCGGGCGGCAACGACGTCCAGGATCGTGGCGTCGGGTGCGTGATACACGGTCTCGTTGATGGCCGAGTTGACCTCGATGTTGCGGCGCCATTCAGCGATGTTGCGCTGGTTCTTCATGCTGGTGTTGACGAGGCGGTGGGTCTTGCTGCCTGCCTGATCCATGCGTGTGAGCGCGGTCACGCTCATGGCGGCAAGCAGCACGAGCACGATGGCAAAGCCCAGGCCGAGGCGGGCACCGATGGTGAGATTCTTCATGGGGATGGTCCTGACGGTCGGATAGTGCGGCGCCGGATAACGGCGCTGCAGATGGCACAATGCGGGAGACGCTCTGGCACTGGCACGGGCGGTGCCAGGCATGCGGTTCGTCGGCAGTATAGCGCCGGTAAAGACAGAAATGTTGCATTGCGGCAAAACCGCAACTCGGTAGTGGTACCGATTGCCAAGGGTTGCAGGTGATGCATGCCGTGCACTCCCAGTCCTACACGGGACGGGCGCACGCGCCTATTGCGGCACACGGTGGCAGGACTAAGATGGTTGCACTTAATCTCATCAGGAGCGCAACATGCCAATCGATAACGACAACAAGGATCAGGACATCAAGGGCCGCAACTGGGACCAGCTCACCACCGGCACGACCAGTGTAGCGACGATGGGCGCCGGCTCCACCGGCGACGTTGCCGGCAGCGGCAGCAAGGAATCCGCAACTGAGCCGGACAGCGAGAACGCAGGGACCGACGCGCTGGCAGCGAACGGGCAGGCAGGTCGCACCGACGACCTGCTGGCTGGCGGCTCCAGCGAAGAGCAGGGCGATGAAGGCTTCCAGGGGAAGACCGACGCCGATGGCAAGCAAGGCAGCCAGTCCGCAGCCGGCACTGGCAGCGGTAACAAGTAATTCCCACGGAGGGCAATGTGCAGTCTGGCGCATTGCCCTTGCAACACTTGCCTTCCCGATAACCTTCCTGGGCCATCGTGCATGGCAGGCCACCAACTGATGTCGTCAGGCGGCCGGCCGGCTGTCCTCAGTTCCCCATGTCGCTCAGAATAGATAGGAACGTCGTTGCAGCGCTGATCCATTGATTGTCTGCTAGGCTGACCGGTAACCCGGATGCTGTGAGCTCGAGTCAGTCCCGGTACTGACATGACAGCTTGTCATCATTATTAGTGATAATGTGTCAGAATGTTGCAATGACTCAAGAGCTATCCAACTCCCGCTCCTATCGCGGACAGACGCCAGAGCAACGTCGCGCTGATCGACGCAGTCGGCTGATTGCCGGCGCGATCAGCGTATATGGCGAGCGCGGCTATCACAATGCGACCGTCAAGGCGGTTTGCGACGCTGCTGGTCTCACCGAGCGGTACTTCTACGAATCGTTCGCGAACAGCGAAACGCTCTTGATCGATTGCTACAATTTCGTGACAGATTCGGTGCTGAAACAAATCCTGCAAGCGGGCGGAACGACGCGCGGCGGCAAGGTTGCGCGCGCGCGAGCCATGCTCTACGCTTATTTCTCTCTGCTGCAGAGCGAGCCCCGCTCGGCGCGCGTCTTCCTTGTGGAAATACGTGGAGTCAGCGTTGCCGTCGACCGTACGTTCGACGATTCGCTGCGCGAGATCGGCAAGGCCGTGGCAGGTCTGCTGGCGCCGGAAGCACTGGACGACGAGTTATTGCAGGCTGGGGTGGTCGGTGGCGTGATTCATATAGCAATGCGCTGGATCGCGTGCGGCTATGCGCCGCCGATCGACCAGGCGGTGGCCACCGCGCTGCGCCTTGGTACCGTTCTGGTCGACCGGCGCCGTGCGGCGCCGTCTGCGCTGGACTGAACCAGCGCAGACGACCGCACTACCATCCGTGTGTTGGATGGCGTGCGGATCAGATATGCAGTGCGTGGCCCAGCGCGCGCAGCGCTGCTTCCTGCACCGCTTCACCGAGGGTAGGATGGGCGTGGATCGTGCGCGCCACGTCTTCCAGCTGCGCGCCCAGTTCGATCGACTGCGTAAAGCCCGCCGCCAGCTCCGCCACGCCGACGCCCACCGCTTGCCAGCCCAGGATCAGGTGGTTGTCCTTGCGCGCGACGACGCGGACAAACCCGTCCGTGCTCTCGATCGTCATGGCCCGCCCGTTGGCGCTGAACGGGAAGCTGGCGCTGATGGCGTCGATGCCGGCCGCTGCCGCTTCGCCAGGGGACATGCCGGCCACGACGATTTCGGGATCGGTGTAGCACACCGCCGGAATGGCCGCCGGATGGAACCAGCGCCGTTTGCCGGCAATGATCTCGGCGACCATCTCGCCCTGCGCCATCGCGCGGTGCGCCAGCATCGGTTCACCGGTCAGGTCACCGATGGCCCAGACATTGCGCATCGACGTGCGGCATTGTTCGTCGACCTTCACGGCGCGCCCGTTCATGTCGAGCATCAGGTGTTCGAGGCCCCAGCCGGTGGTTGCCGGCTTGCGGCCCACGGCCACCAGCACCCGGTCGGCTTCGAGATACGCTTCCACGCCGGACGCGTCGCGCACCTTGACCCGTTCGCCCTCCATGCCCAGCACTGACGTCGCCAGACGGACCTCGACACCCAGGCGTTCGAGCGAACTGGCAACCGGCTTGACCAGGTCGGCATCGTAGGCTGGCAGGATGCGCTCGGCCGCTTCGACGACCGTGACCTGGCTACCCAGCTTGCGAAACGCCGTGCCCAGTTCCAGACCGATATAGCCGGCGCCGACGACCACCATGCGGCGTGGCACGGCGTTCAGTGACAGTGCCTCGGTCGATGAAATGACCGGCCCGCCGAATGGCATGAACGGCAGTTCGACGGCGTGCGAGCCGCTCGCCAGCAGCAGGTGTTCGCAGCGGATGCGCACCGGCTCTTGCCCGCTGCCTTCGTGCGGCTGCACTTCGACCGTCTTGCCGTCCAGGACACGCGCCCAGCCGCGCACGACGCGCACGCCCTGTTTTTTCAGCAGCGCGCCGACGCCGCCGGTCAGGCGCTTGACGATGCCGTCCTTCCAGGCCACCGTTTTCTCGAGGTCGATGCTGGGCGAATCCACCCTGATGCCGAGCGGCGAGGTTTGCGCCGCGTAGTGGACGGTCTTGGCGTATTCGTCGGCCGCATGGATCAGCGCCTTCGACGGAATGCAGCCGATGTTCAGGCAGGTGCCGCCCGGCTGCGCGCCCTCGACGAGGACGGTGGGGATGCCCAGCTGGCCGGCGCGGATGCCCGCCACGTAGCCGGCCGGGCCGCCACCGATGATCAGGAGTGTCGTATTGATCGTCTCCATCGCTTACTCCACGAACAGGGTTGCAGGAAACTCGAGGTAACCCCGGATCGACTGCACGAACTGGGCGGCCACCATGCCATCGATGACGCGGTGGTCGAACGATGACGACAGGTTCATCATCTTGCGCGCGACCATCGCGCCGTCACGGATGACGGGGCGGTCGACGATGCGGTTGACGCCGACGATCGCGACCTCGGGCCGGTTGATGACGGGCGTCGTGACGATGCCGCCCAGCGCGCCCAGGCTCGTGATCGTGATCGTCGAGCCGGTCAGTTCGTCGCGCGTGGCCTTGCCGCTGCGGGCGGCTTCGGCCAGGCGTGCAATTTCGGCCGCGCTCGACCATGGATCGCGCGATTCGGCATGCCGCACGACCGGCACCATCAGGCCCGATTCGGTCTGCGCCGCGATGCCGATATGGGCTGCGTCGTAGGTCGTCAGGGTGTTGGCTTCGTCGTCGTAGCGCGCGCTCATCATCGGGTAGCTGCGCAGCGCCAGCACCACGGCGCGCATCAAGAGCGGCAGCAGCGTCAGCTTGCCGCGCTCCTGGCCATAGCGTGCATTGAGTTGCAGGCGCAGCGCTTCGAGTTCGGTCACGTCGACTTCTTCGACGTAGGTGAAGTGCGGGATGTTGCGCTTGGCTTCCTGCATCTTCTCGGCGATCTTGCGCCGCAGGCCAATGATCTGCGTCGCATGTTCGCCGTGTTGCTCGGCGTAGCGCTCGTCCATCGCGCCACCCGCCGCGCCGCCGCGGCGCCCGGCCACGTGCGCATCCAGATCGGCGTGCGTGATGCGGCCCGCAGGCCCGCTGCCGGGCACGAACTGCAGCTCGACGCCCAGGTCCCAGGCGCGCTGCCGCACGGCCGGCGGGGCCAGCGGTTTTTCGCCGTCGGCGCGCAGTAGCGCGCCGGACGTGGCCCGCGCTGGTGCTGGCCTGGCTGCCGGAGCAGGTGCCGGTTTGGCCGGCGCAGGGGCCGGTGCTGATGTTTCTGCGGCATGCGCCGCCACGGCCTCGAGCTGTGGTTCAGCGACTTCTTCGGCCGGCGCCGTGGCCGCGCCCGATTGCACTGGCTCCTTGCGCGCCTTGTCGGCGCTGACGTTACCGGCGCCAGCGACCTCGAGGCGGATCAGTTCCGCGCCCACGGCCAGCGACTGGCCGATTGCGCCGCCCAGGCTCGTGATTGTCCCGGCGACGGGCGACGGAATTTCCACCGTCGCCTTGTCGGTCATGACGTCGGCCAGCACCTGGTCTTCGCGCACCGTGTCGCCCGGTTGCACGTGCCAGGCGACGACTTCCACTTCGGCGATGCCTTCGCCCAGGTCCGGCATCTTGATGACATGAATCCCCATGATCAACCCTCCATCACGCGTTTCAGGGCCGCGCCGACGCGGTCGGGCCCTGGAAAGTAAGCCCATTCCTGCGCATGCGGATACGGGGTGTCCCAGCCGGCCACGCGCCCGATCGGCGCTTCCAGCTGGTAGAAACAGTGTTCCTGAATGAGCGCAGCCAGTTCGGCGCCAAAGCCGCTTGTCTGCGTGGCCTCGTGCACGATCACGCAGCGGCCCGTCTTTTGGACCGACTTGACGAGCGTGTCCAGGTCGAGCGGCCAGATGCTGCGCAGGTCGATCACCTCGGCATCGACGCCCGATTCACGGGCGGCCGCTTCAGCGACCCAGACCATGGTGCCGTAGGCGATGACGGTGACGTCGTTGCCGGGACGGACGATGGCCGCCTTGTCCAGCTCCACCGTGTAGTAGCCGGTCGGGACGTCGCCTTTCGGGTGACCCGACCATGGCACGACAGGCCGGTCGTGGTGGCCGTCGAACGGGCCGTTGTACAGGCGCTTCGGTTCCAGGAAGATCACCGGATCGTCGTTCTCGATCGACGCGATCAGCAGGCCCTTGGCGTCGTACGGGTTCGATGGCATCACGGTGCGCAGGCCGCACACGTGGGTGAAGAACGCTTCCGGGCTCTGGCTGTGGGTCTGGCCACCGTAGATGCCGCCGCCGCAAGGCATGCGGATCACCATCGAGGCCGTGAATTCGCCGGCCGAGCGGTAGCGCAGGCGCGCCGCCTCGGACACGATCTGGTCGGTCGCCGGGTAGAAATAATCGGCAAACTGGATCTCGACCACGGGGCGCAGCCCGTACGCGGCCATGCCGACCGCGGTGCCGACGATGCCGCCTTCGGAAATCGGCGCGTCGAATGCGCGCGATTTGCCGTACTTCGCCTGCAACCCGTCAGTCACACGGAACACGCCGCCGAAGTAGCCGACGTCCTGGCCGTAGACGACGACGTTGTCGTCGCGTTCCATCATCACGTCCATGGCCGAGCGCAGCGCCTGGATCATGGTCATCGGCACGGTGGCCGCATCTTTTGGTAAATCGTCGCGTGCCATGCTCATACCCCCAGCTGTTGACGCTGACGGCGCAGATGCTCCGGCATGTCTTTATAAACGTCCTCGAACATCGTCGCGGCGCTCGGTGCGCGCTCGTCGCCCAGGATGCCGAAACTCTCGGCTTCTTTTTGCGCGGCCAGGATCTCGGCTTCGAGCGCCGTGTGCGTCGCGTCGTGCTCTTCGTCCGACCACCAGCCCAGATTGGTCAGGTACTGGCGCAGGCGGGCAATCGGATCGCCCAGCGGGAAGCGGGCGTAATCGTCGGCCGGGCGGTAGCGCGCCGGATCGTCCGACGTCGAGTGCGGGCCGGCGCGGTAGGTCACCCATTCGATCAGCGTCGGGCCCAGATTGCTGCGCGCGCGTTCGGCGGCCCAGCGCGAGGCGGCCAGCACGGCCAGGAAATCGTTGCCATCGACGCGCAGCGACGCGATGCCGCTGCCCACGCCGCGCGTGGCGAAGGTCACGCTCTCGCCACCGGCAATCGCCTGGAAGCTCGAGATCGCCCACTGGTTGTTGACCACGTTGAGGATCACCGGCGCGCGGTACACGTGGGCAAAGGTGAGGGCGGTGGAGAAGTCGGATTCGGCGGTGGCGCCGTCGCCGATCCAGGCCGACGCGATCTTGGTGTCGCCCTTGATGGCCGAGGCCATGGCCCAGCCGACCGCCTGCGGGTACTGGGTGGCAAGGTTGCCCGAGATCGTGAAGAAGCCGGCGCTGCGCACCGAGTACATCACCGGCAACTGGCGCCCCTTGAGGGGATCACGCTCGTTCGACAGCAGCTGGCAGATCATGTCGACCAGCGGCACTTCGCGCGCCATCAACAGGCTTTGCTGGCGGTAGGTCGGGAAATTCATGTCGCCGTCCTGCAGCGCGAGCGCGTGCGCGGTACCGATCGCTTCTTCGCCGAGGCTGATCATGTAGAACGACATTTTTTTCTGGCGCTGGGCGATAACCATGCGCGCGTCAAAAATACGGGTCTTCATCATCGTGCGCAGGCCAAAGCGCAGCAGGTCGCGGTCGGGCGCTTCGGCCCACGGGCCGACGGCGTTGCCATGCTCGTCGAGAACGCGGATGAGTTGCTGGGCCATGTCGCTCGTCTCGAGCGGGGCGACGTCGATGGGCGGGCGCCGGACAGCGCCGGCAGGGGTCAACTGGAGGTACGTAAAATCGGTCTTGCAGCCCGGACGGCCGGTAGGCTCCGGTACGTGCAGCGACAGAGGATTGCTCTGGCTCATATGTGCTTCCCTTGTGAGGTGTTGTGCAGCATGAAGATCATAACGTGCTGATTGACGTTTACGTCAACTGCGGCAAGTTATTTTCATATTGCTATGCACCATACGGGAGCGGCGCTCGCAGACGAAACGGCGGGCTCGTGGAGCGGCATGCTGTGTTTGCGCTCAGGCAGTGAGGGCTACGCGATGCAGCAATTTAATTTTCGGACGCTAGACGCGCGGGTGAGAGAATCGAGCTTTCCCCATGACCGGAGGCATCATGCCGACCTGCGACGACATCCTTCTGCTGGGACGCTACAACGTGACGATGAACCGCCAGCTGTACGACGCGGCCGCGACCTTGCCGCATGAGGCAGTCACTGCCGACCGTGGCGCCTTCTTTGGATCATTGCTGGGAACGTTGAACCATCTGGTCGCAGGCGACAGCATCTGGCTGTCACGCTTTGCTGGCCATGCGAGCGACTTTCGCGCGCTCGAGACGCTACGTGGCGCGGCGATCCCCAGTGACTTGCGTCAGTCGTACGGGGACAGCCTGGCGCTGCTGCGCGTGCAGCGCGAGCGGATCGACGGGATCATCATGGCACTGGCGGCCGAGGTAACGGAAGCCGATCTGGCCCACGTGCTGGTTTACCGCAACACGCGTGGCGCCTCGTTCTGCAAGCCGTTCGGCAGCTTGCTGCTGCACTTGTTCAACCACCAGACCCATCACCGTGGCCAGGCCAGCACCTTGCTGACGCAGGCCGGCGCCGACATCGGCGTGACCGACCTGCTGGTGCTTATCGGGGACCAGCCGCCAGCGTGACGCTGGCGCGCCGCTCGCGCAGCCAGAACCCCAGGCCCGGCAGAGCCAACCTGCTGAAGCGGGACGGTGGTGCTTCAATGCGATGCAGCAAATTCATCGAGCAAAGCAGGCCGCTGAAAGGCAGATGAACGTGCCTCGGGCCGCTTAGAACAGATAAGTGACGCCGAAATTGAGCGAGGCTGGTCGATATTTCGGCTTGCCGATCAGCATATTGCCGGCATTGGATGCCTTGAAAGTGCCGGTGTCGACGTTGCTCCAACGCGCATCGTCGCTCAGGCGCCAGCGGGGTGACACGCTATACTCGACGCCCACGATCGCTTGTACCGCCACGCCGCCCTCGCGTGAATACTCCTGCTCCGACCCGTTTCGGTCAACGTCGATATCCAGCCCGATCACGTAGCCAAGACCCGCGCCGATGAACGGACGTAACGCGCCGCGGGCGGGGAAGCGGTAGTACGCGTTCAAGAGAACCAGTTCCGAAAAGATGTTGCCATCGACTTCGACACCACCGACGCGCCTGAGATAATTGCCGCGCTCGTCCAAAGCCAGCTCGACGGCCCACCCGTTGCCGAAGCGACGACCCACGGCGGCGCCAAAACCAAGACCGCCACCAAATTTGGCCGTGCCTCCCACACCGGGACCGGTAGGACGGAACTCGGAAAAGCTTGTCGATGGCGCTGCGGGGACGCCCCCGTAAGCGCTGGCGTAGAAGGCTGCTTCGTCCTGGGCGACTGCCGCCAACGGCGCCAGCAACAGGACTGCGGTGACAAAACTGACGTAGCGCAACTTGAAAGGCTGGTTCATGGCAGTCCTCCGGGGATGGAACTACGGAACAGAACAGCCAATCACTTTACAGCTTTTTCGCGTGCTGTAAATACCAGTTTCGCCACACACCGGGTCATCGGGAGGGCGTCCTGTGCGCACGCAAGCGGGCATACCGCGCACTCGCGCGCACAGCGAAGTTAGGGTTTATCCCGTCAGCGCGGCGCGCCGCTCGCGCAGCCAGAACCCCAGGCCCAGCAGCGCCAGCCAGATCGGGATCAGGATCACCGAAATGCGCAGTCCCGGCGTGATCGCCATGATCACGAGCAGGATGGCGACGAACGCCAGGCACACGTAATTCGATAGCGGGAACCACGGACTGCGGAACAGTGTCGCCTGGCCCGCCTGGTCCTTGCTGCGCCGGAAGCGCAGGTGGCTCCACGAAATCATCGCCCAGTTGATCACGAGCGCGGCGACAGCCAGGCTCATCACCATGCCGAGCGCTTCGTCCGGCAGGAAGTAATTGATCAGGATCGCCGAGCCGGTGGCGATGGCCGACACGGCCAGCGCATTGAGCGGCACGCCCCGTGCATTGGTGCGCATCAGCGCGCGCGGTGCATTGCCCTGCGCGGCCAGGCCGAACAGCATGCGGCTGTTGGCATACACGCAGCCGTTGTAGACCGACAGCGCGGCGGTCAGCACGACCAGGTTCAGGACGTTGGCGACCCAGCCGTTGTCGAGCGCGGCGAAGATCAGCACGAACGGGCTGCCGCCGGTGACGACTTTCTGCCACGGGAACAGCATCAGCAGCACGGCCAGCGCGCCGATGTAGAAGATCAGGATGCGGTACAGCGCGTTATTGGTGGCGCGCGGGATCGTGCGCGACGGGTCGTCCGCTTCGGCGGCCGTGATGCCGATCAGTTCCAACCCGCCGAACGAAAACATGATCACCGCCATGGCCATGGCCAGGCCAGCGACGCCATTCGGGAAGAAGCCGCCATGGCGCCACAGGTTGGACACGCCCGCCTCGGGGCCGGCGCCGCCACCGATCAACAGGTACAGGCCGAACACGATCATGCCGACCACGGCCGCCACCTTGATGACGGCAAACCAGAATTCCAGCTCGCCGAAGGCCTTCACGTTCAACAGGCTGAGCAGGTTAACCAGCACGAAGAAACCGAGCGCCGACACCCACGTTGGCAGTTCCGGAAACCAGTACTGCATATAGATCCCCAGCGCCGTCAGTTCGGCGAGGCTGACAAGGATGTACATGACCCAGTAATTCCAGCCCGAGACAAAGCCGGCCCAGCGCCCGCAATACTTGTCGGCGAAGTGGCTGAACGAGCCGGCCACCGGTTCGTCGACGATCATCTCGCCCAGCTGGCGCATGATCAGGAAGGCGACCGCGCCGGCAATCGCATACCCGAGCAGCACCGAGGGGCCGGCCATCTGGATGGTCGAGGCGATGCCGAGGAACAGGCCGGTGCCGATGGCGCCGCCCAGGGCGATCAGCTGGATGTGGCGGTTCTTGAGACCGCGCTTGAGTTGGTGGTGCCCGTCGTCCATCGTCGGTGTCTTGATCTTGCTATAAAGACAGGGATTCTACTGCATTGGCGGGACGCGGCAAACTCGCGCCACGGTTTTGCTTGTCACGCTATGCTGGCGGTGATGGCAATTCGCCCACACTCACTGGAGACAAGCATGCGCAAGATGATCATGATGGCCCTGGCGGGCCTGCTGTGGAAACAGTTTCAGACCAAGGTCATGAAGCGTCCGGTTGCCCAAAAGAAGACCTGGCGTTACTAAGCACCAAAGCAAGAACCGTCACGCATTGGGTGACGGTTCGACAGGCGCGGCTTCGGCCGCGCCTTTTTTTTGCCTGCTGAAATCACACGCCGTGCGCCAGCCCCAGGTTGCGGTTGGCCGGTACCGCGACATCCATCAGGCCGGGACGCGGCAGGTCGAGCGCCGCCATCAGCGCGATGAAATCGGGGCGTGCGCGTCCGGCGAGGCGGGCATTGTGCACGCGCTCCCAGCCAATGGTCGAGACCGACTGGCCCTTGTAGTCGTGGCCAGGCCAGACGCGCGTGGCCCCGTCGAGCGTGAACAGCTTGCCGGTGACGCTGTCGTACAGGTCGCCCGCGCTGCCGCCCTGGAAGTCGGTGCGGCCGCAGCCGCCGATCAGCAGCGTGTCGCCGCTGAACAGGTTGCCGCGCCACAGGTAGCACATGCTGCCGGCCGTGTGGCCCGGCGTGTGGATCACGGCAATCTCTTCACCCTCAGCGAAGCCGATCCGGTCGCCGTCCAGCAGCTGGATTTCCGCTGGCGCGATGCCACAGCCGCCCGGCGCGCACGCCTTCGCGCCCGTGTGGGCACGCAGGCGTCCGGCGGACGTAACGTGATCGGCGTGCGCGTGCGTTTCGAACACGTGCGTCAGGCGCAGACCCAGGCGTTCGAGGTGCGCAAGGTCGCGTTCGAAATGGCGGTCGACCGGGTCGATGATCGCCGCGTCGATGGCGCCGGGCGCGGCCAGGATATAGGTGAAGGTGGACGACTCGGCGTCGAACAGCTGGATCGGGTTCAGTTGCATGATGGGTTCCTCGGTAGCGCCCATGTTGTACCACAAACGTGGATCAGGGCCGGATGGCGGCCAGCTTGTCGGCCAGTGTCGCGGGTGAGAGTTCACCCACATGGCGCGTGCGCAGGCGGCCTGCCGCATCGTAGAACAGCGTCGTCGGCATGCCGGCTGCGCCAAGACGCGCCGCGACCTGGCTGCCCGGGTCCAGCACGATCATGGTCAACTGCGCTGGCACCGGCAGGCGCTCGCGCGCGATGTACGCGGCCACGGTGGCGGCCGACTCGCCCTGGTTGACCAGCACGAACGCGATCTCCGGGTGGGCTGCCTGCGCCGCCATCAGGGCCGGCATTTCGCGCCGGCACGGCGGACACCAGGTGGCCCACAGGTTCAGCACGACGGGGCGATTGGCAAAGCTGCGCAGCGCGACCTCGCGGCCATCGAGCTGGCGCACCATCACGTCCGGCAGCGGGGTGTGGGCGGGCGTCAGTGCCTGGTTCAGCAGGGTGCCGCCAAACCAGACGGAGCAGCCGGCCAGCATGCAGGCCAGCACGGGCCGCCGCAGCGCTGCCTGGCGGCGCGTCAGCTCGGCCCCGACCACGCAGGCCGCAATCAGGCCGGCCACCGATGCGAAGCCACCGTCCCGGATATCGAACACGCTCCAGGGTGCGGCCAGGTAGATCGCATGGTGCTTCAGCACGAACGCGAGGCGGGCCGACAAAAAACCGGCCACGATCATGCGCCACAGTGCGCCGCCCGGATCGATGCCGCGCCGGCGTCGGAACCATTCTGCGACGAGCGTGGCGGCCAGCACCGCCGCCAGTGACAGGGCGACGGCGATCGGGATGTACAACGGCCCCAGCCGGATGGCGTCCATCAGCTCTGGCGCGCCCGGCTCATTCTTCGGCCGGCAGCGGCTCTGGCAGCGCGAGCTGTTCGATCAGCAGCTTG
Organism: Telluria sp. ZT3P26; assembly: GCF_059686035.1. NCBI lineage: Bacteria > Pseudomonadati > Pseudomonadota > Betaproteobacteria > Burkholderiales > Oxalobacteraceae > Telluria > Telluria sp. ZT3P26. The sequence continues at coordinate 373,676 of NZ_JCASII010000003.1, read as the reverse complement.
TCGATCCGGTTGCCGTCCATGTCGACCACTTCGATGCGATAGCCGTTCCAGTCGAACGACTCGGACGCTTTCGGGATATACCCGAACTGGTACAGCACGAAGCCGGCCAGCGTGTGGTACGCGCCCAGTTCTTCGTCCGGGAAGCGCTCGGTGGTGTTGAAGACGTCACGGAAGCGGTCCAGATCCACGCCGCCATCGAGCAGCCAGCTGCCATCCTGGCGCTGCACGGCGTCCGGATCGGATTCTTCGCCGTTGACGGTGACGTCGCCCACCAGCGCGCTCATGACGTCCGACAGCGTGACCATACCCTGGATGTCGCCGTATTCGTCGACGATCAGCGCCAGCTCGGCCCGGTTTTTCTTGAACAGTTCGAGCAGCACCATCGCGCCGACGGTCTCGGGCACGAACAGGACGTCCTGCACGGCATGCTCGATATTGACCGCCTCGAGCGAGCCGTGGCGCACCGACTGGGCCAGCAGGTCACGCACCTTCACGAAACCGAGGATCTGGGCCCGGTCGCCACGGTAGACCGGGAAGCGGCTGTAGGTGTGGCAGGCGATCAGTTCGAGCGTGTCGCGGCGTTCGGCGTCCAGGTCGATCATGATCAGGTCGACGCGCGGCGTCATCAGCGCTTTCAGGTGCCGGTCGTCCAGGCGCAGCGCGCGCGAGACGATGTCGTACTCGGTCTTTTCGAACAGGCCGGCATCGGTGCCTTCCTTGAACATGCCGGCGATGTCTTCTTCGGTCGGCGCTTCCTCTTTGGCGTCATGGATGCCAAACAGGCGCACGATCGCTTCGGTCGTCAGCGACAGCACCTTGACGAACGGCGACATGATCAGCGACAGCGCCGACAGCGGCGGGGCGATCAGGGTCGCCATCGTCTCGGGATGGCGCATCGCGATGCGTTTCGGGACCAGTTCGCCCAGCACGATCGAGACGAAGGTAATCGCCAGCACCACGATGAACAGTGCGATTTCGTAGGCGTACGGCGCCAGGAAGCCCACCATTTCGATCTGCGGCTGCAGGCGCGTGACGAGCGAGGCTTCACCGAAGGCACCGGTGAAGATGCCGATCAGCGTGATGCCGACCTGGACGGTTGACAGGAAGTGACTCGGGTTGTCGGCCAGTGCGATGGCACTGCGGGCACCGCGACTGCCTTCTTGTGCGCGCCGTTCGAGGCGCATGCGTTTTGCGGAAACGAGAGCGAGTTCGCTCATCGCGAACACCCCGTTCAGGAGGATCAGAACGAGGATGATCAATATATCTGACATGACAAGCAGAAGGCCTATGGCCGGGCATACCGGGCCGTGGCCGGGTACGCCACCATGGCGTACGGACGAATCATGGCATAAATGACAAAAGCGTGGAATACCGCTTGGCCTGCGCATCGCTCCACGCCGTGTCTCAGGCCTGTCATCCGCACGTTGACAATCAAATAAAAAGAAAAAACGACAAATAATTAATTAAAACGAATAACGTTTCAAAACAATTGATTAAAACAAATACGGAGATTAAATTTGATTCTTAGGGGAAATTAGCATCAACTTCCCGGCCTCCTGCACGCCCGATCCCGTCGGACGATCGCTCAATTCATCTGGAAGGAACATTGTGAGACTGACTAACTGGAAACTGGCCACGCGCCTGGGGATGGGATTTGGCCTGCTGATGGTCTTCCTGATCATCCTGGCCGCGGTGACGATTACGCGCATCAACGCGTCGAATCAGGCCATCGGCTTCATCCTGGAAGACCGCTACGTCAAGGTCGTGCTGACCCAATCCATCGAAACCGAGATCAATGTCCAGGCGCGCGACTTGCGCAATGCGATCATTCTCGGCGCGGACGAAAAAGCGCAGATCGCGGCGCTCCTCGACAGGATCGCCGGGTCCGTGCACAGGACCGACGGATTCATGACCAAACTGAAAAGCATGATCAATACGCCGAAGGGCGAAGCCCTGTTCGAATCGCTGAACCAGGCTCGTGGGAAATATGGTGTGCCACGCACAGCGACGATGGCATTGCTGCGAGAAGGGAAAACCGCCGAGGCGGGTGCGTATTTGCTGAAGGAGGTCACGTCACCACAGGCAGAGTTTTCGGCCGCGCTGGACGCCATGTCGAGTTTCCAGGCGTCGCTGATGGAAAGTGAAGGGGCAAAGGTGCGGGCCGATGCGCAATCGGCAGTCTGGATCGCCGTTGCGCTCACCATCGGCGCCCTGATTGCCGCGACGATCGTCGCCGTGCTGACAATTCGCTCGATCACCGTGCCTGTCAACCGCGCGCTCACGCTGGCCCAGGCAGTGGCCAGCGGCGACCTGCGTCAACGAATCGACCAGACTGGTACCGATGAAATCGGGACGCTGCTGACGGCGTTGAAGAACATGACTGCGAATCTGCTGGACATCGTCGGTCAGGTACGTTCTGGCGCCAACGAGATTGCCACGGCCAGCAAGGAAATTTCGGTCGGAAACAACGACTTGTCTGCGCGGACGGAGCAGCAGGCCAGCGCGCTGGAGGAAACCGCATCATCGATGGAAGAGCTGAATTCGACCGTCAAACAGAACAGCGAGAATGTGCATCAGGCAAATGCTCTGGCACGGTCGGCGTCGGAGATTGCCCGCGAGGGTGGTGCGGTGGTTGCCGAAGTCGTCACGACGATGGGCGTGATCAGCTCTACGTCAAACAAGATCGTCGATATCATCGGCGTCATCGACGGCATCGCCTTCCAGACCAATATCCTGGCATTGAATGCGGCCGTGGAAGCGGCGCGCGCGGGCGAACAGGGGCGCGGATTTGCCGTGGTGGCCTCGGAAGTGCGTAACCTGGCCCAACGTTCGGCTGCAGCGGCCAGGGAAATCAAAATCCTGATCAGCGACTCGCTGGACAAAGTCAATGTCGGCAACGAGCTTGTCTCCAAGGCGGGCGCAACCATGACGCAAGTGGTCGGCAGCATCGAGCGCGTCACCACGATCATGGGCGATATTGCCGCTGCCGGCCGGGAGCAGGATGCCGGCATCGAGCAGATCAACCAGGCGATCACCGAAATGGACGCGGTCACGCAACAGAACGCCGCGCTGGTCGAGCAGGCGGCAGCTGCCAGCACCTCACTGCAGGAGCAGGCTGCGCAACTGGCCCGGGTGGTCAGCATCTTCCAGCTCGCAGACACGGATGCCCCAAACGCTGCACCGCGCGTACCGGATCGCCCCCGCAAGCCGGTTGCAAACGCGGTCGTGTCGACGACTCGCGCACAGGCCACCAGGCGCGCACCGGCATCAACGACGGAGCTCGCCTGGGAACAGTTCTAGCGAGTCAGCCCGGCGCTGAACGAAGCGGGCCGCCGGGCGATCAGCGCCGACAGCCGTTGCAGCCCGGCCTGCAACTGTTGACGGTCCTTGATGTTGCCCAGCGAGAGCCGGATCGCATTGACGGACTGGCTCCCTGCCGCGAAGGCATCCGCCGGCGTCACCACGATGCCTTCGCTCGCCGCGGCGGCTGCCAACTGCGCCGCGTTCCAGCAGGCGGGCAAGGTCAGCCAACCATGCAGGCCCTCGCCAGGGCCGCTGTACTGCCCGGCCAGGGCAGAGCGCGCCATCCGCTGGCGCAGGCGCGCTTCGTCGCGTATGCCCTGCATCAATCTGGCGGCTGACCCGTCGACGATCCACTGGGTGGCCAGCGCGACCGATAGTGGCGTGGCCAGCAAGGCGAATGATCGCAGCGCCGCCAGGAAGCGGGCGCGCTGGTCCGGGTCGGGCAGGACCACGAACGCGACACGCAAACCGGGGGCCAGGCATTTCGACAAGGTCGAGACGTACAGCACGTGGTCTGGGGCAAGTGTCGCGATCGGCGGCGGCGGGGCGTCCGCCAGCAGCCAGTAGGGATCGTCCTCGAGAATGCGCACGTCGCAGCGCTGCGCGATGCCGGCAAGCGCCTGGCGCCGGCTCGGGGGCATCGTGACCGCAGTCGGGTTCTGCAAGGTGGGATTGAGGTAGATAAGCCCGGGCTTGTCGCGGCGGCAGGCTTGCTCGAGCCGCTCGGGGACCATCCCATGTTCGTCGGCCTCCACAGCCACAAGGCGTCGGCCCAGATGGGTCACGGCGTCGCGCAAACCGGGGTAACCCATCGGTTCAGCCAATACCGTGTCGCCTGGCGCTGTGTGTGCAAGGATGGCGGCGGCGATCGCTGCCTGCGCACCCGGACAGACCACGATGTGCGCGGGATCCAGTCGTCCGCACATCGGTTCGAGCCAGGTGGCGCCAGCCTGGCGGTCAGCATCGCTGCCCCCGCCCAGATGATAGGCCATCAACAGTTGATTGTCGGCACTCAGCAGCACCTGGGACAAGCCCTGTTTCAGCATGTCGTCGACGTCCACGCCGGCAGGCGGTGGGGGCGTGTTCATGCTCAGGTCGATCACCGCGGCGAAGCCGACTTTCGGAGCGGCCACGTACGTGCCGCGCGCGCCGCGCCCCTCCAGCAGGTTGCGGCGCCGGGCTTCATCGTAGGCGCGCGTGACGGTGGTCAGGTCGATGTCCAGTTGTACTGCCAAGTGGCGCTGCGGCGGCAGGCGGTCACCCGGCGCCAGCGATCCGGCCACGATGGCCGCTTGCAACGCATCCGCAATCTGCAAAAAACGGGGACCGCCATTCGTGGTCAAATGCGGCAGCCAGACGGGAACCTGCGGGTCGGGCACGGGCCTTGCCTGGGACATTTTGTCTCGATGTATGGAAATTGCTTTCAAGTAGTATGCTTGAAAACTCTCCCCGCCGGCGCTGTCGTTACTTCATCGACCGTGTGCGGCAACAGCCTGGAAATATGCACAACAATGGAATGGTTCCCGATCGTCTTCTTTACCTTCAAAGCGCTCGTGCTCGGCACGGGCATGTTTTTCGCCATCAAGTGGCATTACGATCAGGGCAAGAAAAAGAATGGCATGGACCGGCGCACGCTGGTGATCGGCGTGGCCAAGGTCGTCCTCATCTTCGTGGTTCTGCTCGCGGTGCTCGGCTACCTGACGCTGTTACTGGTGCGCAAGCTCGGCCTGGACTGGACCATCCCCTGACGACAGGCGGGGCCTCGTCAAGGCGTGCTGCGAAAGCGCTTGGTGATGCCGGCCCAGCACTGCTGATAATCCCCCTGCAATTGCGGTGACGCCAGCGCCTGCGCGGTGGGCACCAGCACATTGCGGGTCTCGAACATGAACGCCATCGTGTCGCTCACCTTGTGCGGCTGGCGCGTGTCGGCGCTGCTGGCCTTGTCGAAGGTTGCGGCGTCCGGCCCGTGCCCGCTCATGCAGTTGTGCACGCTCGAGCCACCCGGCACGAAGCCGTCGGCCTTGGCATCGTAGGCGCCGTGAATCAATCCCATGAACTCGCTGGCCACATTGCGGTGGAACCAGGGCGGGCGGAACGTGTCTTCGGCCACCAGCCAGCGTGGCGGGAAGATCACGAAGTCGAGCGTGTCGACGCCGGGCGTGTCCGATGGCGCTTGCAGCACGAGGAAGATCGACGGATCGGGATGGTCGTAGCTGATCGACCCGATGGCATTGAAATGACGCAGGTCGTATTTGTACGGCGCATAGTTGCCGTGCCACGCGACCACGTCCAGCGGCGAGTGGCCGATCGGCGCGCGCCAGAGCCGCCCGCCGAACTTGGTGACCAGCTCGAAATCGCCTTCGAGATCCTCGTAGTGCGCCACCGGCGTCAGGAAGTCGCGCGGATTGGCCAGCCCGTTCGAGCCGATCGGGCCCATGTCGGGCAGTTGCAGCAGCGCGCCGAAGTTCTCGCACAGGTAGCCGCGCGCTTCGCCATCGGGCAACATCACCTGAAAACGCACACCGCGCGGGATCACGGCGATTTCCTGCGGCTCGACGTCCAGCACGCCCAGTTCGGTGGCAATGCGCAGGCGCCCCAGTTGCGGCACGATCAGCAGTTCGGCGTCCGCATTGTAGAAATAGCGGCCGTCCATCGAGCGGTTGGCCGCATACAGGTGCACGGCGCAGCCCGTCATCGCCTCGGCCGAGCCATTGCCTGCCATCGTCACCCAGCCATCGATGAAGTCGGTCGGCACTGTCGGCATCGGCAGCGGACTCCAGCGCAACTGATTTGGCGGCGCGGCATTGTCGAAGCGGCTGACCAGGCGCGGCGCGTCCAGCGGCACGAAGCTGCCATGCACGGCCGCCGGCCGGATCCGGTACAGCCACGAGCGCCGGTTATGGCTGCGCGGGGCGGTGAACGCGGTGCCGGAAATCTGCTCGGCATACAGTCCGTACGCCACTTGCTGCGGCGAATTGCGGTGCTGCGGCAGGGCGCCGGGCAGCGCTTCGGTGGCGAATTCGTTGCCGAAGCCGGACGAGTAACCGGACGGGTGGGTCATGCTGTGTCTCCTGGAACAGGTGTTGGGCGTGCGATTGCGGGTCGATGGCAGCACTCTAGAATAATCCCGTCAGTTTTACGAGATGAATAGAAAAATGTAGACTATTGATTCCATGAATACTGCTGGCTTCTACCACCACCACCCGTGGACAATGCGCCAGCACCACCAAACACCATGATCGAACCGCGCACCATCGACCTGAATTTGCTGTCCGTGTTCCAGGAAGTCTATCGGGAGCGCCAGATTTCCAGCGCCGCCCGCCGTCTTGGCCTGAGCCAGTCGGCGGTGAGCAATGCGCTGGCGCGGCTGCGACGCGCCTTTGGCGACGAGCTGTTCGTGCGGACCGCGAGCGGGATGCAGCCGACGCCGCTGGCGACGCAGATGGCCGAACCGATCGGGGCGGCGATGGCGCAGGTGGCGCTGGCGCTGAACCAGCGCAGCCGGTTCGAGCCGGCCACGAGCAGCCGCCGCTTCGTGCTGGCGATGACCGATGTGGGCGAGGTGTACTTCATGCCGACGCTGATCGAGCGCTGCCGGCAGCTGGCGCCGCACGTGGAACTCAGTTCGGTGCGCGTGGGCGCGGCGACGCTGAAGGAAGAAATGGAAGGCGGGCGGGTCGACCTGGCTGTGGGCCCGTTCGAGGATGTATCCGATGCGCTGTACCAGCGGCACCTGTTTCGCCAGCCGTTCGTGACGATGTTCCGCAAGGGGCATCCGCTGGGCAAGGGCGAATTGACGCTGGCGCGCTTCGCGGCGGCCGAGCATTTGCTGGTGGACGCGGCCGACAGCCCGTACGACCGCGTCAACGCAGTGCTGGCCCGGGCCGGGATTGCGCCGGCGACGCGCTTTCGGGTGCCGCACTTTACGGCGGTGCCGTACATCGTCAGTTCGAGCGACCTGGTGGTGACGGTGCCGCAAAAACTGGCCGAACGGGCCGGCCTGCCGTTCGCACTCGAATGGGCAACGCCGCCACTGGATCTGCCGCCGCTGCAAACGAATATTTTTTGGCACCGCCGCTTCAACCAGGATCCGGGCAATGTGTGGTTGCGCGGTTTGCTGGCCGACGTGTTCGCGGAATGACCGTCAACGCAAGACCGTATACAAGGAAGAGACAATGGCAGACCTGTTTGACAATCCCATGGGCCTGATGGGCTTCGAGTTCGTCGAGTTCGCTTCGCCAACCCCGGGCGTGCTCGAACCCGTGTTCGAGGCGCTGGGCTTTACCAAGGTGGCCGTGCACCGCTCGAAGGACGTCACGCTGTATCGCCAGGGCGGGATCAACTTCATCATCAACAACGAGCCGAAAAGCTACGCGGCCTATTTCTCGGCCGAGCATGGCCCGTCGGCCTGCGGCATGGCGTTCCGTGTGCGCGATGCGCACAAGGCCTATGCCAGGGCGCTGGAACTGGGCGCCCAGGCGGTCGAGATCCCGACCGGCCCGATGGAGCTGCGCCTGCCGGCGATCCGCGGCATCGGCGGCGCGCCGCTGTACCTGATCGACCGCTTTGACGAAGGCGACACGACCGGCAAATCGATCTATGACATCGACTTCCGCTTCATCGAGGGCGTGCCGCGCAATCCGGAAGGCCACGGCCTGAAGATCATCGACCACCTGACGCACAATGTGTACCGCGGCCGCATGTCGTACTGGGCCGGCTTCTACGAGAAGCTGTTCAACTTCCGTGAAATCCGCTACTTCGACATCAAGGGCGAGTACACGGGCCTGACCTCGAAGGCGATGACGGCGCCGGACGGCATGATCCGCATCCCGCTGAACGAAGAAGGCAAGGCGGGCGGCGGCCAGATCGAGGAATTCCTGATGCAGTTCAACGGCGAAGGCATCCAGCACATCGCGCTCTTGAGCGAAGACCTGATCGCCACGGTCGACAGCCTGCGCGCCGCTGGCGTGCCGTTGATGACGGCGCCACCCGAGACGTATTACGAAATGCTCGACGAACGCATCCCGGGCCATGGCGAAGATGCCGAGCAGCTCAAGATGCGCGGCCTGCTGCTCGACGGCACGGTCACGGACGGCAAGGCGCGCCTGCTGGTGCAGATCTTCGGCGTGGCGCAACTGGGCCCGGTGTTTTTCGAATTCATCCAGCGCAAGGGTGACGACGGTTTCGGCGAAGGCAACTTCAAGGCGCTGTTCGAATCGATCGAGCGCGACCAGGTCAAGCGCGGGGCCCTTGGCGCCGCCAGCGAGGCAACCACCGCTGCCTGACCAGTAATTTGTTATCCTGCGTGTTTGCGGCGGCCCCTGGCCGCCGTCTTGCATCAAGGAGAAAGCATGCTGGCGGCGTTCGCAGTCCTGTTGTTGTTCCAATGCCTGGGGGAGGGCGTCGTCTTCGTATTGCGCCTGCCGCTGCCCGGCCCCGTTGCCGGCATGCTGCTGCTCGTGGCGGCGCTGATCATGTTCCCAAAATTGCAGTTGCTGGTCGAGCAGGCCGCCAATGCGCTGCTGGCGCATCTGTCGCTGCTGTTCGTGCCGGCCGGCGTGGGCATCGTCGTGGCCGCAAGCAGCGGCAGCGGTCACTGGCTGGCGATTGTCGCATCGGTTGTCGTGAGCACGCTGCTGGCGCTGGCCGTCACCGGCCTGCTGCTGCGCGGCATGAAGGGCGGGACTGCGAAAGACCGCGATGCCTGATTTCGCCGGCCTGCACCAGTTCTGGGTTTACCTGGCGGCCTCGCCGTTGCTTGGTTTGACCATGACGCTGTGCGCCTATCTGGCCGCGCAGCGCATCGGCGCCTGGTGCAAGGGCGCGCCGATCGCCAACCCGGTCGCGATCGCGATTGCCATCGTGGTGGGCATCCTGAGCCTGTCCGGCATGTCCTATGAACGGTATTTCGCCGGCGCGCAGTTCGTGCACTTCCTGCTCGGCCCGGCGACCGTGGCGCTGGCCGTCCCGCTGGTGCGCCAGCTGCCGCGCCTGCGCCAGCACTGGCTGCCCCTGACAGCGGCGCTGCTGGCCGGCTGCGTGACGGCGATCGTGTCGGTGGTCGTAGTGGCGCAGTTGCTGGGCGCAACGCCCGCACTGATCGCCACGCTCGCGCCCAAATCGGTCACGTCGCCGATCGCCATGGCCGTGGCCGAGCGGCTGGGCGGCCTGCCTTCGCTGACCGCCGCGCTGGTGATTGGCACCGGCATCTTTGGCGCCATCTTCTCGACCTGGTTGTTCCAGCTTCTGCGCGTGCGCCCGGACGCGGCGCGCGGGTTCGCCATGGGCCTGGCCGCGCACGGGATCGGCACGGCGCGCGCGTTCCAGCTCAGCCCCGAGATGGGGGCGTTTGCGGGACTCGCGATGGGGTTGAATGGCGCGCTGACGGCGCTGCTTGCTCCCTGGCTGGTGCCGCTCGTGACGCGCTGGATGGCGTAAAGTCTGCGCTGCGCCGCACAATCGATGCAGGGATTACGCTGACGCTTCGATGACTTTCCTGAGCAGATCGTGACCGACCATAAAACAATCAGTCTGGCCATCCAGGGCGGCGGCAGTTATGGCGCCTATGGCTGGGGTGTGCTCGACCGCCTTCTGCAGGAGCCGGGATTGCAGATCGACGCGCTCAGCGGGTCAAGCGCCGGCGCGGTCAATGCGGTCGTCATTGCAGACGGCTATGCACGCGGGGGCGGGCGCGAAGGTGCGCGCAAGGCACTCGACAAGTTCTGGCGCGCGATCGGCACGGCTGCGTCGATGAGTCCGCTGCAGCGCACGCCGCTCGACCGCATGGCGCCGCATTTCACGATGGCGTTTTCGCCGGTGTACCACTTGCTGGAAATGGCGGGTGCCATGGCTGGTCCGACGCTGGAAGGGCCGCTGACGCTCAATCCGCTGCGCCACTTTCTCGCAGCCACCATCGACTTCGAGCGGGTACGCGCCTGTGAAGAGCTGCAGCTGTTCATTGCCGCGACCAATGTGCGCACCGGCACGGGCAAGCTGTTCAGGCGCGACGAGATGGATGTCCAGCGACTCCTGGCCTCGGCCTGCCTGCCAACCGTCTTTGCTGCGGTCGAGGTCGATGGCGAGATGTACTGGGATGGCAGCTACGTGGCCAATCCACCGCTGGCGCCGCTGATGGCGCACGGCGATGGAACAGATGTGGTGATCATCCAGAACAATCCCATCGCCCGTCCCGACATGCCGCGCACGGTGGCCGACATTGCCAATCGCGCCAACGAGATCGCGTTCAACATCAGTTTCGTCCGTGAAGTCAGCGCAGTGCAGTTTTTCGGAAGCGCGACGGATGAAATGCGCGGTGCGGGGGCGACGCCTGCCGCCAAGTTTTTGCACCTGATCAGCGGTAACGAGCACCTGGCGGCGCATGGCATTTCTGCCAAATTCAGTGCCGAGATGCCTTTCCTGCAGCACTTGCACGATCTTGGCGTGGCCTCGGCCGATACCTGGCTAAAGGAGAATGGGGTCCATCTCGGCGCGAAATCGACACTTGACCCAATGCCCGTCTTTTATCCCGACCTGTAGAACGTAAAAAACACCGTCGCCGTTGCCGGGGGCGGTGCTTGACAGCGACGCTGTGCTACGTCGGCGACGCGTTATGCGTCCGTCGATTTTTCCTGCCAGGTCTTCTTGGGCGTCAGTGCGAAGGCCGCAATCAGGGCGCCAATTACGCCGACAGCAAGCGCCGTGCTGCTGCCGGAGAAGCCAACCAGATGTTCCTTGGCCAGCTTGCCCGCCTTTGGACCGACGAGCTGGAGGCGGCGACGCGTCATCGCGGCGCCCAGCTCCGACAGGCGCGCCTTGCCCAGGATGTTCTCGGCATCGGGCAGCAGGCGCGTTTCTTCGTCGGCCACGTGATGAATCACGTCGCGCATCAATTCCATCACCAGATCATCGTGGCGCGGATCGGCGCCGCTGGTGCGGCGCAGCTGGGCAATCAGGCGGCGCATGTCGTCGTGTTCCGGTTCAGCCTCATGGATGAACGACTGCTTCGCATCTTCGCGCCGCATCACGGGATAGAAAATCTCTTCTTCCAGCGTTGCATGGATTTCCAGTGCATCGCAGATGGTGTCGGCCAATGCTTTCTTGACCGTCGGGCTTTTGTCGCTCGAGTACTGGTGGAACGTGACCATGACGTGGGAATGATCAAAGCGGATCATGTCAGTGATGGTCGGGCTGAGTTGTTTGAGATTGAACATGGTTGTACCCCCGATGTGATTGTTTGTTCACTATCGTGAGCCAGTCCGGGGACCTTGGCTGTAGGCGCGCGTGCCGGTCCCATGTCAGTCATATTCCAGCTGGCGCAGCCGAACCCGGTGGAGTGTTGATTTGAAATAACATTGTGTCAAATTAGTCCTACACGAACTCGAGATTACAACTTACGGATGACCAATAGTTGTCATGAGATTATGTGGTCACTGGGCTGCCGATCGAGACGACGGCCCGTCCTGGACGGTCACGCATGACGCGTGCCGCAAGGATGATCACCCATTTGAGGATACTTTCATGTTTGCTCACAATAAGCGTTTGCAGTACACCGTGCGCGTCAGCGGCCCCAATCCCGGCCTGGCGAATCTGATGCTCGAACAGTTCGGCGGCCCGCAGGGCGAACTTGCCGCCGCCATGCGCTACTTCACCCAGGCAGTTGCCGAGGACGATCCAGGCCGCAAGGACCTGCTGTTCGATATCGCGACCGAAGAGCTGAGCCACCTCGAAGTCATCGGCAATATCGTTGCGATGCTCAACAAGGGTGCCAAAGGCCGTCTGGCCGAAGGGGTCGACATGGAAGCCGACACCTACCGCAGTATCACGGGTGCCGGTAACGACAGTCACATCACCCAGGTGCTGTACGGCGCTGGCGTGCCGTTGACCAATTCGGCCGGTGTGCCATGGACGGCAGCCTACATCGACTCGATCACCGAGCCAAGCGCCGATCTGCGGTCGAACATCGCCGCCGAAGCACGCGCCAAGATCGTCTACGAGCGGCTGATTTCACTGACCGACGACCCGGGCGTCAAGGAAGCACTGGGTTTCCTGATGACGCGCGAAGTGGCACACATGAAGTCGTTCGAAAAAGCGCTGTACGCGATGGAACCGAACTTCCCGCCCGGGAAAATGCCCGTGGTGCCGGCGTTTTCCAGCGTCTACTACAATATGTCGCAGGGCGACGGTGAGGTGCGCGGCGCATGGAACCAGGGCGCCGACTGGGACTTCATCAGCGACCGCGACAAGCAGATGGCCGTCGATGGCGGCGCGGGCGATGCCGAAGTGGCGCTGCCGACCGACGATATCGACGTGCTGGAAATGATGGCGGCGCGGACGCTGTCGGACCCGATGGCCATGCCGCGCACCGGTTCCGAACTGGGCATGATGCAATCTGCATCCGGTGGTACGATAGGTGGTAGTAGCGGAAATGCAATGGGCGAGCCGACGGTGGCCTCGCGCGGCGGTCCGCTTGATGACACCGGTATCGCCAAGACAAAGAAGGCCCGCGTCAAAAAAACGTCGTAACCAGAACGCACAGCTTTTGCCCACGCCGCCTGCCACATGATCTGTGGCAGGCGGCATTCAGTTATCAGGAAGCCGCATGGATAGTCAAGTCGAGAAAGCCCCACCACACCGTGGCATGCCGAGCTGGCTTACCCCACGTCGCGCGATCGGTTTCGCTATCTGTACCGTTGTCTTGTTTATCCTGATCGGCAGTATGATCGAGCAGTTCATGAATGCCAACCCGAAGATGCTGGCCGCCTTGCTCGGCGGCAGCGCGGCAGCAGCGGCGACCGCGCTCGGCACGCTGCCCGTCTTGTTTGCCCAGAATTTTTCTCGTCGTACTTACGATTCATTCCTCGGTTTCGGCGCCGGCGTGATGCTGGGCGCCACCGCGTTTTCGCTCGTCATTCCGGCGCTCAATGCGGCTTCCTCGGCCGGCGCAGGCAGCTGGGAAGCCAGCCTGATGGTGGGCGCCGGCATCCTGGCCGGGGCCGGTGCGATTCTCCTGATGAGTCGCGCGGTGCACACCGACAGCATTCTCTCCAGCGATCCCGACCAGGTGTCGCTGCGGCGCGCGTGGCTGTTTGTCTGGGCGGTGGCGTTGCATAACCTGCCGGAAGGCCTTGCCATTGGCGTTGCCTTCGCCGGCATCGACCTCGAAAAAGCCACGTCGCTGGCCACGGGCGTGTCGATCCAGGATGTGCCGGAAGGCCTCGTGGTGGCGCTGGCGCTGCATTCTGTCGGTTACAGCCGCCTGGGGGCGGTCGGCATGGGGATCGTGTCGGGCCTGATCGAGCCGATTGCCGCCGTGTTCGGCGTTGCGCTGATCGGTATCGCCGCCGGCCTGCTGCCGTATGCACTGGCCGCTGCTGCCGGCGCCATGCTGCTCGTCATCGTCAACGATGTGATTCCCGAATCGCGCCAGTCCGGCAATGGCACCCAGGCCAGCATCGCGCTGGTGATCGGGTTCATCGTGATGACGGTGCTCGATACCGCGCTGGCCTGAGCCGCGCGCAATATCACATCACCAGCATGGCGTCGCGCTGCGCGCCTGGCGATGCGCCGCCAGCTGCGCGGGTGAAGCAACTGGCCGGCACCAGCGGCCGGTCGACGTAGTAGCCCTGGATTTCGTCGCAGCCGAAGCGCTTCAGTTCACACAACTGCTCGAGATTTTCCACACCTTCGGCCACCACCTTCAGGTTCAGGCTGTGGGCCAGGTTGATGACGGCGCGGGTAATCGCCGCATCGTCGCTGTCGTGCGGCAGGTCGCGCACGAAGGTGCGGTCGATCTTGAGCGCGTCGAGCGGGAACCGCTTCAGGTATGCCAGGCTCGAGTAGCCGGTACCGAAATCGTCAATGGACAGGCGCATGCCCAGTGCCTTGATCCGTCCCAGGGTCTCCACCGCAGCGTCCGGGTTCATCATCAGCATCGATTCGGTCAGCTCGAACTCGAGCAGTGCCGGTGCGATGCCGCTGGCCGTCACGATGCGCTCGATTGTCGCGGCCAGATCATCCTGCTCGAGCTGGCGCGCGGACAGGTTGATCGCCACCGGCACGATCGGAAATCCGTCGGCGCGCCAGGCGCCGAGCTGGCGGCAGACTTCCGCCACAACCCATTCGCCTACCGCGATGATGAGCCCCGTGTCTTCGAGGATGCTGATGAACGCGAGCGGCGGCACGAGGCCACGCTCCGGGTGGTTCCAGCGCAGCAGGGCTTCGAAGCCGCTGGTCCTGCCCGTCACGAGGTCGAGCTTCGGCTGATAGTGCAGCAGGAATTCGCGCCGCTCCAGCGCCTGGTGCAGCTCGGCTTCGAGCTTGATGCGCTGGGTGGTGGCGTCGTGCATGGCGGCGCTGAAAAACTGGAAATTGCCGCGGCCATTGTTCTTTGCCGCATACATGGCCGTGTCGGCGCTCTTGAGCAGCGCCTCCGCGTTGGCGCCGTCTTCCGGATAGCGCGCCACGCCGATGCTGGCCGAGACGAACAGTTGCTGGCCCTGCAGCAGGAAGGGCGCCGCCAGCGCGTCGATGATCTTGGTGCACAGCGTGCCGATGTCGCCGTCGTCCACGACGTCGGGCAGGATCAGCGCGAATTCGTCGCCGCCCAGCCGCGCGACCAGGTCGCCGGGACGGGCGCAGGCCTGCAGGCGCTTGGTGGCAAGAACCAGGAGCTGGTCGCCAACGCCATGCCCCAGCATGTCGTTGACCTTCTTGAAATGGTCCAGGTCGATGAACATGACGCCTGCGCGGCGTGCCTGCGCGGCTGCCGCGCCGATCGCCTGGTCGAGGGACTCGGACAGGTGGCGCCGGTTCGGCAGGTCGGTCAGGGCGTCGTATTGCGCCAGATAGGTCAGGCGCTGCTGCGCCGTGTGACGTTCGATCGTGGTTGCCAGGATGTGCGTAATGCTGCGCAGGAAGTTGCGGTCGTCCGGCGCGAACTGGCGTGCATCGTCGCCGAACACGGCCAGCACGCCAAACGGGCTTTCCGTGCAAATCACGCAGGCATCGGCGCTGCTGCGCACCTGGTAAGCGTCGCCGACTGGCACGAACAGGGGGCGCAGCAGATCGGCCGGCTCCTGCTGCGGCATCGGGCCCAGCGGGCAGTCGAGCGCGAAGCCGGTGGCCGCAGCCAGTGTGCCGCTGCCAGCGCGCAGCACCAGTGAACGCCCGATCGGCGCCGGTTCCAGCGAAAACAGTGCTGCGGACGGCGCGTCCAGGCCGGTTGCCGCGGCCTGCACCGCCTCCTGGAACACGTGGTGCAGATCGGTGGCCGTCAGGGCCACGCGACCCAGCTCCGCGATCAGGTTCTCGCGGCGGGCCGTGGCCAGGATCGTGCGCTCGAACGCCTTGCGCTCGGTGATGTCGATATCGATGCAGATATAGCGTTCCACGCCACCGGCGTCGAACATCGGCACGATCGTGCGGTGCCATTGCAGCGTGCGGTCGCGCCCGGCAATCGTGACATCCCCCTGCCAGACCACCGGCGCCGGCGTCCAGGCCGGTGCCGCACCGGTGATGCTCAGGCTCGCCAGGGGCTGGCCCACGACCTCGTCGCGCGACAGGCCGCTGTTGGCGATGAACTGGTCGTTGACCACGGCAATGCGGCCCTCGACATCGATCTCGGACACGATTGCGGCCTGGTCCATCGCGCTCTTGTGCTGGACCAGTGAATTCATCAGGAGTTCGATGCGCTCGCCATACTGCACGCGCAGGCTGGCCGTGCCCCGGTTGACGGCGAGGATCGCTTCCTGGATCTCGAGCGGCGCATCTTCGTGCAATGGCGCCTCGGCCGTGACCAGGCCTGCAGCGACGTCATGCTCGAAGGCGCGCAGACCGCCGAGCCGTTCCAGCCACCGGCGCAGCAGCACGCGCATCAGGAGCAGGCTGGCCGAGGCCAGTACCAGTGCCATCGCCGCGGTTTCCATGACGAGCTGCCACAGTTGCGCCGCGAGCCGGTTCACGTCGAACGACAGGCGCATGACGCCATAATCCTTGCCGCCCACCGAGATGACCCGGTTGACATCGTAGAACCGCTCGACGATCAGCGCCGTGAACCAGGCGGGCGGGGCGGCGTGCTGGCTGTCCTGCGCCTCCAGGCTGATCGCGCCGCCGCTTACTTCGAGAAACTGCGCCCGTTTGAACGGGGACTTGACGATCATCTTGCCCAGCGTGCGCTTGACCGTGTCGTAATCGCCGATGACCACGCTCTCTTCGATCGGCTGGATCACCGCCTCGACCAGCATCAGCGCGTTGTCCTGCGTCTCTTCGATGTGCTGCAGGTACTGGTAGCGGTAGAACATGCCCAGGCCCGCCGCCATCATCAGCAGCAGCGTGGCGGCGAACACGCCGAACACGCGGCCCATCAGGGAGCGCGGCAGGAAGACACGCTTGAGCAGGCGCAGCAAAGAAGATGTCATGGCGAAGGGTGTCAGCGCAGGCTGGCCGGCAGGTCGGCGTAGAACGCGCGATAGCTGGCATAGTCGGCCTGGGTGGCAGCGACAAACGACAGCGGCACCGGGGCGTGGATCAACGCTGCCGATTCCGCCAGGACGCGCTTGCCGTCAGGGTCGTTGTGCATCGTCAGGAAGGCATTGGCGACAGCGCGCACCTGGTCGGCCGGCACGCGCGGCGACGCCATCAGCGCGAGGTCATTGAACGGCGCCGACGTCCACAGCACGCGAAACGCGCTGCCTTCACGGCCGCTCCAGTTGGCCACGAGCTGGGAATTGGCGCCAACGGCCTTGACCATCCCGGCAAACAGCTGCGTGAATGCGGCGTCGTGATTGCCGGCGAACACGACGTTCACGGGAATGTCGGCGCGCAGCAATTGCGCATAGTTGACCTTGTAGGCAACCAGTGCTTCCGGGCCGGGAAAACTCACGGCAGCGCCGGCCAGTTCGCGGATATCCCGGATCGGCGAGTCGGCCGGCACCACGATCTGCCCATGCACGGGCGGCGAGTTGCGCCGCCCGAACACGGTCCAGCCCATCTTGTCGCGCTCGGGACTGAACAGGTGATTGGAGAAGGCAAAGTCCACTTCGCGGGCCAGCACGAAGCTGGTCGTGTCCGCCGAGGTACGGCCAAGCTTGAGCTTCATGCAGACCTTGCTCCTGGCCGATACGTAGCTGATGATCGGATTCCAGAAGCTGGCCGAGACCTGGACATTGAACTGGTTGACCGGAGAAAAGTTGTAGCAGGCCGGCGGCGCGGCGATGGCCGACTGCGCGACGAAAACGGCGCCAGCCACCAGCGACAGTGGTAATTTCATGGTGTGCGATCGTGAAGACAATAAGAAATATGGCCACGTCCGGCAAGCCGGATCGGGCTCCCCGATGTCGTGCTGTTCGGCAGACAAGCCGGGTGCCCTGTTGCCGTCCGGGCCAGCGGGCAAGCGTCGTCATCCGTCAATGGATGTACGAGCTGCCACTGTAGCGCGGACCGGTAGGGCAAACGCAAGGCATCTGTAAAGATCATACCATCAGCAAAGATTGCTGGCTGGAATGCAATGTTGTATTTTGCGACGCCACCGGTTCATGTCCTGTGCATGCAACCGGAAACAACAACGGCCCCGAAGGGCCGTCGTTGTTGCGAGCAGATCAGACTAAGACAACTCAGTCACGAATTTCCAGCTTGCGGTTCAGGCTCAGCGCAGCCAGCGTGGCCACGGCGGCCGACAGCAGGTACAGGCTGACGTAACCCAGGCCGAAGTTCGCCGACAGGCCCAGGGCGACCAGCGGGGCAAACGCCGCGCCAACCAGCCATGCCAGATCCGACGTCAGCGCCGCACCGGTATAGCGGAAGTGCTTCTGGAAGTTCGACGTCGTGGCGCCCGCTGCCTGACCATACGACAGACCCAGCAGGGTGAAGCCCACCAGGATGAAGGTGTTCTGACCAGTCGTGCCGCCATCGATCAGCGATGGCACAAAGATCGAGAACAGCGCGATCAGTGCGGCCAGCGTGCCCAGCGTGGTACGGCGACCGACCTTGTCGGCGATGTAGCCCGATGCCAGGATGCCCAGTGCAGCCAGCACGGCGCCGCCCATCTGGACCAGCAGGAACGATTCGACAGGACGGGTATCGTACAGCTGGATCCACGACAGCGGGAACACGGTCACCAGGTGGAACAGCGCGTAGCTGGCCAGCGCGGTCATGGCGCCGATGACGATATTGGTGCCCTGATTACGCATCAGTTCGCCAACCGGTGCCGGCGACATGTGCTTGCTGTCCAGCAGGCGTGCGTATTCGGTGGTCGAGACCAGGCGCAGGCGGGCGAACAGGCCGACGACGTTGATGGCGAAGGCGACGAAGAACGGGAAGCGCCAGCCCCAGGTCAGGAAGTCTTCCTGCGACAGGTTGCCGATCAGGTAAGCGAACACGCCGGCAGCGATGACGAAGCCGAGCGGTGCGCTCAGCTGGCCCAGCATTGCGTACCAGCCGCGCTTGCCTTCAGGTGCCGACAGGGCCAGCAGCGATGGCAGGCCATCCCACGAGCCGCCCTGGGCCAGGCCCTGGCCGATGCGCAGCAGTGCCAGCATCACGATGGCGGCGCCGCCGATTTCGCTGTAGCTCGGGAGCAGGGCGATGACGACGGTGCAGGTACCCATCATGAACAGCGCGATCAGCAGTTTCATGTCGAGGCTCCAGCGCTTCTGGATCCACATGAACAGCAGCGTACCGAACGGACGCGCGATGAAGGCGAACGCGAAAATGGTAAAGGCGTACAGTGTGCCTTCGAGGCGATCGGCAAACGGGAAGAAGATCGACGGGAACACCAGCACCGAAGCGATGGCATACACGAAGAACTCGAAGTACTCCGCTGAACGACCGACAATGACGCCAACGGCGATGTCACCGGGAGAAATGTGCTCGTCGCGGGCGTTGATATTGCGTGCGCCGCTGTTCGGGCTGGTGATTGGAGCGGCGTCGTCGCCGCCGTGGGTGGTGCTGTGCATGGTTAGTTCTCCAAAAGTCGTGTCGCGGTCGCCACTATTGTGGGTAACACTATTGTTAAAATTGCATTATGGCAAAGGGTGGGACAAACTGTCCAATGTTCTTTGACGACCGTTGGCAGTACAGTAGCATGCTCTCCCTCCATGTAACGTTAGATACCTAGCATGATTCCACAAATTGTCCGCCGCGGACTGCCATTACTTCTCCTTGCAGCGCTAGCTGGCTGCAATACCGTTGTAATGAATCCCACCGGCGATATAGCAAAGCAGCAGGCCGATCTGATCGTCATATCGGTTCTATTAATGTTGATCATCATCATTCCGGTGATGTTGCTGGTCGTCTGGTTCGCCTGGCGCTACCGCAAGGGCGCCAATGCGGCCTACGAACCTGACTGGGACCACTCGACCAAGCTCGAGCTGATTATCTGGGGCGCTCCGCTCCTGATCATCATCGTGCTGGGCCTGATTACCTGGGTCAGTACCCACAAGCTCGATCCGTACCGTCCGCTCGACCGCATCGATGCCAACCGCCCGCTCGCCGCGTCGGTCAAGCCACTTGAAGTACAGGTGGTGGCGCTGGACTGGAAATGGCTGTTCATTTATCCAGAGCAGGGCATTGCATCGGTCAATCACCTGGTGACCCCGATCGACGTGCCAGTGCGCTTCAAGATCACGTCGTCGACCGTGATGAACACGTTCTACATCCCGACCCTGGCTGGCATGATCTACGCGATGCCGGGCATGGAGACGGAACTGAACGCGGTGCTGAACAAGACCGGCGATTATCGCGGCCTCTCGGCCAACTTCAGCGGCGATGGTTTCTCGCACATGAAGTTTGCCTACAAGGGCGTGACGCAGGCCGATTTCGACACCTGGGTCAAGGAAATGAAGACCGGTACCGAAGTGCTCGACCGCGCTGACTACATGGTGCTCGAAAAGCCGACCGCCAAGGAGCCGGTGCGCCATTACGCACAGGTCGAGCCCGCGTTGTTCAACCGCATCCTGAACCGCTGCGTTGCTGAAGGCACCATGTGCATGAATCAGCAAATGCACGAGGATCACAAGCGCAACGAAATGGCTGCGGCCATCCGCCAGCTGCCGAAGGATGGCAAGTCCATGCTGGCCGAGGCGCTGGAAATGTGCGTCGCCCCTTTTAACACTGTGAAGAAGTAACCATGCAAGACACTTTCGACTTGACGAAGTTTATCTTCGGTCGGCTTGGCTGGGACGCAATTCCCTTCCATGAGCCGATCCTGCTTGCTACCTTCGCAGGTGTGATCGTAGGCGGTGTTGCCCTCGTGGGCATCCTGACCTACTTCCGCCTGTGGGGCTCCCTGTGGAAAGACTGGATCACCAGTATCGACCACAAGAAAATCGGCATCATGTACATGATCCTCGGTCTCGTCATGCTGCTGCGCGGCTTTGCCGATGCCCTGATGATGCGTGCCCAGCAGGCGCTCGCCTTTGGCGACAACGCCGGCTTCCTGCCGCCGCACCACTACGACCAGGTCTTCACCGCCCACGGCGTGATCATGATCTTCTTCGTGGCGATGCCGTTCGTGACGGGCCTGATGAACTACGTGGTGCCACTGCAGATCGGTGCGCGCGACGTGGCCTTCCCGTTCCTGAACAACTTCTCGTTCTGGATGACCACGATGGGCGCCGTGCTGATCATGGCGTCGCTGTTCGTCGGTGAATTCGCACGTACCGGCTGGCTCGCGTATCCGCCGCTGTCAGGCATCCTGGCCAGTCCGGGGGTGGGCGTCGACTACTACATCTGGTCATTGCAGATCGCGGGTGTCGGTACCTTGCTGTCCGGTGTGAACCTGATCGTCACCATCATCAAGATGCGCGCACCAGGCATGGGCCTGATGAAGATGCCAGTCTTCGTCTGGACCTCGCTGTGCACCAACATCCTGATCGTCGTGACCTTCCCGATCCTGACCGCCGTGCTGGCCATGCTGGGCATGGACCGCCTGTTCGACACCGCGTTCTTCACGAACGACCGTGGCGGCAACGCGATGATGTACGTGAACCTGATCTGGATCTGGGGTCACCCTGAGGTCTACATCCTGATCCTGCCAGCGTTCGGTATCTTCTCCGAAGTGGTCTCGACCTTCTGCGGCAAGCGCCTGTTCGGCTACACCTCGATGGTCTACGCGACCTGCGTCATCATGGTGCTGTCGTACCTGGTCTGGCTGCACCACTTCTTCACGATGGGTTCGGGCGCCAGCGTCAATGCGTTCTTCGGCATCACGACGATGATCATCTCGATTCCGACCGGCGCGAAGCTGTTCAACTGGCTGTTCACGATGTACCGCGGCCAGATCCGCTTCGAACTGCCGATGATGTGGACGATCTCGTTCATGCTGACCTTCACCATCGGCGGCATGACCGGCGTGATGCTGGCGATTCCTGCGGCCGACTTCGTGCTGCACAACTCGCTGTTCCTGATCGCCCACTTCCACAACGTGATTATCGGTGGCGTGGTGTTCGGTATCTTCGCGGGCCTGAACTACTGGTTCCCGAAAGCGTTCGGCTACAAGCTCGACAAGTTCTGGGGCACCGTCTCGTTCTGGCTCTGGTCGATCGGTTTCTGGGTCGCGTTCACGCCACCGTACATCCTGGGCTTCATGGGCTACACCCGCCGCGTGAGTCACTTCGATGACATGTCGGTCCAGTGGCTGTTCCAGATTTCGTTCCTGGGCACCCTGATGATCGCCGGTGGTATCGGCGCGCTGCTGATGCAACTGTATGTCAGCTTCCGTGACCGCAACACCGCACGTCTGCGCGATTTCACGGGCGATCCGTGGGATGGCCGTACGCTGGAATGGTCGACCTCGTCGCCACCGCCGGACTACAACTTCGCGTTCACGCCGGTGGTGCACGACAACGACACCTTCGCCGACATGAAGAAGAACGGTTACCAGCGTCCGCTCGCCGATTTCGTCGCGATCCACATGCCGAAGAACACCTGGGCCGGATTCGTGATCTCGGCACTGGCGTGCGCGGTCGGCTTTGCCATCATCTGGCATATGTGGGCCCTCGTGATCGGGGCGTTCATCGTCCTGCTCGGTACGATCATTGCCCATACCTTCAACTACAAACGCGATTTCTACATTCCGGCTGAAGAAGTCCTGAAGACCGAAACCGCACGTACTCGTATGCTGGAAAGCCATGTCTGACATTAAAGCAACCATGACAGGCGGGTTGACACCCGCCGAAGTGACCGCGCGCTACATGGCGCGGGAGCACCACCCGGAGCAGGGCACGCTGCTCGGCTTCTGGCTCTACCTGATGAGCGACTGCCTGCTGTTCGCATCGCTCTTCGCTGCCTACGCCGTGCTGGGCCGCAACTACGCAGGCGGCCCGACCGGCGCCGAGCTGTTCGAACTGCCGCTGATCGCGCTGAACACCGGCTTCCTGCTGGTGTCGTCGATCACCTTCGGCATGGCCATGATCTCGGCGCAAGCCAAGAACGTGGGCAAGACCAAGCTGTGGCTGGTCGTCACGGGCCTCTTGGGCGTGGCGTTCCTGTCGCTGGAAATCTATGAATTCCAGCACCTGATCCACCTGGGCGCCGGTCCACAGCGTTCGGGCTTCCTGACCGCGTTCTTCTCGCTGGTCGGTACCCACGGCCTTCACGTGCTGTTCGGCATCGTCTGGCTGGTGACCCTGTTCGTGCAGCTGTCCAAGCACGGCCTGACGCCGGAAAACTTCCGTCGCCTGGCTTGCCTGTCGCTGTTCTGGCACTTCCTGGATCTGGTCTGGATCTTCGTGTTTACCTTTGTCTACCTGATGGGAGTGCTGCCATGAGCGATCATCACAACGAGCACGACCATGGTCATCATGGTCATGACAGCTACCAGATCCACTACAGTGGCAAGGATTACGCGATCGGCTTCGTCCTGTCGCTGATCCTGACCGCGATTCCGTTCTGGCTGGTGATGGGCAACGTGCTGGCCCCGGACATGACCCGCTGGGTCATCCTCGGCTTCGCCGCGGTCCAGCTGGTGGTCCAGATGGTCTACTTCCTTCACCTGAATTCGAAGGCGGAAGGCGGCTGGAACATGATGGCACTGGTGTTGACGCTGGTGCTGCTGGTCATCGTGATGTCGGGCTCGATCTGGGTCATGCACCACATGAACACCAACATGATGCCGGGCATGGGTGCTGAAAACACCTCCGACATGACCTGACGATGGTCATGCACGAGCAGCAGGCGCCGACCGTTTCGGCGCAGGACCAGCCCCCACCGCGCCGTTCGCCGTTCGTGCGGCGCCTGGTGGCGGTGTTGGCCTTGCTGCTGCTCGTGCTCTTTGCAGTGCTGGGGACCTGGCAGGTGTTTCGACTGCAATGGAAACTGGACCTGATCGAACGCGTCGATGCACGCGTTCATGCGACGCCTGCTGCGCTGCCTCCGGTGGCGCAGTGGCCGCAGATTTCCAGAGAATCCGACGAATACCGGGCCGTTGCCCTGTCGGGTCACTATCTCTACCCATTTACCGCACCCGTCCAGGCCCTGTCCGAACTGGGTGCCGGCTTCTGGCTGCTCACGCCGTTCTGCACGGACGAGGGCCACATTGTTTTTGTCAACCGCGGCTTCATCCCGTCATCGGGCGACATCGCCACGCGCTTCCCCGCGCGCACCGCCGGGCCTGATGCCTGCGCCGCACCGGGCGAAGCCGTCAAGCTCACCGGCCTGCTGCGCATTGCCGAACCCAAGGGCGGTTTCCTGCGCGACAACGACCCGGCCGGCAATCGCTGGTACTCGCGTGACGTTGCCGCCCTGACCGCCGCGCGCGGGTTCGATCCCGCCATCACGGCGCCGTTTTTCGTCGATGCCGGCAAGAACCAAGACCCAGTGTCCGCGCCCGAGCGCGCGGTCGGCGGCCTGACCGTCATCTCGTTCCCAAATAATCACCTCGTCTACGCGCTGACTTGGTATGCTCTCGCCCTCATGGTGGCCGCAGCCTGGTGGTGGGTGGCCCGCTACGAGGCGAAGCGTTCCCGCAACGCCGACGATTAAACGCGCCGTCCGCACTGCCGGGTAGCGGCGCACTGAACGAACGGGTTCCGATGCAATCTCCACTCGATTTCTTCGCCAGGGCGGCGCGCACGTCGCCGTCGGCGGCGGCCGCGAACGTGGAATTTGCGGCCGGCCACAAGAACATGCTGCAGCTGATCGAGCTGCGCTGGATCGCCGTCATCGGCCAGGTCACGACCATCGCCGTCGCGATCCTGCTGTTCGGGATCGGCCTGCCGCTGGTGCACATGCTGCAGGTACTCTCGTGCCTGATCGCCTTCAACATCGCCAGCCATCTGCGCTGGCACGAGCGGCGGCCGGTGTCGAATGGCGAGATGTTCCTGGCCATCCTGGTCGATGTCTCGAGCCTGACCGTGCTGCTGTACCTGTCCGGCGGCACCACCAATCCATTTGCCTTCCTCTATCTGCTGCAGGTCATCGTGTCGGCCGTGCTGCTCGACGTGCTGTGGACCTGGAGCATCGTCGTCATCACGATCACCTGCATGGCGGGCCTGGCGGCGTTCGCCGAGCCGCTCGCGCTGCCGTTCGACCACGAGCGCGGGATCGGCAGCCTGTACGTCCAGGGCTTGCTGGTCTGCTTTGCACTCAATGCAGCGCTGCTGGTGCTGTTCGTCTCGCGCATCTCGAACAATGTGCGCGACAAGGCAACGCAGCTGGCGGCGCTGCGCCAGAGCGCGACGGAACAGGAGCACATCGTGCGCATGGGCCTGCTGGCCAGCGGCGCCGCGCACGAGCTGGGCACGCCGCTGTCGACCGTTTCGGTGATCCTGGGCGACTGGAAGCGCATGCCGGCATTTCGCGATGATCCCGAATTGCTGGGCGAGCTGACCGAGATGCAGACGCAGCTCAAGCGCTGCAAATCGATCGTCAGCGGCATCCTGCTGTCGGCTGGCGAAGCGCGCGGCGAATCGGCCGAACGCACGACCGTGCGGGGCTTTCTCGACGGCCTGGTGGAACGCTGGCAGGCCAGCCGCCCGGTGCGCGCTTTCACGTACAATAATCGGATCGCCGACGACTGGCCGGTCGCGAGCGACTCCGCGCTGCGCCAGACGGTCGACAACCTGCTCGACAATGCGCTGGAAGCCTCGCCCGACTGGGTTTGTTTTGATGCGCACATCGACGAGCGCACGCTGGTGCTGTCCGTGCTCGACCGTGGTCCCGGCTTTGCGCCCAGCATGCTGGCGCAATTCGGCAAGCCCTACCAGTCCACCAAGGGCAAACCCGGTGGTGGCCTGGGCCTGTTCCTCGCCGTGAACGTGGTGCGCAAACTTGGTGGCACCGTCACGGCGACCAACCGGCCGGAGGGTGGCGCCGAGGTCATGCTGCGGTTGCCGATGTCGGCCATTGAACTGGAAGAGGAGCTGAACGATGCCGAACCCTGAGCCGCTGCTGCTCATCATCGAAGACGACGAAGCCTTCGCCCGCACACTGAGCCGTTCGTTCGAACGACGTGGCTACCGCGTGCTGGGCGCGACCGGCCATGATGAAGCCTCCGCCATCCTGGCGCAGCACAATCCCGGCTACGCCGTGGTCGACCTGAAGCTCAAGGGCCAGACCTCGGGCCTGGCCTGCGTGCAACTGCTGCACGAGCACGACCCGGACATGCTCATCGTCGTGCTGACCGGCTTTGCCAGCATCGCCACCGCGGTCGAAGCCATCAAGCTCGGCGCCGTGCAGTACCTGGCCAAGCCATCGGATGCCGACGATATCGAAGCGGCGTTCGGACACGTGGCCGGCAGCGCCGAGATCGAGGTCACGAACCGCTCGACGTCGATCAAGACGCTGGAATGGGAGCGCATCCACGCCGTGCTGGCCGAGACCGATTTCAATATTTCCGAGGCCGCGCGCCGGCTGGGCATGCATCGCCGCACGCTCGCGCGCAAGCTCGAGAAGCAACGGGTCAAGTAATCATGCGCGCGTTCATCATTGGCTGTGCACTGCTGCTTGGCACGGGCGCCGAAGCGCTCGCAGCGTCCGCCCAGGCACAGGTCGATGCCGGCCGCCGCCTGTTCGCGCGCTGCACCAACTGTCATGAAGTAGGGCCCGGCGCCCGCAATGGCTTCGGGCCGCAATTGAACGGGATCGTGGGCCGCAAGGCGGGCAGTGCCCCCGCGTATGCCTACTCGGCGGCATTGAAGAAGGCAGGCTTCGTCTGGAATGAGCAGAACCTGGTCGCGTTCATTCGCGACAGCGAGAAGGTCGTGCCCGGCAACAAGATGCGGTTTCTCAGCTTCATGAGCGAGAAGCAGGCGGGCGAGATCGTGGCCTACCTGCGCACGCAAGGGGCGGTCACGCCGTCACCGAAAAAATAACCAGGCCGGCGCGGCGCCTGGTGCGCTGGGGTGTTACGCGTTTGCCTTGATTTCCGCCAGCGTACGCGCATCGAACAGGCTCAACAGCGCTTCCATCTGCACCGGCTTGTTCAGGTGATGGTCGATGCCGGCATCGACCGAGCGCTGGCGTGACTCGGCGTCGCTCCAGCCGGTCAGCGCGACGATGAACGTGCTGTTATCCAGCAGACCCTGCGCGCGGGCAGCGATCGCTACCTCGTATCCGGTCATGTCGGGTAAGCCAATATCGAGCAGCAAGACCTGGTAGCGCTGCTGCGCCAGCGCGGCCAGGGCAGCGGCGCCGGTATGGGCGATCTGCACGGCGAAACCGTGCAGTCCGAGCAGTGCCTGCAACAGTTCGGCGGCATCCACATTGTCGTCGACGACCAGCACCGACGGCGCCTGCCGGGGCGCTTCGATGGCCAGCGGCGCCGGCGTGGTGATGGCTACTACGGTGCTTTCGGCGTTCAACGGCAGCGCGATCTCGAACATCGCGCCGCGACCTTTCCCGTCGCTGTGGGCGGTGAGCGTGCCGCCGTGGCGCGCAACCAGGTCGCGCGTGAGCGCCAGGCCGATGCCCAGGCCACTATTGCCGTCGTTGCCGCTGCGGCCTTCCTGCGTGAACATCTCGAACAGCCGCGGCAGCATCTCCGGAGAAATGCCGCGCCCGTTGTCGGTGACCCGGATGCGGGCCATGCCGTCCGGCCCGGTGCTGATGTGCAAATGGATCTCGCCCTTGCCAGCCGAGAACTTGAAAGCGTTGTGCAGCAGGTTCGACACGCACTGGGCGATGCGCGTGCTGTCGACCTGCACGGGAATCGGCTGCGGCGGCAGCGTCAGCTGGAAGTTCGCGCCCGATTGTTCGATCATCGGTCCACTGGTTTCCAGGGCGCTGGCGATCACATCGCGCAGGTCGGCCGGCGCAACCTGCAGCGTCAGTTTGGCCGAGTGGATGCGCGACGCGTCGAGCAGGTCGTCGACCAGGCGCGTCAGTTGCAGACCCTGGCGCGTGATGATGCCTGCGGCGCGCGCCAGCGGTTCGTCGGCGCCCGCGCGCATGGCGATCAGCTGGGCCGCCGACAGGATTGGCGCCAGCGGATTGCGCAGCTCGTGCGCGAGCATCGCGATGAATACGTCTTTCTGCCGGTTCGCTTCGCTCAGCTCGGCCTGGCGCAGGACGAGCGCGTCCTCGCTTTCGCGCAACCGGGTGCCGGTGGCGCGCAGTTTGCGCATGGCCAGGTTCATCCGTTCGATGACCAGGCAGTCGACAACCAGGATCGACGCGAAGAAGATCAGCGCAATCAGGTCGCTGTGCGCCATCGCGGCCGGCGCCAGGCGCGGGCCCATGAAGAATGCCCAGGCAGCCCAGGTGCTCAGGAACGCCGTCAGCAGGCCGGGCCCGAGGCCGGCAAGATAGGCCGCCAGCAGTACGGCAGGGAAGAACGACAGGAACGGGAAGCCGCGCGCCGGCAGGATGTCGACCAGCATGAAGCGGGCGGCCAGCGCCACGAGGAACAGGAACACGGCGAACAGATAGCGCAGGACGGGCGGCGCCGCGCCGTCGCGCCAGGTGCCGCCGGAAAACTGGGGTTGCATCATCAGGGTGAAGTGAGAGTTGCGACGCCGGGGAGGTGACGTTGCTGGAAAGCCGATTATAAACAGTTATTCCTGGCAAGTTCAGCTGGAAAGCTTGCTCAGTGCAAAGGCCGCGAGAAATCCCGCGGTGACGATCAGTCCGGCAAAATCATGGGTTTCGTCGAACGCTTCGGGAATCATCGTGTCGACCACCATGGCCAGCACGCCACCGGCCGCCACCGCCGTGATGGCGGCGAGAATTTCAGGCGGGAACTCGTGGAGCAGTGTGAAGCCAGCCGTGGCCGCGAGGCCCGATGCGACGGCAATCGCCGCCCAGATGCCCATGATGTAGCGGGTCGAATGGCCGGCGCGCTTCATGCCCGCAGCGCTCGACAACCCTTCCGGCAGATTCGACAGAAACACCGCCGCCACCATCGCCATGCTGACGCCTTCGCCGCCCACGAGCGACAGGCCGATGACGATCGACTCGGGGATCCCGTCGAGCAGGGCGCCGATCGCGATGGCCGTGCCGCTGGCCTTGGCCTTCGGATCGGCACCCTCCGGTGGCGTGGAGCGCTTGCGGTGCTTGGCGCCCTTGCGCGCGAGCAGCCAGTTGGCGCCCGTGTAGATGCAGGCGCCGATCACGAAGCCGGCTGCCGTCGAGGCGAGCCCGCCGGTCTCGACCGCTTCGTCCATCAACTCGAATGACAGCGCCGAAATCAGCACGCCGCTGCCGAATGCCATGATCGCAGCGACGAGACGCTGCGGCACCTGATAGCGTACGCCGGCTGCGGCGCCCAGCAGCAGGGCGCCGCCCGCCAACAATCCCCAACCACCTGCCTGCAACCAGCCTGCTATTTCCATGCTTCTTCCTGTCGTGTTGCACTACGCGGCGAGCCAAGGTGTCCATTGGCACAAATAAGGTTGCCTTGATTATACTTTTCGGGCAATATGAGGACGTGGCAACCGGATGACTTAACCCGGTTTCCCCGATCAGCAAAGAAGCGGTGAGCACCGCTTCTTTTCGTCCCCCGCACTCGTCGGGGGGCTTTTTTTTCCAGACCCTGTCGATGCTGCCTGCTATGGCTGGCCAAGCGGAATCTTGCCGGCCGCTTCATCGGCATCGAGCTGCGCGATCAGACTGCCCAGATCCTGTTCGAGCCGCAGCAGCGTCGATTCGTCGAGCGTGGCGAGCGCGTTCGGCAGCACGCCGGCCAGGGGCGCCGGCGCGCGGCGCAGCACTTCCTGGCCCGCCGGCAGCACGCGCAGGGCCACGCTGCGCCGGTCCGCGCCTTCGCGCGCTGCACTCACGTAGCCCCGGTCGACCAGCGAGCGCACCAGATTGCTGGCGGTGGACTGGTGGATGTCGAGCGCGCGGCTCAGGCTGGTTGCGCCGATCCCGGGCTGGCTGTCGATCACCGACAGCGCCCAGACCTGGGCGCCGCCCAGGCCGGATTCATGCTCGAGCTGGCGAAAGTGGGTCTTGACCGCATTGAAGACGATACGGAACTGCCGCAGCACGCGCTGGGGCGGCGCGTCGGTTGGCAAGGACGGAGAAGGGGCGTGGGGTTCGGACGACATGCGCGAGATGATAAAGCAAGCGTTGTCAAAACGCATCAGCGCACCGCAGATTCTTCGATATCGGCGCACCGCGAGCGCTGCGCCCGCGCCGCCCGTTCTGCGCTAGCATCCGGTGTATGCGCAGCGCATATTTCCGCCGCTCGTCCGTGCCCGGCCACGGCCTGTCAATGGCCGCGGTGGTCACCTGTCTGCTCGGATTGACGCTCACTGCAGCGCTGTGCGGGGGCGTGCGCATGCTGGAATCCCGGCGCGCCGAGGCCGAATTCGCGCAGCGCGCTGGCGTGCGCGTGGCGGCGGTCACGCGCGCGTTTGCCGAAGCGGTCGATGCGGCGCGCGCCGCAGGCCTGCTGTTTCGCGCCTCGCACCGGATCACGCGCGACGAGTTCGATGCCTTCGCAATGCCGCTGGTGGCGAACCACGGCTACCTGAAAGCGATCGTGTTCCAGCGCTTCGTCAGCGCCGCCGACCGCCCGGCATTCGAGGCAGAACGCCGGGCATTCTGGCCCGACTTCCAGATCCGCGAACGCGTACCGGGCAGCGCCACCGCGCTGGTGCGCGCCGGCGAGCGCCCCCTGTATCTGGTCAACGATTACGTTGCCCCCATCCTCGGTAACGCCATTGTGTTCGGCATTGACGCATGGGCGTATCCGCCCTTGCGGCGGGTCAGCCAGAACGCGATCGATGCCGCCGAGCCGGTCGCCAGTCCGCTCGTCACGCTGCTGCAGGGCGGCGGCAGGCGCCATGGCATCGTGATCACCGTGCCCGTGTACCGGGGCAACGGGCGCCCCGCGGACGTGCCGGCGCGCCGCGCGGCGGTGGTCGGGCACGTCGAGGTGGTGATCGATGTCGCGCTGCTGGTCGGCGGCACCCTGCATGCGGTCCGCCTGCTGGACGACGCCGCTGTTGCCTTGTCGCTGCAGGGGCCGGACACGACGGGGCAGATGGTGACGGCGTACCGGCACGGAACGCTTCCCCGCGCCGACGGCTGGGGGACGCGCGTGCGCGGCGACGCCCCGTTGCGCCACCGTGAGTCCTTCGAGATTGCCGACAGCAACTGGCAGGTCGTGGTCGACGAACAGCCGCACGCGGTCGGCCGCCACACGGCCGAGCTGGTAGCGTTCGCGCTGGGTCTGGTGCTCAGTGTGACTGCCGCGACGCTGGTCCAGCAACGCGTGGCGCGCACGCGCCGCATCGAGGCGCTGGTCCGGCAGCGCACCGTCGCGCTGGAACGGGCCACCGGGTCGCTGCGTGTCTATGAGCGGGCGATGGCGTCCAGCGCCAACCCGATCCTGCTGGTCGATGCCGGGGCGCCGGCGTACCCGATCGGTTACGCGAACCCGGCCTGCGAGCGCACCTTCGGTTACGCGCCGCACGAACTGGGCGGCCAGCCGCTCGCGCTGCTCGTCGGGGCCGACCGCGACCAGCCGGCGGTGCACGCGTTATGCGCATCGCTGCGCCAGCAGCGCGAGGACCACGCGCTCGTAACGATGCACACGCGTGACGGCGCCGAGCTGATCAGCGACGTCTACATCGCCCCCGTGCGCGGCGCCGACGGCACCGTCAGCCAGTTCGTCGTAACCGTCTACGATGTCACCACGGCCAAACGCTACGAAGCCGAACTCGCGCGCCACGCCCATTACGACACGCTCACGGGCCTGGCCAACCGCGCGCTGCTGACCGATCGCATCGAGCGCGCGATTGCGGCTGCGCTAACGACGGCAAACCGCGCGCCGGTGTGGGTCGTGCTGCTCGACGTCGATCACTTCAAGCTGATCAACGATACGCTGGGGCGGCGTGCCGGTGACGACGCGCTGCGTCGCGTCGCCACGCGCATCAGGCGCACACTGCGGCCGCTCGACACGGCGGCGCGTGTCGGCGGCGACGATTTCGTGCTCGTGCTGTGCGGCTGCGGCGACGAACGCCAGGCCGCAACCCGCATCCAGCAGGTGCGTGACGCGGTGGCAGAACCCCTGCAGCTTGGCGACCAGCACGTCGTGTTCGGCTGCAGCGCAGGCGTGGCGGCCTGGCCGGTCGACGGTGACGACGCCGACACGCTGGTCAAGCACGCCGAAATCGCGATGTACCGCGCCAAATCGGACGGGCGCAACGCGGTGCAGTTCTATGCCCCGCACATGAATGCGCAGGCATTCGACCGGCTGGCGCTGGAGAGCGCGCTGCGCCACGCGCTGCGCGAGCAGCAATTCACGCTGCATTTCCAGCCGCAGGTCGATCTGGCCAGCGGCCGCGTCGTGGGCACCGAGGCACTGATCCGCTGGCGCCATCCGCTGCTGGGCACGGTACAGCCGGAACGCTTCATCGGCCTGGCGGAAGAGACCGGCCTGATCGTGCCGATCGGTGCCTGGGTGCTGCAGACGGCGTGCCGCCAGAACCGGCACTGGCAGCGTGGCGGTCTGGGGCCGCTACGGATTGCCGTCAACCTGTCGGCGCGCCAGTTTGCCGAACCCGGCCTGGTAACCAGCGTCGAGCGCGTGCTGCGCGAGACGGGCCTGGCGCCCGGTTCACTCGAGATCGAACTGACCGAAAGCATGATGATGGGTGACATCGAGTCGGCGATCCACACGATGGAATGCTTCAAGCGCATGGGCGTGACCCTGTCGATCGATGACTTCGGCACGGGTTACTCGAGCCTGCAATACCTGAAGCGACTGCCGGTCGACGTGCTCAAGATCGACCGTTCGTTCGTGCAGGACATGGTGGGCAGCGCCGACGGGGCGGCGCTGGTCGACGCGATCATCTCTCTGGCCCATGGCCTGCGCCTGCACGTCATTGCCGAGGGCGTCGAAACCATCGCGCAGCTCGACTTCCTGCGCGGCGCAGGGTGCGACCAGGTGCAGGGCCACGTCTACAGCCGCCCGCAGACGGTGGAGCGGATCGAGGCGCTGCTGCGCGCCGGCCACATCGAGCCCAATCCCGGCGCCGTCTGAGGCAACGGCGCGCCGGGCGCAGGCCACCTGTCGGCTATACTTGCCGAATTGACAGATTGAGCAGGCAGGAACAGCGCGTGGACCAACACCAGAACGACGACAGTACGGGCAGCACGCCTGCGCCGACCATCCGGCAACGCGTGCAACTTCTCGCGCGGCGCGCATTCGCCGGCGCGCAGACGGGGGCCGGCGCGCTCCGCTCCGGCGCGCAGCAGCGCCTGCACGGGCGCCCGCTGCCCGTCAAGCTTGCCCTGATTGCCCTGTGGTCGATGGCGGCCGGGCTGATGGCCATCCTGGCCTGGCTGCTGATCCTGATCCCGCTCACGCCCGGCATCGACGACCTGGAGCAGGCCAGCCAGTCGCGGCCGACCGTGATCCTCGACGCCGGCGGCAAGTCGCTTGGTACCTTCGAGCAGGGCTTGCAGGAGCGCGTCAAGTTGTCGCAGATTTCGCCGCACGTGGTCAAGGCATTGATCTCGACCGAAGACCACCGCTTCTATGACCACCACGGCATCGACTTCCGGCGCGTGGGTGGCGCCCTGTGGTCGAGCATCAAGGGCAATCCGCAGGGGGGCTCGACGATCACGCAGCAACTGGCGCGCAATATGTTCCCGCAAGAGATCGGGCGTGCGCGCAGCATCAACCGCAAGATGAAGGAACTGATCACCGCGATCAAGATCGAGAATACCTACAGCAAGACGCAGATTCTCGAGGCCTACCTGAACACGGTGCCGTTCCTGTACAACGCCTACGGCATCGAGATGGCCGCGCGCACTTATTTCAACAAACCCGCCCTCAAGCTGGACGTGCTCGAGTCGGCCACGCTGGTGGGGATGCTCAAGGGCACGCACTACTACAATCCGGTCGCCAATCCGGTGCGCTCGCTGGCGCGCCGCAATGTCGTGCTGGGCCAGATGCGCAAGCATGGTGCGTTCGACGACCGGCGCTATGCGGCGCTGGTGAAACGCCCGCTACGCCTGCGCTTTGCGCGTCTGCCGGACCGCAGCGGCAAGGACAACCACTTCAGCGCCTACGTGCGCAAGTGGCTGCTCGACTGGGCCGACGAGAACGATGTCAACCTGCAGCTCGATGGCCTGGTGGTGCGCACGACGCTCGACGCCGGCCTGCAGGCGGATGCCGAGCGCGCCGTCAGGCGCCAGGCCGACATGCTCCAAGCGATTGCCGACGTCGAATGGGCGAACCCGAATGTCCCGCGCTCGACGTCGGGCAGCATGTACACGTCGATGCGGCGCAATGTCGATCCGTTCTCGTACTACTGGATCACGCACGGGCGCGAAATCGATGCGTTCGTGCGCGAGACCGGCGCCTACCGCAACGCCGTCGAGGGCGGCGAAGCGCCAGCGGATGCACTCAAGCGCATCAAGGCCGACCGCAGCTTCATGGCCGACCTGAAGAGCGCCAAGTCGCGCCTGGAAGCGGGCTTCGTCGCGATCGACCCGGCCACCGGCGAAGTGCGGGCCTGGGTCGGCAGCCGGGATTTCGAGCGCGACCAGTTCGACCACGTGGCCCAGGCCGCGCGCCAGCCCGGTTCGACCTTCAAGCCGATCGTCTACGGCGCCGCGCTCGAACGGGGGATTCCGCAAGACCAGCAGTACCGCGACGTGGTGCAGTCATTCCGCGGCGCGAATGGCAGCGTCTGGAAGCCGACCGACATGAGCGGCAACACAGGCCGCTCGATGTCGATGCGCGATGGCCTGATCTATTCCAAGAACACGATCACGGCGCAGGTGAGCCAGGAGGTGGGCCTGCAGCCGATCATCGACCTGGCGCAGCGGCTGGGCATCCGCCAGAGCAAGCTCGAAGCGGTGCCGGCGCTGGCGCTGGGCACCAGCCCGGTGACGCTGCTGGAAATGGTCAGCAGCTACGCGACCATCGCTGCGCAGGGCGAATACCGCAAGCCGATTTTCGTACGCCGCATCGAAGACCGCGACGGCAACGTCATTGCCGACTTCGGCGGCAGCGCGCCCGAGCGCGCGATGTCGCAGCAATCGGCGCTGACCCTGATCGACATGCTGCGCGGGGTCGTCACGCGCGGCACGGGCGCCGGCGTGCGCAGCCGCTTCGGCATCTATGGCGACGTCGCCGGCAAGACCGGCACCACGCAGAACAACGCCGACGGCTGGTTCATCATGATGCATCCGAACCTGGTGGCTGGCGCCTGGGTGGGCTTCAACGACAACCGCGTGGCCATCCGCAGCACCTACTGGGGGCAGGGCGGCCACAATGCGGCGCTGCTGGTCGGCGACTTCTTCCGTGGCGCGCTCGAGTCGAAACGCCTCGATGCGGCGGCCCTGCTGCCGGGCGGCAAGCGCCCGGAGCCCCGTCGCTATGAAGAAGCGCCCGAAGAAGAGATCTTCGAGGAAGCGCCGATCGAGCTGGCGCCCGGATCGCGCGCCGACCAGCTGGACATGCTGCAGCAGCCGGTGCCGATCCAGCAGGAAGAGGCGATCGAGGTGACCGAACCGCCGGTCGAGGGACCGCCGCCGTCTAGCGGCCAGTTGCCGCCGACGCCGATTCCGCCTTGATCGTCGCCGCTGCGGCCGGCTCGGCGCGCAGCAACGGATACGGGTTGATCGCGCCGCCCGTCTCGTAGATGCCGTAGTGCAGGTGCGGCGGCGTGCCCTTGGCATTGCCCGTGTTGCCGACATAGCCGAGAACGCGGCCGGCCTCGATGCGCATGCCGGCCTCGACATCAGAATAGCGGTCCAGGTGCGCATAGTAATGGCGCTGGCCGCCCGGACCCGTGACCCAGACCACCAGACCGCCGAGACGGTTGGTGCCGACCTGCGTCACGATGCCCTCGGTGCTGGACACGACTGGCGTGCCGCGTTTGGCGAAGATATCGATGCCCTCGTGCTTGCGGCCTTCGCTGCGCGCGCCGCCCCAGGTGTCGCGCAGCGCGCGCGTTCGCACGCCCTCGACCGGCACCGGCAGCGCCGTGGGTGTGGGCATCGAGGCCAGCCGCATCGTGTACAGCGCCCGTTCGATGGTGGGTTGCAGCAAGGCATAGCCCAGTACCAGGATGATGGCCACCACGAGGGTGCGCAGGAAAATTCGCATAATGGTCTCGTATTGACAAGGTGACATCAGTCAGGTGGGGACACTTTGCCGGATTCCCAGCCTGCAGAGCGGTTCATTCCGGGCAGATGCGATATTCTGGGCGGCTACTTTTTCTGGAGAGAATCGATGATGCGTTCAACCCTTTGTATCCTGTCCGTCAGCCTCGCACTGGGCGCGTGCTCGGGCACACCCAGCAGCCCCATCGCTGGAAGACACCAGCTGGCGCCTGGCGTCATTCCAGACGAACGATGACGGCAGCAAGCCGCTGCGTCCCGGCGCGCCGGACGGCTTCACGCTGAGCTTCGGCAAGGAGGGCCGCCTGGCGGTCAAGCTCGACTGCAATCGCGGCAACGGTCCATGGCAGGCAGTGGCCACCGATGCGACGGGCGGCACGCTGAGCCTCGGGCCGGTCGCGACGACCCGCGCCATGTGTCCGCCGGATGCCGTCGGCACGCGACTGGCGCAGGACCTGCCGGCGCTGCGCACCTGGCGCCTGCAGGACAATCGCCTGCACACGGCCCTGCCAGCTGACGCCGGGGTCTATGTGTGGGAACGCATCACGCCGTAGCCGGCACACGCACGATGAAGCAACTGCCTTTGCCGGGCCCGTCGCTGTGCACGGCAACGGTGCCGCCGTGCAGCGCGGTCAGTTGCTTGACCAGCGCCAGGCCCAGGCCCAGGCCGCCCTGGCCACGGTCGATGCTGGTCGGCCCCTGGACCAGCACGTCGAAGATCAGGGGGTGCAATTCGGGCGCGATGCCCACGCCGGTGTCGCTGACGCTGAGCGCCACCGCGTCGCCGTCGCGCCAGACGCGCACGTCGACCCGGCCGCCTTTCGGGGTGTACTTGACGGCGTTGTGCAGCAGGTTGTCGACGACCTGTTCCAGGCGCGTGTGGTCGCCGTCGACCCAGGCGTCGGGGATCGCCTCGATGGTCCAGGCGTGGTCACCGGCATCGACCAGCGCCTTGGCCTCGGCGCTGCTGCGCACGATCGCCGCCAGGTCGACGCGGGCGCGGTGCAGCACGATCTTGCCCGACAGGATGCGCTGCACGTCGAGCAGGTCGTCCACGATGCAGGTCAGGTGACGCATCTGGCGCCGGCTGATGTCGCGCGCATTGGCGGCAATGTGCGGCTTGA
The DNA here is from genome assembly GCF_059686035.1 of Telluria sp. ZT3P26. NCBI lineage: Bacteria > Pseudomonadati > Pseudomonadota > Betaproteobacteria > Burkholderiales > Oxalobacteraceae > Telluria > Telluria sp. ZT3P26. The sequence continues at coordinate 336,729 of NZ_JCASII010000003.1, read as the reverse complement.
GGTTCGGCATGTCCAGCACCGACATCGCGCCCGAGATCGCCGCCAGCGGGTTGCGCAATTCATGGCCCAGCATGGCGAGAAAATCGTCCTTGGCGCGGCTCTGGGCTTCGGCCAGGCGGCGCGCGTGCTGTTCGCTGACCAGGAGCAGTTCGCGTTCTTCCTGTAACGACTTGCGCACCTGGCTTTCGCGCGCCAGCGCTTCGCTGGTCGTGGCCAGGCCTTCGACCAGCGCATCGACTTCTTCGACCCGGGTGCGGGCAGGCAGGGCGATGGCGCCGGAGGCCAGCAGCGAGACCGCCGCTGCTGCCTGGCTCAGTGCACGCTCGAGCGTGCGGCCAAGGTACAGGGCAACCACCACGGCCAGGCCGAGCAGCAGCGCCAGCACCAGCGCCGCATACCAGGTCGCGGTACGCGCAGCTGCCTCGATCTGCGCCACCGGCACGCCGATGACGATGGTCCAGTCGCTGCTTTTCGAGCGGGTAAACACGCCGTAGACGTCGCGCCCGTCCTGCGTCACGTGGCGAAACACGCCGTGATTTGCCGCGCGGGTGGCCGCCAGGAAGTCGGCGCCCATCGGCTGGCCCAGCGTGTCCGAGCCGCGGTTGCGCATGATGGCCACGCCATCGCGGTCGAAGATGCCGACCTTCCAGTCGTCGCCGATGGCATCGTGGCGCAGGATGCGCTCGAAGAAGCGCACGTCGAAGATCTGGCTGACGATGTTGTACTGGCCATCTTCGAGCGGCGCCGGCACGCTGACCGCGACCGCCGGAAGACCCGAATATTCGTCGATGAAATAGCCCGACACGAGCGTGCCGCGTGCCAGTGACACCTGATTCGACCAGTCACGGGTCTGGGACAGCATCTTGGTGCCCATCGGTGCCTGTGTGGTGAACAATTCGCGGCCGCTGCTGTCATACAGCACGGTCCACGACTGCGCATTGCCGTTATTGGTGCTCGAAGTCCAGCTGTGCAGCCGTGCATAGTCGTGCTGGCGCATCCATTCCGAATACGCAACGCTGCGTAGCGACGCTTCGGCAGCGGCGATTTCGCGGTCGATCTGGAACGCGGTGGCGCGTGCCATTTCGCGGACGCTGCGCAGGCGCGAGTCGCGCTCCCAGTCGAGCAGCATGGACAGGCCGATCCATGAGGCAATGGCTACGGGGAGCAAGATCGCGCCTGCCATCAGGAACAGGTATGTGCGGGTTTTCATCGATGGTCGGCAACGGCCGCGACGAGAAGACAGCTTCCGGAAAAGGCCGGGTGCCGCGTCGGGCAAGCGCGTATTGTACTTAAGTTAATAGTCGACTGCGTGAAACGGACGTGCGCGTGCAGGCCGCCTGGGCAGCCTGCACGCGCACGGTGGGGACCAGCGCCGGTGCTCAGCGCGGGCGATCGGTACAGACGATCACAGAATCGGCGTGCCGCCGGTCACGGCAATGCGCGCGCCCGAGATATAGCTGGCTTCGTCCGACGCCAGCATCACGAACGCCGGCGCCACTTCCTTCGGCTGGCCAGGGCGCTTCATCGGCGTTTCGTCGCCGAAGCTTTCCACTTCGTCCGGCGGCATGGTTGACGGGATCAGCGGAGTCCAGATCGGGCCCGGTGCGACCGAATTGACCCGGATGCCTTTGTCGGCCAGCAGTTGCGACAGGCCGCCCGTGAAGTTGGCGATCGCGCCCTTGGTGGTGGCGTACGCCAGCAGCGTCGGCTTGGGCTTGTCCGAGTTGATCGACGTGGTGTTGATGATCGACGAGCCGCGCGGCATGTGCTTCACGGCGGCTTTGCACAGGTGGAACATCGCCGTGATGTTCACCTGGAAGGTGTAGTCCCACTCGGCGTCCGGGATGTCTTCGATGGCCTCATGGCTCATCTGGAACGCGGCGTTGTTCACCAGCACGTCGATACGCCCGAATTCGGCCACGGCGCGCTCGATGACTGCGCGGCAGTGCGCCGGATCGGCCAGGTCGCCCGGCACCAGGATGGCACGCCGGCCCGCTTCTTCAACCAGGCGCGCCGTTTCCTTCGCGTCGTCGTGCTCGTTCAGGTACGAGATCAGCACGTCGGCGCCTTCGCGCGCATAGGCCAGCGCCACGGCGCGGCCGATGCCGCTGTCGCCGCCGGTGATGACGGTGGCCTTGTCCTGCAGGCGACCGGAGCCGCGATACGTCGTTTCGCCGTGATCGGCCTTGGGGTTCAGGGCCGCTTCGCTGCCCGGTGGTGTTTGCTGTTGCGATGGCATGTTCATCGTTATGGCCTTTCGAATTGGATAGCTGACTGCATGTGGAGCCAGCGTGCCCGCGTTTGCGCTGGCGGTCGGTTCGGTGACACACCCAGGGGCAGGCCTGCGTCAGTAGCAACCCCGATAGGCCGGCAGCGCGTTTTCGGGTAGGCTTATGCTATTGACAAGGCCAAACCATGGCCGATACCAGGAGACCCGCATGCCAACACCCTATGCTACCCACCAGCCCGAGCGCGCCGAGATCGATGCAGCGCCGGGCCTTGTCGTCCTCGATTTCGGCACCGACTGGTGCGGCTATTGCCGCGCAGCGGAGCCTGCCATCGCCCAGGCCGTGGCTGCGTATCCGGCCGCCAGCCACGTCAAGGTCGAGGACGGTCCCGGCCGGCCACTGGGGCGCTCGTTCCGCGTCAAGCTGTGGCCCACGGTGGTGGTGCTCAGGGATGGTCACGAAGTGGCGCGCGTGGTGCGCCCGGCCGACGCCGGCGCCGTGAGTGACGCACTGGCCAAGGCGGCCGCATGAGCGTTGTCACGGCCAACAAACCGCGCACCGTCCTGTTCGCCAGCTTGATCGGCACGACGATCGAATTCTACGATTTCTATATCTACGCAACGGCGGCGGTGCTGGTGTTTCCGCGCCTGTTCTTCCCGACCGCCGATCCCGGCGCCGCGATGCTGCAGTCGCTGGCGACATTCGCCATTGCCTTCTTCGCACGCCCGGTGGGTTCGGCAGTGTTCGGGCACTTCGGTGACCGCGTGGGCCGCAAGGCGACGCTGGTCGCGGCGCTGCTCACGATGGGCCTGTCCACGATCCTGATCGGCCTGTTGCCTACCTATGCGCAGATCGGCGTGGCTGCGCCGCTGCTGCTGGCGCTGTGCCGCTTCGGCCAGGGCCTGGGGCTGGGCGGCGAATGGGGCGGGGCGGTGCTGCTCGCCACTGAAAATGCACCGCCCGGCAAGCGCGCCTGGTACGGGATGTTCCCGCAGCTGGGCGCGCCGATCGGCTTTTTCCTGTCCGGCGGCGTGTTCCTGCTGCTGGGCGAAGTCATGACCGATGCCGATTTCTTTGCCTGGGGCTGGCGCATTCCGTTCCTGGCCAGCGCCGTGCTGGTGGGCGTGGGCCTGTACATCCGCCTCAAGATCACCGAGACGCCCGACTTCCAGAAGGTCCTGGACAGCAAGGCGCGGGTCAAGGTGCCGGTGGTGACGGTCATGCGTGATCATCGCCGCGCGCTGGTGCTGGGCACATTCATTGCGCTGGCAACTTTCGTTATCTTCTACCTGATGACGGTGTTCGCGCTGAGCTGGGGCACGGCAAAACTCGGTTACACCCGCCAGCAATTCCTTCTGCTGCAACTGTTTGCGGTGCTGTTCTTTGCGCTGACCATTCCGCTGTCGGCGCTGCTGGCCGACCGCCGCGGGCGCCGCACCGCGATGATGCTGGTGAGCGGGGCGATCGCCTTCTTCGGCCTGCTGTACGGGCCGCTGTTTGGCGCCGGCGGTGCATGGTCGGTCGGTGCCTTCATGGTGCTGGGCATGTGCCTGGTGGGCTTTACCTACGGACCGCTGGGCACGCTGCTGGCCGAGCTGTTCCCGGCCGAAGTGCGCTACACGGGCGCGTCGCTGACATTCAACTTTGCCAGCATCCTGGGCGCCTCGGTGGCGCCGTATATCGCGCTGTGGCTCGGTACCAACTACGGGCTCGAGTATGTCGGTTATTACCTGAGCGGCGCGGCGCTCATCAGCCTGGCGGCGCTGATCATGGCAAGAAGCCTGATGCCGCGCACTGCGGCGGCGTGACCGGACGCCGCTTCGGCGCCCTGACGGGGCGTGCGCCGCAGCCGTCCGATGCGGCGTTCATCGCATCGCTGTACCTGGCCACGCGGCCCGACCTGGGCGCGTTGCCGGTGCCGCGCAGCGTCATCGAAGGCATCGCGCGGCATCAGCAGCGGCTGCAGGCCGACGAGTATGCGCGGCGCTATCCCGCAGCCGAAACATGGCTGCTCACGGATGGTGCGCAAGCGGTGGGGCGGGTGGTACTGGACTGGACGGGCGACACGCTGCGCGTGGTGGATCTGGCGGTGGCGCAGGACCGGCGCCGCCAGGGTGTGGCGCGCACCGTGCTGGTGGCGCTGCAGGCAGGGTGCCGTGGCCAGCGCGCACTGACGCTGCGGGTGCGTGCGGAGAATGCCGCTGCACGCGCGCTGTATGCGGCGTGCGGCTTTGCCGTGGTGCGGGACGACGGCGCGACGCTGGAACTGCGCTGGGCCTGAACGCCTAGAACGAATAGACCATCGTCAGCGAGGTCTGGGTGTCGGTGTTCTTCTTGTCTTCGGGGACGCTGCTGTCGTTACGCACGCTGAACCCCGCCTTCATCTGCATGCTGCCGTTGATCTTGGTCGACAGGGATGTCTCGGCCACCGAGTGGGTGTTCGACGTGCCTTTTTCGACGCTGATCGTTTGCGCGAAGAAGGCCGACGGGCTGACCTGCCAGCGGAACTGCGCTGCGCCGCGCACGGTCAGGCCATCTTCTTCTTCATCCGTTTCGCGCTTGCCGTTGAAGTAGCCCGGACCGATCTCGACGTCGAGCGTCTTGTCCGGCGCCGTGTACCAGCGCGAGCCGTAACCGACGGACAGCGACGAATAGCGCACATACGCGCCAAACTTGTCGTTCACGTGCGAGCCCAGGATGAAGGCGCGGCGTCCGTCGCCCAGCAGCTTGAACGAGGCCTTGGCCGACGTGGCCCAGCGCTCGGCCGAGCGCGTGCGCTGCAGTTCGCCTTCTTCGTTCTCGTACTCGTCTTCCTTGAAGTAGCCGCTGGCAATGAATTCATGGCTCCACTGCGACGTCTCGTGGCGGGCGTCGATCTTGCCCGTCACGGACGTGCCGCTCGTATTGCCGGAGGTATTGATCGCGCCGAGTTCGGCCGAGGTGAACCAGCCACCATCGGGAATCGCCGGCATCATGACCTTCAGAGGCGCGTGGACGTCGCCAACCTGGGGGAGATCGGGGGCCGCGTTGGCCGCGCCGTGGACGCTGACAAACAGCAGCGCCAGGATCGGGGATAGTTTCATCAGCATCCGTAGAGAAGCGTGGGCCGCACCGCACCGCCGGACTTGTGCAGGGCAACCGGCCCATCGTTCGTGAATCGTGCGCGGCAGCTACGTTGCCGCGAGTTGACCGATATTGTAACGCATTGCCTTCCCGATCACGCTCCGACGTAGGCGATCTTGAATGCAAACAGCCCGGCAATGACCCAGACCACCGGCTTCACATCACGTGCGCGGCCCGTCAGCAGCTTGAGCACCGCGTAGCTGATGAAGCCGAACGCAATGCCTTCGGCGATCGAGTACGTGAACGGCATCCCCAGCGCGGTCACGGCCGCCGGGATGCTTTCGGTGGTATCACTCCAGTCAACGTCCCCCAGATCGGCCAGCATCAGGCAGGCGACGAACAGCAGCGCCGGCGCCGTGGCGTAGGCCGGCACCACGGCAGCCAGCGGCGCGATGAACAGGCAGGCCAGGAACAGCGCCGCGACGGTCAGTGCCGTCAGGCCCGTACGGCCGCCGACCTGCACGCCGGCCGCGCTTTCGATGTACGCCGTCGTGCTCGACGTCCCCAGCACGCTGCCGGCCACGATGGCGCCGCTGTCGACCAGCAGAGCCTTGTTCAGGCGCTCCATCTTGCCCTCGACCAGCAGGCCCGCGCGGCGCGCCACGCCCATCAGGGTGCCGGTCGCATCGAACAGCTCGACCAGGAAAAACACCAGCACCACATTCAGGATGCCGGCGGCCAGCGCACCCGGGATGTCGAGCGCGAACAGCGTCGGCGAGATCGGCGGGGGCAGCGAGAACACGCCCTGGTAGGTATTGCCACCGAAGAAGAAGCTGAGGACGGTCACCAGCACGATGCCGATCAGGATCGCGCCGCGCACCCGCAGGCGATCCAGCGCGACGATCACGAAAAAGCCCAGCACGGCCATCAGCGCAGCGGGCTGGTGCAGGTCGCCCGCCTTGACGAGCGTGGCCTCGCTGGCGACGACGATGCCGGCATTCTTGAGGGCGATGAGCGCGAGGAACATGCCCAGCCCGACCGTGATCCCGACCCGCATCGAGCGCGGAATGCCGTCGACGATCATCGCCCGCAAGCCGACCATCGTGACCAGGATGAACAGGCAGCCGGAGATGAACACGGCGCCCAGCGCCGCCTGCCACGGAATGCCCATGCCGAGCACGACGGCGTAAGCGAAGTAGGCGTTCAGGCCCATGCCGGGCGCCATGGCGATCGGGTAGTTGGCGTACAGGCCCATCAGGGCAGTGCCGGCAGCGGCGACGAGGCAGGTGGCGACGAAGACCGACTCCCTGGGCATGCCGGCGTCGCCCAGGATCGAAGGATTGACAAAAATGATGTAGACCATCGTCAGGAACGTGGTCAGGCCGGCCGTGAGTTCGGTGCGGATGGTCGTGTTGTTGGCGCTGAGCTGGAAGAAACGGTCGAGCATGGTGATCCTGCAAATTACGGTAGGGCGAAGCATATCACTGCGGATCGTGCCGTGCGTCGGGTGGCCGGTGCTGTCAGGGGCCATGCCACGGTGTTACCATGCCAGCTCGATCCTTTGTTCACCTTCATTGACTTCATTCAGACATGCCAAAAAACAAGCGTCCGGTGCCCCGCACCTCGAACAACACACGCGAACCGGACACCAATGCCCAGGCCCAGGAAATGGCCGATCTGGCGCTCGAGATCGCCGAGCGCGAAGACCTGGCATCCAGCGAGCCCGACGATGCCAGGCGCGAACAGCTTGCTCTCGCCGTGCGCAAGGCGGTGCGCAAGAAGCGCGACGAGGTCCTGTACGAGGCGATCGAGCTGGCCCGCTTTACCGATCCGCTGGCCTGCCGCGTGCTGCGCGGGTGTATTGAAGAAGAAGCGGCAACGCTGCGCGTGGGGCGCGAAGGCAGCCCGGAACACGACATCGACGCCTTCATGGTGCCGCTGTTCGTGCGCAGCGAGGGCGGCCTGGTGGCGCAGCAGACATTCCAGGACGAGGCGGCCTTCGAGGCACTCGTGGCCAGCTTCCAGACGGCCGGACTCGATAGCCCGGATGCGCGCGTGATCCTGCTGCAGCACGCATTCGATCTGGGCGAAATCGACCATATCGCCTACGGCACGCTGCACGAGATGCTGCGCGAAGCCGCTGCCTCGCTGATGGAAAAGAAGCTGCAGCCGGCCCCGACCATTTCGGCCAGCATGCGCGGCTGGACCGGCGAGCCGGTCGCGCCCGACGAAACCGCGCTCGAACTGCGCTTCCTGCTCGGCTTTTCGTTCAAGCGCAGCGACGATGCGTTTTACCGGATTCCGAAGGACGAGGCGGGCAGCGACGCGTATTTCGCGGTGCGCATGGACCGCTACCGTGACTGGACCGTCGCCGTCGCGCCGCTGGTGGCGCGCTGCCTGGCGGCCGACCCTGCGCGGCTCGAGGTGAACTTCCTGTACCAGGACCTGTTCTATGGCGCCAAGGAGCAGGGCGTCGCCGAGCTGGCGACACTGGGTGTGCTGGCCGAGATCAAGGGTCTGCTGCTGGCCAAGGACCTGGCACCGGATGCCGTGCATGCGACTGTTGCGCCGATCGATATGGGTGAACACATCCTGCTGCGCGCGAACCTCTACGCGCTGGACGGCGGACAGCCATGGGGCAGCGTCGAGAAACCGGTCGATCTGGCCGCCGATCTGGTCGCCGAAGTCGACGAACTGTGCGACGCACTGCTGTCGATCGGCCTCGAAGGTGTGTCGATCGCCGCCGGTTTCAGCGGCGACGGTCACGCTGAAGGCGCCGAGCCTTACCAGCCGGTCTGAGTCACCCAACCTCTTCTAGACGCGCCGGCCGGCGCGTCCGCCCATCCCGTCACTACTGGAATTACCAACCCGTGGTGCGATGCAAACGCGATTTCACGACGATTTCGGTCGCTGACTTTCGGTGTGCCATGTCAAGATTTCACCTCTGCTCGTAGTGGAACTTCCTGTCGCGCTGTAGGACGCCACTGACACCAGATCGGGTCCGGCGGGGCGTCTCCCTATGACGCTCGACAGGGGTAACCTGCGGTCGCGTTACATTTGTTGAAATATTGCTCTGCACAACTCAAAAGATTAAGAAAATTGCATGTTACGATCCACTCGTCCGGCCAGGTTCCCGCGCGTACGCAGCGGTGGTCCCAGTAGAGAGAGAAGAACCGTCCGGCAGCACAATTACCAACAACTATAGCGCCACCAAGGCGAAAAGGAAAACTCACATGCCGACCCTCATCGTGTTCTGCCATCTCCGCTGGGATTTCGTATTTCAACGTCCCCAGCACCTGATGACACGTCTGGCTCAACACTACAAGATTCTCTTCGTCGAAGAGCCGATGCACACGGATGGTGAAGCGCGCCTGGAAAAGATGGAAGTCGCTGACAACATCACCGTCTGCCGTCCGCACACGCCGATCCACCAGTGGGGCTTCCACGATGACCAGCTCCCGACCCTGCAAGTCCTGCTGGCCGATCTGGTGCCTGCCGGCGAAGAGCCGGTGGTCTGGTTCTACACCCCGATGGCGCTGCCGCTGCTGCAGGGTCTGAAGCCATCCAAGGTGATCTACGACTGCATGGACGAGCTGGCGATGTTCAAGAACGCGCCAAAGCAGCTGCTGCAGCGCGAAAGCGCCTTGCTCAACATCGCCGACGTGGTGTTCACCGGTGGCCCGAGCCTGTACCAGTCCAAGCGCGACCGCCACGCCAACGCCCACTGCTTCTCGAGCAGCGTTGACGCCGCCCACTTCCGCCAGGCGCAGGACACCGCAATCTCGCATCCCGACCAGGCCCATATCGCCCATCCACGCCTCGGTTTCTACGGCGTGATCGACGAACGCTTCGATGTCGACCTGGTCTCGAGCATGGCCGATGCGCATCCGGAATGGCAGATCGTCCTGGTTGGTCCAGTGGTCAAGATTGATCCGGCAACGCTGCCAAAACAGGCCAATGTGCACTACATGGGCCAGCGCACGTACAACGAGCTGCCGCAGTTCCTGGCCGGCTGGGATGTCTGCCTGCTGCCGTTCGCTATCAACGACTCGACCAAGTTCATCAGCCCGACCAAGGTGCTGGAGTACATGGCGGCCGAGCTGCCATCGGTCTCCACGCCGATCACCGACGTCAAGGTGCCATACGGTGACGTGGTCGAGATCGCCGAATCGCACGCCGACTTCATCGCGGCCTGCGAACGCCAGCTGGCGCTGACGCCTGACGCCCGTGCCACCATGGCAGCGCGCATGCGTGAAGTCGTCGCCGGCACGTCGTGGGATCTGACCGCCAGCAGCATGCACGCGCTGATCGAAGGCGCAGAGCGCAGCAACAAGGTCGAGCGCTTCTTCGCGACCAGCCAGGAAGCCGTGCCAAGCACGCCGGATCTGGTGGCCGTTGCCCACGCCGGTTAAACGGATCAGCAAGCAGTCATGAAAGGGCCGGTGTCGCAGGACACCGGCCCTTTTTACGTGGCGCCCTCCATCCCGGTGCGCCTGTCGTGACCGGTGCCGGGCGCTAGGCGATCTGCCGCAGCACGTCTTCGATCGCTTCCACCGTGGCCGGCTTGGTCAGGTGCGCGTCGAAGCCGGCCTGCGCGGTGCGCTCGCGGTCCGTCTCGCCACCCCAGCCGGTCAGCGCCACCAGGCGCACGGCCGCGTATCGGGCCTCGGCGCGGATCCTGCTGGCGACCTCGTAACCGGACATGCCCGGCATGCCCAGATCGAGGAATATGACGTCCGGCATCAGGCCCGGGAGCATGCGCAGGGCCTGGTGGCCATCATTGGCAACCGGCGCGCTGTGGCCCAGCATGGACAGCAGCGCGGCCAGGGTTTCGGCCGCATCCCGGTTGTCGTCGACGACCAGTATGCTGCGCGACTGCAAGGCTTGTGCTGGCGCTGCAGTGGCGACCGGCGGCACGTCACGAACCGGCTCCCCCGTCAATGGCAGGCGCACGGTGAATACGCTGCCGGCATTCGTGCCGGCACTGTCGGCGCGCACGCTGCCGCCGTGCAGTTCGACCAGGCTGCGCACCAGCGACAGGCCGATCCCCAGTCCGCCCGAGCCAGGTTGTTGCGCCTGGCCGACCTGCGTGAACATCCTGAATACCGCTTCCAGCGCATCCGGTGCGATACCTATGCCGTTATCGCTCACGGTGACCACCGCCTCGTCGCCGTCGCGGCTGGCGGCCAGTGCGATGCGCCCGCCCTTGGGCGTGTAGCGTGCGGCATTGTTGAGCAGGTTGCTGATCACCTGCGTCAGGCGCGTCGGATCGGCCAGCAGCGGCAGCGGGTTGGCTGGCAGCTGCAGGTCGAAGGCGTGGCGCGCGGCCTGGATCAGCGGCATGCTCGTTTCGATCGCGGCCTCGATGACCGTGGCCAGGTCGACCGGCTCGCGGCGCAGCTCGACCTGGCCGCGCTGGATGCGGGCGACGTCGAGCAGGTCGTCCACCAGCAATACCAGGTGGTCGAGCTGGCGGCCCATGATCTCGTGGACGCGACTGACGGCAGCGGCGTCGTCCGGCGCGCGCCGGATGAATTGCAGGCCGCTGCGGATCGGCGCCAGCGGGTTGCGCAGCTCGTGCGCGAGCGTCGCCAGGAACTCGGTCTTGAGCCGGTTGGCCTCGGACAGGTCGTTCGCCATCTGGCGCAGCGCAGCGTCCGACCGGCGCCGTTCGGTCACATCGGTAAACAGGACGGCGAGACGATGGGGCTGCGGGCCACCCAGCCGTGTGGCATACACGTCGTACCAGCGTGACAGACCCCCGGCCTCGTTCTCGAAGCGTACCGGTTCTCCGGTGGTGGCGACCCGCCCGTACGTGTCGAACCAGTGCTGCTCGTGGCGTGGGACGAAGTCGCGCATGGTCTTGCCGACTGCGTCGACGAGGCCGGTATGCTTGATGAACGCGGGATTGGTTTCAATGAAGCGGTAGTCGCAGGGCTTGCCGTCGTCGTCGAACAGCACGTCGATCACGCACAGGCCTTCGTCGATCGAGTCGAACACGGTGCGGTAACGTTCTTCGCTCGCGCGCAGCTGCTGCTCCGCCTCGAGCTGGCGGGTGGTGTCGATGATCACGCCGCGCACGACGCGCGCCTTGCCCTGAAGATCAGTCTCGACGTGGCCGCGTGCCATGACCCAGCGCCAGCCGCCATCCGGCAGCCGGAGCCGGTAGGTCGCGCCGTAGGTGCTGCAGGCGGCAATCGCGGCGCTGATGCCGGCGGCCGTCGATTCCACGTCGTCGGGGTGGATCGCAGTGAGGTAGCGCGCCAGTGGCGCGCTGCACCGGTCCTGGCGCGGCACGCCGAACAGATCGGCCACGCGGTCGTCGGCCTCGACGCGATCGGCGCCGATGTCCCACGACCAGATGCCCAGCTCGGCAGCTTCGATGATGCGCGCCAGGCGCCGGCTGGTCTCGTCAAGCGCCGCTTCGGCGCGGCGGCGCTCGATCTGCGTGTCGAAGGCGGCCGTGTAGAAGCGTGCCTTGGCGCGCAGGATCGTCGGCGACAGGGGTTCGGTCAGCACGGCAATGACGCCGGCATCGTACAGCGCCTCTTGCGGCATCGGCATCGGTAGCGGCAGGCCGATGGCAACGATGGGCGTCAGGCTCGAGCGCGCATTGGTGCGGACGGCATCGATGACCGCGAGCATGCTGTCAGCGTCACCCGAGTAGCCGACCAGGACCAGCGCAAAATCCTGGCGCCGCACGTGTTCCAGACCCTGTTCGAGGGAGGTGGCATGCAGCACCGTCCGGCCAAGGTCGCTCGCGATCCGGGTGACAACCGGGTCGATGTCGGCGCGCTTGCAGATAAACAGGATGCAGCTACGGAAAAGGTCGACGGGACGGTCAGGACTGTCGGGACGGTCGTTCGAATCGGTCAACATGCGCCTGGCTTACGAGTGTGTTTATTCTGTCAATCTAATGTGCTGTTGGAAATGTGTCAATCTGCAATTCGGCGGATACCAGGCCCCGGGCGCCAGCGGGGCCCGGGTTTGTCAGGTCTTGTCCGGGACCGGCTGCGACGGCACCGGGGTTTTCAGCGACTCTGGCAACGCATCGGCGATGCCATTGCCAGGCGCCTGGCCGATGCGCCGCGCTTCGTCGGAGTGCTGGTCGAGGCTGACTTCTTCGGCGACATCGAATCGGCCGTCTTCAAAGCCTTCTTCGCCCGGCAGCAGGTTCTCGGAGCGTTGCTGCTCGCCGCCGGCAGGTTTGCGCTCTGGCTGTTCGTGGTTTGTCATCGTGATCTCCATGGATGGTGTGCTGTGTGCCGATTATGGCGCAGCACATGCGGGCAGGGCGCACGCCAACATACGCTGTGCGCGACGACGCCAGCCGCGCCGCTGGCGTTGTGCCCGTGAATTTTATGCGCAAGGAATTGTCGCTCGGCTAGAATGCCGGCTGTTTCCCTTCTTGTATCGTCACCATGTTCCGATTGTCTCTTGCCGGTGTCGTCGCCCGGATCGCATTTGCCGGTGCGCTGCTCGCGTCTGCCGCCGTCCAGGCTGCCAGTTGCCCTGTCCACTATCTCGATGGCCGCTTGCCGGAAATCCAGAATCAGAAACTGGCGGTGTCAACACGCGAGCTGTGCTACGGCGTGTTCGGCGTCATGCACTCGGGCGTGACCCGCACGCCGCTGTGGTCGGCCGAGTACGTGCGCGCCGATAATCTCAAGCGTGCCCAGGGGCTCGACCGCGACGACAAATTCCATGCCGAGGCGCGCCTGCCGCGTGGCCAGCGCGCCGAGTTGTCCGATTACGCCCGCAGCGGGTTCGATCGTGGCCACCTGGCGCCGAATGCGAACATGCCTGATCGCCGCACCCAGCGCGAGAGTTTTTCGCTGGCCAATATGGTCCCGCAAGACCGCGACCATAACCGCAAGATCTGGGCGCCGATCGAAGGCGCCGTGCGCACGATGGCGAAGAACGAAGGCGAGCTGTACGTGATCACGGGCCCGGCGTTCCTGGGCACGAGCCTGAAAAAAGTCGGCAACGTGATCGTGCCGACCCATTTGTACAAGGTGGTCTACAGCCCGCGGCAGCGCCTGGGCGCGGCGTGGCTGACGGAAAACCGGGCCGACGCGCCGATCAACGTCGTGCCGGTTGCCGAACTCGAGCGTATCGTCGGCATCGAATTGCTGCCATCGCTGAGTACGCAGCAAAAGGAGCGCATGCTGCGCCTGCCGAAGGTCAAGCAACCCAAGAAACGTTCATAACACGGAGGATCCATGAGCAAGAAAAAACCGGTCAGCTTTGTCCCGTTCGCCAATGAAGCCGATGTCATCGGCATCGGTGACCTGATGCTGGAAAACCGGCTCGATCGCATCACGATTTCGGGCGACGTCGACCTGACTGCCGACGTGCCCGGCCTGGAGCATGCCCGCCGCCTGCACGCCGTGCTGGGCGAGATCGTGGCTGCGCTGGAAGCGCGCCAGTTGCCGGCGCAGTTGCCACCGCCCGAAGTCAAGACCATCGATAATCCCTTCGCCTGAGCTGTCAGGCTTGCCAGCACGCACTGTGTTCACCGCCCGGGCCTGCCCCGGCGGCTGTTCGTTTTGTTCCCCCTTCTGTCATGACGCTGTCATCCGGCGCACGTGCGCTGCACGATGCTAAATTTCCGCTCGTCAATGGTGCGCGAGTTTCAACGAGAATAGAGTAATGTTGACAACATAGCGCGAACGAAACGGCGGCGTCGTCGCCCGCGCAAGACTGACTATTTTTCGGAGGAACGACCATGCAACATACCCTCGTCGCGGTGTTCGATAACCGCACGGATGCACAGAACGCACTGAACGAATTGCTGTCGTCGGGCTTTACCCGCACCGATGTGCGCTTGTCGTCGACCGAAGCCGACACGATTGGTCAAAACGACAGCTTGAGCACGTCGTCGGACCTCGATACCGCCCGTAGCGCCGATGGCGACACCGGCATCACCGCCAGCATCAAGAATTTCTTCGGCGACCTGTTTGGTTCCGATAACGCTGAACACGTCAACCGCTACGAAGGCGCTGTCAACAGCGGCCGTCACGTGCTGACGCTGGTTGCGAACTCGCTGCCGGAAGTCGAGCGCGGCGCCGACATCGTCGAACGCTACGGCCCGACCGACATCGATGAAACGTCGAGCGGCACGCCAGACCTGGCATCGACCGGCTTCAGCAGCGGCGCCATGCACGCCGGCAGCACGATCGGCATGCAGCAGGCATCGTCGATGTCGGCGCAGTCGTCGTCGACCAGCACCGGCTCGGTACAGGCCGCCTCGATTCCGTCGCTGGACAACCCAGGCGACCGCCAGCTGTTCCAGCACCAGGAATCGCTGGGTACGTCCGATCTGACCAACTCGACCCACCAGGAACCGCTGGGCCAGAGCGGCCTGACCGCCACCGGCGGCACGTCGCTGCAAGGCTCGACCCTGCGTGACACGGCGATCCAGGGTTCGGCGCTGGAAGGCTCGATCCGCCAGGGTTCGACCGCAGTCGATCGTGGCGATTCGCTGCAGCGCGACACCAGCATGGGCGGCGTCGGCACCACCGGCACCACCGGCACCCGCTTCACTGACAAGCAGCGTAACGGCGTGCGCATCTTCTCGCGCGGTCAGTCGGATGCGGCCATGGGCGCGGCAACCGGTTTCGAATCGGGTTCGGGCAGCAGCGCCATGGGTGGCTACAGCGGCGACGACACCTACTACCGCAATCACTTCGACACCACCTACGGTGCCACCGGCGCATCGTACGACGAGTACGCACCGGCCTACAGCTACGGTAGCGAAGCAGCCCGCAGCGGCCGTTACACCAACGGCGCCTGGGACGACATCGAAGCCGACCTGCGCAATGACTGGGACAGCCGTTACGCCAACGGCGGCGAGCCATCGACCTGGGAAAAGATGAAGGCTGCCGTGCGCCATGGCTGGGAACGCATGACGCGTGACGACGACGACATGTACCGCGGTCACTACGACAGCACCTACGCAGCATCGGGCGAGAAGTACGACGACCTGAAGCCTGCCTATTCGTACGGCACCGAAATGCGCCGCAGCGAGATGTACCGTAACCGTCCATGGGACGATGTCGAGACCGACCTGCGTACGGGCTGGGACAACCGCATCGACGGCACCCGCGAATTCAGCACGACCGGCAGCGACAGCAGCGAGCCTTCGGCCTGGGATCGCGTCAAGAACGCCGTGCGTCATGGCTGGGACAAGATGACCGACGACAATGACGACGACATCTACTACCGCAATCACTGGAATTCGGTCTACGGCAGCACCGGTGGCGCCTACGACGAATATCGTCCGGCCTACAACTACGGTACCGCCATGGCGCGTGAAGAGAAGTATCGCAATCGTCCATGGGCCGATGTCGAAACCGATCTGCGCAGCGACTGGGACAACCGTTATCCAGGCGAGCAGTCGACCTGGGACAAGATGAAGTCGGCAGTGCGTCACGGCTGGGAACGCATGATGCGTTAAGCGCATCCGGCAGCAGTGAAGTGCAAGTAAGAAACGGCGCCGCTTGGCGCCGTTTTTTTTGGGCCGGTTGTTTTGGCGTAGGGTGGACGGGTTCCCCGTCCACGCGTTCAACGAACCTTGGCGACCACGAACCGGATCGATGTGGTCAGGCTGCCTCTGCGAATACGAACCGGATCGATGTGGTCAAGCCGCCTCGGTCATCGGCAGGCTGATGCGATTACGCCCCAGGTGCTTGGCGCGATACAGGGCCGCGTCGGCGATGGCGACCAGCTGGTTCGCATGGTTGTCAGGCCCGGCGATGGCCGTGGCCGCACCGATCGACACGGTGACGTGCCCGGCGGCGAAGCAGCACGGCAACTGCAGTTGCTCGACCCGGGCGCGAATCCGCTCGGCGACGATGGCCGCGCCCTTGAGCGACTGGTTCGGCAGGACCACGGCGAACTCTTCGCCACCATAGCGCGCCACCAGATCGTTGGCGCGCATTTCGCTGGCCACTGCGCGCGCGACGCGCTTCAGGCATTCGTCGCCGCCCAGGTGACCGTGCGCGTCGTTGTACGCCTTGAAATTATCGACATCGACCATCAGCAGCGAGAGCGGCTGCATCTGGCGCAGCGCACGCGCCCATTCCGCTTCCAGTGTGTCGTCGAAGCAGCGCCGGTTGGCCAGGCCGGTCAGGCCGTCGCGGGTGGCCAGTTGTTCCAGGGCCGCCTGGGCCATTTTTTCTTCGGTCAGGTCGCGCAGCGTTTCGACGACGGCCGACAGCTGGCCGTTGGCGCCGAAGATCGGGCTGGCATCGGCCGCCAGGTAGCGGCGGCGCCCGGCGCGCGGCATGTCGCACCAGCTTTCGATGGACAAGCCCGGCGACGAGCGTCCGTCGTCGGTCGTAGCGCCGGCGGCGTCGGCCCGGGCGGGCTCGGACCGGGTGCGCAGGACGAGATCGGCGAGGGTGGGGCGCTGCACGTCGTAGAAGCTGCGCCAATGGTCGGTGGTGCCGAGTACCTCGCTCGCCGCCACGCCCGTCAAGTGCTCACAGGCACGGTTCCAGATCGTCACGCGCGCATGCGTATCGAGCACGAAGACCGGTACCGACAGGCTTTCCATCAACTGACCGACGAAGGCGACGTCATGAAGCAGGACGGTCGGATCGGCGGCGCTGCTGCTTGTGTTGATCATGAGCAGTCCTCTGCGATTGGTAGCGCTTCGGTTTGCGGCAACCGGGTAGCTGCCGTCAGGAACCGATTCTGCTACTGGCATCACGACACGCTATTGATCTTGAGCAAGGAGGTTCCAGCGTTGTGTTTAACGTACACGGTTGTGCGGTCGCACGTGGAGTAACCCGGTGCGTCAGGCAACCGTGACCAGTTCGGCGGCGCGATTCCGGACCGGCAGCGACAGGGACCAGCGGCCGGTGTGCCCGGCGGTGGCGATCACGCGCAGCACGCCGCCCATCGCGCGGATCTGGTCGATCAGCTCGGCCGAAAGTGACGCCACTTCGCCTGGAGCGCTGGCGCAGCCGTCGATTTCCAGCCCCAGCGAGCCAGCGTTTTCCAGCAGGCGTACGTGCAGTTCGCCGTGCTGGATGCGCGCGGCAGTGGCAAGTACATCCTGCAGCACCCGAAACACCGCCAGCCGCGCGCCGCGATCCTGGCCCGCGCGCGAGCCGGGATCGATGCCGGCTTCGAAGCGGTAGCGCATGCCGTACAGATGGGCGTGTTCGGCCAGGCAGCGCTCGAGTGCATGACGCAGGCCGTCGCCGGGACCGAAGCCGCGCAAGCCACCCGCCACCGCACGCATGGCCCCGAGTGCGCCATCGATATTCGTGATGGCGCTGTCCAGGCGGCTGGTCAGTGCCGGTGCCTGGGCGGTAATGGCGCTGTCATGCAGACTCGCCAGTTCGGCGCGCAATGTCAGCAGGCGGCGGCCGAGTTCGTTGTGCAGTTCGCGTGCGATGCGGGTGCGTTCGCTGTCGCGCACGTCTTCGTTCTGGCGCACCAGGCGGTACACGACGTCGTGGTTGTCGGCCAATGCCTGTTCGGACTGGGCGCGCGCTTCGCGTTCAGCCACCAGTTGGCCATGCAAGGTGCGGGCACGCTCCTCGAGACCCAGGCTGCGGCGCAGGCTCAGGCATGCGAGCAGCAGACCCGCCATGGTGACGATGACGCAGGCCAGCAGCTCGGGTGGTGCGCTGCGCAGGGCCACGGGCACCATGAAATGGGCTTCGCTGGCGCTGGCGCCGCAGGCGACGAAGGGCATGGTCGCCGGCAAAAACATGTGTTTGTTCATGGTTGCCCTCGGGTCGGATTCGGAAGTTTCCGTAAGAACTTACCGCTCGACTCTCGTAGGAATATTGTGCAGTCTCAAACCTGACGTTTCCGACACGGTCTCGGCGTTCGATGACGTTGGCTGCGCCAGCGAATGCGCCGCGTTATAATGGAAGGTTGACGAGAGGCTTAACGTGACTTACAGCATCAAAGAGATCTTCTACACCTTGCAGGGCGAGGGCGCCCACGCCGGCCGGCCGGCCGTATTTTGCCGGTTTTCCGGCTGCAATCTGTGGACCGGCCGCGAGCAGGATCGCGCCACGTCGATCTGCCAGTTCTGCGACACCGATTTTGTCGGCACCGATGGTGAGCGCGGCGGCAAGTTCAAGGAAGCTGCGCTGCTCGCTGCCGAGATCGACGGCCTGTGGCCAGCCACCTACCCGGCCAGCAAATACGTCGTGTTCACTGGCGGCGAACCGCTGCTGCAACTCGACCGTGCGCTGATCGACGCCATGCACGCGCGCGGCTTTACCATCGCCATCGAAACGAATGGCACCCTGCCGGTGCCGGAAGGCGTCGATTGGATCTGCGTCAGCCCGAAGATGGGTTCGACGCTGGTGGTCGAAAAGGGCAGCGAAATCAAGGTCGTCGTCCCGCAAATCGGGCAAGACCTGGCGGCGTACGAGCGGCTCGACTTCGAGCATTTCTTCGTGCAGGCGATGGACGGACCGCTGGCGGCGCAGAATATCCGCCTTGCGATCGAGACGTGCCGCGCCAATCCGAAATGGAAGCTGAGCCTGCAGACGCACAAGCTGCTCCAGATTCCCTAATTTACTGACCAATTACCTGATAAAGCAGCAATGTTGACCATTACCCGCAAGCTCGAATTCGATGCCGGACACCGGATTCCCGACCACAAGAGCCAGTGCCGCAACCTGCACGGCCACCGATACACCCTCGAGATCACGCTGACCGGCGAGGTCATCGACGCTGACGGTAATTCCGACAACGGCATGATCATGGACTTCTCCGACGTCAAGGCGCTGGCCAAGCAGCACCTGGTCGACGTGTGGGACCATGCCTTCATCGTGTACGAAAAAGATGACAAGGTGCTGGACTTCCTGTCGTCGCTGCCGGACCACAAGACTGTGGTCATCGACCGCATCCCGACGGTAGAAAACCTGGCGCAGGTGGCCTTCACGATCCTCAAGACCGTGTTCATCGACCGCTTTGGCACGGGCCTGCGCCTGCACAAGCTCGTGCTGCACGAAACCCCGAACTGCTGGGCCGAGATTACCGATGCCTGATGTGTCGTCCGCAGTCGTGCATGACAATGCTGCGGATGCCGCGCACGAGCGGTTCATGGCGCTCGCCCTGGCCCAGGCACAACTGGCGTGGGACCGTGGTGAAGTGCCGGTCGGCGCCGTCGTGGTCAAGGACGGCGAAGTGATCGCAACGGGTTTCAACCAGCCGATCAGCGGCCACGATCCGACGGCGCATGCCGAAATCGTGGCGCTGCGCGCCGCCGCCGACAAACTGGGCAACTACCGGCTGCCCGGTTGCGAACTGTACGTGACGCTCGAGCCGTGCATCATGTGCTCGGGGGCGATGATGCACGCACGCCTGGCGCGTGTCATCTACGCAGCCACCGACCCGAAGACCGGCGCCTGCGGCTCGGTCGTGAACCTGTTCGACGAGCCTTCGCTGAATCACCATACCGGGGTGATCGGCGGCGTGCTGGCTGATCAGGCCAGCAGCCTGTTGCGCGCCTTTTTTGCCGAGCGGCGTGCATTGGCGAAGAAAGCCAGCGCGGTCTGATCATTCGAGGGCATTTGGCTGGCGCTGCCGGCCGACCTTGATCGGTACCGGTGTGCGCGGTAAGATGTTTGCAGATTCCACACACCGTCTCATCGCCCACCTGTGATCACTTCCCGTTTCGGCATCGCCATCGTGGCACCTGCCGGCTGCACCAACGATCCGCTCGCTGTCGAGCGCGCCATCGCACGCTTCGAAGCCCAGGGCTGCCGGGTCCGCAATTACTACGATCACAGCTGTATCCATCAGCGCTTCGGCGGCACCGACGAAGCCCGCCTCGCGCAACTGCACGCGGCGGTGCGAGATCCCGACATCCACCTGATCATCGCGCTGCGCGGTGGCTACGGCATCAGCCGCCTGTTACCTGCCATCGATTTCGACGCGATTGCCGCCAGTGGCAAGATCATCGTCGGCTTTTCCGACGTCACGGCGCTGCACATGGGCCTGATGGCGAAGACAGGCGCGCTCAGCTACGCCGGCCCGATGGTCGCTGGCGACTTCGGCGCAGAAGAGGCGGTGCCGTTCACGCTCGACGACTTCTGGACTTGCCTGGCCGGGCCGACACACACGATCCTGGAGACCGCCAGCGGCAATCCGCAACTTGACGTGCGCGGTACGGTCTGGGGCGGCAACCTCGCGATGATCGGCTCGCTCATCGGCACGCCATACTTTCCACGGGTCGACGGCGGCATCCTGTGGCTCGAGGACATCAGCGAACACCCGTACCGCGTCGAGCGCCTGCTGTTGCAGCTGATGCAAGCGGGGGTGCTGGAGCGCCAGCAAGCCGTGGTGCTGGGGGACTTTTCCGGCTACCGCCTGGGGCCGCTGGACAATGGCTATGACTTCGACACGATGCTGGCGTATGTGCGCCGCACGTTGCCTGTGCCGGTGCTCACGGGGCTGAGCTTCGGCCACATCCCCCGGCGCGTCACGATTCCGTTCGGCGCGCAGGGACACCTGCAGTCTGACGCCGACGGATTCAGCCTGCTGCTGTCGGATTACCCAACCATGCGCCGCCCCTGAACGCGCGTCGGGTAACGGCGCCCGGTAACGGTGCCCGGTAACGGTGCCCGGTAACGGCACCCGGTAACGGTGCCCGCCAATCCAGCCCATTCGCCCTGCAGGGCATGCGATGGTAAAATAGTCGGTTAATCAAATACGCTTTTGGGGTCATACAGTGCTATCCACAGCCAACATCACGATGCAATTCGGCGCCAAGCCGCTCTTCGAGAACATTTCCGTGCGCTTCGGCGACGGCAACCGCTACGGCCTGATCGGCGCCAACGGCTGCGGCAAGTCGACATTCATGAAAATCCTGGGCGGCGACCTCGAGCCGTCCGCCGGTAACGTCAGCCTCGATCCGGGCGAGCGCCTGGGCAAGCTGCGCCAGGACCAGTTCGCCTACGAAGACACGCGCGTGCTCGACGTCGTCATGATGGGCCACACCGAGCTGTGGAACGCGATCGCTGAACGCGATGCGATCTACGCCAACCTCGAAGCCACTGATGACGACTACATGAAAGCCGCCGAGCTCGAGGGCAAGGTCGCCGAATACGACGGTTACTCGGCCGAAGCGCGTGCCGGCGAGCTGCTGCTGGGCCTGGGCATCGGCACCGAGCTGCACCAGGGCCCGATGAGCGCCGTGGCACCGGGCTGGAAACTGCGCGTGCTGCTGGCGCAGGCGCTGTTCTCGAATCCGGACATCCTGCTGCTCGACGAGCCGACCAACAACCTGGACATCAACACGATCCGCTGGCTGGAAGACATGCTCAACGAGCGCAATTCCACGATGATCATCATTTCCCACGATCGTCACTTCCTGAATCAGGTCTGCACGCACGTGGCCGACATGGATTACGGCACGCTGAAGGTGTATCCGGGTAACTACGACGAATACATGCTGGCCTCGACGCAGGCACGCAACCAGCAACTGTCGAACAATGCCAAGGCCAAAGAAAAGGTCGCGGAACTGCAGGACTTCGTGCGCCGCTTCTCGGCCAACAAGTCCAAGGCGCGCCAGGCTACGTCGCGTGCCAAGCAGATCGACAAGATCAAGATCGAGGAGTTCAAGCCATCCTCGCGCGCTTATCCGTTCGTGCGCTTCGAAGGCGAGAAGAAGCTGCACCGCCTGGCGGTGGAAGCCGAGAACATCTCGAAAGCCTACGATCGTCAACTGTTCAAGAATTTCTCGATCATGGTCGAAGCCGGCGAGCGCATCGCGATCATCGGCGCCAACGGTGCCGGCAAGACCACGCTGCTGCGCACGATTGGCGGCGAGCTGTGCGGCTTGC
Source organism: Telluria sp. ZT3P26 (assembly GCF_059686035.1). Classification (NCBI taxonomy): domain Bacteria; kingdom Pseudomonadati; phylum Pseudomonadota; class Betaproteobacteria; order Burkholderiales; family Oxalobacteraceae; genus Telluria; species Telluria sp. ZT3P26. The sequence continues at coordinate 314,612 of NZ_JCASII010000003.1, read as the reverse complement.
AGCCGGATGGCGGCCGCGTCAAGTGGGCCGAGAACGCGAATCCAGGCTACATGCCGCAGGATCCGACCGAAGAATTTGCGGTGGGCGACAACCTGACAGACTGGATGGGCCAGTGGACGCAAGAAGGTGACGACGATCAGGCCGTGCGCTCGATCCTGGGTCGCCTGCTGTTCGGCGGCGACGAAGTCAAGAAGTCGGTCAACGTGCTGTCCGGTGGTGAGAAGGGCCGCATGATGTACGGCAAGCTGATGCTGGGCCGTCACAATGTGCTGCTGCTGGACGAGCCGACCAACCACATGGACATGGAGTCGATCGAGTCACTGAACATCGCGCTGGATAAATACGCCGGCACCCTCATCTTCGTCTCGCATGACCGCGAGTTCGTCTCGTCGCTGGCCACGCGCGTGCTGGAAATCCGTGAAAACGAGATCGTCGACTTCCGTGGCAACTACGAGGAATACCTGGCGAGCCAGGGCATCGACGCGTAATGTAGCAAAGGCAGGGCCGGCGCGGCCCTGCCATGTGGAGACCGAGAAGAGTATGGACACCGTACCGATCAAGACGTATGAATACGACCGGCCCCAGGCCGGCCTGGCCTGCACCGCCGAGGCCTGGGCACGCATCCCCAGCGCGCCCGAACTGGCCGAACGCAACGCGCTCAAAGACAAGATCCGGCGCCTGCTGAAAGAAAAAGGCGCGGTCCTCGTCGCCCACTATTATGTGGACGCCGACCTGCAGGACCTGGCCGAAGAAACGGGCGGCTGCGTGTCCGACTCGCTCGAGATGGCGCGTTTCGGCCGTGACCACGCCGCGCAGACGCTTGTTGTCGCCGGCGTGCGCTTCATGGGCGAGACGGCCAAGATCCTCAGCCCCGAAAAAACCATCCTGATGCCCGATCTCGACGCGACCTGTTCGCTCGACCTCGGCTGCCCGGCCGACGAGTTCGCGGCCTTCTGCGACCAGCATCCCGACCGCACCGTCGTCGTCTATGCCAACACGAGTGCCGCAGTCAAAGCGCGCGCCGACTGGATGGTGACGTCGTCCATCGGCCTGGATATCGTGGCCGAGCTGCACGCGCAGGGCAAGAAAATCCTGTGGGCGCCCGACCGCCACCTGGGCTCGTACATCCAGGCCAAGACCGGCGCCGACATGCTGCTGTGGCAGGGCTCGTGCCTCGTCCATGACGAGTTCAAGGGCATCGAACTCGACCTGCTCAGGGCCGAATACCCGCTGGCCAAGGTGCTCGTGCACCCCGAGTCGCCGGCGAACGTCGTGGCGCAAGCCGACGTGGTCGGCTCGACCACGCAGCTGATCAATGCCGCGCAGACGCTGGACGCCACCCACTTCATCGTCGCCACCGACAATGGCATCCTGCACAAGATGAAGATGGCCGCCCCCGGCAAGACGTTCATCGAAGCGCCGACCGCCGGCAACAGCGCCACCTGCAAGAGCTGCGCACATTGCCCGTGGATGGCGATGAACGGCCTGCGCAATCTGGCAGAGGTGCTCGAAGCGGGCGGCAACGAAGTACATGTCGACCCTGCCATCGGCCTGCAAGCCAAGCGCGCGATCGACCGCATGCTCGATTTTGCCGCCGCCAAACGCGCCAAAGCGCTGCCCACCGGCGCGCTCGAACAGAATGCCCCCATGTTTTCCGGAGTAGGCCCCGCATGACCAGTCTGCACAATCCCCACGCCCAGTTTGATGACAAGCTGCAGGCGGCATTCGAACAGAATATCCTTGCCGCACTGCTGGAAGACATCGGCAGCGGCGACCTGACCGGCAAGCTGGTGCCAAGCGATACCCGCGTTACGGCGCGCGTGATCGTGCGCGAATCGGCCGTGCTGTGCGGCGCGCCGTGGTTCGAAGGCGTCATGCTCGCGGTCGATCAGGACACCGACATCGCCTGGCAGTTTGCCGAAGGCGATCTGATGCCGGCCAACAGCACCGTCTGCACCATCACGGCGAACCCGCGCGCGCTGCTCACGGCCGAGCGCGCCGCGCTGAATTTCCTGCAGTTGCTGTCCGGCGTGGCCACTGCCACCCGGCGCTACGTCGACGTCATCGCCGGCACGAACGCGGCGATTCTCGACACCCGCAAGACATTGCCGGGCTTGCGCCAGGCGCAGAAGTACGCGGTGCGCGTCGGTGGTGGCAAGAACCAGCGCATGGCGCTGTATGACGGCATCTTGATCAAAGAAAATCACATTGCCGCGGCCGGGGGCGTCACGGCAGCGCTGGCCGCTGCTGCCAGTCTGAACGCCGGCGCACCGGTGCAGATCGAAGTCGAAACCATCGCCCAGCTCGAAGAAGCGCTGGCGGCTGGCGTCAAGTCGGTCCTGCTCGATAACTTCGACCTGGCCATGATGCGCGAGGCGGTACAGGTGAATGCCGGCCGGGCGCTGCTGGAAGCGTCGGGTGGCATCAATCTGGAGACCGTGCGCGCGATTGCCGAAACGGGCGTCGACCGCATCTCGATTGGCAGCCTGACCAAGGACGTGCGCGCGACCGATTACTCGCTGCGCATCGTCTGATCGCACCGTTCAACTCTCAGACCACACTATGTCGATCACCACCAAATTGAAGCGCTCGCTCGTGTTCCGCCTGTTCTGGCTCGGCTTCGGCCTGCTGCTGGGCGTGCCCCAGCTGATGGACGGTATTCTCTACAATATGAAGGGCGAACTGTTCTTCGGTATTGGCATGCTGCTGGTCGGTATTCGCGGCTTCCTGCGGCCGGTCGTGCTCAGCCGGGCGATGGCGATGCAGCGGGATGCAGCGGCGTCGGATGCGTCGATTGGCTCGCCCGTGTTGCACGGCGTGCTGTCGCTTGCGATGGCGGCAGCTTTGATCACTGGCCTGGTGATCAAGTTCGGCAATAATTAGTAGGGTGGACGGCTGTGCCGTCCACGCGTTCAATCACCTGTTGCGCACCACGAAATCAGCTTAGTTTGAACGCGTGGACGGGAAACCCGTCCACCCTACGCATCGAGTAACCCGGCCACGATCGGCAAGACACGCTCGGCGGAAGCTTCCAGCTTGAGCGTCAGCATATCGTCGGCCCGCGTGCGCCCCAGATTCAGCGCCGCAATTGGTTTACCCGCCGCTTCGGCCAGCCGACAGAACCGAAACCCCGAATACACCATCAGCGAAGAGCCGACCACGAGCAGTGCGTCGGCCGCTTCCATCCGCGCCAGCGCGGCTGCCGTGCGCGCCGCCGGCACATTGTCGCCAAAGAACACGACGTCCGGCATCAGCGTGCCGCCACAGTGCATGCATGCGGGCGCCGTGAATTCCGTCACCGCATCCGGATCGATCTCGGCGTCGCCATCGGGCAGCGGCTGGGCGAGGACCTGGCGCAGGCCCGGATTGTCGGCCTCCAGTTGCACTTGCAACGCGGCGCGCGTGAACGTCGCGCCGCAGCCGAGGCACGCCACGTGGTGGATATTGCCATGCAATTCCAGCACATCGCGGCTGCCCGCCTGGGTATGCAGGCCATCGACGTTTTGCGTGAGTATCGAGCCGATCCGGTTATCTGAACCAAGTGCAGCCAGCGCGCGGTGGCCGGCGTTCGGCGCGGCGCCGGACATCATCCGCCAGCCCACCATGCTGCGCGCCCAATAGCGGCGCTGGATCGCCGGGTCGCGCCGAAATTCCGGCCCCTGGATCGGCAAGCGGCCACGCCGCACGCCATCCCGGTCGCGGTAATCGGGAATGCCGGACGCCGTCGACAGGCCGGCGCCGGTGAGCACCAGCGCACGTGGATATTGTTCGAGAAACGCCGCCAGCTGGGTGGCTGCATATTGTTCGCTAAGTTCGTCGTTCATGGGTGGAATCGTACCACCGCTCTGCGTTTATCGCGCCGACACGACGATCCCGCCGACGATCAGGCCGAAGGCCGCGACGTGGTACAACTGCGGCAGTTCGCCCAGGAAGGCGGCCGACAGCAGCGCCGTAAACAGTGGCGTCAGATTGATGAAGAATGCACTGATCCCGGGGCCGGCGCGCTGGACACCCTCGCCCCAGCAGCGCATGGCGATGATCGCCGGCCCGATCGCCAGGTACAGCAGGGCGCCGGCAAGGGGCCAGCTCCAGACGATCTGCGGCGCGCCCAGCGCCCACTCGCCGCCGGCCAGCGCCGCCGACCACAGCACGCCGTACGCCACTTGGGCCAGCAGGAAGGCAGCCCACTCCGCACGCAGTGCCGGCACATCGTTCTTTTGCATCAGCGACCAGCTGTAGAACGACCAGACGATCGTCGCCACGATCATGATCAGGTCGCCCGCCACGAGGCGCAGCGCGGCCAGCTCGGCCAGGCTGCCCCGGCACATGACGACCAGCACGCCGGCAATTGACAGCACAGCCCCGCCGATCTGGCGGCCCTTGACCGGCACGTCATAGAAGAAGCGGCCGACCAGCAGCATCCAGACCGGCACGCCGGACGCAACGAGCGTCACGTTCAGCGGCGACGATGTCGTCAGCGCCAGGTATTGCATGGAATTGTACAGTCCGATGCCCAGCAGACCGAGCAGGGCGTAGCGGCGCCAGTTACGCAGCACGCCGCTGCCAGGGCGCAGCGCGGCACGGCCCAGGACGAGCAGAATGAAGAGGGCGATCGACCAGCGCAGCAGGTTGAGCGTCATCGGCGGCATGGCGTCGCGCACGAGACGGCCGATGATGGCATTGCCCGCCCAAAGCACGGGCGGGATGCTCAGCAGCAGGCCGGTGGTAAACGATAGTCGCTGCCGCACGATGCTAGCGCCGGCGCGGCGTGAGCACGCTCGGGAGCGCCTTTGGCAACGTATCCGGGAAATCGCGCGAATAGTGCAGGCCGCGGCTTTCATGGCGCGACATCGCGCTTTTGACGATCAGGTGCGCCACTTCGACCAGGTTGCGCAGCTCGAGCAGATCGGGCGTGATGCGGAAGTTGCGGTAGTACTCGTCGATCTCTTCCTTGAGCAGCTTGATCCGGTGCAGCGCGCGCTCGAGGCGCTTGGTCGTGCGCACGATGCCAACGTAGTTCCACATGAAGCGGCGCAGCTCGTCCCAGTTGTGGGCGATCACCACTTCCTCATCGGCGTTCGTCACGCGGCTGGCGTCCCAGTCCGGCAGCGCAGGGTTGGCAATCGCCGGACTCGCCGCGATCTGCTGCGCGCAGGCACGCCCGACGACGACGCATTCGAGCAGTGAATTGCTGGCCAGCCGGTTGGCGCCATGCAGGCCGGTGCAGGCCACTTCGCCCACCGCATACAGGCCGGGAATATCGGTGCGCCCGGCCAGGTCGGTGACTACACCACCGCAGGTAAAGTGCACGGCCGGCACGACGGGGATCGGCTGCTGCGTGATGTCGATGCCCAGCTCGAGGCAGCGCGCGTAGATGGTCGGGAAGTGCTCCATCAGGAATGCGGGCGGCTGGTGGCTGATGTCGAGGTTGACGTAATCCAGGCCTCGTTTTTTCATCTCGAAGTCGATCGCCCGCGCCACGACGTCGCGCGGCGCCAGTTCGCCGCGCTCGTCATGCGCCGGCATGAAGCGCTCGCCGGCCTGCACGCCCGCTTCGGGCGGGAGCTTGAGCAGGCCACCTTCGCCGCGGATCGCTTCGGTGATCAGGAACGATTTCGCATACGGGTGGTACAGGCAGGTGGGGTGAAACTGGATGAACTCCATGTTCGACACCCGGCAGCCGGCGCGCCAGGCCATGGCGATGCCGTCGCCGGTGGCGGTGTCCGGGTTCGTCGTGTACAGGTAGACCTTGCCGGCGCCGCCCGTGGCCAGTACCGTGTGTTCCGCTTCGAAGGTGAGCACGTCGCCACTGTTCACATCCTGCACGTGCAGCCCGTAGCAGCGCGGCTGGCCGCCATGCGCAGCCTTGGGCCGCAGCTTGTCGGACGTGATGACGTCAATGGCGACATGGTGTTCGAACAGCGAGATATTCGGATGCGCGCGGACCTTCTGTTCCAGCGTGACCTGCACGGCGTACCCGGTAGCGTCGGCCGCATGGATGATCCGGCGCTGGCCATGGCCGCCTTCACGGGTCAGGTGAAAGCCCATTTCGGCCGTGGCGTCGCGCGTGAATGGCACGCCCTGATCGATCAGCCATTCGATCGCTTCGCGCCCGTGTTCGACGATATAGCGGGTGGCGGTTTCGTCGCACAGGCCCGCGCCGGCAACGAGCGTGTCGGCCACGTGCTGGTCGTGGCTGTCGCCCGAATCGAGCACGGCGGCAATACCGCCCTGGGCCCAGCTGCTGGCCCCATCGAGGAGGGTGCGCTTCGAAATGATGGCAACCTTGCGGGTCTGGGCCAGATGCAGGGCTACCGACAGGCCGGCCAGGCCGCTGCCGACGATCGCGACGTCGAATTTCATGGGATGGTTGAAATGTTTACAGAGGCAATACTATAAGCGATTTGCCACCGCCTGCGGGACAGCCTGACCAGGGCAAAGTCATCCGTAGCGGGTCGCAAATGTACGCCCGCGCACCGAAGCGCGGCGTGCGGCGCGCTAGGATGGGTCATTACTCACCCAATCAAGGATTCACCATGACCGCAGACCGCACCCACGTAGCAGCCCTCGAAGACCGTATCGGTTCCCTGCGCTTTGCCATGTTCACGTTCCGTGACCAGCACGATCACCTGGCCAGCCAGCCAATGACCAAGCAGGACGTCGATGCCGAAGGCGGCATCTGGTTCTTCGTGCACTCGGCCACCGACCTGTGGGACAGCATCGCGCACCAGCCGGAAGTGAACATCAGTTTCTCGGAACCTGACGACAGCACCTATGTGTCGGTCAGCGGCACCGCCGAGCGCATCGTCGACCGTGACAAGATTCGCAGCATGTGGAACCCGATGGTCCAGGCATGGTTCCCGGCCGGCCCGGAAGACCAGCACGCGGTGCTCGTGCGCGTTGTCCCGCACGCAGCCGAGTACTGGGATTCGAACGACAGCAAGATGGTGCGCCTGTTTGCCGTCGCCAAGGCAGCCGTGACCGGCAAGCAGCCGGACCTGGATTCGGAGCACGGCACGATCAAGCTGTAAGCATTCTTCTGCACTAACTTGCGGCGGGGCATGAGAGTGGCGTAGAGTAGCCGCTCTCATTCAGAGGACACTCGATATGTTCCCAGCCTGGCTCCGCCGCATCCGATGACATTCCCCCTCGAACTGGCCGCGAACATCTTCACGGCTGCTGCGATCTTTCTCGCCGGCCGCAACAACGTCCATACCTGGTGGACCGGGATTGTTGGCTGCACCCTGTTCGGCTTGCTGTTCATGCAGGCGCAGTTGTATGCCGATGTCGTGCTGCAGGCTTTCTTTGTCGTGACAGGTGTACTGGGTTGGTGGCGCTGGTTGCATGGCAAGGGCGGCGCGCCGCTGCCGGTTACCCACGCGGGCTGGCGCACGATGGCATGGATGACGCCTGTCGGTCTCATCGCCACGGGCGCGTATGGCGCTGCACTGCACTTCCATACCAATGCTTACGCACCGTTCATTGATTCCGCAGTTCTCGTGTTTTCCGTCATCGCGCAATTGCTGATGATGGGACGGCGCATCGAGAGCTGGCCCGTCTGGCTGCTGGTCAACACCATTGCGGTGCCGCTGTATTTCAGTCGCGGCCTCTATCTGACGGCGTTTCTGTATTTGTGCTTCTGGGTCAATGCGATCGTGTCGTGGATCTGGTGGCGCAAGTTGGCCCAGCGGGAGCAGGAAGCAATGCAGGACTCACGCAGTGCGTATGCTCCTGCAGAAAGCCCGCCGTGACGCTTTCATGTCGGCTTTGCCTGCGTGAATAGCGGGCAGGGTGAACACGGAAACTTCAGCGACGGGCACAGTACGCATCAGCGTGTGAATGGCGGCAGATCACCTGCAGTTTGGTTGCCGCCCGTTTCCGGCGCGCCCATGCCAGTCACTTTCGGGCCAGCCTGGCCCGGTCGCGTATCCTGCGCGCCTGGATTGGCATGCGTTGCCGCCGTATCAAGCGGTACGGTGCTTGGCGCTTCCGGCTGCGGCGCGGCGCTGCCGTCAGTGATGGGCGGCTCATTGCCTTCGGCACCATTGGGTGCGTTCACGTATGGACCTGATTGATTGCGGGTCAGCCCCGGGCCGCCATTGCCGCCGGTTTCCGTCTGCGTTTCATGCGATGGCGTAGCGCCTTGCTGGCCGCTGGTCTGGCCGCCGATACCGACGGTGGCGTCGTCCTGGGCTGCAGTCGTCGATGCGGGTGCGTTGCTGTTCATGGTAATCCCCTTTGCTAAATGGATAAGCCATTGTCATGCAGGGCAGGGCAGATACGTATCGGAGCGCAGGGCATGGCGCTGTAGGACGACAGCGCCCGTCACGGGTAATCCAGTGAAAATTTCGGGCATCAGCCCTTACGAAGGCCGGCGGCGCGGTGCTATACTGTATATCCATACAGTTATCTTATCGTGCTTTCATGCCTGTGTTCGTATCGATCACTCTCGACCCACTGCCGCCTGAGGATCCCGATCGGGCAGCCGCCAGCCGGCTCGGTGCGGCCAGCTTTTCCAGCATGTACGACGAGCCTGTCACCTCGGCGACGAGCGATGCCGAACTGGCGCGAGAATACATCTCTCATGGCGAGCTCAGCCCTAAGTCGGTCGCCAATCTGCAGAAAGAGCTGTATCGGTTCCTGACGTGGTGTCGCGAAGAAGCGGGCAAGACGTTCCAGCAGCTGAACGTCGGCGACCTCAATCTGTACAAGGAATTCATCCGGCAACCGCCGCCTGCCTGGATCAGCACCACCAAATGGCCACGCAACGATCCGCGCTATCGGCCGTTCACGGGGCCACTGTCCGACACCAGCCGCCGCCAGGCGATGATTGCGATCAAGGGCGTGCTGACGTTTGCCGAGCAGACCGGCTACCTTCGCCGCAATCCTGCGCGGCTCGTGCGCAATGTCCGCGCTGCGCACGCGAGCCGCATCACCCGCTACCTCAGTCCGGCGGCGATTGCCTATGCGCTGGCCGCGGCCGAAGCACGGCCTGGCGATACCGAGGCAACGGCCCGGCAACGCGCGCGTGACCGCTTCCTGCTGATCGCGTTTGCCCAGACCGGCGCGCGCCTGAACGAAATCGTCAGCGCGACGATGGGCGCCGTCTACAGCGAGGGCGACGGGCGCTGGTGGCTCGACGTGCTGGGCAAGGGCAACAAGCCGCGTCGCCTCCCGGTGCCCCCGGCCACCATCGGCGCCTACCGCGACTACCGGCGCGCGTTCGGTCTGCTTGAACAGACGAGCAGGGGAGATCGCATGCCCCTGGTGCTGTCGAGCAGGACGAAAGAATATGTAGGGATTACCGACGAAGCCGCATCCGAAGCGCTCAAGGCGATCTTCCAGCTGGCAGCGGATGACGCGGCGGCGAAGGGGGATGGTGACAGCGCGTCGACGCTGCGTCTGGCATCACCACACTGGCTGCGCCACAGCATGCTGACAAATCATGCGAACAGTGGCGTGCAGCTCAAGACGCTGCAGGATACGGCAGGGCACGCGAATATCGCGACGACGGCAGCGTATCTTCACAAGACCGACCATGAGCGACATGATGAAATCCTTCGCTCAAACGGTGACAAGGGCATTAAATGAGGCAGGGGGATATTGGGTCCCCTAGTCTAAAAAGTAACTAACCAACAATGAAATCCGATTCACCAATAAAACTCAAGCGCCAACAACTTCGAAAAAGACAGCGTCACATAAACAGGCAGCCAGAAAAGGGGGCGGGTCTGGACTGACGGTTGAGAGCGGAAGTCAGAAGGGGACTTATCGACGCTCCCTTGTGACACCGCCACTTGATTACACCGGGATCGACGAGGTACCGCCTTCAGCGCTGCCGTAATTCTGCAACTCGTCGAGTGTCAGACGGCGTTCGTTCAACGCCGTAATGATCGCACCGAGTTGTTCGTCATCCGGCTGGATATACACGATCCGCTGTTCGAGAAGATTGTCCCAATACGGCGTGTAGGGAACAGCGGTTTCGGTCATGACCTCGGCGGCAAAGCTGCCATCGTGCATTTCGCCAACAAGGGTGATGCGTGTCGTGGCCGGGACGGTATTCTGGACGGTGATGTTCATGATCTGCCTTTGAGTGTTCAGTAAGTGTCGTTCCATTGTCACGCAGTCATCGGTTGCGCGCAAATCTCTGGTCGCGTGCCGTGCGCGCCGCGAGCCGTAGGCGACGACCCTGTCACTCGCATGCTGGGCGCTGGCGACTATGGCGCCATGGAAGGCACCGGGCAATTGAACAAAGCCGATGAACGGCATTAGTGGACCAACGATTGCGTTCAGAGTGGGGCAGGAAGGTGACTTATGTGCACGGGTGCGCTGTGATTGATCGGGTATGCCACCGATACACACTGGCCATCCGTTCCGGACTGAATACAGTCCTGGATCTGCCGGTTGGTAAGGTAACTAACCACAAAAAAGAACAAGGCTGAATCCCCATAATTCAACATTGCAGACTCCGAGAATAATACCTAAACACCCACAAACCGCCAGAAACAAAAAACGATGTGTGTTGCCGTAGCGGATACGTGCGATAGTTCATGTCGGGAATGACGCACAAAATATGTTTCAGCCTTTTTGATCATATCCCTTTACATTGTCACTTCGGCCGAGTCTTTGCCCAAGTTCCCAACTTCGGGTGCAATGCAGGCGCCGGCCTTCATGCACCCGCGGTCGAATGGATGGTCGGGCTCATCTTGGGCATGATCACGCCCACGGCGAGCGGGGATACAGGTAAGACACTCCAGGCAAAATTAATCTTCATCCTGATTCAACGGGCCGCATCTTCGCAGGTAACACCAACTTCAAAAGGAACGGCAATAAAGATGGAAAGTTTCGCATTATGGCAGGCAAGGGTGGCGGAAAACAAAGCAAATGATGACCGCGCAGCGGTTCTGTTCCTGGCATATCAGTCCGTCTCGGAGTCACAGGCAATTGCTGCCGGCCTCGAATTGGTCGGGACGACCTGGGATGTCAGCGGCGTGCAGGTCAAAGCCTACAAGCCGAAGCCGGCCGGCGCGCTGCAGTACGGTTGCGTCGTCTGCGGTGTAAATTCCAAGCATTATCAAGGCATGTATTGCTGCGGTAAAAAGCGCGTTGCAGTCAGCTAAGCGGCTGGTGTCTTTCGTTCGGTAGCAGGGCACAAGGGGGCGAGCAAAGGACCGGTCCAATCCGTAACCGTTTGTAGACGCGCAGTCCTGGCGACGGCCGACCTCACCATGAAAGATGCCAGCGAACACACTATTACGACGATCATTTCTGGCAGAGGTGGGCATTGGCCAGGCAGACGGGGAGTGCGGTCGAACCGGTCAACGGCCAGAAGGGATAGCGGGGTATGGCGGCGAAACGAAGGCGAGCCAGAACGGTGATTCACAAGGCAACTGCGGTAAATAATTTCAGCGACAGTCGAACAGTCGCAGACGCCCTTCGAAGCGTCCACCAAGGCACTTTACGATTAGGAAGCCTTTCTGGGCATGAGCGTTTCGCGCTGAGGTGCGCCAAGTGACAACCAGGACAATCTAAATCTCAATCGACATTAGGGAATATATTGTCGAGTTAAAGTATGGAACGAGAGTAGTTCCTTGTCCCCTTTGTTCGATAAGGGTAGAGTCCCAACCTTGATCAAATATACATTGCGTGATGAAGATTGAACATATTTCCGCTGGCGCCGACCCCGATTCGCAACGCAATGATGACCACGTCGCAGTGTTTACTTCCGCCGGCGTGAGCGACATTGTCGTCATTGACGGTGGCTCATCCGTGGCAGAGCGGGATTACATCGACGAACAACGCGGAGATGTTGCATGGTTCGTCCACGCGTTTACCAGTTCACTGCAAAAAATGTTGATACCAAGGCGCGATCAGTCTGATTGCGTCGAGATGGCGATCGCCGATGTCCGGGCGCAGTTCAGGCATCTGGCATCCGGGACCAATGTACCGGTGCACGCGTGGCCAATTGCAGCAATGACCTGGTTGAGGATTTCGCATCACGGCGAGGCTGCAACTGCGACGCTGTACAGCCTCGGTGACTGCAAAACGCTCCTGTGCACGAACTCAAGTCCGTGTGTCGACCTGGATCCATTCGTGAATCCACAGGAAGCTGTTCTACAGGATGCGATTGCAAGGTTGACAGCCGACGGGATCAAGGATCCGGTGAGCCGACGGGAACAGATGCTTCCCATGCTGCGTGCTCGCCGCGAATCGCAGAACATGGCGCCGGCGCCCAGTGTCCTGTGTCTCGATCCGCACGGACCGTTCCATGCGCGTCTACGCAGCGTCGAGTTGTCGCGTGACGCCAGCGTACTGGTGATGACCGATGGCTTCTATCGGCTGGTCGATCTCTACGGCCTGTACACCGACGCGGGGCTGATGGAGGCGTGCATTAAGCGTGGACTCGAGGTGCAACTCGAGGAGTTACGGAACTTTGAAGCGACAGGAGCACGGACTGCGGCACGTGCAGTGAAGGCGGCAGACGATGCATCTGCTGCGCTCTGGACTGCATCGTAGTTCGCACCAAGAGCGGGGCATGCCTGCTGTCCGATGCGGGTTCTTGCATCATCACACATATCGTATTTAACATAATATAGATTATGCGGTGTTTGTGATTTATCGCTGGCCGTGTTCACACGTTGAGTTCAGATAGCAGCATTCGGAAGCAAAAAACTGTCAGATGCCGCTGTCATCATCTGTCTCATAAATTTGCTTCCAACCGCTTCCGGGAAATGCGTCGGGCGACCCTTCGTTCAGCTTAGATGATCTGGTGTCGATCTTCAACTGCACCAGCGGCCGTCAGCCCCGTCCAGCGCGTCAAACCCGGACGGCCCGCCGATCGCCACCGCACTGCCTTGAGCACGGCAGCCGCGCCTCGACCGCCTGCAGCTGCTCGACCTTCTTCGCTTGGTTTCGGCTGGCTTCACGTGCAAGATGCAGAGCCTGCTTGACCGAACCGAGTTCGGTCGCGAGCGCGGCTGCCTCCTTGTTCAATCGCGTCAACTCTTCCTGCTTGAGCGAAAACGCAAGCTGCGCCTGCTTCAGTTCCGTTTGTAGCCCATTGACCTGGTGCTCATGCCGGCGTTGCTCCTGTTCGCGCTGCTCCTTGGACGCCATACGATAATGTCCCAAGGCGTCCCGCGCATCTTTGTGCGTTTCTTCCAGCGACTCTTGGTGCCGTTCGGCGTCGGCCAGCCTGTCATTCAAATCAAGCACGCGCTGCTCCGCGGTATGCCGCGCGATCTTTTCGGCGCCGAGCTGGTTTTGGACGGTCGCAAGGTCCTGCTCGCACGCTTCAAGGCGCCGCGAGACATCGTTGACAGCCCGCCGCGCCTCGCCGAGCGGCGCTTCCAGTTCAGCCCGGGCACGTTCGTCAGCGGCGCGCTGATCGTCCATCCGCGCCCGCACCTCGTCGAGCTCAGCCGTAGCCTCCCGTTTCAGCTGTTCTGCCAGCTGCGTCGCCAGGGCGAGGATGGCATCGCTGACAGCCTGTGTCGCGCCGCCCTCCTCGACCTCGATTTCCCGCAAGTATTTGTGGATCGTCGTCTTGGACCCTGTATTGCCTAACGCAGCCCGGACCGCGTCGATTGATGGGTGTCGGCCCTGAGCGATCGCCTCGTCACGGGCGCGTTTGACATCTGAAAAATACACACCTGAGGGAGTTCATCACATACCCCACGAAATAAACGACGCGCCTTAGTGGACGAACCGGACGAGTGGGGCGTCGAGCGGCCGAGCTGCTCACCCTTCGGCGTTCGAGGTCGTCATCATGCCCTCTAGATGGATCACGCCGTTTTCCTTTATAACTCAACGACGTTCGCCGGGTCGTTGCGCGCTGGCAGCACGGCGGTGTGTTGACTGCGAAAATCTCTGCTGCCAGTAGCGGTCTCTCAGGCAGCCGCCCCTGCACGCGCAATGGCCAGCAAACTCGCGCGCGCGCGCATCGCACCGATCAGTTCAGCGCGGATGGTCTGCGTCAGCGCGCGCGGATGGCGCACCCGCCAGCCCAGGCAGGGGGGTGACTCGATTTGCATCGGCCAGAACTCTCGCGGCTTGAACCCGTCGAGCGTCGTGTACCGGTTGCCGATCTGATCCTTGAGAAACTTGTCGTAATTGGGCCCCGAGGCGAACACGACGAGATCCGGCTGCAGGACTTCCAATTGGATCGCCAGCAGCTGCCCGGAGAGGATCCGGATCGAGGCGAGCTGGGACGCTTTAGTGGCGGTCAGGCCGTTCAAACTCACACACAGCAGGTTACCCCACTGGATCGCGCCGGCGCCGGGCGCGAGGAAGGACCGTAATGCGGTGCGCAGCTGCTTGCGGAACTGCAGGAAGACATGCCCACCCGGCCGCTCTTCCGCAGCGGCGCAGCTATACGACTTCATCTGAGCGCGCACATAGGTGTCTAATGCTGCCGGCGTACGTTCGCCGGTCGCCAGGGCATGCATACCGATGCCCCATCTGCGAGGATCTTGGCCGATCAGCATAACGCGCACTTGGCTATCGAGGTAGGCATTGGCGACTGTAGGCAGGAAGAGACCGGACAGTACTCCGTTTCTTTCGCGCTCGGTAATTGCTGAAAGCTGATGGATATCCAGTTTTGCTAGATAGCGCTCGCGCAGCAGGATGTTGGCCTGCTCGGCATCGGCGTACGGCAGGCGCGCCGCGCTCATACCACACCCGGAAGTGGCGCCAAGATATGCGCCACAGCGACGCTGGCCCGATCGCGGATGCGAATGGCACAGCTCGCCGCTTTTGCCGCAACGTCGCCGAGTCGAGTGATTAGGTTCGTGTCCACGTGTGTTTTCCGCGCTTATGATTTTAGTGTCGAGGGCTTGTACAGTTGGGAGCCGAGAATGCCTTGCTCGCCATTTGTTTCTTCCACCGCCATCACCAGATCCGCGACTGCATCCGGATCACCAAGCATCGCGTGGGTAGTGTTTCCACAACTGCACATACCGGCGAACACTGATTGGATTCCCGGCATCCCTCGTGTGTCCATTACAAGGATGTCCGTGATCTCAGCTTCGCACGCGTTGCATACGATCATTGCGGGTTTCATCACCTTGATCCTGTCCTGCGCCTGCTTTGCACGTTCCCCTTGCGAGCCCCGTTGTTTTGCTTGTCCCATAGCATTTCCGTAATTCCTAGAGTTTCGGTTTAGATTCTGAGCCGCTTTGCCGCTGTTGTTCAGTGCTTCGGTTTACCCTGTCGCTCCAGGCACTCGTCGAGCGAATTGCCAAGCTCAGTAAGCTCTGCATCCGCGTCCCTTGCTGCCAATTGCATTTCTTCATTCGTCAAAGAATGCTCTACCTCGACCAATTCGATTCCGTGGATCGCTGGAAATTTATCTACGATTCCCTGTAGCAAACCATCGAATTTCTTTTGCGGAAAGCGAAGCGCTGGCGTTTTGTCAGAAACATCTTGATCCACGTGTTCAGCCGAAATGTCCTGGATTTCTCTTGCCTGCTGCAAGAGCCAGCCACGCAGCTTGAGCGGGGATAGGTCATCCGGCGTGTTGATGACGAAGATACGCAGTTGTACGTTCGTGTTCAAAATGTTTTCCTACGCCCCGATGTGGGTCTGATTATGGCGGCAATCCAGGTCTGGATATTCAGCAGCAAATTGTTCGGTGGCATAGTCCGAGAGTCCCTCAGCCCATGCTATCGCAGCGCGCTCGGCATGGGAACCAGCACCGAACTCGATCGCTTTCTTCCTGTTTGTATGCCCCACCACCGTTGCATCGGCGGAGACACGCCACTTTCGCTTCGGCGGTCGAGCTTCCCCGAACATCCGTGGAAGTTTCATCGCAATTTGAGCCAAGTCGTAGGGGGCGTGCTCCGCAGGTGATTTAGTCATATTGGCGTTTTCCTTTGGTTACCTGATACGAACACGACTCGGGCCAGTCATGTTCAAAAGCTCGACCCTCTCAGCAGCGATGCAACGCGGTTCGTTGCGCCGGCGGTCGGAAGAAAGCAAAGAGCAAAAACCACTCGCCTGCTTGAGCGCCTTCTCATCCTTTTGAAGCAGGCTGATCTGGCGTTGAACTTCCTTGGCGAATTCTTCGTTCGTGAGCGCGTATGCGTTCGAGAACAGCGAAACAGCTGCAAGCACTAAGATCATTTTTTTCATTCTAGGTCCGCTACATGGCGGTCTTTCAATTGCCTGCTGCCGGCAGGACATCGGGCGCGCAAGACGCTTTTCCCTTGCTGGCCAGGCACAACACCGGGCCTCTCATTGACAATGCCAGCTCGCGACTGGCATAGGTACGACTCGGATGCTCCTACCTTAGCCAGTCCAACGGCATTACCATCGCGGCGACCACGATGACCGTCCACGCGAACAAACAAGCCAGGCAGTAAATGAATGCCTCAAATTGGTAACCGGAGTGCCAAGGAATGATTGCGAGGAACGCATGCCCAACGCCGCTCGCCGATTGGCTTAGCGCCAAAGCCTCTCGCCTTCTGGTGCCCATCCGAAGCAGCTTCTTACTCAGCGGCGCTACCCCAAGCCGGATAGGTGGATACCACCGACCGAACCCGCGCATTAATGCTTCTATTCTTTTGCCCATTTTTCCGCTGTTTTCTCTTTCAGAGCCCCTGTTTCCGCGAGGCGCCGTTCGGGCTAGTGCCCACATTTCTTTAAGGCGACCGTTCGAGCCGCGTTGTTCAGTAGTTTTCTCGGCAGTCAGGGGCGCAACAGCCTTGCATCAAATTCGGTCAGGGCCGTGCCCAGGTCGCGCCACTCCTGCAACCGCCCCAGCATAACCAGGACGGTATGCCACGTTAATGACAGTGAGAGAGAATGAACATCACGAGCACGGCTACTGCCCACAATTTCCAGATTCTGTTCATTTGAGACTCCTTTCTTGAGTTCCAACCGGCTTGGTTGTCTCAGGTATAGGGAGCAGTCTCACCAATCTTTCTGTTTCGAAACAATTTCTTACAATTCCTTGAACGAACCCATTTCCCTTTGATGCGGTGAACTACTCTGGCATTGTCGATACACAAGCAGTCTTGGGTCAGGTCGCACAAAAATGGGTCTCGTAGTGCATGAAGCCTTTTAGTTTGGCACGGCACCTCAGGTACTCAACACCGTTCTTCGCCTTCTCTGTTTCAGACTCGCAATAGAACTCCGAAAGCGGCACCATAGAGCCGTCGAACAGCGTGAAGTGCGCGTACAAGTTTGAGTGTGAGCGCGGTACATGCGCCCAATGCTGCCGCCAACAGATCGTGAAGCTCGGGGCCGGTCGCTTCGCCTCCTGCTTCAACCGACGCATCCGACGTCAGGCGATGCGAACCTACCTCGATAATCTGCTGCAGCTTGCCTTCGCCGTGATGCGTGCTGATCTCCATTCGATATCTCCCTGTTCGCTGTGACGTTTCATTCGCGAGCGCAGGACGCCATGCGTGCAAGAACTGCAGTTGCCACCCTTCAGCGCTGCTGGTAGCCGCCGTAAACAGCCACCGGACTCCAGGCCGGCGACACCGGCGGCAATTGCGGATTCAGCGGCGAATAAGGACCGGCGCCGTAGACCACCGTGCCGTTCACCACGGTCAACAGGCTTTCCAGGCGCTTGATGCCTTCCGCCTCCATCGTGAAGTAGTCGTGGGGCAGGACCACGAAGTCGGCGTACTGGCCGCGCCGAATTGTTCCCTTGAGCTTCTCTTCGCCACTCATCCAGGCCGAACCCGTGGTCATCAGTTTCAGGGCCTGATAGCGGCTTGGTACATCCCTCGCCTGCCAGGTCGCCATGCCGCCGGCGGTCTTGCCAGTGGCTGCCCAATACAGAGACGGCCAGGGGTTATAGCTCGACACCCGTGTGCCATCGGTGCCCAGGCCGACCGGGATCTTCATGTCCAGCATCTTGCGAATCGGCGGCATCTGGCGCGTCTGCGCGCCATAGCGCTTCCAGTAGCTCTCGCCCTGGAAGTGCATGCGGTCCTGGACCGCGATGCCCCCGCCCAGCTTCTTGATGCGCGCCAGTTGGGCATCGGTGACAGTTTCCGCGTGGTCGACAATGAAGCGCAGCCCGTTCAGCGGTGTTTTTGCGTTGACCCTCTCGATCACCGCCAGGTCGCGGTCGATGCTTTCGCCGTAGGTGGCGTGCAGCCGGAACGGCCAGCGCTTCTGCACCAGCAGGCTGACCACCTGCTCCAGCTCGTCCTCCATGTGGGTTGGCAGGTCGGGACGTGGTTCCAGGAAGTTTTCGAAGTCGGCCGCGCTGGCGACCAGGTTCTCGCCCGCACCTTCCGCCGAGAAGCCATTCGGATAGAACATGTGGTCGTTCTTCTTCGGGTGGGTCATGCCGATCCAGCGCTGGAAGTCTTCCAGTTCCTTGCCAGGACGCTGAGCAAACAGGTAGTAGGCGGTGCGCACGGTGAGCTTGCCCTCGCGCGCCAGCCC
The DNA here is from genome assembly GCF_059686035.1 of Telluria sp. ZT3P26. Lineage (NCBI taxonomy): Bacteria > Pseudomonadati > Pseudomonadota > Betaproteobacteria > Burkholderiales > Oxalobacteraceae > Telluria > Telluria sp. ZT3P26. The sequence goes on along the minus strand of NZ_JCASII010000003.1, from coordinate 296,210 downwards.
GATCGTCACGCCATAGTCGTCCGGGTAGTTCTGGAAGCCACCGCCGGCGTCGATGACGCTGGTCACGCCCAGCCTGTTGAGTTCGCGGTAGTAGTGCAGCGTGGAATTGACCTGGTCTTCGCGGCTGAGCTTGTTGGTCTTGGCCAGCGTCGAGTACAGGATCAGCGCATTCGGCTTGGCGATTAGGCGCCCTGTCGGATTGCCGTTGGCGTCCAGCTCCACCACGCCATCCTTGTACGTCGTCTCGCTGGTGTAGCCGAGCGTCTCGATGCCTTTCCTGTTCAGGAAGCCCAAGCCGTACAGGTAGAGAACGAAGACCGGCCGATCCGGTACGGCCGCATTGATCTCCTCCAGCGTCGGCAAGCGCTTTTCGTCGAACTGGTACTCGTTCCAGCCACCCACCACCTTCACCCATTCGCCTTCCGGCGTGCGGGCAGCTTGCTCCTTCAGCATGTCGAGCGCGCGCTTGAGCGAGGTCACGCCGTCCCAGCGCAGCTCCATGTTGTAGTTCAGGCCTTCGCGGATCACATGGGTGTGCGAATCGTTCAGGCCGGGAATCACGGTGCGCCCGCCGGTGTCGATTACCCGGGTCGTGGCGGTCTTGTGCTTCAGCACAGCGGCATTGCTTCCCGTTGCCAGCACCTTGCCGTCCTTGACCGCGACGGCCTGGACGAACTCGCCCTCGCGGACCATGGTGGCAATCTTGCCATTGGTGAGGATCAGATCGGCCTGGGCCTGGGCCGCCGCCGCGGCCAGCAGGCCGGAGGCCAGCAACGCCGCATGGACGCCGGTACGACGGGATGGGATGGTGTGGTTCATGGCGCTTCTTTCGTTGGTATCAAGCGAGATGCATGCTTTTCTTACCATAGCAGCGTAGCAACTGGCCGGCCCCTGTCATTTTGCGGGGGCGGACGGCAGCGCAGTCGGCTCTTCGGGCATCCGGGCCCTGCAAAAACACACGCGCATAGAACTATCGTATGAATGATATGTCAACGCAAGCAGCCATAATCAATCGGCGGCGACCTTCTGCGCCCCGCCCCAGATTGTTCACTCGATGAAAGCACGTCCCATCCCATGAACCAGGTTCCACACACTGCCCTGTCAGTCCGGCCCCTGCGTGATCCACACCCACATGCGGCGTCATCTAGCGCAAGCGCGGTCAGCCGCAAGCCCGATGCGGCCTGGCAGCTGGCGGCAATGGTCACGTCGGTCATGGCCAGCCTGGAACAGGCGGCCTGCGAACTGGCCTCAATCTGCGAAGATGACGCAGCGCCGGCCTGCGCTGCGCTCTGCCTTGCGAGTACCGGGTTTGCGGCAGGCATGCCCTTGCCGGAACTGGCGGGCCGCCTGGCCCAGGCCAGGCGCCGGCCCGCGGGCGCGCAGGACCGGGCGGAACTGGCCGGCCGCGCCGCGCTGGTGGACATTCTGCTGGTCGGCGACGAAGCGGTGGCATCTTCCGCACCCGATGGCGCGATGCTCGAACATCGCTTCGGCCACTGGCTCACCGTCCTGCAAACAGCCTGGTATGCGGATGCGCAAACCCAAGCCATGAACGCCATCGCCCGCGCCCGCGCCCTCGCCGCTGCACCGCAGCCTCCGGCAGAGCGCATGAGTTTTCACCTGTTCGCTGCGCTGACCATGTCGCGCAACATGGACGCTGGTGCCGACTGCAAGCCGGACATCCATTGTGCGGAGCTGCGCCGCATGGCCTGGCTGCACCCGGCCAACGCCGCCAGCTTTTCCCTGCTGGCAGATGCAGCGCACGCGCGGCACAACGGCGAGGTCCTGGCCGCCTTGCGCGGTTATGAGGCGGCGGCCGACGCGGCCACCGGCCAGGGGCGGCACTGGATGGCTGCCCTGGCCTGGGAAGAAGCGGCGCACCTGGCCCAGGCTAGCGGCCTGGGCTCGGTCACCGGTCACTTCCGGCAGGCCGCGCTTACCAGCTACGGCCACTGGGGAGCCCACGGCCGGCGTGCCTGCCTGCGGTCACGGTGGGGCCTGGTGGAGTCCGGCCACGCGGGCGAATCGCCCAGCTTGCCGACGGAGGCGCATGCGGTTCAAGCGGCCGGCCTCGGTGAACTCGGCTTGTCGATCGCGCACGAGGTCAACCAGCCGCTGGCGGCAATTTCGCTGCACGCCGCGGCGGCCAGGAAATGGCTGCGCAAGGCTGAGCCGGACATTGACCGCGCCCTTTCATCGATCGCCCTGATCAGCGACGCCGGGCGGCACGCCGGCGAGATCGTGCGCAGCATGCAGCGGCTCGCGGCGCACCGAAATAACGATATGGGGCAGGTGAAGGTCGACCAGACCGCGCGCGACGTTCTCCAGCTCCTGCAGCGCCGCATGCGCAAGGAAGGCATCGACGTGAAGGCTGCGCTGGGCCTGGGCGAGACGACGATTCACGCCAATGCCACCCAGCTGCAGCAGGTCATGACCAACCTGCTCGTGAATGCGATCGAGGCGTTGACCGGCTCCAGCGCACCGGCCGGACCGAAACAAATCAGTATCGCCACGCGCCCGCATGGCAGCCACGAGGTGGAAGTGCGCATCAGCGACAACGGCCCCGGCGTCCCCTTGCACCACCGCGAGCGCGTGTTCGGTAGTCTGTTCACCACCAAGCCCGGCAGTACCGGCCTGGGACTGGCAATCTGCCTGGCCATCGTGCGCGCACACGGGGGGCGGATCGCCTACGAGACGGGTCAGCCCCGCGGTGCCTGTTTCCGCTTCATTGTTCCCATGCACCCAGGCCGGCTTGACCTGGGCTGAAAGCCGCGCCAGACTGTGATTCGTTTTACAGCTTGCCCACATCGACATGGACACATGAACCATCCCGACCAGCCGATCCGCGTGATGATCGCCGACGACCACCCCATGATGCGCGACGGGATTGCCGCCACCCTGCGCGCCCAGGGCGGCATGGACATCGTCAGCCTGGCCAGCAATGGCGCCGAAGCCATCGCCCAGTTCGCTCGCCACCGGCCGGACGTGACGCTGATGGACCTGCAAATGCCGGTCAAGGATGGGCTCGAGGCGATTGTGGCGATTCGCGCCTTGCATCCCGATGCACGCATCATTGTGCTGACGACCTTCAGCGGTGACGCGCGCGTGATCGCCGCACTGAAGGCGGGTGCCACCGGCTATCTGCTCAAGGACGTGACCGCGGCCGAACTCGCTCATACGGTACGCCACGTCTACCAGGGCGCGAGCGTCATCGCGAAGGTGGCCCAGGATGAGGTTGATGGCCACTTCCCTGCCGACAAGCTGTCTGCGCGCGAACTCGAGGTGCTGCGTCTTGCTGCCAACGGCAATTCCAACCGCATGATCGGCGCCATCCTCACCATCAGCGAACCCACCGTCAAGAGCCACATGAGCACCGTGCTCGTCAAGCTGGGCGCGAGCGACCGCACCCACGCGGTGACCCTGGCCATCAAGCGCGGCTACATCACCCTGTAGCGCCCGTCCGCCTTGCACGCAGTGCGACCCCGTCATTCGGCAGGGTCGCGCTGCGCGGCGCCGCCGTAGGATAGACGTTACGGACCTTGCAGCCATGGTCCGCCGCTCTTCACCACCACGGCATCGATCGACCATGAAAACACGACTTCTCCCGGCAGGCATGCTCGCCATGCTTCCCTTTTGCATTGGCTCGGCCGCCCGGGCCCAGTCCGACACGGTCCAGATGTACGGGCGCCTCAATCTCGGCGTGGAATCGGCGCATGCCGGCCGCTCGCTCCCTGCCGCATCGCGCCTGACGCGGCTGGCGAACTACCGCTCGGTGATCGGACTGCGCGGCAACGCCCCGCTTGGCGAGGGACTGCATCTGATCTGGCAGGTCGAGGGCGCGGTTGCGCCCGACACCGGCGCCGGCGCCCTCGCCTCGCGCAACACGCGGGTCGGCCTCGAAGGCCGCTGGGGTACCCTGTTTGCCGGCAACTGGACCACGCCCTACAATGCCTCGACCGCCGATCTCGATCCCTTCTACGTGACGACGGCAGGCTACATGAGCATCATGGGCAACGGCGCTGCACCCAGCAGCGACAACCTTTCCGATATCAGTTCCTTCGATCGCCGCCAGCAGAACAGTCTGCACTACTGGACGCCGGCCTGGCGGGGCCTGTCGCTACGCCTGGCCCACGGCTTCAGCGAGGAGCGTCCCGCTGGCGGCGCCCGCCCGGCGCTGGACTCGGCAGCCCTGCTGCTTGAGCGCGGGCCGCTGTACGTGGCACTGGCCCATGAACGCCATCGCGATTACCACGGGCCGGGCCGCGATGACCGTGGCACCAGGCTGGCGCTGGCCTATCGCGTCGGCCCGACGCGCCTGGCGCTGGTCGGCGAACGCCTGGATTACCGCACCAAGAGCGGCGCGCTGCGACGCGACGCCTGGTACATGTCCGCGACCCGGCAGGTTGGCCAGCATACCCTGAGCCTGGGCGTGGCAAAAGCGCAGGACGGCAAGGGCACCGCGAGTGAACGGATCGGCTGCATCAGCGCAGGACCTGGCACCGGCGCGGTCCACGCCACCATCGGCTATGAGCTGGCCCTGTCGCGTCGCACCACCATGTTCGCCTTCCACACGCGGCTGCACAACGATGATCGCGGGGCCGTCGACTTTGCCATCAACGGACTGGATCCGGTCGCAGGCGCCCACCTGCGCGGCACCGCGCTCGGCATCAGGCACGCATTTTGAACCCGTACTAGCGGCTGCGCGCCCTTGCGATTTGGAGCCGCTCGGCATAGCGCACCAGGTCGGGCAAGGAGCGCGCGCCCATTTTGTCCATCACCTTGCGCTTGTGGGTCTTGGCCATGATTTCGCTCACGCCCAGGGCGTCGGCCACCTGCTTGTTCAGCAGGCCTCCGATGACCAGCTCCATGGTTTCGCGCTCGCGTGGGGTCAGGCTCGACAGGCGCTGGCGCAGTTGCGCCGTTTCCCGGCGCGCCGCCAGGTTCGCCTCGTCGGTGCGCAGGCCGTCACGCACCGCGCGCAGCAGTTCGTCCGGCGCGACCGGCTTGGTGAGAAATTCGATGGCGCCGGCCTTCATCGCCTGCACCGTCAGCGGAATCGACCCGAACCCGGTCATGAATATGATGGGCATGTCGCTGCCCTGGCGCGCCATTTCAGCGGCGACCTCCAGGCCGCCCAGCTCGGGCATCTTCATGTCGCAGACCAGGCAGGCCGCCGTATCCGGGCGCGCTGCCCCGATGAACGCCGCACCGGCCGCAAACCCGCGCGCCTCGAAACCCTCGGCCGCGAGCAGGTTCAGGATCGATGCGCGCACCGCATCGTCGTCATCCACCACGAATACCATTGACGCCGTCATGGCGAATCTCCTTTGATGTCGGCCGTCAACGGCAGGATGAAGACCAAGTGACAGCCATGCGGTGCGCGCGGCTGCGCCCGGATGGTGCCACCATGGGCTTCGATGATCGATCGGCATACTGCCAGGCCCATGCCGATCGCCCCGGGCTTGGTGCTGACAAACGGCTCGAACATGGCTTCCAGCCCTGCCTCGCAGCCGCCAACGCCGTTGTCCGACACCTGGACCTCGACGCCGTCGCGGACGCAGAAGGTCGCCACCTGCAGGATTCGTTCACGGCCCGTGGTGGCGGCCATCGCCTCGATCGCATTGCCCAGCAGGTTGGCCAGTACCTGCTGCAACTGTACCGCGTCGACCTCGATGCGGTCCGGATCGGCTGCCAGGTCGAGCATCACCCTGATTTCATGGCGTTCCAATTCGCCGCGCGCGAGCGCGAGGGCATCCCGTATCATCGCATGCAAGTGGGCCGGGTGGAACACGGGGCTTTGGTGTCCCAGCGCCTGCAGGGTCTGGATGATCCTGCCGGCGCGCTGGCTCTGGCCGACGATGTCGTGCAGCAGGCCGCCCAGCTTCTCGAGTGCCGGTGTGTCGCGCTGCAGCCAGCGCAGGCCGGCGCCTGCGTTGCTCGAGATCGACATCAGCGGCTGGTTCACCTCGTGCGCGATCGCAGCCGTCAGCTGGCCCACCGTAGTCAGCCTGGCGCCGCGCACCAGGTCCTCCTGGGCCCGCCGCAGCGAAGCTTCCTCCGCTTTCCGGCGCGTGACGTCGCTGACCGTACCGACGTAGATGTCGGTCTCGTTGTCGGCCATCGGCTGCCCGATGACGGACAGGTGGCGGACTTCCCCCTTGGCCCCCGTGATCCGGTGCTCGAAACGAAACGCCTTGCGGGCGGCGGCGGCCTCGCCCAGCAGGTGCGCGGCGTCGGCGCGGTCGCCCGGATGGATGCGCGCCATCAAGGCGTCAAAGGCGATCCACGTCACCTCCGGATCGAGGCCGAAGATGCGGCGGAACTCGGGGGAACAGTTGACCACGCCGTCCTCGATTTCCCAGGTCCAGCTCCCGCTCTGGTTGATCCCTTCCCCCAGCAGCAGGGTCGCGCGGCTTTCCCGCAAGGCGCGCTCGGCCTGGCGCCGCTCGCGGTTTTCCTGCAGAAGCTCGGCATACAGGTTCGCATTCTCAAGGGACACGGCCGCCTGCGCTGCCAGCAGCGACAGCAACTGGGTATGCTCGCCGGTGAAGCCGCTGGACGACAGGCGGTTCTCGAGATACAGCATGCCGACCAGTTGCGATCGCTTGATCATGGGAATCGCGATTGCAGCGCAGCGCGGGTGAGTGCGCAGGTAGGGATCGAGCGCATGGCCGGGAGGACGCTGGCTGTCGCTGACACTGACCACCGTGCGCGAGCGCAAGGCGGTATGGATGAGCGTGAGTGGAAGATCCAGTTCGCCCGGCGTCGCCTGCGTCATGTCGATGTCGACGCCGTCGGCGCCGAAGCGCGCGCTGGCCTGGACCAGCAGCCGGTCGCCATCGCGCCGCAGGAGCACGCCGCGCTGGGCGCTCGCATATTCCAGTGCAATGCTCATCAAGGCCTTGACCAGCGGCGCCGGGTGGATTTCTTCCGACAGGGCGCGGGTTGCACGAATGACGCCGTCGATGTCACGGATCGCCCCGGTGGCGCCGGGCGGGCCCAAAGGAGCCGCGCCGCCCGACCCCGGACAGGCATCCTCGAGTCGTGCCACCTTGCCGAGTGCGCCCCAGCGGCGGTAGGCCGCGCACGCGGCGCTGGCGTGCGCGCTCGCCGCGGTGGCCATTCCACCATGCCTGGCCAGCCGCGCCGCACATTCGTGCGCGATCCCTTCGATGTGCGCGCTGCCGCCATCCTTCGCCAGCGCCGCCGCGTGTTCGTAGGCCGCAAGCGCGGCCATGGCCTCGCCGCCGCGGTCGAGGACGGCGGCGGCGGCCAACGCGAGCTTGTCGGCAAAGCCGCGCGGGTAGCCGGCGGCCCAGGAGGCAAGCTGCGCGACATGCGCGTCAACACGCGCGCGCGCGACAGCGTCTCCAGCGTCGCCAGCGGCCAGGCCAGGCGCGCGGCACATGACAAGGATGCTGAACAGGTGGTAGTCGGCCTGGTGCAGGTGCGCTGGCGCGGACCATGCGAGCAACCCGGCCTGCTTCAGGCAGAACAGGGCCTGCGCATCATCGCCATCCAGGTAATCGAGCATGCCGATGTAGAGCCAGTGCCAGAAGCGCAGCGTCGACATGGATTCGGCAAAGCCGTTGCCGGGCTGCTCGTGCCGGCACAGCAGCGCCGTTCGCGCGCTGCCGGCCGGTTTGACCGTCCTCAGGCAGTCCACGACATCGCGCTGCACGCACAGGATCGCTTCCACATCCGCGAAGCCGACCTGGGTGACGAAGGCCAGCGCGCGTTCGATTTCCTCGCGCACCGCCTCGAGCCGGTCGCCTCGCGCAAGCAGGATACAGGTCCGATGGCAGGCTTCGAAGCAAGCGATCGTGAAGTCTCCCTGCGCGCGCGCGGCCTCGAAGCCGGCCTGGGCGCAATCGAGCGAAAAGTCCAGCGGCCGGGTCCAGACGCTCGCCTGGTCGAGCGCCAATAGCACTTGCGCCTCGTGCGAAACGTAGCCATGCCGCCCGACCAGCTCGCGCGCCTGCTGCGCATAAGCGAAGCCGTCGTCGAACGCGCGGTAGCGCTCGCATACCACGACGCCGAGCCAGGCGAGCGACACGGTCGATGCCGGCGTCATGCCATGCCGCAGTGTCAGTTCCAGCATGTGGCACAGCTGCATGAACAGCAGGTTCAACGACGTGAAGGCGGCGGGCACCAGCAGGCTGGCCAGCAGCGATACCACGATCCGGGCGTCGGGATCCGTCAGCGGCGCCAGCGTGCGCAGCCCGTCCAGCCGCTCGCGCAGCGCAGCGTAGGCGTTGTCGCAGGCTTGCTCCGACGGTTCCCGGGGAATGGCGATGCCGAATCCGCGCAGGGCGTCGAGCGCGATGTTGCTCGCCTCGTGGTAGCGGCCGCGCCGTACCTCCAGCTCGACCGCGAGGCACTGCACCTGGGCCCGGACGAACCGGTCCGTCACCGCCGCAAGCAGCTTGCGCACCAGCGCAGCGCAGTCGTCCAGCTGGCCGGTCAGGAAGCGGCCATGGGCCAGTTCGAGCTCAATGTCGAGGGCGAGCGCGGCGCCCGGTACGGACGCCGGCACCCGCGTCAGCAGCTCCAGGGCCTGCAGCTGGTAGCTGCAGGCCGCAGCGTAGGCGCAGGCGCGGCGCGCCAGCCGGCCTGCGCGCAACGCCAGCGTTGCCAGTTCGACCGCCTGCGCGGCCGGCACCAGGGCGCCGGCGTGCGCCAGGTGGTCGACCCCATGAAACAAGGTACGGTCCTGGCCGTCCAGCCGCGCGCGCGCCAGCAGCACGACGGCTGCCGCGTAGTGCAGCCGGGTGCGGCCGGACGGCTCGAGCATGGCGCAGGCCGCCTCCTGCAGGCGGTCATGCGTGAAGACGTAGATTTCGCCGCGCCGTGCCAGCACATCGGCGCGCAAGGCTGGCGCGAGCCTTTCGGCAAGCGCCTCCGACCCGGCGCCGGAGACTTCGCACAGCAGGGCCAGGTCGGCCGTCCGTCCCAGCACAGCGATCGTGCCGAGCAGTTCATGCAGTTGCTGTGGCAGCTGGATCAGGTCCTGCAGGGCCAGGCCCAGCATATTGTCCGTGAAGGGGCGCCGCCATATCCCGTCGAAGTCGAACTGCCAGCCCGTCTCCCCGAAGTGCGCCAGGCCGCCGTCGGTCAACCCCTGCAGGAACTGCCGCACGAAATACGGGTGCCCGCCCGTTTTGTGATGCACCAGGCCGCCAAGCTGTTCCAGCTGCGGCTGCGCGCCCTCGAAGGTATCGGCCAGCATCTGCCCCAGTTCTGCCAATGACAGGGGCTCGACTGCCAGCTCGCGGTAGTAGGCGGCGCGCTCGGCCAGGCGCCGGCCCATGCCGGCGGCCTCTCCAGGGGTACTGCCGGCACGCGAGCGGGTCCCGATCAGGAGCATCACCGGCACCCCGGCGGCCAACCCGACCACCTGCTCGAGCAGCGTGGCCGCGGCGGGGTCGAGCCAATGGGCGTTATCGACCACGATGACAAGCGGGCGCTCTGCGCTGGCGAAGGCACGCAACAGCTGGAGGACTGCCGCCGCCAACCGGCCGCCTCCATCCAGGGACGCCTGGGGCGGTTGCCGCGTCGCCGCTTCCAGCAACAGGGCGAGTTCCGGCACCAGCGCAAGCGTCAGCTCGGGATCCGTCACAGCGGCGCCGATGCGGCCACGCCAGTGCGCCACCGCGGCCTCGCTCTGCCCGAGGATGTCCGTTACCAGCGCGCGCATCCCGTCCACCAGTGCCGCATAGGGTGCGTCTCCGCCGTATTGGTCGGCCCGGGCGCTGATCACCGTCGCATCGCACAGGGAGGGGTCGGCCAGGAAACGCGCCAGCAGCGCCGACTTGCCGATGCCCGAGGGGCCGTGCACGACCGACACCCCGAAGGTGCGCTCGCTGCGCACCCGGCGGAAGTCCGCTGCCAGCTGCGCAAGCTGCCACTCCCGGCCATACAATCCGGCCAGGTCGTGCGCGGCAGGCGGATCGGGCGACGCCGTCATCCGGGCCGCTTGCGGGTGCTGAGGGCACATTCGATGTGCTCGAACAGCAGGTCGGGATCGACCGGTTTGCGCAGCAGCGCGATGGCACCAGCGCGGGCCGCGCGCAGTTCCATGTCAAGGTCGCTGTGACCGCTCAGGAACAGCAAGGGAATGGCCAGGCCCAGGGCGGCGAAGCGCTCCTGGGTCGTGAAGCCGTTGATGCCGCGCAGCTTGACGTCGAGCAGGACAAGGTCGATGTCAGGCAAGTGTGGCGATGCGAGGAAGCTTTCGCCGGACTCGAACAGGAGTGTCGCGTAGCCGTCCGCCTGCAGCAGGTTGGCCATGGCCTGGCGTACTGCGGCGTCGTCGTCGACCACGCAGATGCGCGCCGGTGCTGCATCGTCACTCGCTTGCTGGTTCATGCCGTTGCCCGTCCCGCCTCACGCACGTGGCTCGCCTGTCGTCGGCGCATCAGCGCGGCCCGTGGGCGTTCCAGCGTCGGTGGCGCTGGCGGGAATGCCGGTGATCTGGGCCACGCAATGCGTGCGCAGCCAGCTCGCCGTGATCGGTTCCCTGGCGAGCATGCGCTTGACCAGCGGGACCGACTGTTCGCCAACCAGCATGCCGAGCAGGCCGACCAGGGCAACAACCGGCGGCGCTGGTGAGCGCACCTGCAGCAACGCATAAATCAGGCCGACCAGCAGGCCGGCCGCCAACGCCACGACATAGATTTTCATGGGATGCTCCATAAAAGAACGGCAAGGCTGCACGGCGCCGCCGTGCCGGCCCTGCCGGATTGCCGTGCTGACGGATTATTTGGCTGGCACCGGTGCCAGCGTTTCGTGGCTGCCGGTGATGCGCTGCGGCGCCTTGTGCACCATCGTGTAGGCGTAATCCACGCCCATGCCGTAGGCACCGGAATGCTCACGCACGATCGCCATCACGTCATTGTAGGTGTCGCGGTGCGCCCAGTCGCGCTGCCACTCGAGCAGCACCTGCTGCCAGGTGACCGGCACGGCGCCGGCCTGCACCATGCGCAGCATCGCGAAGTCGTGGGCGTCCTTCGAGGTGCCACCCGACGCGTCGGCCACCATGTAGATTTCATACTCGCCTTCCAGCATGGCGCACAGGGCGAACGTGGTGTTGCAGACTTCAGTCCACAAGCCGGCGACGATCACCTTTTTCCGGCCGTTGCTGGCCAGGGCGTCGCGCACCTTCTGGTCGTCCCACGAGTTCATCGATGAGCGTTCGAGGATGTCCTTGCCCGGGAAGATGTCCAGCAGCTCCGGGTAGGTATGGCCGGAGAAGCTCTCGGTCTCCACCGTGGTGATGATGGTCGGGATATTGAAGGCCCTGGCGGCCTTGGCCAGCCCGACCACGTTGTTCTTCAGGACCTGGCGGTCGATCGACTGCACGCCGAAGGCCATCTGCGGCTGGTGATCGATGAAGATCAGCTGGGAGTTTTGCGGGGTCAGGACTTCGAGTTTCGGGTTGGGCATGATGTTCTCCATGTCGTTGCTGGGGCGGCTCATCGTGGTGTGGGCCGCAATGGTGGTAATCGTAAGACGCGGCTTCCCCTGGAACCAGTATCCAAAGGTATACCTGCCTTACGGTGGGGGCGCCCGCTCCCGCACCGGCATTGCCGACGTTTCGGTCGCCATCAGGCCGAGCAGGATCAGGACGGGGAGTACCAGCGCGGCAAAGCCGAACCGGTGGAACGCGAAGGCCGCGACGACGCAGCCGATGGCGAACGCCGCCAGGGGCCAGATAAACTTGGCGCACCTGCCTTTCAAGCCTGGATCGTTGGCCCCGCGGGCGGCGTCTGTCAGGTCGATGACGATCTGGGTAACGTTCCCGGTCATCATGGAAGTCGGTGCCAGATGCGTCAGCAGCAGACGGCTGGTGGCGCTGTGCGCCCCCATCCCTGCGGTGCCCAGCAGGCCCGCCGCCATCGCCAGCCACCCGGCGTGCCCGCCAATCGGGGTGGCCGCGATGCCGCAGGCCATGAAGCTCGACAGCAGCACAACCTGCAGCAGCAAGGCCGGCCGCAGCGCGGCCCCGCCGCGCCGCTCGACCGCGACGATCAGCAGGCGCGCCATGACGACGCCGACGATGAAGGCGGGGAACGCCAGGAACTTCAACAGCACCATCTCGCGGCCAGGGTCGGCCAGCGCGGCGCCGATCATGATGAAATTGCCGGTCACGTGAGCGGTGAACAGGCCAAACAGGGCGAGAAAGCCCAGCGTGTCGACATAGCCGGCCAGGAAGCCGAGCGCCAAACCCTGCGTGCGGTGGTGTGTTGGTTCGCTCATGCGACTCTCCAGGTTGGGTGGTGGATGGACGGCAATCGATCCTTCACCGGCCACCGCTGCCCGACATCGTAGGCAGCCGGGGGACGTCGCGCCCATCCCATTTGGCCAGTTTTACGACCTGCCCCTCCTATCCATTGGTATAGCTAGACCGTCATGCCGGCCACGCCGACAATGCGGCCATCAGACTACGGACAGCGGAGCATCCAGCATGGACAAGTCCCCAATTTCACTGGTCATCGCCGACGACCACCCCCTCATCCTGGCCGGTCTTGCCAGCCTGATCGAATCCGAGCCGGACCTGGCGCTGCTTGGCCAGGGCACCAGCGCGGCCGAGGCGGTTGCGCTGTATGAGCGCCTGCGCCCGGACGTGATGCTGGTCGACCTGAACATGCCGGGCGGCGGCCTCGAGGCCATCATCGCGACCCGCAGGATGCATCCGGACGCGAAGATCGTGATGCTCACCAGTTACGAAGGCGATGAGAACGTGCACCGCGCACTGCAGGCGGGGGCGGCGGGTTACCTGCTCAAGCAGGCCGGCTTCGAGGAAATCGTGCGCTGCGTGCGCCAGGTCGTGGAACAGCGCCGCTACCTGCCAGCCCTGCTGGCGGACAAGCTGGCGCTGCGCATCCACACCAGCCCGCTGTCGCGGCGCGAGCTGGACATCCTGGCTCACTTGAGCGCGGGCAAGAGCAACAAACTGATCGCACGCGACGCGGGGATTGGCGTGGGCACCGTGAAATACCACGTCAACAACATCCTGTCGAAGCTGAACGTCTCGTGCCGCACCGAGGCTGCATCCGTGGCGCAGCAACGCGGCCTGCTGCAAGCCTTCTAGACTATCCAGGAACAGGGACCACCCATCATGAACCAATCCACCAGCACCGCCGCCCAGAGCGCCCCACTGATCCTGTTCAACGGCTGCTTCCACACGGTCGACCGCCAGAATCCCCAGGCCAGCGCAGTGGCGATTCAGGACGGCAGATTCCTGGCCGTCGGCGATACCGACGAGGTGATGCGTCATCGCCAGCCGGACAGCCAGGTGATCGACCTCAATGGCCGCACCGTGATTCCCGGCCTGAACGACTCGCACATCCACCTGATCCGCGGTGGACTGAACTACAACCTGGAGCTGCGCTGGGAAGGCGTGCCCTCGCTTGCCGACGCGCTGCGCATGCTCAAGGCGCAGGCCGAGCGTACCCCGCATCCCCAGTGGGTACGCGTGGTGGGCGGCTGGAACGAGTTCCAGTTTTCCGAGAAGCGCATGCCGACCATCGAAGAGATCAACCGCGCCGCGCCGGACACGCCGGTGTTTGTGTTGCACCTGTACGACCGCGCCCTGCTCAACCGCGCCGCCCTGCGCGCGGTAGGCTACGACAAGGACACGCCGAATCCGCCTGGCGGCGAAATCGTGCGCGACGCGGCCGGCAACCCGACCGGCATGCTGATCGCGCGCCCGAACGCGATGATTCTGTACGCCACCCTGGCCAAGGGCCCGACCCTGCCGCTTGATCAGCAGGTCAATTCGACCCGCCAGTTCATGCGCGAACTGAACCGCCTGGGCGTGACCAGCGTGATCGATGCCGGCGGCGGCTTCCAGAACTACCCCGAAGATTATGCGGTCGTCGATGCGCTGGCCAAAGATGAGCAGCTGACGGTGCGCATCGCCTACAACCTGTTCACCCAGAACAAGGGCCAGGAGCTGGGCGACTTCGAACGCTGGACCACGCTGGTCAAGCCGGGCGACGGCAGCGATTTCTACCGCCACAACGGCGCCGGCGAGATGCTGGTATTTTCGGCCGCGGACTTCGAAGATTTTCTGCAGCCGCGCCCGGACCTGGCCGAAGGCATGGAGGCCGAACTCGAGAAGGTGGTGCGCCACCTGGTGCAGCAGCGCTGGCCGTTCCGCCTGCACGCCACCTACGACGAATCGATCTCGCGCATGCTGGACGTGTTCGAGAAAGTCGACCGCGACATCCCCTTCGCCGGCTTGCCCTGGTTCTTCGACCATGCCGAGACCATCACCCCGCGCAACATCGACCGCGTCAAGGCCCTGGGCGGCGGCATTGCGATCCAACACCGCATGGCCTTCCAGGGAGAATTCTTCGTCGAGCGCTACGGCGCTGACGCGGCCAAGGCCACGCCGCCCATCACCCGCATGCTGGAGGCCGGCGTGCCGGTCGGCGCCGGTACCGACGCCACCCGCGTGGCCAGCTACAACCCGTGGACCGCGCTGTACTGGCTGGTATCAGGCCGCACTGTCGGAGGCCTGCGCCTCTACGACGCGGCGCAGCGCCTGCCGCGCGAGACCGCGCTCGCGCTGTGGACCAGCGGCAGCGCATGGTTCTCGAGCGAGACCGGCAAGAAAGGCTGCCTCCGCGAGGGCATGCTGGCCGACCTCGCGGTACTCTCCAGCGATTTTTTCCGCGTGGAGGAAGAATCGATCAAGGACATCGAGTCGGTGCTGACTGTGGTCGGCGGCAAGATCGTCTACGGCCAGGCTGAATTCAGTTCAATTGCGCCGCCGCCGATTCCCGTGCTGCCCGACTGGTCGCCCGTGAACACCGTGCCGGGCCACCACCGGAAAGCGCAGCCGGTGGCCGGCCTGCCCCACCAGTGCCGCGGTGCCTGCGGCGTGCATGCTCACGCCCACGACCGGGCGCGCAGATCAAACGTGCCGGTGTCGGACTTCGCCGGATTCTGGGGCGCCTTCGGCTGCAGCTGCTTCGCCTTCTGAGTGTTTTTACCGCCAACCCGGCGCCGCCGGCATCGCGCCATCCTCCTGAAAGGAAACATCATGAGCCACACCATCAACACCGTGACCACCCACGACGGCACCATCATCTACTTCACGGACTGGGGCCACGGCACCCCGGTGGTCTTCAGCCACGGCTGGCCGCTGAACGGCGACGCCTGGGAAAACCAGATGATGTTCCTGGCCGAGCACGGCTACCGCGTGATCGCCCACGACCGCCGCGGCCATGGGCGCTCGAGCAAGGCCTGGCACGGCAACGACATGAACACGTACGCCGACGACCTGGCGGCACTGCTCGAAACGCTCGACATCACGGGCGCCACCCTGGTCGGCCACTCCACCGGCGGCGGCGAAGTGGCGCGCTACATCGGACGCCATGGCACCAGCCGTGTCGCCAAGGCGGTGCTGGTGGGCGCGGTCACGCCCCAGATGATCGTCTCGGCTGCCAATCCGGACGGCGTGCCGATGTCGGTGTTCGACGGCATCCGCGACGGCGTCAAGACCGACCGTGCCCAGTACTTCCTTGATCTGGCGGTGCCGTTCTTCGGCTTCAACCGTCCCGGCGCCAAGACCTCCGACGGCCAGCTGCAGACCTTCCTGATCCAGGGACTGCAGTGCAGCCTGAAAAGCGCCTACGCCTGCATCAAGCAGTTCTCCGAGACCGATTTCACGGAAGACCTGAAGAAAATGACGGTGCCGACCCTGGTGGTGCACGGTGACGACGACCAGATCGTGCCGCTGGCCAGCACCGCGCGCCGCGCCGTCGAGCTGCTGCCGCAGGGCCGCCTGTCGGTGTATGAGGGCGCAGGTCATGCGCTGCCGGTGACCCACAAGGACCAGCTGAACGCCGAACTACTGGCGTTCCTGCGCAGCTGATATGCCTGGCGCTCCCGCCTGAGGCGGGAGCGCTGAGCGTCAACCACATCGGGCGTCGACCGCTGCAGTCGTGCGGGCCCTACTCGCCACTGGCTCTTTCGTCTCGCTTGATTTAGTATCCCATTCACTTCAGGTCAGACAATCTCAACGCAAATTGGTTACAAGCGCATTCATTTCACCCGGCGCATGGCTGCGCGCCGTACCCTTCATATTGGCCGTCGCCATGCTTGCGCCGTCCGTTGCGGCGGTCGAGACGCGCTCGCCTGCGCCGAACCTGCGCAACTACCACCACACGCGCTGGACCGCCGAGGAAGGCGCGCCCCAAGCGATCCGCGCAATGGCGCAGACCTCTGATGGCTGGCTCTGGCTCGGCACCATGGACGGTTTGTACCGTTTCGACGGCGTGCAGTTCGCACGCTATCCGCTTCCGCCCGGCCTGGGCCTGAACCGCAACATGATCCGCTATCTGCACGCTGGCAGCCGGGGTGAGTTGTACATTGGCCGGGCCGCCGAAGGCATGTCGGTGCTGCATCCCGATGGCCGTATGCAGGACTTGCCACCAGCGCCCGGGCCGGGCGCCATGATCGACATCCTGTCGGCCGATGCCGATGGCAGCGTGTGGATGGTCAGCAAGGGCGTGTATCGCCTCGAAGGAAATCGCTGGCTGGCCATCCAGTCTGGCGCGGACTGGGACGCACTGGACGTGCGTGGCTTCCTCCTGGATGGGCAAGGCCAGCTCTGGATCAGCAGGGATAACAGTATCTGGCGACTCGACCGGCAGACCCGCCGCTTCGTGCGCGTTCTGGACACAGGCGGCGACCTGCTGCGCGCGCCCGACGGCAGGCTGTGGCTGATGTCCGGCGACGGCGAGATGCGCTCGTTGCCGGCCGGCGCCCCGCCCGGGCGTCGTACTGGCCCGCGCTCCCCGGAGGCGCTCGGCACCGGTCAATTCTCCGACGACGGCGCCCTGTGGGTGCTCGACTGTCCCGGGCCGCCGTGCGTGGTGCCAGGCGCTGCTCGCCATGCCGCTACCGGATACAAGGTGGGGCGGCCAAGCGGCGCGCCCGCCGACGCGACGATCCGGATGTCAGGAAAAACCCTGACCTCGATTTTGGTGGATCGCGAAGGCGCGACCTGGGTCACGTCTGAAGGCGGCATCGACCGGTTTCGCCCGAAGCGGGTGGTTCCCACCGAACTGGAAGGCGAAGGCGTTGTCTACAGCACGGTGGCCGATGGCGCTGGACGGATGTGGGCCGCGAATGCAGTCACGGGCAAGATGTGGCAGCTGCTGCCCGAGCGCGCAGTGCCAGTGGCGCCTCGGCATCCGGTCACGGTACTGGGCCGGGACCCTACCGGGGCCCTGCTGCTGGGCGGAAAACGCAGCATCTGGCGTCATGATGCCGATGGCACGGCGGAGATACCACTGCCCCTGGGGGCAGACGGAAAGCCGATGGACCGGCGGCTGTTCGGTATCCTGGACGACGGCAAGGTGTTGTGGACAGCAGCAGCCGATATCGGATTGATCGGCTGGCAAGATGGGAAATGGCAGCCTGGCAGGAAGTTCAATCTGCCGCCCAAGATTTACCAGTCGGCCCTGGCCGGGCCCGGGCAGATGTGGCTGGCTACCGGAAACGGCGAGCTGTTCCATTACGACCTCGCGACCGATGCCACCCGCCCGCCCATCGATATCCGTGCCATTGGGATGACTGCGGCGATTTTTCCGGAGACGGACCTCGTGCTCAGTGGGGACAACGGCACCGGTGTCGTACAGGGCGGCACCCTGCGCATGCTGGCCGCTGCTGACCCGAGCATCCTGCGCAATGTTTCAGGCTTTGTCGTCACAGCCGACGGCGACCGCTGGCTGAACGGCGCCGCTGGACTGGTCCATGTGACAGCGGCCAACTGGAAGCGCAGCATCGACAATCCCGATCTGCCGCTGAATTATGACGTCTTCGATGCCCTGGACGGCTATCCCGGCCGCGCCGTCATCGAAAGTCGCTGGCGCAGCGCATGGACGGTGGACGGCCGCACGCTCTGGCTGGTGGCGACCGGGGGCGTGATGCGGGTCGACAGCGCGAACCTGAAGCGTAACCACGTTGCGCCGACACCATTGATCTTGTCCCTGTCGAGCGACAAGGCCGTGTTCACCCCCGGATCGCCCGGCTGGAACGCGGCGATCCTGCCAGCGGGTACAGAACGTTTGCGCGTCGACTTCACCGCGCCCTCGCTGCGCATGCCGGAGCGTGTGCGTTTCGCCTATCTGTTGGAAGGGATCGATTCGGGGTGGCAAGATGCCGGCACGCGCCGCACGACGTCGTACACCAATGTGAAGCCGGGGAACTATGTGTTCCGCCTGCACGCCATCAACGAAGACGGCGTGCGCAGCGCGACACAGGCAGTGCTGCGCTTTACGGTTGAACCGACCCTGTGGCAGACAACGTGGTTCAGACTGTTCGGTCTGGCGCTGATCGGTGTCCTGCTGTTTCTGGCCTATCGCTACCGCGTGCGCTATCTGACGCGGCGCGTGGCCGAGCGCATGCACGTGAAGATGGCCGAGCGCGAACGCATTGCACGCACCTTGCACGATACCTTCCTGCAGACGGTCCAGAGCCTGGTGTTCCGTGTGGATGCGATCGCCGCGGGCTTGCCCAAGGACGCGGGGGCGCGCGGCGAGATCGAACAAGTGCTCGGCCATGCCCGGCGGGCGCTCGGCGAGGGGCGCGAACAATTGCAAGAACTGCGTTCAGTCGGCAGCGAACAACCCGAGGACCTGCTGGAGGACAGCATTGCCGCGTTGCGGGAAGCACATCCGGGCATTGCTATCGCCCTGCGCACCAGCGGCCTTCGGCGCCGCCTTGCCGTCGGGACCGGTGCAGAGGTGGCCGCCATCGCCCGGGAAGCGCTGCACAACGCCTGCGTCCATGCCGTCGCGTCCCATGTTGAAGCACGCCTGGAGTACCAGCCCGAGCGTCTGGTACTGACCATCAGCGACGATGGACGGGGCATCGACGCAGCGGTGTTGCACAAGGGCGCCGCCGACGGCCGCTGGGGCCTGGTCGGCATGCGCGAGCGTGCCGATCGCATCGGCGGCATGCTGGAACTCGAATCGGGCAGCGACGCAGGCGCAGGCGCTGTCGTCAGGCTGACCGTTCCCGCCGTGCGGGCCTATGCCGGTTAGCGACCGGCCACCGGGATTGCCCGTATCGTTCGGCCAGTCCCGAGGGCCTGGCCTTCTGGCCGGGTTCAGGCAGGGCACGATTCTTTA
This sequence comes from Telluria sp. ZT3P26, assembly GCF_059686035.1. Taxonomy (NCBI): domain Bacteria; kingdom Pseudomonadati; phylum Pseudomonadota; class Betaproteobacteria; order Burkholderiales; family Oxalobacteraceae; genus Telluria; species Telluria sp. ZT3P26. The sequence goes on along the minus strand of NZ_JCASII010000003.1, from coordinate 277,059 downwards.
GACTGGAAACAGCCCTGGGCTTGCGAGCACAGGCTTCTGTCCAACCTGAAAGGATCCACCATGTCGAACCAAGCTACCCTGTCGCGCCGCAGCCTGCTGGCGGGCGCCGCATCCGGCGCCATCGGCGCCGGCCTCGCGGTGGCCGGCAACGCTGCCGCCGCGACCAAGCCACAACGTCCGTCCACACCGGGCGGGCGCGCCGGCAACTACCTGACCGTCGAAGACGGCACTGTCATCCACTACAAGGACTGGGGCAGCGGCCAGCCAGTCGTGTTCAGCCATGGGTGGCCGCTGCAGGGCGATGCCTGGGAAGACCAGATGTTTTTCCTGGCCGCGCGGGGCTACCGGGTGATCGCGCACGACCGCCGCGGCCACGGTTTGTCCAGCCAGCCGTGGAACGGCAACGACATGGACCACTACGCGGACGACCTGGCGGCACTGATCCGGCACCTCGACCTGAAGAACGCGGTGCTGGTTGGCCATTCGACCGGCGGCGGCGAAGTCGCACACTACATCGGTCGCCATGGCAATCAGCGCGTGGCCAAGGCGGTGCTGGTGGGCGCAGTGCCGCCGCAGATGGTCCGGTCGGCCACGAACCCGGGCGGCCTGCCGATGGATGTGTTCGACGGCATCCGCAAGTCGGTGGTGGAAGACCGCTCGCAGTTCTTCATGGACCTGACGATGCCCTTCTACGGCTATAACCGCCCGGGTGCCAAGGTCTCGCAGGGCGTGCGCGACACGTTCCGTGCGCAGGGCATGCAGTGCGGCCTGAAGAACGCCTACGACTGCATCAAGCAGTTCTCGGAGACCGACTTCACCGCCGACCTGAAGAAGATCGACGTGCCAACCCTGATCGTGCATGGTTCGGACGACCAGATCGTCCCGATCGACGCCTCCGGCAAGGCGGCGGCGAAGCTGGTGAAGAACGCGACCCTGCTGGTCTACGAAGGCGCGCCGCACGGCCTGCCGACCACCCACAAGCACCGCCTCAACGCGGACCTGCTGGCCTTCATCAAGGCCTGACGCGCCTCAGGCCCCCTGCGCCGGCTTCCCGGACGGGGGCCGGTGCGGCCTGGCATGTTCCGAAGAGACCCGGGTTTCCACGTGGTCGAGCATGGCGCTCTCATTATCTGTCTCGGGTCTCTGCCATGTCTCCCGCTTCCGTGGCCCGTGGGCGAACGTCCGGCTTGAGCCAGATAAGTGCGAGCAGCATATGCACCAGCGCACCTGCCAGTGTGGACCACAGCGACAACAGGACAGCCAGTGCATACATCAGCACCGAAAAACGGTTCTTGCGGCTGGCCCAGGCGGTGCCTGCAGCGCCGCTGCCGCGCTGCAGGCACCACGACAACAGCGTGAAGGCCAGCGCGCAGTTCATCAAAATCACGCCGTACAGTGCCACCGGTACCGGATCCATCGGGTGCTCGCCGGCCCACGCCGTCACGTAGGGAATCAGCGACATCCAGAACAGCAGGTGCAGGTTGGCCCACAGGGCCGGCGCATCGATGCGCCGCACCCGGTCCAGCAGCGCATGGTGGTTGACCCAGTAGATACCGACGTAGACAAAGCTGAGCAGGTAGCGCGCCAGGGCCGGCCCGGCATCGGCCATGGCGGCCAGGCTGTTGGATGCAGGCGCATGCAGCTCGAGCACCATGATCGTGATGATGATGGCGATGACGCCGTCGCTGAATGCCTCGGTGCGGTTCTTGTCCATGCCGCCACCTTAGCGCGGAAGAAGGCACGCTTCCCCTATCAAGGGATAGTGGTGCCGGCCGGCGGCCGGCGCGTTCGATCTCGGTCTGGCACGAATACTGCCGTCTTCGTCTCCGTGTGCGTAACCGCGACGCCTCCGGATTGAATCAAGGGAAGGACAACAACAGTTTTCGTAATTGCTGGAGTTCCGGTTTGCAGGCCGTCGTGGAGCGCCTAACCCGGTGAAGAAGTCTGCGACCCTGTGCTGCCAACTACGTCGTACTCAGTCAACAGGAATTGCAGTATGGCCAAGGTAATGATCACACTCGACTCGACGAAGATCCCGACCTCATAGCCTTCTGGCAGCACTGACGACAAGACTGCGCGAAGACACATGTACGCGATCACCAGGTAATTTGTCGCCTTGTGCTTGATGCGCAGTGTCGTCATGCATGTCGGGCACGTAACGGTGCTGTCGAGCGTCGTGAATAACGTCGAGGAAGCGGAGATGGCGTGATCGTGACATTGAGGACATTGATACATACTTCCTCCCGGTTGAATGATCGCGTGCTTCGGTTTGATGGTATCGCAAAAAAATCCCCTCAACCTCACAGAAAGTCACGCGTAGCCAGATATGCCACTGACAGGTCCCTCCTCCTGCATCAGCTTGTCTGAACTGACCTGCCTGTTCCGAAGTGCACAGCGCCAGTCCTGCGGGGTGCTACCTCCCCCAACCGGACAAGGCATGATCAAACCTCCCTTCTGGTGGCTTGTTTTTTAGTTGCTGTCTTTGCCGTAGTCGAACATGTTGATATGGTCGCTTTGATTGAATTATACGTTGGTTAGTTACCTTTTATGATAATCTGATTCCTCGCCATCTAATCTGATCTTCCATGCTCACACCAACTTCATGGGACCGTGATCCCATCCAGGCATTCAGGCAATTTGTCGCCACGACAGCATTCGCCGAAACCGGCCGTCGCCTGCCTGCCGATGGCACGCTGCGCATCCCTTCAGCGGCATCGGCCAAGATCTACAACTTCATGTTCGCCAACGTGGCGGGCTGGATGCTCGAGAATGGCCTCACCTTCTCCACCGTCACCCACACTGACCTGGCCCGTTTCATCGGCCGCACTACCAAGGGAAAGCTCATCCTCAACAGCAAGATCGCCTACCGCTACCTGCGCCTGCTGGAACGCTGCTACGAGCACTTGGACGTCAACCCCAACCCTGCCCAGCTGGCCATCCTCCACATTGATCGTGCCCACATGACGCGCGATGAAGCCGGCCGCACATTGTCCGACGAGCAGTTGGTGCGGTTCTTCGCAGCCTTGCCAGCCGAAGCGCCCAAACGCCGTACCAGCACCCCGTTCGAGGGCTGGAAACGCCGCCGCGACCGTGCCATGCAGGTCGTCATCGCGCTGGCCGGCTTGCGCGTATCGGAAGCGATCGGCTTGCTGATGTCCGAGATCGGCCGCCAGCAGGCGCTCGACGGCTCGATCGTGCTGACGATCACGCCGGACGAAAAGCATGACACCAGCCATGAACACACGATCACCCTCCCCCGCGACGGCGCCGATGAGCTGCTGCCGTGGCTTGCCGAGCGCGAGACGCTGGCCATCCCTGGCCAGTTTGTCTTCCCGGCCAACGCTGCCGGCGCCAGGATGACGAGAAAAACGGTCTACGTGCAGATGCGCGCCACGTTCGAGCGTGCCGGGATGGATCTGGCGCGCTCCGGCGGGCGCACGCTGCGCAATACGTTCGCCAAGCAGCAACTCGACAGTGGGGCGAGTCCCGACGAACTCAAGGATGTGCTCGGCCTGGCGCTCGAGCGCTCCGCGGCCGACTACAAGCTCACGCGCGTCAAGCCGGATCCGGGCGAACACAGCGACGACAAGGGCTGATCCGGCCGGCTCACTCTGTCCGACCCGTCGTAGCGTCACGACCAGCGCCTGGATGGCGCGCCACGATCACGCCAATATCGACGGCTTCGGCCATCCGCCGATATCCTGCATCGCCCGGATGCAGATGGTCGCCCGAATCGAAGGCGGCCCGCAGGCGCTGCGGCCGATCCGGATCGCGCAGCGCCGCGTCGAAGTCGACCACCGCATCGAAGACGCCAGCGCGCCGGATCCAGTCATTCAACCGTTCGCGCAGCGCCTCTTTCTGCGGGCTGTAATGCCCGGCAAACGGCGTACCCTCGAGCGCGCCTTCGAACGGTGGCAGCGTGCCCACCGTGATCCGGATTCCCCTGGCGCGCGCGCTGAGCGCAAGCTGGCGAAAGCCCGCCGTCAACGCGTCCAGCGTCACCATCGCGTCATCCGGCGCGAAGGGGCTGCCGGGCCAGCCGATGTCATTGATACCCAGCAGGACAACCACGTCCGCCACCCCGGGCTGACTGAGCACATCCTGGTCAAACCGGGACAGGGCGCTGTCACCCATGCCGTCTTTCAGCAGCCGCGCACCGGAAATGCCGGCGTTGGCCACCGCGATGCCGTGTGGCGCCAGCCGGCGTGCCAGGAAATCAGGCCAGCGCCGATCCGCATCCGGTGTCGATCCATTGCCATCGGTGATGGAGTCGCCCAGCGCCACCACCGTGCGGCCGTCCGGCAAGGCGTCAACCTGCACGGCACTGAGAAACAGGCGCCCTTCCACCCGCACCGCGTTCGAGAAACCGGCCGCCTGCGTGGCGTTGCCGGCAGCGACGCTGATGCTCTGCGACCCGCCCCAGTGAAAACCGGTTACTGCGGTCGTCTTCGGCAGGTACGTCGTGACCTGCAGCAGCGACAACGGCGCGACGCGCAGCGCAATCGGGTCGCTCGTGGCCGTCGCGCCGGGCGCGATGGTCACCTGCCGCGCGCCTGCAAACGTCACCTCGCGCGTCATCACGCTGGTCGCGCCGATCTCGAGCGGGGCTTTGCCATAGCGGTTCGAGAACACCAGCTTGATGCGCTCGCCGCCGGCACTGATCCGGACGTTCTCACGCACGGTCTGGTCACCCAGGATGGCGGGAACATTCATCGGCAGGACGAATGTGCGATCCCAGCCGGGCTGCGGCGCTGCGTACCAGGACGTGACCCAGTGCGTTCGTGCGTCCCCTGCCAGTGCGTTGCCTGCGAAGAACATCGCGGCCCAGACCGCTGCGGGGTAGATGTAGTGGCCCATGGGGATTCTCAGTGATAAAGAACCCACGATAGGTCATTCGAAACTGCGCTGGAAGGTGCTAAAGTCGAACATCACTCATTCCATTCGAGAATAATAGATGGATACCCTCCGGGCAATGCGCACCTTCGTACGAACACTGGAGCTGCGCAGCCTGTCGGCGGCAGCGCGCGAGCTTGGGACCACGCAGCCGACGGTCAGCAAGCTGCTGGCCCAGCTCGAGCAGGATCTTGGCGTGCGGCTGTTCCAGCGCAGTGCCAGGGGCTTGTCACCAACCGAACAGGGCCGGCAGTTCTACCTGGACGCCAAACTGGTACTCGACGGGTTCGACGCTGCCGTCGGCACCGTCCAGGGGATGGGCGGCCAGGTGTCGGGTCTGCTGCGCATCAATGCGCCGGTCGGCCTGGGGCAACTCACGATCAACGCGATCGTCGCGCGCTTTCTGGCGGCGCATCCGGCCGTGGACATCGAACTGATACTGGACGATCGCTACATCGATATGGTCGCGGAGGGCGTGGATATCGCGTTTCGGCTTGGCGGCCCGCTGCCGGCGGATGTCACCGGACGCCACCTGGCCACGATCCCGCGCTGTCTCGCCGCCTCGCCCGCGTATCTGCACCAGCGTGGCGTGCCAGAGCAGCCGGCCGATCTGGCCAGCCATGACTTCGTGCGCTTTGCCCTGACACCCGGCACGACAATCGATCTGCAGCGTGGCGGTGACACAATCCGGGTGCCGGTGCGCAGCCGGTATCGCGTCAACAATGCGCTGGCGATCCGTGAAGCGCTCGTGCTGGGGAGCGGCATTGCCATCTGCCCCGACTGGCTGATCCACGATTTACTAGCCAGCGGAGAACTGGTGCAGGTGCTGGAAGGCTGGGCCGCCCGCCACCAGGACCTGTACGTGCTGACACCGTCGCGTCGCTACCAGCCGCTGCGCGTGAAAACGTTCATCGATTTCACGGTGGAACAATTCAGGCAGCTGGGCGGTTTTCAGGTCGCGGCGCCGGCGGCAGGCAATCACACGCTTCCATCAACGACTTGTTGACGGCAGGTCAAACTTCACCGACATGGGCGCCGCTTACGTCGCCGCAGGCGTGATGAACGCCGACAGGCGCACCTGCCCGAATTCGCGCAGCAGCGTGCCGGCCGCCTGCGCCATCGCCACTTCAAGTGCGCCGTTGATTGCCTGTTCCTGCGGACAGCCCGGATGATCGACATTCGCGCCGATCGCAAAGATCACGGGCTCTTCCAGCGCCTGATACACATCGAGTACCGTGATCTCTTCAGGATTGACGGCCAGCACCCAGCCGCCATTGCGCCCCGAGGTCGACGTCACATACCCGGCCGCGCGCAGACCGCCCATCATCCGGCGCACGAGCACGGGATTCGTATTGAGCATGACCGCGAGCTCCTCGGAGCTCGTGGTGTTGGTGCGACCGTGAATGTGGCTCAGGACGTGCAGCATGCGCGCCAGCCTGAAATCTGCTCTCATCGTTGAAATCCTCCTGCCGCCATGATACCGAAACTTCAGGAGTATCGATATCCTCGAGCGTTGAACGCAATTCGTCGAGTTTCAGTTTGAAGCCTTGTGATTGGACGTGCGTGTGGTAGCGCACCCTGCCATCACGGCACATGCGCTATGCTCGGATCACACTCTATTACGAAAGCAACCATGTCCCTGAATAACGCCGTCGTCTGGCTCGACCACACCAAAGCCCAAGTCATCCACTTCGACAAGAATGCGTCGGAATCGGAATCGATGAAAACGCACTCGACCCACCCGCACCCGCACCAGAAGCATGGTGACAACCACGTCAACGGCGACGACAATACGCTGTTCTACAAAGACATCGCCGCTGCGCTGACCGACAGCGAGCAGATCCTGGTCGTCGGCCCGGCCGAAGAAAAGACCGCGTTCGTTTCCTACCTGACGAGCAAGATGCCGGCCATCGCCGACAAGATCAAGTCTGTCGAAACCGTGGATCATCCATCGGAAGGCCAGCTGCTTGCCTACGCACGCGAGCATTTCGTCAGCAGCGGCGGCATGAAGTAAGTCGCTGCCAGGCATTCAGCGCCAGCGCGATGAACCCGCTTGCCATCACGGCATAGCGGGTTTTTTAACGTCTTCCCATAAACCGCAACTTCAGCAGTATCAATTGCAGCGCTTACGCTGCCGGCCGGTTTCGCGCGCGAAACTGCGCGGCCTTGTGCCGATTGCCACACAGCGCCATGCTGCACCAGCGCCGCCGGTGCGACTTCGTGCGGTCATAGAACCACAGCACGCAATCCGGATGCTCGCACTGCCGGACCAGCGCGAAATCGCCGTCGGCCAGCAAGGTCGCCACGGCTTCTGCCAGCGCCCCCAACGCGCGCGCCGGTGATGGCGCTGCGCCCTGCCGTACGAGCAGCGGTTGCGCCTCATCCCAGACCAGGACGGGCGTCGACGCCATCGCCGCCAGATACTGGTTGAGTCGCGCAGGATCACCGCGCTCCCCCTGCAAACGGCGCGTGATCAGGTCGCGCGCCGCAGCGCGCAAGGCCCTGGCATCGCGCAGCAGGGTATCCGCAACGGGTCCCGCAACCGCTCCCGCATCGATACCGGAACGTTCCAGCCAGTCCAGCACGGCAGCATTGCTATGCCAGAAATCCTGCCGCGCGTCGCCCGTGCCCGCTTCGGTATTGAGCATGTCCAGCGCCATATGATCGGCGATCAGCGGCGCTGCTTCAAGCTCCATGTTCGATGGTCCTGCCATTCTGCCCCCAGATGAATAACCACCAAGATTATACTTGAAGGGTTACTCCAACCGTGCAACAATGCATCCATAACCTGTAAACGAATTTTTATAGGTTATTGAAATCAAGTTCACCAAGGAGACACCTCATGCCGCACTCACCTTCCCCGGCCGGCGTCACGCCGGTCATCCGTTATGCCACGATCGACATCGATGGCACCGATGTGTTCTACCGCGAAGCCGGCCCGGCCAATGCACCTGCCGTTTTGCTGCTGCACGGGTTCGGCGCGTCGTCACACATGTTCCGCGACCTGATCCCGGCGCTGGCCACCAGCTATCGCGTCATCGCGCCCGATCTGCCGGGCTTCGGCATGACGCGCACCGACCCGGACTTCACCTTCACGTTCGCGCATCTTGCGGACGTCATCGACGCATTTACCACCGCCGTGGGCCTGGACACCTATGCGATGTATGTCTTCGACTACGGCGCCCCGGTCGGCTGGCGTCTGGCGGTGCGCCATCCGGAGCGCATCACGGCGCTCGTGAGCCAGAACGGCAATGGCTATGAAGAAGGCCTGAGCCCGGGCTGGGCGCCGATGCGCGCCGCGTGGGCCGATCCGAGCCCGGCGAATCGTGAAGCGCTGCGAACATTCAATTCATTCGAGATGACAAAGTGGCAGTACACGGAAGGTGTCACGGATGTGTCGCGCGTCGCACCCGATGGCTACGCGCTGGCGTTCGCCGCCACCGAACGGATCGGGGTCGACGCACAACTGGACTTGCTGGTCGATTACGGACAGAACATCGCGCAGTACGCACAGCTGCACGCGTACTTCCGCCAGCACCAGCCCCCGTTACTGGCGATCTGGGGCAAGAACGATCCGTTCTTCCTGCCGGCGGGCGCACATGCGTTCGCACGCGATCTGCCGCATGCAGAGGTGCGCTTCCTCGATACCGGTCACTTTGCGCTGGAAACCCACGTGTCCGAGATCGCCGATGCAATGCACGGCTTCCTCGACCGGCATGTCACGGGCAGGCGCGACAACAAGGCGTAACGGTCAGGCCACGTGCTCCGCGCACCTGGCCATCGCCATCAGCTGCTGCTGACGCATCAGGCGGTACGACAGCGACACCTCGCGCATCAGGCAGATGAAGCTGGCCGTCAGGGCCAGCATCGCGCCAATGAAACTGCCAGCGATCAGATGGACCAGCGGCAGGCCGGTGGCGTCGCCAAGAAACAGCATCGCGATCACCAGGCAGATCAGCAGGCCGCACAGGGTGCTGGTGGCAATCGCGATATTGATCAGAAAAGAGCGGCGGTGCAGATGGCTCAGCGCAGCCACACACTCGACATCCACGCACTTGACGGCGCGATCCTCGAGCAGGCGCATCTGGTCGATGATGCGCCCCAGGCGGTTGGTCAGCACGATCAGCAGGATGCTGACGCCGGCAAGCAGGAACACGGGCGCGATCGCCAGCTGGATGACCTGACCAATATCGCCGAGCTGGATGTTCATTGCAACGCTGTCCGTGGAGAGGAAGATGGCGGCAGTGTATCAGTATCAATCTGCCACTGCACGAGTGGCAGATTGGCGACGCAACACCTGGAACACATAGTGCCAGACTGTGTGACATGGCGAACAGGCAGAATGCTGCCTCGCCTGCTAGCATCAGACCGTTGCCATATAAACACGTCGATGCCATGCAGATTCCCGCTTCACCTTCCCCTGCACTGACCACGCTGCGCGGCAGCCTGGCCAGCCTCGCTGGCATGCCCCCGCCAGATGCGCTGGCCGCACTCGTTCAGGACGGCCACGCTCGTCTTCCCCTGCCCGGCCATGGCGCGACGCTGGCCCGCTGGCAGGCACTGGCCGCTGTTGGCGCGCATGACCTGCCCCTGGCCAAGGTGTTCGAAGGTCACACTGATGCCGTCGCCATCCTGCATGAAGCAAACGAGCACGTCCTTGCGGACCTGGTCAAAGCCACTTGGGGAACCTGGTGCGCGGAGCCGCCGGATGCGCGCCTGGCACTGCTGCCGTCTGTTGACGGCCCTATCCTGCGCGGCCGCAAGGCCTGGTGCTCGGGCGCCCATGGCGTCACGCATGCGGTGGTGAGTTGCTGGGATGCCGATGGCGCCCCGATGCTGGCTGCAGTCGACCTGCGCCAGCGCGGCGTGCGTGTGACCGACGACGGCTGGCATGCTGTGGGCATGCGTGCCACGGCCAGCGTCGATGTCTGGTTCGACGATGTCGTGGCCACGCCACTGGGTGGCCCGGGCTTTTATGTCGAGCGTGCCGGTTTCTGGCAAGGTGGTGCGGGGGTGGCCGCATGCTGGTTCGGCGCGGCCACCCGCCTGGCCGACGTGCTGCGTGAACGACTGGCCGAACGCAGCGACCCGCATCGCCTGGCCCAGCTGGGCGAGGTCACGGTGGCACTGCAAGGCTGCGCCGCGCTGATCCGCGAAGCGGCGGCCGCGATCGACAGCGCGCCCGGCGCGAACGCGATGCGCACCGCGATGACCGTGCGCCTGAGCGTCGAAGCCGCCGCCAATAGTGTGTTGCACGCCGTCGGGCGCGCACTGGGCGCCGGCCCGCTGTGCAAGGATCCCGCACTCGCCCGGTTGTACGCCGACCTGCCGGTGTTCATGCGCCAGAGCCACGCGGAGCGCGACCTGGAAGCCGTCGGCAAGCTGGTCGCCGCCCTGGAGAGCGCGCCATGGACCTTGTAAACCGCTCGCGGCATATCGGCGGCACCGGCCCGGCAGCAGCCGACTGGGCACGCGACGCCGCGCTGGCCGCAGTCCAGCCGGTTACCCTCGACGACCTGATTCCACCCGGTGCGCGCGTAGTCGTGGTCGCGCCCCATCCCGACGATGAAATCCTGACCTGCGGCGCCTTGCTGCATCTGGTTGCGGCGCGGGGTGATGCGCCGCTGATCGTGGCCGTCACCGATGGTGAAGCCAGCCATCCCGGTTCGCCCATCTGGCCTCCGGAACGCCTGCGCCAGGCGCGGACGGACGAAACCAACGCGGCCCTGGCCCACCTGGGCATCGACGCCAGCCGCGTGCAGCGCCTGCACATCCCCGACGGCGGCGTCACGGCTGGCGCGCCCGAACTCGAGCGCCAGCTGGCTGCCATCATCGCGCCGGGCGATGTCGTGATCACGACCTGGCGCTTCGATGGCCATCCGGACCACGAATCGACGGCGCTGGCCTGCAGCGCTGTCGCGCGCCAGACCGGCGCACGCGTGTTGCAGGCGCCCGTCTGGGGCTGGCACTGGAGTGCCCCGGGCGATGACGCGATGCCACTGGCGCTGGCGCGCAAATTGGCCGTGCCGGGCGACGCGCTGGCACGCAAGCGCGCCGCCCTTGGGTGCTTCCACAGCCAGATCGAGGGCGACGCCAGCAATGGCGCGGCGCCCATCCTGCCCGCGTTTGCCATGGAACGCGTCCTGCATCCCTTTGAGATCTACTTCCCCGACCATGCGTGACGCCCAAGCCCTGGCCCATTTCGAAACCCTGTATACCCGATCGGACGACCCGTGGGACGTGCGCGGCGCCTGGTATGAACAGCGCAAGCGCGCGATCCTGCTCGCCAGCCTCGGCAAACCGCGCTACCGCAGCGCATTCGAGCCCGGCTGCGGCAACGGTGAGATGAGCCTCGCGCTGGCCGATCGCTGCGAGCGCCTGCTGGCCTGCGACGGCGCCGCCAGTGCCCTGGAGGCGGCACGGCGCCGCGTCCCCGACGCTGCCACGCGCGGCATCCGCTTCGAGGCGCGTCGCCTGCCGACCGACTGGCCGCGTGATGACACCTTCGACCTGGTCGTGCTTAGTGAGCTGGCGTATTACTTCGATGAAGACGCGATCACGGCGATGCTGACGGGCGCCGCAGCGAACTTGGCGACGGACGGCGAACTGGTGCTGTGCCACTACCTGCACGACTTCGACGACCGCGTGACATCAACAGCGACCGTGCACGGGATTGCCGACGCGTTGCCCGGCCTGCGCCGTTCGCTGCACCACCGTGACGAGGCGTTCGTGCTCGATATCTGGCGCCCGACTGCGTCGACGCAGGGAGAACGCGCATGATCGGCGTCGCGATCCCCGCCCATAACGAAGAAGCCTGCCTGGGCGCCTGCCTGCAGGCCGTCCTGCACGCGGCGACGCATCCGCAGCTGGCGGGCGAGCCGGTGCTGGTGTGCGTCGTGCTCGACGCCTGCGACGATGGCACGGCCGCCGTCGTGCGCGGGTGGCAGGCGGCGTTCACGCTGGCCGGCTGCCGGCTCGATGCACTGGAAATCTCGGCGCGCCAGGTGGGCAGCGCGCGCGCGGCCGGCGCGCTGCACCTGATTGCCGCCGAAGCGCGCTGGCTGGCGTTCACCGATGCCGATACCCGCGTCTCGCCGCAATGGCTGGCCGTGCAAGTGGCACTGGGCGCAGACGTCGTGTGCGGCTCGGTGGCGGTCGACGACTGGTCGCCCCACGCTGACAAGGCGCAGCTGCTGCGCGAGCATTTTGCGCGGACCTACCATGACCGCGAAGATCACCGCCATATCCACGGCGCCAACCTGGGTGTGTGTGCGCTGGCGTATCAGGCGGCCGGCGGGTTTGCCGCCGTCGCTTGCCACGAGGACGTGCTGCTGGTGCGGGCGCTGGAACTGTCGGGCGCCCGTTTTGCCTGGAGCGCGCTGCCGCGCGTGTTCACCAGCGCCAGGCTGGATGCGCGGGCACGCGGCGGCTTCGGCGACACCTTGCTGGCCGTGACGTGCGAGATGGAAGCGCCCCTGACGACGACCTGAGCGTCGTCAGGAGTGACCAGCGACGCGCCGCCCGCTTACGTCACGTGAACCTGGCTGCGAACCATCCGGCGCGCCGCAGCGATGCGCATGCCATCCACCAGCAGCTGCGCCGCCCAGCGAAACACCGTGTATTGACTGACGACGCCGCGCATCGCGCGCAGGCGCCGGGTCTGCTCGTCCGGCGGCATGTCCAGTGCACGTTCGATGGCGCGCGCCATGCCGGCGATGTCGCGCGGATCGACGATCAGGGCCTGGTGCAGTTCGGCGGCAGCGCCGGCCTGGCTGCTCAGCACCAGCGCGCCGCGCAGGTCGGTGCGGGCCGCCACGAATTCCTTCGCCACCAGGTTCATCCCGTCATGCAGGCTCGTGACCAGGCACACGTCGGCCGCGCGGTAGCAGGCGGTGACGGTGGCCGCATCCGCGCTGTGCGCATGCAGCACCACCGGTTCCCATCCATCGCTGCCAAAGCGCGCATTGATGCGCTGCGTCAGTGCGACGACGTCACGCGTGATGGTCTGGTACGCGGCCAGCGCCGAGCGGCATGGCGCGCCGATCTGCAACAGCGTCACCTGTCCGCGCAAGTCGGGCCGGCGCTCGAGCAGCAGCTCGAAGGCTTGCAGGCGCTCGCTCAGGCCTTTCGTGTAATCCATGCGATCGACACCGACCAGCAGCCGCACACCGGGCGCGATGCCGAACCGGCTGCCCACGACGTCACGTACGCCGGGCGGGGCCACATCATTCCTCGCGGGCCACGCGATCGAGATCGGATAGGCGCCGGCGTGCGCCGCGCCGCGGCCCTGGATGGCGGGGATGGCGGCGCGCGCCAGGCTGAAGTTGGCCAGGTCGGCCGGTGTCTGCAGGCCCATCACGGTGCTGGCCAGCAGCCCTGCCATCAGTTGCGGCGCCCATGGGAACGTGGCCAGGGTCTGCGGCGTCGGGAACGGTATATGCCAGAACAGGATGATGACGGCGTCCGGCAACTGTTCGCGCACCATCTGCGGGACCAGCGCCAGGTGATAATCCTGGACCAGTACCACGGGCCGCTCACTTGCCGCCTCGGCGATCACGGCGTCGGCAAAGCGGCGGTTGACGGCCACGTAATGCGTCCAGTCGTCAAGGCGGAAGGTCGGCGCGACGCCGGTGCGGTGGCACAGTGGCCACAGCGCCTCATTGGCCAGGCCGTCGTAGTAGCCGGCCACTTCGGCATCGCTGAGCCACAGGCGGCGCAGCCGGTACGGCGCATCGAGATGCTCCCGCAGCACGTGGTCATTGGCGTCGACCGTCGCGCGGTCGGCCGTGCCGCTGCCATGGGCGATCCAGCAGCCGCCTTCTTTGGACAGCACGGCTTCGAGCGCGGTCACCAGGCCGCCGGCGGGTCGTTGGGCATGGATGCCGTCAGCGGTCTGCGTATGCACGCACGGCGCGCGGTTGGACACGACAATCAGGTCGTCGCCACAGCCGAGCTGTTCGATCAGCCGGCCAAGGTCGGCGCTGTCGCGCACGTCCTCGGGCAGCAAGGCTGCAGGGCGCGCTACCTGGCGGCGCTCGCCGGGAAAGGTTGGAAGGGGCAGATGCGCTGGATTGCTGCGCATCCTCGTCGTGGGGGCGGAGTGGTATCGAGCTGTCATGGGAACAGCTTAAGATGTTAGCGTTCTCCGCTTCTGTTCGATGACGTACCCAGGGCGGCTCAAACCGCCAATAGCAGGGTCAGGTAATGGTCGGCCAACAGTGCCCCGAACAGCAGCGCCAGGTACATGATCGACCAGGCGAATGCCTTGCGGGCAATCGCGTCGCTGTAGTGCTTGTGGACCAGCCAGCCATGGCGCAGGAACACGGCGTTCAGCACACATGCGCAAGCAAGGTAGAACAGCCCGCTCATGCCGACCGCCCATGGCAGCGCGGTGCCGATTGCCAGCGCCACGCTGTAACGCCATACCTGCTGGCCGGTGTGGGCCATACCGTGCGTGATGGGCAGCATCGGCAGGCCGGAGCGCGCATAGTCATCGCGGCGCGCCATTGCCAGCGCCCAGAAATGCGGCGGCGTCCACAGGAAGATGATCAGCACCAGCAGCCAGGCCTCGAGCGGCACGCCATTGGCGACTGCGGCCCAGCCCAGCGCCGGCGGCATGGCACCGGCAAACCCGCCGATCACGATATTCTGTGGCGTGGCGGGTTTCAGCAGCAAGGTATAGATGAAGGCATAGCCGACGAAGGTCGCCAGTGTCAGCCACATCGTCAGCGGATTGACCTGCGTGTACAACAAGGCCGCGCCGGCGCCGCCCAGCACCAGCGAAAACACCACCGTCTGGGCCGGACCCAGGTCGCCGCGCGCGGTGGCGCGACGCGCCGTGCGGGTCATCCGTGCATCGACCTGCGCTTCCAGCAGGCAATTAACGGCAAAGGCGGCGCCGGCCAGCAGCCAGATGCCGGCGGCGCTGTACAGCAACACGGACCAGTCGGGCGCGCCGTCGGTGGCCAGCAGGCTGCCAATCACGGCGCAGAATACGGTCAACAGCGTCACGCGCGGTTTGGTCAGCGCCCAGTACTGGCCGGCACGTTGTGCCAGGCCACCGCAAGGGGACGCACCGGCAACGACATCAGGAATGGCCAGGGCGGCCGGCGGGACTTCGACAACTTTTGAATTCGACATGATCGGGCGACCGCTGCAGGCAGGTGGTCAGTTCACAGAACCCGTCATGCTAGAGGAAAATGGCGACGCGACCAACGGGCAATTTGTCCTACTTGCCAAGCAGGCCATGTGCGCGCCGCCAGCGGCAAGACCTCAGCGCACTTCCTTCGCCCGCGCATCGGCCGGATGGTCGTGGCGTGGGCGCAAGGCCGGCACCCGGTGCCGCAGGACGACCGCTTGCAGGCTGCACAGCGCCACGTAGGCCAGCAGTTCGACCAGCTCTTCGAAGACCTGTGCGCGCGACGCGACCAGATCGAGATGGCACGACATATGCCCCTCGGCGCAGGTAGAGCCCACCGCAGCACCCAGCGCCACGAACAGCAGCAGCCACGGCGCGCTGCGCACGAACGCCAGGCGCACCACTTCATCAATGCGGTGATGCCAGGCGCTGTAGGCAAGCCAGCCGATCAGCAGAACGGCGCCGGGCCAGACCAGCGGCTGGAACCACAGCGGTTCGGGCGGCAGCGCCCTGCCCGCCGCATCGAACCCGGGCACGGCGCGCCAGGCGCGGCCCCAGCTCAGCTCGCGGCCCGCCAGCAGCAGCCAGACGGGCGCGGCCCACAGCGCCAGCATTGCCGTTCGTTCCGGCCGCAGACGCACGAACACCACTACCGACCACACGAAGCCGCTCAGCAACACCAGTACCTGCAGGTTTTCCAGCACACCCGCCTCACGGCCCCATGCCAGTGGCAGCACCAGGCTCACTGGGTAACAGGCCACGAGTGCCGCCAGCAGCGCCCACTGCCCCGGGCGCGTCTTCGCCCACAAAAATAATCGCCCCATCGTCATTCCGTTCGCAAAATTGTTGCCCATCTGAACGGGCTAATTCGCAATTGTACGAATTGGCATGTCGCGCACGATTGGTTTTCGGAGAAATCCTGCGTGCCTGCACTGTATTTATCGGGTGCACACACTAACGAACTGTCACATCCGTGCAGATTCCTTGACACGTCTTGAACGGTTCGGTTACCTTACGGTTAATAATTGCCATAGAGCAATTGTAGCGATCCTGGTCACTGCGTATGACCGGGCGTGCGGATCAGCCCTTTGCAGTCCAACCCTCGACGTTCATACCAAGGAGTTTCACCATGGATCCACTGCCTCGCGGGCAGTCGTCACGCCGCATCCGCATGCCCGGCCTGCCGCTTGCACCCACCTTGCTGCTACCACTGCTATTGGCCGGTTGCGGCGGCGGCAATGCCGAATCGCCTGTTGCCGTCATGCAGAACGCCAGCGCCAGCCTGTTCAGGACCGTGGCCGGTGTTTTCGCCGGCACCGAGACAGCGCTGACCCCGGTCAAGGCCCAGGCCACGTCGGCCGAGCGGCCCGATCTCGATGGCCCGGCGGCGATCGACCATGATGCCGGCACGCGCTGGGGCAGCCGCTTCACCGATGATGAATCGCTGACGCTTGACTACGGAGCGACGCAGACCATCACGCGCGTGCGGATTGACTGGGAAGCGGCCCACGCCAGCGCCTACCTGCTGCAGGTATCCGAGGACGGCGGCAGCTGGACCACGATCAAGACCGTCACCGACAGCGTTGGCGGCACGGAAGATTTCACGGGCCTGAACGGCCAGGGTCGCTACCTGCGCGTGAAAGGCGTCAAGCGCGCCGGCCAGTATGGCTATTCGATCCTAGAGATCCAGGCGTTTACCGGCACCCCGGCTGCGCCCAGCCCCAGCCCGGAGCAACCAGCGCCACAGTTACCGGTCGACCTCACCCGCCCCGGCGTGGCGGTCAAGCCCGTCGCTGCGACGTCGTCGACGCCCGAGAACGGCGGCATGGCGGCCGGCATGGCCATCGACGGCAAGCCCGGCACGCGCTGGTCGAGCCGGGCGGAAGACGGCGCCTGGATCCAGGTCGATTTCGGCGCGCCCACCGCCATCGGCTACATGAAGCTGACCTGGGAACAATCGTACGGCAAGGTCTACACGGTGCTCACGTCGAACGACGGCGTGGCCTGGACGCAGCTGCGCCATGTCGGCACCGGCAAGGGCGGCGTCGAGGAATTCTTCAACCTGGGCTTCCAGGCCCGCTACCTTCGCCTGCAGGGCGTGGCGCGCGCCACGCAGTACGGCTATTCGCTGTTCGAAGTCGAATTCAAGTCGCCGGGCAGCGACAACACGCTGCCCGATGCACCGACGTCGGCCGTGGCATTCCCGGCCAATGGTGGCGCGCTGAGCCCGCTGCCGGGGACGGCGGAGCCGATCGAATCGCTGCAATTCACACTGGCGGACGGCACGCTGGTCACGCGCTTCGGCGCCCGCGGCCTGGCGCGCCATGGCCGCGAGCGGGGCGAAGACTGGAACGAGATCGGCTACGGCCCCAATGACACCGTCGACCCGGCCACCGGCCTGCCGCTCGACAAGGGCCCGGGCAACTACCTGACGTTCGTGCCGCAGTACCACAAGAACCGCACCTGGGGCGTGGAGATCATCGACAACAGCCGCGTCGCGGGCGTCAAGCAACCGATGCTGGTCGTGAACCAGTACACGACGGTCGACTTCCTCAAGGGCGGCGTTGCCTTCTTCCGCCAGTTCGACGAGCCAAACTCCACCGGCTATGGCTGGATGCGGCCGGGTGAACTGGTCGACAACGACATCCCGATCTGCAAGCCGACGCCCTACCCGCAGAACAACCGGCTGGCCAGCGCCAATGGCATCAATGGCGGTTGCACCTTGCTGGTCAAGGATTACCCGGGCCACAGCGAACTCAATAGTGACGGCTTCCGGACGGGCCGCAGCGTGCCGGGGCGGCCCCTCGTCAAGGGCGACATCATCGAAGTCTCGCCGTCGTACTTCACCACGCGCGAGGCCTTGGGCGCGCTGGGCGACACGGGCGGCATCCGCTACTACTCGCAGGAGTGGAGCTACGTGGTTGGCCAGGGCCTGCGCCCGTGGTACGGCGTGCAGCCACGCCTGAACTCGGTGCCGCTGCCGGACGAGGTGCTGTCCGGTGGCATCGGTTCAGTGTCGTACAACTACAGCGACAACGGCCTGTTCATGTTCCAGCAGCCGCACAACAACGTCGGCATGCAGAACATGCAGCGCTTCGTCGAAGGCCGCCGCCTGCTGCACACCAACTTCACCACCGGCGAGCACAATGAAGCGGGCAACGACCGGTATGCCGCGGCAGTGGGCCTGCAGGGCAGCCGCTTCAACCAGTCGGCCTGTATCGCCTGCCACGTCGGCAATGGCCGCAGCCCGGCGCCGGCGGCGATCAACCAGCGCCTCGATGGCATGGCGGTGCGCGTGGCGCGCGTCGGCCCGCAAGGCCAGCAACTACCGCACCCGACCTATGGCACCACGGTGCAGATGAATGCAATCTCCAGCAACGGCACGCCGCAGAACTGGGGCACCGGGGTGCGCGTGACGGGCTTCGACACCCGCGTGGTCCAGCTGGCGGACGGCACGAACGTCGAGCTGCGCAAGCCGACCATCGCATTCGATGGCCCGGTGCCGGAGACCGTCTCGCTGCGCGCGGCCCAGCCGATGATCGGTACCGGCCTGCTCGAGGCCATTCCCGAAGCCGACATCCTGGCGCGCGTGCGCTCGAACCCGGACGGCGACGGTGTGCGCGGCACGGCCAACTTCGTGTTCGATCCGGAAAGCGGCGCCGTGCGCCTGGGCCGCTTCGGCTGGAAAGCGTCGAAGGCCACGCTGCGCCACCAGGCCGCATCGGCGCTGCTGGCCGACATGGCCGTGACCTCGCCCGTCTACCCGAGCCTCTCGTGCGATGCCAACCCGGCCGCCTGCACCACCGCGCCGCGCCAGCGCGGGATCTCGGAAGCGGAGCTGCAGTCGATCTCCAACTACCTGGCGCTGCTGGCCGTACCGGCCCAGCGCAGCCTGGCCAGCGGCTTCCCGAAAGGCGTCGCGCCACTTGACGAGCACCGGGTCGATACGCGCCAGGTCGCCACGGGCCAGAAGCTGTTCGAGACGATGCGCTGCGTGGCCTGCCACACGGCGTCGATGAAGACCGGTGCGAATCACCAGTTTGCCGAACTGCGTGACCAGACCATCCGGCCGTACACCGACCTGCTGCTGCACGACATGGGCCCGGGCCTGGCGGACAACTACGTCGAAGGCCAGGCCACCGGCAACATGTGGCGCACCGCCCCGCTGTGGGGCATCGGCTACAGCGACAAGGTGATGGGCAAGGACGGCAAGGTCGGCTACCTGCATGACGGCCGCGCACGCACCCTGAGCGAAGCCATCCTGTGGCACGACGGCGAAGCCGCCGCCGCGCGCAAGCGCTTCGAGAAGCTGGCGACAACCGAACGCGAGGCGCTGCTGGCCTTCCTGCGCTCGCTGTAATGTCACATCCGCTGTGACGACGGCGCCGGGTTCGCAGCCCGGCGCTTTTTTTCGCCTCGCCCATTCTGCACTGCAAAAGCCGGGGTCAGGTCTGACATTTGGACACGGTCTCGACCATAAAGCCGCATAAAGCCGGGGTCAGGTCTGACATTTGGACACGGTCTCGACAATTGGGTAGTTGAAACCAGCTGGACCGGGCCATGCTCATGCTGGTCAAGACACCATTAACCGTGGCTCAGGCTGAGGCCGTGTCCGAATGTCAGACCTGACCCCGGCTGTACTATTCAGGCAGCGCTTGCTCCAGCGCCAAGCCGGCAAGGCGGGCGGTTGCCAGCAGGCGCTCCACGCTGTGGCCGTTGCGGGACTGCGCGGACAGCCCCGTCATTGTCGCGCTGACGAAGTCCGCCAGATATTCGGCCTGGTCCGGATAGCGCTGCGCGATATAGCTGCGTATGACGCCCTCCGCTGCGCTGTGCACGCGCCGGGCCGCGCAGAAGGCTTGCGCGTCCTTGGTGTGAATCCCTTCGAGCACCAGGCAGCCGGCAGCCTCCGGATCGGCGCCATACCGGCGCGCCGCTTCCTCCAGCACCGCTTTGAGGCAGGCTGCGACGGGGCGATCCGCTACCAGCAGCGTCTCCAGTGGAATCGTACCGGTGCTGCCATAGCGCACGAGGATGCGTTCATACAGCTCGGCTTTACTACCGAATGCGGCGTAGAAACTGGGCGGATTGATGCCCAGCGCCTGCGTGATGTCGCTGATGCCGACCGCATCGTAGCCGCGCGCATGAAACAGCTGCTGGGCACTGGCGACCGCCTGGTCGATGTCGAAGTTACGGGGACGTCCCCGCGGCTTAACTATATCTGTAGTCATTCTTACATAATCCTTGACGAACAATTTTAGGCGGCTATATTATGTAACTCATCTTACATTAATCAACAGGGAGTGTCTCATGTCGTCGTTTCAGGGAAAGTCGGTATTGGTTCTGGGTGGCAGCCGGGGCATCGGTGCGGCGATCGTCCGCCGCTTCGCTGCCGAAGGTGCGCTGGTCACGTTCACCTACGGTCAGTCCGCGCCAGCAGCGCACGAGCTGGCGGCTGCCACGGGCAGCAAGGCGGTCATGACGGACAGTGCCGACCGCGATGCCGTCATCGCGCAGGTACGCGCGAGCGGGCCGCTGGACATCCTGGTCGTGAACGCCGGCATCGCACTCTTCGGCGATGCGCTCGACCAGGACCCGGACGCCATTGACCGGCTGTTCCGGATCAATGTGCATGCGCCCTATCACGCTGCGGTGGAAGCGGCGCGGCAGATGCCGGAAGGCGGCCGCATCATCGTGATCGGGTCGGTCAATGGCGACCGGATGCCGGTGGCGGGCATGGCTTCCTACGCACTGAGCAAGTCCGCCCTCCAGGGAATGGCACGCGGGCTCGCGCGGGACTTCGGCCCGCGCGGTATCACGATCAACGTTGTCCAGCCTGGGCCGATCGATACCGATGCAAACCCGGCCGATGGCCCGATGAAAGACCTCATGCACAGCTTCATGGCCATCAAGCGCTTCGGGCGGGCCGACGAGGTTGCGGGCATGGTCGCCTGGCTGGCCGGACCGGAGGCTGGATTCGTCACCGGGTCCATGCACACCATCGACGGCGCATTCGGCGCCTGATTTCTGACACCGGCAGGCAGCGTCTGGAATCAGGCCTTCCGGGATGCCACCGGTTTCTCTTGGTTCCGCCGCCGATTGAATATATACTTCGTATACGATTCATATAACGGAGTATGTCCATGGGCATTGTCAATATCGACGGCGACCTGCACGACCAGGTCCGGCTGGCCACCAAGGTGTCGTGCCGCTCCATCAACGCGCAGGCCGCATTCTGGCTCAAGGTCGGCATGCTGGCCGAGACCAATCCATCGCTCAGC
Source organism: Telluria sp. ZT3P26 (assembly GCF_059686035.1). Lineage (NCBI taxonomy): Bacteria > Pseudomonadati > Pseudomonadota > Betaproteobacteria > Burkholderiales > Oxalobacteraceae > Telluria > Telluria sp. ZT3P26. The sequence goes on along the minus strand of NZ_JCASII010000003.1, from coordinate 255,747 downwards.
TTCAACGAGATCATGGCGCGCGAACTGGCTGCCGCCGGCGTGGCGGTGCCGCCGCTCGTCACGGGGTTGCGCGTCGCATGACCAAGCAACCGCATGAACTGGCGCTGATGGCCGAATCGGGACGCCTGCTGGCGTCGGTATTCGGCATGCTCGATGGCCTGCCGCTCGCGGGCATGACCACGCTCGACGTCGATACGCTGGTCGAGCGCTTCATCGTCGACGAGCTGCACGCGCGCCCGGCCAGCAAGGGCCAGTACGATTACGGGTTCGTGTTGAACGCCTCGATCAACCACGTGGTCTGCCACGGCGTGCCCAACACGCGCGATGTACTCAGGGACGGCGACATCGTCAACTTCGACATCACGCTCGAAAAAGACGGCTTCATTGCCGACTCCAGCAAGACGTATCTGGTCGGCGATGTCGATCTGGCGGCAAAGCGCCTCGTGCAGACGACCTACGAGGCACTGTGGAAAGGCATCCGCGCCGTGCGGCCAGGCGCGCACCTGGGCGACATCGGCGCGGCGATCGAGCGCCATGCGAAGCGCAATGGGTGTTCGGTCGTGCGCGAATACTGCGGCCATGGCATCGGGCGCGAGATGCACGAAGAACCGCAGGTGCTGCACTTCGGCGCCAGGGGCACGGGGCTGATACTGGTCGAAGGCATGGTGTTTACGATCGAACCGATGCTCAATCGTGGCGGGCGCAGCGTGCGCACCGAAGACGATGGCTGGACCGTGGTGACGCGCGACGGTTCACTGTCGGCGCAGTTCGAACACACAGTGGCGGTGACAAAGACCGGGGTGGCGGTGTTGACGCTGCGGCCTGAAGAAGCCGCAATGATTCTGGCCTGAACGCGCAGGCTTAAAACACCAGCATGCGCCAGCCGGGCGCGCTGCCCTGCTCGACGAACGTGACCATGCCTTCAACGCCGGCGCATTGCGGCATCAGCGCAGCGAGGTCTGCACCCAGGGCGCTCAATGCCTGACTGCAGGCGCGGATTTCGACACCCAGATCAACCGTCGCATCCAGGTGCCGCGCGACCGTCCAGCGGTCTGCACCAAAGCCGGTCAGGCGCGCGCTGTGCTCACGCAGCAGCCACGCGACCGACTGATTCGTAAACAACATCTTGACGGGCATGTCGAGCGCCGCTGCCGCCTGCGCCGTCATGAACGGCGTCGTCAATGCCTCGGGCCGGGTCAGGTCGCACGACCAGACCATGATCGCCAGACCCGCCGGCGCTGAATTCACGGCTTGATCCAGTCATCGACCGGCTCGAGCCGCATGCGCCGCTCGGCCTGTTCAAAGAGATCGGCGCCATGCGCCAGCTGCGCGCGGTCGCGCTCCCAGTCGCTGGCCTGGATCACGGAAATCCAGCCGGCACCGTACGGGTCCTGGTGAATCAGTTCGGGCGTTTCTTCCAGCGCTGTATTGATCTCGACAATCGTGCCGGCCACCGGCGTCTTGATCGTCACGACCGTCTTGCTCAGCTCCACGACACCCACCGTCTTGCCCTGCTCGACCTCGTTCCCTACGGGTTTTGGGCGGCACATGTAGAAATGGTTGCCGCTGATCTGGACACCGAACGCACTCACGCCCACCTGCATGCGGCCGTCACCCAGCGGACGGCACCACATATCATTGTCGAGGTCGAAATAGCAGTCGTCCGGATAGTCGAAGCCGAGGATGATCATAGGAATGTGTCAAACAGATAGGATGGCGGAAGGATGCGGGAGTCGAACCCACCCGGCGACGCATGGCGCCACCAACTGGGTTTGAAGCCCAGCCGCCCCACCAGGGACGATTTCCTTCCGTTGGTACAGTATTTTACCTTGAATCAGAAGTTCCAGCCATCTCGAGCGAATGATCCAAGTACGAGGGGTCATTGAAGTAAGTTATCCAGTTGGATCATTAAAAAGAGCCGAGTCACCTAGACACAATGACTCCCTTGGTACACCTATACTAAGCAAAGTGCAATAGAAATTGGGTATCATCATGCTCAAGGGCATAACTTAATCTACAAAATTATCTCTTTTGGGCCTATAGCCGTGAACTACCGGACTACCGGACTACCGGCCATATACGTTCCGAAATATCCGAGCAACATATTTCAACACCAGTCCTGCTGCGCATATCCACATGCCAGTGCGGAGCTAGGGCAAACACACCGACAGGGAATTAACTACCAACTCGTATTTGTAGCTTGCGTCGTCACGTAAGTATCGCTATTGTAGCGATTATTTCAAAAAAGAATTTAGGGCAACACCATGATAACATCTCAAACAATTACAGAGTATCTAGATAACTACCGTAACAAAGCAACTGTGGTTCGAGAAATTCATTCGAGCATTGCCGAAAAAAAGAGGCGGTCAGATTTGCGGCACACGCTTATGACGATTATCTTAGGCGCAACATTTACGTTCGCAGGATTCATGGGCGCGGATCGCATCTTTGATTCACTAGTCACTTCCGATTCTAAAAAAATATCCTCACAGAACACCACGTACAACAACGGCCGAGAGCAAATTGATCTAATTCAGATGCCTGGCCAACCAACTAGAGATAATTTTGCATCAAGCGGCACTACTCAAAACTCTTCATTAAATGCGATTGAGCCAACGATTGCAAACCGCGAAATTAAGTCAGATGATCAAGATGTCGAAATCAACGGTCATTCAAAGAACGGCTTCATTCTACTTTTTAGTGTAGCAGCCTTAGCGCTGTTCATAGTTTCGACGTTGAATCTCATTTACAGATGGAAAGAAGACCATCTTTCTCATTTCCAAGGTGTAGTGAAGCTGACAGCGTACATAAATTGGATTGACGAACTTAAATTTATCGGGATTGATCAAAACGACGTCTACACTCTCAAGCGCATTAGAGATCGTTATCAGTCAATTGTAGAAGCTTTACCGCCAAACAACGTGAAAGATTACATTCGAGCAAAGTCTTCTTTGTTAAGTAAAAAAAAGGTTGCGCAGAGCTTAGACACTAAGATTACGAGAAATTCGAGTGCGGCTGTGGGTGCGTGTGCGTGTGCGTGTGCGTGTGCGTGTGCGTGCATGTACACCTGCGATTGCAAATGTACGCGTGTAGGTGCAAGTGCATGCACGGGTGCGGGTGAGTGCAAGTGCAAGTGCAAGTGCAAGTGCAAGTGCAAATGTACGTGTGTAGGTGCGAGTGCGTGTACGGATATGGGTGCGGGTGCGGGTGCGGGTGTTGGTACGGGTGTTGGTGTTGGTACGGGTGTTGGTGTTGGTGCACGTGCGAACGTAAATGTCGATGCAAATTTCGACGATGACTTTAAATTTGTCAATAACCTTATAAAAGAATCCTCGCTGATCATTACGGTTCTTACTCATCTTAGAGAAATAGATGGACGACTCTGGCTAGGAGGGGGCTCCATTCGCAATCATATCTGGGATCAACTCACTGGACGCATAACCCCTCTGGATGACTTTGACATAGTTTATTTTGATGCTGATAAGCTAGATCCAGCCTACGATAGAGAACTAGAACGTATCTTGACTCGAAAAATTCCGGCCAAAATAAAAATTTCAGTCAAAAACCAGGCAAGAATGCATTTACTAAATGATGAGCCGGCGACTCAATCGCTGCAGGCAGCGATTTCACAATGGCCTGAAACCGCTACCGCAATCGCCATTCAACTTAATGAAAAAAATGAAATTTTTGCGATCGCCCCTTATGGATTCCGAGATTTACTTCAGATGGTGGTTTCCCCAACGCCTTACCATGATGCTCATCGAACATCTTATGAGGCGAGAAAGAATTCTAAAAAATGGAACTCTATCTGGCCGGAGCTGTCGATAAAATCATAAGAGGATTTAAGTTCTTTACGAAATAGCAAGTAAAAAGTAGCAATAGGGGCATCCACAAGGTGCTAGAGCGGACGCATATCGTTAAACAATGCAGTTCCCGGTCGAAGCAGGTGCGCGTCACCCACCCGCCGCAGCAGTCCGATGCGATCAAAGAACTCCAGGATCTGGATCGCGCGCTTGCGTCCCAGGCCCGTCAGGTCGCGGAACCGCGCGGCCGTGACCTGGCCACCCGCCTCCTCCGCCGCCAGTTTTCGGGCCAGCGCCGCCAGCTCGTGCATCACAGCCGGATGATAGAACAGGTCCTTGACCACCTGGTACACGTCGCCGCCGCGCGCCATGCGGCCCAGCACCTGGCGCACCTGCGCTTCAGGCAACCGGGCTTGCAGCGCGATATCGCGCACCCACGGCGGATCGAAGCGCCCTTCGCGCAGCATCGGCAGCGCGTGCTCGGCCACGATCTGTTCGGCCGCGCGCAAGGCGACGCCATGTTCGGGCAAATGCAGGAAGCCATTGCGGCGGGCGAGCACGCCGGCCGCGATCATGTGGCTTGTGAGCTGCAGCCACAGCGCCTCGGGCATGCGCGGCGCGGCCAGGCGGCGGGCGCGCTGGACGTCGGGGCCGATTTCGTCCGGATACGTGTCGTGGAAGTCGCGCAAGGCGGCCAGCAGGCCGGCCTGCGCCTCGTCCAGACGCGCGCGGGCGATCAGCCACTCGCCGCCGGCACCGACGACGATGTCCGGCACCGTCGTCAGGTCGAACGGCCAGCGCGCCAGGCCGCTGCTGCGCAGCCAGGTCGCGCCATTCACGCCGTACTGCGCCTGCGCCAGCGCGCCCAGCAAGCGGGTTAGCGGCTGATCGGCGCGCTGCGTGTCCAGATACGCCAGGCGCTCGGGCGTCTGCCGGTAACGGATCGGGCCCAGCGGATCGAGCACTTGGCCACCGGCCACCGTGCGCACCGCCGACGCATCGCGCAGGATGAAACGGTCGCCATGCCAGACATTGGCCGGCTTGTGCAGCACCAGCTGGGCCGGTGCGCCGGCACCCGGCGCGATCGATGGCTGGCCCAGCACGGCCACCGTCGCCAGGCAATCCTGCGTCGCTGCGTGCAGGTGCACGAGCGTGCCGGAACGCAGCGCCTTGTCTTCGGTGGCGGCGACCTGCAGCCAGACATCGATCCGCTGCGTGCTCAAGGCGATGGCCGGATCGCACAGCACCTGGCCGCGCAGTTCGTCCGTGCGTTCCATGCCCGCCAGGCCAACGGCGCAGCGCTGGCCCGCCTGGGCCACCTGCGCCACGCGGCTGTGCACCTGCAGGCTGCGAACGCGGTAGGTGTCGTCCGGCGAGGCTGCCAGCGACAACGCGTCGCCAATCGTCACGCCGCCTGCCGAGACGCTACCGGCCACCACGGTGCCGACGCCATCGAGCGTGAATGCGCGGTCCAGGCCCATGCGGAAACCCGCTCCTTCCACGCCGTCGCCCGGCGCGTGCGCCAGTGCGTCGACGAGATCGGCGCGCAAGGCGTCGATACCATCGCCGCGCACGCTCGAGACGTGCAGCACCGGGTAATCATCCAGCCCGCTGCTGGCCAGCAGCGCGCGTACGCGTGCTTCGGTCTCGGCAACGCGCGCCGGCTCCACGCGGTCGATCTTGGTGATCACGGCCGCGCCACGCCGTACGCCCAGCAGCGACAGGATCGTCGCGTGTTCGATCGTCTGCGGCATCGGGCCGTCGTCCGCTGCAATGAGCAGCAAGCCGAAGTCGATGCCGCTGGCACCGGCCACCATCGTGCGCACGAGCTTTTCGTGGCCCGGCACGTCGACAAAGCCGATGCGGCGGCCGTCTTCCAGTGGCATCCAGGCGTAGCCCAGCTCGATGGTGATGCCGCGCCGTTTTTCTTCCGGCAGCCGGTCAGCGTCGATACCTGTCAGTGCGCGCACCAGCGCCGTCTTGCCGTGGTCGATATGGCCTGCAGTACCGACGATCATGCAGCGTCTCCGATGATGGCCAGGCGGAGCCCGGCCAATTGATTGATGACCTCGTTCGGATCGTCGACGCAGCGGCAGTCGAGCAGCACACGGTCTTCGGCAATGCGGCCGATGACCGGTGCCGGCAGGCCGCGCAGCGCGTCCGACAGCGCGTCGAGCGCCGTGCCCATGCCACGCTTGCCGGACAGGACCGGAGCGATCGCCAGCCCGCACGACGGCAGGCGATCGATCGGGAGCGAACCCGAGCCGATCTGGCTCAGCATCGGTTCGAGCGTCACCGTATAGCGCGGCGCCAGCGCAGCGCGCAGCGGTTCCAGGATCGCGTTTGCGGCCACCGCCACCTGCTCCTCTGTGCGGGTCAGCCAGCGCAGCGTCGGCAATTCATGCACCAGCAGTTCCGGCTGCAGGTACAGCTGCAGGGTTGCTTCCAGCGCCGCCAGCGGCAGCTTGGACAGGCGCAGCGCGCGCTTCATCGGGAATTTGCGGATGCGCCCGATGTGTTCGCGCGTGCCGACGATCAGGCCGGCCTGCGGGCCACCCAGCAGTTTGTCGCCGGAGAACATGACCACGTCGCAGCCATCCGCCAGCATCTGCTGCGGCGTCGGCTCCTGCGGCAAGCCGTATTTGCCCATGTCGATCAGCGAACCGCTGCCCAGGTCCGACACCAGCGCCACGCCGCGGGCACGGGCCAATGGCGCCAGTTCGGCCTCAGGCACCGCACTGGTAAAGCCCTGCACCATGTAATTGCTGGTGTGGACCTTGATCAGCATCGCCGTGCGCTCGGTGATCGCGCGCTCGTAGTCCGCCAGATGGGTGCGGTTGGTGGTGCCCACTTCGACCATGGTCGCGCCGGCACTGTCCATCACGTCCGGCATGCGGAAGGCGCCGCCGATTTCGACCAGTTCGCCGCGCGAGATGATCGCTTCACGCCCGCCGCTCAGTGCAGCCAGCGACAGCAATACCGCCGCAGCATTGTTGTTGACGACCGTCGCCGCTTCGGCGCCGGTGATTTCGCACAGCAGGCCTTCGACGATGCTGTCGCGATCGCCCCGTGAGCCAGTGTCGAGGTTGTATTCGAGATTGTTCGGGCCAGCCATCATGGCCGTCAGGTGGCGGATCGCCACGTCCGGCAGCACCGAACGGCCCAGGTTCGTGTGAATGACCGTGCCGGTCAGGTTGATCACGCGGCGCATGCGCGGCGCCATCCGCGCAGCGACGCGCTCGGCCAGCGCCTGGCCCAGTGCCTCGGGCGCCAGGGCGCTTTGCGCCAGCACGCCGGCCAGCGCCTGCGCGCGCAGGTCGTCGACCAGCGCGCGCGCCTGCCCGGCGACCAGCGTGTGGCCGTGGGCGGACAGCTGCACCTGCACCGATGGCAGACGCAGCAGTTTATCGATCGAAGGCAACTCCTTGACTGTCGCCTTCGAGCCGTGGACCACGGACTCGCTGAGCGACATGATCAATTACTCCGGTTCGATGGTGGTGCACTGATCGATTCGACCGGTGCTTCCTCGCCACCCGACAGCAGCAGCAGGTTGACGCCATGCGCCTCGTAGCCCGCTTCGGACACCAGGATGTCCAGCGTCAGCGACGCCAGGTCGTCGGCCACCGGATCGACATTGAGCTCACGCTCCATGCGCACGATCTTGATGTAGTGGTGGCACTCGTCGCACGTTTCGGCTTGCACCGATGCCTGCGACGCGTCCTGCACCGCGCCATCGGTCGCCAGCGCCTCGAGTGAGTGGTAGTGGATGCCCTTGGTGCTTTCGCAGTGGCTGCACTTGACCCGCACCATATGCCACTGCGCCGAGCACAGCGAGCAATGCAGATAGCGGAAGTTGCTGCCGGTCTGGTCGACGCGCGTGATCGACGACGTCGGCAGGCTGCCGCAGCATGGGCAGGTCGTCATGTCGAGCGTGCGGCCATACGGCTGCTGGCGCGCCGCGCCATACGCTTCCTGGATCGCCAGGACCATATTCGTCCAGTACACCTGCAGACCGGCCGCCACCAGCGGTGCGGCGCTCATGTCCAGGCCCGCCGCGCCTTGCAGCAGCAGTTCGGCCTGGCCTTCGAGATGGTCGTCGCCTAGAGCCAGCAGGGCCTGCACGGCCGCTTGCGCCGGGCTGCCCGCCAGGCGCGGGACCAGGAGTTCCAGCATGCGGCGCATCGCGCTGCGCCAGACCGGATCGCGCGGCCACAGCGGCGCCGGGACCGGTGCCTGGGCGGCACGTGCGGCAGCGGCCAGGTCGTCCAGCGTCGGCAGCGTGACGGTGGGGTAATCCTGCAGGACTTCGTGCTGCACCGCGGCCAGCTCGGCGGCAAACAGTAAAAAGTCGTGCATCGCGTGCCCCGGCGCCAGCTGGCGCAGACGGGTGGCACGGGCAGAGAACAACTCGCGGCGCACCGGGAGTTGGATATACGGCATTTGCTCGCCAGCCCGGACAGCGATTTCTTCGGGGCTGAGCAGCTTTGAGGCTTTGGTAATGCTCATGGAAAGGATGCTTCCTATTGAATTCTTGCAACGGCAATACGGTTCAAGCTGCTAAAGAACGTCGTTCCCGCGGAGGCGGGAACCCCAGTGTGCCAGCGAATCGAACCGCATGCACACCGAGGTTCCCACCTGCGCGGGAACGACGGTTTTGAAGCTGACTCAGAAGAGCAACGATACTACGTTAACGCTTGTTGCGCTTGGCGTCCTCTGCCACTTCCTTGTACCACAGCGGATGGTGCGACTTGGCCCAGTCCTCGTGCACGGTGCCACGGGTCATGGCGCGGAACGAGCCCTTGACCCAGATGGCGGCGTACACGTGCATGATCACGCTCAGCACCAGTGCCAGGGCCGCAGCCGCATGCACCAGCATTGCGAAACGACGCAGCGGAATCGGGAAGAAGTCCGCAAACCATGGTTGCCAGAACATGAAACCGGTGATCAGGAGCAGCACCAGGCTCACGGCAAAGATCCAGAACACGGCTTTCTGGCCCGCGTTGTACTTGTGTACAGGCGGCATCGCGTGCTCGTTACCCTTGAGGAGTTCCGGCGCCTTCTTGACCCATTCCGTATCGGTCTTGGTCCAGAAGTTGTCACGCACCACGGCAAAGAACAGGAACACGAAACCCAGCACCATCAGCAAACCGAAGAACGGATGCAGGATACGGGTCCACTGTCCGCCACCAAACAGCGTGGAGAAGAAGTACATCGACGGATGGAACAAGGCCAGGCCAGTCAATCCGGCGCAGATGAACAACAAGGCCACGGCCCAGTGGTTCATGCGCGTCATGTCGCGATAGCGAGTGATAAACATGGTCTTCTCCTTATACCCGTTCGTCGTCGCGCTGGTCGGGACCAGGCGTCGGCTGAACATCGGGTTCGTCGTGGTGCGTCTCGATCGGACCGACCTTCATGTAGTGGAAGAAGCCGGCAACAGCAGCACCGACCATTGCAGCCACACCCAGCGGCTTGGCGATACCCTTCCACAGCGCCACGGTCGGGCTGATGGTCGGGTTCTCGGGCAGGCCGGCATACAGGTTCGGCTTGTCCGCGTGCTGCAGCACGTACATCACGTGCGTGCCGCCCACACCAGCCGGGTTGTACAAACCAGCGTTCTGGTAGCCACGTTCCTTCAGGTCGACCACGCGGTCACCCGCGTACTCGATCATGTCTTCCTTGGTGCCGAAACGGATGGCGCCAGTCGGACAGATCTTCACGCAGGCCGGTTCCATGTTCACTGCAACGCGGTCGGCGCACAGTGAGCATTTGTAGGCCTTCGAGTCCACCTTGCTGATGCGTGGCACATCGAACGGGCAACCGGCGACGCAATAGCCGCAACCGATGCAGTTCTCGCTGATGAAGTCAACGATACCGTTCGTGTACTTGACGATCGCGCCCGGCGCCGGGCAGGCCTTGAGGCAGCCTGGCTCGTCGCAGTGCATGCAGCCGTCCTTGCGGATCAGCCACTCCAGGCGATCGCCCTCTTCCTCGGACTTGGTCACGACTTCCGAGAACTTCATGACGGTCCACGATTGTGGCGTCAGGTCGATCGGGTTGTCGTAGGTACCGTGGTTTTCGCCGATTTCATCGCGCAGATCGTTCCACTGCATACATGCCACCTGGCATGCCTTGCAGCCGATGCAACTGGACACGTCGATCAGCTTGGCGACCTCCGGCTTGTGCGTACGGGCCACCGGCGACTGCGTGGTGGTTGCCGAACGCGCCGCAATATCGAGAGATTGTAATGAAGACATTGTTTAGACCCTTTCGATATTGACCAGGAACGACTTGTATTCCGGGGTCTGGGTATTCGCATCGCCCACGAACGGGGTCAGCGTATTGACCAGGAAGCCCGGCTTGGTCACACCGACAAAGCCCCAGTGGTTCGGCAGACCCACTGTATCGACCTTCATGCCATCGCAGTTCAGTTGCGGAATGCGCTTGGTCACCAGGCACTTGGCCTTGATGAAGCCGCGCATCGACGACACCTTCACCATATCGCCATTCGTGATGCCCTTGGCCTTGGCCAGCTCTTCACCGATTTCCACGAACTGCTGTGGCTGGATAATCGCGTTGGAGACAACGTTCTTGGTCCAGTAGTGGAAGTGCTCGGTCAAGCGGTAGCTGGTCGCAACGTACGGGAAGTCCTTGGCCGTACCGAACGCTTCCATGTCGCCCTTGAACACGCGGGCCGCCGGATTGGCGCGGGCAAGCGGGTTTTTCGGGTGCATCGGATTGACCGGGAACGGCGACTCAAACGGCTCGTAGTGCTCCGGCAACGGACCTTCGGCCATGCCAGTCGGAGCGAACAGACGCGCCACGCCTTCGGACGTCATGATGAACGGTTGCGTACGGTTTTCTTCAGCCGGATCGGCGTCAGGACGGATGTCCGGAATATCCGAACCACTCCACGCCGTACCGTTCCACGAGATCAGGTTCAGCGCAGGGTTCCACGGCTTGCCCGTCTTCGGATCGGCCGAGGCGCCGTTGTACAGCACACGGCGGTTCGCCGGCCAGGCCCAGGCCCAACCCAGCGTCTGGCCGATGTTGTACGGGTCAGCGTTGTCGCGACGTGCCATCTGGTTACCAGCCTGCGTCCAGGCGCCGGCATAGATCCAGCAACCGCTGGCCGTGCTGCCATCGTCGCGCAGCACGCCAAAGCCCGGCACCTGCTCGCCTGCCTTCAGGATCAGCTTGGTCGGATCTTTTGCGTCATAGATATCGGCCAGCGCCTTGCCGTTGAATTCCTTTGCCAGCTCTTCGGGAGACGGGCTGTGCGGAATCTTGTACGGCCATGACAGCTTGGTGATCGGATCCGAGAATGCACCGCCATCTTTCAGATAGAGGTTCTTCATGCGCGAGAACAGGTCAGCGATGATCTCGATGTCCGGCTTGCACTCGTACGGCGCTTCGGCGCCCTTCCAGTGCCACTGCAGCCAGCGGCTCGAGTTCGACAGCGAACCGTCTTCCTCGGCGAAGCATGTGGTCGGCAGGCGGAACACGGTCGTCTGGATCTTGCTTGGATCGACGTCGTTCGACTCGCCGAAGTTCTTCCAGAACTCGGACGTTTCGGTGTTCAGCGGATCCATCGTGACCAGGAACTTCAGCTTCGACAGACCGGCGATGATCTTCTTCTTGTTCGGGAACGATCCGACCGGGTTGAAACCCTGGCAGATGTAACCGTTCAATTTACCTTGACCCATCAGCTCGAACGCCTGCAGCACGTCGTACAGCTTGTCGATTTTCGGCAAGTAGTCGAAGGCCCAGTTGTTTTCTTTGGTCGCGGCATCGCCCCACCAGGCTTTTTGCAGGCTGACAAAGAACTTGGGATAGTTCTGCCAGTAGCTCATCTGGTTCGGACGCAGCGGCTTGAGTGCGCGCGGCTTGTAGTAGGTCTCGAGGTCCTGCTCTTTATCCGTTGCCAGAGACAGATAGCCTGGCAGCGAGTTCGACAGCAGACCCAGGTCGGTCAGACCCTGGATGTTCGAGTGACCGCGCAGTGCATTCAGGCCACCGCCGGCGATACCGACGTTACCCAGCAGCAGCTGCATGATCGCGCCGGTACGGATGATCTGGCTACCCTGGCTGTGCTGGGTCCAGCCCAGTGCGTACAGGATCGTCATCGCACGGCCCGGCTGGGCAGTCGACGCGATGTATTCGCAGACCTTCAGGAACTGCTTGACCGGGGTACCGGTGATCTTGCTGACCTGCTCAGGGGTGTAGCGCGAATAATGGCGCTTCATCACTTGCAGCACGCAACGCGGGTGTTCCATGGTCGGATCGACCTTGGCGTAACCGTCTTCACCCATTTCGTAGCCCCAGCTCTCATTGCTGTAGCGACGCTTGGCTTCGTCGTAGCCCGAGAACAGGCCATCCTGGAAGTCAAAGCCTTCGTTCACGATGAACGGGGCGTTGGTGTAGCTCCGGACGTATTCGGTCTGGATCTTGTTGTTGGTCAGCAGATAATTCAGGACGCCGCCCAGGAAGGCGATGTCCGAGCCAGCGCGGATCGGTGCGTAATAGTCGCTCATGGCGGCCGAACGCGTAAAGCGCGGGTCGACCACGACCAGCTTGGCTTTATTGTGATGCTTTGCTTCAATAACCCATTTAAAACCGCATGGGTGTGCTTCAGCGGCATTGCCGCCCATGATCAGTACAACATCGGCATTCTTGATGTCAACCCAATGGTTGGTCATCGCTCCTCGTCCGAACGTCGGGGCCAGACCGGCCACCGTAGGTCCGTGTCAAACGCGAGCCTGGTTATCGAATACGAGCATGCCCATCGAACGCATCGCTTTGTGCGTGATGTAGCCCGTTTCGTTGCTCGACGCGGACGCGCACAGCATACCCGTGCTCGTCCAGCGGTTGACCAGCTGGCCTTCGGCGTTGGTCGGAATGAAGTTCGCATCGCGGTCAGCCTTCATCAGGCCGGCCAGGCGCGTCATTGCCTCATCCCACGAAACGCGTTTCCATTCGTTGGTGCCAGGTTCACGGATTTCCGGGAACTTGAGACGGTTCGGCGAATGGACGAAGTCGAGCAAGCCGGCGCCTTTCGGGCACAGCGTACCGCGATTGACCGGGTGATCCGGGTCGCCTTCAATGTGGATGATGTCCGAGGTGACGTTCTTTGCGCCGTCGCCCAGACTGTACATCAGCAGGCCGCAGCCCACCGAGCAGTACGGACACGTGTTGCGCGTCTCCTTGGCTTTCGCCAATTTATAGTGCCGCGTCTCTGCCATCGCCGGCAACGGCGAGAAGCCGAGCGCGACGATGGTGGAGGCGGCGAGTCCCGCACCGCTTGCGCGGAGGAACTGCCTTCTGTTCATGCCCATCTAGATTCTCCTGCTAGTAATGGATTGCGCACATCAGAATGGGGTCAGCCAGGGTCGTCGCCCTGGCCTTCTATCCATCCTGACCGTTACCGGTGCCCGTACTGCCAGCGCCGGTGTGCGCGCCGTTGGACACACCGGCAATTATTTTGCCGGCGGGGTCGCTGCCTGCGTGGTGGCGCCATCGCCACCCGTTGGTTCTGAAGCACCGCTGTCGCGGGGTTTGTTCGAGTCTGCATCCTGGCCGGCGACCATGCCGCCGATCGCGGTACCGCCTTCGGCAGGACCGGTTTCAGCCACTGCTGCGGGAGCGGTGGCCGATTCGGATTTCAGGGCTGCATGCGGATCGATGGCTGCGCCATTCGGACCAGCCGAGGCTGGCGTCTGCACCGGGGCAGTTGATTCGGTCTTCTGGCACGCGGCCAGAGCGAACACGGCAGCAGCCAGAATGGCGGCGTTGCGCAGCGTACGCTGGAAAGGTTGGTTTGTATGTTGCATTGCAATATCCATTGGCTTTGAGATATATCAAAGAATATATCGGAAAAGGGTTACCTGCTCAAATACGTATTTTACGCACCACAGGTAATTTCCGCTGAGTTTCCATACATTCTGACCCGCCTCAATGACAAATATGTCGGGTCAAGGGCTGTTGTAAGGACATGCATTGCCATTTTCGCGACGCTCAGGGCACTAAACCTGCTTCCGGCAACCTGATCGCAACGTTGTTCGCGCCCGACAGGGTTGTAAGGGACCACTATTCGCTCCCCATCTGAACGCTATGCCATCTGCATTCCCATCTCAAATACCACCCGCCGCGTCAAGCACTTTGTAGCAAAAAAGGTATTTACCAACAGGCCTCAACAAAAAATGGTTGCGCATAACATTTGGTGTTATATTATTTTACAGCTTGCACAGACGCCGCCCCTGCGCCCCTGGCGAGCATGGTCGTACCAAGACAAGAGCCCCGTAGACGGGCTCTTCACAACAAAGACGGAGACAACAGAATGAAACAGTTGAATCGATCGGCGATTGCCGTGGGCGTGGCACACCTGTGCTGGTTGTCCGCAGCGTTTGCCCAGGAAGCCGCCCCGGCCCCTGCCGGCGCACAGGTCGTGACCATCACCGGCCAGCGCGCAGCACTCAACAGCGCGCAACAACTCAAGAAGAATTCGGACGAGGTCGTCGATTCGATCGTCGCCGACGACATCGGCAAGCTGCCTGACAAGTCGATCACCGAAGTCCTGCAACGCATCCCTGGCGTCACCATCGACCGCACGATGTCGCGTTCCGACCCGGAACACTTCTCGGTCGAAGGCTCGGGCGTGTCGATCCGCGGCCTGACCTGGGTGCGCTCGGAACTCAATGGCCGCGATTCGTTCTCGTCCAATGGCGGCCGTGCACTGAGTTTCGAGGATGTCCCGCCAGAGCTGATGGCCGGCGTCGACGTCTACAAGAACCCGTCCGCCGAACAGATCGAAGGCGGCATCTCGGGCCTCGTGAACCTGCGCACCGCCCTGCCGTTCGACATCAAGGGCCAGCGCGTCTCGGCCAGCGTCGAAGGCACCTACACCGAACTGAACAAGAAGAAGGACCCGGCCGGTTCGTTCATGTACTCGAACCGCTGGAAAACCGACATGGGCGAATTCGGCGTGCTGGTCAACTACGCCAATTCCGAGAGCAATACCCGCACCGACGCCTTCCAGGTCGAGCCGTATTACCCGGTCGCCAATGCCGAGCCAGGCCGCACCGTATGGATCCCGAAAGGCGCGCAGTGGCGCACGCTGGACTTCGAACGCAAGCGCCAGGGCGCCTACGCCGCGCTGCAATGGAAGCTGGACAACACGCTGCGCAGCCACCTGACTTACTTCAAGTCGAAGTACAAGATGCAGTGGGACGAAAACGCGCTGTTCTCGGCCGAAGGCAACCCGACCAACCTGCGCGTGACCAACGGCGTGTACGATGCCAACGGCGCGTTCATGAGCGGCATCCTGTCGAACCCGACCAATAACGGCATCGAATTCGGCAACAACACCCGCACCTCGAACCGCGATTCGTCGACCACCGACGTCGCCTGGAACGTCGAATGGAAGCCTGCGACCAACTGGACGCTGACGTCGGACATCCAGCACGTCAAAGCCGAATCCGAAGGACTCGACTCGACCGTGGCGCTGGGCACGATCATGCAGCAGCAGAACCTGGACCTGACCGGCAGCTATCCGAAGCTGATGTTCGATGCGGCCCAGACTGCCGGGCTGAGCGACCCGAACAATTATTTCTGGGCCTTCACCCAGGAACACCGCGACCGCAGCGTCACCGAACAGACCGCCTGGAAAGGCGACGTCAAGTATGACTTTGACCACCCGGTCCTGCGCGACATCCGCGTCGGCGTACGCTTCACCGACCGCGATGCCAAGACCATCAACTCGAACCCGAACTACAACTGGTCGGCAGTATCGCAGCGCTGGATGATGCCCTGGCAAATTAACCAGCTGGCAACGCTGAGCGACCCGCGCTTCAATGCACCGACGACGGTCAACCAGTTCAAGAACTTCTTCAACGGTGACGCCAGCGTCCCGGCCGTCGTGTTCCCGGCGCAGTCGCTGGTGGCCGGCTACCCGGGCACCTACGCCCAGCTGCACAGCTACCACGACATCCTGTGCGCGCAGGCCGGCAACACCTGCGATCCATGGAAAGCGGCCGCCTTCGGCGAAGCCAACCCATCGGGCGACAACGAGCAGTCCGAGAAAACCAAGGCGCTCTACACGCAGTTGCGCTTCGCGTTTGACGACCTGAAGATGCCGATCGACGGTAACATCGGCGTGCGCTACGTGAAGACCGACAACAAGTCGTTCGGCTACACCGTGTACAACTCGACCTTCATCATCCCGCCAGGCGGCACCACGGGCCTGGCCGTGCCGAGCATCGCGCCGTTTGCCGGTCGCCAGGATTACGAGAACGCCTACCACAACTGGCTGCCGAGCCTGAACCTGCGCATGAAAGCCAGCGACCAGCTGCAGTTCCGCTTCGCACTGGGCAAGGGCATGTCGCGGCCTGACTTCGGCCAGCTGCAGGCGTACACGACGCTGGGCCAGAGTGTCCAGAGCACGACCAGCGGCACCGGCGCCGCCCAGGTCACGAATGTGACCTCGGTCGCGCACACCGGCGAAGCGGTCGGCAATCCACTTCTGCGCCCGGTCACCTCGCGCAATATGGACCTGACCGCGGAATGGTACTTCGCCCAGGCCGGTTCGCTGACCTTCGCCGTGTTCGACAAGCGCCTGAAGGACATCATCGTCAAGCAGAATTCGTCCTACCAGCTGCCCGATTCGGCCGGCCGTGTAATCGATTTCAATGTGGCGACCCCGGTCAATGGCGCCCGTGGTTCGGCGCGTGGTATCGAGATGGCCTACCAGCAGTACTTCGACAAGCTGCCAGGCTGGATGTCGGGCTTTGGCGTGCAGGCGAACTACACCCACGTCAAGAGCAAACGCGACCTGTACAGCCCGGTGTTCTCGCAGTACTGCTCGAACGTGAGCGGCGCAGCCAACCTGAACCTGAACCTGAACGGTTGCGATACCGACGGCCGTACGTTCGGCGACCTGCCGCTGGAATACCTGTCGCGCAACTCGTACAACCTGGCGCTGCTGTACGACAAGGGTCCATGGTCGGCGCGTCTGGCCTACAGCTGGCGCTCGAAGAGCCTGCTGGGCAACAACAACAACGGCACCAACGGCACCAACGGCGTCGACACCAATCCGGACAGCCCGACCTTCGGCCAGAACGTGATTGCGTGGGGCTTGCCGATCTGGGCGGATGACTACGGCCAGCTCGATGGCGGCGTCAGCTACAAGTTCAACGAGAACTTCCGCCTCGACTTCCAGGGTACCAACCTGACCGATGCGAAGTACAAGCAGATCATGACGCACCACATCGGCGACAAGGGCCGTGCCTGGTTCGTCAGCGGTCCCCGCTACAGCGTGCGTCTGGGCGTGACGTTCTAAGTCGATGCCGATGTAATCCCGACGCCCGCTGACCTGCCGCCCCGCGCGGCAGGTCAGCGGGCTTTTTGTTTTCCAGGAAAACCCGACCCATGCAAAGCTCGACTTTCTCGTCGCTGGACACGTTCGTCTTTTTTGTCTACTTCATCATCGTGGCCGGTTACGGCTTCTGGGTCTACAAGCGCAAGCAGCGCTCGGCATCGGCCTCGCACGACTACTTTCTGGCCGAAGGCTCGCTGACCTGGTGGGCGATCGGCGCCTCGATGATCGCGTCGAACATCTCGGCCGAGCAGTTCATCGGCATGAGCGGCTCGGGTTTCAAGATGGGCATGGCGATTGCCGTCTACGAGCTGATGGGCGCGTTCACGCTGATCCTGGTGGCGGTGTTCTTCATGCCGATCTATCGCCGCAACCGCATCTACACGATGCCCCAGTTTCTCGAGCAGCGTTACGGCAGCACCGTCGCCACCGTCATGGCGCTGTTCTGGCTGTCGCTGTACGTCATCGTCAACCTGACCTCGATCCTGTACCTGGGCGCGCTGGCCATTGGCGCCATCGCCGGCATCGACGTCTGGACCTGCATGGTGTTCCTCGCCGTCTTCGCCGTCATCATCACGCTGGGCGGCATGAAGGTCATCGGCTACACCGACGTGATCCAGGTCCTGTGCCTGGTGCTCGGCGGCCTGGTGACCACCTGGCTGGCGCTCGACCTGGTCGCGCAGAACAATGGCGGTGGCGGCGTGATGGCCGGCTTCCACCACCTGCTGGGCGTGGCGCCGGACCACTTCGACATGGTGCTCACGCGCGACAACCCCAACTACCTCGACCTGCCCGGCGTGTCGATCCTGATTGGCGGCATGCTGATCGTGAACCTGAATTACTGGGGCTGCAACCAGTACATCATCCAGCGCGCACTGGGCGCCGACCTGCACACGGCGCGCAAGGGCATCCTGTTCGCTGCGGGCCTGAAGCTGCTGATGCCGGTGATCGTGGTCCTGCCGGGCATTGCCGCGTTCGTGCTGCACCAGCAGGGCGTGCTGGGCGCATCGATGGGCGTGGGCGCGGACGTCAACCCGGACCGCGCCTACCCGGTGCTGCTCACGCTGCTGCCGACGGGCCTGAAAGGCATCGCCTTTGCCGCGCTGACGGCCGCGGTCGTGGCCTCGCTGGCCGGCAAGGCCAACAGCATCGCCACCATCTACACCTTCGACATCCACAAGAAAGCCTTCAACCAGGGCATCTCCGAACAGCGCATGGTCTGGATCGGCCGCGTCACCGTGGTCGTGGCGATGCTGCTGGCGGTGCTGATCGCGCCGTTCATGGGCATCGACAAGAAAGGCGGCTTCCAGTACATCCAGGAATACACGGGCTTCGTCTCGCCCGGCATCCTGGCCATGTTCCTGATGGGCTTTTTCTGGCGCCCGGCCACGGCCAGCGCGGCGATGTTTGCCACCGTCGGCGGCTTCATCGGCTCGATCATCCTCAAGTTCCTGCCTGGCCTGGTGGATCTGGCGTTCCTGGCGCCGATCGGTTTCGCCGTGCCGAACAGCGCCGGCGTCTACGAGATCCCGTTCGTCGACCGGATGGCGATCGTGTTCATCGCCGTCATCATCGGCATGGTCATCATCAGCAAGCTGTGGCCGAAAGCTGGCCTGGAGCAGAGCAAGGGCGTCGTCGTCGAAGCGTCGATGTTCAGGGTGCAGCCGGGGTTTGCGTTCGGCGCGACCGCCATCTGCATCGCGCTGATCGCGATCTATAGCGCGTGGTGGTAAGGTCGCTGCGCTGCCAACATCATTATAAAAAATTCAAGGAGACACACACATGCATCCAGCTTTGCCCTTCGGCCGTTCGGCCATCGCCCTCGCTGCCGCCCTTGCCTTCGGTGCGGCGCATGCGGCGCCGGCCAACGCGCCAACGGCTGCACCGGATGCGGCGCAACAGCGCGCCGCCAAACTGGTCAGCCAGATGACGCTCGATGAAAAGATCGGCATGGTATTCGGCTATTTCGGCACCGAATTCAAGGGCCAGAAAGCGCCCGCAGGTGCCCTGCCCCAGTCGGCCGGCTTCATCAAGGGTATCGAGCGCCTGGGCATCACGCCGCAGTGGCTGACCGACGCCGGCATCGGCGTGGCTTCGCAGCCGGGCAAGGACGCGCGCGAGCGCACGTCGTTACCGTCCGGCATCGCAACCGCCGCCACCTGGAATCCGCAACTGGCGTTCGAAGGTGCAGCAATGATCGGCAAGGAAGCACGCCTGTCGGGCTTCAACGTGATGCTGGGCGGGAGCGTCAACCTGGCGCGCGAGCCGCGCAATGGCCGCAACTTCGAGTACACGGGCGAAGACCCGCTGCTGGCCGGGATCATGGCCGGCGAACAGATTCGCGGCGTGCAGTCCAACCACGTCGTCTCCACGCTCAAGCACTACGCGTACAACGACCAGGAGACTGGCCGCAACCACCTCAATGTCAAGATCAACGATGCCGCGGGCCGCATGTCCGACCTGCTGGCATTCCAGATCGCGATCGAACGCGGTGACCCGGGTTCGGTCATGTGCTCGTACAACCGCATCAACGGTGCGTATGGCTGCGAGAACGACCACCTGCTCAACAAGGTGCTCAAGGGCGACTGGGGCTACAAGGGTTACGTGATGTCCGACTGGGGCGCCGCTCACTCGACGATCCCGGCGGCGCTGGCGGGCCTGGACCAGCAATCAGGCTACCCGTTCGACAAGTCGCCCTACTTCGATGGCGCGCTGAAGGAAGCCGTCGAAAACGGCCACGTCCCGCAGGCGCGCCTGGACGACATGGTGGCCCGCATCCTGTGGGCACTGGGCGCGCACGGCGCGCTGGATCATCCGGTCAAGGTCCAGGCCAAAGAGATCGATTACACGGCGCACGCCAAGATTTCGCAGCTTGATGCCGAAGAAGCCATCGTCCTGCTCAAGAACACGGGCAACGTGCTGCCGCTGGCAAAGAACGTGCAGCGCATCGCCATCATCGGCGGGCACGCCAACAAGGGCGTGCTGTCCGGCGGCGGCTCGGCGCAGGTCTACCCGCGCGGCGGGATGGCCGTGCCGAACGAAGGCCCGGCTGCCTGGCCAGGTCCGATGGTCTACCTGCCAGGCTCGCCGATGAAGGCGCTGGCGGCGCGCACCAAAGCCAGGATCACCTGGCACGATGGCAAGGATGCCGCTGCAGCCGCGAAAGTCGCTGCCGCTGCCGACGTGGTGCTGGTGTTCGCGACGCAGTGGACGTCCGAAGCGGCAGACGTGCCGACGCTTTCGCTGCCGAACAACCAGGACGCGCTGATCGCGGCGGTGGCCAAGGCCAATGCACGCACCGTCGTCGTGCTGCAAACGGGCACGCCAGTCACGATGCCGTGGGTGAGCGACGTGGCCGGCGTGGTCGAAGCCTGGTACCCGGGCACGAACGGCGCCGAAGCCATCGCGCGCGTGCTGACGGGCGAAGTCGATGCGTCGGGCCGCCTGCCGCAAACCTTTCCGCTGGCCGAGAACCAGCTCCCGCGCCCCAGGATCGACGGCATCGACCTGCCGAAGGACACGCGCTTTGACGTCGATTACGACATCGAAGGCGCTGCCGTCGGCTACAAGTGGTTCGACCTGAAAGGCCACAAGCCCCTGTTCGCATTTGGCCACGGCCTGTCGTACACGAGCTTCACCTACACCAACCTGAAGGCCGAGGCGACGGACGGCAGCATCCGCGTGCGTTTCAACGTGGCCAACAGCGGCGCGCGCGCCGGCAAGGCGGTGCCACAGGTGTACGTGTCGAAAGTGGGCGCCGGCTGGGAAGCGCCGAAACGTCTCGGTGGCTGGGACAAACTGGCACTGGACGCCGGCGCAAACCGCACCAGCGACCTGACGATCGATCCGCGCACGCTGGCGGTGTTCGACAGCGCCAGCAACCGCTGGAAGATCGCGGCCGGCGAATACCGCGTGATCCTGTCGACGGCGGCCGATGCGCCGGTAGCGGCGGTGACAGTGCGCCTGCCGGCGCGCGAATTCGCCGCTGGCGCGCGCTGATTGCGGACCGGGACGATCATCGACTGAAAGACGGACCGCCCGTGCCCTGCCAGCAGCACTACCCCGAACCACAGCGCGATCGCGAGAAATCCGCGATCCTGCACGCGATCGCCAGCCGTTTCGCGGATGCAGAACTCGAACTGGGGGCTGTTGCGCATGGCGCTGGCGTAAACCGCAACAAAGTCAACGACGTGCTCAAGGCCGAACTGGGTTGCACGTTCACCGGTTACCTGAACCGGTTGCGCCTGACCGAGGCAGCCCGCCTGCTGGCCGAACGCGATTCGGCCAGCATCACCGACATCGCCTACACAGTGGGCTACAACCACGTTTCGTACTTCAACAAGCTGTTCAAGCTCGATTATGGCTGCACGCCGAAAGCATTTCGTGCGCAAGCGCATCGCACGCCCATCTGCCCCTCGCCCACATCCGGAGACAAGAACCCATGAAGCACACAATGACCACCATGACGCTGGCGACACTGCTTGCCCTGCCAGCGTTGGCCCATGCACAGCAACGCGTCATCGACGTCGACGTCACCCAGGTCAAGGGACAGCTCGATCGCATGTTCAACCTGTCGGTCGGCGCCGGCCGCGCCAACGAGGGCTTGCGCGCCGACTGGCAGCAGCAGCTGGCCGAACTGCGCAAGGACACGGGCTTTCGCTACATCCGCATGCATGGCCTGCTGAGCGACGACATGGGCGTCTTCCGGATCGACGCGCAGGGCAAGGAGCAGTACAGCTTCCAGTACATCGACGCCCTGTTCGACTATCTGCTCAGTGTCGGCATCAAGCCGTTCGTGGAACTGGGCTTCATGCCGTCCGCAATGGCCAGCGGCACCAAGACCATCTTCTGGTGGCGCGGTAACGTCACGCCGCCGCGCGACTACGCGCAATGGGAACGCCTGATCAAGGCACTGACCGTGCACTGGACCGAACGCTATGGCAAGGCCGAAGTGGCGAGCTGGTACTTCGAAGTCTGGAACGAGCCGAACCTGGACGGCTTCTGGGCCGGCTCGCAGGACGAGTACTTCAAGCTGTACGCGCACGCCGCGCGCGCCGTCAAGAGCGTCGACGCGTCGTATCGCGTGGGCGGACCGGGCACCGCCGGCGCGGCCTGGATTCCCGAGATGATCGGGTACGCCAGCAAGAACCGCGTGCCGCTCGATTTCGTCTCCACCCACTCGTACGGCGTGAACCAGGGCTTCCTTGACGAATTCGGCACCACCGGCACAGTCCTGAGCCCCGACCCCATGGCCGTCACCAACGACGTGCTCAAGAACCGCAAGGAAATCGCGGCTTCCAGCATGCCGAAGCTCGAGCTGCACTACACCGAATGGAGCTCGTCGTACACGCCGTCCGACCCGACCCACGACAGCTACCACCAGCCGGCCTACATCCTGAAAAAGCTCAAGCAGAGCACCGGCGCCGTGCAGTCGATGTCGTACTGGGTATTTACCGACATTTTCGAGGAAGCCGGTCCGCGCTTCGAAGCCTTCCATGGCGGGTTCGGCTTGATGAACACGCAGGGCGTCAAGAAACCGGCCTATTTTGCCTACCAGTTCCTCAACCAGCTGGGCGATCGCGAACTGAAGAACGCCGACCAGGATTCGACGGCGACGCTCGACGCCAGGGGCAATGCCCAGGTGCTGCTGTGGGACTACACGCACACGCTGCCGGAGGGGATCAACAACCAGCAGTACTTCATCAAGGACCTGCCGCCAAAAGAGAAAGGCCAGGTCAAGGTGGCGATGCGGGGCCTGAAGCCAGGCGCCTACACGATGACGGTCTCGCAGGTGGGCTACAAGCAGAACGATGCGTTCACCGCGTATATCGGCATGGGCTCGCCCAAGCAGCTGACGCGGCCGCAGGTCGCTGCCTTGAAGGCAACGGCGACCGGAAAGCCGTTGAAAAAGCAGTCAGTGACGATCGGGCGCGATGGCGTGTTTGCCACCGCCTTGCCGCTGCGCGAGAACGATGTCTACCTGCTGCAACTCGACGCGGCGCGTTAAGGCTCGCTGTCGCGTGGCGCCCCCAGGTTCAGCTCCACGCGCCGGGCTTCGAGACGCTCGATGACGCGCGCCGCGAGCAGGCGCAGCGCGTCAAGCTGATGAACCGTCAGCTTGCGCGGTTCGGTATCGATGACGCACAGCGTGCCCAGTGCCTGACCGGTTGACGTCACCAGCGGTGCGCCGGCGTAAAAGCGGATGCCGGGATCGCCCGTCACCAGGGGATTGCCGACGAAGCGCGCATCAAGCGTCGCGTCGACGACCTGCATGATCTGCTCCGGTTGCTCGATCGCGTGGGTGCAGAACGCGTGTTCGCGCGGCGTTTCACGGGCCTGCAGTCCCACCCGTGCCTTGAACCATTGACGCTCGTCGTCGACCAGCGAGACCAGCGCGATCGGCGTCTGGCAGAACGCGCTGGCCAGGTGGGTCAGCTCGTCATATGCCGCTTCTTCTTCGGTATCCATGATGTGCAGGGCCGCCAGCTCCGCCAGCCGTACGCGCTCGACCCCTTCGTCTGGCGCGCGCGCCGGCTGGCCAAAGACGGTTTCGACGAGGGCCATGGCATGTGTCGTACTGACCTTGGCGGCGCTTGCAGCGCGATCGCGCCGGAGCACGGCCTCGTGGAGAAGCCGCGCGAGATCGTCCAGGGCGTACGGCTTGGGCAGCAGCAGGAATCCGTGGTCCGATTCCTGCGCCAGCACGTGGCTGTAACCACTGGTGAGCACGACGGGGATGTCGATCTGCAGACGTGCCAGTGCGCGCCCCAGGTCGATTCCGGTCATGCCCGGCAGGACAACATCGGAAAACACGGCCGCATACGGTTCGGGATCATCGCGCAGCAATGCCAGCGCCTGCTCCGCACTGGTCACGATGGTCGTTGCGTAGCCAAGTTCATGCAGTGAGCTCTCGACCATCGCGCGCAATTCGGAATTATCCTCGACCGCCAGGATGCGCAGGCCCCCGCCGGCGGGCAGCGTGTGCTGGACGCCCGGCGTGCTGCCGCCAGCAGCCGGTTGCGCTGCACACGGCAGGTACAGCGTGAAGGTCGTACCTGCGCCTGGCGTACTCACGACCCGCACATCGCCGCCCGACTGGCGCGCAAAGCCGAACACCTGTGACAGCCCCAGGCCGGTGCCGTGGCCGACGCCCTTGGTCGTGAAAAACGGCTCGAAAATCTTGTCCAGGTGGTCCGGCGCGATGCCAGCGCCGGTGTCTTGCAACGACACGGCCACGAACGTGCCGCTGATCGCCGGCTGCAGGCCGTGCTGCGGCAAGCCGTCGACCGATTCGACCTTGACCGACAGCGTTCCACGCGACTGCATCGCATCGCGTGCATTGACTGCGAGATTGACCAGCGCGGTATCGAACTGGCTCTGGTCCGCATTGACGAAACAGGCATCGTCAGGCAAGTCGAGCACCACCTCGACGCCAACGCCGGTCAGACTGCCGATCATTTCCCCAATCGAACGCGTGCTGTTGCCGACGTCGAACACGGCCGGCTGCAGGGCCTGCCGGCGTGCAAAGGCAAGCAGCTGACCGGTCAGACGGGCGCCGCGCGTGACCGCGCTGGAAATCGAGTCCATGAAGCGCTGGCGGCGCTCGTCGCCAAGCTGTACCCGGCGCAGCAGTTCGATGCTCGACTTGATCACCGCCAGGACGTTGTTGAAGTCGTGCGCCACACCGCCAGTGAGCTGACCGATCGCTTCGAGCTTCTGGGATTGCCGCAGCGCCTCCTGGGTTTCCACCAGCGCTTGCTGCTGCACATGCCACTCGGTCACGTCCAGTGCCGTCATGAAGGCGCCGATCTGCTTGCCGTCGTGGTCACGCAGGATCTCGAAACGCATTTCACTGGTGCGCTGTTCGGGCGGGGCCTGGCCGAACGTCTGCTGCAGCGAGAACGCCTCGCCGCCCAGCGCGCGGTCCCACAGCGCCAAGGCTGCCTGTAGTTGCTCTGGCCGGTCGGCCAGCACGTCGGTCTAGGCGATCGCCAACCGCGACACGGCGCTGGAACAGGCGCCAGTAGTCATCGATGCTGGCCTGATTGATCGCCAGGAAGCGGTACTCGGCGTCGATCACCTGCAACAGCAGATTGGTGGCCTGGAAGACTGCGGCAAGCACGTCACGTTCGCGCGTGCGGAGAATCAACGCTTCGCGCTGCAGTTTTTCGTCGGTGACGTCGCGCGCGGCGCAGTACACCTTGCCGTCCTCCGGCACGGCCACCCACGACAGCCAGCGCCAGACCCCGCCACTCGTGCGGTAACGGTTCTCGAAACGCACGACCGCCTGCCCCTGCTCACTCGCCTTGATCCAGGCCGCCTCCGTCGCTGCTAGGTCATCGCGGTGCACGAACGCCGTGAATGGCTGGCTGCACATCTCGGCTTCGGTCCAGCCGAGCACCGTCTGCCACGCCGGATTGGCCAGCTCGACATAGCCATCGGCATCGATGATGCACAGCGGCTCCAGGCTCACGGCCCATGCGCGGTCCGGCGCCAGCGCGCGCGGGGCGCAGCGCTGCTCAAGTGTTGCGACTCGTTCGCGCAAGGCGTTGCCAGCGCGCGCCTGGCCAATGCGTGTTAGGGCCGCGCCCATGGCGACGCAGACGTGGTGCAGCAGTTCGCGTTCGTGCGGCGTGAATGCGCGCGTGTTCGTGGTAGCGCCGGTGCACAGGGCCTGCTCGATCTGCTGCACAGATGGCGCGTCCTGGTCAGGCTGGACCAGCCTGTGAACGACCAAGGACAGAGCGGATGGGTCGAGCGGCAGAATCCCGGGAAGGCGGCTCAGCAACAGGTGCACCACATCGTCGACATGGTCGAGGCCCGCCAGGGCGGATACGACGTCGAGGACCTGGAGCAGGCGCTCTTGCGTGACGGTGGCGTCCACCCGGTTACAGCCGGACCGGCGGACGGACGCGCCCTTCGGGCTGCCCCGCCACACCTGGAGCCACTGCATACTGCGATTCGGGAGCCTTGACGTTTGCCATTCCACAACCATGTAAAGAGGTACGGGATGGGACGCACATGCCTACCCGCATCCCATTAAACGTGGTCATATTAGCATGTTGCGCTGGCCGCTACGGCACGCTTGAACCGCTGTGCGCAGTCTTATTCCATCCGATCCTGTAGCACCAGCGGGGTCAGGTCTGACATTCGGACACGAGCTCACCAAGAAGTCTGTTGACGGATGCCTTGTCCAACGTACCAGGGAAGAGTCCGTGTCCAAATGTCAGACCTGACCCCGGCTATTTCCCATAAGCGATCGCATCCTCGAGACGGTCATTCCCCCAGAACATCTCGTCGCCAACGAAAAACATGGGCGCGCCGAAGATGCCGCGGGCCTGGGCATCGGCTGTGCGCACACGCAGCGCGGTCTTGCACGCATCCGTTTTAGCTGCTGCGATGATCCCTGCACTGTCGGCGCCAAGTCCGGCGAGAATTCCGGCCAGCACCGCTTCGTCGCCAACGTCGCGGTCGTCCGCGAAATTGGCCAGCATGACCTGTTCGCAGAAATCTTCAAGCCAGCACGTGCCTTCGCCCTGTAGTGCGATGCGCGCGGCAAGCAGCGCATTACGGGGGAATACGGAAGGGCGTTGCCAGCGCAAGCCGTATTTGACGCACTGGCGGCGCATGTCATGCCATACGTAATCGCCTTTCAGCGTCTGCAGCACGAATGGCGACGTCTCCCACCCGAGCGACTTGAAAATCGGGCCGAGCATAAACGGCTTCAGCTCGACACGCAGGTTGGCAGCGGCCGCTGCGCGGCGTATCCGCATCATGCTCAGGTAACTGTAGTTGCTGCCAAAATCGAACCAGAATTCGATGATGTTCATTTAGCGTGGATCCTGTCAGTCGAAGATGATGAGGCAATGGATCTCGATACTCTCACGGCTAACAAGATGCCTGTTTAAGGATGCCTGGTTGAACCTCTAAGAAGAGTTCGTGTCCAAATGTCAGACCTGACCCCGGCTATGCACCGGCTATGCAGGGCGCTTTCCAGCGGGCACTCATCGCACGAAACGTCCACACCAACTTTCTCCCGCAACCGGTGTAGACTGGTCCGCGCTTCAGATCCGAAGCGCTACCGGAGTGCATATGAAAGCAATATGGAATGGTGAAGTGCTGGCGCAATCGAATGATACGGTCGTTGTCGAGGGAAACCATTATTTTCCGCCCGCCTCGTTAAACCGGCAGTTTTTCAGCGATTCGAGTACCACAACCAACTGTCCCTGGAAGGGAACAGCGAGCTACTACAACGTCGAGGTCAACGGCAAGGTCAACAAGGATGCGGCCTGGCTGTATGCCACACCAAAATCCGCCGCGGCAAATATTACCGGCCACGTCGCGTTCTGGAAGGGCGTGGAAGTGACGCCATGAAGCGGTGAGCCTAAGCCCGCCTGACTGACTGACTGACTGCGGCATTCTCGAGACATGATCAGCGGGCCCGAAACGCGTCCCGCTTATCATGCTAGAGTTGGTGATCACATCGGACAACCAGCGCCATGCCCCATATTGCTGTCAACGTCAATAACGTGCGCATCACGACAATCAACCTGGCCTCAACGCGCCTCATGAATGTATCTGTGCATGGGGCGCTCGACAGGGCACTGAAAGCGGCCGTCGATGCGATGGGCGGTAATTATGACGAAGGCAGCTGCGGCCACCTGACCTGGCTGATGGACCATCCCCTACAGCCGGGAGACATCGTGCACGTCCACCTGAACCAGGATGACGCAGAGGGCGATGCCGGCAAGACGTTCGAGGAACTGTTCCCTGACGAGCCGCCATCGACCCAGACCGATTTTTCGATCTCCGACACGATGGCGGCTGAAATTCGCGCCAGGCCACGCCTCCACGCGGCATTCGAGGTGCAGGCATCGACATCGGCCGGGCAACAGGCGACTGCCACCAGCGACGAACGCAATACCGACTTCAGGTTCAGCGTGCTGTGGGATCACTTCCAGCCGGACCAGGCCCGCGTCCACCTCGCAACCTACTGCCTCGATCATGTGCTGGCCCGCATGGCGGGAACGACGCATCTGCAAACGACGATCCGCGCTGGCGAGCGTGCGACGTTCTCACTCGTGGCGTGACAGGCACTGCGCCGTTATCTGGTCCGCGTCCAACCCAGTTTTTTTCGCACGAACGCGGTCAGCAAGTCCGCATTGGCCTGATGCTGTTTGACGCGCGGATGCTGGCCGTAGCCGGTGAACGGGAAGAACAGCGTATCGATGCGCGCGTCGCCTGATCTGCGCAAATTCGCCACCGCCGACCTGACGTAGCCCGGCCACACGGAGCCAAGCCGGGTCGCGTCCATGCTCCCCAGCGCGCAGACGATATACGCTTTCGGATACAGCGCGCGCACGCGGGCAACGAAGGCCTGGTAGGCCGCGATCCGCTGCGCATCCGTCGGCTCCGGCTGCAGCTTGTGATCGCGCCCGATCAGCCAGCTGTCGTTCTGCATCAGGTTGACGACGACGACATCGGGCGTCCAGCGCTTGAAGTCCCAGCGGCTGTCGTTGTCGCCGACGGCATTCAGCTGATCGTAAAAATCCGGCATCGTAAACGGAAACCAGCTGATCATCACGCCGATGCCGCTTTGCGACGTGATGTGCGCTTCGGCGCCGAGCTGCCGCGCGGCGATCGACGCATACGATTGGTAGTTGTTCTTGTCCTTGCCCAGATCGTCCCGCCCGTTGTCGGGCGCTTCATTGCCCATGCCGCTTGTGATCGAATCGCCGAAGAACTCGATCCTGCGCGTCGGCCGTGGGGCCGGCAGCGCCAGCGTCGCCTTGTCATCCAGTTCGATGCCCTTGAAGATGGTGGCGCCCTCCTCGCCTTCGGTGCGTTTGGTCAGCAGAAACCGGTGCGCGCCCGGTGCCAGGCCATTGGCGACCAGATAGGTTTTGCTACCTTTATCGAGCTGCAGGATGACCGGCCGCGCGGTGTCGCCATCGACGAACACATTGAAATAGTTCTTGCCGTGCTGGTCGTCGAGCACGATCGCCAGCGAGGTGCCCGTGAAGTTGCCGGCAATGGCCGTGCCGGGCCAGCTCAGGACCGGCGCCTTCGCATCGGTCATGTCGACACGGCCTGTGTAGGCCAGATTTGGATGATCCGCCGCGATCTGGTTGGCAGCGCCAGCTGGCGCCAGGTGCAGCAAGGCGGCCAGGGCGAGTGAATACGCGAGATTTTTCATGGAAGTCAGTACGAAAAAAGCCGGGCGCGCTGGCACCCGGCTGTTGGTAAGCGCCTTAGTGATTAGTGATTACAGCTTGATGGTCACCGGCTTGCCCTCATAGACCACGGTCTTGTCGGCCGCGTCCAGGTTCTGGGCCGTCGACACGCCCGGCTTGATGACGCGCACCTTGAACTCGCGCTTCATCGGCATGCCCTTGTACTGGCCGGCGCGTTCGCCGATCTGCACGACACCCGTCTTGTCGTCGTAAGCGATGCGGATGCGGCTGGCTTCTCCACGCTCGTAGGCATTGGTCACGCCATCGTCTTCATACAGCGTGGCTTCGCCATTGGCGCCTGCATACACGAACAGCGTGACCGGCGCATCCGGCTTCTCGTCCACGTACTGTGTCACCGGGCCCGCCGTGATGACCGAGCCGGCCTTGACGAACAGCGGCATGCGCTCGCGCGGCGCCTGCACGGTGCGCGTGGCGCCGCCCTTGAAGCGCTCGCCCGTATGGAAGTCATACCAGTCCGCGCCAGCCGGCAGGTACACCTGGCGCGACGTGGCCTTGTACTCGTACACCGGCGCCACCAGGAACGATGGACCGAACATGTACTGGTCCTTGATGTTCTTGACCTTCTCGTCGTGCGGGAAGTCCATCACCAGGCCACGCATCATCGTGCCCGAACCGTAGTGCGTGTCGGCCGCCATCGTGTAAATGTACGGCATCAGGCGATAGCGCAGCTTCAGGTACCACACCATATTGTCACGCATGGTGTCGTCGCCGTTGGCGATATTGTAGATCTCGCGCTTGACCACTTCACCGTGCGAGCGGAACAGCGGCGAGAAGGCGCCAAACTGGAACCAGCGCTGGTTCAGCTCACGCCATTCCTTCATGTCTTCCGGATTCGCTTCGGCGCGCGAGGTGACGCGGTTTTCCTGGGCCGAGCCCACGTCGCCGGTCTGGTAGCGCACTTCCTGCGCATAGCCGCCGATATCGTGGGTCCAGTTCGGGATGCCCGACATCGACATGTTCGTGCCCGATGCGATCTGGTCGAACAGGTTGTTCCAGCGGCCGACCGTATCGCCACTCCATACCGCCACCGAATTGCGCTGGATGCCGGCAAAGCCCGACCGCGACAGGATGAACTGGCGCTTGTCCGGCTGGTCGCGCGCCAGGCCATCGGCCATCGCGCCCGTGCTCACCAGGCTGTACGGATTGAACGTGATTTCGCCGGCGCCATAGACGGTCGGGCCGATCAGCTCCTTGAAGTCTTCCAGGCGGCTGTTGGACAGCACATCGGGTTCGGTATTGTCCATCCACCACGCGTCGAAGCCCAGGTCGACCAGTTTCGTTTTCAGCTGGCGGTAATAGATGTCGCGCGCTTCCTTCGTGTACGGATCGTAGTGGCTGTTCAGGTAACCCTTGCCGACCCAGTCGCGCGAGCCATTCTCGACGTTCTTGGTCCACATATAGCCCTTGGACTCGAGCTCCTTGTAGTTGTCGGTATTGGCGTAGAACTTGCCCCACACCGACAGCATGATGCGTGCGTTCTGCTTGTGCACCGCGTCGACCATGCCTTTCGGGTCCGGGAAGCGCTTCTGGTCGAAGTCGTGCGAACCCCAGCCGTCCTCGGGCCAGTAGAACCAGTCCTGCACGATGTTATCGAGCGGCCAGCCGCGCTTGCGGTACTCGGTGACCGTGTCGAGCAGCTGCTGCTGCGTCTCGTAGCGCTGGCGCGATTGCCAGAAGCCGTACGACCACTTCGGCATCATCGGCTGCTGGCCGGTCAGGTGGCGGTAACCCGCAATCGCGCGGTCCATGTTCTCGCCGCTGATGACGTAGTAGTTGATCGCTTCGGCGATCTCGGACGACAGCGTCAGCGAATGGCGCTCCGGTGCCGGCAACGGATTGTTGTGGGTGATCGCGACCATGCCGCCCGACGGCTTCCACTCCAGGTGCAGCTTGACCGGCTTGTTCTTGGCGAACTTGACTTCAAAGTTGTGGTACCACGGGTTCCAGCCCATGCGCCAGACGTCCATGACCTGCTTGCCGTCGACGGTCAGCGTTGCGTAGTCCGACGAATACAGCTGCATCTTGTGCACGCCCGGCTTGTCGCTGCTCATCGTGCCTTCCCAGACCACGCGCACGTCCTTCAGGTCCTTGTGCGGGCCGAGCTCTTTCGGCCAGTTCTCGTCGAGGTCCTTCAGGTACTGGTAATCGATGTCTTTCTCCTGGCGCGTGAGCGCCAGCTTGCCGCCGATGTAGTAGCGGGCCGTCAGGCCTTCGCTCTTGCCATCGGCACCGCGCAGCACCAGGTCGCGCGACATCAGGTCGTACGGCGTCTGGTCGCCGAAGCGCGAAATCGAGTTGTTGTCCCACAGGACGCCATAGCCCTTGTCGGACACCACGAACGGCACTGCGGCGATCATATTGTGCTGCTGGAGCAGCACGTCTTCGCCGTTGTAGTTCATCTGGTTGTTCTGGTGCTGGCCCAGGCCGTAATACGCATCCTTCGTGCCGTGGTTGAAGCCCTGCTTGATCGCCAGGAACGGCTTGCCGCCTACGTTCACGGGCTGCATCGATTCGGATGCCTGCGCCAGGAAGCGCTTGCCGTTCGCGTCGAAGAAGTCGACCTGGCCATCCTTGAGCGAGACGGTGGCGGCAATCTTGCCGGCCTTGAGCTGGACCGAGTCTTTCCCGGGCGTGACGGTGAAGGCGCAGCTGCTGGCGCATGGCTTGGCGACGGTCATCAGGGATGGCGTGAGCGTCTTGTCGGCCTGGTCGAGCTTGACCACCTGAACGATGTTGTCGCTCATGAGGTTCAGCCGCACCACCTTGGCGCCGCTGTCGGGACGCACTTCGATACCGGTCGCGGTCTGTTGGAAGGTGCCTGCATCGGCCCCGGTTGCCGCCAGCATCACTACTGCGGCCGCCACTTGTGTCATACGCATTTGTCGATCTCCTGTTGTGTACTTGTTATGCTTCGTACTTGTTATGCTTATTACTTGTCATGCTTACTCGGTGTAGGTGCCCAGCCGGACCTTGAGGACGGTCGGCGTGGCCGGCAGGTTCAGGCCGTAATCGGTCTGGTCGCCATTCCAGTTGCGCTCCATGATCCATTTGCCATTCGCGTCGAAGCGCCCTTCTTCGACCCGCGCCAGCATCGACGGCTTGCCGTCGTTGGTGCCACTGCCGGAGAGCTTCACGCGCGCCTGCTGCCCGATGATGACGAATTCGTTGTCACCGATCTGCGCGAAGGCGACGCCGCCACCCGGCTGCTCGGTGCCCGACTGGTACTCGTTCTTGTCCTTCAGGTACTGGCGCTCGCCGAACTGGAATTCGCGGAACGACACGTTCGCCGTCCAGCCCTTCATGGCCACTGTCTGCGCGGCGCGGTCGTCGCCCTCGGCCACGCCGTAGGTACGGCCTTCGAACGCCCAGCGCGCCCACTGGCGCGTCATCGGTGCAAACACGCCATACACTTTGGCGAATGGCTCTACCATTCGCTTGTCGGTGTGCTTCGCGCCCAGCGGATAATTGCTGTAGTCGGCGTAATCCAGGCCGAACGGCGCCACGCCGATCGCGCCCATGCCCAGCGCCTGGTACACATAGCGCGCGTAGCCTGGCGCATTGCCCATCTCCGGGATCATCAGCGCATTGTCGGGCCGCTGGAATGACTTGAGGATCGCGGTGACTTTTTTCGATTCCGGCATGTAGATGTCGGGCGCGGCGAAATCGATGTGCGGTGCTGCCGCTTTATAGATATCGAGCACGTCGTAGGTCGGGCCGCCACTGGCGAAACCGCCGCCATCCTTCCACAGTGCCGCCGGTTTGCCGTCCAGCGCCGGTTCGCGCAGTGCGTTGTTGACGAACATCGGCAAGTCGTAGACCGCGCGGCCGGCCTTGGCGATCGACTCGATGTAGCTGGCAATCGCCCAGGAATGGAAGTACTGGGCGGCGTAGTCGCCATAGACCTGGGTCCAGGTCCCGCTTGTGACGCCCTGGACTTTCGGCGTCTGGCGCGCCACGACGGCGGCCGGCACCGGCTGCGCAAACGCGGCCTGCGCACGCGCGCCGAAGTCGCGCTCGAAGCCGTAGGTGCCCACCTCGTTCTCTACCTGCACCATGATCACTGTGCGGTGTGCGCTGTCGATCTTCTTGATGTGTTCCATCATGCGCACGAAAGCGCGGCGATCCAGCGCCAGCGTCTCTTCGCCGAACGGCGAATGGCTGTAGACGGTCTTGCCGTCCTTGTCCTTCATGCGCGGAAAGCGCGCGTTGTCGAACTTGACCCACTCGGGCAGGTAGCCGGGCCCCGTGTTCTTCCAGGTGCCGAACCAGACGATCACGAGCCGGATCTTGTGTTCGCGCGCCTGTTTGACCAGCGTGTCGAGGAAGCTGAAGTCGAAGCTGCCCTCTTTCGGTTCGATCTGTTCCCACGCGATCGGCATCTCGAGCGTGTTGGCACGCGCGTCCTTCAGCGCGGCCCAGACCTTCGGCAAGGCAGCCGGGTAGTTGCTCGAATTGTGGGCCTGGCCCGCCAGCATCGTGAATGGCGCGCCGTCGACGATCAGCGCGTGGCGGCCGTCCTTGCTCTCGAGGCGCGGCAGCTCGGGCGCGGCCAGTGCGCCGTGCGCCGTCAAGGCCAGGTAAAGCGGTGCGAGATGCGTCAGGCGGCGGGCGATCTGGTTCAGCTTCATGCGGGTTGTCTCCTTCGTGGTGTCGTTTTTTATTTGAACAGCGAGGCAGACACGGTGCGGCTCTGCCCTTGTTTGAGCTCGACTTCGGTCACCCAGGCGCCATAGCGCAGCTTGACCTTGCCGTCGTTCGACGGCGCGCGCACGGTGACGTGCTTGAGCAGCCCCTTGCGCCAGACGATGTCGACCTCGAAGCCGCCGCGCGCGCGCAGGCCCTTCACCGAGCCGGTGGCCCACGCCTTGGGCAGCCCCGGCAAGACCTGGATTTCGCCCGCGTGAGATTGCACGAGCATTTCGGCCATCGCGGCAGTGGCGCCGAAATTGCCGTCAATCTGAAATGGCGGGTGCGCATCGAGCAGGTTCGGATAGGTGCCGCCCGCATTGTTATGTTCGGAGAAGGTGCCGCCCTGCTCGGCAGCGCGGGCGCCCGGCGCAGCCAGCACCCCGCGCAGCATGCGGTGGGCGCGCTCGCCATCGTGCAGCCGGGCCCAGAACGCCATCTTCCATGCCATTGACCAGCCGGTGCCGGCGTCGCCGCGCGCTTCGAGCGTGCGCTTGGCGGCAGCGGCCAGCTCCGGCGTTTTCACGGGACCGATCTGGCGGCCCGGGAACAGCGCGAACAGGTGCGATACGTGGCGGTGCGTGTCATGCGGCGTATCGAGCACGGGGTCGTGTTTCTCATCCAGCCATTCGAGCAGCTGGCCCCAGCTGCCGATGCGGGGGCCTGCCAGGCGGTCGCGCATGTTTGTCAGCTCGGCGCGCAGCTCGGGATCGATGTCCAGGATGCCGGCCGCTTCGACCGTGTTATTAAAAATGTCCCAGACGATCTGCTGGTCGTAAGCGACGCCGTCTTCGACCGGCCCGTGCTCGGGCGACCAGCCTTGCGGCGCCACCAGGCGGCCGTCCGGGAGCACCTTCAGGTAATCCTGCCAGAACGCGGCGGCCTCCTTCATCACCGGATAGGCGGTCTCGCGCAGGAAGCGCTCGTCGCGCGTGAATGCGTAATGTTCCCAGAAGTGCTGGGCGTACCAGGCGTTGCCCGTCTTGTTCCACAGGTAGCCCATCGCGCCGAACGGGTTCGACTCGGTGCGCAGCGTCCAGCCGCGTATTGGCGCGCCATCCTTGCCCTTGAATTCCTGCGCCGTCTGCTGACGCCAGACGGGTGCCAGGCCGTTCACGAAACCGAAGAACGGTTCGGCCAGTTCGGAGAGGTTGGTCACCTCGGCCGGCCAGTAATTCATCTGGACGTTGATGTTGGTGTGGTAGTCAGCGTTCCATGGCGGCGCATAGCTGTTGTTCCACAGACCCTGCAGATTGGCCGGCAGCGAGCCGCGCGAACTGGCGGTGAGCAGGTAGCGCCCATACTGGAAATACTGCGCTTCGAGTTCCGGGTCGCCGCCGTCGCGCGTGTAGGCCAGCAGGCGCGCATCGGTCGGCAGCGCGCGGCGCTCGGCAAGCGTGGGGCCCAGATCGAGGTCAACCCGCTTGAGCAGGCTGCCCAGATCGCGCTCGTGCTCGACGCGCAGTTCGTCGACGGGGCGCGCGGCGGCCGTGCTGACCTGCTGCGTCACGCGCGCCAGTGGGTGGCCGCCTTCGAAGCGGCGCGCCGGATCCATCACGAAGCTGGTGCCGGCGCCCAGCACCAGCGTCACCGAATTCGCATTCGCAAAGCCGACCCGCTGGCCGTCGACGGCCAGCTTGCCGCCGTCATTGAGCACCTGCACCTGGCTTGCATACGACATCACATTCGTGCTCGGCGCCTGGTCCGGCAGCACGAAGCCGGCCAGTGAACCGGCCGCGTACAGGCGATTGCCATTGACCGCCAGGTGGGCGCCGTGGCGGTCGGTCAGCGCAACGCTGCCCGTGTAGCGGCCCGGCTTGTCGGCGGACAGGCGCAGCACGATCACCTGGGCCGGATAACTGGCCCACGCTTCGCGCTTGTAGTTCACGCCATCGTGCGTGTAGGTAACCGTGTGCACGCCGCGCACCAGGTCGAGCGTGCGGCGGTAGTTCGTCACGCCCGTCGCATGGGCCGGCAGGTCGACCAGCACGTCGCCAAATGGCTGGAACGCGCCCATCGTCTTGTCGTCGCCGGTCCAGAGCGTGATGTCGTTGAACTGCAGATGCTCGCGGCCAGGCTGGCCGAACACCATGGCGCCGATGCGGCCATTGCCGATCGGGAGGGCTTCCTTCTCCCAGCCGGTGTCGTTGTCCTGCGCCGGCGCGTCATAGCGCAATACCAGGTCAGGGGCAGCCAGCGCAGCGCCGGCGAAGGTCAGGCCGAGGCCAAGGCTGGTGGCGGCAAGCGCCATGCGCAGCGTGTGATGCAGAGTCATTGGGTAACAGGCTTTCCGTGCACGATGCCGCGTCCGGCAGTGCTCATGTAGACGACGCCGAAGCGGTTCATGTCACCGACGATGAAGTGGCCGTCGCCAGGGCCGCCATACTGGTGCGCGTCATCGTTGATGCGCTGCCAGGTGGCGCCGGTGTCGAGCGAGCGGTAGATGCCGCGCACGCCCTTCACGCTGCCCCAGATGAACACCGTCGGATACGTTTTGCCCGGTGCAGCCTTGCCGAAGCCGACCGCGCCGCAATAGTCGATGTCGAACACCGGCTTGAAGTTGGCGCCACCGTCGATCGAGCGCGCCAGGCCCCCTTGCTTGAGCGGGGCCCACAAATCGCCTTCACGTTCGGGGGCAGCGCGGATCAGGCGCGCGCCGCCCGCCGGCAGGCTGGCGCGCGCCGTGAACGTCGCGCCGCTGTCGCTGCTGGCAACCAGGGCCTTGTCATCATACGCGTAGAACACGTTCGCGCGCACCGGATCGGCCACGGCGCGCATCCGGTTGCCGACCAGGCCAGCCACCGGCGTCCAGGTGGCGCCCGTGTCACCGGAGCGGAACGAGGTCGTCGAGTCCTGCGGCGTGTGCACGAGCGTCGCACCGTCGGCCGAGATCGCAATCTGGCCACGCTTGCCCTGCATCGTCGGCGTCTTTTTCCAGCTGGCGCCGCCGTCGCGCGTGACCAGCATCGCGTCGCCGACGCGCACCAGCGTGCCGGGTCGGCGCGCGGCGGCGTCCAGGCCCGTGGTGGTGCCGATTTCGGGCTTGTGGATACGGCCATGGCGCGCCGGGTCGTCGTGCACGAAGCCGTCGTAGTCGCCGATCGCGGACACCAGCGGCGCGCCCGGCATGCTCACCAGGCCAAGCGGCACCGTCTCTTCCAGGCCCTTGACCGTGAAGGTCCAAGTGGCCGGCACGGCGTCGATGTTCGCGGTCCGGAAGATCCCATTGCCGGACGTGACCCAGACCGCGCGCGGATCGCGCGGATCGAATTCGACCGAGCCGGCCCAGTGGATCGCGTGCCCCTCGAGCCACGGGACGCCGGCGGCGTCGCGCCGGAAGCCGCGCGCGATGACGTCGGTCCAGGTGGCGCCGGCGTCGTTCGATACCAGGATGCGGTCACCTTTGGCGTCGCCCTGGCGGATGAATGTGTTGATGGTCGAGACGACCAGCCGGCGCGGGTTGGTCGGGTCGACGCTGATGCCGGCAAACGGGCGCGTCCAGCCGGCTGGCGTGACGTTCGTCCAGGCGCCGCCCTCCACTGCATAGCGCCAGACCTGGCCGCGTTGCATTGGCTCGAGGCCATGCTGGTCCGGATGCGGGCCGGCGCCGTCGGCGTACGCGATGTACAGGTTGCCGGCGCCATCGAGCGCGGCGCGCTGCGGCATCAGGTCCACCGGTGCGCCGGGAACGGGCTGAAAGCTCGCGCCGGCATCGTCGCTGCGGTACAGGTTGGGACCGATGCTGCCAAAGCGCGAGACGCCGACAAACACGCGGCGCGCGTGACCGTCCTTCACGCTGGCGGGATCGGGCAGCACGATATTCAGGCCGACGTCGTTCGGCGTCGTCATGACTGGCAGCGCGTCGTTTTTCTGCCAGGTGTTGCCCGCGTCGTTGCTGGTGAACAGGCCGTTGCGGCGCGAGCCAAGGTACAGGCGTGTGCGTGGTGCCTGCGTTGATGACTGCATTGATCCTTGCGTCGATCCCGGATCGACAGCGAGCCGTTCGCCGTTTTGCCGGCCGAAGCCATTGCCGTGGGTCTTGAACTGGGTCGTGACATCGACCACATCGAACGTCTTGCCGTAGTCGGTCGAGCGCAGGATGGCGGTGCGGCCGCCGTTCAGGTAAGCGATGCCGGCCAGCAGCCAGATATGACCGGCGTTGTGCGGGTCGACTGCGAGTGCATCGATGCCCAGGAAACCCGTCTGGTCTTCGCCGACCCAGTCGAGCAGCGGATACCAGCGCCCTTGTTCGGCGCTCCAGCGGTAGGCGCCGCCAACGTCGGTACGCGCATAGGCAACATCCGGCTCGCTGCGGCTTGGTACGACGGCGGTCACGAAACCGCCGCCACCGATCGCGACGCTGTCCCACACGTAGGCGGCGGGTGCGGTCGCGGGCACGGCGGCGCCGGACAATGGCGTCGCGGTTCCCGCGTTGGTCGCTGTGGCCGTGGCCGTGGCAGCGGCACCGACGACGATGGCCGCAACCGCGCCCACGAACACGCCAAGCTGGCGCGCGTACGTGGATGGCATGGTGTCTCCTGATTGTTCTTATGTGCCGCCTGTGGGTGACGGCTATTAGCTTGCTGCAAACCATGCTAAACAATACAGACGACGCTGGCAAGCAGAATGTTCGCGCTAACAAATAAATTTCAGGATAAGGATGGCGAAGCCGACCAAGTTCTCCGCACAGGCATGATTGCGTATAACATTGGCGACCTACACGAATTCAACACAGGAGATTGCATGAACATCAGCGGAGAAATGATCATTGGCGGGCGCATCGTGCACGGCGCAGCCGGCAGCGTGCGCGCCTTCAACCCGGGCACGAAGCAGGAATTCGACCCCGCGTTCGGCCTTGCCACGCCGGACGACCTGGCCACTGCCTGCCTGCTTGCCGACGCGGCCGTCGAGCCGTACCAGGCCTTGCCCCTCGAGCAGCGCGCCACGTTTCTCGAAACGATCGCGCAGCGCATCCTCGACCTGGGCCCGGCACTGATCGAGCGCGCCAGCCAGGAAAGCGGCTTGCCGACGGCGCGCCTCGAAGGCGAGCGTGGCCGCACCGTCGGTCAGCTGCGCCTGTTTGCCAGGGTCGTGCGCGACGGTCTGTTCCTGGAGGCGACGCTCGACTCGGCCCTGCCCGAGCGTACTCCGCCACGCGCCGACCTGCGCATGCGCAAAATTCCCGTGGGCCCGGTCGCCGTGTTCGGCGCCAGTAATTTTCCGCTCGCGTTTTCCGTCGCCGGTGGCGACACCGCCTCGGCGCTTGCCGCCGGCTGCCCGGTTGTCGTCAAGGCGCACAATGCGCACCTGGGCACGTCCGAACTGGTTGGCAAGGCGGTCCTGCAGGCGGCGCTCGAGTGCGGCATGCCCGATGGCGTGTTCTCGCTGCTGATCGGTGAAGGCAATGCGATCGGCGGCGACCTCGTGAGCCATACCGCGATCCGCGCCGTTGGCTTTACCGGCTCGCGCGCAGGCGGGCTGGCGCTCGCGCAGATCGCCAGCCGCCGCAAGGAACCGATTCCCGTGTACGCCGAGATGAGCAGCATCAATCCGGTCTACCTGCTGCCGGGCGCCCTGGCCAGTGGCGGCGCCGTGCTGGCAGGCGCGTTCGTCGATTCGCTGACGATGGGCGTGGGCCAGTTCTGCACCAACCCGGGCCTGGTGATCGGCATTGCCGGGCCGCAGCTCGACGCGTTCCGGGCTGCAGCAACGGCAGCGCTGCAGCTGAAGCCGGCGGGCACGATGCTCACGGCGGGCATCCATGCCGCCTATACGGACGCGGTCGGCATCCGCGCCGGCATCGCGGGCGTCACGCTCGTCGCGCACGGCAGCAGCGAAGGCGCGGGCTGCGCGGCGAAAGCGGCGCTGTACGAATGCGACGCCGCCACCTTCCTGGCCAATCCGGCGCTGGAAGAAGAAATCTTCGGCCCGGTTTCGCTATTGATCGCCTGTCGTAACGAGGACGAACTGCTGGCCGTCACGCGCCACCTGGAAGGCCAGCTGACGGCCACCGTGCACGCAGTCGCGAGCGACCATGCGCTGGCTGGCGCCCTGCTGCCGCTGCTGGAACGCAAGGTCGGCCGCATCCTGTTCAACGGTTTCCCGACCGGTGTCGAGGTCGCGCATGCGATGGTGCATGGCGGCCCGTTCCCGGCCACCACCGATCCACGCAGTACCTCGGTGGGCGCGACGGCCATCGAGCGCTTCCTGCGCCCCGTGTGCTACCAGGACGTACCAGCCGACCTGTTGCCCGATGCACTGAAGGACGGCAATCCGCTGCGGCTCGCCCGCCTGGTCAATGGCGAGCTGACGCTGCCTGCGTAAGCACCACGGACGCAGACCAGCGCTGCAGACCAAGACCGCGAACCAACACCGCGGGCCTGGTCTGCTTCGCGCTACAGATGCTGCCGTTCGATATCCTCGGCATCCCCTGACAACCTATGCGCATCGTCCGGGGCGAATGCGAGTTCAACCCGGATCTCGCTGACCAGAATGGCCTTCCCGGTCGGCGGCCGATCGCCATCGACACGCACCCAGGACAATGCGAGCTCGGCGAAATTGACGCGCTCTTGCCGGGCCAGCAGGGATGACACATCGAATTCGATCCGTGGCTTGCCGTGGTGCGCCGCAGCGGCAATCTGGAATGCGCCCAGTGTGCCGATGAGCGACGCCTCACGCTGCGCGTGCGACTCGAACACGGCAGGCATGTCGAGGTACAGCGCATAGAAAAACCCGCCTTTCTTCGCGGCCGCGCCGATGGACAAGTTGTCAAACACCAGCTTGATCATCCCCGGCATCGGGTTTGCATCGGAACGGGAATCCAGCTCACCTCCATCACGGCACAGCGCAACGACCCGTCCGAGTTCGGCCGCGTCGCTTTTCCCCAGCCGCAGCAGGACCGACACCGACTGCTCGTCGAAAGGCACTTGCGCCACGCCACTCACCGACCGCCGTGTACTCGACAGGCGGCGCCCTGCCACCGTCCTGAACGACTGGAACGGCGGCCGCTCCGGTAGCGCAGCACGGGCTGCAGCAGCGGCAGGTACCGGCGGCAGTGTCGTCGGCACTGCGTTGGACGCATAGGTCGTGCCCAGCCAGGCGGGGATTCTGGTCTTGTAGCGCTCGATGCTCAGACCGGTCGCATACACATGGTTGCCCGCCCAGTAGACATCGCTGTTGGTCGACGAATACGGATTCGCTGACTTGGGCATGGTCCGGCCTGCAAGCAGGGACCATGCATGGGTCAAGCGGTCCACACTGGCGTGATGCAGGAAGAAGATGGGGTCGAGCGGCGACTGCATCGTGCTTATGACCCCGCCAATCAGGTCATGGACAGGATTATGGACATCCTCAATGCTCGGCTCGAATGCGTTGCTTTTGCCGCGCTGGAAATTGCGCACAGTTGACGCGAATGGCGCCATGCTCAGTGCACCGTACACGCTCGAACTCTGCCTGGGCACGTACAGCGGATTGCCGGGCGCGGGATCGGTGAACTCCGCTGGCAGCGTCGCGTAGGAATAATAATCCCAATACGGCAGCATCAGACCGGGGTTGCCGGACACACTGCGCAACTGCTGCTCGAAATGATACAGATAGCCGCGGTGCCATGAAATGAAATACGGCACCCCGTGCGGGCAGGTGTTGACATGCACATTGGCCCAGTAGGACAGCGAGCCGGGACTGGCCTGATTGGCGTTGCTGCGCATCGTCGCGATGGCATTGACGAAGGCAGGATACTGATTGGTGGTCTTGAACTGCTTCCATTCGAGCCGGGGACCACTGCTGGCCTGCGCTGCCGCCAGCTCGGGAAAACACTGTGCAACCGTGATCCCGATACCTGTTTTTAAAAACATTCTTCTGGCACCACTGTGGGCTTTCATCGCATCCCCCGACTGAACAAAAAGCTGTACATGTTCAGTCGAGTGTAGGAAAAGACCCGGCCAATGGCACCCGCACGATTGCCCGATTTAACAGCGATCAAAAACGCGCCAAAGCGCGTGGCTCACATCGGACAATTGGTGTGCTGGCAGCGATGAATCCGATGAAGCTTAGCGCGTGTTGCCACGCGTTGCGACATCCAGCCACACGGCCAGCGTCAGGATCAGCCCCTTGACGATCATTTGCCAGTACGCATCCACATCCAGCATCGACATGCCGTTGTCCAGGCTCGCCATCACCAGGGCGCCCACCAGCGCGCCGTGCACGGTGCCCGCGCCGCCGCGCATCGACGTGCCGCCGATGAAGCAGGCGGCGATCACGTCCAGCTCGGCCGACACGCCGGCCGACGGCGAACCGGCCGCCAGGCGCGCCGTGTTGATCAGGCCAGCCAGCGCGCACATCAGGCCCATCAGGCCGAAGATCCACAGCTTCACCTTGCGCACGTCGATGCCGGACAGGCGCGTCGCTTCCATATTGCTGCCCACCGCATAGATGCGACGGCCGAACACGGTCTGGCGCGCAATGTAGCTGAACACGCCCAGCAGCACCAGCAGGATCAGCACCGGCAGCGGAATGCCTTCGTAGCTGTTGAAGGTGGAGATCAGGCCGGCCAGCACGGCACCGGCAATCACCACGCGCAGCGCCGAGCGCCACATCGGGATCACCGGCAGCTTGTGGCGCGCCTGGCTCGCGCGCTGGCGCCAGACCAGCACACAGGTCACCACGAACAAGGCAACGCCCAGGATGCTGCCCCACAATGGCGGCAGGTAGGCCTGGCCCAGCTGTTCCATGCCTGGCGAGACGGGCGCCACGGTGGCGCCGCCGGTCAGCCCCAGCACGACCCCACGGTACGCCAGCATCCCGCCCAGGCCGACAATGAAAGACGGTATGCCCGCGTACGCTGTCAGATAGCCGTTGAGGAACCCGCACAACAGGCCCGCGCCGAGCACGATGAGGATCGACAGCGGCAGCGGCAAGCCGTGCGTGACATCGAGCACGGCGGCCATCCCGCCCAGAAGACCCAGCAGCGAGCCGATGGACAGGTCGATTTCGCCGGCAATGATGACGAACACCATGCCGCAGGCGAGAATGCCGGTCACCGACATCTGGCGCATCAGGTTCGACAGGTTGCGCGCCGAGGTGAAGCCACCATCCGTCTTCCAGCTGAAGAAGGCCCAGATCAGCGCGATTGCCACCAGCAGCGCCAGAATCTTGTACTGCGTGAAAATCCGTTTGAACGTCATCGTGGTCATTGTGTGATTGTGGTTGTCATGCGTGATGGGGAATCGACGGCGCCGCCGCAGCCTGGCCCAGCGCGGCGGCCAGCACCGTTTCCTGGTTCAGGTCCTGGTTGACGAAGTCGCCGTTCAGGCGCCCTTCCTTCATCACCAGCACACGGTCGGACACGCCCAGGACTTCGGCCAGTTCGGACGAGACCATGATGATCGCGATCCCCTGCGCCGCCAGTTCCAGCATCAGTTTGTAGATTTCGAACTTGGCGCCGACGTCCACGCCGCGCGTCGGCTCGTCCAGGATCAGCACTTTCGGGCCGGTCAGCAGCATCTTGGCCAGCACCGCCTTTTGCTGGTTGCCGCCCGAGAGCGACGTGATGGCCAGGGCCGGGGTGGCGGTCTTGAGCGCCAGCCGGCTGATCTGCTCACTGACGGCGCCCGCTTCTTCGTGGTCGTCGATGCGACTGGCGTGCGAAAAGCGCGACAGGACCGACAGCGTGATGTTCTCGCCCACCGACAGGTCGCGCACGATGCCGTGGTGCTTGCGGTCTTCGGGCACCAGCGCGAAGCCGGCGCGGATGGCTTTCAGGGGTTCGGACGTATCGACCTTGCGGCCCTCGAGCCAGACTTCGCCTTCGTGCTTGCCCGGGTACGCGCCAAAGATGGCCGTGACGAGCTCCGTGCGCCCGGCCCCGACGATTCCCGCGATGCCGAGAATTTCGCCGCGCCGTACCTGGAACGACACGTCGTCGACCTTCTTGCGGCCCGGCTGCTCCGGGTCGTAGCAGGTGATGTGGCGCGCCTCCATGACCACCTCGCCCACCGGATGCGGCAGCGACGGATACATCTGGCTCATCTCGCGGCCGCACATCTGGTTGATGATGCGCTCGACGCTCATCGCTTCCATCGGCGTGGTGGCGATGTGCTTGCCGTCGCGGATGACGACGACCGTGTCGCAGATGGCCGCGACTTCTTCGAGCTTGTGCGAGATGTAGACGCAGGCCACGCCCCGGCTTTTCAGGTCGCGGATGATGTCCAGCAGGACCGCGATTTCCGACGCCGTCAGGGACGCCGACGGCTCGTCGAGGATCAACAGGCGCGCATTCTTGTTCAGGGCCTTGCCGATTTCGATCAGCTGCTGGTGCCCGCCGCCGTAATGCTTCACCGGCAGCACCACGTTCACGTCGGGCAGCTTCAGGCCGCGCAGGATGTCCGCCGCCTTCGCGTTCATGGCCGGATAATCCATGCGCCCGCCCGGCAGCGTGATTTCGTTACCGAGAAAGATGTTCTCGGCCACGCTCAGTTCGGGCACGAGCATCAGTTCCTGGTGGATGATGATGATGCCGGCATCCTCGGTCTCGCGCACCGAGCGCGCCCGCAATGGCTGGCCATCGAGCACGATCTCGCCCTCCCAGGTCCCGTGCGGATAGACGGCCGACAGCACCTTCATCAGCGTC
The DNA here is from genome assembly GCF_059686035.1 of Telluria sp. ZT3P26. Classification (NCBI taxonomy): domain Bacteria; kingdom Pseudomonadati; phylum Pseudomonadota; class Betaproteobacteria; order Burkholderiales; family Oxalobacteraceae; genus Telluria; species Telluria sp. ZT3P26. The sequence continues at coordinate 211,008 of NZ_JCASII010000003.1, read as the reverse complement.
GATTTGCCGGCGCCGTTCTCGCCGCACAGGCCGATGCACTCGCCCGGGCGGATCGCCAGGTCGATGCCATCGAGTGCGGGCACCCCGTTGAATCGCTTGGCGATTCCCTTCATTTCAAGCAGATAGCCAGACATCGAAAGACTCGTTTCAAGACGTTGGACCACCGGCCGGCGAGGCTCGCCAGCCGGTGCGCCCGCAGGCGCGGGCGCTGTAGCAGCGTGACGCCGGTTTATTTGCCGGCCAGCTGGCCCTGCGTGTAGAAGCCGTCCTTGACCAGCATGTCGACGTTGGCCTTGTTCAGCAGGATCGGCTTGAGCAGGATGGTGTTGACGGGCTTGAAGCCGTTATTCAGCTGCGCGTTATAGGCCGGCTTTTCGTTGCGCACCAGTTGCACGGCCAGCGTCGCGGCGCTGGTGGCGATATTGCGCAGCGGCTTGTAGACCGTCATCGACTGCGTGCCGGCGATCACGCGGCGCACGGCGGCCAGGTCGGCGTCCTGGCCCGAGACCGGGACCTTGCCGGCCAGCTTCTGCGAGGCCAGCGCCTGGATCGCGCCGCCGGCGGTGGCGTCGTTCGAGGCCACGACGGCGTCGATCTTGTTGCCGTTGGCGGTCAGCGCATTTTCGATGATGGCCATCGCCTCGGACGGGCTCCAGTCCTTGACCCACTGGCGGCCAACGACCTTGATGTCGCCCTTGTCGATCAGCGGCTGCAGCACCTTCATCTGGCCCTCGCGCAGAATCTTGGCGTTGTTGTCGGTCGGCGCGCCGCCCAGCAGGTAATAGCTGCCCTTCGGTTTGAGCGCAACGATCGACTGCGCCTGCAGTTCGCCGACAGCCTTGTTGTCGAACGAGATGTAGGCGTCAACGTCGGCATTGAGGATCAGGCGGTCGTACGACAGCACCTTGATCTTGGCTTTCTTGGCTTCGCGGATCGCGTTGTTCAGCACCGTCGCGTTGTACGGCACAATGACCAGGACGTCCACGCCGCGCGAGATCAGGTTCTCGATCTGGGCGATCTGGCGCTGTTCGCTGGCGTCGGCCGACTGCACATACACCTTCGCGCCCAGCTTTTCGGCCGCGCCGATGAAGTAGTCGCGGTCACGGGTCCAGCGCTCGAGGCGCAGGTCGTCGATCGAAAAGCCGATCTTCGGATTCTTGGCGTCGGCCATGGCGGGCGCGGATGCGAACAGCATTGCGCAACCGATGCCGACTGCCGTGATGAGTTTTTTCATGCTTGTCTCCAGTGTATTTTCGACGCCCGGACGGTAGAGTCCGGGCGAAGTTCCGACATTCTGCTCAAGAATGGCTATTCATGCCACTTTTAGTCATCGTACAAACTGCGGTTTAGTGGTTATGCCGTGGCATCGCACCGGCCACGGCCCGGTACGGCAAGGCCAGTTCCATGCAGGCGCCCGTGTGCAGCTGGCCCACCGTGGCGCGGTAGATCTCTTGCCACGGCGTCTGGCTTGGCGGGATCGCCGGCGGCGTGTCGAGCTTGCGCGCTTCGAGTTCGGCGTCCGACAGCAGCACATCGCAGCGGCCGTGCACCAGGTCGACGCGCACGATGTCGCCCGTGTGCAGCAGTGCCAGGTTGCCGCCGGCCGCGCTTTCGGGTGACGCATTCAGGATCGACGGGCTGTCCGAGGTGCCTGACTGGCGGCCATCGCCCAGCGTCGGCAGGTTGTTGATGCCGCGCTTGATCAGCGCATCGGGCGGCTGCATGTTGACGACTTCGGCCGAACCGGGCCAGCCGATCGGGCCGGCGCCGCGAATCACCAGCATCGTGTGCTCGTCGATGCCCAGCTCCGGGTCGTTGATGCGCGCGTGATAATCGTCCGAGCCGTCGAACACGACGACCTTGCACTCGAAGCAGTTCTCGGCGCCGGGCGTTGCCAGGTAGCGTTCACGGAAGCTTGGCGAAATCACGCTCGTCTTCATGATCGCGAAATCGAACAGGTTGCCCTTCAGGACCAGGAAGCCCGCATTTTCCTTGAGCGGATCGGCGAACGGGCGGATCATCTCGCGGTCCATCGTCTGGTGCATGTCGATGTTCTGGGCCAGCGTTTTGCCCGTCACCGTCAGGCGATCCGAGCGCAACAGGCCCGCCTGGTCGAGTTCCCACATCACGGCGGGCACGCCGCCGGCGCGGTGGAAGCGCTCGCCCAGGTATTTGCCGGCCGGCTGCATGTTCAGCAGCAGCGGCACTTCGTAACCGTAGGTCATCCAGTCCTCGGTGGTGATCTCCACGCCCGCATGGCGCGCCATGGCCATGATGTGCGGCTGCGCGTTGCTCGAGCCGCCGATGGCCGCGTTGACAACGATCGCATCGAGGAACGCGTCGCGCGTCAGGATGTTCGACGGGCGCACGTCTTCCATCGCCAGGCCGACGATGCGCCGGCCCGTTTCGTACGCCATCTGGCCGCGCTCGCGGTACGGCGCGGGAATCGCGGCGCAACCGGTCAGCGACATGCCCAGCGCTTCGGCCACGGCGTTCATTGTCGACGCCGTGCCCATCGTATTGCAATGGCCGGCCGACGGCGCCGAGGCGGTGGCGATGTTCATGAATTTCTGTTCGTCGATCGAACCGGCCGCCAGCTGGCGGCGCGCCTTCCAGATCGCCGCGCCCGAACCCACCAGCTCACCGTCGAACCAGCCGTCGAGCATCGGGCCGCCCGACAGCACGATGGCCGGCATGTCAACGGTCGACACGGCCATCAGCTGGGCCGGCGTGGTCTTGTCGCAGCCGGTGGTCAGCACCACAGCATCGATCGGATAACCGTGCAGGATCTCGACCAGTCCCAGGTACGCCAGGTTGCGGTCCAGCGCCGCAGTCGGGCGGCGGCAGTTCTCGAAAATCGGGTGCAGCGGGAATTCCATCGGGATGCCGCCGGCGTCGCGGATGCCGTCGCGCACGCGCTTGACGAGTTCCAGGTGAATGCGGTTGCACGGCGTGATGTCGCTGCCGCTCTGGGCGATGCCGATGATCGGTTTGCCCGAGCGCAGTTCGTCGGGCGTGATCCCGTAGTTCATGAAGCGCTCGAGGTACAGCGCCGTCATGTCGATCCGCTCCGGATTGTCGAACCAGTCCTGCGAGCGGAAACGGAAGGTGGATTGCTTGGTCATGCGGTGATTCTCCAATGCGCGTTACAGGTGCAACGCATGTTGCGGCAGGCCCGGCGTCGCAGCGCGGAACGTGAACAGGCCACCGGCCAGCGGTTGCGCCAGCAGGTCGGCCTCGCTCAGGCCCTTGCGCGCGGTGGTGGCATACACGGTGCGCAGATCGTCGCCGCCAAAAGCCGGCTTGGTGATGTTCGCGCACGGGAAGCGCACTTCGTCGATCTTGCGTCCTTGCGGGTCGTAACGGTCGATGCGCCAGCCGCCAAAGACAGCCACCCAAACACAACCTTCTGCATCCACTGCCATGCCGTCCGGATGGCCGCTGCCTTCGTGCGTGACGAACAGGCGCTTGCCCTTGATCGCGCCGTCCTGGCCCAGGTCGAAGGCGTAGATGGTGCGGGCCAGCGTGTCGGTGTGGTACAGCGTGCCCGCGTCCGGGCTGATGGCCGGGCCGTTGGTGATGATGTAGCCGGCGTCCATCGCGCGCGCCGGCTGGCCAGCGCCGTCGAAGCGGTACAGCGTGCCGGTGGCCTCGCTCTCGCCATTGTCCATCGAACCGAACCACAGGCGCCCGGCGGCATCGACGTGGCCATCGTTGAAGCGGTTGCCCGGCAGGTCGGCTTCGACGCGGGCCAGCGCGATGAACGCGCCGTCGCTCTCGACGAAGCGGTACAGGCCATCTTCGAGCCCGCACACCATGCCGCCATCGTCGCTCGGCGCGAGAAAACCGATCTGCGATGGTGCATCCCAGCTCTGGCGCGCGCCGCCGTCTTCGTTGCAGCAGTGGATGCGGCGGCCCTTGATGTCGACGAACCAGATCTTGCGCCGGACTGCATCCCACAAGGCGCCCTCGCCCAGCGTGGCCTTGACGTCCCACAGGCAGTGCACGGCGCCGCTCATGCGCCGTACCAGCCAGCATCGACGAAGTATTCGCGGCCACTGCAGCGGCGCGCGTTGTTCGAGGCCAGGAACAGCGACAGCGCCGCCACGTCCTGCATCTCGACGCGCTGCGGCAGGCACTGGCCAGCCAGGATGCGCGCTTCTTCTTCCGGCGTGTGCCACAGCGCCTGCTGGCGCGGCGTGCGCACGGCGCCGGGAATCACGGTATTGACGCGGATGTTCTCGGCCCCGAGGTCGCGCGCCAGGCCGCGGCTCATCGCCTCGATCGCCGCCTTGGCCATCATGTACAGCGACAGCTGGTTCGACGCCAGGTACCACGAGATCGAACCGAAATTCAGGATCACGCCACTGCCCTGGCGGCGCATCATCGCCACTGCTGCCTGGCTGCAGAAATAGGTGTGGCGCAGATTGACGGCCATCCGGCTTTCCCAGTAGTCGGGCGTCACGTCGTCGATGCCGTGGCGGTCGTCGTTGGCCGCGTTATTCAGCAGGATGTCGATGCCACCTGCCTCGGCTTCGATGGCGGCAAACGTCGCGGCCAGCGCATCGAGGTCGGTCAGGTCGCACTGCAGGAAGCGCGGCTGGTGCGCGGAGCCGGCCAGCGCGTCGGCCAGCGCGGTCGACGCTTCCCTGGCGATGTCGAGGAACCAGACCTGCGCGCCCTGGCCGGCAAATGCCGTCACCAGTTCGCTGCCGATGCCGGTGCCGCCACCGGTGATGACGACGCGCTTGTCGCGCAGGTCGGGATAGGTCGCGTAGACCAGCGCGGCGGGGGTGGAATCTGGTGTTGAATCGTGCATCGTGAACTCGTGGTTATCTTGAAGCGGATCGAGGGGCAAATCGTGGAGCGCGCCGTCGGGTGGTGTCATGCTGGACGGCCTGCCAGCAGGCCGCGCCGGGCCAGGTTCTGGTACAGCGCGCGCACGCCGAAGGTCCAGGGCGCGATGGTGTCGCTGCGGCCGACCGTGTTGACCAGGGCGCCCAGCGCCGGGGTCGAGATGGTGACCTTGTCGCCCGGGTGGTGCGTGAAGCCGCCACCGGCCGCGCCACGGTCCTTGATCGGCGAGAACATCGTCCCCAGAAACAGCATGAAGCCGTCCGGGTACTGGTGGTGCGCGCCGCAGGTCTGGGCCACCAGGTCGATCGGGTCGCGGCTGATCTCGCGCATGCGGCTCGAACCTGCCAGCGTGAAGCCGTCGTCCGCGCCTTCGATCAGCATGCCCACTTCACAGCCACGGATCGTGTCGAGCGTGAAGTCGCCGTCGAAGATGCGCACGAACGGGCCGATGGCGCATGAGCCGTTGTTGTCCTTGGCCTTGCCCAGCAGGAGCGCGCTGCGCCCTTCGATGTCGCGCAGGTTGACGTCGTTGCCCAGTGCGGCGCCGACGATCCCGGCGCGGCTGTTCACGGCCAGCACGATCTCCGGCTCCGGGTTGTTCCAGTGCGACGACGGGTGCAGGCCGACGACCGCGCCATGGCCCAGCGACGACATCGGCTGCGATTTGGTGAAGACCTCGGCGTCGGGGCCGATGCCCACTTCCATGTATTGCGACCAGAGGCCGCGCGCGCTCAGCTCCGTTTTCAGGCGCATCGCGGCGCTGGAACCCGGCACCATCTCGGCCAGGTTGGTGCCGATGGTGGCCTGCAGTTCCGTGCGCAATGCAGAGGCGCGGGCAGGATCGCCCTTGGCCTGTTCTTCGATGACGCGTTCGAGCAGGCTGACGGCAAACGTCACGCCGGCGGCCTTGATGGCCTGCAGGTCGCACGGCGCAAGCAGCACGAGGCCGCCCTCGCCCATGCCGCCGTCGATTGCAGCCTGCAGCAGGCTGGCAGCGTCGCCCAGATCCTCGCCTTCGGCGCTCCTGACGATCGCCAGCATGTCGGCGGCGTCGCGCTCGAACAGGTCGGCAACGGTGGCTGCATGGTGCGTGATGTCGATCAGGCGGCCGGCGCGCACGGCGACGACGGCCGGGCCATCGACCGGCGCCGGGCGCCAGACGCGGCCAACCAGCAGGGCCGACGCGATGTCATCGGGTAGCGAAGATGCGATCATGTTCTCTCTCGTTCGTGGTGACGGGTCCTGGCGGGCGCGCTGCCGCCAGCGAGGCGGCGCGGCGCGTGGGGCCGGGACAAACCGGTAATCAGGAGGTGTGACGGGAATGTGCGCGGCGCAGCGTGGCTGCGGCCACGCCGGCGGGCGGCCGGGTGTACGGGTCTGGCATGGTCGTCTCCTGATGCTTTTTGATTATTTTTATGTGCGTCACAACAATCTTTTAACAGAATTGTTAGCGCAACCATTGCAGTCTAAACTTCTGCTCGGACGGTTGTCAACGAATTATTGGAATGCTGGCGGAAAGGCGGGATTGGCGACGAAACTGGCGCTTGCCGCCGTACCAGAAGCTGGTCCCGGCCCAAGACAGAACCAGGACCGGCGCCGGGACGATACCTTGATCAGAGGGTTCGTGCAGCGGCAGGCAGGCGCGCTGGCGGGCGCACGCGCGGCGCGGCATCGGACTGGCGCCGTACCAGCACAAAATCCATGCGCGTCTGCTCGGGCTCGGCCGGTTCTTCTTCGCGCATGGCGCGCACGCGCCGCACCAGGGCCTGCACCGCTTCGCGCGCCATCTCGGCAATCGGCTGGCGCACGGTGGTCAGTTCGGGCCAGATGGTCGTAGCCAGTGCCGTATCGTCGAACCCGGTCACGGTGAGGTCGCCCGGCACGTCCAGCGCCAGGCGATGGGCGACGGCGACCGTGGCGGCAGCCATGTCGTCGTTGCTGGCGAAAATGGCCGTCGGCCGCTCGGCCAGCGCCAGCAACTGCTCGGCCGCGTCCAGGCCCGAACGGTAGGTGAACATCCCCTGCACCACCAGCTCGTCGGCCGCGTCCGCGTTCATTTCGGCGATCGCAGCGCGGTAGCCATCGAGCCGGCGCGCGCTGGCGCTCTGGTTCGGGTGGCCGACGATGAAGCCGATGCGCTGGTGGCCGAGGGCGATCAGGTGGCGCGTCATGTAGTGGGCCGCATCGTAATCGTCGATGCTGACCGCGCCCAGGCCTGGCGCCGGCGAACCGCAGGCAACGACGACGGCCGGAATGCCGGCGCGCGCCACGCAACCCAGCACGGCTTCGCTGTCGCACAGCGGCGGCGGCAGGATAACGCCATCGAGGCCATTGTCGATCAGGCGCTGCGTGTGCTCGGTTTCGTGGTTGCCCGCCTCGCACTTCTCGACAAAGAGCTGGACATTGTTCAGGCCCGACTGGTTCAGCAGGCCGACGAGAAATTCGCTCAGGTAGGCGGCACTCGGGTTGCTGTACAAGAAACCGACGCGGATCGGCTTGGAGCCGGCCAGATTGCGCGCTTCCTGGTTCGGCGTATAGTTCAGGGCAGCGACCGCATCGGCGACCTTGCGCCGGGTGCTTTCACGGACCAGTGTTTTCCCGTTCATGACGCGCGAAACCGTCATGGCAGAGACGCCGGCCAGTTTCGCGACGTCCACCATGGTTGGTTTGCCGTGCTCCATGGCTTCACGGATGGTGTCGAGCGTCACTTTACTCATGGGGGGAATGTTTTCGAGGCCGGGGAAATGGGGTCGATGTTAGCACAACAGAGGGTCGGATTGCGCTAACATCGGCCGCCAGGATTGGCGCCGCAACGCTCGCGCCACATGACGGCAGCGCCCCGACTGGCTATAATCCCGGACTTCGCATCGAAGGATTCACCATGTCATTGCTAGCCCACGAGCTTGAACTGCTGTCGCCCGCCAAAACCGCCGAAATCGGGCGCGAGGCGATCCTGCACGGCGCCGATGCCGTCTACATCGGCGGCCCGGCGTTCGGCGCGCGGCACAATGCCAGCAACCCGCTTGAGGATATTGCCGGACTGGTGCAGTTCGCGCACGCCTACCGGGCGCGTATCTTCGTCACCATGAACACGATCATGCACGACAGCGAACTCGAGCTGGCGCGCAAGCAGATCTGGCAGCTGTACGAGGCCGGCGTCGATGCGCTGATCATCCAGGACATGGGTTTGCTCGAGCTCGACCTGCCCCCGATCCAGCTGCATGCCAGTACCCAGTGCGACATCCGTGGGCCAGAGAAAGCGAAATTCCTCGCCGACGTCGGTTTTTCGCAACTGGTGCTGGCCCGCGAACTGACCGTCGAGCAGATCCGCAAGATCCATCAGGTCACCGACACGCCGCTCGAATACTTCGTGCACGGCGCGCTGTGCGTGGCGTACTCGGGCCAGTGCTATATCTCGCACGCCGACAACGGCCGCTCGGCCAACCGGGGCGACTGCTCGCAGAATTGCCGCCTGCCCTACACGCTCAGCGATGGCCAGGGCCGCGTGGTTGCGTTCGACAAGCACCTGCTGTCGATGAAAGACAACGACCAGAGCCGCAACCTGGGTGCACTCGTCGATGCCGGCATCCGCTCGTTCAAGATCGAAGGCCGCTACAAGGACATGGGGTACGTGAAGAACATCACGGCCCACTACCGCCTGCTGCTCGACGAACTGCTGGACCAGCGACCGGAATTCGTGCGCGCCTCGAGCGGTCGCACGCGCGTCATGTTCACGCCGGACGTCGACAAGAACTTTCACCGTGGCCATACCGAGTACTTTGCGCAGGGCCGCCTGACTGATATCGGTGCCTTCGATTCGCCGAAGTACGTGGGCGTGGAGCTGGGCATCGTGGCGCGCCTGAACGGCGACAGCTTCGATGTCGTCACCAGCGCGCCGATGGCCAACGGCGACGGCCTGAACTATATGTACAAGCGCGACACGGTCGGCATCCAGGCCAACAAGGCCGAAAAGCTGGACGACGAGGCCGATGGCCAGCGCTGGCGCGTGTATCCGAACGAGCCGATGCAGACGCTGGCGGGCCTGAAGGTCGGCACCGTCATCCACCGCAACCGTGACCACGGCTGGGAAGCGACGCTCAACAAGAAATCGTCCGAACGCAAGATTGCGCTGGAACTGGTTCTAAGCGAGCAGGCCGATGGATTGCGCCTGGATATCATCGACGAGGACGGCATTGCATCGCATGCGGCAGCGGCGATTGCCCTGCAGCCGGCGACGCAGGCCGCGCAGGCGGATGCGGGACTGCGCTCGAGCGTTGCCAAACTCGGCAACACGATGTTCGAAGCGGGCCATGTCGAGCTCAAGCTGAGCCAGCCGTGGTTCGTGCCGAGCGCGGCGATCAATGCACTGCGCCGCGACGCCATTGCGGCGCATGAAGCAGCGCGGCTGGCAGCCTGGCAGCGTCCCGAGCGCAAGGCGGCAACGACGCCGCCGCCGGTGTATCCGGACGTGCAGCTGAGCTATCTGGCCAATGTCTACAACGACAAGGCGCGCGCGTTCTACCAGAAGCATGGCGTGCAACTGATCGACGCCGCGTACGAGTCGCACGAAGAAGCGGGCGAAGTCTCGTTGATGATCACCAAGCACTGCCTGCGCTTCTCGTTCAACCTGTGCCCGAAACAGGCCAAGGGCGTGCAAGGCGTGCAGGGTCAGGTGAAGGCCGAGCCGATGACGCTGGTGAGTGGCGAAGACCGCTACACGCTGCGCTTCGATTGCAAGCCGTGCGAGATGCACGTGGTGGGCGCGATGCGCTCGAACATCCTCAAGCAGCCGCCACCGTCAGCCGTGTCGTACACGCCGTTGACGTTCCATCGCCAGCGGCCACGGGCCTGACCGGTTGATCCGGCTATTGTTGTCAATCAAACGGCGCCTGCGGGCGCCGTTGTTCATTTCCGGAGGATCGTGCAATCGATGCCGAGGTTTCGGCATGGGCAACGCCACGCCTGATGCCCATACTTGCGGCACTGTCAACACACCAGGGAGCACAGCATGGAACACGCATCGAAAGTCATCCTCATCACGGGCGCCAGCAGCGGCATCGGTGAAGCCACCGCCCGTTTTCTTGCCGCGCAAGGGCACCGCGTCGTGCTCGGCGCGCGGCGCGTCGAGCAGCTGGTGGCGCTGGCAGGCACCATCCGCGCTGCTGGCGGCACTGCCGACGTCGCCCGGCTCGACGTGACGAGCATGGAGAGCATGACCGCGTTCGCCGACTTCGCGCTCGACTGCCATGACCGCATCGATGTCCTCGTCAATAACGCGGGCGTCATGCCGCTGTCAAAGCTCGATGCCTTGAAGATCGACGAATGGAATCAGATGATCGACGTGAACATCCGCGGCGTGCTGCACGGGATTGCCGCCGTGCTGCCAGGTATGCAGGCGCGCGGGAGCGGTCAGATCATCAATATAGCGTCGATCGGGGCGTATGCGGTCAGTCCGACAGCGGCCGTATATTGCGCCACCAAGTTTGCGGTGGCGGCGATCACGGAGGGATTGCGGCAGGAAGTCGGCGGCGCGATCCGCGTCACGCTGGTGTCGCCCGGCGTCGTGGAGTCGGACCTGGCGGAATCGATTTCGGATCCCGGTGCGCGCGCGGCGATGCGCGACTTTCGCAAGGTGGCGATCAAGCCGGAGGCCATTGCGCGCGCGATCGGGTTCGCGATCGATCAGCCGGCCGACGTGGATGTAAGCGAGCTGATCGTGCGACCGACGGCCAGTCCTTACTGAGGCACGTTCCCCGTCTCGTTCAGGCCGGGATCTTGAGGCCTTTTTGCACGGAAGGACGCGCCAGGAATTGCGTAAGCGCGGCCGCTACGTGCGGGAAGTCCTTGATGCCGACCAGGTCCCCTGCTTCGTAAAAATTCAGCAGCCCATTGATCCACGGGAAGACAGCGATATCGGCGATGGTGAATTCGTCGCCAGCGATCCAGGCGTGCTGCGCGAGCTGGCCATTGATGACACCAAGCAGGCGGCGTGACTCGTCGGCGTAGCGCTCACGCGGACGCTTGTCCTCGAAATCCTTGCCAGCGAACTTGTGGAAGAAGCCCAGCTGGCCAAACATCGGCCCCACGCTGCCGATCTGGAACATCACCCACTGCATCACCTGGTAGCGCGCAGCCGGGTCTTGCGGCATGAGCTTGCCGCTCTTGTCGGCGAGGTAGATCAGGATGGCGCCCGACTCGAACAGCGGCAGCGGCTGGCCGCCAGGGCCATCCGGATCGATGATCGCCGGGATCTTGTTGTTCGGGCTGAGGGACAGGAACGCCGGCGAGTGCTGGTCGTTCTCGGCGAAGTCGACCTTGTGCACTTCGTACGGCAAGCCGATCTCTTCCAGCATGATCGGAATCTTGACGCCATTGGGCGTCGGCATCGAGTACAACTGCAGCCGGTCCGGATACTGCGCCGGCCACTGCTGCGTGATGGGGAATGCGGAGAGATCGGTCATGGTGATGGCGCCCGCGCGATCAGCCGAACAGCTTGGCGGCGGTCTCGGCGATCAGCTTGCCCTGGTGGCGCGCGCCGCCCAGATCGATCTCGCTCGGCTGACGTTCACCCTTGCCACCGGCAATCGTCGTCGCGCCATACGGGCTGCCGCCGGCGACTTCATCGAGCGTCATCTGTTGCTGGTAGCTGTAAGGCAGGCCAACGATGGTCAGGCCGAGGTTCATCAGATTCGTGATGATCGAGAACAGCGTGGTTTCCTGGCCGCCGTGCTGGGTGGCGGTCGACGTGAAGGCGCCGCCGACTTTGCCGTTCAGGGCGCCGCGTGCCCACAGGCTGCCGGTCTGATCCAGGAACGCTGCCATCTGGCTGGGCATGCGGCCATAACGTGTGGGCGCGCCGATGATGATCGCGTCGTAGTGCTCCAGCTCATCCACCTTGGCGATGGGCGCGGACTGCTCCAGCTTGAAGTGGCCATTCTTGGCGATGTCTTCGGGGACGGTTTCAGGGACGCGCTTCACGTCGACCGTTGCACCGGCGCCGCGCGCGCCTTCGGCCATTGCGTTGGCCATCGTTTCAATGTGACCGTAGGTCGAGTAATACAGAACGAGTACTTTTGCCATGGACTTCTCCAATAGGTGAAAACAGAAAAGCCATTGTAGCGAGATCGGCAAAGATGCCGTTTTCGCTACAATGGCTTGTCGTGTCGTCGACCGTTCGGCAGAGTTCTGGGCGATCAGATCCAGTAGATGAATGCGGCCAGTGCGATGACCAGCGCCACGCGCGTGATGTTGTAGGCGGTCTTGTTCCACGCCTTGAAGCGGCGGCGGTACTGGCCCATGTAGAACGAAATACGGAACAGCTTGCTGACCAGGCCGACCTGGTCGCCCGTTTCATTGGGCGATGCGGCAGCCGTCATCAGGTTGCGGCCGAGCCAGCGGTTCACGCTCTGCATCCAGCGATAGCGCATCGGGCGCTCGACGTCGCAGAACAGGATGATGCGATCGCTCTCGCTGCCGTTGATCGCCCAGTGGATATAGGTTTCGTCAAACACGACGCCCTGGCCATCGCGCCAGCTGTGGCGCTCGCCATCGACTTCGATGAAGCAGCGATCGTCGTTTGGCGTGGCCAGGCCCAGGTGATAGCGCATGGAGCCGGCGAACGGATCGCGGTGCGGGTTCAGCTTGCCACCGGGTGGCAGCTCGGCGAACATTGCGGCCTTGACCGAAGGAATCGACTGCAGCAGCGCATAGGTCTGCGGGCACAGGCGCTCGGCCGATGGGTGGCTGGCGTCGTACCACTTCAGGTAAAAGCGCTTCCAGCCATTCTTGAAGAACGAGTTGAAACCGGCATCATCGTTCTGTTCGGCAGCCTTGATTTTCTTGAGCGCAAGCATGCTCTCGGCTTCGGCGCGGATAATGGGCCAATTTTCTTGCAGACGGGCCAGTTCGGGGAATTCGGACAGCGGCGTAAACGGCGTGTTTGGCACACGCGAGAACTTGTGCATGAAGATATTGATCGGCGCCATGAACGACGAGTGATCGAAAATCTGACGACGGAAAGGTAGACGGACGCGGCCCCGGAAGTGGATGTGCAGGATCGATAACACGTAAAAACCGACGACAACCCACTTCATACCATCCTCCGTCCCAGCCCATTGCGTGACTGGCTTGCTTAATCGAGGACGCAGAATACCACAACGGCTATGGGGCCGTTGCGGGCAGGCCGGGTTCTCGGAGAGAGACGCCGGCACATCGGCGAGGTGCGCGTCAAGCGCATGCCGATGTGGTGGAACTGGCGGACCAGCGGGCCCGCCGGGGAAATCTTAGTGCGTCACCGACGTGATCGCGTAGCCTTTTTCGGCGATCTGGTCGCTCAGGTGTTCGATGTCGAAATCCTTGATGCCGTCGGCGTTGTCTTCCACCTCGTAGGCCTGGGCTTCGATTTCCCAGTCGGTGTTGGTGGCTTCTTCAGGAATGCTCTTCGATTCCGGCACGGCCAGGTAAGAGAACTTGCCATCGTGTTCAGCTCGGCGATAGATATCCAGGCGCATATTATTTCCTCTATTTAATGTTTGCTTTCGAATGAAAGCGAGCATCTTCACAGTAGAAGATCGCGCACGGATCGTCTGTTAATTGCCCAACACTCAGTCGTGGCATGACGTCATCAACGGCCTGGCTGCTGCCCCAGCACCCGCGCGGGCAGCATGACGATGGCCTTGAGCAGGTTGAACACGGCATCGACCCCGATCCCCAGCAGCCTGAATGGCAGCAGCACCAGCCAGACGACCGGATAGATCAGCAGCGCGACCAACGCAATCGGCCAGCACACCATCAATAGCAGCACCCAGACGAGAAAACTCAGCATATTGCCTCCACATTGAACATAGACGCACTCTACCTGCCACCGTCTTCAGAAGGCCATCCCCATCCGACGCGGGGTCATTTTCGCGGCACGAACGGTCACGCACCGCGATAAACGGCGGCGAGCAATTTCCACGAACCCAAATCCAAACAATGAGGGTCAGCGTCGAATTATCGAGCAACTGATTCACTGCAATTGGCAAACAATTCGACTCTGACCCTAGTTATCCATCGAGCAATGACCCATCAATTAGGGTCAGAGTCGAATTATTGGGTAATTGATTAACTGAAGTTGTCAAACAATTCGACTCTGACCCTATTTGTGGGGGTGCGTTAGGCGTATTCGGCGATTTGTTCGGTGACGGTCTGGGTGACGACGTCGGCCTGGATCGAGGCTTGCAGCGACGGGATCGAGCCGCCGGCGCGGTAGGCGAAGGACAGGCGCAGCAGGTCGCCGGCTTTGACGGTGATGGGCGTGTACAGCGGCAGCGTCATGTAGTGGTTCAGCCAGTCGATCGTCGTGGCTTGCTCCTGCACGATGGCCAGGACGTTTTTCGTCACGAAGCGCATCGCGTTCAGGGTGCCGGACTGTTCGATCAGGACCGAGCCTTCCCAGGCGATCAGGCTGTCGACCGGTTGGCCGAAGTCGATGATGCTGTAGACGGCGGGCTGCGACAGCTCGATCGTGCCGGGCTGGACGACGCCGGTTTCCTGGAACTGGACGATCGGGGCGTAGAAGCCGTCGAAGTCGTATTCCTGCTGGAGCGGCTGGACGGCCATGATGACGGCTTCCGGCATGAACAGCGGCAGCGGGCCGCCGAATTTGGCCAGGTAGCGGCGCTTGAATGATTCGATCACCTCGACCTGTTTTTCACGCAACATGCCGACGTGGATCATTTCGCAGATGACGACATCGACCGGCTCCGGCGGCAGGTAGTCGAATGCGTCGGCGTGGACGACTTCGACCTTGTGGCCGTTCGGATTCATGGCCAGGAAGCGGCGCGCTTCACGCACCATGTCCGGGTTGTATTCGACGCAGTAGACTTTCGACGCTTTCTGCGCCGCGAAGAACGACAGCACGCCCGTGCCGCCACCCAGTTCCAGCACCTTGGCGCCGGGGAAAACCGAGTAGTGGATGGCGGACTTGAAGCTGTGCATCCGGTTCTGGTCCATCAGCATATTGTGATGGTAGTGGACTGGAATGAACTGCCCCAGGTAGCAGCTTTCGATTTCGCGTTCGTTCAGCATGATTATCCTCGTCGTCCTGTGTTGTGGGACCGTAGGACTATTATTGATACTATTTCCTGCGCGCAATCTGTCGAGGTGAGGGGCAAATAACGTCCAATTCAATCCGGACGCGGTTCGTCGCTCTTTACCGGCCGGACAACAGCCCGGCCAGTTTGTCGTGACCAGCCTGCTTTGCCAGCTGGGCAGCGGTGAAGCCTTCGGTGTTCTTCAGGGCCGCGTTCGCGCCCTTGGCCAGCAACAGGCGCACGATCCCGTCCTGCCCCTCGCGTGCCGCCATCATCAACGGCGTCACGGCGCCGGACGGGCGCGGCGACAGCGCATTGACCTGCGCGCCACGCTCGATCAGCAGCTGCGCAATCGCGGCGTCGCCACTGGCGGCTGCATAATGCAACGCCGTCCAGCCGGGCTGGTTGACCTTGGCGCCCTTGTCGAGCAGCGCGCGCACGGTGTCGCCATCGCGCTTGAACGCCGCCATCATCAGCGCCGTGTTGCCGTTGACCGCCTTGCGTTCCAGGTCCGTGCCCGGATGTGCCAGCAAATCCTGCACGACGGCCGTCGAGCCTTCGCGGATCGCCAGCACCAGCGCCGGCTCACCGCCCAGCGGATTGAGTTCGTTGGCATTGACGACCGTCCCGACCATCTTGCGCACGGTACTTGCATCGTCCATCTGCACGGCGCGGAAGAACGACGACACCTGCTTTTCATTGGGCGCCTGGGCAGCGTTGGCACCGACGGCCACCACGCCCAGTACACCGGCCGCGCACAGGCGCGCCATCAAACGAACGATTCGCATGCGTCAGCTCCTGGCTGTCTGGAACAGGTTGAAGAAGTTCTCGCTCGTCTGCGCCGCGACGTCGCGCAGCGACACGCCTTTGAGCGTGGCGATGTACTCGGCCACGTGCGCCACATACCCCGGTTCGTTCATGCGCCCGCGGAATGGTACCGGCGCCAGATACGGCGAATCGGTCTCGATCAACATACGCTCGAGCGGCACGGCCAGTGCGACCGCCTGCAAGTCCTTGGCGCTCTTGAAGGTGACGATGCCCGAGAACGAAATATAGAAGCCCTGCGCCATCGCCGCCTGCGCCACCTCGAGCGACTCGGTAAAGCAATGCATCACGCCTGCCACGCCACCGGCGTCGGTGCCGGCGCCCTCTTCCTGCATCAGGCGGATCGTGTCTTCGCTGGCGGCGCGCGTATGGATGATCAAGGGTTTGCGCGTCTCGCGCGAGGCGCGGATGTGCACGCGAAAACGCTCGCGCTGCCAGTCGAGGTCACCCTTGAGGCGGAAGTAATCCAGGCCCGTCTCGCCGATGGCGACGATCTTCGGGTGGTCGGCCAGGTCGACCAGCTGTTGCACGGTCGGCTCAGGGGTTTCCTCGTAGTCGGGATGCACGCCGACCGAGGCAAAGATATGCGGATATTGCTCGGCCAGCGCGAGCACTTGCGGAAAGTCCGGCAGGTCGACCGACACGCACAAGGCATGCGTGACCTGGTTCTCGGCCATCTTGGCCAGCACCTCGGGCATGCGGGCGGCCAGTTCCGGAAAATTGATGTGGCAGTGGGAATCGATAAACATCCCGCCATTGTACGCGAGGCGCCCTGCCACAGCACGGGCGCAAGCCGCGCACGACGGTCACGTTCAGGCCACGCGCTTGCCCAGAATGATCAGATCACGCTCGATGCCATCGAGGTTCGCCACGCGCGGGAAGTTGGCCCAGGTCTCGAAGCCGTATTTACCGAACAGCGCCAGGCTCGGCGCATTGTGGCCGAAGATGAAGCCCAGCAGCGTGTGCACCTTGACCTCGGGTGCGAACGCGATCGCCAGTTCCAGGCAATAGCGTCCCAGGCCCCGGGCACGCGCGCTTTCGGCGATATAGATCGAGACTTCGGCCGTGCCCGAATACGCCGGCCGGCCATAGAAGTTCGAATACGACAGCCAGCCGATGACCGCCGGCTGTTCGCTCGTGTCGTGCGCATCGTGGATCACCCACAGCGGGCGCCGGTCGGGCGTGTGCTCGTTGAACCAGGCTTCGCGCGATTGCACCGACACCGGCTCGGTATCGGCCGTCACGTCGCGTGAGGCGATGGTGGAATTATAGATATCGACGATGACCGGCAGGTCGTCGCGTCGGGCCAGGCGATGGACGTAGGAAGGCATGCAGCAGAGATGGGTTAGTTACAAAGTATGAGTGGCGCGCGAAGACCGCAATGCAGCGCCGAGGATTTCTTCGATGCGCTGGCGGGCGCGCTGACCCGATTCGTCGGCCGGGAAATGCACGCCGATGCCTTGCGCCTTGTTGTTGTTGGCGCCCGCCGGCGTGATCCAGGCCACGGTGCCGGCGATCGGGTATTTGTTCGGATCGTCCATCAGCGCCAGGATCAGGTAGATCTCGTCGCCGATCTGGTAAGGCTTGGTGGTCGGGACGAACATGCCGCCATTACGCAGGAATGGCATGTAGGCCGCGTAGAGCGCCGCCTTTTCCTTGATCGCCAGCGACAGCACGGACGGCCGCGGGGCCTGGGCTGCGGTGGCATCGGGCGGATTGGCGCTCATCGTGGTCCTCTCATGTACAGCAGCCAGTGTACTCAAGCAACATGTCCTCGACAAATAATTTTGCCGACAACGGATGATCGGCCACCGCGCGCCGCTCGTTCATGGCCTTGATCGCGCGCAGCAGGTTGCCTGTCTGCGCCCGGCCAGCCAGCGCCGCCAGCTCTTTCTGGTAGCGCGGGTAGTAGCGGATCCTGCCCGACAATTTAACTGAAAACACATCGTACAGCCAGCGCTGGGTCCAGGCGACCAGGGCCGGCAACTCCGCCTTGGCCAGCTTGTCGGCTGCGCGCAGCGCCGCATCCGGCGCCGGGCGCGCGAGAAAATTGAGCAGCACGTCGAGTTCTTCGCGGCTGCCGTGCGCCGAGGCGGCCAGCGCTGCCAGCGGCGCGCCGCCCTGCTCGCGCAGCCAGCTGTCCGCATCCGGCACGCTTTGCGCGTTCAGCCACGCCAGCGCGTCGTCATGCGACGGCATCGGCAGCGCGAACTTGCGGCAGCGTGACAGGATCGTCGGCAGGAGCCGATCCAGGCTATTGGACGACAGCAGGAACACGGTGCCTGGCGGCGGTTCTTCCAGCGTCTTGAGCAGCGCGTTCGATGCCGGCGTATTCAGAGCCTCGGCCGGATACAGGACCACGACGCGCAAGCCCTGGCGGTGCGTCGAGATATTCATGAAATCGGCCAGCGCCCGGATCTGCTCGATCTTGATCTCTTTCGACGGTGCCTTGGTCGACTTCGATTTGCGATCGCCGTCGCCTTCGTCGTCGCCGGCACCCGGTTCGTCTTCGAGCGCTTCGGGCCGCACGCGGCGGTAATCGGGATGGTTATGCTGAGCGAACCAGCCGCATGATGCGCAGACGCCGCAGGCATGGCCGTCAGGCCGGGCGTTCTCGCACAACAGCGCCTGGGCAAACGCTTCGATGAAATCAGCCTTGCCGGTGCCGGCCGGGCCGTGGAACAGGATCGCGTGCGGCATGCGCGCGCGCAGCGCCTGCAGTTGGGTCCATGCGGCGCCCTGCCACGGATACATCGTCACAACAGGCGCTCCAGGACATCCGCGAGTTCACGCTGGATCGCCTCGATGCTGCGCGTCGAATCGACCACCACGAAACGCTGTGGGAACTGCGCCGCGCGGCGCAGGTACTCGGCGCGGCACCGGGCAAAGAACTCGGCCTGCTCGCGCTCGAACTTGTCGAGCGTGCGCGAGGCCGCAAGCCGTTCGCGCGCCACCTCGAGCGGCACGTCGAACAGCAGCGTCAGGTCAGGCTGCAGCGCCGGATGCACCCACGCCTCGAGCGCTTCCATCTTCTCGCGCGACAGCCCACGGCCACCGCTCTGGTACGCGAAACTGGCATCGGTAAACCGGTCCGACAGCACCCAGTGGCCCTGCGCCAGCTGCGGCGCAATGACCTGCGCAATGTGCTCGCGCCGGCTGGCAAACATCAGCAGTGCCTCGGTCTCCAGGTGCATCGTTTCGTGCAGCAGCACGTCGCGCAGCTTTTCGCCCAGCGGCGTGCCGCCCGGCTCGCGCGACGCGACCACGGTCTTGCCGCGGCCCGCCAGAAAATCGGTGACGAAACCGATATGGGTCGATTTTCCGGCGCCGTCGATGCCTTCGAACGTGATGAACTTGCCCTGCATGGAACAACCTTCTGTCATTGGGTGGTGATCCCGCGCTGGTAGCGATTCACGGCGCGGTTATGGTCCGGCAGATTGCTGGAGAACTGGCTGGTGCCGTCACCGCGCGAGACGAAATACAGCGCCGGCGTCTCGGCCGGCGCGAGCGCCGCCTGCAGCGATTGCAGGCCGGGCAGCGAAATCGGCGTCGGCGGCAAACCGCCGCGCGTATAGGTATTGTACGGCGTGTCGGTCAACAGGTCCTTCTTGGCGATCTTGCCGACGAACGCATCACCCATGCCGTAGATGACGGTCGGATCGGTCTGCAGCAGCATGCCGGTGCGCAGGCGGTTGACGAACACGCCGGCAATCATCGTGCGCTCGCTCTTCTGCCCCGTTTCCTTCTCGACGATCGAGGCCATGATCAACGCTTCGTACGGCGTTTTGTATGGCAGTGCCTTGTTGCGCTTTTCCCAGGCCTCGTTCAGGTGGTCCAGCATGGCCTGGTGTGCACGGCGGTAGATCTCGATCTCGGACGAGCCCTTCGCGAACAGATAGGTATCGGGGAAGAACAGGCCTTCCGGATTCTTGTACTCCGTCGAGATCTTCGCCATCAGTTCGGCGTCGGTCAGCTTGACGGTATCGTGCTTCAGGCGCGTGTGGCTGCTGATCGCCTGACGCATCTGCCTGAAGCTCCAGCCTTCGATGATCGTCACGGCCTCTTGCGCGAATTCACCACGCACCAGTTGCGAGAGCAGACGGCGCGGCGTCGTGTTCGGCTTCAGTTCATAGCTGCCGGCCTTGATGCGGCCCGCATCGCCCGTCAGGCGCGCCAGCAGCACGAACAGCGTCGGGTTGACGGGTACGCCGGCGGCGGCCATCTGCTGCGCACTGGCGGCCACGCCGCTGCCGGGATTGATCGAAAATTCGATGGGGGCGCCGGGGACGGGCAAGACCTGCTTGGTCCACCAGGCGAAGCCGCTGGCGGCAGCGACGGAAACGATGACGCCGGTAACGAGTAATTTTTTTATCAGTGCCATGTGTTTGCGCGGTCAACGTGCGAAATGGACCGCGCCC
The DNA here is from genome assembly GCF_059686035.1 of Telluria sp. ZT3P26. Lineage (NCBI taxonomy): Bacteria > Pseudomonadati > Pseudomonadota > Betaproteobacteria > Burkholderiales > Oxalobacteraceae > Telluria > Telluria sp. ZT3P26. The sequence continues at coordinate 190,835 of NZ_JCASII010000003.1, read as the reverse complement.
GGCGCGATTTTCCACACAACTCTATAATGAGGCCGTAATGATAAAGCCTAATTGCCTAAATATAAGCGGATTTTGATGACGACCCAGACAGACATCCAGAACACGCCTTCGCCAGCATCCGGCCACGACCAGCTTGCGCCCGCCGCGCAGGCCATCGAGACTGGCCCGCAGCTCACGCTCGACGACGTTAACGCCGGCTTCATCGCGACGGTACGCGACCAGGGCCTGATCGCCGTGAACGGTGACGACGCTGCCAAATTCCTGCACACGCAACTGACCAACGACGTTGAGCACCTGACGGCGACGGACGTGCGCTTCGCGGGCTTCTGCACGCCGAAGGGCCGCCTGCAGGCGAGCTTCCTGATGTGGCGCGACCTTGAGGCCGTCTACCTGCAACTGCCGCGCGCCATCCAGGCGCCGCTGCAGAAGCGGCTGTCGATGTTCGTCATGCGCTCGAAGGCCAAGCTCGTCGACGCGACCGATGCGGCGCCATTCGCCACGGTGCTGGGGCTGGGCGGCGCGCGTGCGCAAGCGGCGCTCGGCCAGATCGTACCGACGCTGCCGGCCACGCCAATGACGAAAACCGATGGCGCGTTCGGTACCGTGCTGCGCCTGAACGACGCGTTCGACGCGCCGCGCTACCTGTGGCTGACGTCCGCCGAGACGGCAGATGCGGCGCTGTCGGCGCTGGGCACGCAGCTAGCTGTCGGCGGCGACCAGGCCTGGCAACTGGCGACGATTCACGCGGCCGAGCCGCAGGTCGGCCCCGCCACGCAGGAACAGTTCGTCCCGCAGATGATCAATCTCGAGCTGCTGGGCGGCGTCAATTTCAAGAAGGGCTGCTATCCGGGCCAGGAAATCGTCGCGCGTACCAAGTACCTCGGCAAGGTCAAGCGCCGCGCTGCGCTGGCACGTATTGACGACGCGGGTGCCCGCCCCGGCGATGAGGTGTTTTCGCTGCTCGACCCGAGCCAGCCCTGCGGCATGGTCGTGAACGTCGCGGCCAACGGCATGGGCGGCGCCGACGCGCTGGTTGAAATCAAGCTGGCTCAGCTGACTGAAGACGTGCGCCTGGGTTCGGCCACCGGCGCGCGTGTGCAGTTCCTGCCAATGCCGTACAGCCTCGATGCGATCGACGACTGACGATGGCCGATCTGTCCGTCTCTGACCTGTACGTGTATTACAAGGTGCGCGACGCTGACACCGCGCAACTGGCCCCGCTGGTGCGCGCGATGCAGGCGGCCCTCGCCGCCAGCGAAGGCGTGAGCGTGCAGCTCAAGCGCCGGCCAGGCAATCACGATGGCCTGCAAACCTGGATGGAAGTCTACCCGTCCGTTCCTGCCGGTTTTGACGCAGCGCTCGCGCGCGCCGTCGAGCATGCCGGATTCGAATCCCTGCTCGCCGGCCCGCGCCGTGCCGAAGTCTTTACGGAGTTGCCGCCATGTGCCTGATCGTTTTTGCCTGGCACGTCGTCCCCGGCGTGCCTGTCATCGCCGCCGCCAACCGCGACGAATTCTATGACCGCCCCGCCCTGCCCGCCGCGCCGTGGCCCGAGCATCCGCACGTGATCGCCGGGCGCGACCTGCAGGGTGGCGGCAGCTGGATGGGTGTCTCGCTGACGGGCGCCAACGGCCCGCGCTTTGCCGCGCTGACCAATATCCGCAGCCCGGGTGAACGCCAGCCCGATGCGCCGACGCGTGGCGCGCTGGTGGCCGACTATCTGGCCGGCGACATGGATGCGGGTGCCTACGTCGCGCAACTCGCCGCGCAGCCGGATCACTACAACGGCTACAACCTGGTGCTGGGCGATAGCGAGGCGCTGTACTGGTACTCGAACCGCGGGCAGCAAGATCCGCGCAATGGCCAGCCGCTCGAACGCGGCCGGATCTACGGCATCTCGAATGGTTTGCTCGATGCGCCGTGGCCGAAGGTGCTGCGCACGAAAGCGCAGTTTGCGAGCCTGCTGTGCCAGGGCGCGCCGGAAGACGCATACTTTGAAATGCTGGCCGACACGACCCGCGCACCCGATCTGCGCTTGCCGGAAACCGGCGTGCCGCTCGAAATGGAGCGGATGCTGTCATCGGTGTGCATCGAGTCCGAGGAATACGGCACGCGCACGTCGACGGTCGTCAAGCTGTACGTCAACGGCGCGCCCGACCTGCACGAGCGCGTCGTGGTGCCGGGCGAGCAGGTTACGGCCTGACGCAGTGAGGTCTGGCCGCTTAACGGCGGCCCTTCAGGCCCACCTTCAGGATGTCGCGCAAGTGCGGCGTGGCCGCATACGGATCGGGGGGCTGCCGCCCGGCCACGAGCGCAGCAGCGTGATCCGCCACCGACCCCAGTGCCTGCGGGTGCGAAAACACATAGAAGCGCTCGGCGCGGATGGCATCGAACGTCAGCTGCGCGACCTGCGCCGCGGACACCTTGCCCGAACCGACGGCTTTCTCGGTCAGGGCTTGCGCCGCCATCTGGCTGGCCGTCATGATCTCGTCGGTGCGCAGTTCGTCCGGCCGGTGCCGGTGCGATTGCGCGATCTGCGTCGGGATGAAGTACGGGCACAACACCGAAGTGCCGATCGGCGCATCGACCAGCTTGAGGTCGTGATACAGCGTTTCGGTCAGCGCCACCACCGCATGCTTGGACACGTTGTACAGGCCGAGCGCCGGTGAATTGATCAGCCCGGCCATCGATGCCGTATTGACGACATAGCCGCGGTAGGCCGGGTCCTTGGCCGCGCATTCGAGCATCACGGGGATGAACGCGCGCACGCCGTTGACGACGCCGTACAGGTTCACGCCCAGCACCCACTCCCAGTCTTCCTCCGAATTTTCCCAGATCAGGCCGCCGGCGCCGACACCCGCATTGTTGAATACGAGGTGCACCGCGCCATAGCGCGCCATCGCCGAATCGGCCAGCTCCTGCACGTGCGCGCTCTTGCGGACATCGCACACCATCGCGATGACGTCCGCGCCGCCATCCTTCAGTTCTTCGGCAGCTTTCTCGAGCGCCTTGCGCTGCACGTCGCCCAGCACCAGCTTCATGCCAAGACTGGCCGCCATGGTGGCGAACTCGCGGCCCATGCCACTGGCCGCGCCCGTGATGACTGCGACCTTGCCCTTAAAATCATCCATCGTCTTGTCCTTTGACCGTGCGCTCAGACAGCGGTGACGCCGCCATCGACCGCCAGTATCTGTCCCGTGATGTGCTTGCCGGCGTCGGAGGCGAACAGCACCACCGCGCCTTTCAGGTCTTCGTCGTCGCCCAATCGCCCCAGCGGCGCCGCGGCGGCGAGGCTGTCGGCGCCGTACGCAGCCAGCACCCCTTTGGTCATCTTCGATGGGAAGAAGCCCGGCGCGATCGCATTGACCGTGATGCCATGGCGGCCCCATTCGCCGGCCAGCGTGCGCGTGAAGTTGATGACCGCGCCCTTGGACGTGTTGTACGCAATGGTCTGCATCGCATCCGGCGGATTGCCCGACAGGCCGGCGATCGACGCGATATTGACGATGCGCCCGTACCGCCGCGGGATCATCGACAGCTTGCCGACTGCCTGCGCAACGAGGAACACCGAGCGCACGTTCAGGTTCATGACCTTGTCCCAGGCCTCGAGCGGATAATCCTCGGCCGGCGCGCCCCAGGTGGCGCCGGCATTGTTGATCAGGATATCGACGTGACCCAGGCGCGCAAGCGCCGTCTCGACCAGGCCTGTTGCGTGCGCCGGGTCGGACAAATCGCCCGCGAAGCAGCTTGCGTCGATGCCCAGGTCGTGCAGGCGGGCGACGGCGGCGTCGAGTTCTTCCTGCTTGCGTGACGTGAGGATCAGGCGCGCGCCCTGCTCACCCAGCGCCTGCGCCATCTGCAGCCCGAGCCCGCGTGAGCCGCCGGTGACAATGGCGGTCTTGCCTTCCAGTGAAAACAGTTGCTGCGTGGTGCGCATACGGCCTCCGGTCAGAACGGCGTGGTCAGACTTCGTAATCCATGCACTGGCGGCCTTCGCGGATCGCGCCGATGAAGGGCACCACCGCCTGATGCACCGGGTGCGCGATGTACGCGGCCAGCGCTGCGCGGTCGGCAAACTCGGAATACAGCACGATGTCGTAGGTGGCTTCGAGGTCGGGCTGGGCCAACGTGACCTCGAACGTGACGATGCCGGGGACAATCGCGGCGCACTCGTCGAGACGGCGCTTCATGTCGCGTGCATTGGTGGCGCGGTCTGCGCCCTCGGCCTGTTCCTTCAGTTTCCACATGACGATGTGCTTGATCATTTGCGCTCCTGTTGTATGCATTGCGGGCAGCGTTGCCTGCCCTTCGTAATCAGTATAGCGACCGCACGACCGTTCGCCAAAACGGTACAAAAAACATATTTACAGTGCGGAGCCTGGCCTACCCATTTTGCAAGATTCGCGTAAGTTTCGAGGCGCACATTTGCTTGGCTGACCAACAATCAGCATTTCCGCTTAAACACAAAACAATGAACGGAGACCACCCATGGCCATCACACCCGGCAACACTGTCGGCGCCGTACCACCTACCACCACCGCCGGCCTGACCAAGGAAGAGCGCAAGGTCATTGCCGCTTCCTCGCTCGGCACCGTGTTCGAATGGTACGATTTCTACCTGTACGGTTCGCTTGCCACCATCATCGCCAAGCAGTTCTTCATCGGCGACCCCAATACCACCTTCATCTTCGCGCTGCTGGCCTTTGCCGCCGGCTTCATCGTGCGGCCATTCGGCGCGCTCGTGTTTGGGCGCCTGGGTGACATGATCGGCCGCAAGTACACGTTCCTGATCACGATCCTGCTGATGGGCGCGTCGACCTTCCTGGTGGGTATCCTGCCCAGTTACGCGCAGATCGGCATCGCCGCGCCCATCATCCTGGTCACGCTGCGCATCCTGCAGGGCCTGGCGCTGGGTGGGGAGTACGGCGGCGCGGCAACGTATGTGGCCGAGCATGCGCCGCACGGCAAGCGCGGGCTCTTCACGGCGTTCATCCAGACCACGGCGACGATCGGCCTGTTCCTGTCGCTGCTGGTCATTCTCGGCACCCGCACGCTGATCGGCGAGGAAGAATTCCAGGCCTGGGGCTGGCGCATTCCGTTCCTGATCTCGGTCGTGCTGCTGGGGATTTCGGTCTGGATCCGGCTGTCGATGAACGAGTCGCCGGCATTTGCCAAGATGAAGGCGGAAGGCAAGACGTCGAAAGCGCCGCTGTCGGAAGCCTTCCTGAAACCGAAGAACGCCAAGATCGCCCTGCTGGCGCTGCTCGGCCTCACGATGGGCCAGGCCGTGGTCTGGTACACGGGCCAGTTCTACGCGCTGTTCTTCCTGACCAAGACGCTCAAGATTGCCGACCCGACGGCCAACATCCTGATCGCGATCGCCCTGCTGCTGGCCACGCCGTTCTTCATCATCTTTGGCGCGCTGTCGGACAAGATCGGCCGCAAGTGGATCATCCTGGGCGGCTGCGCGATTGCGGCGGCGACCTACTTCCCGATCTTCAAGGCCATCACGCACTACGGTAATCCGGCACTGGAAACGGCGCTGCGCACCGCGCCCGTGTTCGTCGTGGCCGATCCGGCCACCTGCAGCTTCCAGATCGACGCAACGGGCACCCGCAAGTTCCCGTCATCGTGCGACATCGCCACGCGCATGCTGACAGCGGCCTCGGTCAGCTACAACCGCATCGATGCACCAGCCGGCACCGTCGCCACGATCAAGATCGGCACGACCGAGTTCAAGTCGTTCAACGCCGTCATGACGCCGGATAACCTGAACTTCGACGATGCCTCGAAGGCCAGCGAAGCGGCGCTCAAGAAAGAGGTCAACGGGGCATTGGCCAGCGCAGGCTATCCGGAAAAAGCCGATCCGGTTGCGATCAACAAGCCGATGCTGGTCGTGCTGCTGTTCATCCTCGTGCTGTACGTGACGATGGTGTATGGCCCGATCGCGGCGATGCTGGTCGAGATGTTCCCGACCCGGATCCGCTACACGTCGATGTCGCTGCCGTATCACATCGGCAATGGCTGGTTCGGCGGGCTGCTGCCGACGACGGCCTTCGCGCTGGTGGCGTTCAAGGGTGATATCTATTACGGCCTGTGGTACCCGATCATCATCGCCATGACCACATTCGTGATCGGTGCGCTGTTCGTGCGGGAGACCAAGGACAACAATATCTACGCGAACGACTAGTTGCTGTGAGGTGTGCGTGAAGCGTGGAAGGCAGCGCCCTCCACGCTTCACGCTGTTGTAACGTCAGGCGTTGAACGCGCCACCTGCCGCCGCCAGCTGCACCAGCAGCGGCGCCGGCGTCCAGGCCTCGCCATTGCGCCCTTGGGCAAAACCTTCGATTGCCGCCAGCACGGCCGGCAATCCGACCATATCGGCGTACAGCATCGGCCCGCCACGGTGCAGCGGGAAGCCATAGCCGCTCAGGTACACCATGTCGATATCCGACGCCCGCAGCGCGATGCCTTCTTCGACGATCTTCGCGCCCTCGTTGACCAGTGCGTACACGAGCCGTTCGACGATTTCGGCGTCAGGGATGGCGCGGCGCGCAACACCGATCCCGTTCGAATACTGTTCCACCATCGCGTCGACGGTGCTGGAGGGCGTGGCCGTACGGGCGCCCGCCTGATAGTCATACCAGCCGGCGCCCGTCTTTTGCCCGAAGCGGCCTTGTTCGCACAGGCGGTCCGGCAGCTTCGAATAGGCAAAGCCAGGTGCCTCGATTGCACGCCGCTTGCGGATATGCCAGCCGATGTCGTTGCCGGCCAGGTCGCTCATGCGGAACGGGCCCATCGCGAAGCCGAACGCCTCGATTGCGCGGTCGACCTGTTCAGGCAGCGCGCCCTCTTCCAGCAGGAAGTACGCCTGGCGCAGATACTGCTCGAGCATGCGATTGCCGATAAAGCCATCGCAGACGCCAGAGACCACGCCGGTCTTCCTGAGCTTTTTCGCCAGCGCCAGCGCCGTGAGCAGGACGTCGGGGGCAGTCTGCGCGCCGCGTACGATCTCCAGCAGCTTCATCACATGTGCGGGGCTGAAGAAATGCAGGCCGATCACGTCCTGCGGCCGGCCCGTGAACGCGGCGATGCGATTCACGTCGAGCGATGAGGTGTTGGTAGCCAGGATCGCGCCCGGCTTCATCAGCTTGTCGAGTTCGCGGAACACGAGCTCCTTGACGCCCATGTCCTCGAATACCGCTTCGACGACAATGTCGGCCTGTGCCAGCGCGTCATACGACAGCGTGCCGGTGACCAGCGCCATGCGCTGCGCCAGCTTGTCGGCCGTGAGCTTGCCCTTGGCAACGCTGCGTTCGTACACGGTGCGGATGCCGGCCAGCCCCTTGTCGAGCGCTTCCTGCTTCATCTCGAGGATGGTGACCGGAATGCCGGCATTCGCGAAGTTCATCGCGATGCCGGCGCCCATCGTGCCGGCGCCCACCACGGCTGCGCTGGCAATCGGGCGTGGCTGCGTGTCGGGCGGCACGCCGGGCACCTTGCCGGCGGCGCGCTCGGCAAAGAATGCATGGCGCAGCGCCTGCGATTCAGGCGTCGTGGTCAGGTACATGAAGCGTTCGCGCTCGAAGCGCAAACCGGCTTCAAACGAGTCGGCGGTGACCGATGCGGCCACCGTCTCGACGCACTCGCGCGGCGCCGGGAACGGGCCGGCCATCGCATCGACGCGGGCACGGGCTTGCGCCAGGAAGCCGGCGGCGTCCGGGTGCGCGACCGCGCGATCGCGCACTTTGGGCAGCGGTCGTACGGTGGCGATGGATTCGGCGAACGCGATGGCGGCCTGCAGCAGATCGACGCCGGCATCGAACACGCGGTCGAACAGCGGCGTGCCCGCCAGCTTGTCGGACAGGACCGGCGCACCGGTGAGAATCATGTCGAGGGCTTGTTCGAGGCCCAGCACGCGCGGCAGGCGCTGCGTGCCGCCGGCGCCAGGCAACAGGCCCAGCTTGACTTCGGGCAGCGCGATCTGCGCGCCGGGCGCCGCGACGCGGTAGTGGCAGCCGAGCGCCAACTCCAGACCGCCGCCCATGCAGACGCTGTGGATCGCGGCAACGACCGGCTTGGCTGCGCCTTCGGCGGTTGCGATCAGGGTATGCAGCGACGGCTCGGTGAGCGCCTTCGGCGAATTGAATTCACGGATGTCGGCACCGCCCGAGAATGCCTTGCCGGCGCCGGTGATCACGATGGCCGTGACGGCCGGGTCGGCTTCGGCCTGGCGGATACCGGCAACGGCGGCGGTGCGGGTGGCCAGGCCGAGGCCGTTGACGGGGGGATTGTTCAGCGTGATGACGGCAACGCTGCCGTGCACCTGGTAGTCGGCGCTCATGTCGAATTCGTCTCCTGAAAGTGGGAATGACTGAGCCGCAAACTATACCGCAAATAAACGAACGAACGTGTTATTCGGGCAAGTCAGGATAGTGATTACCCATGCAGAATGGCGCAGTCAGCGTTAAATAGAGAACTGCTTTGAACTGATGAGCGGCCCAATGGTCCAACCCCTGTCCCTCAGGATCAGGAGCCGATCATGAAAGCGCCACGTTTCAGGAACTGGTTCGCACGGTTGTCATCGCTGAACCAGCCGCAGCGCCGGCAAGTACTCGACGCCCTGCATCCCGCAGCCGGCCTCGACAAGGTGGTCGCATTGATCGACCAAGCCAGGGCGCCAGGGCGCTGCTGTCCCGGCTGTGGTGGCGAACGCTGCCACCGGCACGGATTCGCCAACGACCTGCAGCGCTTTCGCTGCTGCACCTGTGGCCGGACCTTCAACGATCTGAGCGGCACACCACTGGCGCGGCTCAGGCACAAGGCCAAATGGCTCGCGTATTCGCAGGTGCTGCTCGATTCGCTGACCGTGCGCAAGGGGGCGGACCGGGTCGGCGTCCACCGCAATACTGCCTTCCGATGGCGCCACCGCTTCCTTGATTGGGTCAAATTCGATCGCCCGGCATCGCTGAATGGCATCGTCGAGGCCGATGAGACGTTCCTGCTTGAATCGCAAAAAGGCTCGCGCACGCTCGACCGACCGCCACGCCGCCGGGGTGGCCGGGCTAGCAAACCCGGGATTTCACGGCAACTCGATTGCATTTTGGTGGCACGCGACCGCAACGGGCAGACCATCGATGCCGTCACTGGCCGCGGTGCATTGACCGCGACCCAACTCGAACGCGATCTGCTGCCCAGGCTTGATCCGCAGGCACTGCTGGTCAGTGACAGCCACGCCGCTTATCGGGCATTTGCACGCAAGCACAACATTGCGCACGAAATGGTGAATCTGCGCGCCGGGGTACGCGTCCGGCATGCCGGTAGCCGTGCCATCCACATACAGAACGTGAATGCGTACCACGGGCGCTTCAAGGCATGGCTACTGGGCTTTCGCGGCGTGGCATCGCGCTACCTGCCCAATTACCTGGGTTGGCGCTGGGCTCTGGATGGCGAGCGAGTGAGTTATGCAGAACAATTGTTTTGCATCGCAATCGGCGTCATCAACAGGCAACGTTGACTGCGCCTTCAGAACTGACCGCGCTGGCTCGCTTCGGCGATCTTCTTGTCCGTCTTGTACTGGCTCAGTGCATACACCGCCCAGATCGTGGCAGGCAGCCAGCCGACCAGCGTGATTTGCAGGATCAGGCAGATGACGCCGGCAATCGGGCGACCGATCGTGAAGAACGTCAGCCAGGGAAAGATGAGGGCGATAAGCAGGCGCATGAGATTTCCTGTGAGTAGAAGATTGTTAAAAGTGACACAACTCTACCTCCCCGCCCCGAAATGCGTCGCACAGTTATTTTTCGGCAACCTGCCCCGATGGCAACCGATGCTGCGCATACGTCTCGCGCAACCGGTTCTTCTGGATCTTGCCCGTGCCACCGACCGGCAGGCTGTCCGCAAACACCACATCGTCCGGCGTCCACCAGCGCGCCACCTTGCCGTCAAACCAGTTGATCAACGCGTCACGCGTGACATCCATGCCGGGCCGGCGCACGACCACCAGCAGCGGGCGCTCATCCCATTTCGGGTGCGCGACGCCGATGCAGGCCGCCTGCAGCACGGCCGGGTGGGCCATGGCCACGTTTTCCAGGTCAATGGTGCCGATCCACTCGCCGCCGGACTTGATCACATCCTTGCTGCGGTCGGTGATCGCCAGGTAGCCGTCGGCGTCGATCGTCGCGACGTCGCCCGTCGGGAACCAGCCATCGTCCAGCACATCGCCACCCTCCCCGCGGAAGTACCCGGAAACGACCCACGGCCCCTTCACGAACAGGTGCCCAAACGTGACGCCATCCCAAGCCAGTTCAGTGCCAGCATCGTCGACAATCTTCATGTCGACACCATAGATCGCGTGCCCCTGCTTGCGCAGCACCGCGCGCTGCGCCTCTGGTGACAGCGCCTGGTGCGTGCTGTTCAGCGTGCAGGCCGTGCCCAATGGCGACATTTCGGTCATGCCCCACGCATGCACCACCTCGATCCCGAACCGGTCCATCAGCGTGTCCATCAACGCCGGCGGGCAGGCCGAACCGCCGATCACGGTGCGGCGGAACGTGGTGAATGCAAGATCGTGTTCGATCGCATGATTGACGAGACCCAGCCAGACGGTGGGCACGCCCGCCGAAAACGTCACGCCTTCCCCTTCGAACAGGTCGTACAGCGACCGTCCGTCAAGCGCCGGCCCCGGGAACACGAGCTTGGCGCCCGACAGCGGCACCGAGTACGGCAAGCCCCACGCGTTCACGTGGAACATGGGCACCACCGGCAGCACGACGTCGCGCGCCGACACATTGAGCGCGTTCGGCATGGCCGATGCATACGCATGCAGGACTGTCGAGCGGTGCGAATACAGCGCGCCTTTCGGGTTGCCGGTCGTGCCGGACGTGTAGCACAGGCTGGCGGCGGACCGTTCGTCGAACTGCGGCCACACGTAATCATCACCATGCGCGCCGATCAGGTCTTCGTAGCACAGCAGCGTGTCGATACCAGAGTCGCGCGGCATCGACGCGCTGTCGCACAGCGCCACCCAGGCCTTGACGCCCGTGCACCTGCGGGCCAGCGCAGCGATGACCGGCAGGAACGTCAGGTCGAAGAACAGCACCTGGTCGTCGGCATGGTCGACGATGTAGGCGATCTGGTCCGGGTGCAGGCGTGGATTGATCGTGTGCAGCACGGCCCCGGAGCCCGAGACGCCATAGTACAGCTCAAGGTGCCGGTAGCCGTTCCAGGCCAGCGTGGCCACCCGGTCGCCCATGGCGATGCCCAGACTGCCCAGCGCATTGGCCAGCTGGCGTGCACGAGCGGCCGCATCGCGCCAGGTGTAGCGGTGCAGGTCGCCCTCGACGCGGCGCGAGACGATCTCGCCATCACCGTAATGGCGCGCCGCGAATTCGATGATGCCGGAGATCAGCAGCGGTGTATCCATCATCTGCCCTTGCAGGGGACTCATCGGGTATTCAGGCATGCGGACTCCGGGATTTGAAAGAAGTTAATCTCAGCAGCAACGTGGAAAGTGTCGTGTGCGATGGCGCGCGGCGTCAACGCAATTCGATGATGCAGTGCGTCATCCTTGAGGCCCGTGCTGACCCGCTGCCTTTACAGGATGTAACGCGCACAGACTGGTGTGCCCGATCACGCATACCATCGCGGTCGGGTAAAATCGTTCCATGCCGACTACGTCAACGAGGACTACCATCACTGCCGACGAACTTGCACTGAACAATTCGTTCGCCGAATTGCCGCCAGCGTTTTACACGCGCCTGATGCCCACGCCGTTGCCTGCGCCGCATTTCATAGCAGCCAGCAAACCTGCGGCCGCCCTGATCGGGCTGACCGTCGAAGATCTTGCGCGCCCCGATTTCGTCGATGTCTTTACCGGCAACAAGGTCGCGCCACGTTCGCAACCGATTGCCGCCGTGTATTCCGGTCACCAGTTCGGTGTCTGGGCCGGCCAGCTGGGCGACGGTCGCGCGATCACGCTGGGCGACATCGCCACGCCGGCCGGCCCGATGGAAATCCAGCTCAAGGGCGCCGGGCGCACGCCGTATTCCCGCATGGGCGACGGCCGCGCCGTCCTGCGTTCGTCGATCCGCGAATTCCTGTGCTCCGAAGCCATGGCCGCGCTGGGCATCCCCACCACGCGCGCGCTGTCCCTGACCGGCTCGCCGCAAGGGATTGCCCGTGAAACGCTCGAGACGGCCGCCGTCGTGGCGCGCATGGCGCCCACGTTTGTCCGCTTCGGCTCGTTCGAGCACTGGGCATCGCACGACCGTCAGGACGAGCTGCGCACGCTGGCCGATTACGTGATCCACCAGTTCTACCCGGAGCTCGCTGGCGAGGCCAATCCCTACGCAGCGCTGCTGGCTGAAGTCACGCGCCGCACCGCGCGCATGATTGCGCACTGGCAGGCCGTGGGCTTCATGCACGGTGTGATGAACACCGACAATATGTCGATCCTGGGCCTGACGCTCGATTACGGCCCGTTCGGCTTCATGGAAGCGTTCGATGCCCGCCACATCTGCAACCACACGGACCAGGGCGGGCGCTATTCGTACGCCAACCAGGTGCCGGTCGGCCACTGGAACTGCTATGCATTGGGCAATGCCCTGCTGCCGCTGATCGGCGAACCCGAGGTGGCCGAAGAAGCGTTGAGCGTCTACCGGCCCGAGTTCGGCCGCCAGATGGACATCCTCATGCACGGCAAGCTTGGCCTGCAGGACAGCCAGGACGGCGACGCCAAGCTGTTCGAGGACACGATCGAGCTGCTGCAGGCCAACCACGCCGACTTCACGCTGTTCTTCCGCCTGCTGGGCGACCTGCAGGTCGACGCGCCCGGGCACGACGAACCGCTGCGCGACCTGTTCATCGACCGCGCCTCGTTCGACGCCTGGGCCGCGGTCTACCGCACCCGCCTGCGCAGCGAACAGAGCGTCGATGCCACCCGCCGCGCCGCGATGAACCTGGTCAATCCCAGGTACATTCTGCGCAACTACCTGGCCCAGGCGGCCATCGAACAGGCACAGAACGGCGACTTCAGCGGCGTGCACACGCTGCTGGCCGTGCTCGAGCGCCCGTTCGACGAACAACCCGAACATGCTGCCTATGCCGAGCTGCCGCCCGATTGGGCCGCGCATCTCGAAGTGAGCTGCTCTTCATAAACACATCAACGAGACACGAGGAAACCACATCATGACCGACAAAGTCACCAAGACCGACGCCGAGTGGCGTAACCAGCTCGATCCAATGGAATACGAAGTCACGCGCCATGCGGCCACCGAACGCGCTTTTACCGGCAAATTCTGGGACCACCACGAGCATGGCATTTACAGCTGCGTCTGCTGCAACACGCCGCTGTTCGAGTCGGACACCAAGTTCGACTCCGGCTGCGGCTGGCCCAGCTACTTCCGCGCGCTCGATCCGGCGAATGTGATCGAGAAGACCGACCGCACCCACGGAATGGTGCGCACTGAAGTCATCTGCGGCGTCTGCGACGCGCACCTCGGCCACGTGTTCCCGGACGGCCCGCCGCCAACCGGCCTGCGTTATTGCATCAATTCCGCCTCGATGCGGTTCGATCCCGCCTGAGAGTAAAGCACGATGAAATTCCTGTTCGACTTTTTCCCCGTCCTGCTGTTCTTCGGCGTCTATAAATACGGCGACAGCAACCAGGCCTGGGCGCATCGCATGGCCGTCGAGTTCCTCGGGCCCTTGATTGCCGGTGGCGGCGTGCCGCCGTCACAGTCGGCGATCCTGCTGGCCACCGCAGTGGCCATCATCGCCACCGCGTGCCAGGTGGGTTACCTGCTGGCGCGTGGTCGCAAGGTCGACAACGCGATGTGGCTGACGCTGGGCGTGATCGTCGTGGCAGGAGGCGCCACGATCTATTTCCACGACGACCTGTTCATCAAGTGGAAGCCAACGATCCTGTACTGGGCGTTCGCTGTGGGACTATTCATCGCGCAGGTGTTCTATCGCAAGAACCTGATCCGCTCCGTGATGGAGCCGAACATGAAGCTGCCCGAGCCGCTGTGGAACCGCATTGGCTATATCTGGATGGCGTTCTTCATCGGCATGGGTTTGCTGAACTTGCTGATGGCATTCGTGGTCTTCCATAACGATACCGGGGCCTGGGTCAGCTTCAAGCTGTTCGGCTTCACCGCCATATTCTTTGCCTTCATCATGATCCAGACGATGATGCTCTACAAATACATCAAGGAGGAAGACGCATGACCAACCTGAACGAACCAAACGCTGACAAAAGCGACCGTGAACCCCGCATGCGCGCCCAGCTCGAAGCCGGGCTGGCCCCTACGCTGCTCGAGATCAGCGACGACTCGCACCTGCACGCTGGCCATGCCGGCGCGGCCTCCGGCGGCAGCCATTATTCCGTCAAAATCGTGTCGTCGCGCTTCGAGGGTCTCAAGCTGGTCATGCGTCATCGTCTTGTGTATGATGCCGTGCACGATATGATCAACAAGGCGGAAATCCACGCTCTGGCCATCAATGCCATCGCGCCTTCCGAGCTGACCTGAAAGCGGGTTTTCAGGCAGTTTTAAGAAATTTGCCCGACAATCGAACAGATAAGTACACCACCTGCACTTCTCTTGCCCAGTTAAAACCCGTCACAGGAATACACATGACCTTTAAGCCTGCTCGCCTGCTGTTAGTCCTCGTTGCCATCGCATCGGCACCTGCCTTTGCCCAGAACATCGCAGTGGTCAACGGCAAGGCGATTCCTTCGGCACGCGCCGACGCCGTCGTCAAGCAGGTCGTTGCCCAGAACCAGGGCCAGGACACGCCACAGCTGCGCGAAGCCGTCAAGAACGACCTGATCGCCCGCGAAGTGCTGATGCAAGAAGCCGTCAAGCAAGGCTGGGACAAGAAGCCTGAAGTGCGCGAAGCCATGGACAGCGCCCGCCAGTCGATCGTCGTCAACGCACTGGCGCGCGACTACATCGCCAAAAACCCGGTGACCGATGCCGAGATCAAGGCTGCCTACGACAAGGTCAAGGCTGAAACGGGCGACAAGGAATACCACGTCCGCCACATCCTGATGAGCACGGAAGCAGATGCCAAGGCAGCGATTGCCAAGATCAAGGGCGGCGCCAAGTTCGAAGACGTCGCCAAGACCTCGAAGGACACCGGCACTGCCAACACCGGCGGCGATCTGGACTGGGTCACGCCGAACACGATGCCGCCAGAATTCGCGGCCGGCTTCACCAAGCTCGCCAAAGGCGCGATCACCGACGTGCCGGTCAAGACCAATGCCGGTTTCCACGTGATCAAGCTGGACGACACCCGCGCGACCAAGCTGCCACCAATGGACCAGGTCAAGCCACAGATCTCCGAGACGCTCGCGCAAGAGAAGCTGCGTACGTTCCAGGAGCAAATGGTCAAGAAGGCAAAGGTGCAGTAAGATGTATTGTCGCCGGCGCGCACACTGCGCACCGGCATTCGTCGCCTGCGGCGATACTTTTCGAGTTTATATAGGATCTCAACGATGATTTTGAAGCCAGCCAGCCTGTTGTTCGCCATGATTGCAGTCGTTGCCGTGCCTGCCCTCGCGCAGAACGCCGCTACCGTCAATGGCAAGGCAATCCCGCAAGCTCGGGTCGACCAGCTGGTCAAGCAGGTCGTGGCCCAGGGCCGCGCTGCGGACTCCCCTGACCTGCGCGAAGCGATCAAGAAAGACCTGATCAGCCGTGAAGTATTGATCCAGGAAGCCGACAAGCAGAACATCGGCGCCCGCGCCGACGTCAAGTCGGCCATCGACAACGCCCGTCAAAGCATCATCATCAACGCGATGCTGGCGGACTACGTCAAGAAGAACCCGGTCAAGGATGCCGACGTCAAAGCCGAGTACGACAAGCAGAAAGCGCTGATCGGCGACAAGGAATACCACGCACGTCACATCCTGGTCGATTCGGAAGCCGATGCCAAGGGCATCATCGCCAAACTGAAAGCGGGCGGCAAGTTCGACGAACTGGCCAAGCAGTCGAAAGACGGCAGCGCGCAGAATGGCGGCGACCTGGGCTGGGCCAGCGCGGCCACCTACGTGCCTGAGTTCTCGAAAGCCATGGTCGCCCTGCAAAAAGGCGCGATCACCGAAACGCCTGTAAAATCGCAGTTCGGTTACCACGTCATCAAGCTGGAAGACGTGCGCGCAGCGAAGGTGCCGGCGCTGGAAGAAGTCAAGCAGCAAGTTACCGAAGGCCTGCAACAGCGTCAGCTGGCAGCCTATCGCGAGACCCTGGTCAAGAAAGCCAAAGTGCAGTAATCCACCGCATGGCTTGACCGCAAAGAGCGCACCCTCGGGTGCGCTCTTTTCATTTCGAGGCTGGCATTTATGCATCCCGTATTTCGTGAAGCGGCGTACAACGATATACCGCACATGACCCGCATCCGCCTGGCAGTGACCGAAAACGTCCTGCGCGACCCGACGCGGATCACGCCGCAGATGTATGCCGACTTTCTGGAGAAAGATGGGCGCGGCTGGGTGGCACTGGTGGACGGCGAGATCGTCGCGTTCAGCTATGCCAACAAGATCGACGGGTCGATATGGGCCCTGTTCGTCGATCCGCGCTGCGAAGGGCAAGGGCTGGGCAAGCAACTGCTATCGCTGGCAACGGCATGGCTGTTCTCGCTGGGTGTCACGCAAGTGACGCTGGGCACCGGGACCCGCACCAGAGCCGCACAATTCTATAAGCGCCTCGGCTGGCGGCTTGCATCATCAGACGGCGACGACGCCATCTTCGTTCTCGACCAATCGATTTGAACGCGTTGCGCGGCAACATTCAAAAGCCGGGGTCAGGTCTGACATTCGGACACGATCTCGACAGTCAGGCAGTCGAGCAGGCAACAGTATCTCGTGCCGGACCATGCCCTTACCGAGCAACACACGTTTGGACGCGGCTAACGCTGAGATCGTGTCTGAATGTCAGACCTGACCCCGGCTTTTCTCACCATTGAACGCCCACAAAGCTGAGGTCGTGTCCGAATGTCAGACCTGACCCCGGCTTTGACGGCGCAAAGCTGAGGTCGTGTCCGAATGTCAGACCTGACCCCGGCTTTGACGGCGTAAAAAAACGCCTCCGATGAGGCGTTTTTCACGTTAGTCGGCCGATCAGCCGACCCACTTGCGCGCGTTGCGGAACATTCGCATCCACGGCGATGCATCATTCCACGACTCTGGGGCCCACGAATGGACGGCGCCGCGGAAGACGCGTTCGGCGTGTGGCATCAGGACCGTGAAGCGGCCGTCGGCCGTCGTGACCGACGTCAGACCGCCCGGCGAGCCGTTCGGGTTGAACGGGTACGTTTCGGTGGCCTGGCCGCGGTTGTCGACAAAGCGCATGGCCTTGATCGATGCGTCGTAGTCGCCTGTCAGCGAGAAGTCGGCGAAGCCTTCGCCGTGCGCGATGGCGATCGGTGCGTGCGTGCCAGCCATGCCCTGGAAGAAGATCGATGGCGAGTCCAGCACTTCGACCATGCCGAAGCGCGCTTCAAACTGCTCCGACTTGTTACGCGTGAACTTCGGCCATGCCTGCGCGCCCGGGATGATCGACTTCAGGTTGCTCATCATCTGGCAGCCGTTGCAGACGCCCAGGCCGAACGTGTCCTGGCGCGCGAAGAAGCGGGCGAACTGGTCCGACAGCTGCGGGTTGAACAGGATGGTCTTGGCCCAGCCTTCGCCAGCGCCCAGCACGTCACCGTACGAGAAGCCGCCCACGGCGATCACGCCATGGAAGTCGTCAAGCTTGGCGCGGCCGGCGATCAGGTCGCTCATGTGCACGTCGATGGCGGCGAAGCCCGCCTGGTGCATGACCCAGGCCGTCTCGATGTGCGAGTTGACGCCCTGCTCGCGCAGGATCGCCACGCGCGGACGCTTGCCGGTCGCGATGAACGGTGAAGCGACATCCTCGTCCAGGTTGAAGCTGATCTTCGGCGTCATGCCGATATCGTGCTCGTCCAGCAGACGATCGTATTCGGCGTCTGCGCATTCCGGATTGTCGCGCAGGCGCGCGATGCGCCAGCTGGTCTCGCTCCACAGGCGGTGCAGGCTGCTGCGCTTTTCGTTGTAGATGACTTTCGCGTCGCGCGTGAATTCGATCGCGCCACGGTCATTCAGCTTGCCGATGATATGGCTGCAGGCACCCAGACCGGCTTCGCGCAGCACGTTCATGACGGCCGTCTTGTCATCCGTACGCACCTGGAATACGGCGCCCAGTTCTTCACTGAACAGCGCGCGCAGCGTCATTTCGTTGCGGCGCTCGGCCACCTGGCCGGTCCAGTTCTTGGCATCGCCCCAGTCGGCGCCATGCCCGCTCTCCATCGTCAGGATGTCGAGGTTGACCGACACGCCGGTACGGCCGGCGAAGGCCATCTCGGCCAGCGTCGCGAACAGGCCGCCGTCCGAGCGGTCGTGGTAGGCCAGCAGCTTGCTGTCCTTGTTCAGCGCCTGAATCGCACCGAACAGCGCCTTCAGGTCGTCCGCCGAATCGACGTCCGGCACCGAGTCACCCAGTTGCTGCGTGACTTGCGCCAGGATCGACGCGCCCAGGCGGTTCTTGCCCCGGCCCAGGTCGACCAGGATCAGGGCCGTCTCGCCCGCGTCCGTACG
Organism: Telluria sp. ZT3P26; assembly: GCF_059686035.1. Lineage (NCBI taxonomy): Bacteria > Pseudomonadati > Pseudomonadota > Betaproteobacteria > Burkholderiales > Oxalobacteraceae > Telluria > Telluria sp. ZT3P26. Next base: position 172,217 of record NZ_JCASII010000003.1, on the reverse strand, counting down.
CAGTTGTGGCGTCAGCGAGCGGCGGATATCCGCCACCGGTGCGAATGCCGAGACGATCAGCGATACCGGCGAGATCACGGCTTTCGATTCGCCAGCGTCGTTCCAGGTGGTGCGCATCGACAGCGAATCCTTGCCGACCGGGATCGACACACCCAGCGCCGGGCACAGTTGCATGCCGACGGCTTTCACGGTGTCAAACAGTGCGGCGTCCTGGCCCGGCTGGCCGCAGGCGGCCATCCAGTTGGCCGACAGCTTGATGTCCGAGATGTCGTTGATCGCGGCGGCCGCGATATTCATGATCGACTCGGCCACAGCCATCCGGCCCGATGCAGCGGCGTCGATGACGGCCAGCGGCGTGCGCTCGCCCATCGCCATCGCTTCGCCGAGGAAGCCTTCGTAGGCCATTGCCGTGACGGCGCAATCGGCCACCGGCACCTGCCACGGGCCGACCATCTGGTCGCGCACCGTCATGCCGCCGACCGTGCGGTCACCGATCGTGACCAGGAACGATTTGTCGCCCACCGTGGGATTCTGCAGCACGCGGCGCGCCGCTTCGACCAGCTCGATGCCGGTCAGGTCCACCGGCGGGAACGTGTTCTGCACGTGCTGCACGTCGCGCGTCATCTTCGGCGGCTTGCCGAGCAGGACGTCCATCGGCATGTCGACCGGCGACGCATTCGGGCCACCGGCCTGCTCGTCGTCGAGCAGGCGCAGCTGACGCTCTTCGGTCGCGGTGCCGACGACGGCAAACGGGCAGCGCTCGCGCTCGCACAGCGCGGCGAACTTCGCCAGACTTTCAGGCGCGATCGCCAGCACGTAGCGTTCCTGCGATTCGTTCGACCAGATTTCTTTCGGCGCCAGGCCGCTTTCTTCCAGCGGCACCTTGCGCAGATTGAAGATCGCGCCGCGCTTGGCGTCGTTGACGATTTCCGGGAAGGCGTTCGACAAGCCGCCCGCGCCCACGTCGTGGATCGAGATGATCGGATTGTGCGCGCCCAGCTGCCAGCAGCCGTTGATCACTTCCTGTGCGCGGCGTTCCATCTCCGGGTTGCCGCGCTGGACCGAGTCGAAGTCCAGGTCGGCCGTGTTGGTGCCGGTGGCCATCGACGACGCGGCGCTGCCGCCCATGCCGATACGCATGCCGGGGCCACCCAACTGGATCAGCAGGCTGCCGACCGGGATCTCGTCCTTGTGCGTGTGCGCGGCCGAGATGCTGCCGATGCCGCCGGCGATCATGATCGGCTTGTGATAGCCGTAGACCGCGCCTGCTGCGCCGACGTTCTGTTCATAGGTGCGGAAATAACCGCCCAGGACCGGCCGGCCGAATTCATTGGAAAACGCAGCGCCGCCGATCGGACCATCGATCATGATCTGCAGGGGCGAAGCAATGCGTTCCGGCTTGCCGTACAGGGCGTCCGAGCGCACCTGGCCCGTCACGTCCGACGCGTTTTCCCACGGCCGCACGGCATCGGGGATCACCAGGTTCGACACCGTGAAACCGGTCAGGCCGGCCTTCGGCTTGGCGCCGCGGCCCGTTGCGCCTTCGTCGCGGATTTCGCCGCCGGCGCCGGTGGAGGCCCCCGGGAATGGCGAGATCGCGGTCGGGTGATTGTGCGTCTCCACCTTCATCAGCGTGTGCACGAGCTCCGTCGACGGGCCGTATTCTTCGCCGTCGCGCGGGAAGAACCGGGTCACGGTCGCACCTTCGATGATCGACGAGTTGTCGCTGTAGGCGACGACGGTGCCGCGCGGGTTCAGCTGGTGCGTGTTCTTGATCATGCCGAACAGCGAGATGCACTGCTTTTCGCCGTCGATGACCCAGTCGGCATTGAAGATCTTGTGGCGGCAGTGCTCCGAGTTCGCCTGGGCGAACATCATCAGCTCGACGTCGGTCGGGTTGCGCTGCGCCTTCGTAAACGCGTCGTTCAGGTAATCGACTTCGTCGTCCGACATCGCCAGACCGAGTTCGGTGTTGGCGCGCTCCAGTGCGGCGCGGCCAAGACCCAGCACGTCGATGCTCTCGAGCTGCTTGCCCTCGAGTTCATTGAACAGGTGCTGCGCATCGTCGGCATTGCGCAGGACCGTATCGGTCATGCGGTCGTGCAGCAGGCCGATGACTGCCTGCAGCTCGTCGTCTGCCAGCTTCTTGGGCGCGCCGAAGCTGCTGCCGAGGATGCCGGTCTTGAGCACGACGGTGTAGCCGATGCCGCGCTCGATGCGGTGGACATGGCCCATGCCGCAGTTGCGGGCGATATCGGTCGCTTTCGAGGCCCATGGCGAAATCGTGCCAAGGCGCGGGATGACGAAGAATGCTTCGGTCACGCCGTCGTACAGGGTCTCCGGCGCAGGCTCGCCATAGGTGAGCATGGCCGACAGGCGCGACGTGTCGTCGATGGACAGTGGCGCGCTGGTGTCGATGAAATGGTAGAAACGGCCCTGGACGGCAGCGATCGACGGGGCGACAGCTTGCAGTTGGCTCAGGAGACGTTGGCTACGGAAGGCGGACAGGGCATTGGAACCCGGCAGAATCAACATGGCTTGGACAGTCGGTTGATGCAGCGTCGCTGCTAGGGTGGAAGATAGGCCGGTATTATACAGCCTCGCCCCTCTGGCCGGGCCGCCATCGACGACCGGCTGGCAGCGCGCGCACGCAGCGCACCGGTTTCCTTGATCGATTCGGCACTTGCCGGTATCTTAACGCTGAACAATCTTGCGATGTGCGCCGTCCGGTGCACGCGGCCAGGACAGACAAGAGCGACGAGAGCGACGATGCAAGAAAACGCGAACCTGGCAGTGCTGGTGATCGATCCGAATCCGGGCATGCGCACCAGCCTGCAAAACATGCTGGGCCTGGCCGGCATCACGAAGGTCGAACACGCGGTCAACGCTGGCACGGCCATCCGTCAGCTGCAGCAGCGCGCCTTCGACATCATCCTGTGCGAATACGACCTGGCCAGCGGCGCCGGCGAAGGCCAGGACGGCCAGCAACTGCTGGAAGACCTGCGCCAGCATCGCTTGACCACGCCCTCGACCATTTTCATCATGCTCACGTCCGAGGCCGAGCGCGACAAGGTCGTCAGCGCCGCCGAACTGGCGCCGACCGACTACATCCTCAAACCATTTACGGTCGACCTGATCAGCACGCGCATCAAGCGCGCCCTTGACCGGCGCGGCGCCCTGCTCCCGGCCTGGCAACTGGCGGCGCAAGGCAGGCTGCGCGAAGCAATCACCGCATGCGCCGACGGCGCACAGGCGCAGCCGCGCTTTGCCGCCGACTTCGCGCGTGTGCGCGCCGAACTGCACACGACGCTGGGCGACCATCCCGAGGCGGCCGCCGTCTACCGCGACGTGCTGGCCGAACGCCCGGTCGGCTGGGCGGCCCTGGGCCTGGCGCGCGCGCTGCTCGCGCTGGGCCAGCCGGACGACGCCCGCGCAATCCTCGAAGAACTGCTGGCGGCCAACCCGCGCCTGATGGCCGCCTACGATCTGCTGGCGCACTGTCTCGCGTCGAGCGGCGAGCCGGCACTGGCCCAGAGCGTGCTGGCCGACGCGGTGGCCATCTCGCCGCACGTTGTAAAGCGCCTGCGCACGCTGGGCGACCTTGCGCTGGCCACCGGCGACATGGCCGTGGCCGAGACGTCGTTCCGCCAGGTCGTCGCCAGGGCGCGCTACTCGGCGTTTCGCGATCCCGAAGACCACGTCAGCCTGGTCAGGACGCTGGTAGCGCGCGGCGAACTGCTGCAGGCCGCCGGCGTGATCCGCGACCTCGAACGCTCGCTGCGCGCCGCGCCGGGCTACGAGGCTTGCCATGCCTATGCGAACGCGCTCCTGTTCGACCGGTCTGGCAACGACGGCGCGGCCGTGGCCGGCCTGCAGAACGCCGTGTCGGCGGTGCGCGCCAACAATGCGCTGTCCTCCGGCCTCAAGGTCGAACTGGCGCGCTCCTGCCTGGCGCACCGGCTCGACGACCAGGCGGCCGGCGTGATGCTGACGGTGGTGAACGACGCCGGCAGCGGCCTGTCGCCCGACCAGGCGATGACGGTGTTCGTCGACGCCGGCCGTGCCGACCTGCTCGAGAACATGGGCCAGCAACTCAAGGCGCAGGCGCAGATCCTGCTGGGCGTGGCCGACGAAAAACGCAATATGGGCGACGTGCGTGGCGCGGTCCAGACGCTGCGCGAAGCGCTGCACCTCGCGCCGCGCAACCTGCAGGTGATGGTGGCCACCGCCGGCGGCATCCTCCGCCAGATCAATGAGCTGGGCTGGGACCATCCGCTGGGCCAGACCGCCGCCGGGCTGCTCGACGAGATACGGGCCCAGGATGCGCAGCATCCGCGGCTGGCCACGCTGACCGAAGAATACCAGGCGGCGCGGCGCAAGTACGGGATTGCGGCGGGCTGAACGACGTGCTCACGCCCCGCATCCAGGCCATCCTGCGCCATATCGCCATCGGCGCCGCTGCCATCACGGGATGCGGCACGGCCTGCGCCGCCGACGCGCAGTCCGCCCTCAAGTTCGATTTGTACGCCTGCCAGCGCCCCGTGTGGCCCGCCGCCGCGCTGGCACAGCATGCCAGCGGCACGACCACGCTCGAAGCACGCATCCATGAACAAGGCTATCTCCTCGAAGCGCGCGTCACCGGTTCCGCGGGCCGCGCCGACCTGGATGACGCTGCGCTCGACAGCCTGCGCGGCTGCACCTATCACGCAGTGGTGTCCACGGGCGAGGCGCCGGGCGGGTGGCTCAAGACGCAGTTCAGATGGTTTCACACTGGCGCATTCCCAGCGCCCGATCCGGCGCGCCTTGTCACCACCACGGCGCAGGCGACCGGCGGCGATCCGGTGGCCCAGAACCGGCTCGGCGCCTGGTACGAGCGCGGCACCCACGTCCGGACCGACCTTGCACAAGCCGCGCTCTGGTACGAACGGGCGGCGCGGGCCGGCAATGCGCATGCACAGAACAATCTGGGCGTCCTGTTCTGGCGCGGTGCCGGCGTGCCGCGCGACCCATACAGGGCAACCTGGTGGTACGCACAGGCTGCGGCGCAGGGACATGGCTGGGCGCAGGCCAACCTGGCCTGGAGCTACCAGCACGGCCTTGGCAACGACCCCGACCCCAAACTGGCCCTTGACTGGCTGACGCAAGCCGCCGAGGGTGGCCTGCCTGACGCCCAGGTCCGGCTCGGCACCATGCTGATGCGCAGCGCAGTCAACGACGATGAACGCCATACCGCTGCCGGCTGGCTGGCGCGCGCTGCGGCGCAGGATGACCCGTCCGGGCTGTACCTGCTGGGCCGCACGTTCGAACTGGGGCTCGGCAATGTACAGGATGATGTGGAGGCGGCTGCGCTGTACCGCAGGGCGCTGGGCCGCAGCGCAGGGCGCGCCGAGACTGCCCTCGGCATCCTGCTTGATACGCTGCGCGCGCAGCCGCAGCATGCCGATGAAGCGGCGCACCTGTACGAGCGCGCCATGAGCGCGCGGCACCCGGCCGCGTTCTACCGGTATGGGCTGCTGATGGAACAGCGCGGCGAGGACGCACTGGCGCTTGCCCTGTACCAGCATGCCGCCGCGCAGCGCAACTTCGATGCCGTGCTCAAATATGTGCAATTGCGGCCCGCGGCGCTGCTGGCCGATCCCCGGGACAGCCATCCGCCGCGTTGGGCGCAGCAACAACGCGGGTGCAGCACCGACCCCGCCATGCAGCCGCGCTTCGAATGATCCTGCAACCGTACCACGACCACCTGCCATGGCACTGCTCTGCCTCGTTCTGACGCTGCTGTTGGTGCTGGCCTTCTGGCTCGCGGTCCCGACCGCGTCCCGGGCCGTCAACTTGACGCACTGCACAAGTTACGGTCTACTGTCGGTGTCATTATTACTACAGCGCCCCGATCGCCTTCCATTTTGCTCGATCTAATCAACGCCCTTCCCCGCAATCTCTTCCTGCCTCCCACCAGCCTGTTCCTGATCATCGCGCTGGGTTTACTGGTGTGGCGTTTCCGGCCTCGCGCCGGTCGCATCGTCGCCGGCACTGGCCTGGCCTTGCTGACCTTAATGTCGAGTAACGCCGGATCGAGCTTCCTGGTCGGACCGCTGGAGCAAAGGACCAAACCACTCGCGCGGCCCGAAAGTGCCGGCGCCGAGGCCATCGTCGTGCTGGCGGCGGGCCGTTTGAGCAGCGCAGGCGAATACGACAACCGGGACATTCCCGACCACACGGCGCTGGCGCGGCTGCGCTACGGCGCGCATCTGCAGCGGCGCACCGGCCTGCCGATCCTCGTCACCGGCGGCAATGGCGGCAGCGGCGCCGATCCGGCCACGATCGACATGGGGTACACCAAGGCCGACGCCATGGCACGGGCACTGCGCGAGGATTTCGGGGTGCCGGTCAAGTGGATCGAACGGCGCTCCCGCGATACGGGCGAGAATGCCATCTACAGCAATGTGATGCTGCGCAAAGCCGGCGTGAAACGAATCTTGCTGGTGACCGATGCGATGCACATGCACCGTGCACGCAATGTGTTCCAGCGCGAAGGTCTCGATGTGGTCGAGGCGCCGACGATGTTCGTGTACAACCCGCACTACGGATTCGATGCCTGGCTGCCGAGCGCGGAAGGCATGCGGCGCTCGTGGTATGCCACTTATGAATTGCTGGGCCTTGCCTGGTACCGCATCCGGGATCGCGAAGCGCCGGGCGCGAAACAGGACCCGGTGGCCGCGCCGCCGCGCCGCGTGGCGCTGCCACCGGCATTGACGCCAACGCTGGCACCGGCATTGACACCGGCACCAGCACAGGCACCCGCACCGTCACAAGCGCCAGCGCCAGCGCCAGCAAAAGCCCCGGCAACCGCGCCGGCGCCAGTCGCGGATTAACGCACGTCGAGCAGCTCGACCTCGAACACCAGCGTGGCGTTCGGTGGAATCGGGCCTGCGCCGCCGGCGCCATAGCCCATGTCGGCCGGCACGATCAGCGTGCGCTTGCCGCCGACCTTCATGCCCTGCACGCCCACGTCCCAACCCTTGATGACCTGGCCGGCGCCAACCTGGAAGCTGAACGGCTCGCGGCCGATCGACGAATCGAACTCTTTGCCGCGCTGCTGCGTGGCGGCCGGCTCGTACAGCCAGCCGGTGTAGTTGACGACGGCAGTCGAGCCGGACGTGGCTTCCTTGCCGGTGCCGATGACAGTGTCGATCTGTTGCGAGGCAACGGCCGGAGCGGTAGCGGCCGCGCTGCTGGTTTCAGCAGCCGGCGTGGCCGGGGCTTCGGCGCGCTTGCAGGCGGTTACCGTCAGCAGCATTGCCGCCACCAGGGCGGAGCAGGTCAGTACACGTTTCATGGTTTCTCTCGTGGTTAGTGGTAAAAAGCGATGCTGGTGCAGCATACAGGGCGCGCGGGCGGGCCACAATATGCTGCCCCGTGCTAGGGCTTGCCGTAACCCCCGCCGCCCGGCGTCTCGATGACGAACACGTCGCCGGCGGCCATGTCGATCTTGCCGATATGCCCCAGTGGCTCGACGCGGCCGTCGGCGCGCTCGACGCTGTTCCTGCCGCGCGCTGCTTCGCCGCCACCGGCCATGCCGAACGGCGCGTGGATGCGGTTGTTCGACAGGATCGCCGCCGTCATCGGCTCCAGAAAGCGTACCCGCCGCACGCCGCCATTCCCGCCGTGCCAGCGCCCTGCCCCGCCGGAACCGGGCCGGATCTCGTACCGTTCGAGCCGCACCGGGAAGCGGAATTCGAGGATTTCGGGATCGGTCAGGCGCGAGTTGGTCATATTGGTCTGGACCACGTCGGTGCCGTCGAAACCATCGCCAGCGCCGGAGCCGCCCGAGATGGTCTCGTAGTACTGATAGCGGTCATTGCCGAACGTGAAGTTGTTCATGGTGCCCTGCGCCGCTGCCATCACGCCCAGCGCGCCATACAGCGCGTTGGTGATGCAGGTCGAGGTCTCGACATTGCCCGACACGACCGACGCCGGATAATGCGGATTGAGCATCGAGCCAGGCGGGATGATGACCTCCAGCGGTTTCAGGCACCCGGCGTTCAGCGGAATCTCGTCGTCGACCAGCGTGCGGAACACGTACAGCACCGCCGCCATGCACACGGCCGACGGCGCATTGAAGTTGTTCGGCAGCTGGCCGGACGTGCCGGTGAAGTCGATCTGCGCGCTGCGCGCCGCGGCGTCCACGCGGATCGCGACGTCGATGTGCGCGCCATTATCGAGCTGGTAGTGGAAGCTGCCATCCTTGAGCGCCGAAATCACGCGCCGCACCGCTTCTTCTGCATTGTCCTGCACGTGCCCCATGTAGGCCCGCACGACCTCCAGGCCAAAGTGCGCGACCATCTTGTGCAGCTCTTCGACGCCCTTCTGGTTGGCTGCCACCTGCGCGCGCAAATCGGCCAGGTTCTGGTCCGGATTGCGCGCCGGGTAGCGCGCGCCCAGCAGCATGGCCCGCAGCGCCTCTTCGCGCAGCACGCCGTCCTGCCCGTCGATCAGTTTGAAGTTGTTGATCAGGACACCCTCCTGCTCGATGTGGCTCGAGTCGGGCGGCATCGAACCCGGCGTGGTGCCGCCGATGTCGGCGTGGTGGCCGCGCGAGCCGACGTAGAACAGGATCTCGGCGCCCGCTGCGTCGAACACGGGCGAGATCACCGTCACGTCGGGCAGGTGCGTGCCGCCGTTGTACGGGTCGTTCAGGATGTACACGTCGCCCGCGTGCATGCGGCCCGCGTTCTCGCGCATCACGGTCTTGATGCTCTCGCCCATCGAGCCCAGGTGCACCGGCATGTGCGGCGCGTTGGCCACCAGGTTGCCGTCCTGGTCGAAGATCGCGCAGCTGAAGTCCAGGCGCTCCTTGATGTCGACTGAGTGCGCCGTGTTCTGCAGGCGCAGGCCCATCTGCTCGGCAATCGACATGAACAGGTTGTTGAAAATCTCGAGCATCACCGGATCGGCCGTGGTGCCGATCGCGCGGCGTTCCGGCAGCGCTTCCACCCGCTGCAGCACCAGATGGTTGAAGGGCGTCACGCGCGCTTCCCAGCCCGGCTCGATGACGGTGGTCGCATTGTCTTCGGCGATGATCGCCGGGCCGCGCACAGCGTGCCCCGGCTGCAGCGCAGCGCGTGCGTAGACACCGGTGTCGTGCCAGCAGCCCGCGCTGTACATGCGCACGCTGTCCTGCGGGGCCGCTTCACCGACCGGCGTCGTGGTGGCCACCACCTGCTCCGGCGGTGCATCGGACTGGCCGATGGCCTCGACTGACACCGCTTCGACGATCAGCGCGCGCGCCGGCATCAGGAACGAATAGCGCCGTTTGTAGGCTTGCTCGAACTGTGCGGTCATCGCCGCCATGTCGCCCGCAAGCACAACCAGCGCCGAATCGGTGCCTTCGTAGCGCAGGTGCACCCGTTCGACGAGCGTGATGCGCGCCGGCGCCACGCCCTGTGCCAGCAACTGCGCGCGTGCAGCTTCCCCCAGCACCCCGAGGCGCGCGGCCAGCGCCGGCAGCACCGCATCGGCGAGGCGTTCTTCGACGGCCTGCTCGCGCATCGCGCTCTGGTCGGCCAGGCCCATGCCGTAGGCCGACAGCACGCCAGCCAGCGAGTGGATGAACACCGTCTGCATGCCCAGGGCGTCGGCCACGAGGCAGGCGTGCTGGCCGCCGGCGCCGCCAAAGCTGGTGAGCACGTAGTCGGTCACGTCGTGCCCGCGCTGCACCGAGATCTGCTTGATCGCGTTGGCCATATTGCCCACTGCGATGGCGATGAAGCCTTCAGCCACGGCTTCCGGTGCGGGACGCTCGCCGGTGGCGGCGCCGATCTCGCCCGCCAGCGTATCGAAACGGCGGCGCACGGTGATGACGTCCAGCGCTTCATTGCCGCGCGGGCCAAACAGGTGCGGGAAGTAATTGGGCTGCACCTTGCCGAGCATGACGTTGCAGTCGGTGACGGCCAGCGGGCCGCCGCGCCGGTAGCTGGCCGGACCGGGATTGGCGCCGGCACTGTCGGGCCCCACGCGATAGCGGCTGCCGTCGAAATGCAGGATCGAGCCGCCGCCGGCAGCGACGGTGTGGATGCTCATCATCGGCGCACGCATGCGCACGCCGGCCACCTGGGTTTCGAAGACGCGTTCAAACTCGCCCGCGAAGTGCGAGACGTCGGTGGACGTGCCGCCCATGTCGAAGCCGATCACGCGCTCGAAGCCGGCCTGCCGGCTCGCGCGCACCATGCCGACGATGCCGCCGGCGGGGCCGGACAGGATGCTGTCCTTGCCCTGGAACGCGCGCGCATCGGTCAGGCCGCCATTGGACTGCATGAACTGCAGGTTCACGCCAGGCAGTTCGTCGGCCACCTGGTCGACGTAGCGGCGCAGGATCGGCGACAAATAAGCGTCGACGACCGTCGTGTCGCCACGCGCGACCAGCTTCATCATCGGGCTTACTTCATGCGAGACCGACACCTGCGTGAAGCCGATGGCGCGCGCGATGCGGGCCACCGCGGCTTCGTGCGCGGTGTAGCGGTAGCCGTGCATGAAGACGATGGCCAGCGAACGCAGGCCAGCGTCGAACGCCCCCTGCAAGCTGGCCTGCGTGGCGGCTTCGTCGAGCGCCTGCACGATGTCGCCATGCGCGCCGATCCGTTCGTCGATCTCGATTACCTGTGCGTACAGCAGCTCGGGCAGCACGATGTGGCGGTCGAACAGGCGTGGCCGGTTCTGGTAGGCGATGCGCAGCGCGTCGCGGTAGCCGCGCGTGATGGCCAGCACCGTCGGCTCGCCCTTGCGTTCGAGCAGCGCATTGGTGGCCACGGTGGTGCCCATCTTGACGGCCTCGATGCCGGCCGCCGGCAGCGGCGCATCCGGCGCAACGCCCAGCAGGTGACGGATGCCGGCGACGGCCGCATCGCGGTATTGTTCGGGGTGCTCGGACAAGAGCTTGTGCGTGACGAGTTGTCCATCCGGGCGGCGCCCGACGATATCGGTGAATGTGCCGCCACGGTCGATCCAGAACTGCCAATCCATACTCACTCCCTGTGCTGACCAGATGATGGCAGCCATTGTAGTGCGGACGGCGCGCCAACGTTGGCGCGAATGCACGACAATGGGGGCATTCTCATTCACGCAAACGACCATGGCACACCCTCTCTACACCGTCGCGCAGCTGCGCGCCATCGAACACGCGGCCAGCAGCACGCTGGCGCCGGGCAGCCTGATGACCCGCGCCGGCAAGGCCGCTGCCGACTACGCGCTTCAAATTCTGGGCGAATCAGGGACTGACCTGCGTGGCGCGCCGGTGCTGGTGCTGGCCGGTCCCGGCAACAATGGCGGCGATGCGCTGGAGGTGGCGGCCAACCTGGCCGAAGCGGGCGTCAACGCCACCGTGCTGCACTTGCCGGGCGACGGCAATGACGACGCCTCGAGCGAAACCGCTGCCGCCTATGAACGCGCGCGTTCCGGCACCGTGGGCTGGCTCGACATGCTGCCGCCCGATGGCGAGTGGGCGCTCGTCGTCGACGGCTTGTTCGGGATCGGCCTGACCCGCCCGCTCGCGGGCGACTACCGTGACGTCGTCGCGGGCCTCGACGGCCTGCGCTGCCCGGTCCTGGCGCTGGACGTGCCAAGTGGCCTGGACGCCGATACGGGCGCCGTGATCGGCCCCGATGGCGTCGCCGTGCGCGCCACGCACACGATCACGTTCATCGCCGACAAGCCAGGCCTGCACACGGCCGACGGGCGCGATCACGCCGGCGTGGTGCGCGTGGACACGCTCGGCGTGGATGCAGCGGCCACGCCGGCATCGGCAGCCATGAATGGGTTGCCGACGTTTGCGCACTGCTTCGCGGCGCGCCGCCAGAACTCGCACAAGGGCAACTTCGGTGACGTCGCCGTCATCGGTGGCGCGCACGGCATGGCCGGTGCACCGGTGCTCGCCGCGCGCGGCGCGCTGTATGCCGGCGCGGGCCGCGTGTATGTCGCGGCATTGAACACGCCGCCCGGCTACGACAGCAGCCAGCCCGAAATCATGTTCCGCGCCGCCGACGACCTGGATTTCTTTGGCCGCACGCTGGTGCTCGGGCCGGGCATGGGCGACTCGGTCGACGCGATGCGGCTGGTGGCCAAGGCACTCGACAGCGACAGCCCGCTGGTGCTCGACGCCGACGCATTGAACCTGGTCGGCGCCAGCCCGGACCTGCAGGCGCGCCTGGCGCAGCGCAGCGCCCCGGCGGTGCTCACGCCGCACCCGCTGGAAGCAGCGCGCATGCTGGGCATGACGGTCTCGGTGGTGCAGGCCGACCGCCTGGCCAGCGCGCGCGAACTGGCGCAGCGCATGCATGCGGTCGTGATTCTGAAGGGCTCGGGCACCGTGATCGCCGGGCCGGATGGCGCGGTGCTGATCAATCCGACCGGCAACGCAGGTCTCGCTACCGCGGGCAGTGGCGACGTATTGGCGGGGATCTGCGGCGCGCTGCTGGCGCAGGGGTGGCCGGGCAAGGAGGCGGCAGCGGCGGCGGCCTGGCTGCATGGCGCAGCCGCTGACGCGCTGGTCGACGATGGCGTGGGGCCGATCGGCCTGACCGCCGGCGAGCTGCCAGCGGCGGTGCGCAAGGTACTCAACGCGCAGGTGCGCGCAAGTAGCTGATTAATCAGCCGACGAGGCGGCCGGCGGCGATCGTGATCGTGCGGCCGCAACGCGCGGCCATGCCCGGATCGTGCGTGACCAGCACCAGCGTCGAGCCGCGTTCGCGATTGAGTTCGAACATCAGCCCGATGATGGATTCACCGGTGGCCGCATCGAGGCTGCCGGTCGGCTCGTCGGCAAACAGCAGTGGCGGCTGCGTGACGAAGGCGCGGGCCAGCGCCACGCGCTGCTGCTCGCCACCCGACAGAAACTTGGGATAGTGCTTCAGGCGGCTACCCAGGCCAACGCGGCCCAGCATGTCGGCGGCCTTTTCGCGTGCACCGGATTCGCCCCGCAATTCGAGGGGCAGCATCACGTTCTCGAGCGCGTTCAGGTGCGTCAGCAGCTGGAACGACTGGAACACGAAGCCCAGCTTGGCCTTGCGAAACGCCGCGCGGCCGTCTTCATCGAGCGCGAAGATGTCGGTGCCATCGAGGCGCACGGTGCCGGACGATGGCGTGTCCAGACCTGCCAGCAGGCCAAGCAGCGTCGACTTGCCCGAGCCGGAAGCGCCGACGAGCGCGAGCGTCTCTGCCGGTTGCACGGTAAAATCAATCTCTTGCAGGATGGTCAGCTCGCCGCTGGCGTCAGCGACCTTCTTCGACAAGCCGCTGACCTGGATCGCGGGCGGCCGGCCTGTCATTACATTGACGTCAGTGACGTCATTTTTGAATGCCTCGGGATGATCACGCATGCTTGCTTTTCTTAAGAACGCAGTTCTCGGTAAATTGATTGTCGGCGCTGCACTGGGCGCGAGTCTCACGCTGGCCGCGACGGCGAACGCTTATTCTGCACCAAAAACCGTTCTCGTGGTGGGCGACAGCCTGTCGGCCGAATACGGCATCGCACGTGGCGCCGGCTGGGTCGCGCTGCTCGAACAAAAAATGAAGCTTGAGAAAATCGACGCGAAGGTCGTCAACGCGAGCATCAGCGGCGAGACCACCAGCGGCGGCAAGGCGCGCCTGCCCGCCCTTCTGGGCCAGCACAAGCCGGACCTGGTCGTGATCGAACTGGGCGCCAACGACGGCCTGCGCGGCCTGCCGGTGCCGTCGGCCGAAGCGAACCTGCGCGCGATGATCGCCGCAGCGCAGGCGCAGAAAGCGCGCGTGCTGCTGGTGGGCATGCGCATGCCGCCGAACTACGGGCGCGCCTACACCGAGCGCTTCTTCGGCATGTTCAAGACCGTGGCGACATCGACGAAGTCACCGCTGGTGCCGTTCATGCTGGAGGGCGTGGCCGACAAGCCGGCGCTGTTCCAGCAAGACCGCCTGCACCCGACCGCGCAGGCGCATCCGATCATCCTGAACAATATCTGGCCAACGTTTGAAAAAATGGTGAAACAACCATGAAGTATCCGGAAGTCGCAGGGTTCGACGCCCTGCTCCCGCGCCTCGGTGAATTCGATGCGATCATCGACGTGCGCAGCGAAGCCGAATTCGCACTGGACCACATCCCCGGCGCGATCAACTGCCCGGTCCTGAACAACGACGAGCGCATCCTGGTCGGCACGCTGTACAAGCAGACCAGCGCATTCGACGCCAAGAAGGCCGGCGCGCCGATCATCGCGCGCAATATCGCGCACCATATCGACACGCTGTTCCACGACAAGCCGCGCGACTGGCGCCCGCTCGTGTACTGCTGGCGCGGCGGCAACCGCAGCGGCGCGATGGCGCTGATCATGGCGCGCATCGGCTGGCCGGTGGCGCAGCTGGAAGGCGGCTACAAGAATTACCGGGCCTGGGTCAGCGCGGCGCTGGCCGAACCGCCCGCTGTCGATTTCCGGGTCGTCTGCGGCCCCACCGGCAGCGGCAAGAGCCGCCTGCTGGAAACGCTCGACGGCATCGGTGCGCAGGTGCTCGACCTGGAGCAACTGGCCGCGCACCGGGGTTCGGTACTGGGCCACTTGCCGAACGAACCGCAGCCAAGCCAGAAACTGTTCGAGACACTGGTGCTGGCAAAGCTGCGCAGCTTCGACCTCGCGCGCCCCGTGTTCGTCGAGGCCGAAAGCAAGAAGGTCGGCAACCTGCGCGTGCCGGATGCCGTGATGACGCGCATGCGCGCCGCGCCCTGCATCGACCTGCAACTGGCGCGCCCCGAGCGCGTGCGCCTGCTGATGGAAGACTACCGGCACTTCTGCGCCGATCCGTCGGTGCTGGCCGATCAGCTGGTGCACCTGACGCTGGTGCATGGCCGCGCCAAGATCGCCGACTGGCAGGCGATGGCGCAAGGCGGCGCGCTGCCGGCGCTGGTCGACGAACTGCTGGTGCAGCACTATGACCCGGCCTACCTGCGCTCGATCGACCGCAACTTCGTCCAGTATCCGCAGGCGCAGGTGGTGGAACTGGCCGATATCGGCACCGAGGATTTCCTGGCCGCAGCACGCCGCCTGCACGACGCGCCGGCCTGACGCTATGGCGTGAGCTGGCGCAAGTCGTCGATCTCGATATCCTGCCAGAGCGCGTCGTCGCCCGCGTGCTGCGCCGCCCACACGCGGTACACGCCGGGTTCGATGGCAAAGCCTGGCGCGTCGCCACCCACCCGGTAGCGTGCCAGGATGCGCGGCTCGAGGCCGATCTTGACGCTGCTGCGCTCTCCGGCGGCCAGCGTTGTTTTGGCGAAGCCTGCCAGGCGCCTGACGAAACCGTCCGCGCCCGGTCTGGCGACATAAATCTGCACCACGACCGAGCCAGCGCGCGTGCCGGTATTGGCTACCTCAATGCTCGCCGTGTAACGCCCGTCGACATGCACGCGCAGACCGCTCAAGGCGAATGTCGTGTACGACAAGCCGAACCCGAACGGGAACAGCGGCTGATGCCCTTCACGCGCGAACCAGCGGTAACCGACATCCGACCCGTCGATATCGTAGTCGAGCGGGATGATGCCGCCCTTGCGCGGCGTGGCCGGGTTCGACGTTGTGGTCTCCGGATCGATCTGCACGGGACGCGGCAACTGCGCTTCGCTGGCCGGGAACGTCACGGGCAAACGGCCGGACGGATTGACGCGTCCGAACAGCACGCCTGCCACGGCCGGCCCGCCGCCGGATCCCGGGTACCAGGCCGCCAGGATCGCGGCCACGTCATCACGCCATGGCATCGTGACGGGACCACCTGACTGGATGACGACGATCGTCGCCGGGTTGACGCCGGCAATCGCCGCGATCAGCGCATCCTGGTCGTCGGGCAGCGCGAGGCCAACGGCGTCGAGGCCTTCCGAGCGCCATTCCTGCGCGAACACGATCACCGCATCGGCCTTGCGCGCTTCGGCGAGCACCTGTTGCCGATCGGTGCCGCCGACGAACACGACGTCGTGGGCGCCGCTTTCTTCTTCGATAGCGGAGACGAGCGACGACGGCTGGACGACCTTGGCCACGTCCATCCCCATGATGCTGGTGCCGGGCAGTTGCAGGCTGCCGATCGGCGTCACGGCCGACGAACCGCCGCCACACAGCACGCCATGGTCGACATGCTCGCCGACGATCAGCAGGCGGTCCAGGCGCTGTGGCAGCGGCAGCGTGGCGTCCCGGTTCGCGAGCAGCACGATGCCTTCTTCGGCCTGGCGCTGCGCAATCAGCTTGTGCTGGCTGAAGTCGATCGGCTGCCTGCGCTCGTCAAGCGGCGCTGCATCCAGCGCGCCGACGTCGATCAGGCCCGTGAGGATGCGCGCAACCATATTGTCGATGCGCGATTGCGGCACCTGGCCGTCGCGCACGGCATCGCGCAGGGCCTGGCCAAAGTAATGCGCGTCGTCGAGATTGGCGCCTGATTGCACGTCCAGTCCGGCCAGCGCTGCCTTGACGGTCGAATGGGTGGCGCCCCAGTCCGACATGACCCAGCCGGGATAACCCCATTCGTCCTTGAGCACCTGCTGCAGCAGGAACGCGTTCTCGGACGCGTAGTGGCCATTGACCAGGTTATAGCCGGGCATGACGGCGCCCGGCTTGCCGGTTTCGATCGCGATCTGGAACGCCAGCAGGTCCGATTCGCGCAGCGCCGCTTCGGCCAGGTTCGCACTGACCATCACACGCCCCGTTTCCTGGCCGTTGGCGACGAAATGCTTGACGGTCGAGACCACACCCTGCGCCTGGATGCCGGCGACCGAGTGGCCGGCCAGCACGCCAGTGAGCAGCGGGTCTTCGCTGATGTATTCGAAATTGCGCCCGCCGCGCGGTTCGCGGATCAGGTTGGCGCCACCCGCGAGCTGCACATTGAAGCCCTTGGCGCGGGCCTCGCGCCCGACCAGTGCGCCGCTGTCGTGGGCGAGCTGGCGGTTGAAGGTTGCGCCCAGCAGCAGCGAGCTGGGCAACCCCGTCGCATGGTCGCCCGGACGCACGCCGCCGATATTGCTGATCCCGAGACTGGCATCGGCCTGCTGCATCGCGGGGATGCCCAGGCGCGGGATGCCGGGATAGAACGCGGCCGAACCGATGGCGCCCTGCGCTGCCAGTTCATCGGTCAGGGGGATGGCCATCGGGCCGGACAGCCAGGCGAACTTTTCGTCTCCGGTCATGCGCGCGACGAGGTCCCGGGCGCGCTGACGGCTCGTGGTGGTGGTCATTGGAACGATCCCTTCGTGGTTGGCAGCAGTCAATACCGCCAGTGTTCCAGATGTCACGTCCCACGTCGGTTAAGCACATCGCAAAAAAGCCCGGCTGCTTGCGCAGCCGGGCTTTCCCAGGTCAGGTAACGGTACGCGACGACTTATTGCGCGTCGGTGTTCCCGCTCAGCTGCGACGGCGTGGCCGTCACCTTGGCCTTGGCCTTGACCTTCAGCGCTTCGACATAATCGACCATCTGCTGCTGGCCCATCATGCTGCCGATCTGGTCGGCTTCCTGCTTGCGACGCGCCGCATCGAGCTGCGCCGGCTGCGAGACCTTGTTGATGCGGTAGACGGCGTAGCCCTGGCCCGGGACATCGACACCGACATACGCCGGCAGTTTGGTCGCATCCGCCTTGAGTACGGCAATGGCGCCGGGCTGGTTGATCGTCGGCTGCTTGGTCCGCGACACCACGACCGGTGCGCCGAAACCGGTCGCATCGCCTGCTGCCTTGGCCGCAGCCAGCTTGGCTTCACCCGCCTGGCGTGCCAGGCGCACGGCTTCTTCAATCGTTACGCGCTGACGAATCTGCGCCTCGACGTCGGCCAGCGGACGCTTGGCAGCCGGACGCAGTTCAACCACGCGACCTGCCACCAGCACGCTTGGCGCCACTTCCACGGCTTCGGTATTGCGCTTGTTCTTCAGCGCGTCATTGCCGAACAGCGCAGTCAGGAACTTGGCGTTGTTGAACGGTGCATCGCCCAGCGCCGGATTCGGGGTACGGGTCAGGTTGTCGACGGTCTGGATCTGCAGCTTGAGCTTGTCAGCCACTGGCTTCAGGCTATCGGACTGGTCATACGCCGTCTCGGTGAACACGCCAGCCAGTTCGGTGTACTTGGCGGCCATCTTCTGCTTTTTGAGGTCGCCTGCGATCTGTTCGCGTGCCGTGTCCAGCGACTTTTGGGTCGCCGGCTTGACCGAGTTCAGCTTGATGATGTGCCAGCCGAATTCCGACTGCACCAGGCCGCTCGTTTCGCCCTCTTTCAACGCGTAGATCGCGTCTTCGACCGACTTGACGAACAGGCCCTTCTCGACCACGCCCAGATCGCCGCCGGCCTGGGCCGAGCCCGGATCCTGCGAGTTGGCTTTGGCAATGGCGGCAAAATTGGCCGGCGCTGCGCGCACTTGCGCCAGCACAGCTTCCGCTTTCGTCTTGGCCGCAGCCTGGTCGGCTGGCTTTGCATCCTTGGCCACCGTGATCAGGATGTGGCTGGCGCTGCGCTGCTCGGGCGTCGTGTAGTTCTTCAGGTTCTTGTTATAGAAGTCGCTGATTTCGGCGTCCGACACCTGCACCTGGTTTTCGACGGTGGCGGCGTTGAAGACGACATACTCGGCCTTGACCTGTTCCGGGATCTGGAACAGCGTCGCGTTCTTGTCATAGTAGGCCTTGACCATCGCGTCGGTGACTTTCACCTGCGGCAGGTAGGTCGCGATCGGGAACACGATCTCCTGCACTTCACGCTCCTGGTCATTGATGTTCGACAGGCGCGTTGCGACGCTGCGCGGTGCAAATGCGGTGGCCTGGATCGAACCGGTCAGCTGCTGCACGGTGAGGTCACGGCGCAGGCGCTGGTCGAACATCGCCGGCGTCATGCCTTGCGCTGCCAGGGCGGCCTTGTAGCCTTCCATGTCGAAGCCACCGTCCGGCTGGCGGAACTGCTGGATCTCCATGATGGTCTTTTGCAGCGTTGCATCGCTGACGTTCATGTGCGAGCGGGCGATCTCGGTGCTGATGGCGCGTTCGCCGACCAGATTGTTGAGGATCGTTTTTTTCGCTTCGGCGGTTTCGAACATCTTCTGGTCGAACTGGGCGCCCATCATCTGGCGCGCCTGGTCGATCTGGCGGCGCTGCGCGTCTTCCCATTCCTGGCGCGAGATCTTTTCGCCGCCAACGGTGGCGACGTGCGTTCCCGCATCATTACTCTGGTAACTCTCCATCCCGACAAACACAAACGATGGGACGATCAAAAGAAGCAGGATCCCGTACATCCAACGCTTGTTGTTCCGAATAAATTCAAACATGGTCAGCCATTCAAGGTTGAGAATGCAATAACAGCACAAGTTAAAAAAAAAGGCGAACTCGCGTTCGCCTCTTCTGGCGGAGCTACCCCGAAGGGCACTCCATACTACTCGAATTCTGGCGGAGCGGACGGGACTCGAACCCGCGACCCCCGGCGTGACAGGCCGGTATTCTAACCAACTGAACTACCGCTCCAGACATACTGTCTGTGCGTTTTTTGTGGCGGAGCGGACGGGGCTCGAACCCGCGACCCCCGGCGTGACAGGCCGGTATTCTAACCAACTGAACTACCGCTCCAGCAAAAAACACACCAACGAACATCAGGGACTACACAACAACCCCTGTTGCTTTCCTTCGCTTGTCACCGCGAAGAAGGCATTAGTTTACAGCATCTTTCAGCGCTTTACCAGCCTTAAATTTCGGGACGCGTGCGGCCTTGATTTTGATGGGCTCCTTGGTGCGCGGATCGCGGCCCGTGCGTGCGGCGCGTTCACCGACCGAGAACGTGCCAAAACCGACCAGCGTGACGCTGTCGTTCTTTTTCAGGGTCTCGGTCACGGCGTCGATCACGGCGTCGAGGGCACGCGCTGCCGATGCCTTGGTAATATCCGCGGACTTCGCGATTTCTTCGATCAGTTCTGTCTTGTTCACTCGTTCCCTCGTTTCCCGTTCGTGACGCACGCGCGCCGCTGCTGCAAAAGTGCAGGCCGTATTAAACAAGGGCAACATGGCGCTGTCAAGCGAGGCCGCTTCAACGCAGGTTCATCTGTGGCATATGGCGCGCCAACACGACGCCGCAAAAAAAAACAGGCGCCACACGGGCGCCTGTTTCAGGAAGCTGCAAGCAGCTCCATACTATTTAATGCTTGACCACTTCGGGCTTGGCTTCCACCGGCGCTGGCGCAACGGCCACCGCAGGATCGTCCACCAATGGCTGCGGCTGGCGTTCCAGTGCGATCTCCAGCACTTTCTCGATCCAGCGCACCGGCACGATCTCGAGCTTGTTCTTGACGTTGTCCGGAATCTCGGCCAGGTCCTTCACGTTCTGCTCGGGGATCAACACCGTCTTGATGCCACCGCGATGCGCTGCCAGCAGCTTTTCTTTCAGGCCGCCGATCGGCAGGACTTCACCGCGCAGCGTGATCTCGCCCGTCATTGCCACATCGGCGCGCACCGGGATGCCCGTAAAGGCCGACACCAGCGCCGTCGTCATGCCGATACCAGCCGACGGTCCATCCTTCGGCGTCGCGCCTTCCGGCACGTGGATGTGGATATCGGTCTTCTCGAACGCCTCGTTCTTGATACCGAGGCGCGCGGCGCGGCTGCGCACCACGGTGCGGGCAGCTTCGATCGATTCCTTCATCACGTCGCCCAGCGTACCGGTGCGGATGATGGCGCCCTTGCCCGGCACGTTGACGGCTTCGATCGTCAGCAGATCACCACCGACTTCGGTCCACGCCAGACCCACCACCTGGCCGACCTGGTTGTCTTTCTCGGCCACGCCAAAGTCATAGCGACGCACGCCCAGGAACTTGTCCAGGTTCTTGCCGTTGACGATGACGCGCTTGTCGACGCCCGTGCCCGGCTTCTTGAGCAGCAGCATCTTGACGACCTTGCGGCAGATCTTCGAGACTTCGCGCTCGAGCGAACGCACGCCGGCTTCCCGGGTGTAGTAACGGATGATGTCGCGGATCGCCGTCTCTTCGACCTTGATTTCCTCTTCCTTCAGGCCGTTGTTCTTCAACTGCTTCGGCAACAGGTAGCGCAGCGCAATGCTGGTCTTTTCATCTTCGGTGTAACCCGACAGGCGAATGACTTCCATGCGGTCCAGCAGCGCCGGCGGGATGTTGTACGAGTTCGAGGTCGCCACGAACATCACGTCCGACAGGTCGAAGTCCACTTCCAGGTAATGGTCCGAGAACGTGTGGTTCTGTTCGGGGTCCAGCACCTCGAGCAGGGCCGACGACGGATCGCCACGGAAATCGGCGCCCATCTTGTCGATCTCGTCGAGCAGGAACAGCGGGTTGCGGACGCCGACTTTCGCCAGCGATTGCAGGACCTTGCCCGGCATCGAACCGATGTACGTGCGGCGGTGACCGCGGATCTCGGCTTCGTCACGCACGCCACCCAGGGCCATGCGCACGAACTTGCGGTTCGTCGCGCGGGCGATGGACTGGCCAAGCGAGGTCTTGCCGACGCCCGGAGGACCGACGAAGCACAGGATCGGTGCTTTCAGCTTCTCGACGCGCTGTTGCACTGCGAGGTATTCCAGGATGCGTTCCTTGATCTTGTCCAGGCCATAGTGGTCCTGCTCGAGGACGGCTTCGGCATTGGCCAGGTCGATGGCGACCTTCGACTTCTTGCGCCATGGGAGCGACACCAGTGTGTCGATGTAGTTGCGCACGACGGTAGCCTCGGCCGACATCGGCGACATCAGCTTGAGCTTGCGAATTTCAGCCTGGGCTTTTTCCATGGCTTCTTTCGGCATCTTGGCGGCGACGACCTTCTTCTCGAGTTCCTCGATGTCGGCGCCCTCTTCCCCTTCGCCCAGCTCTTTCTGGATCGCCTTGACCTGCTCGTTCAGGTAGTACTCGCGCTGCGACTTTTCCATCTGGCGCTTGACGCGGCCACGGATGCGCTTTTCGACCTGCAGGATGTCCAGCTCGCCTTCGAGCTGGCCGAGCAGGTGCTCGAGGCGCTTGGCGACGTTGAAGATCTCCAGGATCACCTGCTTCTGCTCGAGCTTGAGCGGCAGGTGCGCCGCGACGGTATCAGCCAGGCGGCCTGCATCATCGATGCCGGCGAGCGACGCCAGGATTTCTGGCGGAATCTTTTTATTGAGTTTGACGTACTGGTCGAACTGCTGGACGATCGCGCGGCGCATTGCCTCGACTTCGGAGTCGTCGCCGACTTCCGATTCGACTGGCGTCAGTTGCGCCGTGAAGTGGGTGGCGCCGTCATTGATCGTATCGATGCGTGCGCGCTGCGAACCCTCGACCAGGACCTTGACGGTGCCGTCGGGGAGTTTCAGCATCTGCAGAATATTGGCAACGCAGCCGATCTCGTAGATGTCTGCGGCGGACGGTTCGTCCTTGGCGGCGGCCTTCTGGGCGGCCAGCATGATGCTCTTGCCCTGCTCCATCGCGGCTTCCAGAGCCTTGATCGATTTAGGGCGGCCAACGAACAGAGGTATCACCATATGCGGGAACACAACCACATCGCGCAACGGCAGAAGTGGCAGCGTCGTTTGCTCGGTTAATTTCGAAGTTGTCATGGCATACCTTATAAAAAGCGTGTTCTGAACTTGGGCACTGGACGGCCAAAACACAAGACCGGCCGGTAAAAATATATTCTGTAAGTAAAAGAAAAGTGACTTGTCAGAGCATATAGCCGTTCCAATAAAAAACCCGCTGAAAATGAAAAAGCCACCGCGCGGCGTACCGCGAGTGGCTTTTCGAATGAAGCCGGGATCTCTTATTGAGATTGATTGTACCGAGTTGAATCCGTGCGGCAAGCAATTTGTCGCTTGCGCCCGGATTTTTTTCAGTTTTCTCCCGATGCTTTCGCCGTTTCGCTATAAATCAGCAAAGGTTTCGCGCCGTTCGTGATCGTATTTTCATCGATCACGACTTTCACGACATTCGTCTGGCCTGGCAATTCATACATCACGTCAAGCAGCGCATGTTCGAGAATCGAACGCAGACCACGCGCACCCGTTTTGCGTGCCAATGCCTTCTTGGCAATTGCGTGCAATGCTGCCGGACGAATCTCCAGTTCGGCGCCTTCCATTTCGAGCAATTTCGAATATTGCTTGATCAGCGCATTCTTTGGCTCGATCAGAATCTGGATCAGCGCTTCTTCAGTCAGCTCGGACAAGGCAGCCACCACCGGCAGACGACCGACCAGTTCGGGAATCAGGCCGAACTTGATCAGGTCTTCGGGTTCGGCCTCGAGCAGAATCTCGGCGTTGTAGCCGGAATCGAGACTCTTGACCGTGGCGCCGAACCCGATGCCGCTCTTGACCGAACGGTTCTGGATCACCTTGGCCAGGCCGTCGAACGCGCCGCCGCAGATGAACATGATGTTGGTCGTGTCGATCTGGACGAAGTCCTGGTTCGGGTGCTTGCGACCGCCCTGCGGCGGCACCGATGCCATCGTGCCTTCGATCAGCTTGAGCAGCGCCTGCTGCACGCCCTCGCCCGACACGTCGCGCGTGATCGACGGGTTGTCGGACTTGCGCGAAATCTTGTCGATCTCGTCGATGTAGACGATGCCGCGCTGCGCCTTTTCGACTTCGTAGTTGCAGCTCTGGAGCAGCTTCTGGATGATGTTCTCGACGTCTTCGCCCACATAACCGGCTTCGGTCAGCGTGGTCGCATCGGCAATCACGAACGGCACGTTCAGCATGCGCGCAAGCGTCTGGGCCAGCAGCGTCTTGCCGGAACCGGTGGGGCCGACCAGAAGGATATTGCTCTTGGCCAGTTCGACTTCGTCTTTCTTGCCCAGGTGCTTGAGGCGCTTGTAATGGTTGTACACCGCCACCGACAGGATGCGCTTGGCCGTTTGCTGGCCGATCACGTACTGATCGAGCAGTTCAGTGATTTCAAGAGGCGTCGGCAGGTCGGACTTGGTGCCCGTCACTGTTTCGACGTTCGAAGTTTCATCGCGGATAATGTCGTTGCACAGGTCGATGCATTCGTCGCAGATGAAGACCGACGGTCCTGCGATCAGCTTCTTGACTTCGTGCTGGCTCTTTCCACAGAACGAGCAGTACAACAGTTTTTCGCCGCTGGAGGATTTTTTCTCTGACATGGGGGCAGGACTCTATTGAATTGCTATGAATATAACGCTTAACCGGAGACGCAACAAGAGCGAATCCAAGGGCGCAACTGGCGCGCATGCGAACATGCTACCCGAAATAAAAAACAAACGCCCGAACGTGTTCGCGTCCGGGCGTTTTTTCCAACATCACGCTGGATGCTCGGGCAATTTCTTAGGCGCGGTGGGTCAGTACCTTGTCGATCAGCCCATACTCCACCGACTCTTCAGCCGACATGAAGCGGTCACGGTCGGTGTCGCGGTGGATCTGCTCGATGCTCTGGCCGGTGTTATCCGACATGATGCGTGCCAGACGCTCGCGCAGGTACAGGATTTCCTTGGCCTGGATTTCGATATCCGAGGCCATGCCCTGCGAGCCGCCCGATGGCTGGTGAATCATGACGCGCGAGTTCGGCAGCGAGAAACGCTTGCCCTTGGCGCCGGCTGCCAGCAGGAAGGCGCCCATCGAGGCCGCCAGACCCGTGCACAGCGTCGAGACGTCGGGCTTGATGAAGTTCATCGTGTCGAGGATCGCGAGACCGGCCGAAACCGAGCCACCCGGCGAGTTGATGTAGAGCGAGATATCCTTGTCAGGATTTTCGCTTTCCAGGAACAGCATCTGGGCGACGATCAGGTTGGCCATCTGGTCGTTGACGGGACCGACCAGGAAAATCACGCGTTCTTTCAAGAGGCGCGAGTAAATGTCGTAGGCGCGCTCGCCGCGACCACTTTGCTCGACGACCATCGGCACCAAGCCGAGTGCCTGTGTATCCAGTGCTGGATTGTGCATCATACCTGTCTCGTTCCTTGTTAGGGGTTGGTCAAATGGGCCATTGAAAAAAGCCGGCCTCGAGGGGCCGGCCTGCTTTTCTTAAGCCTGTGGGACGCTGCCCATCAGTTCATCGAAAGCGACGGTCTTGTTCGAGACCTTGGCCTTGCCGAGTACGTAGTTGACGACGTTTTCTTCCAATACAAGGGCTTCGACTTCACCAAGGCGACGACGATCGCTGAAGTAGTACTTCAGGACTTCTTTCGGGTCTTCGTAGCTTTGCGAGAAATCTTCGATCTGGGCTTTCACCTGATCTTGCGTAGCTTGCAGGTTATTGTCAGCGACCAGTTGCGACAGGATCAGACCCAGGCGCACGCGGCGCTCGGCCTTGTCCTTGAACATCTCGGACGGGAATGGCAGCTTGGCCACGTCCATG
This sequence comes from Telluria sp. ZT3P26, assembly GCF_059686035.1. Lineage (NCBI taxonomy): Bacteria > Pseudomonadati > Pseudomonadota > Betaproteobacteria > Burkholderiales > Oxalobacteraceae > Telluria > Telluria sp. ZT3P26. The sequence goes on along the minus strand of NZ_JCASII010000003.1, from coordinate 146,903 downwards.
CCGCGCTGTGCCATGTCCTGGCGGGTCATTTCGGCCAGGCGTTCCGAATCCTGCTCGACCATCACGGTCGGCACGTCCAGCTCGGTTGCCTTGACCAGTGCATCCATCACGGCTTCCTTGTTGCGGGCCTTGACGCGGGCGCGCACTTCGCGCTCCAGGTTGACCTTGATGTCTTCGCGCATTTTCTCGATCGAGCCGTCTTCGATTCCCAGCGACTGGGCGAATTCGGTATCGACGGCAGGCATGTGCGCCCACTCGAGTGCTTTCAGCGTGATGGTGAACTCGGCGGTCTTGCCGGCGACGTCCTTGCCATGGTAGTCCTCAGGGAATGCCAGTGGGAAGGTCTTGGCTTCGCCGACCTTCAGGCCGATCGTTGCGGCTTCGAACTCCGGCAGCATGCGCCCTTCGCCCAGCACGAAGGCATAGCCTTCGGCCTTGCCGCCGTCGAATTCGACGCCGTCCAGCGTGCCGACGAAGTCGACGGTGACGCGGTCGCCATTGGCTGCGACTGGCTCGCCGCCGGTGCCGTGTTCGCCTTCTTCACCCTTGGTGTGGTAGTGCACGCGCTGCTTGCGCAGGATGTCGATGGTCTTGTCGATTTCGGTGTCGGACACTTCGGTCACGACGGTTTCGACTTCAACCGCTGCCAGGTCGCCGATGACGACTTCTGGATAGACTTCGAAGGTAGCGTTGAATTCGAGGACGCCTTCAGGGGCGTCGTCTTTTGGCTCGATTTTCGGGAAACCGGCAACGCGCAGTTCATTCGCGACAGCGGCTTCGTTGAATGCGCGGCCAACTTTGTCGTTGAGCACGTCCGATTCGATCTGGTAGCCGTACTGGGCAGCGACCATCTTGAGCGGCACTTTGCCCGGACGGAAGCCAGGCGCCTTGGCCGTCTTGGCCTGCTGTTTCAGGCGCTTCTCGACTTCAGTGCGGACGTCAGCGACCGGAAAAGAGATCGTCAGGCGACGTTCGAGTTTACCCAGGGTTTCGACTGCAGTTGCCATTGTAAAAATCGTCCAAAAAAATAATTATTCGTGGTGCGAGGAGGGGGACTCGAACCCCCACACCATTGCTGGCGTCAGGACCTAAACCTGGTGCGTCTACCAATTTCGCCATCCTCGCTCAGGATTGCAATATCGCCTCAAAAACAAAGGGCGCCCGACAGTAGAACCCGGCCGCCCTGCACTCCATTGTTTAGGGGCTACAACTTCAATCGATTATTTTACTGGAATTTCTGACACTATTGGGCATCATTTTTTCCAGTGCGGGGGTGGATGCATTCATTTGCCGCCCGCCCCTGCCGGCTTTTTCACGCGGAACCACGCCGCATACAAGGCCGGCAGGAATAACAGCGTCAATGCCGTCGCCACCATCAGGCCGCCCATGATCGCCACCGCCATCGGACCCCAGAACGTCGAGCGCGACAGCGGGATCATCGCCAGCGCCGCTGCGGCGGCCGTGAGCAGGATCGGCCGGCAGCGGCGCACGGCCGCTTCGACGATCGCATCCCACGGATGGCTGCCGGTGGCAATGTCCTGCTCGATCTGGTCGACCAGGATCACGGAATTGCGGATGATCATGCCGAACAGCGCGATCACGCCGAGATTCGCGACAAAGCCGAACGGCCGGTCGAGGATCAGCAGCGCCATCGCGGCGCCCGCCACGCCCAGCGGGCCGGTCAGGAACACCAGCAGCGAGCGCGAGAAGCTGTGCAATTGCAGCATCAGCAGCGCGAACACGATGAACAGCACCAGCGGCACATTGGCGGCAATCGATGCTTCGGCATCCGCGCTGTCAGCAGCGGCGCCCTCGACCGTCAGGCGGTAGCCGGCCGGCAGCGACGCGCGCAGCGCGGCCAGCTGCTTGTCGACCTGCGCCGTCACGGTCGGCCCCTGGATGCCGTCGACCACATCGGCCTGGACCATGATTGCCCATTCGCGCCCCTCGCGCCAGACGACGCCCGGCTCCCAGACGAAGCGCACGCGCGCCACCTGGCTGATCGGCACGGCCTGCCCGCCGGCGGTGGGCACCAGCGCTTCGGACAGGCGCGTGATGGTTGCGCGCTCTTCAAGCGGCTGGCGCACGACCATGTCGATCAGGCGGTTCGATTCGCGGAGCTGGCCAACCGTGGTGCCGGTGAGCGTCGTGTTGACGGTGCGGCGCACGGCCTGCGACGTCACGCCCAGCGCGCGCAGCTTGTCCTGGTCGAGGTCGAGGCGCAGCACCTTGATCGACTCGTTCCAGTTGTCGTTGACGCCCAGCGTGCTCGGATTGGCCAGCATCGTCGCCCGGACCTGGTCCGCGATGGTGCGCACGGTGCCGATGTCCGGCCCCAGCACCTGGAACTGTACCGGGTACGGCACCGGCGGGCCATTCGCCAGCAGCCTGACGCGCCCGCGCACCTCGGGAAAGTCATGCCTGAAGATGTCGACGATCTTCAGGCGCAGCGCGTCACGCGCCTTGTTATCGACCGGCAGCACGACCACTTGCGAGACGTTCGACTGCGGGAAGATCTGGTCCAGCGGCAGATAGAAGCGCGGGCTGCCGGTGCCGACGTAACTCGTCACGCTGTGCACGCCCTGCTGCTTGGCCAGGAATGCCTCGAAGCGCTTGACGGTGGCCTCGTTGGCGGCAAAGCTGGTGCCCTCGGGCGACCACAACTCGACCATCAACTCGGGCCGGCTCGAGTCCGGGAAGAACTGCTTTTCGATGAAGGTGAAGCCGAAGATGCCGAGCGCGAACACGCCGAGCGTCAGCGCAATGGTGGTCTTGCGCCACTCGACGCACCAGGTCACGATGCGCCGGAAGCGCCGGTAGGCCGGGGAGTCGAACACGTCGTGGCCACTGTCGCCATCAGCATGCGGCTTGACCTTGAGCAGCATGAAACCGATGTATGGCGTGAACATCACCGCCACCACCCACGAGATCAGCAGCGCCAGCCCGTTGACCGAGAACATCGAGAACGTGTATTCGCCGGCCGCCGATTCGGCCAGGCCGATCGGCAGGAAACCCGCCGCCGTGATCAGCGTTCCGGTCAGCATCGGCATCGCCGTCGACGTGTAGGCAAAGGTGGCAGCCTCGAAGCGCGACATGCCCTCTTCCATTTTGCGCACCATCATCTCAACGGCGATGATGGCATCGTCGACCAGCAGACCCAGCGCAATGATCAGTGCGCCCAGCGAAATCTTGTGCAGCGAGATGTCGAGCATGCGCATGGCCAGGAACGTAATGGCCAGCACCAGCGGGATCGACAGCGCCACCACCAGGCCCGGGTAGATATCGATGCGCCATTTGGGCTTGCTGTGCAGGCCCAGTGCCAGAAACGACACGACCAGCACGATCACGACCGCTTCGATCAGCACCTTGATGAATTCGCCGACCGACTGCTTGACGGCCTGCGGCTGGTCGGCCACCCGTTCAAGCTCGATCCCGACCGGCAACTGCGCGCGGATACGGGCCACGGTTTCGGCCAGCCCCTTGCCCATCGTGATGATATTGCCGCCCTTTTCCATCGATACGCCCAGGCCGATCACTTCCTTGCCATTGAAGCGCATCTTGTCGGCCGGCGGGTCCTGGTAGCCGCGCTTGACGGTAGCGAAGTCGCCGAGACGGAATGTGGTGCCGCCAGCGCGCAGTTGCAGCGCCTCGATCTGGTCGAGCGTACCGAGCGCGCCCGTCACGCGCACCGACAGATTGTCCGTCGGCGTGACCAGCACGCCGCTGGCCTCGACCGCGTTCTGCGTGGCGATCTGGTTCACGATCTGCTCGAACGGCACGCCCAGCCGGGCGAATTTCTTGCTGGAGAACTCGATATAGACTTTTTCGTTCTGCACGCCGAACTGCTCGACCTTGGACACCAGCGGCACGCGCAGCAGTTGCTGGCGCACGAAGTCGGCGTAGTCACGCATTTCGCCATACGTGAAACCGTCGCCCGACAAGGCGAAGATCGAGCCGTAGGTATCGCCGAATTCGTCGTTGAAGAACGGGCCGATGACGCCTTGCGGCAGCGTGACGGTCATGTCGCCGATTTTCTTGCGCACCTGGTACCACGCCGCGCTGGTTTCCTTGGGCGGCGTCGATTCACGCAGCTCGATCAGGATCGTGGTCTCGCCCGGCTTGGAAAAACTGCGGATACTCTTGACGTAGGGTGTCTCCTGCAGCTTGCGCTCGAGCGGATCGGTCACCTGCTCGGCCATCTGCAGCGCGGTAGCGCCCGGCCACACGGCGCGCACGACCATCGCGCGGAAGGTGAAGGGCGGGTCTTCGTCCTGCCCGAGTTCGAAGTAGCTCAGGATGCCGAACAGCAGGCAGGCCGCGATCAGGAAGCGCGTGAGGGGGATGTGTTCCAGCGCCCAGCGCGACAGGTTGAAGCCCTTCATTGCGCGGCCCCATCCTTGGCGCTCATGGCCGCTTCGGCATCAAGCCGGCGCGCGACATCCGCGGTGAGGATGCGCACCTTCTGGCCCGGCTTGAGCAGGTTCACGCCGGCCGTGACCACGTTCTGCCCGGCGCGCACGGCGCCCGCCACCAGCACGTCGTTATCGACCTGGCCCGTCACCTGCACCCGCACCAGCTTGACGGCGCCGTTTTCGACGAGCCAGACGCTGCTTGCGCCCTTGTGGTTGACCAGCGCGCTCAAGGGCACGCGCAGGCCGCCTGTCGATACCGCGCCCGTGGCCAGTTCCACCGTTGCGCTCATCCCCAGGCGCGCGTCGGCGCGCTCGGGCAACGCGACCTTCACGGTGTAGGTGCGGGTTGCCGCATCGGCCATCGGGGCAATCTCGCGGATCTTGCCGGGAATGGTCTGGCCGGCATCGGCCCACAGGCGCACGGTGACCTCGGCCGCCTGGCGCAGGCCCGCCACCTTGTCTTCCGGGATGCCGATCACGACGTCCTTTTCGGCAGTGCGGGCGACACGGACCACGGGCGTGCCGGCCTGGACGACCTGCCCCACTTCGGCATCGATCGCCGTAACGACACCGTCCACGTCGGCCACCAGCGTCGTGTAATCGGCCTGGTTCGACTGGCCGCGCAAGCCGGCGCGCGCTGCTTCGACATTGGCCTGGGCGGCCTTGAGCGCGCTCTGCTTGGCGTCGAGCACGGCCTGGCTGACGAAATTCTCGGACCGCAGGTTGACATGCCGCTTGTAGTCGGCGGCGGCCAGTTCGCGCTCGGTTTCGGCGGCGCGCAGCGTGGCGCGCGCCTGGGTTTCGGCCAGCTTCAGGTCTTGCGGATCGAGCCGCATCAGGACCGCGCCGCGCCTGACGGTCGCGCCCACGTCCACCTTGCGCTCGATGATCTTGCCGCCGACCCGGAACCCCAGCTGCGATTCGTAGCGCGGCCGCACGTCGCCCGCGAACTGCGACTGCTGCGCGCCCGCATCCGCCACGAGCTTGACGACCCGCACCGGGCGGATGTCCTCGGCCGGCGGCGCCGGCTTCGAGCAGGCAGTCAGGACGCCGGCGGCGCACAGGGCAACCACGGCCGCCCGCAAGGTTGGGGAAGAAAAACGGACTGACACGGTGGTGATCCTTTGACTTGGCAGGCGGCGTCTCGCGCCAACGCTGGCTGCGCGCCGCATGCTGCGGTGGCGCCAGTTTGTAATTCAGCAATTATAATCATGCAAATAGACAATGTGACGACTTTAGCGTCTTCCCTCTAAACATGGCCGTTGACCACTACGAGAACTTTCCTGTTGCGTCGATTCTGCTGCCGCGCCGCCTGGTGCCGGCGGTGGAGGCGATCTACGCCTTTGCCCGCAGTGCCGACGACCTGGCCGATGAAGGCGACGCGACGCCCGGTGAACGGCTGGCCGCGCTGCAAGCCTATGACGCGCAGTTGGACCGCATCGAGGCCGGCAGCGTTCCCGATGAGCCGATGTTCGCGCGGCTGGCGCATGTCGTGGCGCAGTACCGTCTGTCGGTCGAGCCGATGCGCGCCCTGCTGTCGGCCTTCCGGCAGGATGTCGTCACGCCCCGCTATCAGGAATACGCGAGCCTGCTCGATTACTGCCACCGTTCCGCCGACCCGGTCGGGCGCCTGATGCTGGCCCTGTACGAGGCCGACGACGCGGTCAACCTGCGCGATTCGGATGCGATCTGCAGCGCGCTGCAACTGATCAACTTCATCCAGGACGTCGCGATCGACCTGACCAAGGGCCGGATCTACCTGCCGCTGGAAGATCTCGCGCGCTTCCAGGTCAGCGAAACGGCCCTGAAAGCCGGCATCGTCGATGCCCCGTTCCAGGCCCTGATGCGCTTCGAGGTCGAGCGTGCCCGCGCGCTGATGCTGTCGGGCGCACCGCTGGCGCGGCGGCTGCCGGGACGCATCGGCTGGGAGCTGCGCATGATCGTCCAGGGCGGGCTGCGCATCCTCGACCGGATCGAGCGCGCCGGTTACGACGTGTTCAAACGTCGCCCGACGCTGGCCACCGCGGACTGGGTTGCCGTGGGCTGGGGCGCGCTGCGCATGTAAAAGTCACGGCGCACATCGCCGGCTGCGCTGTCTGGCCTGCTAGAATGCTCGCCTGACGGCACAGCCGTGCCGCAGCCGCCCAACCCGCACTCCACGACGATTTTCATGTCTCCAGACGAATACTGCCAGCAAAAGACCGTTCAAAGCGGCTCCAGTTTCTACTACAGCTTCCTGTTCCTGCCGCCGGAACGCCGGCGCGCGATCACGGCGTTGTACGCCTTCTGCCGCGAGGTGGACGACACGGTCGATGAAGCCACCGACGGTTCGGTTGCGCGCATCAAGCTGGCCTGGTGGCGCACCGAGGTCTCGAAGATGTATGCGGGCACCCCGACGCACCCGGTGATGCTGGCGCTGCAGCCGCATATCGCGGTCTACAAGCTCGAAGAACAACACCTGCAGGCGATCGTCGACGGCATGGAGATGGATCTCGACCAGAGCCGCTACCTCGATTACCCGGGCCTGCAGCGCTATTGCTGGCACGTGGCCGGCGTGGTGGGCATCCTGTCGGCCAGCATCTTCGGCTACACCAATCCGCAGACGCTCGCGTATGCCGAGAAACTGGGCCTCGCGTTCCAGCTGACGAACATCATCCGCGACGTGGGCGACGACGCGCGCAAGGGCCGCATCTACCTGCCGGTCAACGAACTGCAGCAGTTCGGCGTCACGGCAAACGACCTGCTCAAGCTCCAGCACAGCGACAAATTCGAGGCGCTGATGGCATTCCAGGCCAAGCGCGCCCAGGCCATCTACGACGAAGCACTGGCCCTGCTGCCGAAGGAAGACCGGCGCGCGCAGCGCCCGGGACTGATGATGGCGTCGATCTACCGCACGCTGCTCGATGAGATCCAGCGCGACGGCTACCACGTGCTGAACCAGCGCATTTCACTGACGCCGCTGCGCAAGCTGTGGCTGGCGTGGAAGACGTATGTCCGCACCTAGGCTGCGCGTCGCAGTCGTCGGCGGGGGCTGGGCCGGCTGCGCGGCGGCCGTGACGCTCGCGCGCAAGGGCGTTGACGTCATCCTGTTCGAAGCGGCGCGCACCCTCGGCGGGCGCGCCCGCGGGGTCGAGGTGCGCGGCCTGGCGCTGGACAACGGCCAGCACATCCTGCTGGGCGCCTACGCCGAATCGCTGCGCATGCTGCGCCAGGTGGCCGTCGATCCCGATGCGGCGCTGCTGCGCCTGCCGGTGCAGATGCGCTATCCGCCTGGTGGCACCGGCATGGATTTCGTCGCGCCACGCCTGCCCGCGCCGCTGCACCTCGCATTCGCGCTGCTGCGCGCGAAAGGCCTGGCGCGCGCCGACAAGCTCGCGCTGGCCCGCTTCAACAGCGCCGGACGCTGGATGGGCTGGGCACTGGACGTCGATTGCACGGTGGCCGAGCTGCTCGAACGCTTCGACCAGACCGAGCGCCTGACCACGCTGATGTGGCGCCCGCTGTGCATCGCGGCGCTCAACACGCCGCCCGAACGCGCTTCAGCGAATGTATTTCTGGCCGTGCTGCGCGACAGCCTGGGCGCAAGCCGTCGCGCGGCCTCGGACATGCTGCTGCCGCGTGTGGCGATGGGCGCCCTGTTCCCGGAACCTGCCGGCGCCTGGCTGGCCGGTGAAGGCCATGCGGTGCGGCCGGGCGTCAAGGTCACGGCGCTCGCGCGCGATGGCGCTGGCTGGTGCCTGACGACGGGCGCCGGCGACGAGCGGGTCGATGCCGTGGTGCTGGCCACGCCGGCATCCACCAGCGCGACGCTGCTGGCGCCGTTTGCCGACTGCGCCGCACTGAGCGCGCAACTCGATGCGTTCACGTACGAACCGATCGCCACCTGCTACCTGCAGTACGCACCGGGCACGCGCCTGGACCTGCCGTTCTGGGCGCTGCTGGACGATCCGCAGGCGGGGCGCTGGGGCCAGTTCGTGTTCGACCGCGCCCAGCTCGATCCCGGCCAGGACGGCGTGTTTGCCGTGGTCGTCAGCGCCGCCGCCGAGGCTGCCGCGCTGCCGCGCGAAACGCTTGCCGGCGCCATCGCGGCGCAACTGGCGCACGACTTTGGCCGGCCCGAACTGGGCACACCTGTCTGGACCCAGCTGATCACGGAAAAGCGCGCCACGTTCACCTGCGCGCCCGGACTGGTGCGCCCAGGCAACGTCACGCCGCTTCCGGGCGTGGTGCTGGCCGGGGACTACACGGCCAGCGACTACCCGGCGACGCTGGAGACGGCGGTGCGCAGCGGCCAGGCGGCGGCGACGGCCATCCTCGCCCACGGCGCCCTGCCCCGCGAAAAGCGCAGCCTGTCGCACGGTCATGGTGCAGCGGCGCCCGGCGCCGTACAGTAGCACCATCGAAATCACGCCTGATGGACACCACCATGACACCCCGACTCGGACTGCGTACGGCCGCCCTGCTGCTTCTTGTGGCGGCCAGCACGCTCGTACTCGTCATGCCCGAACTGATCGGTGGCGCCGCGCCCGGTACGGCAAGCGCGATCGGGGCGATTCCCGTCCTCGGCCACCACTAGCCCAACGCGCATCGTATGGCGTACTTTTTCTCCAAACTTGATTACCTCGACGCGCTCAAGCGGGCGTTGATGGGCCTGCCGCCCGACGTGCAGGCCAAGACGCTGGCCTGGTACGAGCAGCGCTTCGTCGATGGCGCAGCCGTCGGACGATCCGAACCGGATGTGGCCAGGGAACTGGGCGACCCGCGCGACGTCGCGCTGACCCTGCGCACCAACGCCCATTTTGCGCAACTGAGCCACAAACCGGCGCCAACCAGCAGCGTGGCGCGCACTGTGGTGTCGGGCTTCGGCCTGCTGGTGTTCAATCTGTTCATGCTGATTCCGGCAGCGGTATTCGCGTCGCTGCTGATGGCGCTGTACATGTCGGCCTTCGGCGTCTACGTGTCGGGCATCGCCGTCACGGCCAGTGGGCTGGCCGGCTCGAATGAGCTGGTTCTGAGCGCGCCGCTCAGCCGCATGGACGCGACGAACGACGACGGTGCGGGCGAGACGCAGACGCGGGTCTCGATCGGGGAGCATGGCATCCAGGTGTATGAGGAGCCCGTGCTGCGGCCCGATCTGCGGCCCGAGGCTGGTGACAATGAGCCGGCCGCCGACGTGGTCGTCGACGACCGTGACCGGCGCTCGCGCGTGCTGCGCGGCGCCGAAGCGGTGGCCGAGCGCCGCATCCAGATCACGACCGACCTGGATCCCGATTCGCGCACGACGCAGGTCGTGCTCGGGTGCGGACTGATCGTTGGCGGTATCGCGCTGTTCCTGCTGTCGCTGGTGTTCAGCAAGTACACGATCGCCGGCATCCGCCGCTACGTGAACATGAACATGTCACTGTTGAAGGGGTAATCGCCATGCGCTCACTGATGAAAGTTGGCTTCAGCCTGCTCGTGCTGGCGGCGGTGCTCGTCGCGCTGAGCTACAGCATGCTCAAGGCCAGCGGCACGGTCAGCGCTGCCGAGGGCCGCGTCGTGGCGCACGATACGCGCCCGGTGCCGGCCGGCGTGGAGATCGTCGAAGTCGACGGCCCCATCAACCTGAACCTTCGCTACGGCGCCACGCCGATGCTGCGGGTCAGCGGCGAGCAGCGCATGCTGGGCAATGTCGAAGTCACGGGTGACGGCAAGGTGCTGCGCATCGGCATCCGCGGCATGGTGCTGCGCCACCGTGAACCACTGGTGGTCGACCTGGTACTGCCGGTGCTGACGTCGGTGACGATCGAAGGCAGCGGCGACAGCACGATCAACGGTTTCTCGGGCGATGCGATTGCAGTCCAGCTCAACGGCTCGGGAAGCGTGCGCTTCAATGGCCGTTTCCGCGATGCCACGGTCGGCCTGACCGGCAGCGGCGACCTGGACGTCAATGGCGGCGCCGCGATGGAACGCATGGAAACCCGCCTGATGGGTTCGGGCAGCATCACGGTCTCCGGCACCACCCGCGCGCTGGAAGCCGACACGACCGGCTCCGGCCGCCTCGACGCCGAACACCTGCGCGCCAGCGACGTCACGCTCAGCCAAAGCGGCTCCGGCGACAGCGCCGTCCAGGCCCGCGACAACATCCGCATCACCCTGAGCGGCAGCGGCGACGTCGAAGTCTACGGCAACCCCGCCGAACGCAGCACCAGCCGCACCGGCAGCGGCAGCGTCACCTACGAAGAATAACCCCCCAACAAATAGGGTCAGTGTCGAATTGTTTGACAACTTCAGCGAATCAGTTGCTCAATAATTCGACTCTGACCCCAATTGTTGGGCAATTGTCTTTTGGATAAATAGGGTCAGAGTCGAATTGTTTGACAACTTCAGTCAATCAATTGATCAATAAATCGACACTGACCCTACTTTTTGCTTAGCAGGCGGTGGGTTTGAGGCGCTCGACTTCGAGGCCGAAGAAGGGGCGCAGGCGGGTGCCGACCACGTTGCCGATGAAGGCGACGACCAGCCACAGCCAGCCGTGCAGGCTGCCCGACAGGATGCCGCTGAAGTACGCACCGATATTGCAGCCGTAGGCCAGGCGGGCGCCGTAGCCCAGCAGCAGACCGCCGACGATGGCAGCGATCAGCGAGCGCAGGGGCAGGCGCCAGACGGGCGCGTAGCGGCCGGCCAGCGCCGCTGCCAGCATCGCGCCCAGCACGATGCCGATGTCCATGACCGACGTGACGTCCTGCGAGATCGGCGAGGCCAGCGCGGCGGCATTGGCTTTCGTGGACCAGTAGGCCCAGCTGGCCGTATCGATACCCATCACTGCGGCCGCTTTCGCGCCCCACAGTGCGAAGGCCGAGGTGACGCCCCACGGGCGGCCGGACAGCGCCAGCGTCGCGAAGTTGAGCACCACCAGCGCGAGCGCGCCAGCCAGCAGCGGCCACGGGCCATGCAGCCAGGGCGAGCGATGTGGCGGCTGCACATGCGCCGGGACCAGCTTGCCGTGACGGCGCTTTTCGACGACGATCGTGATGAACGCGATCAGCGCGAAGATGCCCCAGTTCAGCGCCAGCGCCGGCGCCAGGCCCAGTTCCTTGACAGCCGACAGCGGGGCCAGTTGCGGCATCGAGGTCCAGAACGGCATGTGCGCCGTGCCGATCAGCGAGCCGATGATGAAGAACAGCAGCGTGACGATCATGCGCGTGCTGCCGCCACCGACCGTGTACAGCGTACCGGAGGCGCAACCGCCGCCCAGCTGCATGCCGATGCCGAAAATGAACGCGCCGAAGATCACCGACGTGCCAGCCGGCTGCACCAGGCCCGTCACCGGGTTGCCGAACAGCGTGCCGGCAGCCAGCGCCGGGAAGAACAGCGCCACCCCGACGGCCAGCATGACCATCTGCGCGCGCAGGCCGGCGCCGCGGCCATCGGCGATGAACACGCGCCAGGCCGACGTGAAGCCGAACGCCGCGTGGTACAGCGCCACGCCGAGCAGCGCGCCGACGATGTACAGCGCCGACTGGCGGCCGCTCACTGCCTGCGCCAGATACCACGCGCCGAGGACGAGCAGGAACAGCGCCACGCCAAGCGGGCGCACATTGAGGTCGACGCGGGGCGCCATCGACAGACTGGAAGAATTGGACATGACAGCACCGTGCAAAAGAAAGTAGGCCGGTATTGTCGTCGCTTTTGACAATCATTGCTGGCAACGTGCCCGTTTTGCGCGATGAAGGCACCGCATGCAGCAGGCCGGCACGCCAGCGCTTACAATGCGCCAGCTGCCGCGAACCTGCACGGCGCATCATGCAACCAGGACGAAGATGGCCGCACTCACTCCACAAGTCAATCCGGCCGAGGTCGAATTCAGCGCGATCCGGGCCCAGGGCCCGGGCGGCCAGAACGTCAACAAGGTCTCGTGCGCCGTGCATGCGCGCTTCGATATCGTGGCCTCGTCACTGCCACAGCCGGTCAAGGAGCGGCTGCTGGCGCTGCGCGACGCGCGCATCACGCAGGAAGGCGTGCTGGTCCTCAAGGCTCAGCAGTCGCGCAGCCTGGAACAGAACAAGGAAGATGCGTTACGGCGCCTGCAGGAGCTGGTCGACAAGGCAGCGGTCGTGCCAATCACCCGCCGCCCCACCCGGCCGACACGCGGCTCGCAACTGCGGCGGCTCGACGGCAAGACCCGGAGCAGCCAGACCAAGGCACTGCGGGGCAAGGTCACTGACTGACCATTACGCGGGCGCGTGCGACGCCGCATCAAGCCCCGCATACCACGCCGCATATGGCGTATTCACCGCCATGCGCCGGTTGTAGTCCGGAGCACCATCAGTCCACCAGACCGGCCCGCGCTCGCCCAGCGCCCGCTTGGCCGCATCGACATCCGCGCGGGCCGCGCGCTCGGCCGCGTCATCGCGCGCCTTGAGCGCCGTCCCGACCTGCCGCCGCGCATCCATCAATCGATTGACCAGTTGCTGGCGTTCGTCCGGCGCCAGGTGCGGATTGCTGCTGCGCCAGAGGCGGCCCTTGACGACGAAATAGCGGCCGTCCGGCGTGTTCGGATAACGGGAAGAAGAAGGCATGGTGTCGACTATACCCGCCGGCCCGGGATGCCAGCGTCCGGCTGCAGAGTCCTCAAGGCATCACGCCAAACCGGTCGATGAAATACTTGACCCCGCCCGGATTGGCCGCCATCCACGCCTGCAGGGCCGGCCGGTACGCCTGTCTGAACATCAGCAGCAGGATCGCCGGTTCGAGCTGCCCCTCGCGCGCCAGCGCCCTGACCTGCAGCAGGCCCGGATCGGTCAGCCCCGCGCCGCCGCTGGCCTCGGCCTCGTCGGCGATCTTCAGTGCCTGGCGCCAGCTGGCGAGTTCGATGTCGAAGGCCGACTTGCGCCGGTCCTTGTCGTCCGTGCGCAGCTGCGCTTCGGTCATGCCCAGCGCCAGCCGGATCGCGTGGTCGGGCGTCTTTTCCGCGTCCGTCTGCGGGTCGAGCGTGATCACGTACTTGCCGTCCGCGTTCTCCGAAACGCGCACGCCCCGGCGCAGGCCCAGCGCCTTCAATGGCAAGCCGGCGCCGGCCCGGTAACTGGCCAGCTTGCCCCAGTTCGGCCGCTGCGACGGATCCGCTTCGATCGCCTTGTACAGCGCCGCTTCGGCGGCGGCTCGCTTGTCCTGGTAGAACAGCGCGTCGGACAGGTAGCGCCAGGCCTGCGAATTGTGCGGCTCGATGACGGTCGCCGCGCGAAACAGCGCCTCGGCACGGGTAAAGTCCCGTTGCATATAGTGGCAATTTCCGGCAGCGACCCAGGCGCTGGAATACTGCGGATCGGCCAGCATCGTCGCTTCGTACTTTGCCAGCGCGGCCTTGCAGTCCTGGCGCGCGAACGCCGCCTCGCCGTCGGCCATCAGCTTCGCGGCCCGGGCATTGGGCTGATGCAGCGGTGGCGGCGCCGGATCATCGAGCATGCGCAGGACTTCCTGCGCCACCGGGTCATCCGCGGCCAGCGACGCCGCGCGCTCGGCCAGCGCGCGCGCCATGTCGCGCAGCTGCGGCGCCTTGTCCTGCGGCGCCACCGTCGAGAGTTTCAGTACCAGGCCAGCGGCCAGCGACAATGGTATCGAGGCAGTCGGATCGGCCTGCTCTGCCGCCTTGTATTTCGTCAGCGCTTCCTGATAGCGGGCGCTGCCTTCCAGCGCCTGCGCTTCGAGCACCAGGCCGCGGCATGGCTGGCCGCAGCCGATGTCGGCACGCGCGCTGGGGGCAGCGGCAACCTGCAGGACGGCGAGAAGGGCTGCGAGCGTCAGGACGCGGGGAAGTGTCATGGAGTTGCCGTGGCGCGAAACGGTTATCTTACCAAGCGCGCGCGCCTGAATAAATCACGCAATGTCACTGCACGCCCGCACTCAGCCAGGCCAGCGCGCTGCGTCCTGCTGCGCGGCCACTGGCAAAGCAGGCAGTCAGCAGGTAGCCGCCGGTCGGCGCTTCCCAGTCCACCATTTCGCCGGCGACGAACACGCCGGGCCGCGCGCGCAGCATGGTTCCCTCACCCTCCAGCGCAGCAAAGCACACGCCGCCCGCGCTGCTGATTGCCTCATCGATCGGCCGCGGGCGCAGCAGCGTCACCGGCAGCGCCTTGATCGCCGCGGCCAGCCGCGCCGGATCGGTATAGTCTTCCTTCGACAGGCACTCGTGCAGCAGCCCCGCCTTGACGCCCTTGATCCCGAGCCGGCTTTGCAGGTGGCTCGCCATCGAGCGCGAACCGCGCCCGCGCGTGACCTCGTCGAACACCCGTTCGGCACTGTGATCCGGCGCCAGGTCGAGCCACAGTGTGGCCGTGCCATCGCGCGCGATCGCGTCGCGCAGCGGTGCCGACAACGCGTACACCAGACTGCCTTCGACGCCCCCTGCCGTGACGACGAACTGGCCCTTGCGCCAGGCGATGGCGCCATCTTCGCCACGCACGCCGGCCGCCACCGTCAACAGCGGCGCCCCGGCGAAACGGCTGCTGAAATGCGCGCTCCACGCGGTATCGAAGCCGCAGTTGGCCGGCACCAGCGGCGCCACCTCGACACCCTGCTCCATCAGCAGCGGCACCCAGGCGCCGTCCGAGCCCAGGCGCGCCCAGCTCGCGCCGCCCAGTGCCAGGATCGTCGCATCCGCGTCGACCAGCCGTTCGCCATCCGGCGTGGCAAAGCGCAGGCGACCTTCCTGCCAGCCCAGCCAGCGCTGGCGCATGTGAAAGCGCACGCCGCTTTCCTTGAGCCGGTGCAGCCACGCGCGCAGCAGTGGCGCAGCCTTCATCTCGAGCGGGAACACGCGGCCCGACGTGCCGACAAAGGTCCCGATGCCGAGGTCGTGGATCCAGGCGCGCACGGCGTCGGCGTCAAACCCGTCGAGCCAGCCGGCCACGTGCACCGAGCGGTCGCGATAACGCCGCACGAAGTCGGCATACGGCTCCGAATGCGTGATGTTCATGCCGCCCTTCCCGGCCAGCAGGAACTTGCGGCCGACGCTGGCCATCGCATCGTGGACGTCGACCTGCACGCCCGCTGCGGCCAGGATCTCGGCCGCCATCAGGCCCGCGGGGCCGCCGCCGATCACGACAACACGGGGCGAAACGGCAGGATTGGCAGGCTGGGTCATGGTGAACAACGAGAAAAAGCGGGACCCGCATTGTAGTCGGTTTCAGGTCCCAGAAAACCATGTAAAGGATGCTTGACATCGCAAAATAACGGGCCTACGATGTAAAGCATCCTTTACTAACCACCGAGAGGCACCAGATGGCTGCGAGCAAGCACGAGAAGCGGGTTCACAAAGCATACCTGCGCGAGATGGCCGGCGCGTTCCTGGTCTACGCCGTCCTGTTGATGGCCTCCATCCGTTTCGGCCGGCCGATGGACGACGGCCCGTTGCGCGTCCTGGTGCTGCTCTCGCCGATGATCGGCTTTTGCCTGGCGCTGTGGGCCATCGCGCGCCATCTGGGCCGGGTCGACGAATACCTGCGCAGCTTCCTGCTCGAATCGTTCGCGCTGGCCGCTGCACTCACTGCCGGGCTGACGTTCAGCTATGGCTTTCTCGAGACGGCCGGCTACCCGCGCATCTCGATGTTCTCGGTCTGGATGGTACTGTGCGGCGCGACCATGCTCGTCTGCCTGGTACGCTCGGTGCACACGAAGCTGCAGACGCGATGAAAAACAGGATCCGCGAACTGCGCGCCACGCACGGCTGGAGCCAGGCCGACCTGGCCGAGCGCCTTGACGTCTCGCGCCAGAGCGTCAACGCGATCGAAACGGGCCGCTACGATCCCAGCCTGCCCCTTGCCTTTGCCATTTCACGGCTGTTCGGCCTGCCGGTCGAAGCCATCTTCACACCTGATCAGGAGACCGCATGAAAGCTGCACTGTTGCTCACCCTGGCGCTTGGCGCCGCCCCCTTCGCTGCAGCACAGTCTCCGGCGCCGGCGCCCCAGAGCGCGAACCGCTTCGCCGCCAGCATCAAGCCGGCGGAAACCTTCGAATCCGGTTCGCTGCTGGTCGAGCGCCACGGCAGCAAGGGCCGCCCGGTGATCCTGATTCCCGGCCTGGCCAGCGGCCCATGGGTGTGGCAGGACGTCATCCGCCAGTTCAAGGACGAGTTCACGCTGTACGTGGTAACGCTGCCCGGTTTCGATGGCCGCCCGGCGCCCGCCGGCGAGCCATTCGAAGGCGCGCGCGCCGCGCTGGCGGGCCTGATCGCGCAGCGCAAGCTGAACAAGCCGATCCTCGTCGGCCACAGCCTGGGCGGCACGCTGGCCTATGCCGTGGCGCAGGACCTGGGCAATGGTGTCGGCGGCGTCGTGGCGCTGGACGGCCTGCCGGTGTTCCCCGGCACCGAGAACATGCCGCCCGCGCAGCGCCCGCAGGCGGCGCAGCGGGTGCGCGACACGATGGCCGTCAACGACCCGAATGCCTGGGCGGCCCAGCAGCGCCAGTACATGCGCGGCCAGGGCGTGCTCGATGTCGGCAAGGCCGACGACATCACGCCGCTGCTGCTGCGCAGCGACCGCGCCGCCGTCGGCGCCTACGTGGCCGATGCACTGGCGCTCGACCTGCGCCCGGGATTGGCGAAAATCACCGCGCCGGTGCTGGTCGTGGCGCCGTTTTATCAGTACGATGGGGCGCAGGACGCCATGACGGCAGACGACAAGGTAGCGCATTACCGCAGCCTGGTCGACGGCATTCCCTCGGTCGAGGTGGTGCCGATCGCGCCGTCCCGGCATTTCCTCATGATCGACCAGCCGCTGGCCCTGGCCGGCATCCTGCGCCGCTTTTTCGACCGTCGTTGAAAGGAGTCCTTCCCATGCGCCCTGCAACCTACTGGATCGGCCAGTACCTGCTGGCCACCGGCACCATGTTCCTGCTGCTCGCAGCCGTCGACCTGATGCGCGGCGACAGCCTGGCTGCGACCTGGCCCACGACGCTGGGCTGGTCGGCAGCGGCGGCGGCGATCTTCGTCGCCTCGCGCTGGCGCCAGGCCAGCCGCGGGATCGCGTGCGCCGTCTGCAAGGATGAGCAGGTGCGCTGACGGCGACGGTCCGCCAGGATCGTCCCTTTGTCAGATCTGCAATATTCTGCTTGACATGCCGCGCAGCAGGCATATTCTTGTCGTGGCCAGCTGCGAACGATGACGCCCGCATTGACGAGGCCCGCCACGATTCGCCCGGCAGTCCGTTACAACATCTTGGAGGATGTATATGTCGGTAGAAATCGAATCGTTCGCTACGCGCAGGACAGTACTCGGTGCGCTCGCCACCAGCCCGCTCTGGATGAGCTCGGCCTGGGCACAGCCAAACAATCTCAAGATCTCGCACCAGTTCCCCGGCGGCAGCATCGCGCGGGGCGACTTCCGCGACCGCCTGTGCCGCATGTTCGCGGCCGAGGTCGAAAAGCGCACGCGTGGTGGCGTGAAGTTCTCGATCTACCCGGCCTCGACCATGATGCAGCCGGGCGCCCAGTTCGGCGCGCTGCGCAGCGGCAAGCTCGACATGGCGCTGGTGCCGCTGTCGTACGCGGGCGCCGAAGCGCCGGAAGCCAATATCGGCCTGATGCCGGCGCTGGTCACCTCGTACGAACAGGGCTATGGCTGGCGCAATGCGCCGGTCGGGCGTGAACTGTCGCGCATCCTCAACGAGCAGGGCCTCGTGATCGTCAGCTGGATCTGGCAGGCGGGCGGCGTGGCCTCGCGCGGCGACCCGATCATCACTCCCGAAGACGCGCGCGGCCTCAAAGTACGCGGCGGCTCGCGCGAAATGGACATGCTGCTGCAGAACGCGGGCGCCACGGTCGTCAACATGCCGTCCAACGAAATCTACAACGCCCTGCGCAGCGGCGCGCTCGATGCGGCGCTCACGTCATCCACATCGCTGATCTCGTTCCGCCTGCAAGAGACCGCCCGCTCGCTGACCACGGCGCGCGGCGGCTCGTACTGGTTCATGTTCGAGCCGTTGATGATGTCGCGCAGCGTGTTCGAGCGCCTGACCAAGGCGCAGCAGCAGGCCGTGATGACGGTCGGCGCCGACCTCGAACAGTTCGCGATGAATTCGGCGCGCATGGACGATGCCGAAGTCGCCACGGTCTACCGCGGCGTCGGCGCGCGCGTCGTCGACCTCACGCCGGACGCACTGCGCGGCTGGCAGGAAGTGGCGCGCAATACGGCCTGGAAAGACTTCGCGGCCCGCAACAGCAACTGCGCCAAACTGATGGCGCTGGCCGAGCAGTCGATCGCCGCGATCTAGCTGAGCGAGAGGACTTACCCGCCCGTCACGGGCGGGAAGAACGCCACTTCGGCGCCCGCTGCGACGGGCGTGCTGCCATCGCACATCACCTGCTGATGGGCCATGCGCACGGCGCGCTCGGGCGCCAGCGCCTCGGCCCAGACACCACCGCGCGCGCGCAGCAGTTCGCGTACCGCACCGACGGTGGTCACTTCCGGCGGCAGGTCCAGCTGCTCCTGCCCGGTACCGACCGCTTCGCGCAGTGCGGCAAAATACTTCACATTGATCTTCATGACTTTCCTAATGCTGTAGTTCGGCGAACGGGATGAAGCGCACCAGGTCGCCCGCGGCAATGGCATTGCCCGGCGGGTTATCGATCAGGCCATCGCCCCACACGGTCGACGTCAGCACGCCGGAACCCTGGTTCGCAAACAGTTCCAGACCACCGCCTGCATTCAGGCGCGCGCGCAGGAATTCGTTGCGGCGATCACCCTTGGGCAGGTCGAAGTCGGCCCGCACCAGATACCCGCGCGGCTCGACCGGACCACGCACACCCTGCAGGCGCAGCAGGAATGGCCGCACGAACAGCAGGAAGGTGACAAAGCTCGACACCGGATTGCCCGGCAAGCCGATGAAGAAGGCATTATCACCGTCACGGCGCACTTCGCCGAACGCCAGCGGTTTACCTGGCTTGACGGCAATCTGCCACATCGACAGGCGCCCTTCCGCCTCGACGGCCGGCTTGATGTGGTCTTCCTCGCCCACCGACACGCCGCCCGACGTGATGATCAGGTCATGCGCCTGCGCGGCATCGCGCAGCGTGGCGCGCGTGGCATCCAGCGTGTCGGGCACGATGCCGAAGTCGGTGATCTCGCAGCCGAAGTTTTCCAGCAGCGCGCGCAGAGTGAAACGGTTCGAGTTATAGATCGCGCCCGGTGGCAGGTCGCGCGCCGCCACTTCGCCCGGCATCGCCAGTTCGTCGCCGGTGAAGAACACGGCCACGCGCAGGCGCCGGTGCACGGGCAGCGTGGCCAGGCCTACCGAAGCGGCAAGCCCCAACTCCTGGCTGCGCAGGCGGGTGCCCGCCGTCAGGATCGCGCTGCCGGCGCCAATGTCTTCGCCCTGGCGGCGGATCCACTCGCCGTCGACGGGCGCGTGGCGGATCGTCACGCTGTCGCCAGCGGCCTCGCATTGCTCCTGCATGACGACAGCGTCGGCGCCCGGCGGAATCAGGGCGCCGGTGAAGATGCGCGCCGCCGTACCCGGTTCGAGCGGCTGGCCGACATGGCCGGCCGGGATGCGCTGGGCCACGCGCAGCGTCGCCGCGCCGCTCGCGCAGTCGGCAGCGCGCACGGCGTAGCCATCCATCTGCGTGTTGTCGGCCGATGGTACGTCAATGGTGGCGAGCTGGTCGCCTGCCAGCACGCGGCCGTTGGCGTCGAGCGTGGGAATTGTCTCGGTGTCCGTGACGGGCCGCGCTGCGACGAGCAGCACGTCCAGCGCCTCGCGCACCGTCAGCATGGGCGGTCGTTGTCCTGGTGCGTTCATGTTACAGGCCCGTGTGGTCGGCGATGTACGCCTTCATCTGGTCCACATCGGCAGGCATCACGACGTAGCGCTGCGGCAGCGCCTCGATGTCGTCGAAACCGGCCGGGCGCGGGGCGTCGGTGCCCAGCGCTTCGAGGATCGCCTCGTTGAACTTGGCGGCCAGCGCTGTTTCCAGCACGATCATCGGCACGCCCGGCTTCATGTGCTCGCGCGCGACCTTGATGCCGTCGGCGGTGTGGGTGTCAATCGTGATGTCGTAGTCGTCGGCCACGTCGCGGATCGTGTCGACGCGGTCGTTGTGCGTCGAACGGCCCGACGCGAAACCGAAGCGGACCACCTGCTTGAATTCGTCGCCATCGCTGCCAGGCGCGCCGGACAGGTCAAAGCCGCCATGCGTGTCGACCTTGCGGAACAGCGCGTGGGTGCGTTCGGCGTCGCGGCCCACCAGGTCATACACGAAGCGCTCGAAATTCGACGCTTTCGAGATGTCCATCGACGGGCTGCTCGTGTGGTACGTCTCGGACGCCTTGCGCACGCGGTACACGCCGGTGCGGAAGAATTCGTCGAGCACGTCGTTTTCGTTGGTGGCGGCCACCAGCTTGTCGATCGGCAGGCCCATCATGCGGGCAATGTGGCCGGCGCAGATATTGCCGAAGTTGCCGGATGGGACGGTGAACGAGACCTTCTGGTCGTTGCTGGTGGTGGCCGCCAGGTAGCCGCGGATGTAGTACACGACCTGCGCCACGACGCGTGCCCAGTTGATCGAATTGACGGTGCCGATCTTCTGGCGCGCCTTGAACGTGAGGTCGTTCGACACCGCCTTGACCAGGTCCTGGCAATCGTCGAAGTTGCCCTTGACGGCGATATTGAAAATGTTCGGGTCTTGCAGGCTGAACATCTGCGCGGTCTGGAATGCGCTCATGCGCTCGTGCGGCGACAGCATGAAGACACGTACGCCCTTCTTGCCACGCATCGCGTATTCGGCCGCGCTGCCGGTGTCGCCCGAGGTGGCGCCAAAGATGTTGAGCGCGTCGTCGTTCTTGGCCAGCGCATACTCGAACAGGTTGCCAAGCAACTGCATCGCCATGTCCTTGAACGCGAGCGTCGGGCCATTCGACAGCCCCTGCAGAATCAGCTTGCCATTGCGGCCGTTTTCCAGCACGCGCAGCGGGGTGATCTCGGTGGCCGACTCGTCGGCGCGGGCATTGCAATAGACGGCGGGCGTGTAGGTGCGCGTGGTGATGGCCTTGAGGTCGGCGTCCGGGATGTCGGTGGCAAACTTGCGCAGGATCTCGTAAGCCAGGTCGGCGTACGACAGCGTGCGCCACGCATCGAGCTCGGCGCTCGTGACCTGCGGGTACTCGGCCGGCAGGTACAGGCCACCATCCGGGGCGAGGCCGCCCAGCAGGATGTCACAGAAATTGTCGGGATTGCGTGCTGCGGACGCGCTCGTCGCGCGGGTGGACACATAGTGCATACGGTTGTAGATCCAGTTGGCTCGGGTGGATCGTCAATTATAGTGGGAGCCAGAGAAATTGTATGCTGTGCTGCAAAAAAGTCATGTCACCCAATAAAATTGGGCGGCCGATGCCCTGGCCGCCCAACAATTGCCGAACCGATGTAAATCAGCAGGCGGCGTGATTGACCGTCACGACGTGGATGGCCAGGCCGCCCAGCGACGTTTCCTTGTACTTGACCTGCATGTCCGCGCCCGTCTGGCGCATCGTCTCGATCACGCTGTCCAGGCTGACGAAGTGCACGCCATCGCCCTTGAGCGCCAGCGACGCCGCCGTGATCGCCTTGATCGCACCCATGCCGTTGCGTTCGATGCACGGGATCTGCACCAGGCCGCCGATCGGGTCGCACGTCATGCCAAGATGGTGTTCGATGCCGATTTCAGCGGCGTTCTCGATCTGCTCGTTGGTGCCGCCCAGCGCTGCGACGAGGCCCGCCGCCGCCATCGCGCAGGCCACGCCGACTTCGCCCTGGCAACCCACTTCGGCGCCCGAGATCGACGCGTTCTTCTTGCACAGCATGCCGATCGCCGCCGACGTGAGCAGGAAGTCGCGCACGCCGCGCTGCGGATCGATCGGCCGGCAGTCTTCGGCGTAGTAGCGCAGCACGGCCGGGATGATGCCGGCGGCGCCATTGGTCGGCGCCGTGACGACACGGCCA
Source organism: Telluria sp. ZT3P26 (assembly GCF_059686035.1). Classification (NCBI taxonomy): domain Bacteria; kingdom Pseudomonadati; phylum Pseudomonadota; class Betaproteobacteria; order Burkholderiales; family Oxalobacteraceae; genus Telluria; species Telluria sp. ZT3P26. The sequence goes on along the minus strand of NZ_JCASII010000003.1, from coordinate 124,532 downwards.
CCGGCGGCGTTTTCTTCGTTGACGGCCATCGCGTACAGGCTAACCTGCTGCACGGCGTCGTGCGGCAACGCGTTCTGGGGCTGGGTTTCCTGCGCCTGCTTCCACAGGGCGGCCGCGCGGCGGCGCACGTTCAGGCCGCCTGGCAGGCGCCCTTCCGTCTTCAGGCCCTGGCAGATACAGTCGCGCATCACGCGCCACAGGCGGTCCAGGCCGGCATCCAGGTCGGCGTCGCTCATGCGCACGCGCTCGTTCGCGCGCAGCATGTGCGGGATCGTCAGGCCGTGCCTGCGGCCGTGTTCGAGCAATTGCACCATCGTGTCGAACGGGTACGGCACCGGGGTGCCCACCGGTTCTGCCGCGCGCGCCTGCGCTTCGCCGGCCGCGGTGATGAAGCCGCCGCCAACCGAGTAATAGATGCGTTCGATGATGCTGCCGTCCCGCAGTTGCAGCACGAAGCGCATGCCGTTCGGGTGTTCGGGCAGCGTCGAGGCCTTGTGCCAGACCAGGTTCACCTTGGCATCGAACGGCACGGTCTTGATGCCCAGCAGTGCGATCTGTCCATCGAGCGCGGCAGTGTCGAGCTTGTCGTCGACCGACGCTGGATCGAGCTCCTGCGGCGTCTCGCCCATCAGGCCCAGGATCACCGCCTTGTCGGTCGCGTGGCCGACGCCCGTCAGCGCCAGCGAACCGTACAGGTGCGCCTCGACGCCGACCGCCTCGTCCAGCATGCCGCTCTCGAGCAGGAAGCGGCGTGCCGCGACCATCGGGCCCACCGTGTGGGAACTCGACGGGCCGATGCCGATCTTGAACAAATCAAACACGCTCATGTCCATCTTGTGTCTCCTGCTTTTTTATGGTGAGGCGGGGTCTTACGCTGCTGCCTTGATGCCGACATCGATATTGGCCAGCATCGAGTCGACCATTTCATCGATGCCGATGCGGGATTGCCAGCCCCAGTCCGCTGTCGCGCGGCTGTCGTCCAGGCTTTTCGGCCACGAGTCGGCGATCTGCTGGCGGCTGTCCGGCGCGTAGGCGATGGCGAAATCCGGGCGCGCCTTCTGGATGGCAGCCGCCAGTTCGCGCGGGTTGAACGAGACGCCGGCCACGTTGTACGACGAACGGATCACCACCTGTTCGGCGGGCGCTTCCATCAGCTCGATGGTGGCGCGGATCGCGTCGGGCATGTAGATCATCGGCAGCGTGGTCTCGGGGCCGAGGAAGCATTCGTAGGTCTCGCCGCGCAGCGCCGCATGGAAGATGGCGATCGCGTAATCGGTGGTGCCGCCGCCCGGTGGCGACTTGTAGCTGATGATGCCCGGATAGCGGATGCTGCGCACGTCCACGCCATACTTGCTGTGATAGTACTCGCACAGGCGCTCGCCGGCCAGCTTGCTGATGCCGTAGATCGTGGTCGGGTCCATGATCGTGAACTGCGGAGTCTGTTCGCCCGGCGTGTTCGGGCCGAAGGCGGCGATCGACGATGGCCAGAAGACTTTCAAAGGCTTTCCCTCTTCGCCACGCTCACGCGCGATTTCCAGGATGTTGAGCAGGCCGTCCATGTTCAGGCTCCAGGCCTTGAGCGGCGCTTTTTCGCCGGTGGCCGACAGCATCGCGGCCAACTGGTAGACCTGGGTGATGTCTTCGTCGGCGATCAGGCGTGCCAGCGCATCCTGGTCGAGCACATTCAGGCGGGTATAGCGCGCGGCGCCGTACAGGTTGTTCTCGCCGATGTCCGATGCGATGACGTTCTGCGCGCCGTGGCGCTCGGCCAGCGCGCTGACCAGTTCACTGCCGATCTGGCCGTTGGCGCCGATGATGAGGATGCGTTCCATGCTGTGATTCCTTGCGTGTTTATTTATTATTGTTGCTTGATGATGCCCAGCTCGCGGCCGGCTTGTTCAAATGCCTTGAGCACGACGTCGAGCTGTTCGCGGGTGTGCGCGGCCGACAGTTGCACGCGCACGCGCGCCTGGCCCATCGGCACCACCGGATAGAAGAAGCCCGACAGCAGCACGCCCAGTTCGAACATGCGCGCTGCGAATTGTTGCGCGACCGGCGCGTCGAACAGCATCACCGGCACCACCGGGTGCGTGCCCGGCTTGATGGTGAAGCCGATGCGCTCGATCTCGGCGCGGAAGTACGCGGTGTTTTCCATCAGGCGGTCGCGCAGTTCGGTCGATTTCGAGATGCGCTCGAGCACCGCGAGCGAGGCCCCGGCAATCATCGGTGCCAGCGTGTTCGAGAACAGGTACGGGCGCGATTTCTGGCGCAGCGTCTCGATCACTTCCTTCTTGCCCGACGTGAAGCCGCCCATCGCGCCGCCCAGCGCTTTGCCCAGCGTGCCGGTGATGATGTCGATCTTGCCGATCACGCCGCAGTGTTCGTGCGTGCCGCGGCCGGTCGCGCCCATGAAGCCCGATGCGTGGCACTCGTCGATCATGGTCAGCGCGCCGTATTGCTCGGCGAGTGCGACGATCTTGTCCAGCTGGGCGATCGTGCCGTCCATCGAGAACACGCCGTCCGTGACGATGATCTTGTGGCGCTTGCCCGCTTCGGTGGCGGCGATCAGCTGCTTCTCGAGGTCGGCCATGTCGTTGTTGGCGTAGCGGTAGCGCGCCGCCTTGCACAGGCGCACGCCGTCGATGATCGACGCGTGATTCAGCGCGTCCGAGATGATCGCGTCGTTCTCGTCGAACAGCGGCTCGAACACGCCGCCATTGGCGTCGAACGCGGCGGCGTACAGGATCGTGTCTTCGGTGCCCAAAAATGTCGACAGCGCCGCTTCCAGTTCCTTGTGCACGGTCTGGGTGCCGCAGATGAAGCGCACCGATGACAGGCCATAGCCGTACTTTTCAAGCGCGGCGGCGGCGGCTTGCTGGGTTTCCGGGTCGCCCGCCAGGCCCAGGTAGTTGTTGGCGCACATATTGATCAAGGTGCGGCCATCCTGCGCGACCACTTCGGCGCCCTGGCGCGAGGCCAGCACGCGCTCCGGCTTGAACAGGCCATCGCTACGCAGGGTATCGAGTTTTTGCTGCAGGCCGCTGTAGAAAGTTTGGTCGCTCATGGTGTTTTTCCTGTTCCGTGGATGGTCCGGCTTGACCGGCAGTTGGCGGATGCTGTACCGTTGGTTTGTTCGATGTAGAAGACTAATCCTGTATATCGAACATAAATTCAATATAGTGGATATTACCCGCGCCCAATCGACTTGGCAAGCAGGTCCTCATAACCTTATGCGGCAATGAATACAATTTCAACCAACAACGCGCCACCCGAAGTCGGCGCCACACTGCAACGCCTGCGCCTGGCCCGAGGACTGACGCTCGAAGACCTGTCGCGCATTGCCGGCGTATCGAAATCGATGCTGTCGCAGATCGAACGCGAAAAAGCCAACCCCACCATCGCCATCACCTGGCGCCTGGCCAATGCGCTGGGTGTGCAGATTGGCGAACTGCTGTCATCCGAAGTGCGCCCGACGGAACTCATCCGGCTGGTGGACGCGCATGAAATCCCCACCCTGCCCGGCGCGCACGCCGGCTATTCGCTGCGCATCCTCGGTCCGATGGACCTGGCAGGCAAGTATGAATGGTATGAGCTGACGCTGGCGCCCGGTGGTGAACTGGCGTCGCAGGCACATGATCCCGGCACAGGCGAACACCTGACGGTGATCACGGGGACCGTGGAACTGGAAGTGGGACCAGAAAAGAAAAAAGTGCGCCACGGCGCGACGGCGCGCTACCCGGCCGACCAGAACCACGTGATCCGCAATACGGGCAAGACCGAGGCCAAGGCGGTGCTGGTGGTCGTGCACCGGTAACAGAGGCGCCAGGCGACAGACACACAAAACGACATGGCCGCCGGATCGCTCCGGCGGCCATGTTTGCATTTGCCGGTATTACTTGGCGCCGGCAGCCGTTACGGCGGCGTCATTCATGTGCAGCTCGCGCGACAGGAAGCCCCAGCGATCGGCCACTTCCTCGATCTGCTTGCTGGTCGGCTTGCCCGCACCGTGACCGGCCTTGGTGTCAATGCGGATCAGGATCGGCGCGCTGCCGGCCTGCGCCGCCTGGGCGGCGGCGGCGTACTTGAAGCTGTGCGCCGGGACCACGCGGTCATCGTGGTCGGCCGTCGTCACCATCGTGGCCGGGTAGCAGGTGCCGGCTTTCAGGTTGTGCAGCGGCGAATACTTGACCAGTGCCTTGAATTCGTCCGGGTTCTCGGACGAACCGTAATCCGACGTCCACGCCCAGCCGATCGTGAACTTGTGGAAGCGCAGCATGTCCATCACGCCAACCGACGGAATCGCGGCCGCGAACAGGTCCGGGCGCTGCGTGGTGGCCGCGCCGACCAGCAGGCCGCCGTTGCTGCCACCGCCAATGGCCAGCTTTTGCGGCGACGTGACCTTGTTCTTGACCAGCCACTCGGCCGCGCCGATGAAGTCGTCGAACACGTTCTGCTTCTGCAGCTTGGTGCCGGCCTGGTGCCAGGCTTCGCCGTATTCGCCGCCGCCGCGCAGATTGGCCACGACATACACGCCGCCCATTTCCATCCAGGCCAGGTTGGCCGGCGAGAAGCCCGGCGTCAGCGAGATATTGAAGCCGCCATAGCCGTACAGGTAGGTCGGGTTCTGGCCATCCATCTTCAGGCCCTTCTTCGACACGATGAACATCGGGACCTTGGTGCCGTCGCGGCTCGTGTAGAACTGCTGGCGCGTTTCATAGTCCGCCGGGTTGAACGCGACCTTCGGCTGGCGGAACACCGTGCTCTGGCCCGTCGTCATGTTCAGGCGGTAGATCGTGGTCGGGCTGGTGAAGCTCGTGAACGAGTAGAAGGTCTCGGTGTCGCCACGCTTGCCCGACAGGCCGGCAACGGTGCCGATGCCCGGCAGTGCGATCTCGCGCACCGGCTTGCCGTCGAGCGAAACGACGCGCACGACGCTGCGGGCATCCTTCAGGTACTCGAGCACCAGCTGGTTGTTGACGATGTCGGCGCCGGTCAGCGTGTCGGCACTTTCGGCGACGATCTCTTTCCAGTTCGATTCTGCAGGCTTGCTGACATCGATCGCGATCACGCGCTTCTTGGGCGCCTTGCGGTCGGTGCTGAAGTAGAACACGCTGCCGACGTTATCGATGAAGTCGTAGCCGGCGTCGAAGTTGTCGATCAGGTCGACCACTTTCGCGTCCGGCTTCGACAGGTCCTTGTACGACACGCGGTACTTCGGCGCGGTGCCCTTGGTCGTCGTGATGATCAGGTAGCGGCCGTCGTCCGTCGTCTGGCCGCCGAAGCCCCATTCCTTCTGGTCCGCACGGTCGTAGACCAGCGTGTCGGCGCTTTGCGGCGTGCCGATGCGGTGGTAGTACAGCTTCTGGAAGTAGTTCACGTCGGCCAGCTTGGTCGCTTCCTTCGGCTCGTCGTAGCGGCTGTAGAAAAAGCCCTTGCCATCCTTCGTCCACGCGGTGCTCGAGAACTTGACCCACTTGATGTGATCCGGCAGGTCCTTGCCGGTCTCGATGTCGCGCAGCTTGATCTCGTTCCAGTCCGAACCGGACGCAGCGATGCTGTAGGCCAGCAGTTTGCCGTCGGGGCTCACTTCAGTGCCGGCCAGGGCGACCGTGCCGTCGGCAGCCAGCGTGTTCGGGTCGAGCAGCAGGCGCGGCTCGTCATTCAGTTTCTTCAGCGTGTACAGGACCGCCTGGTTCTGCAACCCGTCGTTGCGCGTGTAGAAGTAGCGGCCGCCCTCCTTGCCCGGCACGCTGTAACGCTCGTAGTTCCACAGCTGCGTCAGGCGCTGGCGGATCGCTTCGCGTTGCGGGATCTGGGCCAGGTAGGCCTGGGTCACCTTGTTCTGGGCATCGACCCACACCTTCGTCTCGGCGCTGTTGGCGTCTTCGAGCCAGCGGTACGGATCGGCGACCACGGTCCCGTGGTAGTTGTCCGTCTGGTCGACTTTCTTCGTTACCGGATAGGTGGGCGCAGTGCCCTTGGTGGAACAGCTTTGTGCGAGCACCGGATTGGCGCTGAAGGTCGTGGCCAACACGGCGGCAAGCGTGGCAAGTTTCATGTGCATGTTGTTCTCGGTCTGTGAATGATGAGGTGGGCTTGTGGCCGCAGGGCATCATAGCGCGAAACGACAACAGTGCAAACCGCCCGCCGGCGGTGCCTACAGCAGGCCGAGCGCCCGCTGCGCGACCGGGTTGCCGGCCCCGGCCGCATGGCGGAACCAGTACAGCGCCTGCGCGCTGCTGGCCGCCACGCCCAGGCCGCGCGCGTACATGTGCGCCAGCTGGACCTGCGCGGCCACGTGCCCCTGCAAGGCGGCCTTGCGATACCACGCCATCGCCAGCGGATGGCTGACGGTGACGCCCAGCCCATACAGGTAGCCATGCGCCAGTTGCGCCTGGGCACGCGCCATGCCCTGCTCGGCGGCCCGGTAGAACCAGGTCAGCGCCGCCATGTGCGACAGCGCCACGCCGCGGCCCTTGCGGTACAGCAGCCCCAGATTGAATTGCGCCGCGCGATCGCCCTGCTGCGCTGCCCGCAGGAACCAGCGCGCCGCGAGGACGTGATCGGGATGGACGCCGCGACCGCTGTAGTACAGGGCGCCGAGGTGGTTCTGGGCATATGCCAGGCCGCTGGCCGCCGCGCGTGCCAGCCAGGCGGCCGCCTGCACGTCGTCGCGTTCGACGCCGTGGCCGCGCAGGTAGAGCTGGGCCAGGTTGAACTGGGCATACGCGTTGCCGCGCCAGGCGGCGCGGCGGTACCAGGTGAACGTCGCGGCACCGGCGCGGGCGGCATGGTCGGAGTTCATCCAGATCCTTTCGGCAAGTCGTGCGAACGGCTGCAGGCGCAGCCGGTTCCATTGCCAAAAGTTTAAGTAGATCGGGGATGTGCGGTTTGCGAGCGCACAATCAGGGCGTCAGGCGCGATCAGCCGCAATCAGGAACCATCAGCTGCCATTGAGCGCAGCGGCCATCTGGCGTTCGCGCACGGTGGCGGCGTATTTTTCGAGAAAGACGGGAATCTTGGCGGCAGCGACCTTGTTGATCGAAACCAGCAGGCTCGGCTCGACGCGATCGATGCCGCAGGTGCGGCCGAGATGGCGCGCCGCATGCAGCAGTACGTCGGCGGCGACCTGGGCATCGGCCTCGGCCCGGTGGGCGGTGCCGGCAAACGGAATGCCCAGCTGGCTCGACAGCTGGCCCAGCTTGTAGCTGACCAGGCCGGGGAACAGGCGCCGCGACAGTTTCAGCGAGCAGACCAGACCCATGTGCTGCGTGGTGCGGCCCAGGCGCGCGCCCTCGGCCTTCAGGAACTTTTCGTCGAAACTCGCATTGTGCGCCGACAGGACGTCGCCGCCGATGAAATCGATCAGCTCGGGCACGACCTGGTGCGCTGGTGGTGCGCTGTCGACCATCTGCTGGGTGATGCCCGTCAGGGCCGTGATGAACGACGGCACGCGCACGCCGCAATTGACGAGCGAGACATAACGCTCGGTCACTTCGCCGCCGACGATGCGCAGTGCCGCCACTTCCGTGATGCGGTCGCCCATGTCGGGCGACAGGCCGGTGGTCTCGAAGTCGAGCATCACCAGCGGTCGGTCGTACATACTCATCCTTGCTCCTTTGTGTGCTGTTCCAGCTGAGCGTCAGCCAAACTTGCGCAGCGCGTCGAGCGCCAGGCCGGTGCCGATACTGCCGAACAGGTCGCCCTCGACGCGGCGCGCATCCGGCACCATCGCACCAATCCGCGCGCGCAGCAAGCCCACGCCGCTCGAACCGCCGGTGAAAAAGACCGTATCGACGTCGCCAGGGCGCACGCCGGCATCGACGAACAGCTTGCCGACCGTCGTGGCCACCTGCTCGACCAGCTGCGCGATCGCCGCTTCGAACTGCGCGCGCGCGATGTCCAGCGACTCGGGCGGCGACAGGCGATCGAGCTGCAGCTTGACCATGTCGGCGTCGGACAGCGCAATCTTGGCACCCTCGACCTGCATCGCCAGCCAGTGGCCGGCGCGGTCTTCGATCAGGTTCTGCAGGCGTGCGATGCGGGCCGGCTCGGCCGCGTCGCGCGCCAGATCGTTCAGCTGCGTGACGCTCTTGCGGGTGTAGGCCTGGTTGATCGTGTGCCAGGTGGCCAGGTTGAAATAGTAGCTCGACGGGATTTCGGCGCCCGAACGCAGCTTGCTGCCGTAGCCAAGCAGCGGCATCACGCTCGCCAGGCTCAGGTATTTGTCGAAATCGGTACCGCCGATGTGCACACCGCCATTGGCCAGGATGTCGTCGCGGCGGTCGGGCCGGCCCGCGCGCTCGGGGCCGAGGCGCACCAGCGAAAAGTCGGACGTGCCGCCGCCGATGTCGGCGATCAGGACCAGTTCTTCGCGGTCGATGCGCGATTCGTAATCGAAGGCGGCGGCGATCGGCTCGTACTGGAAGCCGATGTCGCGGAAGCCGACCGAGCGCGCGACATCGAGCAGCGTATCCTCGGCCAGCTGGTCGGCCCTGGCGTCGTCATCGATGAAGAACACGGGGCGACCGAACACGGCGCTGTGAAATGGCTGGCCGGCCTGGTCTTCGGCGCGGCGCTTCACCTCGCCAATGAACTGGGCCAGCAGCGAACGGAATGACACCGAGCGGCCCGCGACCTCGGTCTGGCCGTCGATCAGGCTCGTGCCCAGCAGGCTTTTCAGCGAGCGCATCAGGCGACCTTCATAGCCTTCGAGATATTCGGCAAGCGCGGCGCGGCCATAGCTGACGCGCTCGTCGTCGGCGTTGAAGAACACCACCGATGGCAGCGTGGGCTTGCCGTCCTCGAGCGTCAACAGCGCCGTTGGGGCGGATTGCATCATGCCGGGCCGATACCAGCCGACCGTGGAATTTGACGTGCCGAAGTCAACGCCGCAAGCGAGCACCATAGGAACCTTTATCTTGAAGGGGCGGTATGGTAACAGATTCCGTGCGGTATCGCTTTGCGCGATTCCGGCTGTGGCAGACAGGCGACGCCTCCCTGTAAGCAAGCTCTTACAGGGAGGCGGCGAGCGTACCGATACGGCGCCATGCGTGAACACCGGATAATCTGCTCATCAATGCGCCGCGGGCGCTGTCAGTGCTGCAAACTGGCGATTACAACAATAAAGACGAAAGATTGACCGCATGAGCATTACCCCCCAAGCTGGCGCCGTCGTTGTTCACGGCGGCGCCGGCACGTCGCGCGACCATGAAGATGGCTGCGTGCTCGCAGCGCGCCGCGCCCTGGCGCAACTTGAAATCAACGGCGACGCCCTCGATGCCGCCATCGGCGCCGTGACCATGATGGAAGACGATGGTCGCTTCAACGCCGGCAGTGGCTCGGTGCTGGGCCTGGATGGCGCCACCGTCGAAATGGATGCGGCGATCATGGACACGCGCGGTCGCCTGGGCGCCGTCGCCTGCGTGCAGGCGGTGCAGAACCCGGTGCACCTGGCGCGCGCCGTGGCCGACACGCCGCACTGGCTGCTGGTCGGCGAAGGCGCCGGCCGCTTTGCACGCACGATCGGCATGCCGGATGCTTCCCCGGTATCTGAGCGCCAGCGCACGGCGCACCGCAGGCTGCTCGCGCAACTGGCGGGTTCGATGCCGGTGATGCCGGGCCTGGATCGCAGCCTGATCGAGCACTACTGGAACTACAATACGCCCATGCGACTGCCCGAAGGCGTGGCCTGCGACACCGTTGGCGCAGTCGTGCGCGGCGCCGACGGGCATTTTGCGGTGGCCTGTTCGAGCGGTGGCTCGGCGCCGGCCTTGCTGGGCCGCGTCGGCGACGCACCTATCATCGGCAGCGGTTTCTTTGCCGGGCCGGAAGGCGCGGTCGCTGCCACCGGGATCGGTGAGCAGATCGTGCGCCACCTGCTGGCGCGCACCGTGTACGGCTGGATTGCCGACGGCATCCCGCTGACGGACGCGCTACAGCGCGGCGTCGCCCTGTTCACACCGGACATCAAGGTCGGCCTGATTGCGGTCAGCCGCACGGACGCCGGCGCTTTCAGCAACAGTGATATGCCCACCTCGAAAATGGTACAACGATGAACCCAACTCTGAACGTACCGCGCAACGGCCACCTCGTCATCATTGGCGGCCACGAAGACCGCCAGCACGACATGCAGATCCTGTCGCGTTTTGTCGAACTGGCCGGCGGCATCGACGCCCGCATCGTCGTGATCACGGCCGCCAGCCAGATCGCCGATACGATGTGGCAGATCTACGATGAGGCATTCGGCGCGCTTGGCGTGACGCAGCGCAGCCACCTCGAGATCACGAGCCGCGACGACGCCAACGACGAGAATTTCGTACGCCAGGTTGCCGAAGCCGATGGCATCTTCATGACGGGCGGCGACCAGAAACGCCTGCTCGCGCTGATCGGCGGCACGGCGCTGGACGCCGAAATGCACGCGGCCCTCAAAGTGCGTGGCGCGACCATTGGCGGCACCAGCGCCGGTGCATCGGCAATGTCGGGTCACATGCTCGCGCAGGGCCGCACCGACCTGCTGCCTGAAAAAGGCTCCGTCAGCCTGGGCGCGGGTCTGGGCTTTCTGCACCGCGTCGTCGTCGACCAGCATTTCTCGGAGCGCCAGCGTTTGTCGCGCCTGTTGTCGATCGTCGCGCAGAACCCGTACCTGCAAGGCATCGGCATCGATGAAGACACGGCGCTCGTGATCGAGCGCGGCGTGGGCATCGAGGTACTGGGTGAAGGTGCGGTGACCGTCGTCGATGGCCGCTCGATGAGCAGCAACGTCGCCGAGATCAAGGACCGGGCCATCCCGGAACTGATCGACGTGCGCCTGCACCTGTTGCCCGCCGGTGCCAAGTATTCGCTGCCGATTGGCGACGAACAGGTGGGCAGGCGCATTCCCGCTTCGCTGCTGGACTTCCTGCAGATCGTCACGAAGCGCACGCCCCTCTCATGAAAATCATCGAAAAACGCTTGCTGCGGGGTCCGAACCTGTATGCCGGGACGCCGTGCCTGATGGCGGTGGTCGACAATCTGGCGACGAAGGGACGCGGCTTCGGCGCGCGCTTGCTGGCATTGATGCCGGCGCTGCCTGCGGCTGCGGCCGTGCGCTTGTCGGACGATGCCCTGCCCGTTGATGCGCTCGAACCCGTGATCATGGAACTTCAGCGTCTGGCGGGCGTGCCCGGTGAGTACAGTGCCACGCTGGCGGTGCTCGGCCGTGAACAACGCCGGCGCATCGTGTGCGGCTATGGCGTCGAGCAGGTGGCGAGTGAAGCGCTGCGCACCGGCGTCAAGCTGCTGACCGCGCTGACGCGGGATGAGCCGTTCGACCTCGATGCCGCTGTCGCGGCGCTGCAGGAGATCGCTTCGGCGCATGCGATCGGCACCAGTACCGGCGCCGTGCTCGATGCGGCGCACCGGCGCGGCATTCCATCGCGCCGTCTGACGGATGATGCCAACCTGTTCCAGCTGGGCTGGGGCAGTCGCCAGAAGCGCCTGCAGGCGACCATCACCGGCGCCACCAATTCGATCGCGGTGAGCATCGCCAGCGACAAGCACCTGACCAAGACCCTGCTCGCCCAGGCCGGTGTACCGGTCCCGCGTGGCGAGGTCGTGACCACGAGCGCGGCGGCCCAGCGCGTCGCGCGGCGCCTGGGCTGCGCGGTGGTGGTCAAGCCGCTGGACGCGAACCAGGGCAAGGGCGTGACGGTCAATTGCGCGACGCCGGACAGCGTCGAGCGGGCGTTCGAGCACGCGCGCCGCCACGGTCGCCGCGTGATCGTCGAGCAGTATCTGCGAGGACGCGACTACCGCGTGCTGGTCACGGGTGGCCGGATCGCTGCCGCGTCGTGGCGGCGCCCGCCCGGCGTGACGGGGGATGGCCATTCAACGATTCGTACGCTGGTGGAGCTCGAGAACCGCAATCCGGCGCGCGGCGACGGGCACACGAACATCCTGACCAGGATTCCCCTCGACGCACTGGCGATCGAGACGCTCGCCAGCCAGGGCTACGAGCTCGATACGGTGCTCACGTCCGGCATCGGCGCCGACTTGCGCGGCAACGCGAACCTGTCCACCGGCGGCACCGCCGAAGACGTGACCGACCTGCTGCCGGAAGAAACGCGCGACATCTGCCTGCGCGCCGCGCGCACCATCGGCCTGGACATCGCCGGCATCGACATCATCTGCGACGACATCGCCCTGCCCCTGCATGACCAGCGCGGCGGCGTCATCGAAGTCAATGCCGCACCGGGGATCCGCATGCACCAGTACCCGAGCCGCGGCGCGCCGCGCGATGCAGGTGACGCCATCGCCCGTGCCCTGTTCGGCGCGGACGATGGCCGGATTCCCGTGGTCGCCGTGACGGGCACCAACGGCAAGACCACCACCAGCCTGCTGATCGAGCATGCGGTGCGGCTGGCCGGCCTGCGCACCGGTGTCACGACGACAAGCGGCGTGTATCTTGACGGCCAACTGGCGTATGAAGGCGACTGCACCGGCTACCATTCGGCGCGCAGCGTCCTGGGGTCGCCCGAGGTCGACTTCGCGGTGCTGGAAACGGCGCGCGGCGGCATTCTCAAGCGCGGCCTGGCGTACGACCGCTGCGACGTGGCGGTGGTGCTGAATGTCTCGGCCGATCATCTGGGGCTGGATGGCATCGACACGATCGACGACCTGGCCAGGGTCAAGGCGGTCGTGGCAGCCAGGGCGACGCGCGCGGTGGTGCTCAACGCCGAAGACGCCCATTGCGTAAAGATGGCGGCCACGCTGGCAGAAGGCGTCGAGGTCATCTACTTTGCACTGGATGCCGAAGACCCGGTCCTGGTGCCGCACATCGAACACGGTGGCCGCGCCGTGTACCTGCAGGATTCGACGATCGTACTGGCGGGCGGCATGCGTCACGAGGCCTTGCTCGACGTGCGGACGATGCCCGTGTCGCTGGGCGGCCGTGCGCGCTACAACATCGCCAACGCGATGGCCGCAGCCGCCGCGCTGATGGCCAGCGGCTTCAGCAACCGCGACATCGCCGCCGGCTTGCGCGGGTTCGTCTCCGACAGCAAGCACAATCCGCTGCGCTCGAACCTGTTCGACGTCGATGGCGTGACGGTGGTCGTCGACTACGCCCACAACTGCGCTGCGTACGCGGCGCTGGCCGAGATGGCGCGCGCGATGACCGCTGGCCGCCTGGTCGGCGTGGTCGCCGCACCAGGAGATCGCCGCGACGCCGACCTGATCGACATCGGCATGACCTGCGCCGCCGGCTTCGACGAGCTGGTCGTCTATGACAGCGAAGCCCGCGGCCGCGCCGAGGGAGAGGCCGCACGCCTCATCGCGCGCGGTGCACAGCTGGCGAAGATCGCGCCCGAACACCTGCAGATCGAGCACGACGTCCACCGCGCGATCCGACTGGGCCTGGCACGCTGCGCCCCCGGCGACGTGCTGGTCTTCGGCTGCGGCTCATCCATCTCAGAACTGACCGAAGCCCTCCGCCCCACCCGCCCGGACCTGGCCAACAAGATCGAAGCCGCCGCAATCTAAGGGCATAAAAAAAACGGCCCCACACGGGCCGTTTTTCATGAATCCTGGGCTTACCAGAATCAATTGCAAAACAATTCGACACTGACCCCAATTAATTATTGCCTTACCACCCAACCTGAAGAAACTGAACAATTAGGGTCAGTGTCGAATTCTTTGACAACTTTTTTCCGATAAGCAATCCGGCATGGCTGAGACTGCTTACACGGTGAGTAATTGCTCAATAATTCTACTCTGACCCTAATTGTTCGTGATCTTTGGCCTATGCCGTTTGGGCGGCGATCAGGGCGGCGCTTTCGGGGTCGGTGACGCGGATGGCGTCGACGAACACTTGCAGGGATGAACCGCAGGCGAAGATCAGGACGTCGCCCGGCTTGCACAGGCTCAGGCCCAAACGGATTGCGTTCCCGACGTCCAGCTCGCGATGCAGCGTGTCGCTGATGCCCACGACTTCTTCGGCGCCGGTCAGGATCAGGTCGACCGTTTCGCCCGGTACGCGGCCACGGCTTTGCGATTCGTAGACGACCAGCTCGTCGAACCGCTCGCCGCAGACGCGGCCGATCTGTTCCAGGTCGGTGTCGCGGCGGTCGCCGGGCGCCGTCACGATGCCGATCAATTGACCCGGCAACATGCCGCGTGCCATGTCGGCCATGGCGGCGTAGGCAGCAGGGTTGTGGGCGTAGTCGACGATCACCGTCACGCCGCGCACATCGAACATATTTGTGCGCAGCGGGTTCGTGCGGCCATTCGAGACAAACGTCGACAGGCCGGCGGCGATCTGCAAGTGATTGAAGTTGGCGGCCATCAGGCCGGCAGCTGCGGCGAGCGCATTGGCGATGTTGAAGCGCGCCAGGCCGCCGAACGAGACCGGCATGCTTTCTACCCGCAGCACCGCTTGCTGGCTGTGGCCATCGGCCAGCACCACCGCGCCATCCTGCAGATACGCACCGCGTCCGCCATCTTCCAGGTGCTTGAGCATCACCGGGCTTTCCGGATCCATCGAGAAGAACAGCACTTCGGCGCCCGGCTTGATGCGGCGTGCCATCTGCACGCACAGCGCGTCTTCGGCATTGAGCACCACCGCCTTCGAGGCCGATTGCGCCACCACCGCCTTGACTTGCGCCAGGTCCTCGATCGTGTCGACACCATCCAGGCCGAGATGGTCCGCCGCGATGTTCAGCACGATCGCGACGTCGCAGCGATCGAATGCGAGGCCACGTTTCAGGATGCCGCCCCGGGCCGTCTCCAGCACCGCGACCTCGACTTCCGGCGCACCCAGCACCGTGCGCGCCGACCAGTAGCCGGTACAGTCGCCCTTGACGACCTGCTTGCCGTCGATGAACACGCCTTCGGTCGTCGTCACGCCCGTGACCTTGCCCGCCATGCGCGCCGCGTGCGCGACCAGCAGGGTCGTCGTGGTCTTGCCATTGGTGCCGGTCAGCGCGATAACGGGAATGCGCCCGTCGGTATTGCCCATCAAGCCTTCAACGATGGCGTCGCCGGCGTCACGCGGCTCGCCCGCGCTCGGGTACTGGTGCATGCGGATACCGGGAGCGGCATTGACTTCGATGACCGCGCCCCGCTGCGCCGCGAGCGGCTGCGCAATGTCCTGGCACACGATGTCGATGCCGGCCACGTCCAGACCGATCTTGGCGGCGGCGCGCACGCACAACAGGCGCGTCGATTCCGGCAGTTGATCGGTCACGTCTTCGGCGGTGCCACCGGTCGACAGGTTCGCATTGCCGCGCAGTTCGGCCGTGACGCCCACCGGCAGCACGCTGTCCACATCGAAGCCCTGGCGCGCCAGCATGTCGTTCGCGTGCTCGTCGAGCGTGATGCGGGTCAGGATGGTCGCGTGGCCGGCGCCGCGCGCCGGGTTCGCGTTTTCGATCTTCACCAGTTCGCGCACCGTCAGGATGCCGTCGCCGATGACGTGCGCCGGGCGGCGGCACGATGCCGCGGCCACACGGCCGCAGGCCACGAGCACGCGGTAGTCGCGTCCCTCGACATGGCGTTCGACGATCACGCGCCGGCCGAAGCCGCGCGCGAATTCGAATGCCAGCGCCACATCCTCGGGCGTCGCGCAGGCCACCGTGACGCCCTTGCCCTGGTTGCCGTCCAGCGGCTTGAGCGTGACCGGCACCGCCAGGCGCCGCGCCACGCGCTGCGCCGCTTCGACGGTGGTGACCACGTCGCCCTCGGGCACCGGCACGCCGGCTTCCTTCAGCAACGCTTTGGTCAACTGCTTGTCACTGGCAATCTTGACCGCGATGAAGCTGGTCTCGCCCGTCGTTGTCGCCTGCAGGCGCTTTTGCCGCACGCCCCAGCCGAGCAGGAACAGGTTCGCTTCTTCGGTGATGCGCTGGGTCGGGATGCCACGCTCGTGCGCCGCCGCCAGCACCGCTGCCGTGCTGGTGCCGATCGCGTAGCGTCCGGCGATGCCGCGCAGTTCCTCCAGGCGCGGCTCGAGCGCGAATGCTTCGCCGCGCGCCAGCGCCGTGACCAGATCGACCGCCAGGTCGAACGCCGGCTCGGCCAGCTTTTCGCAGGTGTATGCGACGACCACGCGGAACTGACCCGGATGCCCGTTCACCGGCCGCGTGCGGCCAAAGGTGGCAGGCGCGCCCGCCAGCACCTGCAGTTCGAGTGCGACGGTCTCGACGACGCGCCCCAGATAGGTGCCGGCTGCCAGACGCTGGGCAAAGCCGCCCGGGGCGCCGTCGGCGAGCAGCGCGCCGCCGAGTGCGGGCAGCAGCGCGAGCAGCGTCTCGTTGAAGCCGGGGATATCGCGGGTCGAGATGCCGTACAGGTCTTCCAGGTCGATGACGGACAGCAGGCAGGGCGAGTCGGCGTGGACGTTCGGTCCGCGCAGGAAGCGTTGTTCCAGGATTTGCACGTTGGTGTTCCCTTGTTATGGTGTTGATGAAGCGACGGCCGGCACACGCTCTCCACGTGGTCCGGCCGCTTTGTGCACGATCCGTACGCCTCAGGCGTCGAACAGTTGCGTATACATCCGGGTGGCCATCAGGCCCACCGTGGTGTGGTGCACTTCGGGCGACAGCAGGCGCGCCAGCAGCGCCATGGCTTCCTGCTTGCCGCTGCTGGCCGCGACTTGCTGCTCCAGCACGCGCAGCTCATTGCCCGTGTCCTGCGCGTCGGCGCCCGTGTGGCGGCGAATCAGGCCGCGCACCGGGAACGCGGTGCCCCGCTCGGTGCCCAGGCCATGCTGGTCGAGCGTGCGCTGGCGTGCGCGCGCGGTCAGCACGCGTGGGCCGGCCGCCTGCCCGCCTTCGGGGTTACTGGTAATCCAGTCGCGCAGCACCTGCAATTCGTAGGCATTGAAGACGCCGAACATCTCGGCGCGCTCGCCTTCGACCAGGCGCCAGAAGCGGCTGTGCTCGACCTGCTCGCCGCGCTTGATCCAGCCAGCTTCTTCCAGTGCTGCAAGGAAGGCCGGGATCTGCGCCGGCTCGGTCAGCCAGTCGTTGACGGAGCGCCCCGCGACGCGGCAATAATCCGAGTGCATGTTCTTGCCGACGACGCTCTTGGCCGCCATGATGTCCACCAGCTCGTCCTGCAGATCGAACTCGCCGATTACCGACGTGGTGCTCGCACCCAGTTCATTGAGGCGATAGCCATTGACGACACGCTGCCAGAAGGCATCGCGGTCGCCCACCCGTGGCATCAGGTCATGGACCGACTGCACGGCCTTGCGGGCATGGCCGCTGGCAGCATTGTCAACCGTCACGTGCAGCGTGAAGTAGTACGGGTCGATGCCCAGCTCGTTGAGCTCGTACGACGTGATCAACAGGTGCAGGGGCAGTTGCTCGTAGCCGAGGTTGTAGCCGATGATCTCTGGCAGGTAATGCTCGGCATGGTGACCCAGCGCCAGTTGCAGCGCGCCTTGCAGGAAATGGTCATCGTCCAGGCCGTCCCAGCTGTCGCAGCCGTGCGTGGCCAGCAGCTTGCGGTACAGCGTCACGTGGTTCTTGTCCGGCAAACCGTCACCCAGCTCTTCGAGGTAGGTCTTGATCAGCGGATGGAAGGCGACGTCATCCCACTGGCGCACCAGGCCATACAGCCAGGCGCCATCGACCAGCTTGGTCGGGGCCACGCCCTTGATGAAGTACAGCGCATGGGCACGCGTGCCGAAGTAACGGCGCGGCGCGCCATTCTTGCGCGCCGCCAGGTAATCGCGGTATTCCTGCCCGACGATCTCGGTGCGTTCTTCGATCCACGCCTGCAGGTCGTTGATATTCGATGGCAGATCGACGGGCAGCTCGCGCGCGCGCGCAATCTGCTCGTCGATGAACGATGTGGCGACCTCAGGCTGCGCTGCCGGGTCGGCATACAGCGAGAAGTACAGATTCCTGGCGCCCTGCCCGGTCGGCAGGGGGGCATTCTGGACGCCTGGCGCGTCGGCTAACAGCATTGGGCTCATGTCTCGATTCTTGAAATGCGTTCTATGGACGGTGACGCATTATCCGTGCTGAACGGTTTCAGGAAAATCGGTAGGCGCGCTGTGAGCCTGTAAGATAGGGATTACAAAAATATTATCGATTGACACGTTCAATCATGCCGCCGCCCCCAGCGCCAGGTCCGCCACCAGGCCGGCGCCCGCCAGCTGTACCGGCATTGCCCCGCCATCGAGCATGCGCACCAGCGCGCGGTCGCCGTCGTCCGCGTTGACATTCACGGCGCGGATCGCTTCAGTGGCGAGCAACACCTCGAAGCCAGCCGCCAACCCATCGAGCACCGTATTGAGCACGCAGTAGTCAGTCGCCAGCCCGCACACGACCAGGCGCCGGATGCCACGCTCACGCAACGCGTCTGCCAGGCCAGTGCCATTGAAGGCCGAATACGCATCGACGTCCACCGTGGTGGCCTTGGAGACGACGATCGCGTCATCCAGCTGCAACGCTGGCGCAAACCGCGCGCCGTCGCTGCCCGCCACGCAGTGAACGGGCCACGGGCCGCCTTGGCCAGAGAACGAGCAATGCAGCGCAGGATGCCAGTCGCGCGACACGTACACCGGCAACCCATGGGTGCGGTACAGGTCGATCAGGCGATTGATCGCGGCCAGCACGGCGTCGCCTTGCGGGACGCCCAGGCTGCCGCCGGGAAGGAAGTCGACCTGCGGGTCGACGATCAGGAGGGCGTCGCCCCCGCCCAGCACGATGGCACTCATGGTTGGTTCCTTTGACTATTCGTTCACAAGACGCCATGACAGCGTCGCCAACGAGAGCCTACCATGAAGCCCCCGCGCCGGCGGGGGACCAGCAACGCAGCTTACTGCGGCGTATTGTTCAGCAGTGAATGTTTGCGCGCATAGCCGAAGTAGACGGCCGCGCCGATGGTCAGCCAGATCGCAAACGCGACCCAGGTATGCCAGCTCAGGAACGACATCAGCACCAGGCAGAAGATGATCGCCAGGATCGGGATCAGCGGCACGGCCGGGCAGCGGAATGCGCGTGGCAGGTCAGGACGCTTCTTGCGCAGCACGATGACGGCGATCGAGACCAGCGTGAAGGCAGCCAGCGTACCGATATTGACCAGTTCGGCCAGCACCGTCAGCGGCACGACAGCAGCGATCAGGCCGAAGATGATGCCCACCAGCCAGGTCGCGAAGAATGGCGTGCCGTATTTCGGGTGCACCTTCGACAGGCGCGCCGGCATCAGGCCGTCACGCGACATCGCGAACAGGATGCGGGTCTGGCCATACGCCATCACCAGCATCACGGTGCTCATGCCTAGGATCGCGGCCAGGTCGACAAAGCCGGCGACCCAGTCTTCACCGGCCACCTGCAGCGCCAGCGATACCGGGTGATCGACACCCTTGAAGTCCATGTGCGGCACGATGCCGGTCATGATCGCGGCGACCACGACGTACAGGATCGTGCAGATGATCAGCGAACCGATGATGCCGATCGGCAGGTCGCGCGCCGGATTCTTGACTTCCTCGGCAGCGGACGTGACGGCATCGAAGCCGATGAAGGCAAAGAACACCAGTGCGGCGGCGCTCATCACGCCCGTCATGCCGTACGGCATGTACGGCTGCCAGTTCTCCGGCTTGACGTGGCCCACGCCGACGGCGATGAACAGCAGCACGACGCTGATCTTGATGATCACCATCACGTTGTTCAAACGGGCCGATTCACGCATGCCCAGCGACAGCAGGAACGTGATGGCCATCATGATCAGGAAGGCCGGCAGGTTGAACAGGGTCTCGACGCCAGGGCGCGCGCCGGGAGCGGCGGTCAGCGCGTCCGGCAGCACGACGCCAAAGCCCGACAGCAGCGACTGGAAATAGCCCGACCAGCCCACGGCAACGGTCGACGTTGCCAGGCCGTATTCGAGCAACAAGTCCCAGCCGATCATCCAGGCGACGAATTCACCGAGCGTGGCGTAGCTGTAGGTATAGATGGAACCAGCGACCGGGACGGTCGAGGCGAATTCGGCGTAGCACAGCGCGGCGAAGCAGCATGCCATCGCCGCGATGACGAACGACAGCGACAGGCCAGGGCCGGCCGTGACGGCGCCGGTGCCGGTCAGCACGAAAATACCGGTGCCGACGATGGCGCCGATGCCGAGCAGGATCAGATCGGTCGGGCCGAGCACTTTCTTGAGGCCGCCCGGCTTGGCGCTTGCGGCGATCATCGCGTCCAGATTCTTGGTTCTAAAAATACTCACTACGTGTTCTCCAATCAAATAATGGTGTGGTCCCGCGTCTTGTCATTACTGCGCCTGCCTGATGGGCTGGCGCACTCCCGGGATCCTGCCTGGTGGGCCGGCTTGCCTGACCTGGAAACCGCCGCTGCTTGTACCTGCCGTCGTCCAGCTTTTTTACAGGTGTGCCAATATAACCAGAATGTTGTCTCGAATCAAAGCAATCTAGCGAAACTGCTGCAATTTACGTGCCCACTGGCAAATCTGGCAAGCGTTGCGTAAACAGCGCGCCCGGTCCGACCTTTCTTGATTTCCCAAATACAACATTCGATAATGGATGGCAGATTCCATCCCATCTCGCATGGGCCGCCTCCCGCCGTTCGCACACCGTTGTTCCCCCGCCATGACTGTCACCGCAGGACTCCCGATCCCCGCGCTTGCCGCGCCCGCTTCCCGCAACGACGGATTGCGGCGCGCAGCGATGGCCAGTGCACTGGGGCTGGCGCTCGTGCTGGGCAACGCCGGCGCCGCGCCGCATCCGCTGGCGCGCCTCGATGAGATCGCTGCGATTGCCGAACAGGATCATGCGCTGGGGCGCACCACGCTGGTGCGGGAAGGCCCGACGCTGATCGCCGGCGCGCCCTATGCGGTGCGGATCCGCTATCTGTTCCTGCTGCGCCGGGTGCACGTTGATGGCGGCAATTTCCGCGCCGCCTATGAGACCAACGAACAGATCATCCAGCTGGCCACGGCCGCGCACGACCCGCGCAATCTGGCAGTGGCCAGCCTGGGCCGCGTGTATCGCCTGATCGAAAACAACGATCCCGCTGGCGCGCTTGGCTTGCTGGAAACGCTCGGCGCCCGCTACCACGATCTCGACAATCTGGAATTCAAGGGCGGCTTCGATGCGCTCCAGGGCGCCGCCTTCAGCGCCGTGGGCCAGTATGACCGCGCCCTCCACGCCTTCCTGCGCGCGCTCGAACTGGTCCAGAACCATCCCGACCTGTGGAGTCCGCGCAAGGCCGACATCCAGCTGGCCATGGCGCGCATGTACGTCAATGCGCGCGACCCCGTGCGTGCGCTCGAAACACTGCGCGACGTGCGGGCCGGCACCAGACGCCTGCCGCCGCGGCTGGATGCGGCGGCGTCATTCTTCGAAGGCCGCGCCCTCGTCGCGCAGGATCAGCCGGAGGCGGCCCTGGAGGCGTTCGAGCGGGCGCTGGCGCTGGCGCAAACCCACCAGTTGCTGTCGGTCCAGGCCAATGCGCTAGGCAATATCGCCAACGCCTATCTCAAACTGGACCGGTACGCCGACGCAGAAACGGCCGCGCGCGCCGCCCTGATACCCGCGCAAAGCAGTGAGGACAAAATCAGCCTGCACATGGCCACGGCGAACCTGGGCTTTGCGCTGTTCGGCCAGGGCCTCCATCAGGAAGGCATGCGCCTGGTTGACGAGGTTTGCGCGGCCATGCGCCGCGCCGGCGCGCTGTCCACGCTCGGACGCATCCTGGCCGAGAAAAGCCATGCACTGGAGCGCGCCGGACGGTTCAGGGAAGCGCTCGCCACGATGCGGGAACGCGACACCGTGATCCAGCAACTGTCGCTGGATGACCGCAACAAGGCGATCTCGGCGCTGCAAGAACAGTTCAAGGCGCGCGAGCGCGCCGCCCAGATCGACAGCCTGCGCCTGGAAAATGCCGCCAAGGATGCCGAACTGCGACACCGCACGCTGATCCAGACCGCGGCCTCGCTGGGCGCAGCATTGGCGCTGCTGCTGTGCTCGGGTGTGCTCTGGCTGTACCGCAAGTCGGAGCGCACGGGCCAGCGCCTGTCGGAACTGAACGCGGAACTGGCGCACCACTCGGCGCACGACCCGCTCACCGGGCTGCACAACCGGCGCTCGTTCCAGGACCGCATGCGCAGCCGCACCGGCGAAGCCGCGCCGCAGCCGGACGCTGCGGACTGCTTCACGCTCCTCGACATCGACCACTTCAAGCGCATCAACGACGACTACGGCCACGCCGCCGGCGACGCCGTGCTGGTCGAGGTGGGCAAGCGCCTGCGCGCGACGCTGCGCGAGTCGGACATGGTGCTGCGCTGGGGTGGCGAAGAATTCCTCGTGTATTCGCAGGGCGTCACGCCCGTGCAGCGACCACTGCTGGTACGGCGCATCCTCGATGCGCTGGCCAGTGCGCCGGTCGTGCTGGCCGACGGCACCCGACTGGCGATCAGCGCGACGGCCGGCGCCGTTGCGCTGCCGTTCGCAACGGCCGAGGACGAGCCGCCCGCGCCGGCGATGGACTGGCAGCAAGCCATCGCCCTGGCCGATCGCGCCATGTACAAGGGCAAGGAAGCGGGGCGCAACCGCGCGTATATCGTGGCCGGCCTGCGGCGGCCGGAAGGCGCGCTGCAACTTGACCTGGTGCTGCCGGGCGTAGCGGCCTGAGCGTCAGGCGGCCGGCACTGGCGTGCGGCGTGCATTGACGGCCGCCACGGTCTGCAGCAGCGCGGCCGGCACCAGCGGCTTGGCCAGAAATTCATCGAACCCCGCTGCCAGCACCTTCTGTTCGTCTTCCCGGCGCGAAAACGCCGTCAGCGCGATCACCGGCACGCTGGCGATCAGGCGGTCGGGCAAGGCGCGGACCTTGCGGATGAACTCGAAGCCATCGATGATTGGCATGCCGATGTCGCTGATGATCAGGTCGGGCCGGTGCAGCCCGATCAGGTGCAGCGCTTCCTGGGCGCCGGTGGCGGTCAGGATCGTGGCCTGGCTGGGCGCAAGCACTGCCTGCACCAGCTCGAGCGAATCGAGCGCGTCGTCGATCACCAGCACCGTCAGGCCCTGCAGGGCAAGTGCTGTCAGCGGCAATCCCTGGGCGGGTGCCGTCACGGCCGGCAGCGCGGCGGACGCTGCAGCGCTGCTGCCCGCCAACGGCATGCGCAGCGTGAACGCTGCGCCCTTCCCTTCGCCTTCGCTGGCCACGCTGAGCGTGCCGCCCTGCAATCCGACCAGCTGGCGCGCGATGGCCAGCCCCAGGCCCAGCCCCCCATGGCGCCGCGTCGACGACCCGTCGGCCTGGCGGAAGCGGTCGAACACGAACGGCAGGAACGCGGCCGGGATGCCAGCACCGGTGTCCTGCACGGTGATTTCACTGGCGCCCGACACCGCGCGCAGCGTCACCGTCACGACGCCGCCCGGCTCGCTGAACTTGATGGCATTGGACAGCAGGTTGACCAGCACCTGCTGCATGCGGCCGCTGTCGCCGAGGATGTTCCCGGCCGCCGGATCGAGTTGGCTGACCAGTGTCACCTGGCGTGCCAGGGCGGCCGGCCGCGTCGTGTCCAGCGCCGCGTCGATGAATTCCCGGGGCTGCAGCGGCGCGCTGTCGATCCGCACCTTGCCGGCCAACAAGCGGCTCATGTCGAGCATGTCTTCGATGAGTTCGGACTGCGCGCGCGCGTTGCGCTCGATCGTGCACAGGCCGCGCCTGAGCGCGGCTTCGTCACGCCCGCCCTGCAGCAGCAACTGCGACCAGCCGAGCATGGCGTTGAGCGGCGTGCGCAGCTCGTGCGACAGCGTGGCCAGGAAATCATCCTTCATCTGGCTGACGTTTTCGGCGTCGAGCCGCGCCTGCTGCTCGATCAGGAACAGCTTCTGGCGCTCGGCCGCAGCCACCAGCGAGGCAGCAATGGTTTCGTTGCGCGCCGCGAGCCGCGCATCGAAAATGGTGGCCAGCAAGGTGATGCCCAGCAGCGAGACCGTGGCGAGCGTGACGAGCGCCGCCAGGTAATCCTGGTCGACACCCACCAGCGCGGCGCGGCAGACGCTGCCCGGCGCGAAGTGCGCGGCGGCCATGCCGGTGTAATGCATGCCGGCGATGGCGCTGCCCATGACCACGCTGGCCGCCAGTTGCAGGCCCGGGCGGGCGCGCCCCTCGTCGTGCATCCGCATGCCGATCTGCAGCGCCAGCGCCGACACCCCGATCGCAATGGCGACCGATAGCGCAAACAGCCAGGGAACATACGTGATCGCAGGAAACATCTGCATGCTGGCCATGCCGGTGTAGTGCATGGCGTTGATGGCAAGCCCCATCAGCAGCGCGCTGGCGGCCAAATGCCGCGGCTTGACCGTGCGGTGACGTAGTTGCCATAGCGCGAGACCGGACGACACGACGGGTAATAGCCACGAGACAAAGGTCGTCATGGTGTCGTAGCCAACCGGCAGCGGCAGGCGGAACGCCTGCATGCCGATGAAGTGCATCGCCCAGATGCCGCTGCCCATGGCCAGGGCGCCACCGGCAACCCAGGCATACCGCGCGCGACCGCGCGTCTGCTTGACGCGCGCGACCAGGCTCAGCGCGGTATAGGACGCCAGCATGCCGACCAGGATCGAGACGATGACCAGCAAAGGATGGTAATGGCCATTTACCATGAAAAGTTCGGTAGTTGTGTGGATCAAATGCCGGCAGGCACCCTGTGCGAACGCCCGCGCCGGTGTGGATAGCTACCAAGTGTACAGGGCCTGGTGTGCGGCGCGGTTGAAATCCGGGCGCGTGGCGCCCGGTCAGACATTGTTTTCTTAGACAATCGATCATGCCAGATGGTCTGGCGCGGCAACGACTGTGTGGGCCCCTGCCGCCTGATCACGCCCAGAATGCAAAAAAGGCCTGCACGGTGACGTGCAGGCCTTGTCCGGTGAAGCAAATTCGTTGGTGGGAAGTGCAAGTTTCGAACTTGCGACCCCTGCAGTGTGAATGCAGTGCTCTACCCCTGAGCTAACCTCCCAGCGAGGCCGTATTATGCCACAGCCGATAAATTATGCCAAATGGCAATCGACTGCGTGCATCCGGACGGCGCACCGTACAACCTGGACAGAAACGAACAAGGCCAGCATGTCTGCTGGCCTTGAAAATTCTTGGTGGGAAGTGCAAGTTTCGAACTTGCGACCCCTGCAGTGTGAATGCAGTGCTCTACCCCTGAGCTAACCTCCCGAAGCGAGGCATATTATGGCACAGAATTACCTCAGCGTCACCCCTCAGCCGCAGAATTACGGCGCGTAATTCCGCCAGACGCAGTTGCCCTTCACACTTTTATCCAGGCCAGCCAGCACCGCATCGTGCTCGGCCAGTTCGTCGCTGGCGGCTGCCACAACGATGATGTCGCCCAGCGGCACGATCTCGAGCGCTTCGCCGTCGTTGCTCGTTGTTTCTTCCACGTCCATGGTCAGCGAATTCTGGCCGCGCGTCATCGCCAGATACACATCGGCCAGCAACTCCGAGTCGAGCAGCGCGCCGTGCAGCTTGCGGTGCGCGTTCGAGATGTCGTAGCGGTCGCAGAGCGCGTCGAGCGAGTTGCGCTTGCCGGGGTGCAGTTCCTTCGCCTGTACCAGCGTGTCGATGACGCCGTCGCAATACTGGACGAATGGCGGCAGGCCCATCCGCGTAAATTCAGCGTTCAGAAAACCCAGGTCGAACGGCGCGTTGTGAATGATCACCTGGGCGCCCTGGATGAAGTCGCGCAATTCGTGCGCGATCTCGTGGAACTTTGGTTTGTCGCTGAGGAACTCGGTGGTCAGGCCGTGCACAGCCAGTGCGCCCTCGTCCGACTCGCGTTCGGGATTGATGTAGCAGTGGTAGTTATTGCCGGTCAGCTTGCGATTGAAGATTTCAACGCAGCCGACCTCGATGACGCGGTCGCCGGTGCGGGGGTTCAGGCCTGTGGTTTCGGTATCGAGAACGATCTGACGCATGGTGCAATTCTTCAAAGTGGGTGCGGGCGCAGTATAACAACTGCGGTGGCGCGGTGTGCAGCGGGGGACGGATCAGCGCCGTACCGAGGCGGCGCCCTTGTTGGCCAGCACGTCGGCCCGCTCATTGCCGGGGTGCCCGTTATGGCCACGCACCCAGCGCCATTCGACGGCGTGCTGCTGCTGGGCCAGGTCGAGCGCCTTCCACAGGTCTTCGTTTTTCACGGGTTCTTTTGCCGCTGTCTTCCAGCCGCGCGCCTTCCAGCCATGGATCCATTCGGAGATCCCTTTCTGGACGTACTGGCTGTCGGTGTGCAGCACGACTTCGCATGGCCGGTTCAGCACGCCCAGCGCCTCGATCACGGCGCGCAATTCCATGCGGTTATTGGTGGTGTTCGGCTCGCCGCCGAAGATTTCCTTCTCGTGCCCGTTCGACACCAGCAGCGCGCCCCAGCCGCCCGTGCCCGGATTGCCCTTGCAGGCGCCGTCGCTGAAGATCTCGACCCGGGTCGGGCTGGTGTCGCTCTTTACTTCACTCATTGCTGTACTCGTTAAGTCGCTCATGCCCTGCTAATCACTTTCTGTTCGTTCAATGCGGTTTGCCGCCGGCACTGCTGCCGGCCGCTTGCTCGTTTTCTTGTTCCATGCGGGGCCGATCAGGTGCATGCCCTTGACGCGCTTGATCGCATGCACCACGTAGACCGCACCGAGGTAGGGCCACCAGCGCCCGCCGGCCGATTCCATCATCGCAAAGCGGCTGAGCCAATGGGCGGTGCGGCACGGTGGCGCGTAACAGCCGAAGTGGCTGCGCGTCGCGCTCAGATTGAGCAATTTTAGCCAGTCTTTCAGGCGCGGCATAGAAATGAATTCGCCGGTATCCGGCAGGTAGCCATTGCGCGTGACCCGCCCGATCCCCTGGCGCATGCCCCACAGGCTGGCCGGGTTGAAGCCGCAGATGATCACCTGCCCTTCCGGAATCAGGATGCGCTCGACTTCGCGCAGGACCTGGTGCGGTTCTGCCGTGAACTCGAGCACGTGCGGCAGCACCACGAGGTCGACGCTGCTCGATGCAAACGGCAGCTCGGTGAAATCGGCTGCCGCCGCGATCTGCCGACCGTTTGAGGCAAACGCGAGTTCGTCGGCGTTCGACGTGCGCGTGGCAACCTGCCACCGGTTGGGCATGCGGCTGGCGGCCAGCGCATCGAGCTGCGGCACGCCGATCTGCAGCGCGTTGTAGCCGAAAATATCGGCCGTCAGTTCTTCCAGGCAGGCTTGCTCGAACGCGCGCACGTAGGCGCCCGCTGGCGATTGGAGCCAGTTGTCGAGCGCTATAATGGATTTCTCGGCAGCGCTATCCATGCCACCTCTTGACCATACACATGACCATGACACCTCCACGGCAGCCGGCCCTGTCGGTACTGACAGTGCCGGCCTTCAAAGACAATTACCTCTGGCTGGTTCACGACGGCACGCATGCAGCCGTCGTCGATCCGGGCGACGCAGCACCGGTGCGCGCGGCGCTGGCCGCGCACGACCTGCGCCTGACTGCCATTCTACTCACCCATCATCATGCTGACCATATCGGTGGCGTGCCCGCCCTGCTCACCGAGTGGGATGTGCCGGTGTTCGGCCCGAAGAACGACGGCATCGACCTCGTCACCGACCCGTTGGTGCAGGGCGACCGCATCACCGTGCCGGGCATCGATCTGACGCTCGATGTACTGGACGTGCCGGGCCATACGCTGGGGCATATTGCCTACGTGCGGCGCGACGATGGAGCGCACTGGCTGTTCTGCGGCGACACGCTGTTCGGCGCCGGCTGCGGTCGCCTGTTCGAAGGGACGCCAGCGCAGATGGCCGCGTCGCTGGCGCAACTGGCTGCGCTGCCTGACGAGACGCTGGTGTACTGCGCGCACGAATACACGCTGTCGAACCTGGCGTTCGCGCAGGCCGTCGACGGGGGCAATGCAGCACTGGCCGCGCGCGTGGAGGCCGACGAGGCCAGCCGCGCCGCCGGTCAGTCGACGATTCCATCGACGATCGCGCTGGAAAAAGCCACCAACCCGTTCCTGCGCACGACGACAGCACCGATCGTGCTCAGCCTGGTCGCTGCCGGGCGCGTGGCGGAAGGCGCAGCGCCGCTCGAGGTATTCACGGCGCTGCGGGCGTGGAAGAATACGTTCTGACGGGGCGTCAGATTTCTTCGTACAGCGGCAGGGTCAGGAATTCGGCGAATTCTTCCGCCGTGGACATCTGCTCGAAGATGACGGCGGCGCGCTCGTAGCTGGCGTGCGTGCCGTCGGCCGCGACCAGTTTCACCTTGTCCAGCTCTTCCGGAATCATCGCGCGCACCATGTCGGCCGTCACCTTGCGGCCGTCTTCCAGCACCCCTTTCGCTGACCGGATCCACTGCCACACCTGCGAGCGGCTGATTTCGGCCGTCGCCGCATCTTCCATCAGGTTGTGGATCGGCACGCAGCCGTTGCCGGCCAGCCAGGCGCCCAGGTAATGGATGCCGACATTGATGTTGTAACGCAGCCCCGCTTCGGTGATCGGCGCTTCCGGCTTGAAGTCCAGCAGTTGCGCTGCCGTCACAACGACATCGGGCCGCTGCTTGTCGAACTGGTTCGGGCGCTCGCCCAGCACTTTCGTGAATTCTTCCATCGCCAGACCCACCAGCCCCGGATGCGCAACCCAGCCGCCGTCATAGCCATCGGTCGCATCGCGTGCCTTGTCGTTGCGCACGCCGCCCATCGCGACCTCGTTCTTCTCGGGATCGTTCTTGATCGGGATCAGCGCAGCCATGCCGCCGATTGCCGGCGCGCCCCGTGCGTGGCAGGTCTTGAGCAGCAGCAGCGCATAGGCGCGCATGAACGGCGCCGTCATCGTCACTTTCGCACGGTCGGCCAGGCAGAAATCACTGTCGCGCTTGAACTTCTTGATGCACGAGAAAATGTAATCCCAGCGGCCTGCATTCAGGCCGGCGCTGTGTTCGCGCAGCTCGTACAGGATTTCGTCCATCTCGAAGGCGGCGAGGATGGTTTCGATGAGCACCGTCGCCTTGATCGTGCCCTGCGGAATACCGAGCAGTTCTTGCGTCATCACGAAGATGTCGTTCCACAGACGCGCTTCCAGGTGCGACTCGAGTTTGGGCAGGTAGAAGTACGGGCCGGCGCCCCGTGCCAGCAGCTCTTTCGCGTTATGGAACATGAACAGCGCGAAATCGAAGATGCCGCCCGAAACGCGCTTGCCATCGACCAGCACGTGTTTTTCATCGAGATGCCAGCCGCGCGGGCGCACCAGTAATGTCGCAACCTTGTCGTTGAGGCGGTACGACTTGCCATTTTGTTCGAGCGAAATGGTCTTGCGGATCGCATCGAACAGATTGATCTGGCCGCTGATCTGGTTATCCCAGTTGGGCGTGTTCGAATCCTCGAAGTCGGTCATGTAGCTATCGGCGCCCGAATTCAGCGCATTGATGATCATCTTGCGCTCCACGGGCCCGGTGATCTCGACGCGGCGGCAGTGCAGCGCGGCGGGAATCGGCGCGATGCGCCAGTCGCCGTCGCGGATCGCGGCGGTTTCGGGCAGGAAGTCCGGGCGCTCGCCGGCGTCCAGGCGCTCTGCCCGCGCGGCGCGCGCGGCCAGCAAGCTCTGGCGGCGCGGCTCGAAGGCACGCGTCAGCGTGGCGACCAGCGCCAGCGCCTCCGGGGTCAGGATCTGCTCGTAGGCCGGCTGGATGGTGCCGGTAATTTCCATGCCTTGGGGGATGCTGAGGGACATATCGACTCCTGAAGATGAATGAAAATCGCGTGCGACGCCGGTGCGGGCTTGCCCTGCTTGGCGTTCAAGTTGGCTTCCAGTATATTCACCTCCGTAACGCTAAACGAGACAAATACGCACTTCATCTGTGTGTTTTTGTATTAAATCAACCCAGGCAACAGGACCGTGTGTATGAGCAAGTTTACCCAGATGACCACCTTCGTCGAGGTCGTCGCACGCGGCAGCCTGTCGGCCGCAGCGCGCGCCGAGGGCATCGCACCAGCCATGATCGGGCGCCGGCTCGATGCGCTGGAATCGCGCCTGGGCGTCAAACTGCTGCGCCGGACGACGCGCAAGCTCGTGCTGACTGACGAAGGCGTGGCGTTTCTCGAGGATTGCCAGCGCATCCTGGGCGAACTGGGCGAGGCGGAAGCGGCGATCTCGGAGCGCAGCGGGCACGCATCGGGCCACTTGACGATCTCGGCACCGGCCGGCTTCGGCCGCCAGCACGTGGCCCCGCTGCTGCCGTCGTTCCTGGCCGAACACCGCGACGTGACGGTCAACCTGAACCTGAACGACCGCGTCATCGACCTGGTCGGCGATGGCGTCGATGTGGCCATCCGGATCGCGCGCCTTGGCGACTCGAACCTGGTGGGCGTCAAGCTGGCCGACAACGGGCGCGTGCTGGTCGCCGCGCCCGCCTATCTGAAACGCCACGGTACGCCGCGCGCACCCGGCGACCTGGCGCGCCACAATTGCCTGGCGATCAGCAGCGAAGGCAGCCAGCGCGGCTGGACCTTCCTCGAGAACGGCAAGCCGGTCACGCTGAAGGTCAGCGGCAATATGGTGTGCAACGATGGCGCGGTGCTGCATGCCTGGGCACTGGCCGGCAAGGGCCTGGCGTGGCGCTCGATGTGGGAAGTGGGCGAACAGATCGCCAGTGGCGAACTGTGCACGGTACTGGACGACTTCGCAGCGCCCGGCAATGACATCCACGCCGTGTTCGCCCAGCGACGCCACCTGCCACTGCGCATCCGCGCCTTTGTCGACTTCCTGCGCCGCAGTTACGCTGCGCCGGACTACTGGCGGCAACGCTGACGCGTCAGGCCAGCGCGGACCAGAACGCAAAAGGTACAGACAAAAAAAATCCCCGGCAGTTCCGGGGATTTTGGTCTCGCAACGCCTGTTAGGCGATTACAGAGGCTGGATGTTCGAGGCTTGCTTGCCCTTAGGGCCGGTGGTCACGTCGAACGAAACGCGCTGGTTTTCCTGCAGCGACTTGAAGCCGTTGCTCTGGATAGCCGAGAAGTGCGCGAACAGATCTTCGCCGCCTTCATCAGGGGTGATGAAGCCGAAGCCCTTCGAGTCATTGAACCATTTAACGATGCCAGTTGCCATTACAATTTCCTATTTCGGTTAGTTGGGCTTACGCCCGTTTTAGATCGTTTGAAGAAGCAAGAAAGAAATGACAGACAGACTGCACTACTACCTCGAACCCAACGATCCCACATTATACCGAATATTTCTCGCGCATGCCCTTTTCGTTCAACAAAATACGTAAGTAGCCCCACGATTCCTGCTGTCAACAAACACGCCGGCGCAATTTTTTAATTCGGTATGCAGCAAAGAATAGAGGCAAGGTCCGTTGATTTGTTTGCGCTTGATCAAATTCCGGTCGGCTCGACAATTGCGCACGCGCCTTGCGCGGCGGCCGTTTCAGGTCAGCGCCTTGGGATCGCGCAGCGCGGCAGCGATGTACTCGTCGAGCTCGGCCCGCCAGGCCTGCCACTCGCTGGCGCCAACGGTTTCAAAGGCACGCAGCACGCGCAGGCGCTGCTCGAGAAGGCGTGCGTGGTGCCCCAGGCCGCGGAACCCGAAGGTCGCGGCCGAGCCGGCCAGCGTGTGGAGCATCGCCTGCAGCTCGCCCGCCGGGCCCGCCGGGTCGAACCCGGGGGCGCCGGCCGCTGCGAGCTCCTGCGACAACTCCGCCAGGCGCCCGAAGGTGGATGGCAGGCGCGCTGCGAACTTGTCGTTCAGTTCGGCCAGGCGGGCAAAGAATTGCTGGTCAGCCGGCTGCGTCATGATCATGCCGGCCTTACTTGGTGCCAAAGATACGGTCGCCCGCATCGCCCAGGCCCGGGATGATGTAGGCATGCTCGTCCAGGTGCGAGTCGAGCGACGCGACATACACCTTGACGTTCGGGTGCGCATCCTGCACGACCTGGATGCCTTCCGGCGCCGCCACCAGCGCCAGGAACAGGATCTGCTCGTCCTGCACGCCGCGCTTCTTGAGCACGTCGATTGCGTGCACCGCCGAGTTGCCCGTGGCGACCATCGGATCGCACAGGATGAAGGTGCGATCGGTCGTGTCCGGCAAGCGGACCATGTACTCGACCGGCTCGTGCGTCTCGGGATCGCGGAACACGCCAATATGCCCGACGCGCGCCGACGGCACGAGTTCCAGCAGGCCGTCGCTCATGCCGATGCCGGCGCGCAGGATCGGCACCACCGCCAGTTTCTTGCCAGCGATCACCGGAGCATCGATCGTCACCAGCGGCGTGCGGATCTGGCGCGTCGTCAGTGGCAGGTCGCGCGTGATCTCGTAGCCCATCAGGAGCGTGATCTCGCGCAGCAGTTCGCGGAAGGTGCGCGTCGACGTGTCGTGCTCGCGCATGTGCGACAGCTTGTGCAGGATCAGCGGGTGATTCAGGATGAAGAGGTTCGGGAAGCGCGGATCTTGGTTCATGGCGGGCTCGACAGAGTCAATAAAGCTTGAGAGCCAGCATTATCACAGGCACAACGTCGTTTGTCCCGGCCCGGGCCGAAAAAATTCTGCATCGACGCTGCCGGCATGCCCGCCGCGATCCCCTGGCGCGCCCTTCCCACCCGCCCGGATGCGTGTTACGGCTTGTTACCCGTCGTGCATCCGCAATCACCTTTACACGTGGACGCAGCCCATGAATGTGTCCTGAGCGCGGAATTCTCGTTGCATTAAGGCACTTAATTAACGGACAGACATTTTCTACTCAGCAATAATCAGCGACAATACGCGGATGGCCAGCGTAGACGTGCTGTCCGTCATGCATGAAGCGAACGCGCCGTACGTTGTTCATTCTGATGCACTACGGAATTTTTCAGTGATAGACTCGTCCCTGGCTTGTTCGCCCGGCACGGATAACAAGATGACATCGGCATGCATCGACATGCCGCGAAACGAGAGCCCTGACCGACCATGCACCTCCCCTCCTGCGACGCACCCCATTCGCCGCCGGCGCACCTGCCGCAGGCGAGCCTGCTCGACGGTCTGCTGGAAAGCGCGGGCGACGCCGTGTTCCGGGTGGCCGCGAGCGGCGTGATCCGGGCTGCGGGCACGCGCGCACAGCGCTTTCACGGCTACGCGCCGGGCTGCTCGCTGGTGGCGCTCGTGCACGACGTCGACCAGGCGGCCCTGCGCCATGCGCTGGATGGCGCTGCCATGGCGCACGAAGCAGCGCTGGTGCAGGCGCGCTTTCGCATCGGCGAGCAGGATATCTGGTTCGAACTGCGCATCGCCCGGCTGACCACCGGCGACGATGCGCAGATCCTCGTGATCGGGCGCGACATGTCGGCGCAGCATGCGACCGAAGAGCGGCTGCGCCACATGGCCACCCACGACGCGCTGACCGAATTGCCCAACCGCCTGCTGCTGGCCGACCGCATCCGCATGGTGATCTCGAATGCACGCCGCTCGGGCCAGGGGTTTTCGGTCGTTGCGATCGGCCTGGACGGGTTCAAGAAAGTCAACGACGGCCTGGGCCACCCGCTGGGCGACGCCGTGCTGCAGATGGCGGCCACCCGCCTGCGCCGGGTTCTGCGTGACAGCGACACCCTGGCGCGCGTCGGTGGCGACGAATTCGTCGCCGTGCTGCCGGGCACCTTCAGCGAGCCCCAGATCAAGCTCGTCACCGGGCGCCTGATGGCCACGCTGCAGTCGCCGTTCGAAACGGGCGGCCACACGATCTACCTCGGCGCGTCGATTGGCGTGACGATCTACCCGGACCACGCCGAAGACGAGGTTCGCCTGGTGACGCTGGCCGACGCTGCACTGTCGCGTGCGAAGGAAACCGGCAAGGGCCGCACCGTCGTCTACAGCCCGGCCGACCAGGGCCCGTCCGAACACGATATCTCCCTTGAGGCGGCCATGTTCAAGGCCGTGCGCGAAGGCGAATTCCTGCTGTACTACCAGCCGATCGTCGACGCCCGCACGCGTGTCATCGAAGGCTTCGAAACCCTGATGCGCTGGAAGCACCCGACGCTGGGCATGGTGCCGCCGGCGCGCTTTATCCCGATTGCCGAGAACAACGGCCTGATCAACCTGCTGGGCGCGTGGGCACTGAAAGCGGCCTGCATGCAGATCCGCCAGTTCCAGGAAGTGGCCGGGCGCGAGCTGTACATCTCGGTCAACATCAGCCCGCGCCAGTTCCGCAGCGACCGCTTCCTGTCGGTGCTCGACGAAGCGCTGGCGCTGTCCGGCGCGCATGGCCACCAGTTGGTGCTGGAAATCACCGAAGGCACGCTGATGGTCGATCCGGCCCATGCCGAAGCGGTCATGGCCAAGATGGTCGAGCGCAAGGTGCGCATCGCGATCGACGATTTCGGCACCGGCTACTCGTCGCTGGCGTATCTGAAGCGGTTTCCGATTTCGGTGCTCAAGATCGACCGCGCGTTCGTCAAGGACCTGCCCGGCTCGCAGAAGGATGCCGCGATCTGCCGGGTCGTGCTCGACCTGGCCCGGCACCTGAGCCTGGCGGTCGTGGCCGAGGGCGTCGAAACCGAAGACCAGCTGGCCTGGCTGGACGAACAGGGTTGCCACTACATCCAGGGCTACCTGACGGGCAAGCCAATGCCGGCCAACGTGGCCGTCACGGCCCTCAACGAAAACCTCTACACCGCTCTTCTGCCGGCCGACACCCGGACAGGCTCATCATGACTCCACCCATCACCACCGCGCGCTCGGCGAAAGCGCAAGCCACCCTCGCCCTGCTGTGGGAACGCATCCGCCGCCAGGGCGACATGCCCGGCTTCACCAAGGCGATCAATGCCATCCTGGCGTCGATGCGCGGCGAGGACGAGCGCGATTTCTCGATGACGCAGACGGTCCTGTCCGACCCCGTGCTGACCCAGAAGGTGCTGCGCCTGGCCAACAGCAGCATGTACGCGGCGTTCGGCCAGCACGTCAACACGATTTCCAAGGCGGTGCTGGTGCTGGGCACCGACAGCATCGGCCACCTGGCGCTGGGGCTGAAACTCATCGAGGAGCTCGGCCGCAGCACGCCGGACACCGAAGTCGCCCACATCGAGATGGAAAAAGCCGTGCTGGCCGGGATGGTGGCGCAGCAACTGGCCGCCGGCGCGCAGGCGCGCAATCCGGAAGAAGCCGTCGTGTGCTCGATCCTGCATTCGCTGGGCCGGATGATGGTCACGTTCTACATGCCCGAGCGCTGGACCGTGATCCAGGCCGCAGCGGCAGGCGGCGACGACACCGCTGCCGCGCAGGACGTGCTTGGCCTGCATCTCGAAGACCTCGGCCGCGCCACCGCCGCCCACTGGGGCCTGCCCGACAACCTGGTGGCCGGCATGCGCCGCGTCGAACCGGGCGAACGGGGTGAACGCTTCGAGCACGATGACTGGCTGGCCGCATTGGGCACCATGTCCACCCGCACTGCCGATGCACTGTGGGCCGACGACGCCGCCGGTGCTGCCAAAGTGGGTTTGCTGGCCGAGCAGTTCGCGCCGATGCTGGGCATCGCGCCGGCCGACATCCTGGCATCGATCGAACAGGCCCGGCTTGAAGCGGCGGCCGACCTGTCGATCGCGCCGCTGGCCCGGCCCGCCGAGAAACGGGCGCGCCTGGCCGCCGCCACGCGCAGCCGCATCGCCGGCAACAAGATCCTGATGGGTGGCGTGGCCGACATGCGCGAGGCGGGGCCGAATGCCACGGCCGGCCAGATGATGTCGCTGGCGCTCGAAACGATGCACGAAGGGTTGTCGTTCGCGCGCTCGTTTGCCTTCGTGCGCAACCGGCGCGACGGGCGCTACGCGGCGCGTCTGGCGCTGGGCGCCGACGCCAGGACGCTGCAGCCGGAACTGGTGTTCGACGATACCTACGAGGCCAACGTGTTCCACGCGGCGCTGGCCAGCGACCGCGTGATCTTCATCGAAAATGCGCACGACGCCAAGTTCGCGGCCAAGTTGCCGGACTGGTGGAAAGGATCGCTGTCGCAGGCGCGCTGCTTCATCGTGATTCCGCTGTGCGCGCACGGCCAGCCGGCTGGCTTCATCTATGGCGACTGGGACGACACTTACCCGCAGGTGATCCTGAACCAGACCGAGTTCGGCCTGCTCAACGACATGCGCGCGCTGGTGGTGCGCACCGTCGAGCGGCGCCTCCAGATGGAAGCGATCGCGACCCGCGCCTGAGCTGGTGGCGCCGGCCGCTGACGGTCAGGTCAGTTTTGGCGTGGCGACCCGGACGTCGCCGCACTGCGCGCGGTGCATCAGCGCATGGTCGATCAGCACCAGCGCCAGCATCGCTTCGGCAATCGGCGTGGCACGGATGCCCACGCACGGATCGTGGCGACCGAACGTTTCCACCAGCGCCGGATTGCCTTCCTTGTCGATCGAACGGCGCGGCACGCGGATCGACGAGGTCGGCTTGATCGCGAGCGACACCGTGATCTCCTGCCCCGTCGAGATGCCGCCCAGCACACCGCCGGCGTGGTTGCCGACGAACCCTTCTTGCGTCAGCTCGTCGCCATGGACCGAGCCACGCTGCGCCACCGAAGCGAAGCCGGCGCCGATCTCGACGCCCTTGACGGCATTGATGCCCATCATCGCGTAGGCGATGTCGGCGTCGAGCTTGTCGTAGATCGGCTGGCCCCAGCCCACCGGCACGCCGCGTGCGACGACGTTGATGCGCGCGCCGATCGAGTCACCGTCGCGGCGCAGCTGGTCCATCGCGTCTTCCATGCGCTGCAGCAGCGCGGCATCGCCCGTCGCGGCGAAGAACGGGTTGGCGTGCACGTGTTCCCAGCCTTCGAACGGCACGGCGATGTCGCCCAGTGCGCGCATGCAGCCCATGAACTCGGTGCCGTACTGTTCACGCAGCCATTTCCTGGCGACGGCGCCGGCGCCGACCACGGGGGCAGTCAGGCGCGCTGACGACCGGCCACCGCCGCGCGGGTCACGCACGCCGTATTTGTGCCAGTAGGTGTAGTCGGCATGGCCGGGGCGGAAGCTCTCGGCGATATTGCCGTAATCCTTGCTGCGCTGGTCTTCGTTGCGGATCAGCAGCGCAATTGGGGTGCCGGTCGTGACACCCTGGTAGACGCCGGACAGGATCTCGACCCGGTCGGCTTCCTGGCGCTGCGTGACGTGGCGCGACGTGCCGGGCTTGCGGCGATCGAGATCCAGCTGGATATCGGCTTCGGTCAGCGCCATGCCGGGTGGGCAGCCATCGATGACGCAACCGATTGCAGGACCGTGCGACTCGCCGAAGGTGGTGACGGAAAACAGCTTGCCAAATGTATTGCCGGACATGGATATGAAGGGGGTGCGGTTTGATCGAACTGGCATTTTAACAGGCGATCAAGCCAGCAGAAACGCATAATCTGCACATGGCCCTCGCCAAAATGTTGCCAACCGGCTATATTTAGCAAGTTACCAGCAGTCTGTACTCCCCCTTGTGCAACCGGCTATTTCCTTTGCAAATTACAAATGCCTATATACTGGACGTACACATGCCAAGCATCCCTGGAGACGTAGCACATGCCAGCTTCGACGCCGCCGTACGGACCACCGCAGGATGATCACACGATGGATGATCTCGTCTTCGCCGACGAAGTCGCCGTCGGACCCGTCACCACCTGTCCGCCGTGGCGGATTCTCGTGGTCGACGACGATGCCGACGTGCATTCGACGACGCTGTTCGCGCTGGCCAACGTCGACATGCAGGGCCGTCCGCTGTCCTTCCTGCATGCCTACTCGGCCGCCGAGGCCTTCGCCGTGCTGGGCCGGGAACGCGATATCGCCGTGATCCTGCTGGACGTCGTGATGGAACGCGCCGATGCCGGGCTACAACTGGTGCGCCGTATCCGCAACGAACTGAACCTGCATGATGTACGCATCATCCTGCGCACTGGCCAGCCCGGTTACGCGCCCGAGATGGAGGCGATCCGCGGCTACGACATCAATGATTACCGCACCAAGTCGGAACTGACCCGCACCAAGCTCTACACGGCCGTGGCCGCTGCGATCCGCTCCTACGAACAACTGTGCGCGCTCGAGGCGAACCGGATCGGCATGGAATGCATCGTCGCCGCCTGCGCGCAGCTGATGGCGCTGCACGGCGTGCGCGATGTCGCGTATGGCATCCTGGCACAGGCCGCCAAGTTGATCGGGCTAGCAGCCGATGGCGTGCTGTGCACCCGCGAGTTCGGCGACGGCACGGGCGCCAGCGCCTTCGGCCCGCTGGGCGTGGTGGCCGCCTGTGGCGCCAGCCGCGATCTGGAAGGCTGCGCGCTCGATGCGCACTATTACGACGATCCGCAGGTGACCCGGCTCGCGCAGGCCGCCGGGCGCGCGCTGGCGCGACGTACCTTTGCGGTCGACGACGGCATACTCACGTTGTTCTTTCCGGGCAAGGCCGGGCGCGATTTCGTCGCCTGCATGCCGCTCGAACGCGCGATCAGCGACGTCGAGACACGCCTGCTGAAAGTCTTCTGCGGCATGGTTGCTGTCAGCCTCGACAATTGCGAACTGGTCACCGACCTGCACAAATCGGCCTTCCACGACCCGCTGACCGGCCTGCCCAACCGCACCCGCATGGTCGAACTGATCGACGCCAAGCTGGCCGCCGGCCCCGGTGCCGACCCCGACCAGGACCCCGTGCTGGCCCTGGTCGACATCGATCATTTTGCCGAAACCAACGACGCGCTCGGCCACCGCTTCGGCGACCTGCTGCTGGCCGCCGTCGCCCAGCGCCTGTGCACGCGCCTGATCCCCGGCCTGCCGCCTGGTCTGGCGCCGTCTCTCAGTATCGGGCGTATCGGCGGCGATATCTTCTGCGTGCTGGGCAATGCCGCCCTCGTCCAGCCGGCCGCGCTGCAGACGCTGTTTCTCGACGCGTTCCACATCGACGGCCAGGACGTGCAGGTGTCGTCGACGCTGGGCCTGGTGCGCCTGCGCGAACACGACGGCAGCGGCGCCGATGCGCTCAAGGATGCCGACATCGCGCTCAAACGCGCCAAATTGCAGCAGCGCGCCGGCCACTGTTATTTTTCGCGCGGCATGGGCGTCGAGATCCGCGAGCGCGTGCGCATGATGCATGCGCTGCGCAGCGGCTTCCGGCGCGGCGAACTGTTCCTGGATTACCAGCCGCAGATCGACCTGGCCACCAACCGCGCCTTTGGCGCCGAAGCGCTGCTGCGCTGGCGCCAGCAGGACGGCCAGCTGGTCCCGCCCGACCGCTTCATCCCGATTGCCGAGTACTCGGGCCTGATCGTCGAGATCGGTGAATGGGTGCTGCGCCAGGCCTGCATGGAACTGCTGCGCCTGCGAGCGGCCGGCCACACGGCATTCACGATGTCGGTCAATGTTTCGCAGGTGCAGCTGCGGCACCCGCACTTTCTCGACATGCTGCGCCGCGCGCTCGACGACACGGGCGCGCCGCCCGAATTCATCGAGCTGGAAATCACGGAATCGATGGCGATGGAAGAACCGGCTGCGCTGGTCGAAAAGCTGGCGCACGTCAAGCGCACAGGCGTGTCGATCGCGATCGACGATTTCGGCACCGGCTTTTCGTCGCTGTCGCATCTGCAGCGGCTGCAGGTCGACCGGCTCAAGATCGACCGCACGTTCGTCACCGAGATTACCGGTTCGGCGCGCGGCAGCAGCATCGCGCAGATGGTGGTGCAACTGGGCCGCAACCTGGGCCTGTCGGTGATCGCGGAAGGGGTGGAAGACGAGCGCCAGGCGCAGATCCTGCGCCAGCTCGGTTGCCCGCTGGCCCAGGGTTATCTGTATTCGCGCCCCTTGTCGCCCGAGGCGCTGCTGGTCTGGCTGGCGGGAGAAACGGTCACGCAGGCAGCGTGACCTTCGGCACGGTCAGTCGGGCGCGTTCTGCTCGGCTGGCCAGTCGCGGATGTAGGCCTTGAGCATGCGGTTTTCAAAGCTTTGCGCTTCCAGCACCGCGCGCGCGACGTCGTAGAACGAAATCACGCCCAGCAACGTACGCGCATCCATCACCGGCAGGTAGCGCGCGTGCTTTTCCAGCATGATGCGGCGCACCTCATTGACTTCGGTCTCTGGCGTCACGGTAATCGGGCTGTCGTCCATGTGACGACGCACCGTGCCGGCGCCCACCGCGCCGCCGTTGGCGTGCAGCGTCTTGAGCACTTCGCGGAACGTCAGCATGCCCACCAGGTCGCCGTATTCCATCACGACGAGCGAACCGATATCGTTCTCGGACATCGTGGTTACCGCCTCGACCAGGGGCTGGTCGGGCGTCACGGTGTACAGGATATTGCCCTTCACTTGCAGGATTTCCGAAACTTTCATGCTGGCCACCCCCGCGCGGTCAATACTGCTGTTGGATAAATTTGTATAAGGCATAACGCCGACTGTAGCCTATGCCCGCTAAAAAATCCAGCATTGCGCCACCTCATGGTGCGGGCACGGCGGCAGAATGGTGCAGTGCAGATTGCGCAAACAGCCAACGCTGCTAGGATGGCTGGCTTCCATCAAGACAGGCTACCAGACATGCAACTCACGATCGACGGGCATCCCGTCTTTTGCCATACCGGCGACACCGCATTCGACGCCGCGCAGCCCACGGTGGTGCTGGTCCACGGCGCCCTGAATGACCATTCCGTGTGGGCACCGCAAAGCCGGGCCCTGGCCGCGCGCGGCTTTGCCGTGCTGGCGCCCGACCTGCCCGGCCATGGCCGCAGCAGCGGGCCCGCCCTGCACTCGGTCGAGGCACTGGCTGACTGGCTGCTGGCGTTGCTGGACGCGGCGGGCGTGGAACGCGCGCTGCTGGCCGGACACAGCATGGGTTCGCTGGTCGTGCTGGAAGCGGCGCAACGTGCGCCGCAGCGCGCCGCCGGCCTGGCCTTGCTGGGCGCGACCTTCCCGATGAAGGTTGCTGACGCGTTACTTGCGACTGCCCTGGAGGATGCAGGATCAGCCATCGACATGGTCGTGGCCTGGTCGCACGCGCCATCAAGCGACCCGTCGGTTGCCGACGCCGCGCGTGACCTGATGCAGCGGCTGGCAGCGGGCAGCAGCGAACCCTTGCTGCACATCGATCTGGCCGCGTGCAATGCATACGGCAACGGCATGACTGCGGCCGCGTCGATCACCTGCCCGGTCGTGTTCGTGCAGGGCACGCTGGACAAGATGACGCCGCCGCGCAAGGCCGCTGCGCTGACCGACGCGATCGCCCGGGCCACCGTCGTCACGGTCGAGACGGGCCACGCGATGATGCAGGAAGCGCCCGAGGCGGTATCCGGCGCGCTGCTGGCACAGGCGGAGCGAACGCTCAGCTGACCGGCGCGGCGATCGGGTCGCTGACGGGATCGTCGGCGTCCCCGGCGTCCCCGGCGTCGCCGAAATGCTCGCGCAGGGTCTCGCCCAGCCCCGCCTCGACCGCCTCTTCGACGTGGCGCGCCAGCTCGCCGGTATCGAGCGACAGGGCAGTATCGGGGCTGGCCTCTTCTTCGCGCTGCACGGCCTCTTCCACCGCGAAGTCGAACACGAACAGGCGGTACACGTCCGCCAGGCGCAGCGTGTCCGGGTCGGCCAGCAGCACCCAGTGTTCCTGGCTGGCGCGCTTCGTATGGCGCCAGCTGATCTTGGTCGGCGCCTGGTCATGCACGCGCCCCACCCAGCCCTCGGCCACCATCCGGTGCAGCAGGCGCGCCAGTTCGTCGTAACCGATGCGCGTGTGATGGCGAATCGTGCTGCCGGACACGAGCGCCGTGCCACTGAGCTTCGCACTGCCGTGCAACACCTTCAGCACCGACATCGCATCGACGAAAGCGCCGCCGGGCGCGGCCTGATACCACCAGCGTTCGTATTTGACGACCGGCAGCGCCGCCGTCAACACGGCGCCGACCAGCGTGATCATCCAGGTGACATAGATCCAGACCAGGAACAATGGCAGCGCGGCCAGCGCGCCGTAGATCAGCGCGTAGGTCGGAAACTGGCGGATGAACAGGCCGAATACGCGCTTGGCGACTTCGAATGCGATGGCGGCCGCCAGCGCGCCCCAGAACGCATCGCGCCAGGCGACGTGGCGGTTCGGCACTGCCACGTACAGCAGCGTGTAGCCGCCGGTCGTCACGGCAATCGACGCGAGCGTGAAGGCCAGCGTGGCCAGCACGCTCGCATCGCGTTCCAGGCCGCCGGTGACGTCGACCAGCTGCGACGTGAAACTGAGCGACGCACCGAACAGGATCGGGCCCAGCGTGAGCAGCGCCCAGTAGACCAGCAGGCGCTGCGTCCACGGGCGGGGCTGGCGCACGCCCCAGATCTGGTTGAAGACGCGCTCGATCAGGCTCATCGTCGCCGCCGTCGTGAAGATCAGCGCCACCGCGCCCAGCGCCGACAGGCCCTTGGCCTTGCTGGCGAACTGGGTCAGGTTGCCGCTGATCGTGCTGGCAATTGCCGGCGGCATCAGGTTCTGCACGAACCAGGCATCGATCATCGTGCGCACCTGGCCAAACGCCGGGAACATCGTGAAAATGGCCAGCACGATCGTGAGCAGCGGCACCAGCGCCAGCGTGGTCGTGAAGGTCAGGCTGCCGGCGACCTGCGGCAGGCGTTCTTCGCGCAGGCGGCGCAGCGCGAACCGCACCAGATCTTTGGCTTCGGCCCGGGTCAGGCTGCGCTCGAGCGTGCCGTCGGCGCTCTCGGTCACGACATGGGAAGGATGCTGCGGCGGTTGGTTCGGCATGGCCATGGAAATACCCGATTCAGGCCACGAATTGGGCGTCAACCCGGGCATGTCACTTCAACAAAGCGCACTATAATACCAAGGATGAACACGATCCCTTTGAGCATCCTGGTTTTGTACTACTCCCGCCACGGCGCCACGCGCAAACTGGCCGAACTGATCGCCCAGGGCGTCGACAGCGTCCCCGGCGCCGAGGCGCGCCTGCGCACCGTGCCGGGCGTGTCGTCGGTGGCAGAAGCAACTGCCCCGTCGATTCCCGACGACGGCGCGCCCTACGTCGAGGCAGCGGACCTGGCCGAGTGCGCGGGCCTGGCGCTGGGTTCACCCACGCGCTTTGGCAATATGGCCTCGAGCATGAAGTACTTCCTCGACGGCACGGCCGCCGAATGGGTCAACGGCACGCTGGCCGGCAAGCCGGCCGTCGTGTTCACGTCCACCGGCAGCCTGCACGGCGGGCAGGAGGCGACCCTGCTGTCGATGATGATCCCCCTGCTGCACCACGGCATGCTCGTGATGGGCCTGCCCTATACGCATCCCGAACTGATGAACACCGCCAGCGGCGGCAGCCCGTACGGCGCCACCCACTGGGCCGGCGTCGATGGCAAGCGCGCCATCACCGACGATGAGCGCGCCCTGTCGATCGCGCTCGGTCGCCGCCTGGCAATCGCGGCGCTCAAACTGCACGAAGGTCAATAATGAACAAAGGCAGAGTCTTTCATATCGGCGCGGTGCTCAGCCTGGTCTGGCTGATCGGCTGGCTGGTGGCATGGGAAGCGTTCGTGGCGCCGCTCAAGCCGGGCAGCTGGCTGCTGGCCCTGAAAGCGCTGCCACTGCTGTTGCCACTGCGCGGCGTGATCAAGCGCGACCTGTACACGCTGCAGTGGTCATCGATGCTGATCCTGATCTACTTTGCAGAAGGCGCCGTGCGGGCCTGGGCCGATACCAACCCGCTGTCACGCCAGATGGCCATCGGCGAAGTGGTGCTGGTGGTCGTGTTCTACGTCTGCGCCCTGCTGTATCTGCGCCCGTTCAAGAAGGAAGCCCAGCGCATGGCCAAGGAATTGCTCGACAAGGTCAAAGTACCGCATGGTTGACCAGCCGGCCGCCGCCTTCCTGCAGCAACTTCGCTCGCTCGTGGGCGTCGACCACGTCATCACGATCGATGCCGACATGGCGGGCTACCTGGCCGACTGGCGCGGCCGCTACAGTGGCCGCGCCCGCGCCGTCGTGCTGCCGCTGGACACCGGTCAGGTCGCCGCCGTCGTGCGCCTGTGCGCCGGCGCCGGTGTCCCCATTGTCCCGCAAGGCGGGCGCACTGGCCTGGTCATGGGCAGCGTGCCCGACACGTCGGGCGACGCCATCGTGCTGTCGCTGCGCCGCCTGAACCGCATCCGCGCCATCGATCCGGCCAATCGCACCATGACGGTCGAAGCCGGTTGCATCCTGGCCGACATCCAGGCCGCAGCGGCAGCCGCTGGCATGCTGTACCCGCTGTCGCTGGCCGCCGAAGGCTCGTGCACGATTGGCGGCAACCTGTCGACAAATGCCGGCGGCACGGCCGTGCTGCGCTACGGGAACACGCGCGAGCTGTGCCTGGGCCTTGAAGTCGTCAATGCCCAGGGCGCTGTGTGGGACGGTCTGCGCGGCCTGCGCAAGGACAACACGGGTTACGCGCTGCGCGACCTGTTCATCGGCGCCGAAGGCACGCTGGGCGTCATCACGGCGGCCGTCCTGAAGCTGTTTCCGGCGCCGCGCGGCATGCTGACGGCCCTGGTCGCGCTGGACTCGCCGCGCCAGGCGCTCGCGCTGCTGAACCTGCTGCAGGCACGCTGCGGCGCGGCGCTCACCGGCTTCGAGCTGATGTCGGCCGTCTGCCTGGACCTGGTCGCCCAGGAGTTTCCCGCGCTGCCACGCCCGTTTGCCACGCGTCATCCGCAGTACGCGCTCGTGGAATTGTCGAGCAATGAATCCGAAGCGCATGCACAGGCGCTGCTGGAATCCGGCATCGGCGCCGCGCTGGAAGATGGCATCGCACGCGACGCCGTCGTGGCCACATCCAGCCAGCAGGCGCTCGGCCTGTGGCGCCTGCGCGAGCACATCCCGCTGGCGCAGGCGGCGGCCGGCAAGAACATCAAGCACGATATCTCGCTGCCGGTCTCGACGATCCCGGATTTCATCGCGCACACCGACGCCGCGCTCGAGCGCGCATATCCCGGTTGCGTGCTGGTCACGTTCGGCCACCTTGGCGATGGCAACCTGCACTATAACGTCGCGCCGCCGCCCGGTA
Organism: Telluria sp. ZT3P26; assembly: GCF_059686035.1. NCBI lineage: Bacteria > Pseudomonadati > Pseudomonadota > Betaproteobacteria > Burkholderiales > Oxalobacteraceae > Telluria > Telluria sp. ZT3P26. Next base: position 79,559 of record NZ_JCASII010000003.1, on the reverse strand, counting down.
TCGCGCACGAAGCGTTCCTGCAGGAGCAGGATGCAGTCAACCGTATCGTGCACGACGCAGTGGTGGCGTTTGCCGGCTCGATCTCGGCCGAACACGGCATCGGCGCGCTGAAACGCGACGAACTGGCGCGCACCAAGTCGCCGGTCGAACTTGGCATGATGCGTGCCATCAAGGCCGCGCTCGACCCGCTGGGCATCATGAATCCCGGGAAAATACTATGACCGGGGGCCTGCCATGCGTTGCCTGTGGTGTCTTGTCTTGTGTACGACATGCTGCGCCGTGTGCCGGTGGGCCACGGCCGGTGCCGTCTACAAATGTCATGAGGGAATTCACGTGAGCTACGCCGATCGACCGTGCGCTGGCGCCGGCGCGCCACTGGCGCTGCCGCCCACCCCGGCGCCCGATCCGGTGCAGGCCACGCGCCTGAACGCCGCCCGCACCGCGCTGGCGGACATCGACCGGACGCGCGCCGCGCAGGCGCAACGTGACGAAGTGGCGCGCGAACGTGCCGGGCGCGCCGCGCTGGCCCTGCGCAAGCGCTGTGACAGGCTGCGCCTGCAGGCGCGCTGGGCCGACGAAGACCTGGCACGCAGCAGCGATGATGCCAAAGCCGTCGCGCGCATCAAGGCGCGCCGCCAGGCCGACACACTGGCGGTCGAATGCCCGGGTTGAGCCGGCTCACGCGCTGGTTACTGATCGGCGAGTGGCGTGCGCACCCGGTGCGCGCGCTGGTGGCGATTGCCGCGATTGCCGTCGGCGTGTCGATGGGCTTTGCCATCCACCTGATCAACGCCGCCGCCTTCAATGAATTCTCGGCCGCCGTCAAGAGCCTGTCGGGTCAGGCGGACATCCAGGTCCAGGGGCGCGAGCTGCTGTTCGACGAAGCGGTGTACCCGCGCCTGGCCAGCCACCCGGACGTCGCGCTGGCCGCGCCCATCCTCGAGGTGCAGGCCGGCGTGCCGGGCCAGGACACCCCGCTGCGCATCATCGGCATCGATGCCTTTCGCGCCGGCTACATTTCGCCCGACCTGACCGGCGTGCCAGGTGAAGGCCGCATGCTGGATGTGCTGGCCGACGACGCGCTGTTCCTGTCGCCCGCCGCCGAAGCCTGGCTGGGCAAGCGGCGCGGCGACACACTGAACCTGCGCGCCGGCACCGGCATCGTCACGCTGCGCGTGGCCGGCCCCGTGCAGCGGGCGCGCAGCGGCCAGCGTCTGGCGGTCATGGACATCGGCGCGCTGCAGTGGCGCCTGGACCGCGTCGGCAAGCTCTCGCGCGTGGACCTCAAACTGCGCAGCGGCGTTGACCGCGCCGCCTTCCAGCGCGCGCTGACGGCCGATCTCGAGCGCACCTGGCCGGGCCGCTTCACGGTCGGCCAGCCGAACGACGCCGACCAGGAAAGCCGCACCGAAAACATGAGCCGCGCCTACCGCGTCAACCTGACCGTGCTGGCACTGGTCGCGCTGTTCACCGGCGCCTTCCTCGTGTTTTCGACCCAGGCGCTGTCGGTCATGCGCCGGCGCAGCCAGTTCGCGCTGCTGCGCGTGCTGGGCTTCGAGCGGGGCCAGTTGCTGCGTCAGGTGCTGCTCGAAGGCGCGAGCCTGGGCGTGGCCGGCAGCCTGCTGGGGATTGGCGCCGGCTACGCGCTGGCCGCCACCGCGCTGCATTATTTTGGCGGCGACCTGGGCGCCGGCTACTTCCCGGGCATCCGTCCGCAAGTGGCGTTCACGCCCGGTGCGGCCATCGTCTTCTTCGGCCTGGGTCTGGGCGTGGCCCTGCTCGGTTGCCTGGCGCCGGCGTGGGAAGCAGCGCGCGCACGCCCGGCCGTGGCGATCAAGTCCGGCGCTGACGAAGCGCCGCTGTCGCGCCTGGCGCGCGTGTGGCCATCGCTCGCGTGCCTGACGATCGCCGCGCTGTTCGCGTTCGCGCCGCCCGTATTCGAGCTGCCGCTGTTCGGCTACCTGGCGATCGCCCTGCTGCTGGTCGGCGGGATTGGCCTGATGCCGCGCTTTGCCGCCGTCACGTTCCGCGCGCTCGAAGCGCTGCTGGCAAAGAAACGGCATCCAATGCCGGTACTGGCGCTGTCGCTGGGGCGCCTGGCCAATGCGCCGGGCCAGGCCTCGATTGCGCTGGGCGGCATCCTGGCCAGTTTCAGCCTGATGGTCGCGATGGGGATCATGGTGTCGAGCTTCCGGGTCTCGGTCGATGACTGGATGGGGCATATCCTGCCGGCCGACCTGTATCTGCGCACGGTCGACGCCGGCGGCACCGGTTACCTGAGCCCGGCGCAGCAGACGGCGCTCACCGCGCTGCCCGGCGTGCAGCAGATCCAGTTCCTGCGCACGCGGCGCGTGTCGCTGGCGCCCGAGCGCCCGCCGGTCGTCGTCATCGCGCGCGACATCGACGTGCGCGATCCCGCGCGCTTGCTGTATCTGGTGGGTGCCAGCGCCCCGATTCCCGCCGGCGCGCGCCCGGCCTGGGTCTCCGAAGCGCTGCTCGACCTGTACGGCGCGCGCGTCGGCCAGACGCTGCGCCTGCCGCTGGGCGGCGCCGAGACGCCGTTCTTCGTTGCCGGCGCCTGGCGCGACTACGCGAACCAGAGCGGCTCGGTCGTCATCCAGCTGGCCGATTACCGCCAGTTGACGGGCGAAGGGGCAGTCACCGATGCGGCGCTGTGGACGCTTGACGGCGTCGACGCGGCCACGCTGGAAACCCGTTTGCGCGCGCTGCCGTTCGGCGCCGCGCTCACCTTCATGCGCCCGGGCGACATCCGCGCGGCGAGCCTGAAGATCTTCGACCGCAGCTTCGCCGTGACCTATTTGCTGGAAGCGATCGCAATCGCCATCGGGCTCTCGGGCATCGCCGCCAGTTTTTCGGCCCAGACTTTGGCACGGGCGCGAGAATTCGGTATGCTGCGCCACGTCGGCGTCACGCGGCGCCAGGTCTTGCAGCTGCTCGCCTTCGAAGGCGGCCTGCTCACCGGTCTGGGCGTCGTGGCCGGATTCGTGCTCGGGCTGGTGATCAGCCTGATCCTGGTATTCGTCATCAACCCGCAGTCGTTTCACTGGACCATGGGCCTGCACCTGCCCTGGCCATTGCTGGGCAGCGTGGCCGCGGTGCTGGTCGCCGCGTCCGTCGCCACCGCGCTCGTATCGGGCCGCCAGGCCCTGTCGGGCGGGCCGGTGCGCGCTGTCAGAGAGGATTGGTAATGCGTTTCATCCTGGGTCTATTGCTGTCGCTGTTGACGCTGCTGGCACTGCCAGCGCGCGCTGAACCACCCGTGTTTGCCCCCGTCACGCCCGGTGCGGCGCTGGCGTTCCCGCGCGACTACGGCGCTCACCCCGAGTTTCGCACCGAATGGTGGTACGTCACCGGCTGGGTCGAGACGCCCGACAAGCGCCCGCTGGGTTTTCAGGTCACGTTCTTCCGCAGCCGCACGGGCGTCGACGGCGCCAACCCGAGCCACTTCACGCCGCGCCAGCTGGTGATCGGCCACGCAGCGCTGTCCGATCCCGCGGTCGGGCGGCTCGTGCACGACCAGCGCAGCGCGCGTGAAGGCTTCGGCCTGGCCTGGGCCCGCCCCGGCAACACCGACCTGAAACTGGACGACTGGCGCATGGTGCGCGACAACGACGGCACCTACCGCGTGACGATCCGCTCGAACCAGCTGACGCTGGAACTGCGCCTGCGCCCCACGCAACCGGTCCTGGCGCAGGGCCAGGGCGGCTATTCGCGCAAGGGTCCGAGCGCGCAGCATGCCAGTTACTACTACAGTGAGCCGCAACTGGCCGTCACGGGCAGCGTGGGCCGCGCCGGCATGGCCGCCACCGCGGTCACCGGGAGCGCCTGGCTCGATCACGAATGGTCGAGCGAAGCGCTGCAACCCGACGCGGTGGGCTGGAACTGGGTCGGCGCCAACCTCGACGATGGCGGCGCGCTGATGGCTTTCCAGATCCGCGACAAGCAAGGTGGTAAACTATGGGCGCACGCCACCCGGCGCGACAAGGCGGGCAAGGTCACGCATTACGCGCCGGAGCAGATCACGTTCACCCCGCAAACGCTGTGGACGTCCCCGCGCACGCAGGCGACCTACCCGATCGCCACCACGATCACCACCGGCGACCAGGTATGGCAGATCGCGCCGCTGCAGAACGACCAGGAACTCGATTCGCGCCGCTCGACCGGCGCCGTGTACTGGGAAGGCGCGGTCACGATCCAGCAGAACGGCCGCCGCGTCGGCCGCGGCTACCTCGAGATGACCGGCTATGTGCAGCCGATGAAATTATAAGAATCCCACGAAGACACGATGACGACGCGTACCACCAGCTCCACCGCCTCCCCCGACGCAGACAGTTCCCGCAAGAGCAGCCTCTCGACCCTCAAGGGCTTGACGCCGTTCATGGCGCCCTACCGCCGCCAGTTCATCCTGGCCGGCATCGCGCTGCTGTTCGCGGCCGGCGCCACGCTGGCCATCCCGGCCGCCTTCAAGCAGATGATCGACCTGGGATTCGGCGCCTCGGCCACCGCGCGCGGTATCGAGAACGTCAACGCGACCTTCCTGGCGCTGTTCGGCGTGGCCGCCGTGCTGGCAGTGGCCACGGCCGCGCGCTTCTACATGGTCTCGTGGCTCGGTGAGCGTGTGACGGCCGATATCCGCAGCGCCGTGTACCGCCACGTGGTGCGCCAGAGTCCCGAGTTCTTCGAGACCACGCGCACCGGCGAAGTCCTGTCGCGCCTGACCACCGACACGACGCTGATCCAGGCGATCGTGGGCACCAGCATCTCGCTCGCGCTGCGCAACACGCTGCTGTTCATCGGTGGCCTGGTGATGCTGTTCATCACGAGCCCGCGCCTGACGTCGATCATCCTGGGCCTCCTGGTACTGGTCGTGCTGCCGATCGTGCTGTTCGGCCGCCGCGTGCGCAAGCTCTCGCGCGATTCGCAGGACCGCATCGCCGATGCCTCGGCCGTCGCTGGTGAAATCCTCAACGCGATGCCCACCGTGCAGGCCTTCACGCGCGAAGGCTATGAGGCCGGGCGCTTTGGCGTCGAAGTCGAAAGCGCGTTCACCACGGCCATGCGCCGCATCCGCGCACGCGCGACGCTCACGCTCCTGGCCATCGTGCTGATCTTCGGGGCGATCGTGTTCGTGCTGTGGCTGGGCGCGCACGCCGTGATTGCCGGGACCATGACCGGGGGCGAGCTGGGACAGTTCATCCTGTACGCCGGCATCGTCGCCGGTTCGGTGGGCGCCCTGTCGGAAGTGATGGGCGACGCCCAGCGCGCCGCCGGCGCCACCGAGCGCCTGCTCGAACTGCTGGGCGCGCGCTCGGACATCCAGGACCCGCTGCACCCGGCCACGCTGCCCGCGCGCACCGCCAACGGCGCGCGCGTGACGCTCGACCAGGTGACCTTCGCCTACCCGTCACGCCTGCAGGAAGCGGCACTTTCGCATCTGGCGCTCGAGATCCAGCCCGGCGAGACGGTGGCCGTCGTCGGCCCGTCCGGCGCCGGCAAGACCACGCTGTTCCAACTGCTGCTGCGCTTTTATGATCCGCAATCGGGCAGCATCCGCCTCGATGGCGTCGATGTGCGCGACCTGACGTTGCAGACGCTGCGCAGCGCGGTCGGCATCGTGCCGCAGGATACGGTCGTGTTTTCGCTCGACGCGATGGAAAACATCCGCTACGGTCGCCCCGACGCCACCGACGACGAAGTGATCGCGGCAGCGCGCATGGCCGCAGCGCACGAATTCATCGAGCGCCTGCCGGAAGGCTACCGCTCGTTCCTGGGCGAGCGCGGCGTGCGTTTGTCCGGCGGCCAGCGCCAGCGCATCGCGATTGCGCGCGCGCTGCTGAAGAATCCGCCGCTGCTGTTGCTCGACGAAGCCACCAGCGCGCTGGATGCAGAATCCGAGCGCCTCGTCCAGCGCGCGCTCGAAGCTGCCATGATCGGGCGCACCACGATCATCATTGCCCACCGCCTGGCCACCGTGCAGCGCGCCGATCGCATCGTCGTGCTCGACGGCGGCAGGATCGTCGAGATGGGCACGCACCACGAACTGGTCGCGCTGCGCGGCGTATACGCCAACCTGGCGGCGCTGCAATTCCAGGCACACGCGCCTGTCGCAGCGTGACCAGTTGCGGGGTGTCGGGATGGAATGATGGCGTAGTTACCAGGCTTGCCATGTATTCACGTCACAATCCGTTGTAACGTTGCATCGGAGCACCATCAGGAGCATCCAAAAGTCACTAATTATTGCCTCAAGAAAAGTTTGCAGCGTATGATCCGGGGTTATACCTTCCATCATCCCTCAACTATCATGAGCAACCAAAAATATAGTTTAGCCAGCTGGAATGTCGGCACCCGCATCAGTGTGGTCACATTCGCCCTGGCAGGTGTCATTCTCGCCGTACTGATCGCCACGATCACCCTCTCCACATCCAGCATGCTGGAACAGCGCGCCATGCAAAGCGTGAGCAGCGAACTCAAGGGTGTTGCCAACACCGTCGAGCTCTTCAACAAGACCGTGTCAAGCCAGGCCGTCAGTTTCGGCCGCATCTTCAGTTCCGGGCTGACCGGCGCCTACACGCTCGATGAAGCAACCACCGTGGACATCGGCGGGCGCCAGGTACCGACGCTCAGCGTGGACGGCAAGCCGCTGAACCTCGATTTCGCGGTACCGGACAGCTTTACCGAGCGCACCGGCGCCAACGCCACCGTGTTCGCCGTCACGGGCGACGACTTTGTGCGCGTGACCACCTCGGTCAAGAAGGAAAACGGCGAACGCGCCGTCGGCACCGCCCTCGACAAGACGGCACCGGCCTACGCCGCGCTGCGCGAAGGCCGCACCTACGTCGGCCTGGCCACGCTGTTCGGCAAGCAGTTCATCACCCAGTACGAACCGGTGCGCGACGCCGCCGGCAAGGTCGTCGGCGCCCTGTACGTGGGCGTCAACATCAGCAAGGACATCGCGTTCCTGAAAGAGCGCATCAATGCGATCAAGGTCGGCGACAGCGGCTACTTCTACGTGCTGTCGGCAGCGCCAGGCAAGACCTACGGCGACCTGCTCGTGCACCCGAAGAGCGAAGGCAAGAATATCCTCGACAGCAAGTCGGCCAATGGGCACGAGTTCGTCAAGGAAATGCTGGAGAAGAAGGAAGGCACCGTCCGCTACGACTGGCAGAACCCCGGTGAGACCGGCGCGCGCGAGAAATTTGCGGCGTACACGCACATGAAGGACTGGAACTGGGTCATCGCCGGCGGCACGTATGTCGACGAGATCACCGCTGCCGCAACCCAGCTGCGCAACCGCTTCATCCTGTTCGGCATTGCCGCGCTGGCGGTACTGGCCACGCTGCTGTACCTCTTGGTGCGTGCGACGGTGACGCGCCCGCTGGCTGAAGTCGAAGAAGTGGCCCGCCGCATCGCCGGCGGCGACCTGACCGCCCGGATCGCGCCCCGCAACAACGACGAAATCGGTCGCCTGACCGTTGCCATCAACGACATCGGCGAGAGCCTGTCGGGCGTGGTTGGCAAGGTGCGTGACGGCGCCGAACACATTGCGGCCGCCTCGCAGCAGATCTCGACGGGCAACCTGGACCTGTGCAACCGCACCGAAGAACAGGCGGCCAGTCTGGCCACCACCGCGTCGTCGATGGACGAACTGACCACGACCGTGCGCCAGAATGCGGACAATGCGCGCCAGGCCAATGAGTTTGCCCGCACCGCATCGAGCGTGGCCCAGAAAGGCGGCGACACCGTGTCGCAAGTGGTCGCCCGCATGGATTCGATCACGATCGCCTCGCGCAAGATTTCCGACATCACGAGCGTCATCGATGGCATCGCATTCCAGACCAATATCCTGGCCCTGAACGCGGCCGTCGAAGCGGCGCGCGCCGGCGAACAGGGTCGCGGCTTCGCGGTCGTGGCATCCGAAGTGCGCAACCTGGCGCAGCGCTCGGCCGCAGCGGCCAAGGAAATCAAGGGCCTGATCGACGCCTCGAACCACGAAGTCGGCGCCGGCAGCGCGCTGGTGGCGCAAGCGGGTACCACAATGCAGGAAGTGCTCACGAGCGTGCAGCGCGTCACGGCCATCATGGCCGAGATCAGCAACGCCAGCCAGGAGCAGACCCAGGGCATCGAGGAAGTCAACCGCGCCGTGGTCGAGATGGACACGACCACGCAGCAGAACGCCGCGCTGGTCGAAGAAGCCAGCGCCGCGGCGCAGGCGATGCACGAGCAGGCCGATGCCCTCGCCCGCTCGGTGCGCAGCTTCCGCCTGGCCGAAGACGGCCCGAGCCTCGGCTACGATGCACCTGCACCGGCCCCGCGCCGCGCAGCGCTGACCCACGGCTGAATGTCGGCCGATTGAGCGCATCGCGCCCGGCCATCCGGCCGGGCGCTTCCTGAAGCATCCCCGCGCGGTGTAGAGTAGCGTTCCTGTCCCTTCGGAGTGCCCCTTGTCTGAATCCGCGCTGCAGCGCCGCTGCCACACCATTTTCCCCGGCCACCGCCAGCGCCGTCCTGCGGAACATTTTGCAGCGATGGCCGCCTGGTGCGAGCAGCACGACATCGATCACGACGTGTATGGCAACGGCGACCTGATCCAGTCGTTCGAAGCGAAGGTGGCGGCCACGCTGGGCTTCGAGGCCGCCGTGTTCTGCGTCAGCGGCACGATGGCGCAGGTGACGGCGCTGCGCCTGGCCTGCCTCGAGCGCGCCAGCCGTCTGGTGGCGCTGCATCCGACCTCCCACATCTTCGTTCACGAACGCGCCAACTACCAGCTGCTGGACCACTTCCAGGCGCTGCCCGTGGGCGACCGGCACCGGCCCTGGTCGGCCGCCGACCTGCTGGCGGTCCCGGACCGCCTGGGCGCCGTGGGCCTCGAGATTCCGATGCGGGAGATCGGCGGGCAGCTGTCGCCCTGGGACGAACTCGAGGCGATCAAGCGCAGCTGCCGTGAGCGCGGCATCCACCTGCACATGGACGGCGCGCGCCTGTGGGAAGCGGCGGCCGGGTACGGGCGCAGCGCGGCGCAGATCGCGGCCGGCTTCGATTCCGTGTACGTGTCGCTGTACAAGGGCCTGGGCGGCCTGGGTGGCGCCATGCTGGCCGGCAGTCACGAATTCGTGGGGCGCTGCGCAGAATGGTTCCGGCGCCAGGGTGGCAACGTGATTCACCGCTCGCCGTATGTGGTCGCAGCCGCGATGGACTTCGATGCGCGCCTGGCGGCGATGCCTGATTATTTCAGGCGCACCCGGTTCCTGTACGCGGCACTGCGTGCCCACCCGGCAATCCGCGTGAACCCGGCCGCGCCGCAGGCCAATATGCTCCACCTTCACCTGCCCGTGTCCCGCGATCAGGCGCTGGCGATCCGCGACGCGCTGGCGGCCGAACACGGCATCTGGCTGTACAACCGCGCCGCCCATGGCGCGCTGCCCGACACCAGCGTCGTCGAACTCTACGTGGGTGACAACCTGCTGGCGATGCCCGACCCGGTGCTGCTGCTGGCGCTGCAACGCTTTGCCGAGCGGCTGGCCGCGCCAGCCTGTGCCCGCCCCGGCGCCCCCATCTGCAGCGGATGATAGAATGACGGGTTGTTCGATCCTTCACACCACAACCCGCAATGCGCCAATATCTCGACTTCATGCGCCATGTCCAGCAGCATGGCGCCACCAAGACCGACCGCACCGGCACCGGCACCCGCTCGGTGTTCGGCTACCAGATGCGCTTCAATCTGCAGGAAGGCTTTCCGCTCCTGACGACCAAGAAAGTGCACCTGAAGTCGATCATCCATGAACTGATCTGGTTCCTGCAGGGCTCGACCAACATCGGCTACCTGAAAGAAAACGGCGTCTCGATCTGGGACGAATGGGCAGACGCCGACGGTAACCTCGGCCCGGTGTACGGCTACCAGTGGCGCAACTGGCCAACGCCCACCGGCGAGCACATCGACCAGATCGCGCAGGTGCTCGAGCAGATCCGCACCACGCCCGATTCGCGCCGCATGATCGTCTCTGCCTGGAACGTGGCAGACGTGCCGTCGATGAAACTGCCGCCGTGCCACGCGCTGTTCCAGTTCTACGTGGCCGACGGCAAGCTGTCGTGCCAGCTGTACCAGCGCAGCGCCGATATCTTCCTGGGCGTGCCATTCAATATCGCCTCGTATGCGATCCTGACCCACATGATGGCCCAGCAGGCGGGCCTGGAAGTCGGCGACTTCATCTGGACCGGGGGCGATTGCCACCTGTACGCCAACCACATGGAGCAGGTCGACCTGCAACTGTCGCGCGAGACGCGCGCCCTGCCGCAACTGGTCATCAAGCGCAAGCCGGACTCGCTGTTCGACTACCGCTTCGAGGATTTCGAGATCACCGGGTACGACCCGCATCCGGGGATCAAGGCGCCGGTGGCCGTCTGACGGCGGCTGCTCCAGCAGCGCCACGCTCGCTTGTGTAACTCGCCGTGAGCTTCAGGTGTGGTGTAGAGCAACCGCAGCAGCACATCCATTCCCGAATTCTGAAAGGATCGACATGACATACATACCAAGTGCGCTGCCCCTGCGCATCGCTGGCGTTCTACTTTGTGCGTCAGTGGCAGCCAACGGTCATTGCGCGAGCGCGCAGGCGCAGGCGCAGACCGCGACTGCCAGTACGAACGCCGTTCCCTACGGTAGCTTCGAGCGTCCTTATGCGGCCAGTTCGCTCTGGAATTCGCGTCCTGTCGATCCCGTGTTTGGCACGTTCGTCATACCGAAGTCGAGCTATTTTCCGACAATCGCCTCTGGCGCGTATTCCACGGGAGTGTTCCTCGCGTCGCCTACCGACAAAGCCATGACTGTCGTCGGTAGCGGCTCCAATAAAACCGCCACCGTAGGCGTGGCCGATCCGGATAACGGTACCAGCCGCGTAATCACCATACCGCGCTGGCCTGCCAGCGTTTTGCCAGCGTCGGGCACGGATGGCCACGCAGATATCGTCGATCCAGTGACGAAGATAATCCACTCGTTCTGGCAACTCAAGCAAGTCGACGGGAGATGGACTGCAGCCCTTTATTCGTGGAGCAACCTCGCTGGCACCGGCTGGGGCGATCCCGCGCACTACTACCAGGGTGCACGCGCGGTCGGCATCCCTGCGTCCGCAGGCTTGATCCGCAAGCATGAGATCAACGATGGCAGGCCGGCTTATACGCACGCCCTGGCAATGTCATTGACATTCAACGCATTGGCCAACGGCATAACTGGCCCGGCATACGTATTTCCAGCCACGTCGGCAGACATCGATTTTTCAAAGAATACTGGTTCAATTCCCCAAGGAGCACTCATGATGCTACCGCCGGACTTCGACAGCAGCAAGATTTCCAGCGCCAAGCTCAAGAAAGTGGTTGAGACACTCAAGACATACGGCGCTTATGTCGTCGATCGAAATACCGGGACGCCTTTTGTCATTTATGTTGAGAACGACTCTGGCTTCAGCCTGTCGAAAGGCTGGGACAATGCGATTGCCAACCAGCTCGACCTCATCCGTGCGGGCCTTCGTCAGGTTACTTCTGCAAAAGGCTGGGTCGATGGAAATGGGAATGCCCTTCCCGACGCCATGAAGACGCCGCAATGGAAGAATATCCTGTCAATGCGCGGCCCATGGATCAAACAGTCAGGTACGGCAGCGGTAGCGTACGACGCCACCACCGGGAGTCTATTGTTCGATGCCTCGACGACAAAAACCGTGCAGATCAATGCCAGCAACGCAGGTATGACTCCTGTGAAATGGGCGATACCCAAGGAGGGTGACGAGATGAAATTCACGGTCGCCGCGACTGGCGGCGCAACGTTGCGCCTACAAGTGAAATCCAATGGTCTCGTCAAGTACGAAAGTCAGGATTTGACCCATGGCCAGTCGGCGCGATTAGAATGGCCCGCAAACGCAACTGTCACGCTGATCGCTACCAGCGGTATGAAGGGCGCGTCGTCGGTCAAAGCAGCGCTGATGCAATCACACTGATGCTTGCCCCGTACTAACCGACAGCCGAACCAGAAATTGAGTGGCTTGGCAATTTTGGAATACTTGTCAAAAGAGTACAAGTCCCAGAATTGGTTATACTGCAGTTCGGAATTATTATTTCATCAGGGACAGAATGCAGGATAAAAGCGATTGGGAGTGTGATTTGGCGCGATATGGAATGCGGCGGCCCTTCCTCAGGGAGCAGTCAATTTGGGCTGTCTGGCTATACCGCCTGGGGCGACGCATTGACCAGCGTCCTGCTGGCATTGGAAAAAGATGGCGCACGACGCTGTACTGGCTGGCGTTTCGCATGGTCGAAACTACGACTGGCGTAAGTCTTCCGAAGTCTGCCACGATCGGCCCAGGCCTGCGGGTCTGGCACTTCGGCAATATCTTCATCCACCCTGAAGCGACAATCGGCGCCAATTGCACCTTACGTCAGGGAGTAACAATCGGTAATCGTCATGTCGATGGTCCCGTCCCGGTACTGGGGGATAATGTCGAAATCGGCGCTTATGCGCAAATACTCGGCGGAGTGACCATCGGAAACAACTGCCGCATCGGCGCCATGTCGGTCGTGCTGCATGATATGCCGGACGGTAGCACGGCAGTGGGCGCACCCGCACGCCTGATTCTGTGATCCGATTCCGAGGTAAAGGTGTCAATGGCGTAGTCCATTCCTACGCCCAGTGACGGCCCTCGCGAGTTGCCACATCTCATGAGATATGCAACGCGCGGCGGCCGTGCAATTATCGAGACTGCCATGTGTGCCACCTTGTCACGGCATCCCCTGCCAGTGATAGATTCTCAGTTTTTCAAGTTTCATCCCTATATCCCAATTAGCACCTGCACTGAGCGCCGTCTCTAAACCCGATTGGGTGGAATCGGTTTGGCAGCCGCATGCGCAGACGAAACCTGAGATGAAAGTCACCGATCCTTTCTGGCGTTCAGGCGCGGAAGGTGTTGCAGCGATGCCAGACAATCATATACCCGGATTTAGTAAAACCACAATTCGTCAATACGAATAATTTGTTGATCGCAATATCGAATTGGCGAAATGGCTCGTGATATCCAGGGTTTGCTGGCTGGCGAATTAGACCATGCTGTGCTGAACAGGATATTCCAGCGCTCGATGAGCCTCCGTTCGTCGCCATACAGACGAGTATCTCTCCGCTCCTCGCTTCCTCCCCCTGAACCTGCCGCAAGTACCAGGATCTGCCCGGACATCTCGAACTTCCTGATTTCACGTTGCAACGTATTTACAAGATCATTTTGCCTCGTCGAAATTCCTGCTCTGGAATGTCTGCAGGCGCATGGCCGTCAGAGGTGAACAGGCATCATGGTGACCATTCGGTTTCAATTTGCCAACGAAGACCAATAACTATTCTTTAATAGAGATAGGAATTTCTACAAGCTTATGTCTCATCTTTTCCAAAATAGCTAATAAAAACATCTTTTGCCGTGCGGAATCTATTGCTCTCGCATAATAATGGAGTCCTTGAATAGGCCCTTGCTGAGCGCCTGATGCAGCAACCACACCTCCTGAATTTTGAAGAGATCGACATGACATTCCCATTCAACACAACGACCCTGAGGATCCTCTCGACGCTTGTCTGTACTTCGCTGGCAGCATGTGGCGGTGGTAGTGGTGCAGCCACGGGTGGCGATTCCGTGACGGCAGCGCAGTCCGTGTCTAAGGGAGTCGTGCCAGCCATCGAAACGACTTCGCCGGTTATTTCACCGACGGCCGCTTCACCGGCTGTTCCCGTTGCAGCGTCAACTAATAGCAGCGGTAGTCAAGCAGCTGCCGCTGCCACGGTCGCACCGGCTACGCCGTCAACGGCCGCTTCACCTGCTGTTCCCGTCGCAGCGCCAAATAACACCAGCAGTAATGGAGCAGCTGGCGCCGCAGCTGGGGCACCGGCTACTCCACCGACGGCTGCTTCACCTGCTGTTCCTGTTACGGCGCCAAATAATACCAGCAGTAATGGAGCAGCTGGCACCGCAGCAGGCGCACCGGCAACGGCGACCGGACCTACTGCAAGTCCAGCAGTCGCTGACTCGGCAAGTAGCGCTTCTTCTAACTACGGTAACTACCTGCGTCCTTACGCGGTAAATTCGTTGTGGAACTCACGTCCGGTCAATCCTGTTTTCGGCACCTTTGTTATTCCGACGTCAAGTTACTTCCCTGCAATATCCTCGGGGGCTTACTCCACAGGCGTCTTCCTGGCTTCTTCCACGGACCAGCCAATGACTGTCGTGGGTACCGGATCGACTGCGACAACGACGGTAGGCGTCGCCGATCCTGATAGCGGTGGCAACCGCGTCATTACTATTCCACGCTGGCCAGCTGGCGTGTTGCCGGCCACTGGCACAGATGGCCATGCGGATATTGTTGATCCGATTACAAATATCATTCATTCATTCTGGCAGCTCAAACAGGTCAACGGCCAGTGGAGGGCCGCATTGTATTCATGGAGCAAGCTCGGTGGCACGGGCTGGGGTGATCCAGCTCATTACTACCAGGGTGCACGTGCCGTTGGCATCCCTGCGTCGGCTGGCCTGATTCGCAAGAGTGAAATCAAGGATGGGCTGCCGACCTACCCCCACGCGCTGGCGATGTCGCTGACCTTCAACGGCTTATCCAACGGTGTTTCCAGCCCCGCCTACGTGTTTCCAGCCACGTCAGCCGACAACTCCGCTTCAGCCAACACCGGGTCTATCCCGCAGGGTGCGCTTCTCATGCTGCCACCGGACTTTGACAGTAGCGGAATCGTCAACGCCGACTTGAAAAAAGTGGTCGAGACGCTCAAGTTGTACGGCGCCTATGTGGTAGACCGCAACACCGGCACACCATTCGTTATTTATGTAGAAAATGGCTCGGACTTCAACCTGATGCCGAAGGGATGGGACAACAGCATCGCCAGCCAGCTCGACAAAATTCGGGCCGGCCTGCGCCAAGTGATGTCGGCACAGACGTGGGTCGATGGGACCGGCAAACCTGCTACCGACGCCATCAATGCGCAACGAGCCATGAACATCCTGTCAATGCGAGGCCCCTGGGCGAGGCAATCTGGCACGTCCGAGGCAACCTACGACACGTCGACGCAAACGCTATTATTCAGTGCAACAACAGCGAAGACTGTCCATTTCAACGCAAATAATACGGGAATGACACCCGCCAAGTGGGCGGCTCCGGTTGCGGGAACCTACGTAAAATTCACGGTCCGTGCGACTGGCGGCGCTACCCTGCGCATGCAACTTGGTGCCGGTGGCGTCACGACCACAGACACCGGCGCTTTGTCGGACGGGCAGTCGCTGCGCTTCCTGTGGCCGGCGAACGGTAAATTCACCTTGATCGCCTATAGCGGAACAAACGGCGCGTCTTCTGTCAAAGGCGAGCTCATTACGTCGCAGTGATCAGGGCACAGCGCTGAAATAACAGTCGGAGCACGAGCCTCAATGCCGTTTGGTGAAGACTGAACGGCATTTTTGCGCGTCAAACGGAAACACCGGTCGCCCAGCGTTATCCGAAAAATTCGCGGCGCAGCCCGCGTCCCATCAGGCGCAATCGACCAAGCCGGGAAACCAGCTCAATCGGCCGCTTGAGAAGCCAAGGGTGAAAAATATAAGTCGACAGAATATCTTTCGAACGGCTATGTGACCCCGTGTGGCCAGTCCGGTAAATAGCACCGGGAAACGGAAGAGCGGACAGAGGTGTGCCTCTCTCCGCCAGATGCCCGGTAATGAATACATGGCTGCCAAGCATACGCTTGATATAGCCGTCCTCGGCGCCCTCGAAACTGGCGGGCAGGGCAAACAGGTCGGCACGAATGATGTGAGACGTCCCGCACAACATGGAGAAATTTGGACTGCGATAGATCACTTTCCTGCCCGGTGACCAGACAAATCCGTGATGCACAAACCAACCGTTCTCGCCCTGGTGCTGCCTGACGAAACCGGTCAAGCCGCTGCTGATCAGATCGTCGTCATCGACCACCATGAAGTAGTCGGTCTGGCCGACTGCGAGCATTCCTGCCAGAATTCTGCGTCCTTTGTCGAGACGCACCGCTTCATGGAACGCTTCACGATCGGCAGCACCTTGTTCGTGCAGCGAGTTAGGGGGGAAGTCGACCCATGCCACCTCCACACCCGCCGGTAGCGAAGGTAGTTCTGAACCGCGATTTGCCACCACGACGGCACGCCAACCGGGTTCTGACTGATTCGCGATGGACGCCAGAGTGACAGCGAGATTGCTCTTTAACTCACTCCAGTCGCGTGCATTTGCAGGGTGACGTACAGGGATGACGAAGGTGAGCATAGTTTTCATATTGATAATTAACAGTTAGACTACGTGCAGAATAGCCTGTGAGTTGTCGATAGTAAACTGCGGGACTACATTAGCCCATGCATGTCAGAGCCATCCGCCGAGCATATGGCTGAAACTTACCTCAGCCGTGGGCGTCGCCGCTGTAACTGCCAAGTCACCACACCCCCTCCGGCATCGATCTCCGCACACGGTCTTCTACAAAAGCAATATAGTTACATCCAGACACTGTCCACCGGCCAATCCTTGAATCGCGCTATACCCGCCGGACCGGTATGGGGATCACGAGTTCAGGGAGTTTCTCAGCGATGACTTCGCGCGCGAGTTATCTATCAAGAGGAATATCGCTTATTATATTGACCTGGATCAAACAACATCAAAACCGTCGGGAGCAATTGTTTCCCTTGGTCACTATCGAGCACTCTTACAGGGTGCGAGCTCTGCGTCAACCGCTTCGCACCTCTCCGTCGTGTCAATTTCAGGAAGGATTGCTTTGGCGTCTGCACTTTCAATTTGCCTTTTAGTATTACTTTGTATCGTCATGGTGCCGGTGCTCGTATTGTTCACGCAGGCGCTCCTGGCGATGCTGCCGATACGTGTAACGGCGCAGGTGCCCGGCCCGCGCCCTCGCATTGCGATCCTGATACCTGCCCACAATGAAGAAACGGGCTTGCTGGCGACGCTGGCCAGCCTGCAGCCACAGCTGAGTACGAATGATCGCATTCTTGTCGTGGCAGACAACTGCAACGATCGCACAGCCGAAGTAGCCCGCCAGGCCGGTGCCGATGTAGTGGAGCGAAGCCACGCGCAGTTGCGTGGCAAGGGGTATGCGCTGGACTTCGGAGTACAGGCGCTGGCGGCAGCACCGCCAGATGTCGTCGTGATCGTCGACGCTGACTGTATCGTTGGCGAAGGAGCCATTGCCCGTTTGGCGGGACTGGCCGTCAGTCATCACCGGCCGGTCCAGGCACTTTACTTGATGCACACGCCTGCCGGCAGCGGCCCATTGAAAAAGATTGCCGAATTTGCCTGGATCGTCAAAAACAAGGTA
Source organism: Telluria sp. ZT3P26 (assembly GCF_059686035.1). Classification (NCBI taxonomy): domain Bacteria; kingdom Pseudomonadati; phylum Pseudomonadota; class Betaproteobacteria; order Burkholderiales; family Oxalobacteraceae; genus Telluria; species Telluria sp. ZT3P26. The sequence continues at coordinate 62,179 of NZ_JCASII010000003.1, read as the reverse complement.
CGGCCGCTGGGTTGGTTCCGCCGTGGATGGCCATGCCAACTGATGGGTTCGGGGATGGCCTTCGAATGGCACTCGATTCGCGCTGCCCGGCTCGCAACCGGCCATATTGTCGAGGACATGAAACTGGGAATGGACCTGGCACTGGCCGGGTTGCCCCCCATGTTCTGCCCGGACGCGATGGTATATAGCTGTTTTCCGACCAGCACCGAAGGCGTGAAGAGCCAGCGGACCCGTTGGGAGCACGGCCACCTGAGCATGATCGGCAGTACTGTCCCGCGTACCCTCCTGGTCGCCACGCGCCGTGCCAGCCCTTCCCTGTTTGCCTTCGGCCTCGACCTTTGCGTGCCTCCACTGGCCCTGTTGGTGCTGATGGTATGCACTCTCACAGGTCTCGGTTTGTTGCTTGCGTTATTTGGTGGCCCAGTCGGGCCGCTGTTCCTGGGCGTCGCGACCGGGGCCGCGCTTGGCGCAGCAATCCTGATGGCGTGGTGGCGGCACGGTCGTACCACTTTGAGCAGCAAAGAATTGATGCTGGCCGCTGTGTATGTCGCGGCGAAAATACCGCTGTATTTCCGCTTTCTGTTCCAGCGTCAAGTCGCTTGGGTAAGGTCGAAACGTGACAGTGAATAATCCCCTCTCTGTACCGCTTGACACCGCGCCTGTCGTTACCGACTTTTCGCGCCGTGTGTATTGCGTTCTGGGCCTTCCGTTCGATGCGGTAGATGTAGAAGAAACGGTCGAACTGCTCATTAAGTGTGCAGCCAACGTCGAGCGCTGCTTTTTTTCGACGCCCAATTTGAATTTCTTGATTACCAGTTTGGGCGATCGCGCCTTCCGGGACTCAGTAATGCGCTCTTCCCTGTCGCTGGCCGACGGCATGCCGATCGTCTGGCTGGCACGGCTTCTGGGCTTACCCATTACCACTCGTGTTGCCGGTTCGACTGTATTCGAACAGCTGCGCGCGCAACGCGCCATGCCGATCAAGGTGTTTTTCTTCGGCGGACCGGATGGCGTGGCGCAGCAAGCGGCCGACGTGCTGAATGCCGACGTCGGCGGTATGCACTGCGTGGGTGCTTGCTCGCCGGGCTTCGGTACCCTTGAAGACATGAGCACGCCCGCCATCATCGGACGAATCAATGCCAGCAATGCCGATCTGCTGGTAGTGGCTCTTGGCGCCAAGCGCGGCCAGGCCTGGATCGAACACAATCTCGGCACCCTTCGCACGCCCTTGGTCAGTCACTTGGGTGCGGTGGTGAATTTCGTTGCAGGCACCGTTAGCCGCGCCCCATCCGGCGTAGGCAAATTTGGCCTGGAATGGCTATGGCGTATCAAGGAAGAGCCGGCATTATGGCGGCGCTACTGGAGCGATGGAATGGCACTGCTGAGCCTCCTGATCAAAAGTGCCCTGCCTGCCGCACTGGACGCACGGCGCATGCGGGCGGCAACGGTCGCGCCCGTGCTGCAGGAGCGCGACGAGGGCCCGCATTACACTCTCGCGCTGGGAGGCGCATGGCATGATGAGGCGCTTGGGGAACTGCGCAAGGCCTTGGCGCGCGCCACCGCGCGCCAGCAGGGTGTCCGCCTTGAACTGCTGGCCGATTGCAGGCTTGACAGTGCAGCGTTAGGCCTGCTGCTGCTGCTCTATGGCCATCAAAGCAAGATTGGCGCAGCATTGGCTGTCCGGGCGGAGGGTGCTGCAGTACGGCGCACGATGCGCCTGCAGAACGTCGCCTTCTTGCTGGAGGGACTGGATGGCGCGGCTACCTCCGCAGCGCCCGCTTGATGCAAAGTCCCTCTGTCGTTATTTGCTGACACCACTGGCAGCACAACGCAACTTGATGCTGCCAGGGTGCCACCCCCATCCAACCTCGCTCGCGACAAGTGTTTGCGCAGAGCCGTTTCAATCAAACATATCGGAGCATGCAGCATGGACTGGCTCGTATTATCCCCTTTTGTCAAAACCACCGAGCCCGGCTGGCTGATGCCCTACATCGATGGACAGATGCACAGTACCCGCCAGATCCCGGCGCTGTATGAACACGATCGGTCACGCGCGGTGTCGTCGGGACGCCAATGGTTAGATTATTTTGGCCACGCGTGGCAGGGGTACAAGCAGACCTTCAGCAAGCATCCGACCGGCATCGTCACCGCATTCCCGCAACTTGCGGTGACGGTTGCCCTGCTAAAAAAACTCAGCGGCCGCAAGAAGGTGCCGCTGATCGCCTGGTGCTTCAACTTGGCTCAGCCCTACGGCGGCATCAAGGGGAAACTGGCACGCTTTTGCCTGCCGGCCGTGGACTTGTTCGTGGTGCATTCGCGTGCGGAGATCGAGATCTACAGTAACTGGCTGCGGTTGCCGCGCGAGCGCTTCGTGTTTGTCCCGCTGAGCGCTGAATTGCCCGCGGGCGACACGTGGGCCGAGCAACTCGATGAACCCTACATCGTGGCATTGGGCACTGCCAATCGCGACTACGCGCTGTTGACCGAAGCTGCCGGCCAGCTCGGCTATAAAACCATCATTGTGGCCGGCCAGCATGCGACCGCGCACATCCAGCCGCCGCCCTGCGTGAGTTTCCGATCCGGCCTGACGCTCGATCAGTGCCACCAGTTGGCGCTACACTCGCGCGTCAATGTAATCCCGATCGCCGACGTCAATGCGCCATCCGGCCAAGTCACAGTGATTGAGTCGATGATGCGCGGGGTCCCTTTGGTCGCAACCGCCTGCGCTGGCACAAGCGACTATATCGAAGACGGCGTTGATGGCATTCTGGTCGCGCCAAAAGACGTGGCGGCCATGGTCGACGCGTTGCGTGCCCTATGGGAGGATGCAGCATTACGAAACAGGCTATCGCAAGCTGCCCGTCAGGCATCGCTGGAAAAGTTCAGCTTTCCAGCGGCCGCCGCGCGACTGACGGAATTGATGAATCAGCTGAGCCGTCGCTGACACTACCAGCGCAGCTGGTGCTCATGGCACCGGCTAGCGCCATCGCAGCGATCTTTTGCTACCCCATCGATTGTCTGAGCAGACGCGCTAGCTTGGTCGCCTCGGTGTCGACCGCGTGCCGTTCCAGCACACGACGATGGCCGGCCTCCCCCATTGCCTGCAACTGCTCCGGTGACGCGCCAAGGCAGGCTTCAAGTGCTTTCGTTAGTTCAGCCACATCCCCTGCTGGGAACAACCAGCCATTCTCGCCGTCACGCACCAGTTCAGGGATGCCCGCAATGTAAGTGGTCAACACGGGACGACGCAACGCCATCGCTTCCATGACAACCACGGGCAAGCCCTCGGCAAAACTCGGCAATACCATGGCGCGTGCCGACAGCATTTCCTCTCGAACCTGGTCGCCATTGATCCAGCCGGTAATGCTGACGTGGTCTTGCACACCGCAATCTGCGATAAGCGTCTCGAGCGCGCCGCGCATCTCGCCATCACCGGCCAGTACCAAGTGGACGGCGATCCCTTTGGCCACCAGCGCCTGCACTGCACGTACCAGCAGCATCTGTCCCTTTTGCTCACATAGCCGGCCAACGCAAACCAGCCGCGGCGCTGCAGGAATGCGCTGCGGCGGCACTGCGTGGAAGCTCGGGTCGATGCCGCAATGCACCACTTGAACCTTGGCCCAGTCCCCGTACGCAGCCCAGCGGAACAATTGGCTGCGGCCGAACGAACTGACGGCGACAACAAACGCCGAGCGGCGAATCTTTTCGGCCAGCCAAAGAAATTCGGGCTTATCGAACTCTTCCGGGCCATGTACCGTGAAGCTGTATGCCGGTCCGCCCAGCATGTGTGCCAACATTGCCACTTCGGTAGAGTTGGTGCCGAAGTGGGCATGCAGATGGCGCGCACCGTGTGCTTCCATCCAAGGGACGATGCGGCAGGCTTCCGCCAGATAGATCAGGTGCAGCGGCAGCGGCCGGTCCGAACGCAAACCCATGCGGCAGGCCACGCCCAACGCCTTGAAGAACAGTCTGGGCCGCTTGGCGACCATACGCAGCACGTCCATCGCCATCGGCACAGCCCCGTCTCGCAATACATAACGGGTGATGGCGCGTTCGCGCACGTCTTCCTCGTCACGTAATTCGTCGGCCCAGCCGCGCATGGCCAGGCGCTGCACCTGGTAGCCTTGCCGCTCCAGCGCCAGAACTTCGCGGCGGATAAAGCTATGACTGATTTTGGGATACTGGTTGACCAAGTACGTAATTTTCAAATTTTACCTCTATAAACGTCCAGCGGACGCGCGGAGTCCGGTTGTGACTGGGATTGCAGGTGCACCAACGAGCAGGCGCCACCTACTGAAAACCAGAAGTACCAGTTGAAGGCCAGGTAGCGGAACATGTTGTCCGAGTATGAAACGATCAGGTACTGCATCACGATCGCGAGTAGCAGAAACCCGGACACCCGATCCATGCGAAGTATTAAGCGTATTGTCCACAAAACCCGGGCATACAGCCAGAGGTAGCACATCAGGCCTACTGCGCCAATTTCAAAGAAAAACTGTACGTAAACATTGTGGGCGTCCCATCTGACGGTGCGGTCAACGGGGAAGAACATCGCTGCGAAATGGCCGAATCCGTCCAGTCCGTAGCCAAAAACCATCTTTTTCGCCTCCATCCAATCGATTGCCGACTTCCACAGCAATTGCCGCCAGGCGAAGGAATTCAAAGGGGCGTACCGCACCATTTCGTCGCCACGATCAAGGTCCATCAGGCGATCTTGCACGGACGGGATAAACACCACCGCCAGCGGCAGTAAAAGCAGGTACAGCAGGTATTTGCGCTCGAACATCAACGCATACAATGCAAATATCAGGAAACAAGCAAGCCAGGCACTGCGGGTCTGTGTCAACAACAATTGCCCGAGCAGCACCGGCATATACAGGCAGATGATAAGGCGGCCCCGTGGCGTGATCGTGAATAGCTGACTTTTGAGCATGTAAAGGCAAAGGACGAGCATCAGCGTCAGATAGAATGCCAGAACGTTGGGGTGGGAGAATGTCGATTCCAGACGGAAGCCACTGCCGCCGCGCATGTGAAGAGCGACATCTACCAGCGAATACAGTGTCGGGATGACAGACGACCACAGCACCAGTCGGATGGCCTTATTGAAGTCTTCGTTCGAGCGCACCGTATAGACGGCAATAATGAAAATAGCGAAATACGACAGCATGCCCAGATATATCTTGATCGCCGCGCCTTTTTCATAAGAAATGATAACGCCAACGAACATCATCATTAGTATCGGCAACCAATGCTGTGCCAACCGTTTCGGGAATATCCGTGGCTTTTCCATCACCATCATGCAGGCGATAATAATGACTACCAGGTTGATCAGCCCCCCGATACCCATACGGGCGTCACCGATGCCAAACGAGGTAGATTCCAATGCCTTGTCGCCAACCGAACGCAACAGCAGAATCACCATCAACAACTTCTTATAATCGTAAAGCAAGAGTAAGCCCAGCAGCAGTACGGCCGGCAAGGCAGCAAGGCGTCCTGGCTGATACCCCATGCCGGCAGCAAACATGGGAATAATCGCGCCAATGAGCAGGCTGAGAACGACGATCGCCACCAGAGTCCATCCTGGCACGCCAAACAATTTTCTGGGCCAAGCGCGCATCATCGATAGCCCACTGAAGAATGAATGCACGTCATCAAGCCAGTTCCCGCGAGACACTGATTCGACGTTTGCCAGGCAGGCGGCGAATCAGCCAGGAGCGCACTGCACTCCATTCGTCGTTCTCGACCGCTTGCGTAGTACGGAATCGGTTGTAACGCCATAGCAGTGTCGCCTCGTTCCGGGTAGAGATCGCCTTGCGGAAACGCAGTTCGCGTTCCAATTCCGGTGATGCACCGAAGCCGCGCCGCAGCGCATCGGCCATTTTTTCAAATTCCGCGTCAAAGTTCATCTGTCCATCAACGTCCAGTAGAAGCCCCCCGTGATTGCAAAATGGCGCGGGATCGAACCATGGGAGGCTGTGCAGCGTGCAGAATGAACGCGTGAGGAAGCGCGCCACGGCAAGCGACAAAGTCATCTGATCGAGAAAGCGCGTCGCGCTGACATTATTGCCATGTGAACGATAACGAATCAATTGTTCAGGTACGTTTGCACACCGTCCCAGGACGGCAAGCTGGCCAAACAAGAAATAATCTTCGGCCAGATTGCTTACTTCAATACTTTGATGCGCGGGCAAAACGTTCAGGATATCCGCGCCGTAACGCACACCCAGCCGGGTCAGTGCGTCGAAGCGCAGCATCGCGGTAGGATGTGCCAGCGGATTTCGGAACAGGCTGGCAGCGGATACGCGCGCTGCGCCAACTGGCATGTCCAGATTGCCGATGGGCCTTCCAGCTCCATCCATTACCTCGGCCTGGCCTCCGATCGCCACACAATCCGGCATCGCCGCGAAAGCTGCCAGCGTCACCGCCATGCGGTCCGGCAGGCACACGTCATCGGCATCGTGCCGCATCACATACTCGCAATCAGCGATGTCAAGACCGCAATTCAGCAGCCCCGACAGTCCTGGCGCATTCGGGAAACTATGCACTTCGATACGTGGATCCCGTGCATGGTAACCCTCGGCCAACTCACGGCTTCCGTCTGTTGAGCCGTGGTCGAGCACGAGCAGGCGCCAGTCTGCAACCGTTTGCGCTTGCACGCTTTCGATGGATTCCGCCAAGAATTCTTCGCCGTTCTTCACTGGCAAGAGAATATCAATCTTCGCCATTGCTGACTCCTATAATCAGCGGCCACAGTTCCTGCTCTACGACGTAGAAGCCTGGAACGCGCCAAGGGACAATGCCGTTCATTCAACGCTTCAAGTCGGCCAGCAACAAGTCCATATTTTCCAGCATGCGCTGGTGTGATGATTCGATCGCCGAGTCACGGCTCAGCGTTGCCGGCATTCCTGCTAGCTGTGTCAGTTGCCCTGCGACGCGCTCGGCAAATACCGAAGGCAACACGTGCCGCAGAAAGTTACCGCGTCGGCGCAGCGTGCGCGTCATAGATGGCTTTCCTTCGGACCATTGCAACGCCGATTCCAGCATGGTTGAAGCGCCGAGCGCATGTGAGCTGAAAGTTAGGTCGAGCGCCGACGCCCAATCCTGCCACTTCATATGATGTTGTGTCTGAAGCGGTGTTACCGCAACCCAAGGCACGCGTAGCGCGTCGGAAACAATTGCTCCATGCATTGCCTCGGTGATTACCAGTTCAGAGCTAAGGATGTCATCCAGTGTCTGCTCAACAGTAGCGGTCGGGTCAATATAATGGATACCGGCCAGCTCGCAGGCCAGGCGCCAGTTGCCAGCTAGCGTGCTTTCCCAGTGCGGCATGAATGCTACCTTATGGCGTTTGGAAGGCCGAGGCCCGATGCACGAACGCAGCAAGATAGCTGAGTCTCCCACGCCAAGCGCCGGATCAATATTGAGGCTCTTAGCGGTGAGCTCACCACGAACGAAATAGAACTTCCAGTTTTCGTCGATCTGCGGAACAGGGGTATATCCGCCATAACCAGCGCCAAATACAATCTTGCGTGCCGCTTTCGGAAAAAAGTCAAACAAGATGGAACCTATGCCTAAAAAAATCACATCCTCATCGTCATCCCAGATGCCGGGCATCAGGCGTGGCCACATCCAAGCGTTGAGGTCGTCACCAAAGTTCGGCTTCACACCACGGTAATAGAAAAGCTTCATTTTTTACAAGTTCTTGAAAAAGTTAATAAGCCGCCTGCTTGCAATTAGACGGGCTTTTTCGACACAATGTTTCGTGCCAAGGTTATAGATTCCCTCACATCCGAATTGAGGAATACGGCAGCCAATGCACCAAATACGCTGAGCACCAGTGTGCCGTTGATGAACAAGCGAGATAGCAAAGAAAAGTCCTGAAAATATTGGCGTAACCAGAATCCGCACAAGGTCGCTACCGCTGCAATCGCTAACGGCTTGGCTAGTGCGATTAGATAGCGACCAAACTTCATTTCTAACGCCCGACAGGTCTGCAAAACTACCCATCCCCATAGCACATAACTACGTATTACAATCGAGGCAGCCAAAACTTCGATTCCATAACCTGCCACTATACTAAGCACAATTACATTGGCACCACTCTGGGCCAACTGGTATCGCGTCCATATGCCAGGTTTTCCCCTGCTGCGCAAAAGGCCACCTTGCAGGATGCCGACTCCCTGAATCACGCCCAGTAGGAGGAACCAGCGGTAGACGTCAATGGCGCCAACCCATTTGGCACCGAATAACAGCGGGACGAAATCCTCGGCTGTGACTGCAAGTGAGGCCAGTATTGGAAGCACTAACAGCAACATCGTGCGCACTGCCCTCAAAAATGCATTGCGAAGGCGTTCTTGATCGTTTTGGAGCCGCGAGAACGCCGGTAGTGCTACGTTCGACGTTGCCCCAACAAGAACATCAATGATGACGTCGTTCAGGCGCTTGCCGAACCCGTACAATCCAAGGTCAGCCAGCGTCAGGCGGGTTGCGATAAAGTAACGGTCAGCCGTCTGTCCAACTGCCTCCAAAGCCTGCCAGAGAATAATATGGGGAGAATAATTGCGCAGTATTGCCAAGTTAGTCTTCTGCATTCCCATTCGGTAGCGACGCTGGCCAGTGCACAGAAGCAGAAGTAGTGTCAGGGCCGAGGCAGCAAGCTGCGAAAATGCCATCGACACCGCGCCAAAGTCAGCTGCTAACATCCCAACCGTCACCGCAGTGGCAGTAACATTGGCGACAACCGCCACTTTCGCGACAAACTTGAAATCCAACTTCCTGATGCGCATTGCTAGCGGCACCGAGGTGGTAGCATCCAGCCAAAGTTTGAGGGCGAGTACCAAGACGCAGAACGCCACGACCGACTCCTGCTTGACTGTATGAAGGTACAAGGCAGCGATGACCATGCCACCACACAGAAGCGCGCCTATTACCAAGCTGAAGGTGAATACCGAATTGATCTGACCTTCGGAAAGCTCCGACGCTTGAATCAGGGGTTCTCGATAGGCATTTTGCGCTAACCATTGGCAAGCAGCCAGGACTGCCATTGCGAGCAGGAACGCTCCGTACTCCTTGGGTCCCACAAAATGACTCACGGCGGCAAAATTAACGACGGACAAAAGCGCTGTGACCACCTGTCCGGCGACTGCCCATACCGCGCTGCGGCCTACCTGCGTACTAAATCCCATATTTCTTCCATAATTCAGTCCAGCCGCCTAAGCCAGCATGCTTCTCAACAGTTCGGTGCAATTGCCCCCGAACCATTATCGCTCGCGTATCGGTTCTCGCAACTTCAATGCTTCAAGCAACAGACGTGCTGTCTTTTTCCCCGCTTGCCCGATAAGGCGCAACGCGTTGGACACCGATTGCTCTTCCCGCCATGCTGACCAAAAATAGCCATAACCCAGGCCTGCTTGACCACGGTTGAACAGACGGTTTCCGATCGCATAACGTACAGTCGAAATGGCGCGGCGCACCGTCGGTTCTAAATGCGGCCGCGCTCCGATCAGCGGCCCGCGCAGCAACTCCTGCAGCACCATGTCGTGATATTCAAGTGTTTCAACAAAGTTGTTCGTGAGGTTCGTCTCGTGCTTGGTCTTGTCGAGCAATACATCAGACATAAGCAAAAAGTTCGTTTCCCCTGCGCAACGCAACCAAAGTTCATAATCCTCGGCTTGCCGGTAACGAGTATCAAAGAGTCCGGTTCGTTCAAGTACGTCGCGCCGCACCATCACATTTGAACAAGTCCCTACAAAGTTGTATCCGATAAGCACCTTGAGTGGATCCGCCATTTTTTTATCCAAAACGAACTCAGGATCATGAATAAATTGGTCGAAATGGGTCGCGGCATCACCTGTTATTGGATTCAAGCTAGCGTAATTACAACAGCAAAAGCCTATATCGGAATGCCGTTTCATTATCTCCACCTGGCGTTCGAGTTTCTCCGGGTACCACAAGTCGTCTGCGTCAAGAAATGCAATAAATTGGCCGGTACTAGCGAGTATTCCGACGTTTCGCGCATTAGACACTCCCTTATTGGCAATGGAGATTACTTTAACGGCATCACCGAAGGGAGCCAGTTGCTCAAGAGTAGAGTCACTCGATCCGTCGTTCACAATGACAATTTCGAATTTTCCGACCGTCTGCGCCAGTGCCGCTCGCACAGTATCAGCGATGAACGCTGCGCCGTTATAGACTGGAATTACCACCGACATAGTCACTGACATCGTGAAGCCTTTATTATATAATAATTTATTTTACGCATTTTTATACAATTTTATATTTTGAAGAAAATTCATAAAGTCTGAAAAATTGAACATTGTGTAAATTTTTCGGACTCATGTTACTTATATTAAAATTCAAGTGACATCAACTCGTAATAAACTAGCATGTAACCGATGTCGCCAGTTAGATGCTGTATTACAGCAGTTATATGTCTGCCAGCTCGATGGCAGCTCGCTGCTCGAGTAAGGCATCAAGAGCATCGGTGACAAATAGGCGGTCGTCAGAAAGTTTTCTAGCAAAAAGCTTTTCGCTATCGTCATCAAAAAGGCGCGAACGGCGGAACATCTCGACGTGCTCAATCGTCAAATAAGCAGGGCTCGCGCCGTTGGCCGACCAGTCGGCATAAGTCAGGTCGCGCTGCACGTCCGATTTGAAGCGCGAATTGCCAAGGATTGTATGGATGAACATTTCGTCCGGGCACACGGTGTTCCGGAAGAATTCGACCAGCTTGGGATGTTCACTGGTAAATGTCTCGACATATTCGCAGGCGTCGCGTGTCAACGCCCACCAAGTTGCACCGGCATATGGCTGCAGCCCGGCCAGCGCTTCCCGGTAGTCGCGCTGACGCGGCGAAATTCCAAGCCGGCGACGCACACGCAGTAGCAACGCATCGAGCACGGTCCTTGGCGGGCCGGGATGGAAATCTGTCAGGCGCGACAGGAATTTGGAAGTGGCTGCGCAGGGCATGCTCACCATTTCCATAAACTGGGTACGGGCATGTCGGGTAAAAAAAGCACTCAGATAAGCAGGCGGATAAAGCGGATAATCCACGCCACTGAGCAGCACAAACCGGTCATATCGGTCGGAGCTGGCAAGTGCCTCCCGCATCAGTATCTGAGTCGCCGTCACCTGTGAGAAGTCTCCCCAGTGGACCTCTGTCCTATCTCGGGTAAAACTGACAGATGGCGCGGAGATGCCGCTAAACAGCTCTAGGTTTGCTTTCGCGTCGATGTGGATCAGGCATGCGGCATCCGGCGACGACAACGCCAGCACCAGCCGCTTCAGATGCTTCGGGCTGCCATGCGCCAGTATAAGGTAGGCAATCTTAATATTGTTCCCCAGAATTTTTCATCGACCTGAAACGCTTCAATCAGTAATCGTTCAGTACCGTGCCCACCAAGTGCACGCGGGCGTCCGTCAACAGACCCACCAGATCGCGCAGTTTGTTGACGTGACTATGGTCCTGGTGCGCCACCATCACGGCTGCGCCTGCACGGCTGGCAATCAGCTGCGCATCGGAATACACGTCTCCGGCCGGGGTGTCGATCAGAATCACGTCGTAGTTCGCGGCCAGTTCGCGCAGCAGCAGGCCGAACGCAGGAAGACCCAGCAGCTCGGATGGGTTCGGTGGCAAAGCACCCGCCGTCAGCACAGACAAGTCGGCCAGAGAAGGTACGTGCTGGATGGCATCCAGGCCACTGCGGCCAGCCAGCAGGCCCGACAGGCCAGCGCGGTTTTCCAGCCCAAACATCTGATGCTGGCGAGGCGCGCGCAGGTCTGCGTCGATCAGAAGCGTGCGCTGACGCTGTTGAGAAAACACGACGGCCAGGTTGGCCGCGAGGAAACTGCGGCCATCTCCATGTTCAGCGCTCGTGATAGCAAGGGCGCGGCGCTCGGCGCCAGTGTCGAACCAACGCCACATCAATTGGTGCCTCAGCGCGCGCAGCGCTTCTACACGCTGCGTGAACGGTTCGTAGGCCGCGATCACCTCCTCGCTGATGGCGCTCTGGCCGGGAAGCAGGTAGGCATACTCATACTGTTGCGACAATGCAAGGTCGATGTCGGCCGGGGTCAGAACACCCAATTCAATGGCTGCATCGCCAAAGCGCAGCTTGCGCTCAAGCGAGAAACGCATCACCTTCTCGGCATCGACTGTCGAGAGGCGGCCACTGCGAACCAAGATTGCGCCAATCGAGTCGTCTTGCTGACGGCTGGCGAGACGCTCGTTGCGATCATCGCCAGATGCGAACGCTACGGATGGGATGGTGGAATTCATGGTTGACGCTCCAATCTATACGGTACTCTGATTCGCCAAGTTTCCCGACTTACCGCCACCTAGCGTTTCAGTAGAGATCTTTTTCTTCTTGTACGCGACACGCGGCCTGCTGATCATGCCCAGCACTGGCAAGTCGAACGCATCGCGCAGATGCGACGCCGAACGCACGCGGCCGTCCAGCAATTCCAGGACCAGAACGGCGCCGAGGCCGAGGATGGTGCCGGCGACGATGGCCAGCGCTATATTGACAAGCATGCGCGGACCGGATGCGTATAGTGGCGGCGTAGCAGCGGTCAGCACGGCGATGTCGGCCTGTTTCGATTCTCCTTCCAGACTGATCAAGTTCAGGCGTTGGCTCGCCGCTTCATAAGCGCGACGCGCGTTTTCGGTCTCATTGGTCAAGACGTCGAACGTGTTACGCGCCCCGTTCAGGGTTTGCACCTTGGCTTTCTGTGCCGCCACTGCCGCGCGCAACTCACCTTCGCGGCGCTGCGTGATGTCGGCGGTCGCGACCACGCTGTTCGACGAACTGCGGATCTGCGCCTGCAGGTTGGAGCGTAATTTATCGACTTCGGATTTGGCAGCGATGTACTGCGGATGGTTCGGTGAGAGGCGCTGCGCAGTGTCAGCCAGTTTGGCTTCAGCGAGCGACAGACTGCTTTGCAGCGTCTGGATTAACGGATTGTTCATAACGTCCGGCGAGTTGGCTGCGTTACCTTGCACCTGCTGGCGGCGCGATGCCGCATCCATGCTTTGGCTCTGCACCATCACGAGCTGGTTCGACAATTCGTTCAGACGCGTCGTCTCAACGTCTAGGCGGTTGTCCGCGCTGTAGATATTGTTTTCTTTCTGATAGGTCGACAAACGCGTTTGCGCCTGTTCGTACCGGTCACGAAGGCTCTTAATCTGGGTCGTGATGTAGCCGCTGGCGCGTTGCACCGGATCGGTCTTAAGTTGCACGCTGACGTCCAAGTACGCATTGGCGAACGCGTTGGCTACTGTCGCGACGAATTGCGGGTCGCTTCCGCGGACATTGATTGACAGGACGCTGCTTTCGCGCGCTGGAACCACCTCCAGTTTGCCCAGCAGCCCATCGGCGACCCAGTCGCGTACCGTGCCGCGTCCGCCGGTCGCATCCTTGAATGCTGCCTGCGTTTGGGGTTTGTTCGCCAGTCCGAGGTCGTCGACCACTTTAAGTGCAACGCTCTTGCTGCGGATGATATCGACCTGGGTGGCAATGTAGCCGGGCATAAGCTGGGCTGGCGCACTCAGGCCGGTCACAGGATCGACGCCCTTGTAATTCACGACCATCGACACGCCGGCCGTATAGGTCTTTGACTGCGTCAGGCTAATTACCACCGCGCCGAGAATCGTCATGCCTAGCGCAAGCAGGACGATCATGTAGCGTGCGCGCAAGGCGAGTAACAACTGGCTTGGATTCATGGTTGGCTTTCGATGACGTGCAACGGCGCGCGTGCGGCGCTCTGGACGAGTGGACTAGACGGACGGATCAAAACAGGCTTTCCTTGACGTACACCACATCGTCAGGCTTCAACAAATCGTCGCCTTTCACATCAATAATCTGCAGCTGGCCGAGTGCGTCGCGACGCTTTACTCGAAGGCCACGCTCAGTCCCTCGCGGCGTCAGACCGCCGCCGGCCGACAGCGCCTGCAGCACGGTCATCTGACGCTCGAGGCGCAGCACACCTGGCTTCTGGACTTCGCCATATATATAGAAGCGTGGCGCGCGCTCAACAAAAATGATATCACCACCCTGTACGTCAAAATTGCCCGACATGTCAGCATTGCGCATCAGTTCGGCAATGTCGACCTGCTCCTTGCGCACCTTGCCGTCGCGCGTGCGGATTACGGTAACGACGTCGCCGCCGGCAATCCCGATACCGCCGGCTAGCGCAATTAGATCCAGAACGCTGCGGCGTCCGTCGATTGGATAGCGGCCGGCGCGCGTGACCTGGCCCAGCACCGATACCTGCTGGCTGGTAAGCGTCGAAATCAACAGGTTCACCTGGGGGTTTTTCACAAAGCCGCCACGCTCGAGCATTGTAGCGATTTTCGTCTCCGCTGCCGCGCTCGACAGACCGGCAACGGCGACCTGACCAACCAACGGTACGGTAATAAAGCCTGCTTCGCTGACGCGTGTTTCCACAGCCAAGTCGGGATTGCCGAACACTGAAATCTTGACGACATCGCCGCCGCCCAACACCATCTCATTGGCGCGCGCACTGCTCATGCCACACGCCAGCAATGCGGCGAATATCCAAAGCCAGATTCGTTTCATATTCTGCGAATTCCTTTTACCAAGTATCGTTAATGCTATTCGGGTGTGTGTTCTAGCGGCCATTCACTATTGCATTCATTGATATTTTACCAATTAAAATTTCACTCGGTGAAATTTCACTCAGTTAAATTCAAGAATGGCGCTGAAGGTGGCGCCGTTGGCCTTCGAGCTCCTGGTGCCAGCGGTCGCGCTACCCACGCGCTCAGCCCGAAACGCAGTCGCCTTGAGCGTGACACTGCGAAGCGGCTTGTAGATTAGCCCCACGGATTGCGTCTTGCTGCTGTCGCTCGAGGACGTTGATGCAACTGGCATGCTTGATCCGCCAAACGGCGAGAATATTCGTTGCTCATGCTTTAGATCAACGATACCTTGGATTTTTTCCGAAAAATCCCAAGTCACTGCTGCGCTTCCGCCTTGATTCAGGGCACTGTCAACCAGAGCGCCATCAATAGCGGAAAATTCGCGCCACGCCTGCCCCAACAGTTTGATGTGCCCGGTCGGTGCCCAGTTGACGATCAGGCGCGCATTGGTGCCGCTCTTGGCGCGCTCGGCGTCCGACCGCTGCTTGCGCTGTACCCAGCCGCCTAGAAACAGAACCTGCGTGCGTCCCGTGGCCAACCACAGGACATTGATCTTTACCTCGTCCTGGACATAGCCATTGGCAAACAAATCGGCGTCGCCAAACGACGACCGGAACGGATACGTTCCCTTCAAGCGGCGCATCTGCAAGCCGAAAGTGCTACCGCTGCGGGCCAAATAGTCGGCACCAGACAACACGGCATCTTCGGTTCGGGCGCTCGCGCGCTGGGATGGCAGATTGTAGGTGTACTCATCCTTCACGTAGCCGGCGTGTAGACGCCAACTGGAATGGAATCGCCAACTGCCGTCTGCATAACGCAATTTGTTCGTACGCAGATTTTGCTGGTCTGAGTCAAAATCTGCGAAGGACGGCAACTCTTGAACATAGCGGCCGCCCACATGACCCTCAAAGTTTCTGGCGACGAACCAGTGCCAGTCGCCCCTCAGATTTTTGCGAGTATGGTCCAGTTGTCGGTTGCGATCGAATTTCACGGATACCACTTCAGCAATACCACTGAACAACTGGCGGCTGACAGGCATTTCGAAACGCGTACCCCCACCCAACAAACGAGCCGTGTCAGAGTCTCCACCGTTTCCGGGCGACTGACCTTCCTCCCGCCGAAACAAATTATCGTCGTGCTCGACACCGGTGCGAACAAACGGCTGGAACGTATCTGACAATGCAGGCATGCTGAACGTGGAGCATATCACCGTCACCAGTCCAGCCTTCAATAGCTTCGCGATAGAACAGTCGCCTGACGACTCGCGTGCAGAGAAAGTAGAAACTGACCGGCAATGATTTGTGCAGCGCTGCGTTAAAAACAAGACTCATCCAATCCGAAGTTATTTACCCGCCAGCACGCCGATCGAGTTATCAACGTCCTGGTCAGCACTCAATATGCAGTCTTGTGAAACCAGACCGAAAACGCCGTCATAACAAGGATCTTGAAATCCAACATCAGCGACCAGTGCTCGATGTAATGCAGATCGTGCTCGACACGACGCTGCATTTTATCGAGGGTATCCGTCTCGCCCCGGAAGCCGTTCACTTGCGCCCAACCGGTGATACCCGGCTTGACGTTGTGACGAGCATAATATTCCGAAATAATGGCGCCGAATTCCAGGTTGTGCTTGATCGCGTGCGGCCGGGGGCCGACGATCGACATGTGCCCGAACAGCACGTTAAAGAGCTGCGGCAATTCGTCCAGGCTGCTGCGGCGCAGGAAGCCACCGACACGTGTGACCCGGCTGTCGTGGCGCGTTGCCTGCTTGACTTCACCGCTGGCACAGTCGTCGAATTTCATCGAGCGAAACTTCCAGACCTCGAATTCATGGTTGTTGAAACCATGGCGCCGCTGCTTGAAGATCACCGGGCCCGGGCTATCCAGCTTGATCGCCAGCGCTATGATTGCCAGCACCGGGCTGACCAAAGCTAGCAGGATGCTTGAGATCACGAGATCTTCGGCTCGTTTGAGCCGCCCCATCTGCTCGCCAACGCGGCTGTTCGCGATGGTCAGTACAGGCACCCCCGCAAGTCGCTCCATATTGATGGATGGGAATTGCCAGACGACATTGTTCGGCACCAGGTCGATCCGGACCGGCACGGTACGCAACTTCGTGAGCAGGGCTTCGACCCGTTCCGTCGCCAGCCAGGGTAGCGCTACCACGACACGATCGACAGGATTGGCGCGGATGTAATCGAGCATCGTGCAGGTGGAGCCGAGCATGTGCTGGCGCAGCGTCGATGGAATGCCACGCTCGACGCGGTCGTCGAATACGCCGAGCACCCGGATGTTCGCATGGCCGCTGCTCCTGATCGCATTGACAATCAACTCGGCGCGCTCGTTGGCGCCGACAATAATGATTGACTCGTCGAGCATGTTCGCCATGCGCGCACGATAGATCATGCGTGTGAGGATGAGCCGATTGGCCAGCAGCAGCACGAACCAGGCGCAGGCACTGGTTGCGACCCAGACGCGCGAATAGTCCGACAAGGTGCCGGATAGGTACCCGACGATCATGATCAGGGAAATACCAGCAAAAAAACCCAGACCCAGCTTGCTCAGGAGCGCGTTCAGCGTGAGGATTTCGCGCTCCCGGTACGCTTGCGCGCAGTGCAGCGACACGATGATAACGAGCGTGCTCAAGTAGATGAAGAGGTGGCCAGCCGTGGTCAGCTTGGCGTCCAGCCCGAAGCGCACGAAGAAGCCGCCGAAGCCCGCGAACAGCAGGACGACGATATCGGAGACCTTGAGCAGATTGATGAAAAACGGCAGCCAGTACCTGGCGGACGATTGCGCACTGCCCTTTTTCAGCAGTGAACCGAGGTCGCCAGCAGCGGCTTGCGATCGATGCTTGTCGTGCTCGCCGACAGTTGCAGCAGGGTCGAAGTTATTCATCGTGACAGATCCAATCATCATGAATTGAATAAGGTGCGCAATATTTCCCGGCAGGCGCGCCGTCGTACGAGCACCTTCGCGAACGCTTGCGACCACAATCCAGGCTCGATTGGCCATGTGCGCAGCGCGCATTGCTATTACCGGAAACCGCCTCCACGCATGTCATGGCGCTGGATTTGCTTGCCTCATCCAATTGTTTGCTGCAGCGCCGCGAAACGCGTACCACTCAAAAAGAAAAAAATGAAACTGACTGCACCAAAAATTTGAGCAAAATATTTTTGCATCATTTGATGCACATCAATAACATAACTAGACTATATGCTAATTGAGCTTCAAAGTCATTAGTTTTGACGCGACGCAGCAAAATATATAAATTACAACTAGCAACGGAATTTCCCTCGCTGCAATCCACTCAGATTCCATGCCTGCCGTGCATCGATGTGACACGCTGTCATGCCTGGATATGGCCCGAAGTGGCATGTGCGAGGCGGCCTGCGCCGCCGACACCAACCTGGCAGCGACCTTACCCCGGCCACTTGGAGACAGTACATACTGCTTACCTTTTATTACTCTTTCAACGATACGGCGAACCGCCGTCCTCTGGCGCACACGACAACGTGATGCCGGTGCTGCAGTTGCATACGGGGCGCAAACCTGTTGTCAATACGGTCAATACCTGTGAGTTTGACCCCACGGCCGTCGATAAACCGTATAAATATTGGTATCATGCAAGGTCTCGATTCACCAGCCAACACAGGACCCACCGATGCCAGTTCCTCACGCCGCGACCGCCGCGCGCTCCCTGCCATGACCGCGCAGCTGACCCTGGTGGTGGCCATCGACCGCGACAATGGCATCGGCATCGACAACCGCATGCCGTGGCACCTGCCGCAGGATCTGGCGCACTTCAAGCGCGTCACGCTCGGCAAGCCAGTGATCATGGGCCGCAAGACATTTGACTCGATTGGCCGGCCGCTGCCGGGCCGGCGCAATATCGTCATCACCCGCAATGCCGACTGGTCGCATGACGGTGCCGAGCGCGCCCCATCGCTGGACGCCGCCATTGCGCTGCTGGACGGCGCACCGGCCAGCATCATCGGTGGCGCACAGATCTTCAATGCAGCGATGGTCCTGGCCGACGCCATGATCGTCACGCACATCGACCACCGCTTCACCTGCGATACGTTCTTCCCGCCGATCGACCCGGCGCTGTGGCAGGAAACCGCCCGCGACCCGCATCACCAGCCGCAGGATGCCGGCGAACCGGGATTCGACTACGCCTACGTCACGTACCAGCGCCGCGCCGGCAAGGACACACCATGAACAACGCACACCGCCCCACCGGTTCGCGCGGCGGCGACGGTTTTGCCGGCCGCATCGCGGTCCTGATTGCGGTACTGGCCACCGTGGGCACGCTGTTTGCATTCCTGGGCACGTCGTCCCACAACGACGCGAGCCTGTTCAAGACCACCGCTGCGATGGAAAAGACCAGCGCGGCCAATGCCTGGGCCCATTACCAGGCCAAGTCGAGCCGGCAGAACCTGGCCGAACTGGCAGCCACCCTGCCCGGCGTCGACACGGGCCGCTACACGATGGACGTCGAGCGCTATCGGGTCGAGAAAGACGTCATCCGCAAGGAAGCGGAGCGCTGGGAGGCATCGTCGCGCGACTGGAACAAGCGCTCCGATGAAGCGCTGCACCGCCAGCGCCAGTGGTCCGCGGCATCAGTGGCGCAGCAGATCGCGATTTCACTGGCTGCCATTACGCTGCTCGCGCGCCGCACCTGGCTGCTGACGCTGACCGGCGCCGTTGCCACGTTCGGCATCACGCTGGGCCTGTTTGCGTTCCTGGAAGGCAGCACCACGGCCTTGTCGCCCGTTCCGCTGGGCGCGGCGCTGGCCGCGGCACTGCTGACCGAAGGGTGCCGGCGGGCCGGGCGCCGCCTGGACAGCTAGGGTGCGACACTGATCGCCGCGAGTGGGTACTGTAGCAAGCAAGTTGGCAAACACGCTGCCAGTTAAGTTGACAAAAAAACCTGCACCGGAACCCGCAATTTCTGCGAAAATCCGCTACTCATTTTCTACGGTGCCGTGCGCGGCGGCCCTGCCCCACTTCGGAATGATCCGTTGTGGCGCGGCCGCTCCCCACGGCGCTTCGCTTTGGAGCTGTCCATGAAATTTCGTTTCCCCATCGTCATCATCGACGAGGACTTCCGCTCGGAGAACACCTCCGGCCTTGGCATTCGCGCCCTCGCGGCGGCGATGGAACAAGAAGGCATGGAGGTCGTTGGCGTGACCAGCTATGGCGACCTGTCCCAGTTCGCCCAGCAGCAGTCGCGCGCATCGGCATTCGTCCTGTCGATCGATGACGAGGAATTCGGCAGCGGCTCGCTCGAAGACACCGATTCGGCACTGGTCGGCCTGCGCGCCTTCGTCAAGGAAATCCGCCACAAGAATGCGGACATCCCGATCTATATCTATGGCGAGACGCGCACCAGCCGTCACATCCCGAACGACGTGCTGAAAGAACTGCACGGCTTCATCCACATGTTCGAAGACACGCCCGAATTCGTCGCGCGTCACATCATCCGCGAAGCCAAGGCCTATCTGGACAGCCTGGCGCCGCCGTTCTTCCGCGCGCTGGTCAACTACGCGTACGACGGCTCGTACTCGTGGCACTGCCCTGGCCACTCGGGCGGCGTCGCGTTCCTGAAGTCGCCGATCGGCCAGATGTTCCACCAGTTCTTCGGCGAGAACATGCTGCGCGCCGACGTCTGCAACGCGGTTGAAGAACTCGGCCAGCTGCTCGACCACACGGGCCCGATCGCCAAGTCCGAGCGCAATGCCGCGCGCATCTATGGCGCCGACCATTGCTACTTCGTCACCAACGGCACCTCGACCTCGAACAAGATGGTCTGGCACTCGACCGTTGCGCCGGGCGACATCGTCGTCGTCGACCGCAACTGCCACAAGTCGATCCTGCACTCGATCATCATGTGCGGCGCGATTCCCGTGTTCCTGATGCCGACCCGGAACAACCTCGGCATCATCGGCCCGATCCCGCTGTCCGAGTTCACGCCCGAATCGATCGCCCGCAAGATCGAAGCCAATCCGTTCGCGCGCGAAGCCGTCAACAAGAAGCCGCGCATCCTGACCATCACCCAGTCGACCTACGACGGCGTGGTCTACAACGTCGAGACGCTGCGCGAAATGCTCGACGGTAAGATCGACACGCTGCACTTCGACGAAGCGTGGCTGCCGCATGCGACGTTCCACGACTTCTACAAGAACATGCACGCGATCGGCCAGAACCGTCCGCGCGCGAAAGAGTCGATGATCTTCTCGACGCAATCCACGCACAAGCTGCTGGCCGGCCTGTCGCAGGCGTCGCAGGTGCTGGTACGCGAATCGCAGTCGGTCAAGCTCGACCAGGATGCGTTCAACGAAGCGTACCTGATGCACACGTCGACCTCGCCGCAGTATTCGATCATCGCGTCGTGCGACGTCGCTGCCGCGATGATGGAAGCACCAGGCGGCACCGCGCTGGTCGAAGAATCGATCCTGGAAGCGCTGGACTTCCGCCGCGCGATGAAGAAGGTCGATGCGGACTTCGGCGACGACTGGTGGTTCCAGGTCTGGGGCCCGGACAAGTTCTCGGAAGAAGGCATCGGCACCCAGGACGACTGGATGATCCGCGCCGAAGAATCGTGGCACGGTTTCGGCAATCTGGCCCCGGGCTTCAATATGCTCGACCCGATCAAGGCGACCATCGTCACGCCGGGCCTGAACCTGTCGGGCCAGTTCGGCGAGACCGGCATTCCGGCCTCGATCGTCACCAAGTACCTGGCCGAGCACGGCGTCATCATCGAGAAGTGCGGCCTGTACTCGTTCTTCATCATGTTTACGATCGGCATCACCAAGGGCCGCTGGAACACGCTGGTCACGGCGCTGCAGCAGTTCAAGGACGATTACGACCGCAACGCCCAGATGTGGCGCGCGATGCCGCAGTTCGCCGCGGCCAACCCGCGTTACGAAATGCACGGCCTGCGCGACCTGTGCACCGAAATCCACACGTTCTACAAGTCGCACGACGTGGCACGCCTGACGACCGAGATGTACCTGTCGGACATGATCCCGGCGATGAAGCCATCGGACGCGTTTGCGCACATGGCGCACCGCAAGATCGAGCGCGTGGCGATCGACGAACTCGAAGGCCGCATCACCGCGATCCTGCTCACGCCGTACCCGCCGGGCATTCCACTGCTGATCCCGGGCGAGCGCTTCAACCGCACGATCGTGGATTACCTGCGCTTCGCACGTGACTTCAACGAGCGCTTCCCGGGCTTCGAGACCGACGTGCACGGACTGGTCAAGCGTGAAGTCGATGGCAAGCGCGGTTACTTCGTCGACTGCGTACGCCAGGACGACTGATCCCGCAAACTGCGCGCCGCTGCGCGCGCGGGCCACTGACAACGCCAGCCATCCGGCTGGCGTTGTTGCATCAAGCGTGCGTGCTCAGCGCGGCGCGCACTGCGGCAAGGACGCCCGCGTGGCCAGCAACGCACGGCTGTCGTCCACCGACGGCGTGTTGTCGGTGAATTTGCAGCCGTACTGCGGATCGGCCACGATGGACGGCGTCAGCACGTCGTCGCCCTCGGGTTTGACGCCCTGCTGTTCCCATTTGACCATCGCGTCGAACGCTGAAGCCTGTTCGGCGATCGTGAAATCGCAGTGGGCGATGCCCCGGATGGCACGCTGGACCAGCAGGTTCGACGTGCCGAGTGCATCGGCGCGGCGCTTGTAGATCTGCTCCATCTTGAATGGCACGTACAGGTCGCCCAGCGTATGGATGGTCACGACCGGCACGGTGATCCGCGCATTCGTCTTCGGCACCCAGCGCAGGCCGTCGCGGCGTAGCCGGTTGGCGCCCGGTGTGGCAGGCACGCGGAAGATGCCCGCATTGTAGGCAACCTCGTCGGCGCTGATGCCCGGGTCGGCATCGAGCTGGAAGAAGATGTCGTTCGTGGTCACGACAACATCCAGCAGGATGCCCTGCATCTTGCCGTCGCGGCCGAACGTGCCCCAGACCGTGGCCTGGTACGCGCTGGCATACGCGTAGTCGAACAGCGGACGGTTACCCCCGCTGAGGCTGGCAACGATCTGCTTGAGCCGCAGGCCCTGCGCGGTCGGCACGGCCGGCGCGGTGGGCGTGCTGCCGCCCGGGAAGCTGGAGAACATTTTCGCCCGTACCTGCGGGCCGACGGTGGCCCAGTCGGCCGGCGGCCAGCGCGTGGCCGGCATGCCGGCTTCCACCATGGCGGCGGTCTGGTAGGCCGCGAAGTAATCGTACAGTTCCGTGTCGCCCAGCACGCCGCACATCGGCACCGCACCGTGATAGCGGATCTTGTTGATGGCCGTCTCGATGTTTTCCTCGTCCACCGCGGCCGCCGTGACGTGGCCACCCATCGAGTTGCCAATGATGTAGGTTTTGACCGGCGCTGCCAGCGTGCGGCCGTTCTTGCCGGCGATATCGCGGAAGGCCAGTGCCAGCGCGTTGGTGTCTTCGACGCCCGCGCGCACGTCATAGTAATTCGTGCTGTAGCTCGATGCGGCCCACGCATAGCCCTGGCTGACCAGATGCCGACGGATTGCCGGCGGCGCGACTTCCAGCACCGGGCCCGTGCCGCCGTAGCCGTGGGCATACATGACGAGCATGCCGTTCCAGTTCTTCGGCACTTCGATCTGGTAACCCGCCTTGTTCAGCACGCCCCACCAGCGGTCGGTCTCCGGCGCATTCGCCATCGCGGCAAATGGCAGATTGCTGTCGATGACGGCATAGGTGCGCCCGTCCTGCGGCCGCAGGGGTTCGGGCTGGACGGCAACCGGCGGCGAGGTTGCCAGCGGCGGTGCGCCGTCATCGTCTCCGCCACAGGCAGACAACGCCAGGACGGCGATCAGCGACGGGACTACCCGCGCGGCGATGCGGCGGGACGTGCAGGGTGCAAGCTGCTCTTTCATAACACTGTCTCCATGATTTTAGTTTTGCACAGCGAAACTAAAAATCACTGTGTGATTTATTGTAGTGCGAAACAGTGTGCGCGGGCGTGCCCGGGTCGCGCGGGGGTGTTGCCAGGCAGATGGGGGGGGCAGCTTGAAGGTATCGGGGAGGCAGCGCCGGCCTGACAGGGCGTCAGGCCGGCGGTCGTCGGGGCAGAATGGTCGTGCGGTTGCTCAGGTCTTCGGCAGCGTCACGCCGCTCTGGCCCTGGTACTTGCCGCCGCGGTCCTTGTACGACGTTTCGCAGACTTCATCGCTTTCGAAGAACAGCACCTGCGCGCAGCCTTCGCCGGCGTAGATCTTCGCTGGCAGCGGGGTCGTGTTCGAGAACTCGAGCGTGACGTAGCCTTCCCATTCCGGCTCGAACGGCGTGACATTGACGATGATGCCGCAGCGCGCGTAGGTCGACTTGCCCAGGCAGATCGTCAGCACATTGCGCGGAATGCGGAAGTATTCGATCGTGCGCGCCAGCGCGAACGAGTTCGGCGGAATGATGCAGACGTCGCTCTTGATGTCGACGAACGAGTTCGAATCGAAATTCTTCGGGTCGACGATCGTGCTGTTGATGTTGGTGAAGACCTTGAATTCATCGGCGCAGCGGATGTCATAGCCGTACGACGAGGTGCCGAACGAGATGATCCGGCGGCCATCCTGCTCGCGCACCTGCTGCGGCTCGAATGGCTCGATCATGCCAGTGCTTTGCGCCATGCGGCGGATCCAGTTGTCGCTCTTGATAGTCATTTTTGGGTTTCCAGCAGGGAGAAAATCTCGCGATTTTACGCGAAAAGGCGCGGGTCGTGAGACTTTGGCAACGATTGATTGACTACCCGCCCGCCTCGGCGCCGCCCAGCAGACGCTTGATCATCGCGTGGACCAGCTCCGCGGTCTCGGCCGGCTTCTCCAGTGGGTACAGATGGCCGCCTTCGATCATCACCAGGTGCTCGCCCACCAGCTTGCGCGTGGGGGCCAGCCCTGCCCGCCGCATCTCTTCGGACGCCGTGCCGGCGATGAAGCCCACCGGCACCGGGAACGGCGCGCGGATCACGGCGCCCATGTGGTGCGGCAGCGTCTGGTAAATGGCCGATTCGACGTCGCGCCGGAAACGCAGCGTGACGCCATCAGGGTGCGGCGCCAGGCCGTGTTCCATGTAATCGTCGAGCGCACCCGGCGCCCAGGCCTGGAAGATCGACTTGGCGTGGAAATGGCGGTAGGCGGCGTCACGGTCGGGCCAGTGTTCGCGCCGCTTGTACGAGAAGCGCGCCGGTGACAGGCGTGCGCCCCACCCCGCCAGCTTGACCAGGCGCCAGGCCAGTGCGCGCCATCCGGCCACCACGGGTGAATCGAGCATCACGACGCAGCGCGCCAGGTCGGGCCGGCGCCGCGCCGCCATCGTGCACAGTGCGCCGCCCAGCGAATGGCCCAGCAGGATCGCCGGCTGGCCATACGTGTCGAGATGCGCAATCAGCTCGTCGACCAGCGTGTTCCAGCCGTCGCCGACCGGGTAGCGCGGATCGTGGCCGTGCATGTCGAGCGTGCGCACGTCGTAGTGTTCGGCGAGCTCGGCCAGCAGCCGGTTGTAGGTGCCGGCCGGGTAGCTGTTCCCGTGGGCGAAGTGCAGCAGCGGTTTGGACATGGGCAGGAGCGGTAGCCGGATTCAGCGGCCTATTGTAATGGCACGGGCCGCCCCACTGCCGGTCTTCGCAGCGCGTTTAGATGTTTACACCTACTGTCAGCGTCGCGCTGTAGCCCTGGCTGGCCGTGCCCGTGACGCTCGCCATCTGCAGCGCCGTGCCGTCGCTGAACACGTTATCCAGCGCAAAGCTCATGCGCGCCAGGTTGCTCACGCTGCTGGCATAACCGCTGCTGGTGTAGGCCTCATTGGCGATGGCCAGCGGGAACGTGAACTGCGATGTCTTGATACGGTTGGCCGCGCTGGTCGCACTGGCCAGCGTGGAGTACACCTCGAAGTGCACGTGCGGCATTCGCCCGTCGTAGCAGCCGGGGAAGATGGTGGTGAACGTGACGTAGCCGTCGCTGTCGGCCTCCTGCACGCCGCGCAGGTAGTTCTCGCCCACGATGCCGCTACTGTACATCGAGTAGCCGCCTTCGCGCGTGCAGTGCCACAGGTAGACAGTCGCGCCGGCGGCGGCCGCGCAGCCCTGCGCCACGTTTTCGATCTTCAGGCGGATCGTCAGCGGCACACCGGCCGCCACGCCACTGGCGCCGGCCACGCTGGCCCGCAGATCGCTGCGCACGATGCCGGACAGGATCAGCGCATTGGCCACGCCATTGGCGTTGCGGTTGGTGCCGTCGCCCGGATAGGGGCCGCCCGTTTCTTCGGGGATCACCGAGCACACCGCGCTGCCGCTGCCCGTGCTGGCAGCGCCCGTCGTCGAGGTCGAGCTGGACAGGCCGAAACCATCGTCGGCGCTGCTGCCCCCGCCGCAGCCGGCCAGCGGCAGGACGGCACTGCCGGCGCCGGCAAGCAGCCAGCACAGCGACTGGCGCCGCGTGGCGGTCCGGGTCAGCATGCGGACAAGGTCGGCGCCTAGGCCCAGGTGGTGGTCGGCGTCGTGGTGGTGATCGGCCTCATGGCCGGTGTCTTGATGATGGCCTGCTGCTTTCATTTGCCGCTTTCTCCACGATGGCGATTGTGTCGTTCAGCATCGGCCTTGCGGCCCATGCCACGCGGCGCGTCGAGCTGCGCACGCTGTTCCGGCGTGAGCACTGCCTTGAGCATTGCGCGTGTCTGCAGGCGCAGCAGTTCCTGGTCGGCGATCGCCTGGCCCAGCGCCTGCGCGGCGGCGGATGCGGCGGCGCCGTCGAATTCGGGCGCACGTGCCACCGCGCGCAGCGCGTCGTCGGCCCTGCGTTCGGCAAGGTCCAGCGCGCGGCGCCGGGGCGCCTGGCCGTGCAGGATCGTGAAGACGCGCTCGTTCTGCGCATCGCTCAGGGCCAGGCCGCGCAGGAATGGCGGCGTACCGAACGGACCCGGCTCGCCGTCGCGCTCGTGCAGTTGACCGAACGGCGGGCCGCCATATTCAGGACCGTCCGGTGGCGGCATCGGCTGGGCCAGGACGGCGGGCGCGGCCAGCAGGCAGACGGAAAACGCCGTCGCGGCGCGTAGTCCGCTCAGTGTGGGGCGTGGTGAAGCTGGTCGTGTCATCGTGGACCTCTCGTGTTGTGGAAGCGGCCATTGTGTTGCGGCGCCATGTAAAGCGCGTCTAAGCCAGGTAAATCCGCGTAAAGCACCGCAGACGCGGCCGTCCTGCTGCGCTATCCTGTCGCCATGAACAACGTTTTACTCATCGACGACGACGTCGAACTGGTCGGCATGTTTGCCGAATACCTCGAACAGGAAGGTTTTCCCGTCACCTGCGTGCACAATGGCGAGGACGGCGCGCGCGCGGCGCTGGCCGGCGGCTTTGCCATCGCGATCCTCGATGTCATGATGCCCGGCGCGGGCGGCATCGAGGCGCTGCGCCAGATCCGCGCCGGCAGCCGCATGCCGGTGCTGATGCTGACCGCGCGCGGTGACGACGCCGACCGCATCCTGGGCCTCGAACTGGGCGCCGACGATTACGTGGCCAAGCCCTGTACACCGCGCGAGCTGACCGCGCGCGTGCGCGCCATCCTGCGCCGCACGCAGGCGGTGCCCGAGAGCGGCCCCGGCGTCATGCTCAGCGTCGGCAAGCTGACGATGCTGCCCGAGCAGCGCCGCGCCACCTGGGACGGCCAGCACCTCGACCTGACCAGCACCGAATTCAACCTGCTCGAAGTCCTGGCCCGCAACGCCGGCCGGCCGGTCAGCAAGAACGACCTGTCGGAACAGGGCCTGGGCCGGCCGCTGGCGCGCTTCGACCGCAATATCGACGTCCACCTGAGCAGCCTGCGCCACAAACTGGGGCCGTTGGCCGACGGCCGCTCGTGCCTGCAGACGATCTACCGCCAGGGCTACCAGTTGATCAAGGACTAGCGTGGGCCGCCTGTTCTGGAAGTTCTTCCTGTGTATCCTGCTGGCGCAGGTGGCGGCGACCATCGGCGTGGGCGGCGTATTCTGGCTGCGCGACCAGGCACGCCAGCGCGCCACGCCCGTGCTCGACAGCGGCCCGCCTGCCGCCATCGCCCTGGACGCCGCGGCCGCCACGCTGCGCCACGGCGGCCTGCCCGCCCTGCGCAGCCTGCTGCCCGACATGCGGCGCCCGCAACTGTTCGTGCTCGACGCATCGCGCCAGGAGCTGCTCGGCCGCGCGGTGCCGCCCGATTTGATGCACGAAGTCGAGCGCGAACTGCGTGATGGCGACCGGGCCGGTGAAAACAACGGCTGGCGTGGTGCGCGGCACCTGGTCGGACCGGGCGGCGAGCAGTACATCGCGTTCGTGTCGCGCAATTTCGGGCGCCAGACCGGTCGCCAGGATGGCCCGCAGTACAAGGGCGGTCCCGAGCCCATGGCGCCTGCGATCGACCCCGGGCCCGGCCCGCGACGCCGTATCGGCCAGAGCGTGGTGATCGGCGCCACCCTTCTCGCCAGCCTGCTGTTCGCAGCGCTGCTGGCCTGGTATTTTTCGCGCCCCATCCGCGCCCTGCGCAGCGCGTTCGAAGCCGCCGCCGCCGGCGACCTGGCGCCGCGCTTCGGCCCCGGCGCCGCGAGCGGCGACGAGCTGGTCGATCTGGGCCGCGACTTCGACCGCATGAGCGCCCGCCTGCGCGCGCTGATGGATGGCCAGCGCCGCCTGCTGCACGACGTCTCGCACGAATTGCGCTCGCCGCTGGCGCGGATGCAGGCAGCGCTGGGCCTGGCGCACCAGCAGCCGGACAAGATCGGCATGACGCTCGAACGCATCGAACGCGAAAGCAACCGCATGGACCAGCTGATCGGTGAACTGCTGACGCTGTCGCGCCTGGAAGCCTCGCCCGACGTGCTGTGGCGTGAGTCGGTGGACCTGGTCGAGCTGGTGGACGGGTTGGTCGCCGATGCGCGCTTCGAGGCGGACCAGGCGGGCCAGGCAGCCGGCGGCGCGGCGCTGCGGGTCGAGTTCGAGGCCGACGAGCGCGTCGGAGTGAGCGGCGATCCGGACCTGCTCTGGAGCGCGCTCGAGAACGTCGTGCGCAATGCCGCCAAACATGGCGCGTCGGGCGGCATCGTGACGGTGTCCGTGCGCGCCGTGGACGGCGTCGCGCAGGTCACCGTGTGCGACCGCGGCCCCGGCATCGCGCCGGACGATTTGCCGGCGATTTTCCAGCCGTTTTTCCGGGCAGGCGCGTCGCGCACCGGCATCGACGGGCATGGGCTCGGGCTGGCCATCGCGCAGCGCGTCGTGCAGGCGCATGGCGGCGAGATCGTGGCGGTCAACCGTGACGGCGGTGGATTGCAGGTGACCATCACGCTGCCTTCGGCCGGAAGATGAAGACTGAGGATCAGCGCCCGTACCAATAGCGGGCGTGGGTCGCGCGGTAGGTTGCCACATCCAGACCTGGCCCGAATGACAGCGTGACGGCGCCATGCTCATCGGTGCGCACCCGTTCGATGCCCAGCGCGCCGTAGCGGGCATACACCAGTTTTTGCGGGTGCCGATAACGATTGCGGTAGCCCACCTGGAAGATGCCGACGGTCGGCCCGACCGCCTGCAGGAATGCGGCGCTCGACGAGGTGCCGCTGCCGTGGTGTGGCGCGAGCAGCACGTCGGCGCGCAGCCGGTCGGCGTCAAGGCGCAGCAGCGCGGCCTCCTGCGCCGCTTCGATATCGCCAGCCAGCAGGATCGCCCCGCCACCGGCGCTGATGCGCAGCACGCAGCTGCGCGCGTTTGCGCTCAGGCCCGTGCTGGCGTAGCTTGCCACGGCGGGTGCGAGCATCTCGAAACTCACTCCGTCCCAGTTCCAGCCCTGCCCCGCACTGCAGCGGGCCGGGTGCGGGGCTTTCTGCAGCAGCCGGTGGCCAGGCGGCAGGGACGAGATCAGCTGCCCCACCTGTACTGTCTGAACAATTGCCTCGGCCCCGCCGACGTGATCGAGGTCGCTGTGCGAGATCACCAGCGCATCGAGCCGGCCGATGCCGCGGCCACGCAGATACGGCAGGATGACGCGCGTGGCGCCACTTGCGCCCGGCGCGTACGACGGGCCGGTGTCGTACAGCAGGCGGTGGTGCTGCGTTTCGACCAGCAGCGCCATGCCCTGGCCGACGTCGAAGGCCGTGACGTCGAACCGTCCCGCCACCGGCGCGCCCGGCAGGTGGGTCAGCAGCGGCGTCCACGCGGCCAGGCCCACCCAGCGCTGCAGCCAGCCGCGCGGCGCCAGCATCCACGCGGTGCCGGCCAGCGCCAGCACGAGAATCCAGGGTGATGGCGCCGGCGCGGTCCACACCGCCAGCGCAGGTGCGGACAACCACCCCAGTGGCCACGCCAACACCACCATCGCCTCGTGCGCAAGGCCGAGCACCAGATCGGCCAGCGGCGATGGCAGCACGCTGCCCGCCAGCGCCAGCGGCGTGACGAACAGACTGATGACGGGAATGGCCACCGCATTGGCAACGGGACTGACCAGCGAGACTTGCCCGAACAGCAGCAGCGTCAGCGGCGCCAGGCCCAGCGTCACGGCCCACTGCGTTCGCGCCGCCACCATCAGGCTGGCGCGCCAGCCGCGCGTTTGCGCATCCGGCTGGCGGCTGCACGCGTACAAGATCGCTGCGACGGCGCCGAACGACAGCCAGAAGCCGGGCCACAGCATCGCCCACGGATCGCGTAGTACGGCCACGCCCAGCGCGAGGCACAGTACGTGCGACATCGATGCGATCCGGCCGCACCACAGCGCCACTGCCACGACTGCCAGCATGTAGAAGGTGCGCTGGGCCGGCACGCCAAACCCTGCCAGCAGCACGTACAGCAAGGCCACCACGGCGCCGGCCAGCGCCGCCGCCTTCTGGGCCGGCAGGCGCAACGGCAGGGCTGCACCGGTGAAGAATGAGCGGCGCCACAACCATGAGGCGGCCCATGCCACCAGACCCGCCAGCATCGTGATGTGCAGGCCGGAAATCGAGACCAGATGGCTGATGCCGGTCCGGTTGAACACGTCCCACGATGCCTGGTCGATGCCGCGCTGGTCGCCGATCACCAGCGCGACGATCACTCCCGCATACGGCTTGCCGTCCAGGACCGCCAGGATGCGGCTGCGCAGCCAGCCCCGCGCCCGTTCCACGGCGTAGCGCGCGCTCGGGGTCCACGTGGCGAGGCGCGCGTTGCGCTGGTTACTTGGGCGCACGTAGCCGGTGGCGCGGATGCCCTGCTCGAGCAGCCACGCCTCGTAGTCGAAGCCGTACGGGTTGGCATTGCCGTGCGGACGCTGCAGGCGCACGACGAGGCGCCAGCGCTCGCCGGGATGCACGCGCGACGGATTGGCGGCGATGGCGCCATACCAGGACAGGATGATGGTCGGGGGCACGGTCGCACCTGGCGTGTCGACCTGCGTCACGTCGAACTGGAAGCGCACGCCACCGGCGAAGCGGTGCGGCAGGCTCGCGACGACGCCGGTCACGGCAATGTCGCGCCCCTCGTCCGCACGCGGCAACGCGTGGCTCAGGGCAAGATGGGCAAGCAGCGCGGCCCAGCAGATGCCGAGCAGCAGGCCGGACAGAAGACTGGCGGCCAGTGTTCTCCCGGACCGGCGCAGCAACAGGCCGAGGAACACAGCCGCGACCGCGCAGGTCGCGAGCGCGGCTGGTGCCGGCAGGGCCGGTTGCATCTGGACCCAGGCCGCGCCGGCAGTAAAGGCAAGAATGGCGCTGCGCATGGTCCGGGAATCGACGGTCAGCGATCAGTCAACCTGCAGGGCGCGGCATCGGGCGCCTCCGCTGCCAGCGCGCGCGGCACATGGCGCCTGTCTGCCAGGCGCCACCGGGTGGGGGTTCTGCTCTCATAACTTGGCTGCAAGCCCCTGAACCGCTGCCACACGGTTGCCTGCGGCAGCAGCAGCGCCTGCGGCATCTGCGTACCCGCTTCGATGAACTGGCGTCGTCCGCCCAGAACGCCGACCCGGGCGTTGGCCTCGGTGCAGTGCCACCAGCCCGTTTGCGGACACCGTTCACGTGCCAGCGCAATGTCGCCGGGAACACTGATCGCCGGTTGCGTCAGCACTGCCTCGGCAGGTACGGTCGGCCGCAGCCGCAGACTGCCTGCGATCCGGTCCCACAGATCGAGCAGCGCGGCCTCTGACAGCGTCGACTGCACGGGCTTGCCGCCGCTGGCCGGGTTGGTGCCGGCGTGCAGCTCGAGCATCAGCAATGGCGCATGGACGTCATCCTGGCGCCCCGTCATCTCCCACTGGAACGAGTAGCCGGTTGTGAAATTGGGCTCCCTGACGCGCATCACCAGTTCGTCGCCATCCAGGCCATGGATGGCGCGCGCTGCTTCGCGCAGGTGCGAAAAGGCCAGTTGCATGAACAGCGGGCGGCGTCCGACCGTCACCGCATGGCGCTCGAGCAGTCGCGGGGCCGGGGCCACCCCTGCCATCGAAGACAGGACAATGTTCACGTCAGGATGGCCAGGCAGGCCGGCGAACATCACCACGCTCTCGGTCTCCGGGTGCTCGTACGGGTCGAGCACGATGGCGTGGCCGAGGCAAAAACCCGGCTCGGTCGGAATTTCACCGAATGGCGTAGCACGAAACCGGCCCAACAGACGTGCCAGCTCATCGCCGCTGCCGGGCGCCATCCCTTTGGCGTTCGCCGAAATACTCGCGTGCGCCAGACGCAGCCGCCCTTCCAGATCGACGCTTTCGATGTCGACGATACGCTCGCCTTCGAACGCCTGGGCCCACTGCCGGTTGTGCACGAACACTTTCCCCCGTTTTCCCTCGGATGCAATCGTCTTGATGGATTCCAGCACCACACGACCATCCCCGGCCCTTGCGTCATCAAGCCCGGTAGCAAGCTGCGCCAGACGCCCGTCGAACTCGTCATCGGTTTCGCGAACGGTACTGGCGACGTCATAGCCACTGATGAAACCGCGTCGAAGCTGCACGTTGGCCTCGGCAGGAAGATCGATCAGAAAACGGCCCACACACACTGTCTGCATCTTGCCGGTCATCGTTGCCACCTTTAGCTTGTCCTGCCCGGTCTGCACGGAATTGGCGAGAAACGACGCGAGCATCAAGACCAATGCCACCACCCCACCGACCCAGCGTACCTGGCGGCTTCTGAGCCGCCTCATCGGACTTCCTGGACGATCTTGACGATGAGATGCCGCGTCAGCAGCAGCAAATCATCGTGCTGGAAGCTGTCCTGATGACGGAACCCGGCGGCAGCAAAGGTCCGCCGCACATAGGATGCGGGGCCGGCACCGGATTGCGCAGGCACTGTCTCGTCGCCAGGGGCATCCTGCGGCCACAGCATGAAGCGCAGGCGCACCCCGTTCTCGGTCTCGACTTCACGCATCCCGGCACTGCCGTGTGAAACGAGCTTGCCGGCGCGAAGATTGGCCGGCGTCAGCGCCGCGCGATTGTGGGCTGGCATGCGTGCCACCCAGCGAATCTGACCGTAGGCCTTGAGCGCCTTGTCCGCGCCATAGAATGCATACGAATGCGGGTGGTAGTAAGGCTGGGTTTGCTTGCCGTGCACGTCGGTCGCGAGAACATGGGTATGAAAACGCTCGGCCTCCCTGATGGCATCCAGGATCCGGCGCCGCACGCCGCCGCTCACGTGCGCATAGCGCCTGGCGGGATCAGCCAGCCCCGGATCGATCATCCGGTGCCACGATGTCATGTCGCGGTACATGTCGTAGGGATTGCCATCCGGTAGCGACACCATGTCGCGGCTGTCCTCGCGCGTGCTCACGCCCTGCAGCGTCCTGATCACCAGCCAGGGTTTCGGGTACAGGTGATTCGGCAGCAGTTGCAACAAGCCCGGTGCCACCGCCATGACCGGCATCGTTCGTTCGCTCGTGTCGCCGGCCACATCGGCGAACCCGGAAGCGGCCAGATTGGCCAGTGGCCCGTTGGTGAAGTTGCCAGCCTCGGTGCCGCACGCGATGCGCCGGTACGCCACGGGCGCGCCCAGCGCGGGCATCACCGCATGCACGATGCCTGCGATATCCGATGCGCCCGACGTCTCGCTCAGACGTGCGCACGCGCGTGCCACCAGCCCGCCCATCGAGTGCGTCACCAGGATCACATGGCGGCAGGTGTGCTTGCGCTCGGTCCAGAAGGCGCGGATCCGATCGATGCGCGCGCGCAAGCCGTGCGCCGCCAGGTCGCACGACGCCAGCCAGTTGTAGCCGAATGCGTACACCGGATACTGGTAGCCGGCGAATTTCTCCAGTTCGGCTTCGGTGACATGATCGATCTGTCGCACGCCCCAGCGTTCGGGATCGCAGCGCATGACCCGTTGCCAGTGCTGGCGCACCAGGCGCGCGCCACGCGGCGACAGCTGGAACGTCTTGTCGAGGTGGCGTTGCAGGTCAGCCAGCACGGCACCATACGAATCGGCGTGGATTTCACCCCAGCCCCGCTCGCGCATGACGGCGGCATCCAGTGCGCACGGCGGAAAATCCAGCTCGCCGTCGGGGTCCACCTCGAGGATGGCCGGGTCCAGGATGCGCTGCCGGATCGAGGGCGCGCGCGTTTCCCACAGATCCGCCTCGCGGTATTTGCCCGTGAAATCGTTCGGTGGCCGCCAGGCGGCCTCGCCGGGCCGCAGCACGGCGTCATCACGCTGCTGCATGTCGGCACGCGCGCGCAGGTTCGAGCCCATGGTGCCCGGCACGAAGATGACGGGAATGACCTTGCGCGAACCGACCGTGACGCGTGCGCGCACCTTGAACGCGACCGGTGTGGCGACCGTGTGCGCCACCAGGCTGCCATCGCGCGCGACCACGGGCTGGTGGATCGGACGGGTCGGCTCAGTCATGCCCGGTCCGTCGAACCTGGAGCCGGTTCGCCGGCATTCTCATCGGGCAACAGGCGGATTTCGATATCGCCCATCGCGTAGCTGTGCAGGATACTGGTGCGGCCTTCGTCGTCAGTGATGCCGTCGATGCTGGTGCCGTCCTCGTGCCGCGCGACGTAGCGCTGGCCCCGGGCCGGCAGATTGGTCTGGCGGTCGATGACCACCACGCGCTCGTCAGTTTCCAGCGTGGTTGCCGGCAGCCGCAGGCCGGCCGGCATACCATCGCCGCCCGTCAGGTAGTCGACGCTGGCGGCCTTGATGACATGGTTGCCGCTGCTCTGGTGCGTGATCGTGCCGCCGTTCCAGTCGGTTTGCGTGCCTTGCGACACCACTTTGACCGACGGCGCTTCGAGCTCGATCCCGGTGGCGGCAATCAG
Organism: Telluria sp. ZT3P26; assembly: GCF_059686035.1. Taxonomy (NCBI): domain Bacteria; kingdom Pseudomonadati; phylum Pseudomonadota; class Betaproteobacteria; order Burkholderiales; family Oxalobacteraceae; genus Telluria; species Telluria sp. ZT3P26. The sequence continues at coordinate 27,259 of NZ_JCASII010000003.1, read as the reverse complement.
GCGTATCCGGTTGGACGACTTGATCTCGATATCGCCCTTGTGGGTTTCGACGATGATGTCGCCGCGCGCCGCGATCAGCTTGATGCCGAGGTCGTATGCGAACAGGCTCAGGGCACGCGCCGCGCGCAGGAACAGGCTGCCGCCGGCGGCTGCCTCGGTGTCGCCGGCCGAGACGATGTCGATCTTGGTGCGCGCTCCAAGCGCGATGGCGTCATCGCTGGCAAGCACGATGCCGGCCGGCGCGCTGACCGCCACCATCGACGCACCGCCCGGCGCGGCCGCCGTTCCCGTTCCCAACACCGCCGGATGCGGCGCCACGTTGGAACCATCATGCCAGCGGCGCAGGCGCTCGGCGAGTTCGTCCATGCGCGGCCTGGCCTGCTGGTCTTCGCCGTGTGCATTGGCCAGCCGGGCCAGCTCATCGAGCACACCGTGCATGACCTCGGCGATCCCGACGAGTGCGCCCCGCTCGAGCTGCGCATCTGCTCCGGTCTCCGTACTGCCCGCACTCAGCAGGATGCCTTCGCCGCCGCGCACGGCGACCGCCTTGCTGCTGCGAAGCTCGGCCCCTTCACCGCGTGCGCCGCCCTTGCCATCCACGCGTGGTTCGGCCAGCCAGCCGAGATTGAGTTCGGCCGCAGCGTGTTCGCTGGCCAGTTGCACGCCGATCTGGCCCGGCGTGTCGTCGAACAGCAGCTGGCCGCCGCGCGCGCCGCCCACTTCGCGACTGCGCATGCCCGACAGGAAACGGTTGCCCGGCAACGCGCCGGCACGGCTCAGTGCCGGCGGCTGCGCGCGCTGGTTGTACAGTTGCGACAGGATCACCGGGCGGTCAGGGTCGCCGCCCATGAACGCCACCAGCACTTCGGTGCCCACGCGCGGCATGCACAGCGTGCCCGATTGCTGCTGGCTGCCGGGGCCGGCGCCGGCCCAGTTGGACGCGACGCGCACCCAGGCCGAGTCGGCCGGCGTGTCGGACGCCCCTGCCCCATGCGCGTGCTGGTGGTCGTCCGTGCGCATGCCGGGAAACCGGATCTTGACCCTGCCCAGCGCATCGCAATGCACTTCTTCGCCAGGCGGGCCGGTCACGATGGCGCTTTGCAGTTGCGGATGCGGCAGGTCGGCGCGCGGATCAAAACCGGGCGCCAGCACGATGCCGCGGCGCACTGCGTCGAAACTGACCCGCACGCGAAGCAGAGCGCCCGTGGTCCCGGCAGCCGGCAATGTGCTATCGGCGCCCGGCAGCGACGTGCCCATCAGGCGCTGCAGACGCGTCGCGACATCCAGCGGCAGGTTGTTTTCGGCCTCGACGTGCAAGGCGGTGATGACGAAGTCCCGTTCCGGCGCAGGGTGCGTGTCGATCTCCGGGTGGCCGGTGAGCGTGAACCACTCGCCGGCGCGCAGGTCGCGCACCGTGCCCACGCCGTGGAAGCACTTGGTGTCGAGCTCGTGCCGGTTCATGCGCAGCTGGCCCAGGCGCCAGTGATCTTCGACATCGTTACCCGCATGCGGCATCTCGACCTGGTAGTCGTCCAGGCTGGCGGCCAGCGCATTGCCCTGGCCACCCTGGTCGGCCATGCCCTGCGCGGTGGCGGTCATGAACTGGGTGCCGAGCGGATTGCGGTAATCCCAGCTGTGCCGTGTCGTGCTGCCGGCCTGCAGGCGGCGCGCAGCGCACCACGAGACGATCGTGTCGCGCTCTTCGGCGGCGCCACCCTGGTGGTAACGCACCGTGCCGGCACTGTTGCGGGGCAATGCATCGGGATCGTTGAACAGCACCAGCGTGTGGGCCGGCGGCGCCGCATGCGCGCCGGTTGTCGCCACGGAACGCGCGTGCCCGGGCCGGAACGTCCACGCCACGCCGCGCCGGCGCAACAGGCGGCGCACGAACGCGGCGTCGGACTCGTTGTATTGCATGGTCTGCTCGCGCGGCGGAAACTGGCGCTGGTCGAACAGGGGATCGAGTTCATACGCGAAGGCGCTGGCCAGGACGCTGCTGGACTGGCGCCATTCGTCGAACAACACCTGCACGATCTGCAGTTCGTTCTGGCCGCGAAACACGCGGCTGTTGACACGTTTTTCCATGATGGCCAGCGCGTCGCGGATCACCAGCTGGTAGACCCCGAGGCTGCCATCGACATCCCCGGCGCGTGCCTCGGCCACGATGCCGCAGGCGCAGCGCAAGCCGCCGCGGTCAGTGACGAACGCGATCTCGGCCGGCAGCGCGATCAGTGCCTTGAGCGGCAGGCGCGGGGTGGCGGCAACGCAGGTGACGGTGTAGTCGAGGCCACCGCAGATGGCTTCGCTGCCAGTGACGCGCTGTGGAAAGAGGATCGTATCGAACGGATGATCGGCAAGCCCTAAACGCAGCCGGATCGGCCGGTGCGCCGCCGACAGCGATTGTTCGCTCTGCAACATGCGCAGGAATTCGCTGGCGCTGTCCACATGGATCTCCTGTCCCTGCAATGCGATTCTCGAGGAAGCACATCTTGGCACGCTGTCACTACAACGGCTTGTCAGGTGTCACAAGTGTCGAACGGGATTCAGGGAACTTTGCCTGGGCAGAAGCACTACCCGATGGGGCACAAACTGGCGAGGCGTGGAATGGCGGCAATCGAGGCGCGATGGGCAGCAATGCGCACGACCTCCGTTTCGACGCCGCGCAACTCGGCCAGCGCAGAGCCGATGCCCGGCAGGTTCTCGGGGCTGTTGCGGCCCGGATGGATCCAGCTGGGAGCGATGTCGGGTGAGTCAGTTTCCAGCACGATCCAGTCGAGTGGCAACTCGGTGGCGAGGCGCCGGATCTGCAGCGCGCGCGTAAAGGTCAGGTTGCCGCCAAAGCCCAGGTGCAGCCCGAGTTCGATGAAATTCTGCGCCTGCTGGAAACTGCCATTGAATGCGTGCGCGATGCCGCTCGGCGGCCGGATCTGGCGCAGGTGCTTGAGCACCTGGTCCTGCGAGCGGCGCACGTGCGTCATGACCGGCAGGCCGAAGTCGCGCGCGATGCGAAGCTGTTCGCGGAAGAACCGCGCCTGCTTCTCGCGCATCTCGGGCGTGGTGAGTTCGGGAATGAAGAAATCCAGCCCGATTTCACCGATGCCCACGAAGCGCGGGTCGCCCATCGCCGCTTCGACGCGCGTGCGCAGGTACGCCAGGTCATCATCGTGCGCCTGCGGCACGCACATCGGGTGGATGCCCAGCGCATAACAGGCGTTCGGGCTGCCGGCCGCCAGTGCGGCAACGGTATCGAAATTGCCCCGCTCGACCGCCATGATGACGATCATCGATACGCCGGCCGCTTCGGCCCGGCGCGCGACGCCGGCGCCATCGCCCCCGTATTCGCGAGCGTCGAGGTGAACGTGCGTATCGATCCACATGGCGTCAGCCTTCTGCAGCCTGCAGGCCGTGCTCGGTCATGCGCAGTACGCGGTCGCAGCGGCGCGCCAGTTCCATGTCGTGCGTGACGATCACGAACGCGGTGCCGAGAGTGCGCGAGAGTTCGAGCATCAGGTCGAAGATGATCTGCGCGGTCGTGTGATCGAGGTTACCGGTCGGTTCGTCGGCCAGCACGCAGGCCGGTTGCGTGACCAGTGCGCGCGCCAGCGCGACCCGCTGGCGCTCGCCGCCGGACAATTCGCCCGGGCGGTGCATGACGCGTTTGCCGAGGCCCACGCGTTCGAGGATGGCCTGCGCCAGCGTCAGCGCTTCCGCGCGTGGCATGCGACGGATCAAGAGCGGCATCATGACGTTGTCGAGCGCCGTGAATTCGGGCAGCAGGTGGTGGAACTGGTAGACGAAGCCCAGTGCCGTGTTGCGCAGTTCGCCGCGCCGGGATTCGGACAGGCTCGCAAAATCTTCGCCGCGCAGGCTCACCGTGCCGCTGCTTGGCGTATCCAGGCCGCCGAGCAGGTGCAGCAGCGTCGACTTGCCCGATCCGGACGCGCCGACAATCGCCACGCGTTCGCCGCGGTAGACGGCAAAGTCGATGCCGTCGATGACGCGCACGATGGCGTCGCCCTGGTTGAAGGTCTTGCCCAGGCCACGGCAGGCCAGCACGGGTACATCGGTCGTTTTGTTCACGTCGTTCATCGCAGCGTTTATTCCATTACTCGTCAGATTATTCATAGCGCAGCGCCTCCGCCGGCTTCACGCGCGAGGCGGCCCAGCTTGGGTAGATCGTGGCTGCAAAGGCCAGCACCACCGACACGATGCCGATGGTGACGACGTCCGGCGTGTACAGCTCGGACGGCACGGTACTGATCAGATAGATATCCTTGGACAGGAACTCGACGCCCAGCAAGCGTTCAATGAACGGCACGATGACGCCGATGTTCTTGCTCACGCCCACGCCCATCGCCACGCCGGCGAGCGTGCCGAGCACACCGACGACCGCGCCCTGCACCATGAAGATTTTCATGATCGAGCCGGGCGAGGCGCCCAGCGTGCGCAGGATCGCAATGTCGGCCTGCTTCTCGGTCACCGTCATCACGAGGCTCGAGACCAGGTTGAAGGCGGCCACCGCGATGATCAGCGTCAGAATAATGAACATCATCTTTTTTTCGGTCTGCACCGCAGCGTACCAGTTGGCATTGAGCTTGGGCCAGTCGCGCATGACCAGGTCGCCCTTCATCGAGGCCTTCAATTCGGCCGCGACTTGCGGCGCTTCGCGCATATTGGCGATGCGCAGGCGCAGGCCCGATGGCGCCTGCTGGCGCTCGAGCCGCTGCGCATCCTCGATGTGCACGAACGACAGCGCCGCATCGAAATCGAAGTGCCCGGCCTCGAAGATGCCGGCCACCGTGAAGCTGCGCGTGCGCGGCACCATGCCCGCCGGCGTGACCTGGCCCTGGGCCAGCACCATCGTGACCTTGTCGCCCATGCCCACGCCCAGCGCGCGCGCCAGCGCATACCCGAGCACGATATTGAAGCTCCCCGGCTTCAAGGCATCGAAGCTGCCGGCGCGGATCTGCTTCGCCACCGTCGACACATTGTCTTCGACGCCCGGCAGCACGCCGCGAACGATCGACGGACGCATGATCCCGTCGCGCACCAGCAGGCCCTGGGTCTCGACGAACGGCGCCGAGCCCAGCACGGCCGGATTCTGCGCCGCTTCCTTGGCCCTGGCCTGCCAGTCAGGCATGCTGCCCGACGCATCGAACACCTCGATGTGGGCCAGCACCGACAGCATGCGGTCGGTGACCTGCTTCTGGAAGCCGTTCATCACCGACAGCACGATGATCAGCGCCGCCACACCCAGCGCGATGCCGGCCACGGAAATGAGCGAGATGAACGAAATGAAGCTGCTGCGCCCGCTGCTCTTGCCGGCGCGCGTGTAGCGCAGGCCGACCTGCCACTCGTACGGCAGTTTGTGGATGATGCTCATGAATTCTCGTACTTCAGATTGGAATCGGGGCGGACGACACAGGCGCGGTTACTCATAGCGCAATGCCTCCGCCGGTTTCACGCGCGAGGCCGCCCAGCTCGGGTAAATCGTGGCCAGGAACGACAGCAGCACGGCCACGCCGCCGATCCAGCCGACGTCGGCCCACAGCAGTTCGGACGGCATCTCGCTGATCAGATACACCTCTTGCGACAGGAAATGCACGCCCGAGATGCGCTCGATGGCCGGCACGATGACGTCGACATTGAGCGCCACCAGCACGCCGAGGCCAACGCCAAGCAGGCCGCCCAGCAGACCGACGAGGGTGCCCTGCACCATGAAGATTTTCATGATCGCGCGCGGCGACGCGCCCAGCGTGCGCAGGATGGCGATGTCCGACTGCTTGTCCTTGACGGTCATGACGAGCGTCGAGACGAGGTTGAACGCGGCCACCGCCACGATCATCGTCAAAATAATGAACATCATGTTCTTTTGCGATTGCACGGCCGCGAACCAGACGGTGTTGACCTTGGTCCAGTCGCGCATGATCAATTCGCCCGGCATCGAGCGCTGCAATTCATAGGCCACGCGCGGGGCCTGGTGCAGGTCCTGCAGGCGCAGGCGGATGCCGGCCGGCGCAGTGGCACCCGTGGCCACCTGGGCGTCGTCGATATTGATCAGGGCGAGCGTGGAATCGAACTCGAAATGGCCGGCCTCGAAAATGCCAGACACGGTCAGCGCGCGCGTGCGCGGCAGCGGGTTCTCGCCCGGCGTGCTGGCGCCGCCCAGGATGCCGCTGCTGGCCACGAGCAGCGTGACGCGGTCGCCCACGTCGACGCCCAGCGACTTGGCCAGCGCGCGGCCCAGCACCACGTTGAACGAGCCGGCGCGCAGCGATGCGAAGCTGCCGGCCTTCATCTGGCGCGTGATGTCCGATACCTGCGCTTCTTCGACGGGCGCCACGCCGCGCAGCAGCGCCGGCTTCATCACGCCATCGACCAGCAGCATCGATTGCGCATCGATGAACGGCGCGGCGGCCTTGACCTCGGGGTTACGCAGCGCCTGCAGGCTGGTGGCGCGCCAGTCGGGCAGCGCGCCGCGGCTGTCGAAAATCTCGACGTGGGCCAGCATCGACAGCATGCGGTTGGTGACTTCCTTCTGGAAGCCGTTCATCACGGACAGCACGACGATCAGCGCGGCCACGCCGAGGGCGATGCCGGCCACCGAGGCCATCGAAATGAAGGAGATAAAGCTGTTGCGGCCGCTGCGCTTGCCGGCGCGCGTGTAGCGCAGGCCGATCTGCCATTCGTAGGGGAGTTTGTGGGTGATGCTCATGCTGTCCGTGTCGACCGATCCGCTGTGCTTTTGTATTGGTGGCGCAGCGCCGGGCTGCATCAGCCCGGCAGTTTGCCAGACAAACCGGGATTGTGGCGCAATTATCAAAAACTCACTAGGGCATTCCAGTGGGCATGCGAGGGCAGAATCGGGATGGTGATCCGCTGGCGGCGGCAATTTGCCCTAGAATAGCGGGATGGCTCATATTACGCTCGTCCTGCCGTTCGCCCTGCCGCTTCCCGAATTTGCCCCCGACCTGATCCGCGCGATGAACACGCCGGCGCTGGCGCTGCTGCTCTCGCGTACCTCGAGCGCCACGCGCACGCGGTCGGCCGAGCATACCCATGCCCTGCCCCACGAAACCTGGCTGGCGCGCGCGCTCGGTCTGGGCGCCGCGGGCGGGGTTGACGTGGCCGTTGCCGCCATGCGCGGCTTCGGGCTGGAACCCGATGGCGGCAACTGGTACATCGTGTCCCCCGGCCATATCCAGATCGCCCGCACGCACCTGACGATGGCCGATACGCGCCAGGTGCCGCTCGCCGATGAGGACAGCCGCGCGCTGTTCGCCACCGCTGCCGAACTGTGCGAAAGCATTGGCCATGCGCTGCGCTACGGCGACGCGCAGACCTGGTTCCTGCGCGCCGACGACTGGACCGGCTTCGAGACCGCCACGCCCGACACGGTCGTGAACATGGACCTGACGGATTTCATGCCGAAGGGGCAGCCGGCGCTGGCGTACCGGCGCCTGCAGAACGAAGTCCAGATGGCGTGGCATGCGCATCCGGTGAATGCCGCGCGCGAAACGCGGCGCTTGCCGATCGTGAACGCGTTCTGGATGTGGGGTGCAGGTCGGACGGCACCCGCCTTGATGCAGCCGCTGGCTAGTGTCGCGGTGCCGGGCTGGCTGGGTGCGCTGGGCGATCAGCGGCTTGATACGCTCGACCGCTTGCCCGATCTGCTGTCGACCGACCGCACGCTGGTGGTCGGCCCGCTGGCCGAAGCAGCGCAGGCAGCCGACTGGGGCGTCTGGCTGCAGGTGATGCAGCAACTGGAAGACACGCTGTTCGCGCCGCTGCTGGCTGCCGTCAAGGCGGGCCGCGTGGGCAAGCTGACGCTAGTGCTGAGCAGCCGCGAAGGCCTGCTTGAGACGACGACGAGCGCGCTGGCGCAGCGCAAGTTCTGGCGCAGCCCAACGCTCGACGCACTCAAGTAAGCGCACTGATACAACCCGATCGAGATAAACATTGACCCTGAAGACCCGACTTTCCACCCGTCCCTGCCCGTTCCGCACCTCTGAACTGCTGCGCCAGGATGGCGTGCACCCCGTGCTGGCGCGCATCTACGCGTCGCGCGGCCTGCTCGATGCGCGTGAGCTTTCGAGCGAGCTGGCGGCCCTGTCGCCGCCGTCCGGCCTGAAGCACATCGACGCCGCCGCCGCGTTCCTGGCCGATGCCATTGGCGCCGGCAAGCGCATGACGATCGTGGCCGACTACGATTGCGATGGCGCCACCGCCTGCGCTGTTGCCCTGCGCGGCCTGCGCGCGATGGGCGCGCAGGTCGACTACATCGTCCCGAACCGCTTCGAATACGGCTACGGCCTGACGCCCGAAATCGTCGCGCTCACCGCGCGCGAAAAAGCGCCCGATATCATCGTCACGGTCGACAACGGCATCGCCAGCGTCGACGGCGTGCTGGCGGCAAATCAACTGGGCATCGACGTCGTCGTCACCGACCACCACTTGCCGGGTGACGTGCTGCCGGCAGCGCGCGTGATCGTCAACCCGAACCAGCCCGAGTGCGGCTTCCCCAGCAAGAACCTGGCCGGCGTGGGCGTGGTGTTCTACGTGCTGCTGGCCCTGCGCGCCGAATTGCGCCGGCGCGGTGTGTTCGATGCGCAGACGCAGCCCAAGCTCGACAGCCTGCTCGACCTGGTTGCCCTGGGCACGGTGGCCGACGTCGTCAAGCTCGACGCCAATAACCGCATCCTCGTTGCGCAGGGCCTGAAGCGCATGCGCGCGGGCCGCATGCACGCCGGCGTGGCGGCACTGTTCCGGGTGGCCGGGCGTGAAGCGCGCTGCGCCACGCCATTCGACCTGGGCTTTGCCGTCGGCCCGCGCCTGAACGCGGCCGGTCGCCTGCAGGACATGGCGCTCGGCATCGAATGCCTGACCACCGACGACGAAGGCCGCGCCTGGGCCATCGCGCAGCAACTCAACGAGATCAACCTCAAGCGACGCGAAATCGAAGCCGAGATGCAGGACACTGCGCTGCTGCACCTGGACACGTTCGAGCCGACCGGCGCCAGCACGATCACCGTGTTCGACGAAGGCTGGCACCAGGGCGTGATCGGCATCGTCGCCTCGCGCCTGAAAGAGAAATTCTACCGTCCGACATTCACCTTCGCGCCAGCGGGCGACGGCATGATCAAGGGCTCGGGCCGCTCGATCCCGGGCTTTCACTTGCGCGACGCGCTGGACCTGGTCTCCAAGCGCGTGCCGGGCCTGATCGACAAGTTCGGCGGCCACGCCATGGCCGCCGGCCTCTCGCTGCGCCACGACCATTTCGACACCTTCTGCCAGGCCTTCGAAGCCGTCGGCCAGGCCTGGCTGACCGAAGCGCAGCTCGAACGCATCATCGAAACCGATGGCCCGCTCGAGGACGAGTTCTACTCGACCCAGTTCATCGAACTGATGGACGGCCAGGTCTGGGGCCAGGGCTTCGCGCCGCCGGTCTTCTGCGACGAATTCCGCGTCGTCAGCCAGCGCATCCTGAAAGAGCGCCACCTGAAGCTGCAGCTGGAAAAGAACGGCCGCCGCTACGACGCCATCTGGTTCGGCCACACCGACAGCCTGAGCGACCGCGCCCGCGTCGCTTTCCGCCTCGACGCCAACGAGTACAACGGCGTCACCAAGGTCCAGCTGCTGGTCGAGCACGCCGAATCCGCCTGACAGTACAGGCCAAGCCCCTGAGCAATTGCAAAATAATTCGACTCTGACCCCAATTGTCGGTCGCTCGAATTGAGGCAATTGCCCAACAATTCGACTCTGACCCCAATTGTTACGTTTACTGCAGAGCCTGCCTAACAATGAGGGTCAGAGTCGAATTGTTTGATAACTTTCTTGTATTAGGGATAGTTACAGGCGACAGGATTTTGCCTTGTTCGCTATGATGGGCCGGTTTTTCTCCGGGCCATGCGGCCACGGTGCTGCTGTTTCCCTTCCTAATTTCTACACGCTGGCTGGCAGTCGGCGGGAGCATGCATGTTTTCAATCATTATCAATTTCCTCGGCTCACTGATGCATTTTTACGTGGCGCATCGCCTGTATGCACTGGGGCCAGTTCGCGCGCGCGTGCCGGCGCGGGTCTGGTGGGTGGGCACCCTGGCGCTGTGGGCGTTTTATCTGTGGGGCGTGCAGCTCGGGGATGCGGCGCTGGACTGGCGCTGGTGGCCGGGCCAGTTTTCGATGACGTGGCTGGGTGTGCTGTTCTGCATGACCCAGTACCTGCTGCTGGCCGACATCATCACCGGCTTCGGCTTCTGGCTGCGCACCTGGGCGCCGAGGATTCTGGCCATCGGCGCGATCGCCGGTGTGTCAGTCAGCGGATTCGCGATCTTCCAGGCGATGCGCGCACCCGCGATCGTCGAGCAGGAACTCACGCTGCCCGGCCTGCCGAAGGCGCTCGATGGCACCGTGCTGGTCGCGATCAGCGATACGCACCTCGGGGCCCAGCGCCGCGCCAACTGGCTCGGCGAACGGGTCGACCAGATCAATGCCCTCAATCCGGATGCCGTCGTGATGCTGGGCGACCAGGTTGAAGACGAGCCGATCAACGACGCGCTGCTTGCGCCTGTCCTCAAACGCCTGCGGCCTGCCATGGGCGTCTGGGCCATCACCGGAAACCATGAATACTATGGCGACGCTGGCGGAACGATCCACGAATTCGCGGCCGGCGGCGTCAAGTGGCTGCGTGACCAGCACGTCGAGATCGCACCGGGCCTGCACCTGGCCGGCCTGGACGACATCGGGCGCGCCCGGCGCGGTGGGCGCGACATCAATACCGGCCTCGAACGCATGCTGCCCAAGCGACTGGACGGGGCGACGATCCTGCTCGCGCACATTCCCGACCCGATACTGATCGAGCGCGCTGCAGGCAAGGACATCGACCTGATGCTGTCGGGGCACACGCACGGGGGCCAGGTCTGGCCATTCGCCTATCTGGCCAGGCGCGAGTTTCCCTATCTGGTGGGCTGGTACCGCGTCGGCGGCATGCAACTGGTGGTCAGCCGCGGTGCCGGCGGCTGGGGACCGCGCATGCGGCTGTGGGAACCGGGCGAGATCCTCAAGCTGACACTGCGCGCCCAGCCCTGACGCACGCGCATGCCCCCGCGGCCACCTACGGCGCGGTGGATGGCTTGTACGTCTGACCGTGCTGCATCACGAAGAATGCATCGTCGGCCACGCCCTGCGCGGCGCGCGCCAGCGCCAGGTCGCGTGGCGCCTGATCGAGGCGCTCCTGCCCCATCGGGTAGGTCCCCCAATGCATGCCGACGCTGCGCCTGACCCGCAGCTCGCGATGGATCTGCACCGCCTCGTCGGGACTCACGTGCGAATTGCGGTACCACACCGGCTGGCACGCGCCGATGCCGATCGCCGCTAAGTCGAAGCCACCGAAGCGCGCGGCGATGTCGCCGATGTCCTTCGAATAGCCCAGATCACCCGAAAAGAAGAAGGCAAAGCCCGGACGCGTAACGGCAAAGCCGCCCCACAACGTGGCATTGCGGTCCCACAGCGAGCGCGCCGACCAGTGATGCACGGGCAGCAGGTGCAGTTCCAGGCCCTGGTACACGGTCTTTTCCCACCAGTCGAGCTTGACGATGCGCGAGCGGTCGCCGCCCGTCACGTTCTCCGCGAGCCAACGATCGACTCCCAGCGGCGCCACCAGCAGCGGCGGTCCACCGGCCTGGCGGTACAGCGCGCGCAGCGATGCCTTCGACAGGTGATCGTAGTGCGAATGACTGAGCAGGATGACATCGATGCGCGGCAGGTCGGCCAATGCCACGCCGGGCGCCTGATGGCGCCGGGGTCCCGCGAACGGCAACGGCGAGGCCCGTTCGTCGAACACGGGGTCGGTCAGGATATTCACGCCGGTCCCGCTCTGGAACAGGAACGTCGCATGCCCGATCCAGGTCAGTGCCGGCTCGCTGCGGTTGGCGTGGATGAAGGCCAGGTCCGGCGCCACCGGCTCGATGGGCGCAAGCGGCGCGCGCACGTCGTCGGACTCGGTCCAGTTCTTGATCCGGGCCGCCCAAGCGGCGAAGAACCCGCGCGGGGGCCGCTGGTACGCGGGGTTGGCCGGATAGTTGTTTGCAAAGCCTTCCACCCGGTGGTGGGGTCGCGCGGCGTCGTAATCGGGATTGCGGTGTGCGCATCCGGTTGCAAGAAGCGCCGCCGCGACGATGGCAACAGACAGCAAGGTGGCGATGGTGGTGCGCATGCGGCGATGCCCGGTCGGTCAAAAATGCCAGTATAGGCCGGCTTGCCGACAGCGCGGGCACGCCAGACATGACGCGCTCCCGGGCCCGTACCGACAGGTCTTTTAAAAGGGGCCAATGTTCTTTTGCGCGGCTTTCCGGTACGATAGCGCCTTTCCCGGTCTCGATGCCAGGCCAGCGCCCGCCACACGGGCAGGTCTTGATCGGTGGGAATCTCAATGCCCGAACCCCGTGCGCCATGCACTTGCCGGGTTCCTCTACTGGAATCGAATGGAGAATCCCGCGATCACCCGGCCGCCCAGGCATCATGCAATCCTGTTCGGCTGCCTGCTGCTCGCCGTGCTCGTGATCGCGGCGGAGGCACTGCGCTGGCGGGCCGCGCATCGCGCCACCGCAGCGGCAGGCGCCGTGCCCAGCCTGACGACGACCAACCCTGGCCGCGTGACGCTCACCGAGCTGTCGCGTGCGCACATCCCCGCGCCGCGCGGCATGCCATCGGCCCATGCCAGCACGCTCGCCCCCCTGCCCGGCAACCGCATGCTCGCATTCTGGTGGGCTGGCAGCCGCGAAAGCGGGCCGGATGTGAAGGTCTTCGCGTCGACGTGGGCCAACGGCGCCTGGTCGGCACCGTCGATGGTTGTCAGTCGCGATACGCTCGGCGCCGAACTGGGATTTGGCGTGCGCCGCATCGGCAACCCGGTCGCCTGGACCGACCGCGCCGGCAGGATCCACCTGTACGTCGTGGCCACGGGCCTGGGCGGCTGGGCGGCCGCGCGCATCGCGCACCTGGTCTCGCAGGACCAGGGCAAGCACTTCCACGTACGCCGCATCCTGCCCACCTCGCCCCTGTTCAATACCAGCGCGCTGGTCCGCACCGCACCGCTGCCGCTCAGCGACGGCGGCTGGTGGCTGCCCGTGTATTTCGAGATTGGCAACAAGTATCCGATGCTGATGGCGTTCGACGCCGACGGCAACCCCACGATGCTCACGCGCATCGGCAACAGCACCTCGAGCCTGCAGCCGGCCCTGGTCGCCGTGTCGAAGCACGAGGTACGCGCCGTCATGCGCGACGACAGCGATCAGCAGCTGGTGCAGCACGCGGCGAGCCGGGATGGCGGCGCCACCTGGCAAGACCTGCCGGCACTCGACCTGCCGAACTACAGCACGTCGGTCGCTGCCATTCGCCTGACCAGCGGCCAGTTCCTGATGCTGCATAATCACGTCGAAGGCGGCGCGTCGGCGCGCAGCATCCTGCGCCTGTCGATCTCGGACGACATGCGCACCTGGCGCACGATTGCCGACATTGCCAAAGGCCCGGCCGGCGATGAATTCTCGTATCCATCGATGGCGCAGGTGGGCAACGAGCTGCATATTACGTACACCTGGCAACGCCAGGCGATCGCCCACCACCGCTACCGCATCCAACCGGAAGGCACGAGCTGATGATACTGCCGGATCTTGCAAGCCAGATCGTGTATGGCCGCGTCGGCTGGGCGATCGTGGCCGCCACCGTGGTCTGCGCCGTGTGGCGTGGTGCGGCGCCCATGCGGCGCGCGACGCTGGCCGCTATCCTGGCCAGCGCGCTGGCCCTGATGGTCCTGCCGGGCAACCTGTCGCCTGCCTGGTACCTGAGCCTGGCCTTTCAATATCCGAGCGGGCTGCTGGTGGGCTGCTGCGTGCTGCGCCTGACCGAACGCTGGAACGGGCTGCGCCGCAGCAGGGCCATGCCGCAGGCGCTGGCCGGGTTACTGGCCGGCGCCGGCTTGCTGCTGTATCTCGATGCGCTCGGCGTGCTCACGAGCGGCTACTATTACGCCGGCTTCGGCGGCGTCGTGGCGCCGCTTGCGGCGATCGTTCTCGCCGTCACGTGCGTGCTGGCGATCATATTGACGCATTCGCGCGGCCATGCCGCGGCGGTCCTCGGCGCCGTCGCCCTGTTCTCGGTGCTGCGTCTGCCGACCGGAAACCTGTGGGACGCGCTGCTCGACCCGCTGCTGTTCGGCTGGGCGCTGGTGGCACTGCTGGCCGGTGCCCGGCGCCGTGCGGCCCGGCAGACATCCGGGCGCGTCCCTGCACACGATGGCGAGCCCGTTCCGGGCGCCGCCCTGCAGCCGCTTGCGGCTGAACATTTTACGTCTCTGAAGGAGCAAGTTGGTGGTCAATAACACAATGGTCAACAAGTCGGCAATCAGTCATCCCTGGTACAAGCATCCGGTCATCATTTCGGCCAGCATCATCAATGCGTTCATCCTGCTGCTCGCGCTGGCATGGTCGGGCAATCCCCACGAACTCTCGCGCTTGCTGGTCGAGGACGGCATCGTCGAATGGATGCAGTTCCTGGCCTTCTCGCTCACGGCCGGCCTGCTGGGCTACGTGGCCGTCGACCGGTGGAAGAACGGCGGCATGCGGCTCGAAGTGCTGGTGCTGCTTGGCCTGACGGGCCTCGTGGCCCTGGCGGCACTGGAAGAAATCAGCTGGTTCCAGCGCATCCTGCAGATCCAGTCGCCCGAGTTCTTCCTGCAGAACAACCGCCAGGCCGAAACCAATCTGCACAATCTGGGCTTCGGCAAGGAGAGCCTGCACAAGGCCGTGCTGCTCAAGGTCATCCTGATCACGGGCCTGATCCACAACCTGTTCCTGCCCCTGCTGGCGCGCAAGCGTCCGGCGGTCCGCACCTTCGTCGAGCGCTTCGGCCTGTACCTGCCGCCGCTGGCCGCCTCGATCCCGTACCTGATCCTGGTGATCCTGTCGCACGTGCTGATCGAGCATCCGCGCAAGGGTGAGCTGGGTGAGACGTTCGGCGCCGTGCACTACATGGCGACCGTGTTCGGCGCCTACTTTGTCGGCGTTGCCTACGACAAGAAGCCGCTGTTCGCCGGCCTGGATGCCCGCCGCGTCTCGGTATTGTTCACGCTGCTGATGTTCTATCTGTTGATGACCGGCTGGATGCTCAGCGCCGGTGCCGGCGCCATCGTCACGGCGGTCGGCGGCGACTGATGCTGCTACGCGCGCGCCGGGCAACCGGCCGCGCGCCCGACATCCGGTGCTTGCGATGAATCCAGAATTGGAGTATAAATACTCCAACAACGGAGGACATCATGAGCCTGGCCTATGCCTACCCCAAGAGCCGTTTTGAGCCGGCAACGCTGGTTGACCTGACGTCAAAGGCCGAGCGCGAGCGTTTATCCCGCTCCGCGCTGACGGCCTTCTTCAAGCTCGCCACCGCCTGGACACTGCGTGACGACGATGCGCGCGAGCTGCTGGGCGGCCTGTCGTCGTCGTCGTTCTACGACTGGAAGAAAAATCCCGACCGCGTGCTCGAGGTCGATCGCATCACGCGCATTTCGTACCTGCTCGGCATCTACAAAAGCCTGCACATCCTGTATGGCGACAAGCTTGCCGACGAATGGGTGCGCCTGCCCAACACCAACCCGATCTTCGCCGGCCGCACGCCGCTCGCCTTCATGCAGGCCGGCGGCCTGCTGGCGATGCAGACCGTGCGCAAGCTGCTCGACGCCAGGCGCGGCGGCCTGTGAGCCCGCACGTCACGCCACGGCTGACGCTGCTGCGCCAGCTCGATACCTGCCGCCTGATCCCGTCGCGCTTCGCCGATGTTGAAGACTCGGTGCTCGCACCCCTGGCCGACAGCGACGACGCACTGCGCGACATGTTCGACCTGGATAACGCCACGAATGAGCGCCTGCGCGCCGAATCCGGCCAGGCACCTGGCATCGGCATGGACGAACTGGTCTTCGGCGTGCCGAATTTTCGCATCATCAACGCCGCGTTCACGTATGCGCGCCCGGAAGGCAGCCGCTTCAACGATGGCGAGCGTGGCGCCTGGTACTGCGGCTTCGACGCCGCCACGTCGCTGGCCGAAGTCATCTTCCACAAGACCGTCGAATACGCCGAAATCAACCGTTTCGATGACAGCGTCAGCTACCAGTGCCTGCTGGCCGACTTCAGCGCGACCTTCCATGATCTGCGCGGCATCGCGGCGTATGAAGACTGCCTCGATCCGGCCAGCTACGTGGCGTCGCAGGCGCTGGCCAACGCGTTGCTGGATGCCGGTTCGCTTGGCGTGATCTTCCCCAGCGTGCGCGATCCCGGCGGCACCTGCCTGGCGTGCTTCCGCCCGGCGCTGGTGGGCAACGTGCGCAAGGCGCACACCTATCGGTTAACATGGGCGGGTTCGCCGCAACCTGCGGTCGAGATTCTTTGACCAGACGACCATGCACATGAAGACCAAACCCGAGAACGACACCGAACTGCACGACAAGATCAACCGCGAGACCGGCCGCGTCGCATGGACCGAACTCCAGCGCCACTTCGCCAGCGGCAGCGTGGTGTGGGTGTCAGGCACGCTGGACCTGATCGATGTCGCGCTGCGCATCGCGCATGACGACCGTGACAGCATCACGCGCTGGATGACCGATGGCCAGGTGGCCAAGGTCAGCGACGACCAGGCGCAAGCCTGGCTGGCGACGGATGCGACGCTGTGGGCGTCGGTCGTGAGCCCGTTCGTGCTGGTGCAGGACGAGAAGAAGCCGGTGCACTGAATAAAAAGGCGCAGTCAGCGTTATCTGTTGATGACACTGATAGCGATGCGGAGCAATTGTTCTGGCAGCATGACCCGCTCACCGTCCAGCGCCCAGCGCCAGCCCAGATAATTCGGCAAGTAGCGCGATGCCACGCCACGAAAGCCCTGAAGCCAGGCCTTGAAGCGCTGGTGATAAGCGTTCACGTTCTGCACGTGGATGGCAAGACTGCCCAGACGCCTCAGCCGCACGCCAGCGCGCACATTGACCGTCTCGTGCGCGATCCTGTGCTTGCGCGCGAAGGCGCGGTAGGCAGCATGGCTGTCACTGACCAGCAACGCCTGCCGGTCCAGCCTGGGCAGCAAGTCTCGGGCAAGTTGCGCAGCGGTGAGTGCCCCGCGGCCGGTCACGGCATCAATGGTGCGCCCCTCGCGGTCGCGCGCGACAAGGATACAGTCCAGTTCGCTGGAAATGCCCCGTTTGGCAGCGCGCCCGCCACGACGGCGCGGTGGCCGATCGAGCGTGCGCGAACCTTTTTGTGACTCGAGCAGAAAAGTTTCGTCAGCCTCGACGATGCCATTCAATGCCGCGGGCCGGTCGAGCTTGACCCAGTGCAGAAAGCGGTGGCGCCACCGGAATGCGGTAGTGCGGTGCACGCCGACCCGATCTGCGCCCTTGCGTACGGACAGTGAGGCGAGCAGCACCTGCGAGTACGCGAGCCATCTGGCCTTGAGCCTGAGCCGCGCCAGGGGCGTGCCGGTGAGGTCGTTGAAGGTGCGGCCGCAGGCACAGCAGCGGAAGCGCTGCAGGTCGTTGGCGAACCCGTGTCGGTAGCAGCGTTCGTTACCGCATCTGGGGCAGCAGCGACCTGGCGATCTGGCCTCGCTGATGAGTGCGACGACCTGAGCGAGCCCGGCTGCAGGATGCAGGGCATCGAGCACTTGCCGGCGCTGCGGCTGGTTCAACGAAGGCAGTTTTGCGAACCAGCCCTTGAAACGTGGCGCTTTCATGATCGACTCCTGACGCTGGGGACAGGGGTTGGACCACTGGACTGCTCGTCAGTTCAAAGTTAGTCTCTATTTAACGCTAACTGAGCCAATAAAAATGCCGGCCCGCAGGCCGGCATCCATCGCAATCGGATCGCTTACTTCGACAGATCGACCGCGTACAACGCCGTCCCCTTGCCGCCGCCATCGTCGGCCTTCACCTGGCTGACATTGCCCAGCCCTGCCTCGCGCGCCAGTCCCTCCAGCCCCGGCGCCGAATGGAATACCACCTGCCCCTTGGTCTCGGCCTGCGCAAAACGCCAGCTGCGCGCCGCGCCATGCGACGCGCGCGTCAGTTCTTTCGCCGCGCGGATATGCGCGATCAGGATGTCGCGGTTGTTGTCGGGCGACGCGAGGACGACATTGCTGCCATCGAGCCCCGGGAAGCCACCACCGCCACTGGCGCGGTAGTTGTTGGTCGCGATCAGGAATGCCTGCGTCGGCGCCACGGGTTTGCCCAGGTACGTCAGGTTCACGATGCGCTCGCCCGGCTTTTTGGTCACGTCGATCTCGTAGCTGACATCCTTCGACGTGATCGTGTCGAAGTTAAAGCTCGGGAAGCGCGTGTTGACCAGCTCCTGTGGCGTGCTCACCGCCGGGTCGATCGTGTTGAAGCGCTGCGCTGCCGTCTCCAGCCACGCCTTCAGGCCCGCGCCATCGACCTTCACCGCATACAGCGAGTTCGGGAACAGGTACAGGTCGGCCGCGTTGTTCAGCGCCAGGTCGCCGGCCGGCACATCGGTGTAATCCGCCACGCTCGGGAAACCCGCCTTAAAGGGCGCCGACACCGACAGCACCGGCACGCCGGCGTACTGCGGCAGGTTGGTCTTGACGTAGCTGCTCACGTACTCAGCCTGCGCGCGGTTGACGACTTCGATGGCCGACGGGTCACCCACATCAGCAAAGTAACTCGTCATGCGAAATGCCGAGCGGCCCACCGGCGTCTTCACGTAGGCGATCGTCGCTTCGTGCTCGGCGCGCACCAGGGCGGCTACTTCAGCATCCGGTTCGACGAAGGTCTTGGGTCCCGTCTGCGTGGCGCGCGCCTGCACGACGGTCTTGTCCTTGTCGACCGCCCAGGTCTTGCCATCATAGGTCAGGTGCAGCTGGACCACGCCCAGATGCTTGCCCCACTGGCTCGGCATCACGGTCGGCACGCCGTGCACCAGCCCGCGCGCCTTGTCCACGCCCGGCAGGTTGAATTGCGGGACCGTGCTGTCGGCGTTCGGGAAGAGCTGGTGTGCGTGCCCCATCAGCATGACATCGATGCCCGGCACCTTGGCCAGGTGCCAGTTGGCGTTTTCCATGGCCGGCGAATACGGCGCGTCATCCAGGCCGCCGTGTGACAGCGCCACGATCAGCTGCGCGCCCTTCTTGCGCATCTCCGGGATGTATTTTTCAGCCGTTTCGCGCACGCCTGCGGTGACCACGCGGCCTTCCAGCCAGCGCTTGTCCCAGGCCATGATCTCGGGTGGCGTAAAGCCGATGATGCCGACCTTCACCAGCGTCTCGACCGTCTTGCCATCGGGCCCGCGCGCCGTGATTTTCTTGTCGATGATGCGGTACGGCGCGAACAGCGGCGCCTTGGTCTGCAGGCTGTTCACGTTGGCCAGCACGATCGGGAACGCCGGGCCGGCGCAGCGCGGGCCCTTGTCGACGCCCTTGACCTGGAACTGGCTGCCCGTGATCCGGTTCAGGAACGGCAGGCCGTAGTTGAATTCGTGGTTGCCGACCGTGCCGCCTTCATAGCCCAGCGCATTCATGATCTTGTAGATGCCCAGCACCTCGTTGCAGGCAGGCGGTTTGACCAGCGCCTGGTAGTCGGCAAATGCCGTGCCCTGGATCGTGTCGCCATTGTCGAGCAACAGCGTGTTGGCGAACTCCTTGCGCGCGGCCCTGATCAGCGTGGCGGTGCGGTCGACGCCGATCGACGGCTCAGCGGCCAGCTTGTAATAGTCGTAACCGACGACGTTGGCATGCAGGTCGGACGTTTCCAGCACGGCCAGGACGGCGGTGGCGCCGGCCGGCGCCTTGCTGGCAGCGTGGACGGGAACAACGAAGAGCAACGGGGCGAACGTGGTGACGAGCGCAGTGCTGATCTGGTAACGCAGGGAGCGGTTCATGGGTAATCCGGGTAACGAGACCGCGCGATGGTACCCCTTGCCCTGCCGCCGGGCAAGCCATAGCGCCACATCGGTGCGAGGCGTCGGGTATAATCCCCGGTTCGATTCAACCCACATTGAGACTGCCGATATCATGGAAGCCGAACGCATCAACGCCATTTCCGCCCTGCTGAACGACCTGACGGGTCGTGAGGCCGAACTTCGGAGGTATCTTTGACTTCGATAAGAAGTCAGAGAAACTAGAACAGGTCAACCAGGAGCTGGAAGACCCGGCGATCTGGAACGACCAGAAGCGCGCCCAGGAAATGGGCAAAGAGAAGAAGGCGCTCGAGGGCGTCGTGCTGACGCTCGAGAAGGCCAAGGCCGATCTCGCCGACGCCCTGGACCTGTTCCAGATGGCGCGCGAAGAAGGCGACGAAGACACGATGGAAGCCGTCGCGGGCGACGTCGATGCGATCCAGAAGATCATCGAAGCCATGGAGTTCCGCCGGATGTTCTCCAATCCGATGGACCACGCGAGCTGCTTCATCGACATCCAGGCCGGCGCCGGCGGCACCGAGGCGCAGGACTGGGCCTCGATGCTGCTGCGTCAATACCTGCGCTACTGCGAACGCAAGGGCTTCAAGGCCGAGATTCTCGAGCAGTCCGACGGTGAAGTCGCAGGCATCAAGACCGCCACCATCAAGGTCGACGGCGAATACGCGTACGGCCACCTGCGCACCGAGACCGGCGTGCACCGCCTCGTGCGCAAGTCGCCGTTCGACTCGGCCAATGGCCGCCACACGTCGTTCACGTCGCTGTTCGTGTATCCGGAGGTCGATGATTCGATCGAGATCGAAATCAATCCGGCCGACGTGCGCATCGATACCTACCGCGCGTCCGGCGCCGGCGGTCAGCACATCAACAAGACCGACTCCGCAGTGCGCCTGACGCACGGCCCGTCCGGCATCGTGGTCCAGTGCCAGAACGACCGCTCGCAGCACCGCAACAAGGCCGAAGCCTGGGACATGCTGCGCGCCAAGCTGTACGAACTCGAACTGCGCAACCGCATGAGCGAGCAGCAAAAGCTCGAAGACTCCAAGACCGACGTCGGCTGGGGCCACCAGATCCGTTCGTACGTGCTGGACCAGTCGCGCATCAAGGATTTGCGGACCGGCTTTGAAACCGGCAACACCAAGAACGTGCTGGATGGCGACCTGGATGATTTCATCTCGGCGTCCCTGAAGCAGAACGTATAAAGGCTTTCTTTCGGATGACGACCCCTGCCCGCGCGCTGATCTTCGACATGGATGGCACCATCGTCGACAATATGGACTTCCATACCCGTGCGTGGATCGCGTTCTTCGCGCAGCGGGGCCAAACCATCGAGCCTGATGCGTTCTTTCGCGACACGGCTGGCCGTCAGGGCAAGGAAATCCTGCGTCACTATCTGGGCGCAGGGCTGGACGACGAGGCGCTGGCAGCGCTGAACCACGAGAAGGAAGTGCTGTACCGCGCGCTGTATGGCCCGCACCGGCGCACGATCGACGGCTTCGACGCCTTCATCGACCGCGCGCGCGACCAGGGTTGGGCCCTGGCGGTGGCCACGTCGGCCTCGCCGGGCAGCGCGCGTTTCATCCTCGACGAAATGGACCTGCAGCGCAAATTCGATGCGGTCGTCGTCGGCACCGTGGATGTCCCGCGCGGCAAACCGCATCCGGACGTGTTCCTCAAGGCCGCCGAGCGCTGCAACGTATTGCCGGCACAGTGCATCGTGTTCGAAGACGCGCCGCTGGGCGTGGAAGCGGCCCGGCGCGCCGGCATGCGCGCCGTGGTGCTGACCACCACGCTGTCGGCCGAGGCGTTCGCCGAATTCGACAATGTCATCGCGATCGTCAACGACTTCACGCAGCTGGACGTTGAAGCCCTGCTCTCGCTGTCTTAATTACCGCGCGCCGTATCGGCGGCATGCTCAACCAATATCAACAACACCCACTATGACCACCGAGAACCAAGAACAGGCCCCGTTGCAAGGCGCCGACGAAAACAAGATCATGGCCGAACGCCGCGTCAAGCTGGCCGCCATCCGCGAAAAAGGCGTCGCGTTCCCGAACGACTTCGTCCCGCAGCACAAGGCGGCCGACCTGGTGGACACCTACGGCAGCAAGACGCGCGAAGAACTCGAAGCCGAGCCGATTCCGGTGGTGCTGGCAGGCCGCATGATGCTGCGCCGCGAAGCGGGCAAGAAGGCCGCATTCGCAACGCTGCAGGACAGCTCGGGCCCGTCGGCCAGCGGCCGTATCCAGATCTACATCACGCTCGACAGCGCCGGTGAAGCTGCGATGGATGCATTGCGCAGCTACGATCTTGGCGACATCCTCGGCGTCGAAGGCACGCTGTTCAAGACCAAGGTCGATGAACTCACGGTGAAAGTCAGCCAGCTGCGCCTGATCACCAAGGCGATCCGCCCGCTGCCGGACAAGTTCCACGGCCTGGCCGACCAGGAAACCAAGTACCGCCAGCGTTACGTCGACCTGATCATGAACGAGGACACGCGCCGCACGTTCAAGGCGCGCACCGCCGCGATGTCGTCGATGCGCCGCTTCATGGAAGACAACGGCTTCATGGAAGTCGAAACGCCGATGCTGCACCCGATCCCGGGCGGCGCCGCGGCCAAGCCGTTCGTCACGCACCACAATGCGCTGGACATGGAAATGTACCTGCGCATCGCACCGGAACTGTACCTCAAGCGCCTGGTGGTCGGCGGCTTCGACCGCGTGTTCGAAGTGAACCGCAACTTCCGTAACGAAGGCGTCTCGGTCCGTCACAACCCTGAATTCACGATGATGGAATTCTATGCGGCGTACACCGACTACAAGTGGATCATGAACTTCACCGAACAGGTGATCCGCCAGGCCGCAGTCGACGCGCATGGCAGCGCCGTGCTGTCGTACGGTGGCCGTGAGCTGGACCTGTCCAAGCCGTTCCAGCGCCTGACGATCATCGAGGCGATCGACAAGTACGCGCCGGGCTACACGCCCGAACAGCTGAACGATGCCGAGTTTATCAAGACCGAACTGAAGAAGTTCGGCGTCAAGCCATTTGCCACCGCCGGTCTGGGCGCGCTGCAACTGGCGCTGTTCGAGGAAACCGCCGAAGCGCAGCTGTGGGAGCCGACCTTCATCGTTGACTATCCAGCCGAAGTCTCGCCACTGGCGCGCGCATCGGACACCCGTGCCGGCGTGACCGAGCGCTTTGAACTGTTCATGGTGGGTCGCGAGATCGCCAATGGCTTCTCGGAGTTGAACGATCCGGAAGACCAGGCAGCGCGCTTCCTGGCGCAGGTCGAAGCCAAAGATGCAGGCGATGAAGAGGCGATGTTCTATGACGCCGACTACATCCGCGCGCTCGAATACGGCATGCCGCCGGCAGGTGGTTGCGGCATCGGCATCGATCGCCTGATGATGCTGATTACCGACTCGCCGAACATCCGCGACGTGCTGCTGTTCCCGCACCTGCGCAAGGAAGACTGAGTGTCGGGGCGCTGACGCCCGCATGAAAAAGGCCACCTTCGGGTGGCCTTTTTTTATGCTTACTGCACGATCGTGTAGCAAGGCGTATAAGCCTTGCCCGGCAACTTCATGCGGCTCTGTTCGACGAACGACGCCAGGAGCGCATCCATCGGCCCCATGATCGCAGCTTCGCCACGGATCTCGTACTTGCCGAACTGCTCGATCGCGCGGATCCCCTCTTCCTTCACGTTCCCGGCCACGACGCCCGAAAACGCCCGGCGCAGATTGGCCGCCAGCAGGTGTGTCGGGATACCCCGGTGCAGGTCGAGGTTGCGCATGTTCTCGTGCGTCGGGCGGAACGGCTTCTGGAATTCGTGGTCGATCTTCAGGCGCCAGTTGTAATAGTAGGCGTCGCTGTGCGCTTTGCGGAAGGCCCGCACTTCACTGATGCCCTTGACCATTGCAACGGCCACCGCGTCGGGATCGTCGATGATGATCTGGTAGCGCTTCTGCGCCGCCTCGCCCAGCGTCAGCGCCAGGAAGGCATCGATCTGCGTGAAGTAGTCGCGCGACGACGCCGGACCGGTGAAGATCAGCGGGAACGGGATCTCGGCGTTATCGGGGTGCAGCAGGATGCCGAGGATGTACAGGATTTCCTCGGCCGTGCCCGCGCCGCCCGGGAACACGACGATGCCGTGGCCGGTGCGCACGAAGGCTTCGAGGCGCTTCTCGATGTCCGGCATGATGACCAGGTCGTTGACGATCGGGTTCGGGGATTCGGCCGCGATGATGCCCGGCTCCGAGATGCCCAGATAACGCCCACCCGACAGGCGCTGCTTCGAGTGGCCAATGGTGGCGCCTTTCATCGGCCCCTTCATCGCGCCCGGGCCGCAGCCGGTGCAGATATCGAGTTCGCGCAGGCCCAGCGCGTAGCCGACCTTCTTCGTGTAGTTGTACTCGATGCGCGAGATCGAGTGGCCGCCCCAGCACACGACCAGGTTCGGATTGCGCTGCGCCTGCAGCACATTGGCGTTGCGCAGGATGTGGAAGACCGCGTCGGTGATGCCATCGGTGCGGGTCAGGTCGAATTTGGGATTGTCGGTGACGTCGAAATTGACGAACACGATGTCGCGCAGTACGGCGAACAGGTGCTCGTGGATCCCGCGGATCATCTTGCCATCGACGAAGGCGCTGGCCGGCGCGCCGCGGATATCGAGCTTGATGCCGCGCTCGCGCTGCAGGATGCTGATGTCGAAGCTGGCGTACCGCTCGAGCAGTTCCTTGCCGTCGTCGATGTCGCTGCCGCTATTGAGTACTGCAAGCGCACATTTGCGGAACACGTCGTACAGACCGGTGCGGCCGGTGTCGAGCAACTTGCTGACTTCGGATTTGGACAGCACTTCGAGCTGGCCTTCCGGCGAGATCAGCGTGTCGACGACTTGCCGGCTTTCGGGGGACAGCTCGGTATCAACTACAGGTAATTCAGTTGCTGCTTGCGTCATGATGGGATGTCCTCGTTCTATTCGGTGATGCGGACGGTCAATCGTCTGACCGTCCTGTACAGCAATATACGCCAATCCGATGGCGCATGCGCGCCCCAAAACAGGGTGCAGTGCACCATGTTCGGGACCCGTCGGCGCACCGGGAAAAAAGCTTCGTATGATGCTGGATATGCACTAGAATGCGTGCCTATTGGAACGTTCGCCCGTCGAATAGCGCCATATAACAATTACCTTGTCATTACATTTTCGGGAGGAACCGCATGAGCGGTGCAGCTACTACCCCAGCTCGGGGACCTCTTCCAGAGTTCAAGCAGATCATGGGCCATCCAGCACCGCTGTGGATGCTGTTCATGACGGAATTCTGGGAGCGCTTCGCTTTCTATGGCATTCGTTGGGCACTCGTCCTCTACATCGTCGGCCAGTTCTATGCCGGCGACGCGGCTGGCCAGGCCAGTGCCAATCTGACCTACGGTTCCTACCTGGCGCTGGTGTACGCCGGCGCTGTCTTCGGCGGCTACGTGGCCGACCGCGTCATCGGTTATCAGCGCTCGATCCTGGTTGGCGCCATCTTCATGGCGGCCGGCCTGTTCATGATTTCGATCCCGAACCAGGACGTGTTCAAGCTGGGCCTCGCAACCATCATCGTCGGTAACGGCATGTTCAAGCCGAACATCTCGGCCATGGTCGGCCAGCTGTACGCGCTGAACGACACGCGTCGCGATTCCGGCTTCACCATCTTCTACATGGGCATCAACGTCGGCGCATTCTTCGCACCGATCCTGACCCAGCTGCTGGCTGAAAAAGTGTTCGGCACCGCCGCCATGCCAGCGTACAAGATCGTGTTCCTGGCCTCGGGCGTCGGCATGCTGATCTCGCTGGTCTGGTTCTTCATCGGCCGCAAGACGCTCCAGGGCATCGGTGCACCGGTCGGCGAACTGGCCAGCCCGAAGCGCCTGGCCGTCGTCATCGTCGGTTCGCTGATCGTGATTCCGATCGTCTACATGCTGCTGCAAGCGGGCGCCGCCAACCTGCAGATCCTGCTGACGGTCCTGTTCATCGGCCTGGCAGCGATGCTGATCATCGAAGGTATCCGCGAAGGCAAAGTCGCGCGCGACAAGACCTGGGCGATGATGATCATCTTCTTCTTCAACGTCCTGTTCTGGTGCTTCTTCGAGCAGGCAGGCAGCTCGTTCACGTTCCTGGCCGATAACATCGTCGACCGCGACCTGAATGGCTGGACCTTCCCTGTCGCCTGGTTCCAGTCGGTGAACTCGGTGGCCATCATCGTCTTCGCACCGATTATCGCCGCCGTCTGGGTATGGCTGGGCAAGCGCAACGCCAACCCATCGATCCCGCGTAAATTCGGCCTGGGCCTGATCTTCAACGGCATCGCCTTTGGCCTGCTGGTCTACGCACTGTCGCAGCTGATCGACGGTAATGGCAAGATCCCGTTCTGGACGCTGTTCGCGGTCTATGTGATCCAGTCGGTCGGTGAGCTGTGCCTGTCGCCAATCGGCCTGTCGATGGTCACCAAGCTGGCCCCTACCCGACTCGTCGGCCTGGGCATGGGCGGCTGGTTCCTGTCGACCGGTATCGGCAACAACCTGTCGGGCATCTTCGCCTCGCACGTCTCGGGTGAAACCGGCATGACGGTGGCGTCGGCACTCGACGGCTACAACTTCGGCCTGATGTCGCTGCTGGGCGGCGGCATCCTGCTGGTGCTGCTCGCACCGGTCATCCAGAAGCTGATGCACGGCGTGAAGTAACAGCGCTACGCACGAACGAAAACGGCGGCCTGCGGGCCGCCGTTTTTGTTTCCGCCACGCTGCATCGTTTAGAGAACCTGGCAAAAGCCGGGGTCAGGTCTGACATTCGGACACGACCTCAACCAACAGCCGGGGTCAGGTCTGACATTCGGACACGATCTCGGCAGTTGGGTAGATAAAACCTGCTGGCACACTGCCCTGCTAATACTTCGCAAGATGGCATTGGAAGTGACTAAAGCTGAGGTCGTGTCTAAATGTCAGACCTGACCCCAGCTTTATCAGCTGTATCGGACGTGGCAAAAGCCGGGGTCAGGTCTGACATTCGGACACGATCTCGGCAGTTGGGGAGATAAAACCTGCTGGCACACTGCCCTGCGAATACTCCGCAAGACGGCAATGGAAGTGACTAAAGCTGAGGTCGTGTCTAAATGTCAGACCTGACCCCAGCTGTTGGAAGTGCTAGGGCTGAGGTCGTGTCCGAATGTCAGACCTCGTATATTGAACATGCCAGCTCACCAGTAGATAATCGTGGTGATGTGGCCGGTCGGGGTGACGCTGTTCAGACTGAGTGCCATTGAGCACGT